>CANMLL010000005.1 GCA_947498775.1 uncultured Aquimarina sp.
CCTGATGAAAAATTTTCTTCAAGTGACCTTGCAAACGTTTACCTCTAAAATCGTTTATCGTATTATGGTCTGGCTTGCTTTGTCCACTTAGCCACATAAAATGAATATTCTCAAGTAGGGCTTGTTCTATTTTCCTTGAAGAATATAAATTACGCAAATATGCATAAATGATAACCTTAAGAAGCATACGTGGATGATAACTTGATGTGCCGCCGCCTTTATAACTCTTTTCTAAAGCAGTTATATCGACATGATCTATAATCCTATTAACAATACGAACTGGATGATTCTTGGGAACTAAATCATCATAACTGGGCGGTAAAAGACTTAATTGATCTTGATCATAAGTCTTGAAGATAACGTTTCGACTCATAATTAAAGTTAAAAACTAAAACCCTTCTAACCAAAAAAAAAGACTGCCTTTTCAGACAGCCTCTTTACTGTTTTATATACATATGTATAATGATCTCATCCTTCAAATTCATTGTCACCATTGTAGTCTCTTTGTGATCGGCCTCTTTTCTTTTTCTGATTAAACCTGTACGTAAATGATAGGTTGAAACTACGTTCTCTCCATTGAAATTCACTATCAGATATAAAGGTTGGAGTGGTAGAGGTACTTATTCGTTTTCTAGAATTGAATACATCATTTACATTAAAGGTGAGCGAAGCTTTCTCTTTGAATAGATCCTTGCTAAATGCTAGTGTCATACTAAAGATACCCTCACTTTTGGTTTGGGCATTTTCTGTAGGACCTCTGTAAAAAATACTGGTTTGCCAATCAATTTTTGCAGGTAAGGTAAACTTATTATTTATTCTTGCAAACCAACTGAAAATATCAGCATCCAGATTCTCTCCATTATTTTCACCTCTTACACTATTTTGAAAGGCATTAAAATTACCATTTAATCGCCATTTTTTTGAAGGACTGTATGTGAGGGTAAATTCGAACCCATAACGATCAGAGCTGGTAAGATTTATAGGGGTTCTACGTATTACCGGTACTTCGGTACCTGGGTTATTTTCATCGGCTCCAATAAATATGGTATCCCCTGTATCTTCAGCAATAAAAGTAAAAACCTGGGTGGATCTATTGTAGTAGATAGAAGTATTTAGTGTTAGTTTCCCTATTCTATTAAGATATCCCAAATCAAATGTATTTGCATAACTTGGATCCAGATCAGGGTTTCCTTGAAACAGGTTGGTAGCACTAGATCTCGAGGGAAAGGGATTCACGAATCTAGAGCGTGGTCTCCTTATTCTTCGATTATAACCAAGAGTAAGACTCTGTTTTTTAGAAATTTCATATCCAAGGTTTATAGTAGGAAACCAATCTGTGTAATTTTTTCTATTAAAATCACCATTAGTTTGCTGATCAATAATAATTCTGGTGTCTTCCATTCTAAGCCCTAGTAAATAGGATAACTTACCAGATTTACTTCCGTATTGAGTATAAAATGCATTGATACGTTCGGTAAAAATGAGGTTGTTTGATAGATTGGTATCGGTAGTGATTGTTCCGTTATTATCAAATTGAACAAGAAAATCGGTATCTAATTCATTAAAATTACCACGGTATCCTAATTCGAATTGTGTTTTTTCTCCAATAGGAAGTACATAGTCACTTTGTAATAGAATTCGATCTTGGTTTTCTAAAGTGTTAACCAATTCGACGGTAGATATATTTTCTTGTGTGATTCTTGATCGCTCATCTTCATTACTATTTTCAATCTGAAAATCGAAAGTTAATTTATGTCCGCTATCATTAAAATTCTTTACATAGTTAAGGGAATATTGCTTCGTAATGTCGTCTTCAACTTCAGGATCAAAACGCACATTTTGACTTAAAATAGTACCGTTAATATCAGGTTCGATAATAATATTAGTGGTATTACTTTTATTATCTCTGAATCTGTATAAAAAGGAAGAAGTTATCGAGGAACTCTTATTTATGTACCACTCAACTCCTGTATTAGTCGTAAGCCCTTTTCTTGTTCTGTCAAAATCTCGTTCTTCGGTTAAAAAGGTATCTGGGTCGTCTGAGCCATCGGATTGAATATTTAAAAACTGAGTTTCGTTTAATGAATTTCCCGGTACTTCGCGATAATTATATCCAGAAGTAGTAAAAAAATTAAAGTCTCCTGTTCTATAATTAATATTGCCTGATATTCCTGCGGCTTCAGGATATCCAGTATTGATTGTTATTGCCCCATTAAGGCCTTGCAGCTTGCTTCTTCTTAAAATTATATTCAGAATCCCAGCCGTACCTTCAGCATCATAACGCGCAGAAGGGGAGGTGATTACTTCGACTCTTTCTATTGATTCTGCAGGTAACTGTCTTAATGCATCTGTGCTACTAAGCCCAACTAATCCGGATGGTTTACCATTAATAAGGATTCTTACATTATCATTTCCGCGCAGTGCAACATTTCCTTCGACATCCACAGAAACCGAAGGAACATTATCAAGTACATCGCTTACGGTACCTCCGCTTACCGTAAGGTCCTTGCCTACATTATATATCTTTTTATCGAGTTTGATTTCTACAGTGGTCTTTTCTGCAATTATTACGACATCATCCAGAGTTTCTCTATCTAATCCCAATGTGATTGATCCTAAGTCGATACTTTTAAATAATTTTTGTTTTGGGAGCGTTTTAGTTTTGAAAGAAATAAACTCGATGTTTACATCATACACACCAGTATTCACTTCAATGCTAAACTTTCCATCGATATCTGTGATACCACCTGTTACTATTTTTTGTTGTCTTGGATTATAAAAGGATACTGTAGCATATTCAAGAGGTTTGTTAGTGTCTTGATCTAGTACTATACCGGTAACTGTTATAAGGCCCGGTTGAAAATTACCTCTCTGAGAATGTAACACCATTATGGGTACAAAAACTACAATATACAGGAGTCTAGTCATGTTGAAAGTTATAAATCGAACTAAAAGTATCGAAGCAGATACAACAAAGCGGTTAATAGTTTGTTAAATGTTTTTTCTTTATGATTAAACAAATACTAATATTGTTCGAGCATCTATAATCTATTTGACAATAATTTGGCCCAAAGGTTTAAAGTGATAATTATTTTTTGAATGTTGATACTTAAAGAATATCAATCACTTTTTGAGGAGGTCTACCAATTATTGCTTTGTTATTCTTTATTACAATAGGCCTTTCAATAAGCTTTGGGTGGTCTGTAAGTGCCTTAATTATTTCATCATCGGTCATATCTTTACCTTTGAAATTTTCTTTCCAAATAGCTTCATTCCTTCTCACCAAATCAATGGGCAGAATGCCTAAAAGGTTAATGATTTCACTTAATTCCTCCTTGTTAGGTGGCGTTTCAAGATATTTAATGATTGTTATATCTTCATTCTTCTGCTCTAATATCTCGAGAGTTTCTCTTGATTTTCGGCATCTAGGGTTATGATAAATTGTGGTCATGTATGTTTTAATTTTAGCCTTCATCTTTTTGCCCCATCATCATTAGATAGGCCTTTAAGAATTGATCAATGTTTCCGTCCATTACAGCATCAACATTACCTGTCTCTTCAGCTGTTCGTACATCCTTCACCAACTTATAGGGATGCATTACATAATTACGAATTTGTGACCCCCATTCGATTTTCATTTTTGAAGCTTCAATTTCGTCTCGTTGTGCTTGTCTTTTTTTAAGCTCCATCTCGAATAATTGAGATTTAAGCATTTGCATTGCTTTTTCTCTATTATCGTGTTGTGATCTCGAATCTGAACATGAGATTTGGATTCCGGTAGGGAAGTGTGTAAGCTGTACTTTGGTTTCAACTTTATTTACATTTTGACCGCCAGCACCGCTGGATCTTGAGGTGATAATTTCATAATCTGCAGGATTCACCTCTATTTCGATGCTGTCATCGGCAAGAGGATATACATAAATAGAAGCAAACGAGGTATGTCGTTTGGCATTGCTATCAAAAGGAGAAATACGAACCAATCGGTGTACACCATTTTCTCCTTTCAACCACCCAAAGGCAAACTCCCCGTCAATTTCAAGAGTTACTGTCTTAATACCAGCTACATCTCCTCCCTGATAGTTAAGCTCTTTTACTTTATAACCTTGTCTTTCGGCCCACATCAAATACATGCGCATTAGCATACTGGCCCAATCACAGCTTTCTGTACCGCCAGCACCTGCTGTTATTTGCAATACGGCACTCATGCTATCGCCCTCGTCGCTAAGCATGTTTTTAAATTCTAGGTCTTCAATAAAGAATTTCGTTTCTTCATAGCGTTCAGAAACTTCATCCTCGCCAACATCTCCTTCTTTAAAGAATTCATAAAGTACTTCGAGATCATCAACATGGGTGACTCCTTTTTCATAATCGGATACCCATTTTTTTTCAGCATTGAGGGCTCTCATCAATTTTTCGGCTTCTTGAGCATCATCCCAAAAATCTGGAGCATATGTTTTTTCTTCTTCGTTTGCTATCTCTATAAGTTTGGCATCAATGTCAAAGATACCTCCTTAACGCAACCAGGCGCTCTCTAAGATCTTGTAAAGTCTCAGTATTAATCATTTCTTTATATTTTATGACAAAAATAGGATTTAACACTTCAGAAGGAAATAATTTTGGGATTATTTTATAGATTTAGTGTTTTTACTAAATCCATCGCGTAAATCATTTTACATGAAAGTTCAATTTACTTGCTTGTTCATTTTGGTTAGTTGTTTTATTAATGCACAGTTTTTGGAACAACATAAAAATCTTACATCATACAAAGGCTATTTTAATTTTCATTATAACGAATCAAAAGATGAGATTTATCTAGAGGTAGATACCCTTGATTCAGAGTTTTTGTATGTACACTCTTTGGCCACTGGTTTGGGATCCAATGATATCGGTTTGGATAGAGGACAAATAGGAGATGGTGTTATTGTTAAGTTTCAACGAGCTGGAAATAAATTACTACTGGTTCAACCGAACCAAAGATATAGGGCAATAACGGATAATACTTTAGAAAAGAAAAGTGTAGCACAGGCTTTTACAAGATCAGTATTATTTGGTTTTCCAATTAAGGAAGAAAAATCGGGCAAGTTTATTATTGATTTAACTCCTTTTTTACTTCAAGACACACATGGTATTATAGATAGGTTAAAATCTCAAAATGAAGGAGTCTATAAAGTAGATAAAGAAAAAAGTGCATTAGAGCTTGAAAGAACAAAAGCGTTTCCTAAGAATGTAGAATTTGAAGCACTGATTACGTACAAGGGGGTTGCAAAAGGACAAAACATAAGGTCTGTGGCGCCTAATTCTAAACTTTTAACTGTTATTCAACATCACTCCTTTGTAGAATTACCAGATGATGACTATCAAAAAAGAGCATTTGATCCCAGAAGTGGTGCGATTTCTATTTCGTACATGGATTATGCTACCCCGGTACAAGAGCCTATTGTGAAACGCTACATCGTAAGACATCGTTTAGAGAAAAAGAATCCAGAACTTGATATCAGTGAAGCAAAAGAACCTATAGTTTATTATTTGGATCCTGGTACACCAGAACCTGTTCGGTCTGCTTTACTTGAAGGCGCTCGTTGGTGGAATGAAGCCTATGAAGCTATAGGGTTTAAAGATGCTTTTCAGGTAAAAATGCTGCCAGAAGATGCCGATCCAATGGATTTAAGATATAATGTTATACAATGGGTACATCGTTCTAAGAGAGGATGGAGTTATGGCGCCAGTGTTGTAGATCCCAGAACAGGTGAAATTCTTAAAGGACATGTAAGTTTGGGAAGTTTACGAATTCGTCAGGATTTTTTGATTGCTCAGGCATTATTAAATAAACCTTTTAAGGATAGCGATGATAATTATAAACCAATGTTGGATATGGCCTTGGCTCGTATTCGTCAGTTATCAGCCCATGAGGTGGGACATACCATAGGTTTTGCTCATAATTTTGCTGCCAGTACTAATGATAGAGCTTCGGTAATGGATTATCCACATCCAATGGTAACTTTAAAAGATGGTAACGTTGATATTTCTGATGCATATGACACCAAAATAGGAGTATGGGATAAGGTTACGGTAGGGTATAGCTATTCTGAATTTGCAAAGGGAACTAATGAAAAGGAAAAACTAAACGAAATTTTGAACGCAGCATATCAATCTGGTCTTCGGTTTATTTCTGATAGTGATGCCAGACCAGTAGGAGGAGCCCATGAATTGGCACACCTCTGGGATAATGGAAAGAGTGCAGCAGAGGAGTTGGAAAATGTATTGCAGGTTAGAGAAGTTGCCATGCGTAATTTTTCTGAAGATAATATTAGAAGTAACGAACCGTATTCGGTTTTGGAGGATGTATTTGTACCCCTTTACTTCTTTCATAGATATCAGACTGAAGCTGCAGTAAAACTTATAGGTGGACTCAATTATAATTATGCTGTTAAGGGAGATCAGCAAAACATTGTAGAAGTTACAGCGCCTAAAAAACAAAAAGCTGCACTTCAAACAATCTTAAAAACTTTATCCCCTGAAATTCTTGCAATTCCCGAAGATAAATTAAAACTATTTCCTCCCAGAGCTTTTGGATATCAAAGATCCAGAGAATCTTTTAAAGGTAAGACTGGGGTTGGTTTTGATGCCTTAAGTGTGGCCGCTACAGCTAGTGATATGAGTTTAACTTTATTATTGCATCCAGAAAGAACGTCTCGATTAGTACAACAAAAAAGTTTGAATCAAAATCAATTAGGGCTGGTTGACACTTTGGATGAGTTGATAAAGCTTTCTTTTGAAACCCAATCAAAGAATAGTTATTACAAAGAAATCCAGCATACCGTTAAAGCTAACGTATTAAAGCACCTCATGAATCTAAGTAAAGACAAACGGGCCTACCCACAGGTTAACGCCATATCATATGCTAAGATCAACGCGTTGGTTCCATTTCTTAAAAGAAAAACAGGGGACCCTTTGGATAAGGTTTATAATGATTACTATCTAAAGCAAATTAGTGATTTTCTTGAAAAACCTTCAACATTTAAAGCATTGCCTTCGCCAAAGATCCCTGATGGGTCTCCTATTGGTAGTTACAGGTGTAAGTTTGAGTTTTAATTTTAATTAAGTTTATAATACTATAATGATCATAGACCTCAGAAGCGATACGGTTACAAAACCAACCCCAGAGATGCTTAATGCAATGATGACAGCCAAAGTAGGGGATGATGTATACAAAGAAGATCCGACTGTAAATGCTTTAGAAGAAAAAATAGCAACTATGTTTGGCAAAGATCAAGCACTATTTTTTCCTTCAGGGAGTATGGCCAATCAGGCGGCAATAAAGTTACATACACAGCCAGGAGAACAACTCATCGCTGATCAATACGCTCATGTTTATAATTATGAAGGCGGAGGGGTATCTTTCAATAGTGGTGTATCATGTAAGTTAATCGAAGGAAAAAGAGGAATGATTACGGCTTCTCAAGTAGAAGCATCCATTAATCCACCAGATTTTTATCACAGTCCGTCAACCAGTTTGGTTTGCCTGGAGAATACAACCAATAAAGGAGGAGGGGCTTGCTACGATTTTGAAGAAATAAAAAATATCAAAAAGGTATGCAATGATCATAATCTAGGATATCACCTAGATGGGGCAAGATTATGGAATGCCTTAGTAGCAAAGAAAGAAAATGCTAAGCAATACGGTGCACAATTTGATACCATATCGGTTTGCTTAAGCAAAGGTCTAGGAGCACCAATAGGCTCTGTGTTGATTGGAGATGAAGAAATGATGAAAAATGCTATTCGGGTTAGGAAAATTCTTGGTGGTGGTATGCGCCAGGTGGGATATTTGGCAGCGGCAGGTCTCTATGCGATAGAAAATCATATTGATCGATTAGCTGATGATCATAAAAAGGCAAGAGAGATTGGTAATGTATTAGAAGCATTACCCTTTGTAAAACAAGTAGCACCTATAGATACTAATATTGTGATTTTTACCATTGATGGAGATGAAGAAGAGTTTATTTCAGAAATGGGATCCAAGGATATTCATTTTTATGGTATGGGACAGGGTAAGCTTAGGTTTGTTACCCATCTTAACTATACACGGGATATGCATGAATATTTTCTAGAGCTACTGACTTCCCTAAAAACAAATAAAGCTGTTCAAAAAATCTGAACAGCTTCAGTTTATGAATAAATTTTACACTTAAAAATTAAGCTTCTTTTGTATCAGCACCCGGAGCATTTTCTTTTACAGAGTTGATTCCGTTTTCCATTCCAGATTCAGAAGAATACATTTGACTACTACCTATTATTTGACCATTACTAGCTTTCAGGTTAAAATAGAATTTTCCATTTTTTGCAGTTTTACGCTCATATCTGGCATCATCAGAAGCGTTTTTTTGTATAGAAGCGATTCCGTTTTCTGCTGCTGATTTACTATTGTATACTTCACTACTTAGGATTACTTGACCGTTTTTAGCCTTTAACGTGAAATGAAAGCTAGATCCTTCCTTATTTTTGAGTTCAAACATATTGTTAGTTTTTTAGTTAATTCTTATGCTTTTGTTAAAATTATAGAATTAAAAGCAAAAAGAAAAATATAAAAATGACGAAGTGCACTTTTTTTCAAAAAACAACACTAATATTTAGATTGTCATTTATTGGTCTCAGATTTGGGTTCAAAACCCAGCAATTTTATTGCAGCACTTTAGTACTGCGAAAAAATCTGTTTTTCACTACTGTTACTAGTTAAAAGTTATACGTTAAAAGTTGTCTGTCTGTCATCCATCCTTACACCAAATAACTTTTAACAAGTAACAAAAAACAATGTATTGTGTATCAAAACCCCTGCACGTGCAGTGCAGGGTGGTTTACTTGAATAAATCTAGCCCGGGGATATTAGGCATTCCCTCTTTTGCAACGGCCGCCAATTCACTTTCATTAACTTGGGTAGCTTTGACGATAGCTTTGTTCAACGTCAAAATCAGATAATCTTCCAATTGCTCTTTGTCATCTAGCAACGCATTGGCAATAGCAATACTTTTAATTTCTCTATTTGCCGTGAGTGTAACTTCAACCAGATTATCAGAACTACTTTCGTCTATCAAAACTGTATCTAGTCTTTTTTTTGTTTCTTCCACTTTTTTCTGGGCTTCTTTAAGCTTTCCCATCATTCCCATCATATCTCCAAACATATCCTGTTTCTTTTAAATTATGAAAACAAAATTAGCATTTTGAAGACTAATATGCCAAAGCATTATTATAAAAAGAATTATATTCCATTATAGAACTCTATTTTGTTGCTATACCGGTTGAGTCAAAACTTCATATTAGGATATTAGAAATAGATGATAAGTCTGTGTGTTATATTCTTAGTTTCAGTTACTTTTGCAACTTCATATAAAAATAATTCGCCAACGCATTGGAAACAAAAGTTCAATACCCAAAAGCAGAGAAAAAGACCACCAACCTTGAAAAGCATGGTAATGGTAGAGTGGATAATTATTTTTGGTTAAATGATCGTGAAAACCCAGAGGTTATCGATTATCTCAATCAAGAAAACGATTACAACAACAAGATGACTGCACATACCAAGGATTTTCAATCTTATCTGTTCGAAGAAATGAAATCCAGAGTAAAGGAAGACGATGAGTCTGTGCCTTATAAACTTAATGGATATTGGTATATCACAAGGTATGAAAAAGGCAAAGATTACCCTATATATTCAAGAAGAAAAGAAACTTTAGAAGCTCAAGAAGAAATACTCTTCGATTGTAATAAGGAAGCCGAAGGACATAGTTATTTTAAGATGGTTGGTATAAGTATCAGCCCGGATAACAAATTGATCGCTTTTGGTACCGATACAGTGAGTAGACGAAAATATAAGATACGAATTAAAAACCTGGAAACCGGGGAAATTTATCCTGAGACTATAGAGACGACGACTGGTGGAAGTACCTGGGCAGCCGATAGTAAAACGTTGTTTTATACCAAAAAGGATGAAGAAACCCTAAGGTCTGATAAGATTTATAGACATGTTTTAGGAACTTCGGTTTCAGAAGATGTTATGATCTATAATGAAAAAGATGATACATTTTATACGTTTGTATATAAAACTAAATCAAAAAAGTACTTGGTTATTGGTTCGAGTAGCACACTTACTTCAGAATATAGAATCTTAAGAGCAGATGACCCTACCGGAGAATTTAAAGTTTTTCAACCAAGGATTCGTGGTTTAGAATATGGTATTGCACATTATAATGGTGACTTCTATATACTCACCAATGCCGATAAGGCCAAGAATTTTAAAGTAATGAAGGTTTCTGAAGAGCATACCTTAAAAGAGTATTGGGAAGAGGTAATTCCTCATCGTGCAGATGTTTTGATAGAGGATGTAGAGATTTTTAAAGATTATTTTGTGATTAGTGAACGCAAAAATGGCCTTAATGAAATTAATATCAAACGTTGGGATGGATCTATGGATTATTACCTTCCTTTTGATAATGAAACATATACAGCCTATGTAAGTACTAATCCAGATTTTGACACCGGTATCCTTAGATATTCATATAATTCTCTCACTACACCCAATTCTGTTATCGATTTTGATATGGAAACGAAAGAAAAAGATATTAAGAAGGAACAAGAGGTTTTGGGAGGAAAATTTGATAAGAACAACTATGTGTCAGAACGAGTATGGGCGACTGCGCAGGATGGAACTAAAATTCCAATATCTATGGTATATAGAAAAGGAATGGTAAAAGATGGTAGTAATCCATTATTACAATATGGATATGGCTCTTATGGCTCAACAGTAGATCCTTATTTTTCTTCAGTTCGCCTAAGCCTATTGGATAGAGGGTTTATTTATGCGATTGCTCATGTTAGAGGAGGAGAATATCTAGGTAGAAACTGGTATGAAGAAGGTAAACTCCTTAAAAAGAAAAATACATTTACAGATTTTATTGATTGTTCCAAATTTCTAATAGATCAAGAATATACCTCCAAAGATCATTTATATGCTATGGGAGGATCTGCAGGAGGTCTATTAATGGGAGCTATAGCAAATATGGCTCCAAAATTATATAATGGTATAGTGGCTGCGGTTCCATTTGTAGATGTAGTTACGACCATGTTAGATGATAGTATTCCATTAACTACTGGCGAGTATGATGAGTGGGGTAATCCAAACGAAAAAGAATATTATTCGTATATGAAATCGTATTCACCATATGATAATGTTATTGCTCAAGAATATCCAAATATGTTAGTAACCACAGGGTTGCATGACTCTCAAGTACAATATTGGGAACCTGCAAAATGGGTGGCAAAATTACGAGAATTAAAAACAGATACTAATCTATTATTGCTACATACAAATATGGAAACCGGACATGGAGGGGCTTCAGGTAGGTTTGAAGCACTTAAAGATGTAGCTGAAGAATATTCCTTCATATTGGATTTGGAAGGTATTAAAGACTAATTAAAAAAATTAATGTAACTTCGTAGCGTTTTTATAGGAATTTGTGATCCCCAATTTTACTTCACAAATTCTTAAAACAACAACCTTATGAAAGAAAATATACAGGCTTATAATAATGTTCTGGAACTTATAGGGGAAACCCCACTTGTGAAGCTGAACAGGATTATGAAAGATTTCCCGGGAAATTACTATGCAAAAATAGAATCTTTTAATCCGGGACACTCCACCAAAGATAGAATAGCACTATATATTATAGAACAGGCAGAAAAAAAAGGTATTCTTAAACCTGGAGACACTATAATAGAGACAACTAGCGGTAATACCGGTTTTAGTCTTGCTATGGTAAGTGTAATAAAAGGGTATGATTGCATTTTGGCTGTGAGCTCAAAATCTTCTAAAGATAAAATAGCCATGCTTAAAAACATGGGGGCCAAAGTTTATGTTTGTCCAGCTCATGTTAGTGCAGATGACCCCAGGTCATATTATCAGGTGGCAAAAAGATTACATGAAGAGATCAAAGGATCTGTATATATAAATCAATATTTTAATGAGTTAAATATTGATGCTCATTATAACTCTACGGGCCCTGAGATTTGGGAGCAAACCAATGGTAATCTTACTCATTTTGTTGCATGTTGTGGAACCGGAGGAACTATCTCTGGTACGGCAAGGTATATAAAAGAAAAAAATAAGGATGTTAGAGTTCTTGGTATTGATGCTTATGGATCAGTTCTTAAAAAATATCATGAAACAAAAGAGTTTGACCGTGAAGAGATTTATCCTTACAGAATAGAGGGACTGGGTAAAAATCTAATTCCCACCGCTACAGATTTTGAAGCAATTGATAAATTTGAAAAAGTAAACGATGAAGATAGTGCTCATACGGCTAGAGAATTAGCTAAGACTGAAGGACTGTTTTTAGGATATACCAGCGGGGCAGCGATACAAGGAATTAAACAATTAGCTGCTCAAGGAGAATTTGAGGAAAACAGTAATGTAATTGTTATTCTTCCGGATCACGGATCAAGATATATGAGCAAAGTATTTAGTGATGACTGGATGATGGAGCAAGGCTTTTTTGATAGCAAGCATGAAATTGATGCTGCTAAAGTAGAATTTATTAAATAGATACAAACATAAGTATTTTTTACGGCATCCTAATTATTAGGATGCTTTTTTATGCTATTTTGTCAAGGTGTAGAGAAATCATTATAGTGTAGATGTCAATTATATTTAATAAATTACAGGAAATCAATAAAATACTTATGGTTTGAAAGTTGAATAAAAGGTTATTTTGTTAAAAAAGCGCTTTATAAAAGTGAATTTGAATATAATTATGCCATCAAATCAATTTTCCGTATTTTCGCACACTTAAAAGAAACAATTTTTGATAAATGAGAGATTTATTTGATAAAATTTATAAAGACAAAGGACCATTAGGAAAGTGGGCAGATCAAGCAGAAGGATATTTTGTTTTTCCTAAATTAGAAGGTCCTATATCAAATAGAATGAGGTTTCAAGGGAGAGAAGTCATTACCTGGAGTATCAACGACTATTTGGGCTTAGCAAATAAAAAAGAAGTTCGTGAAGTAGATGCAGCTGCAGCCGCTGCGTATGGTTCTGCTTATCCTATGGGAGCCAGAATGATGAGCGGGCATACAGATTTACATGAACAATTGCAAAATGAGCTTGCCGAATTCGTTGATAAGGAAGCTTCCTATTTATTGAATTTTGGATATCAGGGAATGGTATCTACAATTGATGCTTTGGTCGGTAAAGATGATATCATAGTATATGATGTCGATGCTCATGCGTGTATTATTGATGGTGTAAGATTACATCAAGGAAAAAGGTATACATATCGACATAATGATATAGAAAGTATTGATAAAAATTTAATGCGGGCCACAAAAATGGCCGAGAAAACCGGAGGAGGAATCTTATTGATTTCTGAGGGTGTATTCGGAATGCGTGGAGAACAAGGTAGGCTGAAAGAAATTGTAGCATTAAAAGAAAAATATAATTTTAGATTGTTTGTTGATGATGCCCATGGATTTGGTACTTTGGGAGCAACAGGAGCCGGAACAGGAGAGGAACAGGGAATTCAGGACCAAATTGATGTGTATTTTGCAACATTTGCAAAGTCTATGGCAAGCACTGGCGCTTTTATTGCAGCAGATCAAGAAATTATTGATTACCTAAAATATAATTTGCGTTCGCAAATGTTTGCAAAATCTCTTCAGATGCAGCTTGTTGTTGGTGCATTGAAGCGTTTGGATATGCTTAGAACAATGCCAGAGTTAAAAGCCAAACTTTGGGAAAACGTAAACGCCCTACAAAATGGCTTAAGAAAAAGAGGTTTTGATTTGGGAACAACACAAAGTTGCGTTACTCCTGTATATTTAAAAGGTAGTATTCCTGAAGCAATGGCATTGGTAAAAGACCTTAGAGAAAACCATGGTATTTTCTGCTCTATTGTGGTCTATCCTGTAATACCTAAAGGATTAATACTACTTAGATTGATTCCTACGGCATCTCATACTTTAGAAGATATAGAAGAAACGTTAGTAGCTTTTTCTGCAATACGCGAACGACTAACAAACGGAACCTACAAACGCATGTCTGCTGCAGTAGCTGCTGCTATGGGAGAATAGTTGTAGGTGCTAACTACTAATCTATTAGTATTTTTATTGAAAACCCTTGTTTAATAGGGCTTAAAAAGCTTGTTAAAAATATTATAAAGTCTATTATAGAGTAATTACCTAAAAGGATACACCTAACGAAAGGAGAAAAACAAAAGGATTAAGATCTACTTCTATTTCTCTTTCGATGGTTCCAAATGGGATTCCCAAAACTCGAGTATCTGTTGTCGTGGTAGCGGTTGTAGATACAGCAACATATCCAAACATTGCAGAAGCATAATATCGATCATGAATTCTATAATTAAGGCCTGCAAACCCTCCAATATTGGTTGAGGAGGAAAGGTCGATCTCTGTTTCTCCAAATAAGGTTTCCTCTAATTCTGGACTAGATTCGGCATTAAAGAAGATCGTATGATTTAGGGCTATACCAAGATAAGGGCGAAGGTCCTTCTCAATTGTAGAGACATAATAATTGAAAATTAAAGTAGGAGGAAGCACTTTTACCGTACCCACGGATGCAACAAAAGAAGCTTCAGCAGCTCCTTTAATTTTTAGGGTAAGCGGAAGTCCTAATAGGACTTCGACACCAAAATGTGCTCCAAAAAATCGAGTGTATGAAGCTACAAATCCTGTGGGGTTGTTAACATCAATTCGATAACCGGTTGGTGTTATGGGGCCCGCAAGATCGGTGGTTGAAGTATTGTTGATTAATTTTCCTCCTCCGAGTTTAAATAGATTTTTGTGAACTTTACTTCCAGAGGATTCTTGACCAAGAGCCAAACCGATCGTCATAAGGAAACCAGGGAAGATTACCTTTCGAAGGAATAGATTCATTTATACGTTGAGTTTGTTTGTAGAATCTAAACTTAGCGCATTTATTTTGTATTTGCAATAAAAATCGAACTAAATTTGTTAAATAGTTCGAAATGGCAAATTGTCCAAATCCACATTTCCACCAGAAAATATGATACCGACTTTTTTACCTTTAAAACGATTTTTTTCTTTGAGTAATGCTGCAAAAGGAACAGCACAAGAGGGTTCGATAATGATTTTCATTCGTTCCCAGATTAACCTCATTGCTGCGATGATTTCATCTTCTTCAACCCGAATAATTTCTGAAACATGCTTTTGTATAATTGGGAAATTGACATCACCTAATTGAGTTTTAAGACCATCTGCTATAGTATTGGTTGTGGTATTGGTTTCAATCTTGCCGCTTTGCAGAGAACGGTACGCATCGTCGACTGCAAAAGGCTCTCCACCAATGACCTTACAATCGTTTCCAAAATGATGAGCCGCCAGGGCTGAACCGGCAATCAATCCACCACCGCCAACGGGAGTGAAGATATACTCCAGATCTGGATGATCTTCCAGGAGTTCAATAGCTGCAGTTCCTTGACCAAGTATAACATCCATGTCATTAGAGGGATGCAAAAAAGTTGCTCCTTTTTCCTTTTGAATTAGAGCAGCTGCTTGTTCTCGTGCTTCAAGAGTAGGGGGGCACTCAATAATCTCGCCATCATAACCTTTTACCGCATCTTTCTTGACTTGTGGAGCTGTAGAAGGCATTACGATATACGCTTTGACTCCTAAATTTTTTGCAGCAAGAGATAGTGCCTGGGCAAAATTTCCTGAGGAATGGGTAACAACTCCTTTTGATTGTTGTTCTTTGGGTAGTTGTAAAATAGCACTAGCAGCTCCTCTCATTTTAAATGCTCCCATTCGTTGAAAGTTTTCACATTTAAAAAATAGGCGAACCCCAGAAATCTCATTAAGTAAGGTTGAAGTCAGTACGGGTGTTCTATGGATATAATTTTTAATTCGGTTGTGACAATCTTCTAAAGCTCGTTTGTTCATTATCCAAAATGATATTTATAAATTTCACTCTAAAAGTAAGGTTTTATAAATTCAATAAAAAAATGAAGGTATCTTAAGGCATGTGAGATGGATTATTGTGGTTTTTCTTTTTTTAGTCCATGGAGCGTATCGATACGCTCTTGTTTTCGATGCGATTTCCCTATTTCTAACTCGAAGATGGGTGCTATCAATTTGTTTACTACGATACCCTAATAGATGAAAGAATTGTTTGGTGAAAAAAGGAGCAATCTTCCGGTTTACGTTTAGGGAGTTTTTTTGACTAGAACTCCATTTTATTCCGGGTAAAAGAGGTAAGATATGATCAAAACGTATTTTTCGTAGGACAGCAGATAAATTAAGAAAGAACTTTGGGGTTCTTTTTATTGCAAAAAATCCATCATCTCCCAAGTTTTGATATAGAGGCATAAAAATCTTTCCGTCTCTATCTGATATAATTATTTTACCATTACTTCTAGCTAATTCTTGTCCTTTATTTATTTTCTGAAAATTAATAAACCCTGGTTTCATCTTAAATGTATCACCATTATTGATTTCATGACGCCAGTAGATCTCATAAATATGTTTATATTCTAATGAGTTGTCAAAAAGTATCTGATAATGATGATTATAATCAACCAATGCTCTTTTTACGCTTCCGGCAAAAACGAGGGTAAGATATATGAAGGCAATGTGATTTTTGATTGAGGCAGGATCGTCATGTTGGCCTGCTTCAAAACCAAAAGCTACGTATCCTAATTCGTTAATATAACTAAGCAAAGGGCCTTCTAGATATTCTTCAATACCCAAAATCATTGGTAAGGGATATTGTTTCGTGAACTTTCTATTCAATAAACTGTCATTTACTGTCAAAAAAGGAACAGTTTTACTAGAAGTAGTATGCAGATCCATAAAATAAAATGGACCACTTTCGGTTTGCAATATATCATGTATAATCCTACAGAGATCAATTTGCTGCGAAATATCTTCGTTTGTAATTTCTTGTTTTCCGGTTAAGATGTTATTTATACTTTCCTGGCTCCAAAGTCTGTTGAGATCTTGTTTGTCATAACGCTTGTTATGTTCTAGTGCCCAAAGATTTCCACTTATGGCATATACATTTCCTAGAATGGGTATTTCCTTTTCCTGAAGTTCATCAAGAACTTTTTGCAGAGCAAATACTCCAGAAGGTTCGTTACCATGTATTCCTCCAATAAAAATAAGTGTGGGACCGGGTTGAGAACTTTTGAGGTGTTTGATAATTCGTTTTACCTCTAAGGATTGCTTCAATGCTTTGCTATAAATTTTTGCCATTGTCAAATGCAATTACGTCTTTAATTGTAATGATTCCCACTAGATCTTCTTTTTGTAAAACAGGAAGACAGCCTATTTCATTTTTTTTCATTATTTCTATAGCTTCTTTAATAGGCGTTTTGGGAGACACAGTGATGACCTCTTTTACCATAATGTCTGAAACTATTAAGTCATTCTCATTTTCCTGTAGGTTTTGATTCTTTTTCACATGAGTCCAGGTCAATAATCCACATAGTGTTCCAGGCTTACTTTCTACCGGAACATGATGGATGTTTTTCCATTTCATGATACTAGTTGCAAGATTTGCCAGGTCATATTCGTCAACAGTAAACAAATGAGTAGACATGATATGGCCTACCATAACTGTATCTTCAAGTATGTTTGGCAAATTTTCTAACATGGGCCATTCGTGTAATGGAGAACCGTTTTGTTGATTTTCATAAATGGTTTTGGTAAGTGCTCTCAGGGCGTTATCTTTTTTCATGCTTTTTCGTAGAAAGCGATAGTTTTTAATATTCCATACTGAGGGAGTAATACCCATAGCTCTGTTTTCGATGATTTTCAACAATCGTTCTCTATCCTTTTTATCAATGTTGGCTTTTTCTAGTCCAGAATAGGCTATAGGTAAGAGTTCTTTGACTATTAAGTCCTGAACAGAAATAGACCTTCCCATCCATTGCAGTATGGCTTCTTTTCCCATGCGTGCAGCTTTTATAAAATTAGCTTTTGCATCTCTAAAATCCATACATAGTGGCATATCATCAAATCTGGCAGGACGGCCGATCATAACTCCTGCCCAAAAAGCAAAATTAGCAACTTCGTCGATTATAGTTGGTCCCGCCGGGATGTAACGATTTTCTATTCTCACATGAGGTTTACCTCCACCAACGCCATAACATGGCCGGTTCCAACGGTATACCGTGCCGTTATGTAAATTAAGAGCGTGCAGTTTAGGGATATTTCCCTTTTTAAGTTCTGAAAGAGAGTTAGCCGTAATATCACGAGATATAACCACTTTGTGTTCTGCAACGTCATTTTTAAAAATCTCTGCCACAGATCCGTAGGCCCAATGATTGCTAAAACTTACTCTTGCTCTTCGGTCCTTAAGCGCATGTGATGCACTTCGTATATCCAGGCTTTGTCTAAATAAGGCTATACGGGTTTCACTCCATAACTCTCTTCCAAATAACAGAGGAGAGTTGGTACATATTCCTAATATAGGTCCTGATATGGCTTGTGCCCAATTATAACTTGATATAAAATCTTGAGGAGGTATTTGTAAATGCATCTGAAAACTAGTATTACAAGCTTCAAAAAGTACGGATTCATGATGTATACTTAATTCATCTACTCCGCGTATGTGAAGTTCGAAGTCTGTACCCCTTTGTGACTTTAGAACAGCATTAAGAGCTGAATACCTGGGGTTTGGCGTCATATATTCTAGTTCGAGATGACGTTTTCTTATTGTTGGTAGAATACCTGTTAACAGAGTTTTAGTTTCGCTATCCCTACCAGCATTTTTTGCCTTATTTAGTAATCGATTTATGTCACTTTCAACTTTCGAAAAGCAATTTCCTTTTAATTCTAATGGGTCTAGATTAATCTCTAGATTATATTTTGCCAATTCTGTAGTAAAGTGGGGGTCATCAACAGCTTTTAATATCTCTAAAGCATTATTGGCTGGTCTCCAGTTTCGATCAACCAGGCAAAATTCCTGTTCGGCTCCAATACGAATGATATCATCTTCTATCAGATTTTGTTCTAGCATAATTTCTAATGCTTTAATATCATCTAGCAAATGTTTTATGAATTCAGCCCTATTCCGTTGATCAATACTGCTATGTACATTGTGTTCTCCCATACTTATGATTATGATGGTGCAGGAAGTTCTTTTAGCCTAGATAATGATAATTTTGTCGAAAAAGATCATATTTTACTCCATTCATTGCACCATAACCCTAAAACTATGTATTCACAACTTTAAAAAATATGCTATTTGTCATAGTTATTCTTTTTTTTATGATTATTTAGAGATGTGTAGATAGCAAAAGATGAATTTTAGTTCCAGGGAAGGTTTTTTCGTTCAGTCCAATAGTACTTGGGATTAACCCGAAAAGATTGCAGTAGTTTAACTTCTACTTCTTCTAATTGAAAGGTTTCAGCCTTAAGATTTTCTATAATGTGTTGTTTGTTTGAAGCTCCACTAAGAATCTTAAAAGGTGTAAGGGTATCCATACCAAATCGCAATGCAATAGCATCTATACCAACACCATATTTATTGGCTAATTCTTGAAGTAGGGTATAAAGTTTTTGATAATGGGGGTAGTTGTTATTTGGAAACAAACGACCATTGGCCAAAGCCTCTTTGACAATTACCTTTTTGCTTCGTTCTTTTAATGTATCGATGATTTTTGAAATACTCTGATCCAAAATATTGTAGGTCACCTGAAAAATGCTGAATAGAGGATGGTCTTCTATTTCTGTATCAAGAGCTTTTTTCAACACTTCTAATTGGTTATCTCCGCTGGTGGTGATTCCAATTTCGAGGTCGTATTTCTGTTTCAATTCAAATAATTTTTGAAGTACCAATGTATTGTCCAGTACTCCAGATTCGAAAGTGGCAGAGTGTATTTGATACATCTTTAAATAGGGAAGTAGTTCTCTGGATGTTTCCCATTGTTCTGTTAACTTGCCCTTGCTATGTTCTTTTATCTCATGGTGCGTTGCTTTTGGATCAAAATCTGCGGTGTAGGTATACCCCCATTTGGTTGCAACTGTTATTGTAGGATCATTTTTGGTTTTTACCCATTTGATAAGTACCTCTTCGGCTAGTCCATAGCCCGGTGCTGTATCAAAATACCGGATTCCGTTTTGATATGCCTTTTCCAGAGTTTCCCAACCTTTTTGCCGAAAATCATCTAATGAACTATATCTATTACTTTCTTGTTTTATGTTGATGTACTGCGGTCGTCCTATAGCTGCTGTTCCTAATCCAATTGTTGTATCTTTTTTGATCATATTTATCATTAAATAGTATCATACCAAGTTAAGGTTTTATGCCAAAGAGTGTCTTTGAATTTTCGACTAAAAAAACCAAAGTGTCCTATTTTATCAATGGGTACAGAGGTTAATTTGATTATCTGCATTTCTTTGTCTGAAGCCTCAAATAAATCATGGATTCTTTTAATGGCTTTTTCGGTTCCAATAGGATCATCTTCAACTCCTAGAGTTAGCAGTTTAGCATTACAACTATCATAAAAAAGATCAATACCTTTAGCTTTCATTTGTGTATTCATATCTGTAATCTTTCGTCGGCTGTGCCATTGATCTATAACTCCTTTAGGGATATCTTCAAGCATTTTGAGCTTTTTTCCAGGGAAATAGCCATAAAGTTTTGTAATCATCGGAAAAAAAATGTGCCATAGAAAGTAAATTTTGGTCTTTTGATCCTTGGCCCAATCCTTGTAATAAGCAGTTTGAGCACCAATATTAATAATACCACTAATTTCCTTGTTCTTTTCTGTCATTCCTATAATAGTACCACCAATGCTATGACCTAGCGTTATAATTTTGAAGTCGGGAAATTCTTTCTTGGTAAACTCAAGTACTCCCGAAAAATCTTTTTTCCCCCAGTCTGTGAAAGATGCGCTAAAACCACGTAGTTTTTTTGGTCTAGAGGCTGCAATCCCGCGATAATCATAGGTGATTACATGGTAGCCATTTTTTGCCATAAATGTTGCATAGTGATGATATAATTGTTTGTCGACTGCCGTTGCCGAATTAATTACCAGAACTTTGTCTTTTTCAACGTTACTTGCTGCGGGATAAAGTTTTCCGGCAAGTTTATAACCATCTTTTGCAGGAATCGAAATCATTTTATAATTCTTGAGTTAATATAGCTGTTATGGTTTTGATACCATCAATATAATTACCCAGCCTTATATTTTCATTAGGGCTATGCTGGTTATTATCTTTATTAACCGTTGGTACAATAACCGCAGGAATATTTAAGGTGTTTACAAATGGAGAAATAGGTATAGAGCCACCACCGGTTCGTATTTGTATAGGTGTAGCTCCAAAAGCTCGAATCATTGCCTTGCGTAGCCATTGTCCGATTTCTGTATCAAAGTCTGTTCTGAAAGCATCATAAGCGATATTGTAGTTGAATCTAATGATCTTTGGGTATTTCATACGTTCTTCTTCTGTAGGAACACTTTCAATGATATGATATCCTTGTGATGCAATATGTTGTTTTACCAGGTTTACCATATGCTGTGCATCGGTTTCTTTAACCAATCTAATATTCATTTCTGCTATAGCACTTGCTGGTATTATGGTTCGTGTTTTTGTTCCTGTCCATCCCGATTCAAGTCCTAAAATACCCAAAGATGGATACTGAATAGATTCCTGGTATGTGTCGGCAATATTGTCTATAGCCGCGATTCCTAATTTTTTTCTAATTATTTTTTCGTCATCAGGAACTTGTCTCAATATGCTTTTTACTTCTTCTGTGATTTCAATGCCATCGTACCACCCTGGTATGGCTACACGCCCGTCAGTTTGCATCATAGAAGCCAATAGCTGGGAAAGCCTCAGCGCGGGATTAGGTACATAATTACCATAATGTCCACTATGTTGTGGTGCCCTGGGACCAAAAACTTCTAATGACAATGTGGTGATACCCCGTGCGCCATATGCCAATGTGGGTTGGTTAGAAATATGCCTGGGGCCATCAAAAATAACCAGCATATCCGAAGTTAATTCCTTTTTATAATCCAAAACAGCTTTTGGCAATCGTGGCGAACTAATTTCTTCTTCAAAATCAAGAATAACCTTCAGGTTGAAGTTTGGTTCTTGTTTACGATCATTAATGATATCCATTGCTTTTAAAAACATAACCACAGGGCCTTTGGCATCTGATGCTGATCTGGCAAAAATCCTCCAGTCGGGATTAAGTTCCTTTTTTAAATGGGTTATCGGAATTGTATTCCATTTTCTGTTTTTATCAAGCTCTTTTAAAGTAGCTTTGTAGGGATTTTCCTGAAACCACTTTGTTGTATCTACAGGTTGACCATCGACTTGTAAATAGACCAAAACAGTTTTCTTTGCATCGTTATAATTTTTACTGGCTAGTATCAATGGAATCCCACCAGTAGTAAGCTTTTTTATATTGAATCCACGGTTACCAAATGCCTTTTCGCACCACTCTATATTCTTTTTAATATCTTTAGGGAAGTGAGCATCGTTGGGTAAGCTCAAAAAATCAATCAATTCATCAAAGGATGATTTGGTATAAATAAGCGAAAGGTTGTCGAGTTCTTTGTCTTGTATTTTCTGAGCAGAAGTGTAGTGAAATATTAATAAAATAATAGCTGCTATACGATATTTTATCATTTTGAAAAGCTTTAATGATGGTTGCATATAGAACTCCTTTAGACTTTTTGTCTGAAGGCAAAAAGTCTAAAGGAGTTCATATTGTAAATGTATACAAAAGATTAAAAGGATCTTTTTCATTTTCAATAACCTTAACAAGTTTTTAATTTTAAATAACAATCAATTCTATATGTTATGGGTTCAAAACTACTATTTATGATTTCCTTGTTTTTATTTATTATTTGCTTTTCTTGCAAGGATCAACAAACTTCAGAATTTAAAGGTGATAATAAGCTTTTTATAACACCCATTGGGAAAAAGATGACGGTTGCAGCTCCTTCTCAAAAGACGATTGATCTATATGATAAAGCAGAGCAGGATTTTAAGAAAGATCCAACCGATATAGATCATATCATTTGGTATGGGAGAAGAACTGCATATCTTGGAAAGTATAAATCTGCCATTCAGATTTACACAGATGGGATTAAGAAACACCCTAATGAAGCTCGATTATATAGACACAGAGGACATCGTTATATTTCTATAAGAGAATTTGACAAAGCTGTAGCTGATTTGGAGTTTGCTACTACGTTAATTGAAGGCAAAGAGAATGAAATCGAACCTGATGGATTACCCAATGCTCAAAATATTCCCATAAGTACGCTTCACGGAAATATATGGTACCACCTTGGACTTGCTTACTATTTACAAAATGAAATGGAGAAAGCGTATGAAGCATATCTTACTTGTCGGAATCTGAAATCAAATGATGATAATATGGTATCAAGTACACATTGGTTGTATATGATTCAAAGAAGAATGCGGAAAGAAAAAGAAGCTAAAGAATTATTAGAGCCTATAAATGAAAACATGAACATTATTGAAAATACCAGCTATTATAATCTTTGTAAATTTTATAAAGCCTTGATACCTGTAGATTCACTACAAAAGAGTGAAGATGCTGCACAAGATGATGCAACCCAATACGGATTGGCAAATTGGTATTTTTATAATGGAGATCAGGAAAAAGCAGAGAAACTAATAAAAGAAATCCTGGAGGGAAAATCGTGGAACTCCTTTGGGTACATTGCGGCAGAGTGTGATTATTTAAGGTATTTTATGGAGTAACATTGAATAAAAACTAGCTGTTTATATACTTATTCGCTTTAAACCAATCAATGCTTCGGGTAATAGTATCATCTAATGTGATTTTTGGCTCGTATCCTAATTCGTTTTTTGCCTTATCACCATTTAAGAACTGACCGGCAGACATAACAGCAATGGCGGTGTCATTAAGTAAAGGTACTTCTCCACCAAAGAACTTATATTTGGTCATTTTAATTTTGGAAACCAACTTTGCTAATCCCAAAGGAACTTCTTTTGGCATTTTGTCAATAGTTGCGATAGATACAATTTTCTGAAGAAGTTCTTTCATTGAAATGTTCTCCCCAGTGATAAGGTATCTTTCACCAATACGACCATGTATACACGCAGATAAGAGTCCTCTGGCGGCATCTCCTGCATACACCACATTTCTGTTTCCTTGAACAAAACCTGGTAATGTTTGATTTATAGCATTTGTGATGATTCGTCCGGTAGAAGGTCCATAGTCATATTCACCAAAAGTCATTGTAGGAATGCCTACTACAATAGGTACACCTAATTCTCCAGCTTCTCTTGCCATTTTATCCATTAACCATTTTACTTGTAGGTAGGCAGAATTGTTTTTTGGTTTTGTTTGGTAGTACATATCTTCATTGGCTATGCCACTTTTTGACTTTGGAATCGCAATTGAACCACCCAAGTACAAAGCTTTTTTAACATTACTCTCCTTAACAGCATCAATAAAATTATTCATCTGAAGCCTGGCGATTTTAATCTCATCATTAAGAGATTTAGGTACTGTGGGATAATAAGCTCCACAGTTTAATACATAATCCAATCCTTTAAAAGATTGGATAAGGCTTTCTTTATCGTTGAGATCGGCAATGCTACTTTTATAATCCAAATCTTGAATAGAGGAGAGGTTCGAGGTTTTTCTATGGATAGCCACTAGTGTATTTTCCTTGTCTTCTTGCACTAGTTTTGCGACATGATGACCAAGCATTCCCGTAGCTCCTATGACTCCTATTTTTTTCATTCTAATCTTTGGTGTTAATCAATATCACTTAAAAAATAACATAGCACCCAAAAGGATGCTATGTTCCTATTAATAAACTGTCCGGTTATTCTTGCTCTTGTTGTTCTTGCTCTAATTGTTGCTTTTTTTTCTTGTTCTTCCAACTCAAATTACTTTTTGTATTCATCAACACATGGTTTTTCAAGCTTTGATAAGCCATTATCCCAGGTTTCACCCATAGAGTCTTCCATATTGGCGAACAGCAACATGAAATTAGTAGGATAGAGAACTTCACTGTTAAATCCCCAAGTCACTTTTGTACTATTATCTTTTTTCTGTTTTTTAGAGCAAGAAAGGAGTAGGGTAGATGCAACTACTAGTATTAGAAATTTATACATTGATTTGATTTATTACCAGACTTGTATAAAAATACCATTTAATACTTTAAAATGGGTATAAAAAAACCAACCGTAACTGCGGTTGGATTTCATATGATAATAATTTTTGTCTTTAACTATTCAACATCACTGGCATTACAAGCATAGTAACATGTTCACCTTCATCTAGTCCATCTACTGGTGTCAGAATTCCCGCACGGTTTGGTAAAGACATTTCCAGTTGTACATCATCAGCATTAAGGTTGTTCAACATTTCACTTAAAAAACGTGAGTTGAAACCTATCTGCATATCATCTCCTTGATAATCACAAGTAAGACGTTCTTCTGCTTTATTTGAATAATCAATATCTTCTGCAGAAACATTTAGCTCGGCACCAGCGATTTTTAATCGAATCTGGTGAGTGGTTTTGTTAGAAAAAATCGAAACTCTACGCACCGAATTTAAAAACTGTGTACGGGCAATAGTCAGTTTATTGGGATTTTCCTTCGGAATTACTGCTTCATAATTAGGATATTTACCATCAATCAATCGACAGATCAATTGCGTTTCATCAAAAGTGAATTTGGCATTAGATTCGTTATATTCAATCAGTACTTCACTATCACTTCCTGCAAGGATACCCTTCAACAAATTTAAAGGTTTCTTTGGCATTATAAACTCTGCGGCTTGCGAAGCTTTAATGTCTTCTCTGGTATATTTCACCAATTTGTGAGCATCTGTGGCAACAAAAGTTAGACCTTCTGTAGAGAATTGAAAAAACACACCGCTCATTACCGGTCTGAGATCATCATTACCAGATGCAAAAATTGTTTTACTTACTGCGGTTGCTAATATATCACCGAGTAGTGAGGTAGAACTAGGATCTTCTAGTTCAACAGCTTTCGGAAACTCTTCGCCATCTGCGTATGCCAAAGCATATTTACCATGGTTAGAGCTAATTTCTACTGTGTTGTTATCGGCAGCCACAAAAGTTAAAGGTTGTTCGGGAAAAGTCTTGAGCGTTTCTAATAACAATTTTGCAGGTACCGCAATGGTGCCCTGATCAGAGGATTCTACTTCTAATTTTGCAGACATTGTAGTCTCAAGGTCTGAAGCAGAAACGGTTAGAGAATTGTTATCTAACTCAAATAAAAAATTATCTAAAATAGGTAGCGTGTTGCTGTTGCTTATTACTCCACCCAATACTTGAAGTTGCTTTAGTAAATATGAACTGGATACTATAAATTTCATATAAGTGTGTGTGACTAGTTATATTCAGTTTTACGCAAATATAATTGTAATCTATAAGGATTTTGGTATTCAAAAAACCATAGTTATTAACAAACCAACAGGAGTTATTGACTATCATGCATGAATACAAATAAAGATTTGAGATTTTTTATTTAAGAATCAGCGGTGTTATCCATCAGTTTATCGGTATAATGCGCTTTATGCTTTGGCGCATCAAAACGTTGTTTGTTGTATGCCGAGGATTGACCTTTCGGGATTGATAAACTCTTCCATTGAGATCCGACAATCATTTTTCCGAGAAACACTATTTGTCCTATGTGGTAGGCGTAATGAGCCAGTTGCCGGTTAATTGCTTCGGTAATGCTGTGTTCTATATTTCTAATGTAAATGGGTTGATCAAAATTAGCAGAGTCTACACTTTCCAAAGCCTCAAAAAGACAATGCCAACCCTCGTTCCATTTTGCTAAAAGTTCTTCTTTGGTAGTAATGTCGTTATCAAATTCGGCATCACGTTCACGCCATTTTTTTTCGCCATCAGAAGTTAAAAAATCGGTCCATCTTGATTTCATATTTCCCCAAATATGCTTTACAATAATGGCGATACTATTACTATCGGTATTGTATTGCCAAAATAGTTTTTTTTCAGGAAGTTGATCAATGGTTTTCTCTCCTAAAGATTTATAATACTTGAATTGCTTGGTTATTCCTTCCAGATAGTTTTCAGAATTCATGGATACTTGGTTTACCTCTAAAGATATTACTTTTTTAAGAAATTTTGCTTAATAATATCCTAAGAAAATATACTTTTTAGAAGAGCATTTTACGTTTACGAACTAACAACCAGATGACTACCGGAGCACCAATTAAAGAAGTTATTGCATTTATGGGTAAGGTATACTGGCTTGAAGGAAGTTGAGCAATGCTGTCGCATACCAGCATAATTATGCTACCAATTAAAAGAACAGCAGGGATCAATGTTTTATGATCAGAAGTATGAAACAATTGACGAGTAAGATGAGGAACAGCCAGACCAATAAAGGCAATAGGACCAGCAAACGCCGTTATACTTCCAGCCAGCAATCCAGTCGCCACAATAATTAAGAAACGGCTTGTTTTGAGATTAAGTCCCAGACTTCTTGCATAATTCTCTCCTAAAAGTAAGGTGTTTAAAGGTTTGATTGAAGCTATAGTAAGAAGTATTCCCAGGATTGAAATTCCAAAAAAGATCAATACATCATACCAGGATAGATTACCCAGGCTTCCAAAACCCCAGAAGATATATTGCTGTAATTGATCGGCCGGAGCAAAGTAAGATAGCACACTTACAACAGCAGAAGTAATACTTCCAAACATCAATCCGATAATAAGAATTGCCATAGTGTCCCTTACACGAATGGATACGAGCATAACCGCAAATAATACAATAATACTGCCCAGACTAGCTGCTAACACCAGGCCCCACTTAGAGACTAAGAAGTTTGATAATGTTGCGCCTGCAAATGCACTTCCCAATATCAATATTGCAACTCCCAGACTTGCACCAGAACTTATACCCAACACAAAAGGTCCGGCCAAAGGGTTTCTGAACAATGTTTGCATGAGCAACCCCGAAATACCTAGCCCACTACCTACAATAACCGCAGTGAGTGCTTTGGGTAATCTATAATTGATAATGATATGCCTCCAGGGTTCTTTATCAACTGGGCCACCTACCAGACTACTAAGCGTATCTAACCAGGGAATGAAAACGGAGCCTAAACTAATATTTGCAATAAAGCAGATAAGCAAAAGCACAGAAATACTTATAAAAACCTTGCGATATGATTTGTTTGGGGTCAATTAATCGAGTTTTTTAAAAAAATATAATTCGTTATCGGTTAATAGCTCTGGATGGGCAATTTGGATGATATCTTTTAAAATTAAATCCGGACGCATTGGCCCCAATTCGTAATATATTAATCCTCCTTTTGCACCCGTTTTTAACGTTGAAGAATATACGGTTTTATTTTTAAACGCGTCAAAAAAAGTATACTTGTGGTTCTTTTCTTTAAGTTCTGAAAGTGATTTTGTGTTTCCTGAACCAATCCATAAATCGGCATTTTGTGCTTTCTCAAGTACACTTTCAAAACTCAAGGCCAAACTTCCTGTTTTTTGAGTATCTGCCCAAAGGTATCTGGTATTAGCATCTTTGAAAAACTGTGCTACATAACTATTTCCGCCAGGAACGTGCCATACGTCTTTAAACATATTACCCGACAACACTGTCGGGATATTGTTCACATTTTGAGCCAAAAAAACAGACTCATTATACTCTTTTTTGATCTCTTGAAAAACTTCTTCTGCAATAGTTTCTTTTCCGAAGAAAGCAGCTACAAATTTTATCCACTCTGCTCTTCCTAAAGGGTGTTCTTCCATCCAGGAACCATTCATCACTACAGGAATCCCTGTTTTTTGAATGAGATCATATGCCTTTGTGTCTCCACTAGCGGAGAATCCTATAATCAATTCGGGAGCAAGTTCTAGCACTACTTCGGTATTCAAATTATACTCTTTGCCAAGTTCTTTTATTGCACCGTTATTAATGCGGGTACGGGTTTTTTCTGAAGAAATATAATCGGTGTATGGGAAACCGACCAATTTTTGCTCAAGACCTAAATATTCGAGCATTGGGATATCTGTGGTCGAAGTTACTACAACCCTTTCTATAGGTACCTCTACAAATACTACTTTGTTAGATTCAAAAGGTTTTCTAGTTCCTTTTGGATGTAAAATATAGGTTAACGCGTCATTGGCGTCAGGCCAGGGTGTAGTTACTTTAATTTCTTTGTAGGTACCATGATTTTGAATGACAAGTCCTTTGGCATACTCGATATTTTGTGGTGCCAGGTACATAACCGTAAGTTGATCGCTTTCTTTGTTTTCTTTTTTACAAGAGACAAAGAAAAAAACGAAAGATAAGATTATAAAAACACTACGCATAATTACTTTTATTTGTGTAAAAATAGCAAATCAAGATACATTTAAACCTGAAGTAATTTTGAACTGATCTTTTGTGGTTTTTATAGTAACCACATGTCCATATTCAAGTTTAATTTTAAACGAATTTTTTAGATCTATATTTTGAATGTGTGAAATGATGGACCGCATCACTCCGGCATGCGAAACAATGATGCTTTTTTCAGTTGAGATATGATTTAAAGAAAAAAAGAAATCTAGTGCCCGTTCCTGAAGCATAACATAGGATTCTCCATTGGTTACTCGAACATTAACAAAATCCTGCATCCAAGGGTTCAATTCTTTACTATTAATGGCATCCCAGGGGAGCAATTCCCAATCTCCAAAGTTTAGCTCTTTCAGTCTGTCATCAAAAGTGATTTCCTCTGAAAATGTTTTGGCAAGTAGCTTACATCTTTGTAATGGGCTCGAATAGACTTTAGCGATTTTCTGAATTGGAATTTGTTGATGTATTTGTTCAATTTCAGAATGAAAAGAATCCGTAATACCAAGATCACTTTGGCCATAGCAAATACCTTTTTCGACGTTAGGAGTAGTATGTCTTACCAAATATATTTCCATAAAGTGATTATCGTAAGGTAAAACACTACTTCGCTAAGTTGTTGCACTGCTCCGGCACAATCCCCTGTTTGACCACCAATCCACTTTGTGAATTTGGTTCCTAAAAACATTTTTGACAAATACATGGGGATCAATGTAAGGAATATCCATGGGTTTTTGAACAAAAATAGTGGAGCAATCCCAAAAATACCGCTAACGATTAACATAAACAAGCTCATGCTTTTTGCTGCAGGTTTGGCTTTGCTATCTTCGGTATCCCGCACGTATGGATGTGTAAAGATTAATGTAGTTGCGATAAACCTGCTGAGGCTGTGTCCCGAAATTAGAACCAATGGAATATAGAAAACTTCAATCTCTCTTAGGCTAGCAAATTTTATTGCTAAAATCAAAAGTAATCCAGCCGTTCCATAGGTGCCAAGTCTGGAATCCTTCATGATGTGAAGAATCTTATCCTTGGTCCATCCACCACCAAAACCATCACATACATCTGCAAAACCATCTTCGTGAAAGGCGCCGGTAGTATAGATCGTGGCAAAAATTGAAAGTAATAACGAGATTTCAACAGAAAAAAGAAAGGATGCACCATAAAAAACGGCTGCTCCAATACCTCCAACAATACTTCCTATCAAAGGAAAATATTTGGAACTTAATCGTAGATATTCGGGGTCATGATTTACCCATTTCGGGCAAGGAATACGAGTAAAAAACATGAGTGCAGTAAAGAAGATATAGATTTCTTTTTTCATTTATTTTAAATTTAATTGTAACATCCCTCTAAATCCCTTCAAACGTTTGTGTCTCATCGAAAGACAGTTTTTAGTTTTTTTACTATACCACTGTCGCACTGAGGGGAGTCGAGGTGCAAATCGACATAAAAGCCTCCAGACTCCGCTTGAGATGACAGAAAATCAAGACCCTTTCACCTCCTAAGACATAGCACTTCAAACAGGAAATACTATTTTCACTACCCACTACCCACTACCCACTACCCACTACTCACTACCCACTACTCACTACCCACTACCCACTACTCACTACCCACTACTCACTACTTGTGACTCCAGCACTTTCAAAACTGGCCATATTATTTAAAAAACTTACTGCAGATGCTATTATTGGATAAGCCACGGCGACCCCTGTTCCTTCTCCTAATCTCATTCCAAGATTGATTAGTGGTTCTTTTTTCAAAAAGTTAAGCATTTTTTGATGTCCTTGCTCTCCCGATGTATGGGCAAATATACAATAATCAAGGACTTCGGGGTGTGTATCATGAGCAGCCAACAATGCTGCAGTCACAATAAAACCATCGATGATAATGGTCATTTTTAACGCTGCAGCTTTTAAAATGGCACCTGTGATCATAGCAATTTCAAAACCACCATAATACATGAGTAGGTCTGTATCTGTCGATGGAGTATATTTATCATACGCTTCAGACAAGATTTTTTGTTTCAATTTAATGGCTTTGGAGTCCAATCCCGTGCCTGCACCAACGCATTCGGCAATAGGAGTTCTGGTATAATAAGACATTAATAAGGATGCAGAAGAAGTATTGCCTATTCCCATTTCACCAAAACCAATAATGTTACAACCTTCATTATACGTTTCAATTACTATATCGGCACCCTTTTTAATAGCTGCACTGCATTGTTCAACATTCATTGCTGGCGCTAATTGATAATTTTTGGTACCAAAAGCTATTTTAGCATTGATCAATCCTGGTATTTCCCCAAATTCATGATTCACTCCAGCATCTATGATCTTTAGGTCAATATTATTTTGCTCGCAAAACACATTAATTGCGGCACCTCCATTTAAAAAGTTATAGACCATTTGTGCAGTAACTTCTTGTGGATACGGGTTGACCTCGCCTTGTTTGGCGATCCCATGATCTCCGGCAAAAACAAGTATGGTTGGGTTTGTAAGTGTAGGGTGTTCTGTATTTTGAATCTTACCTATTTGTAGTGCAATTTGTTCAAGTATTCCCAGAGCTCCAATAGGTTTGGTTTTTGTATTAATTTTGTGTCGAAGGGTTTCTTCTATATTGTTATTTGAAATATATGCTATATCAAAATTCATCTATTCTTTTTTAGTTTTTTATTTCTACCGGTATACCCGAAACCATTAATATGGCTTTATGGGAATGTTTGGCAATATATTGATTCATCCAGCCTTGTAGTTCTGTGAATTTTCTTCCAATTTCGGTTGCAGCATGAACTCCCATACCTATTTCATTAGAAATAATAATTAAGGTAGCTTCTCTCTGAAGAAGTTTATTAAATTCTTCTTTTGCCAGGGATAATGATTTCTCTATATCATTTTTGGTGTCAACAAAGTAATTTGTAAGCCATAGTGTTACACAATCTATTACAACAACAGTATCTTTTTTAATTACTTCAGAAATTTCTTTTTCTTCTTCTATGGCCGTCCATCGTTGATCACGATCGGCAATATGACGATTAATTCTTTTGCGATGATCATCATCCCAAATACGCGATGTAGCCAGATAATAAGGGGTTTCTGAAAGTTGCAACGCGAGATTTTGTGCATACCTACTTTTACCAGAACGCTCACCTCCTGTAATATAGTACAACATGATATAGTTGGTTTTTAAAGAAGGCAAAGTTAACCTAATACATTATTTATTTGTTAAAGTAATATCAAATTCATCAAAATATAATACATTCGTCCAGAATTTTGGTTCTGACATTCTATATCAAAGAGTCGAAGATTAAAAGGGAATCAGGTATACCAATTCTGAATTCGTAATTCTGAATTAAGAATTGATTAATCCTGGGCTGTTCCCGCAACTGTAAGCTTTGCCGAATCGGCGCTGATATATTTTAAATATCAGTACGTAGTAGGCGCTTGTTGTTACTACTTTTTACCACTGCACGATCAACGGGCGGGAAGGTAAACAACAAGACGCGAGCCAGGAGACCTGCCTTAATTCAATAAAGTCAAACTTTCGGGATAAAGGTTTGGGTATGGGTAAACTACATACTTTTTTCCGGTAATTCTAAACACTTAAGTAGTTAAAAATGAACAAAAAAATGTTTTTTAGGGCAACATTTTTGTTGCTGGGATCTTCTATAGTTTATGGACAAGAAACTCAGGAGGAAGAGAAGATAAACGAATTAGAGGAAGTGGTGATTTCTGATTCTAAATTTGAGCTAAAACGTGAAAATTCGGGTAAAACAGTGATTACAATATCCAGAGATGAAATTGATAAAAAGCAAGGGCAGACTGTTGCTGAATTGATTAACACAAAATCTGGTATTGAAATCAATGGAAGTAGAAGTAATGCCGGGCAGAATTTGAATACATTTGCAAGAGGAGGGAATAATAGACAGATATTGGTATTAATTGATGGCGTACAGATTTCCGACCCATCAAATGTTAATGCTGAATTTGACCTGCGTTCATTATCGTTAAGTCAAATCGAATCTATAGAGATTATCAAAGGAGCTGCAAGTACCTTGTATGGTAATGCTGCGGCTGCGGCTGTTATTAGTATTACTACAAAAAAGGCATCCTTTGATACTATTAGTGCTACCTTTCAATCTAGTGTAGGAACGAATCAAACGCAGGAAGATCAGGATTATGATATTGCTGATTTTTCAAATAATGTTTCTATTAATGGGACATTACAGAAGTTTACCTATGTTGCTGGATTTAGTAATCAATATACAGACGGATTATCTGCTGCTATCGATGGCGAAGAAAGAGATCCATTTTCCAGAATTAATACAAATCTTAAGATAGGTTATGATATTACCGACGATTTTAATGTTACCCTATATGGGGCTCAGGATAAATTTAGGCTAGATTTTGATAGCCCCCCATTAGATGCACCTAATGTTTCTGATAATGAGCAATATCGATTAGGTTTGAACACGTTATATAAATATAAATCAGGAAGTTTTGCGATCAATTCTTTATATAATAATGTAGAACGTATTTTTGATTTTAGTGGTTTTGAATCTGTGTTTGAGTCTGAAAGTTTATCAGTGGATGCTTTTAATAAGTATAACTTTAATGATACATTTTATACTGTTGCCGGAGTGAATTATATCTATAATGAAGTGGTAACCGATGAAGCGGATATCTCAACGATAGATCCTTATGTAAATGTGGTGTATATTTCCGATTTTGGATTTAACATGAATGTAGGGGGAAGACTTAATATACATAGTGAGTATGGTACTAATGTTGTTTATAGTGCAAATCCCTCATATACTTTGAAATATGAAGAGGGCTATGCAAAAATCTTCGGGTCTTACGCTACTTCTTTTATTGCTCCTAATATTCCTCAGTTATTTGGTGTTTTTGGAGGAAATGAAGATCTAGAACCAGAAACGAATACTACCATAGAAGGTGGGGTAGAAGTAAGGCTTAATGATCAATTGCGAATTAGTGGGCTTTACTTTAACCGAAACGAAGAAGATTTTATCATTTATGTGGATGAAGATGGAAATTTTAATACACTTGATGATGCTTCTTATCTTAATAATTCAGAAGACAGAACGGTTCACGGTGCTGAAGTAGCACTAGAGTTTGTTCCTACAAAAGAAATAACACTGACATCGAATTACACATTTGTAGAAAGTACAGATGTACCCTTGATCCGTATTCCAAAGCATAAAGTAAACGCTTCTTTATTATATAATTTTTCAGATAGGTCTTCAGTGAGTATTGCTTATCAATACAATTCTGATCGTATCGATTTTGGACAGTCGCTAGAGGCGTTTTCACTTGTAGACCTCAATTTTACTTTTGAAGTATTAAAAAATCGCATGTCATTATTTGGTGGTGTACAAAATATATTCAATGAAGAATATCTCGAAATTTTGAGTTTTGCTACCCGGGGAAGAAATGCTAGAGTGGGGTTTACTTTGAGGTTTTAATATTTTATCATTTTATTATAAAACAAAAACACCTGAATTCTCATCAATTCAGGTGTTTTGTTTATATCACTAAACAGGTAATTGACCAACAAAAAAACTCTCCCAATCAAAAAACTGGGAGTTTTTTACAATTTTTTTGCATGAAAAATCTCTTATCGTATTGGTAACTTGGGTATTTGATCTAAATACATTTTTTGGTAAGATCGCATATTCATCTTACTTTCTCCTACGATATCAAATTCTATAAATGATTTTTTACTTCTTACCGCCGGTACTGTAGAATTAACTATATATTCTAGAGCAGCATTTAAAAATGGCTCGCTAGTTTCTCCAAGAACCCCTAAGTTTTCAAAATCTTCTATAAATAAAACAAGAGGAGTCAACCCGTTTATAAAATCAGTATTGTCATTTATATTGGATATTTTGCTTGTCAATGGTTGTAAGGCATAGGTATGATTTTCAGTAGCCCCATCTCTTCGAAAATTACTTGAATCTAAAGTGTTCTGGAAGCTTGAAATTTACCTCTTGTTGGCGAACCGATATGGATAACATCAATAAAAGAAGAAAGTCCGTTAATTATAATCTCACTTGCAGAGGCAGTGCTTCCTGTTCCAAGCACATAAAGCTTTTTAAGTCCCAAAGAACTAATAGGTTCTTCAATAGGTTCTTCAGTGTTATTGTCAAAATCAATGATTACATTATCCAAAAACCTTGTGTTGAAAAATGAATCTGCATTAGATTGATTACTAATTATCGACGTGATATCTGGATTATAGACATTTTTTGTAAAAACCTGTCCTGTTTTGTCTCCAGTGATCATGCTGGCTAAAGCTGTAGCTGTATATACAGAACCCCCACCGTTATATCGCAAATCCAAAATTAAATCATCGATATTGTCATTCTTGAAAGCAGCAAAGGCATCGTTGAGTTGCTTATTAAATCCGAAAGTAAAGCCATTATAGAGTAAATAGCCAACTGTTTTACCCTTGTATTCAATAGTTTTGGAGATGAATATAGGGTTTTCGGTATATTCTAACTTGTTAAGCGTAAGTGTTTTTGCTGGAATCAGTACGTTATTCTCTACGGTGTTAAAACCTATTTCATAACTGTCTGTGCCAAACAATAACTCTCTTCGATTCGAAACGGTCAATTGGATACCGTTTATCGTTGTGAATATATCACCTCGGGTCACACCTTTGGCTTCGGCATCAGTTCCTGGTAGGATATAAGTAACATAACCAAACAAATCATCAGTGCCAGATATTCTTCCGAGTAGAAATCCCATACCATTACTCTCGGAAATCCCATTAAATTCTTGTTCTAAAGCAATATAATCATCTACTATAAAACTGAATTGATCTTCTAACTGACCTTGAAGTGTTTTTTGGCTTCTTAATGCCTGAAATAAATCTTCTGGAGAATCATAAGAACTCAAAAACCTCCTATATTCATTTGTATCATTTACTTTATTATCCTGAAGATCAGGAACATCTGGTTTGTATAAATACCAAAGATTCATGCCTGCCCATACAAAATTATCAATTGCCTCATCGGGATTATTTATATTTCCTTGTTCATTTCCCGACATATCATCATCACTCGAACATGCAAGAATAAAAAGAAATGAAAATAACAGGATTCCTAACTTTAATGCTTTCTTTTTCATTGAATTTGTTAAATTTTTGCTAAAAATACGTCTTTTTTTTCGCAACTAACAAAAGTTAGTAGCAGACACTATCCAGTATGTTATACTATTTAGTCCCAGATTTAGGAATGTTTATTCAGTTGGTTCGATATACATTCTTTGATAATTAGGAAGGAACATTTTACTGCTTCCTATATTTTCAAGTTGTTGCACATTATATTTTCCAGAATTTTTAATCCCCATAATATGATCTAATGCAGCTTTTAAAAGAGGTTCATTTTCATTACCAAGAACACCAAGGTTAGAAAAATCTTCTTCTAGTAAAATATCGGGAGCAAAACCATCAAAATAATCTGTAAAACCAACTGCGTTAATTGATTTAAGCACCAGTGGCTGCATAGCATAAGTATGTCCTGCTCTTTCTGCTCCTCGTCTGCTATAATTATCAGTATCATATATGGTTCTTGAGGCCTGAAACTTTCCTCTGGTGGTATCGCCAATTTTTATGGTTGGTATATAAGGGTTCAAGCCGCTGATTACTAGCTCACTGGCCGATGCTGAGCTTCCGGTAGTTAAAATGTAAACTCTGCCTAGATTGAGACTGTTAATATTCTCACCTGTTCTAATCTTGCTATCAAATAAATTAGTCTCCCCAAACTGTTCTTGTCGATCGACATTCCACTCTTCGGTAGTAAATATTTCTCCTTCAAATTGACCAGTGATCATACTTGATATATCAATAGCCGAATCAACAGACCCTCCGCCGTTGTACCTAAGGTCCAAAACCAAATCTGTTACACCTTCAGATTTAAATTGAGCAAAAGCAGCATTAAGCTGTGCATCAAAATCAGCGGTAAATGCATTATACATTAGATATCCAACAGGATTGCCACCAACATTTATTGTTTTTGTTATATAAACAGGGTTTTCTGTGTACTGTACTTTAACAAGAGACACAGAAGTATTGGTTGGTGTTACATTGGTTCCATCAAAAGTTGCCAAACCTATGGTGTAATTATCGGGCCTTAATAATTGTCTGAAGTTTTGATCTGTAATTTGAGTGCCGTCTACGGTATTGAATATATCTCCTCTTTTTAGGCCTTTTGCTTCAGCGTCTGTACCCGGTAGTACATACCTAACATATCCAAAAACGTTTGTAGGACTGTTGGGGTATCGAATCAAACCATATTCCATCCCATTATTTCTTGTAACTCCATCAAATGAAAGTTCCAGGGTCACATAATCTTCAACAAGAAAACTAAACTCATCTATATTAGATTGTAAAGCTTCAAAAATAGCCTCTGGCGAAGAAAATCCATTTAAAAAATTGGTGTACTCCTGACCTGAAGAAAAACGATTATTTGCAAGATCAGGAACATCTGCTTTATATAGATAAAAGACATTCATTCCATTCCATATAAAATTATTAATTTCCTGAGTACTTGCAATCTTTGGGACATCATCATTATCATCAAAACATCCAGTTAATATACTTCCTAATACTAACAATAGTAAAAAATGTTTTAAAAATCTCATCATGTCTTTTATATGTAAAGCGTTAAATGTAGCTACTTTATTATAATTTTAAAAAAGAATGTAACAAATTATGTGTATAGTCGTCTCCCTAGTATAAAGCTGACAAAGTTTTATACAACCAATCAAAAAACGAAATGAAAGAAAAAGCATTTATCACGCTTACTAATGGATTTAAGGACAAGCTATTTAGATTGGCAAAGCGTTTGCTTATAAGTAATGAAGAGGCAGAAGATGCTACGCAAGAAGTATTGTTGAAGCTATGGAGAAATAAAACCAAAATGGCTGAATACAAAAATGTAGAAGCATTTGCCATGACAATGACCAAAAATTATTGTTATGATAAGTTGAAAGCTAAAGAGACCGGAAACCTGAAGATCGTACATAGTAATTATAAAGATGAACGGCCCTCATTGCAAAGACAAGTAGAAGCAAAGGATAGCCTGGATTGGGTGGGGAAGATTATGAATAATTTGCCGGAACAACAACGAATGATTATTCAGCTTAGAGATATTGAACAATATACTAATGCAGAAATAGCAGAAATGCTGGGACTTAATGAAACAGCCGTTAGGGTGGCATTATCAAGAGGAAGAAAAAAAATAAGAGAAGAATTATTAAAAAAACATAATTATGGAGTTGTCTAATATTGAAAAATTACTGGAAAAGTATTTCGAAGGCGAAACGACCATTTCTGAAGAAAAAGAATTGAAGGTTTATTTTACCAGAGAAACTGTGCCGTCACATCTTGAGAGATACAAAGATCTGTTTCAGTATTTTTCTGAAGAGAGCAACGTAACTGCTACCAAGGAGCTAAGATTAAAAAGCAATAAGATATTCAGGTATTCCTGGATAGGTATTGCAGCATCAGTAGCTTTGATCGCCGGTATATTTTTAACAAAAACACCGACACCAGATCCAACAGATACTTTTGAAGATCCGGAAATAGCACTTCAGGAAACCAAAAAAATCCTCAATATGGTTTCGCAATATATGAATGAGGGTAAGCAAGGATTAGTGTACTTGCATGAGTTTGAAAACACTAAAAATAAATTTATAAAGTAAAAATTAATTAACGCTGTTTATAGCGTGACTTAAAATTATGTAATTATGAAAAAGTTAGCAATTGTATTAATACTGGCAGTTTTACCATACGTGTCTAATGCACAAAGCTATTTTGATAAATATGAAAACATGAATGATGTAACCTCTATGGTTATCACAAACAAAATGTTTAAACTGTTAAGTAAAATAGACCTCGAAAGTACCGATGCAGAGACTCAGGAATATTTAAACCTGGTTGAGAATATTAACAACATCAAAGTATTTGTTACCGAAAATAAAGATGTGGCTCAAAAAATGAAAGGAGATGTTGATCAATATTTAAAAGGTGCTTCATTAGACGAATTAATGCGAATCAAAAGTGATGATGGTGAAAATATCAAGTTTTATGTAAAACCTGGTAAAGACGACGATCATGTAAGAGAGCTGTTTATGTACTTGGTAGGGAATGACGCTAATAAAGGGAAACCAGAAACCGTAATACTTACCATAACCGGTAATATTGATCTTAAGCAAGTATCAAAATTGGCAAATGATCTTAATATCCCCGGTGGAAAAGAATTAAAAAATGTAAAAAAGGGAAATTAATACCTTTTTGTTATAGAACTCATCTTGACTTTTTCTATTTCCTAAAAAATGACTAAAATTCACCCATATTTCGTTACTTTTCTTACCCGTAGCGCTGCTATGACTTTCAAAAAGTGCCTTATTTGGTTAAATTTTAGCTCATTTTCGGTTAAACACAAAAAGTCAAGATGAGTTCATAGAAAATCAAACTTCTTTTGGCTTGGAGGGCGAGAAGAAGTTTGATTTAAAACATCAATCAAAAACAATCAACCTATCCTGAATTAACCGGGATAAAAAAAACAATCAAAAATGAAAAATGTATTTAAAATAATAGGAGTAGCAACTATATTGTTGTTTGCAAGTTGTAACAGTGGTCAATCATTGCAAGAATATTTTGTGGACCATCAAGGAGATGTGGATTTTGTGGCAGTAGATGTGCCCTCAAGCTTGTTGGATAAAGAAAATATAGAATTGAATGCAGAAGAAAAGGAAGCACTAGAGAGTATTAAAAAAGTAAACTTTCTTGCCTTACCACTCAATGAAGAAAACAAGGCTCGTTTTGAGAAGGAAAGCGCAGATATAAAACAGATTTTGGGTTCTGATGAATACGAAACCTTAATGAAATTTGGATCCAATGGCACCAATATTGTATTAAAATATACTGGAGACGATGACGATATCGATGAAGTAATTGTTTTTGCCACCGATCAAAAAAAGGGATTAGCCTTGATACGGGTTTTGGGAGATAATATGAGACCCGAAAAAATGGCCAAACTAGCCAGGTCAGTCGAAAAAGGTAAAATTGATCTTGAAGCTTTTAAAAAGATCGGAGAGACCATAGATATAGATTAATCACGATTATGGATAAAACAAAAATCCTTTGCTATTTTTAGCAAAGGATTTTTGTTTTTTAAACCTCTTCTATATCCCAGTATAATTAGAAGGAGTAATCTGCTTTAGTTCTGATTTTATTGCTTCAGAAATCTCTAGAGTTTCTATAAAGTTAGCAATGCTCTTCTGATTGATTCTTTCATTGGTTCGGGTTAACCCTTTGAGCGCTTCATATGGATTAGGATATCCTTCTCTACGCAATATGGTCTGAATCGCTTCAGCCACAACTGCCCAGTTATTCTCAAGATCTTCAGCAAATTTTTCTTCATTTAATAAAAGCTTGTTTAATCCTTTCAAAGTAGCCTGAAAAGCAATTAAAGTATGTCCAAAAGGAACTCCAATATTTCTAAGTACGGTACTATCGGTAAGATCTCTTTGTAAACGACTTACGGGTAGTTTGGCAGCTAGGTGCTCAAATAATGCATTGGCAATACCCAAATTACCTTCGCTATTTTCAAAATCTATAGGATTTACTTTATGAGGCATGGCCGAAGAACCTACTTCTCCTTTTTTGATTTTCTGTTTAAAATAATCCATCGATACATAGGTCCAGACATCTCGATCCAAATCTAGTAAAATGGTATTGATACGTTTTAATCCATCAAACAGCGCCGCCATATGATCATAATGCTCGATTTGCGTGGTTGGGAACGAATGATGTAAGCCAAGTGTCTCTTGCACAAAATGCGTTCCGAATTGCTTCCAATCGATAGATGGATACGCAACTTTATGAGCATTATAATTTCCAGTTGCTCCTCCAAACTTGGCTGCACTTGGGATATCTTTAAGCAGGTCAAATTGTGCCTCAAGACGTGTTACATACACCTGAATCTCTTTTCCTAATCGGGTAGGAGAAGCGGGTTGCCCATGAGTGCGTGCTAGCATAGACACTTCTGCCCATTCTGTAACAAGGGATTTTAATTTCTGTAAAACCTCAGTGTATTGAGGGATATAAACATCGCCAATAGCTTCCTTGATACTTAAAGGTATCGCAGTATTGTTTATATCTTGAGAGGTTAATCCAAAATGGATAAACTCTTTATATTTCTGAAGCCCAAGCCCATCAAATTTTTCTTTTATAAAATATTCAACCGCTTTTACATCGTGGTTGGTCACTTTTTCTATGTCTTTTATTGCAAATGCATCATCATTCGAGAATGAAGTATAAATCTTCCTAAGCGCACCAAACAAAGAAACGTCAAAGTCTTGTAATTGAGGTAACGGAACTTCGCATAATGCAATGAAATATTCAATTTCGACCAGTACCCGGTACTTTATTAAGGCTTCTTCACTAAAATATGCACTAAGTGATTGTGTTTTTGATGCATAACGACCATCAATAGGAGAGATAGCTTGCAAAGTAAATACTGACATAATTTTCTTTTTTGAAGCTGCAAAGATAAAGTTTATGTTTTGATTTACGATTTACGATGTACGATTTTTTGAGGTTTCAGAGTTGCAGAGTTGCAGAGTTTCAGAGTTTCAGAGTTTCAGAGTTTCAGAGTTTCAGAGTTTCAGAGTTGCAGAGTTTCAGAGTTTCAGAGTTTCAGAGTTTCAGAGTTTCAGAGTTTCAGAGTTTCAGAGTTGCAGAGTTGCAGAGTTGCAGAGTTTCAGAGTTTCAGAGTTTCAGAGTTTCAGAGTTTCAGAGTAGGAAAGAAACGAAGCTTTTTCTTTGGATTTTATATAGTATGAATTGTTTGTAAATACGTTTATACTGGTTAGCTACCCCAAACTAAACAAGTTTCCTATAACAACATATTTGAGCTTCTCTCTCTTGTTAGGGAGAGATGTCCGCAGGACAGAGAGATAGAAAACCATCAACTAACAACTAGCCAATCTTCTTCAAAACAATTCTTGACCTGGCCTTGTAAGCGGCACTACTGGTACTGTAATTGTTTTCGAGAATAATCTTAAGTTCTGAGTGTACCCAATCAAATTCGGTACCTAGTAAATATAGTGTAGTTATAGAATATGCTTTTGGTGCTACTTTTTGATCGGTAATTAACCAATCAAAACAGATTTCTGTAATTTTTTCACGATGAACTCGGGTCAAGAACATCCTTGCTGTTATCGATTTTTTTTGATAATAGGCAATAATTAGTTGTTCAAAAACTTTGGCAATAGGCCTTACACCAGGATGCTTATAGGTTCTAGAGGCAATAGTTATGATTTGATCAATATAGGGCAAAACAACATTAAGGTTCTTCTTACATAAAAACTCAAGTCCCCATGACGCTCTACAAGAAATTTCATCATCTACCTTGCTACAAATGTTTAAAAGTTCTGGTAGCATTTCAGGATGGGCAAGAATCAGATTCGCAAAATGATTTCTTTTTTCACGGGAATGATCAATGGTGGCTAGAATATCTAAAAGAAATGTCATGATAGTACGTATGGTAATACTTTCAAAAGTAAATAATAATAATTACTTGTTAAAACCGTTATGTCTTCTATAACAGATAATTATAATTTTCTGTTTTTTGAATGTCCATGATTTATTATAAATATGCTTGGTATCCTGAGTATATATCAAGGTTTTGTTTTTAATGATTTGATTATCAGAAATATAGTTGTTTTTGAAATAGACTCAGGATAAAACGGTAAAGTTGTATAGGGTGTAAAATGGATAATCAAATTCTATTATTATCTCACTAAATAACAAACAAAATGCTTTCAAAAATTAAAAACATTTTTATTGTACTGCTATTGGTCTTGGTAATTACACAGTTTTTAAGACCAGAAAAAAATGAAGCTAGTTATGATAGTATTGCTAGTTTTGAAGAAGCTACAGCTGTGCCAGCAGAAGTTAAAACTATTTTACAAAACAAGTGTTATGATTGTCATAGTAATACTACACGGTATCCATGGTTTATGGAAGTAAGCCCGGTTACTCATTATATGGCGTATTATACCGAAAAAGCTAAAGAACATTTTAATGTATCAGGCTGGGAAATCTATACCGATAAGCAAAAGGATCGTAAGTTGGAAGAGTTTATCGAAGAGCTTGAGAAAAAAGAAATGCCATTAAAACCTTACACCTGGATACATGGAGAGTTGTCAAATACAGATACAGAAAAATTAATTAGCTGGGCAAAAGAAACACGTATCAAAATTAAGGAAACACCAAAGGATTCTGTAAATATTAAGGAGATAGATTCTACTACAGTTGATAGTATAAAAACCGAGAATATTAAATAATCTAAGAAAATGACTGCGATAGATACGAATTCATTTTAGTAGACTGTCTACAACTTTAGGCACTCCCACTGTAGCTTTTTCAGAGAGAATAGTAAGGTGTTTTGATGGGGTAATTGCAGGGTTTGGATCTATAAAATAAACAGGAATATTAGCTTTTGTATATTGCAATAAACCGGCGGCCGGATATACCTGCATAGACGTGCCGATAATCATAAGGATGTCTGCGTTTTCTGTAATAGTAATAGCGCTATCCATCATAGGAACCATTTCTCCAAACCAAACAATGTGGGGTCTTAATTGAGAGTTGTGCTCACAAGAGTCACCAAGATTCAGGTCTTTTTTCCAATCCAAAATAAGATTTTCGTCAAATTGACTTCGCACTTTCAAGAGTTCGCCATGTAAATGAACGATCTTATCGCTACCCGCTCTTTCGTGTAGATCGTCAACATTTTGGGTGATGATGGTAACATCATATTGTTCTTCTAATTTCACCAAAGAAATATGCCCTTTGTTGGGATTCACAGTTAATAGTTGGCGTCTTCTCTTATTATAAAAATCAAGAACAAGTTCTGGGTTGTTATTCCATCCAATAGGTGAGGCAACTTCCATGATATCATGTCCTTCCCATAAACCATTAGCATCTCTAAAAGTATTGATGCCACTTTCTGCACTAATTCCTGCTCCTGTAAGTACAACGATCTTTTTCATAAACTGTTTTAACTACAAAATTTGTTTCTAAAATTATTTAAAATAATTGAATGATTAGTGCTAATTTGATATTGATTTTGGCAGGTATACTATTCGAGCACTATAGTTTTTGTCTATTTTAATGTCTCCCTCTGGGAATGGGAGAAAATCCCTCGCCTTTAGGCGAAGACTTAAGTGTTTTATTACTTTAGGTTTTCAAGAGCTACAAAGTTACAAAGTTACTGAGTTATTTGTAGTACTGAACTTTATCCGACTTAAGTCGGAATACAAACCTATCGGCTTTAAGCCGATAGTAGTTTAGTCATTAGAATTCCCTGACGCTTGCGTGGGGCGAAGCATACAGATTCAAGACGGTTAGAGCCAAGAGCCAGACAAAAAAGAATCTAGTTTCTTGATTCTTATAGCAAAGCGGTCTTGTTTCTGATACCTCGTACCCTTGGGTCGAGGTAGTTCATTATGAGTTTTGTGACCATAATTCTCTTTTTTTTAGCACTTTTTATAAAAAAATATACTTTCATACGTCTTTGTACGTTTTAGGATGCCTAAACTTTTATTTCGATGAAGTGCAGGTATTCGACGATCAAGTGTTGCTTCTAACTATTTGATACCAAAGTAGTTCCGTAGTATTATTACGGTTTTACCGTATTAATAAAAGCGTTAAAAAGCCTATCTTGTAAGTAGAATTTTATGTTGTTTATTAACCGGCACTAACTAATTAATCTATACCCTATGAAATATCCCTATGTTATTATTGATAATGACCAAAAAATTGCGGATTCCATTCAGATTGCTTTAGAAGGACAAAGTGATTATATCTGTACCGGAATAGCGAATGACGAGCAAACGGCGTTGGATTTAATTTTAGAGAGAAAGCCCAGATTAGTTTTTTTAGAACCCGAGGTTCCTGGTACAAGTTGTGCTAAAACGCAATATTCATTGATGACTGAATTGGCAAAATATATGACCAGGTTGCCAGAGTTTATTGTGATCACAAAAACTACCGAGTATGCTATAGAGGGAATACGTAATAGGATACTGGATTATATCTTGAAGCCACTGGGTAGGGGGCAGGTTTTGAGGACGTTAATGAGATTTGAAAAAGATTTTGATCTCGTAGAAGATACCACATTATGTTTTAAATCATATGGAGATTATCGCTTTATAGATGTAGACGAAGTGCTCTATCTAAAAGCCGATAATAATACTACCGATTTTATCATGAGTAATGGTAATAAGGTAGAGGCGTTTAAAACCTTAAAGCATTTTCAGGATTTGTTACCAGATCATTTTGTGAGAATTCATAACAGCTATATTATCAATACACATTATGTGTCCAGAATTCATTTTGGAAAGGCAAAATGTGCTATTAAGAACACCAACGATATGATTCCTTTTTCTAAATCCTATAAGACTACGGTAGAGGGAATTAAAGATAATCTTGCCAAGAAAAGTTTGATACAGATATAAATTAAGATACTATTTTCTTAAAAGTAACCGATAACAAACGTATGTTATCGGTTTTTTTGGTTAAAAACACTACTTGTATAACCGTATTATTTGGGTACGCAGATTCCTACAAGAAAAATGTGAATTTTAAAATCCATTCATTTACCATTATAATCGGTCGATCTACCCTTAAAAGAGGTCAATTCACTAAAGACACCTTAATATGTTGGGCGCGCGCGAGGATTAGGCCTACATTTGTAGTGTACAAAAGGAAAATTGGTAACATAATTTTAACTTTTTTTCCTACAAATATCGTAAAGCGCTACGATCCCCAAAATAAGTATAAACTAATAGATTAATTTACCCCACAAAGGCTTGATAGTCTTTGGATTAACAAAAAAATTAAGAGAAGTTATGAAAACGATTAAAATTTTATTTGCAGCAGTATTTTTAAGTACATTCTTTATCGCTTGTGAAGCGGACTCTGTAAATGATGAGGTTGGATTGGAAGAAATGGAAGTGTTGGCAACGGATGGACAAAACGCAGGTGAAGAAGTGGAACCTGGAGCAAGAAGTTAAAAAATATTAGATAAAACTATAATAAACTATAAAGACTATGAAAACTTTCAGGACAATATTAACAATACTTTTTTTTAGTGCAATTTTTATGGGTTGCGAAGCTGAATCAATTAATGAAGAAGTTGGATTTGAAGTTGAGGATGTAATGGGAACCGATGGTCAAAATGCCGGACAAGAAGTGCAACCTCCCGGGCAGAACGGTTGAGGGTAATTAACTCACAATATAAATAGCAAAAGTTCTAATCAAATCGTATTAGAACTTTTTTTGTTGAACTTAAATTGATTAATTTAGAAATAAAATTATTCGAAATGCTCCTACGCCTCTTTAAACTTATAATTTCTATTTCATTCTTTTTCTTTATTGGTTGCAATAAACCCAATGAAGTTATTGATAATGATGAGCTAAAATCTAATCTTATAGAGAACTACATAGATAGTGGAAGAAATGCAAAAAACTCTATAGAAGAAAGAAAAAATAATCTAGAGAAGGCGTATGGAATTTATGCTACACTGGATGATAATACTTTTAAAGTAGAAAAGATTCATGAAATTTCATTTGGTTATTATGCTTTAAAAGATTATGAAAGGTACCGGAAACTGAATGAAAAAGCTTTAAAGCTATCAGGACTAATTAATGATTCTTTAAATATGGCTCGATCTTATGCGTATTTAGGAATTTTCTATAGGAGATCGGAATTGTTAGATGTTGCATACGAGAATTTTTATGAGGCGGAAAAAATTTATTCTAATATTAATAAGGAAAATTACGATGCAAAAGAAATTGCATTTGACCATGGCAAGGTTTTAATTGATATGGCTCGTATCTTACAAAGAATTAAGGATTATAGTGAAAGTGAAGCTATAACTATAAGAGCAATTGAGAGTTTTAAAGAGTCTGAAAAAGATAGATATTTACCTCTTTCTTATTCCAACCTAGGTCTTATTGCAAAATATTTTGAACAATATGAGAAGGCTATTGAATATCACTTTAAAGCAATAGAATACGGAAAGAAAAATAAAAAAGAAATATCTCAGACGATAACATCTTACAACAACATTGGGATTGTATACAGATCTGAAAAAAAGTATGATAAAGCAAAGGAATATTTTATTAGAGCACTTTCTTTTGAAGATTTTTTGGATAAAAACCCAGGAACTTATGCTAGATTATTAGATAATCTAGCTCATGTTAATTTTTTGTCTAATGATACTAGTGAGATTCCTGAACTTTTTTTTAAAGCTTATAAAATAAGAGATAGTATTGATGATAAGCAGGGTATGATAACAAATGCCTTGCATATAGCTGAGTACTACAGAAATCAAGGACAAGATAGTATATCTGCGGAGTTTGCTCTTAAAGCTAAAGATATCTCAGTTGAAATAAGTAATAATGAAGAATTATTGAAATCATATCAGATATTGTCTGAAGTATTAAATAGTGATGAAGGTGTTAAGTATGCTCAAGCTCATATAAAGCTTAATGATAGCCTTCAAAAAGATGAACGCTTATTTAAAGATAAATTTGCAAGAATCCGCTATGAAACAAAGGAAATAGCAGAAGCAAACCAGCAAATAAGCCGCGAAAACGAAATATTAATAATAGCTATATTAGGCTTAACAGCCCTATTCCTCTTAGGGTACATTATTTTTAGGCAGCAGCAAAGCAATAAAGAATTATTATTTGCTCAAACCCAACAAGAAGCCAATCAAGAGATCTATAGATTATTACTTAACCAACAAATCAAACTCGAAGAGGGGCGTAAACTCGAGCAACAACGCATGTCTGAAGAACTACATGATGGGGTATTGGGTAGATTGTTTGGGGTACGATTAAGCCTTGACGGTATCAACCAACGGGCCAACGATGGTTTTACCGAGGCCAGAAATAAATATATAGACGAGTTAAAGGGTATCGAAAAAGAAATACGATTGATCTCTCATGATCTTAGCTCAGAGACCTTGCCGTCTGATGTGGCCTATATTGATGCTGTAGAAAATCTAATTAGTGACTTGTGTGACGCACACAAGATAAAATTCGAATTTAATAACGACGAAGAGATCGATTGGGAGCATATTGATGACCAAAAAAAGGTAAACTTATTTAGGATTTTGCAGGAGTCATTGCAGAACATTTTTAAACACTCTGGTGCAAAAAGTATAAAAATTAATTTCGATTATATAGAAGATAAAATAAATCTTACTATATTGGATGATGGAATTGGGTTTAACAGCACAAAAGTTAAAAAAGGAATTGGTTTAAAAAACATTACATCAAGGGTTAGTCAGATGAGTGGTATGGTACAGTTTTTAAGTAATAAAGACTCGGGTACACAAGTATCTGTAAGCGTACCGGTTTAAAAAAATGTTTAAGATTGTTTTATAGAATAGGGGTGTTGCATAATATTTTACTCTGATCGAAGTTAGATACATGAAAGTCCTGTTTTTGAGAACTAAAAACTACGAATTTAAAGATGAAGAAAAAGCTAAAAGTTCTTATGATTGATGATCATCCTATGATTATCGAAGGGTATAAGAATACCTTACTAGGTGAAAACCAAAAAGAATACCAGATCAAAATCGACATTGCATCCAATTGTGATGATGCTTACGAAAGAATCGTAAAGGCTTCAGAAACAACTCCTTATGATATGCTTTTTGTGGATATTAAACTACCACCTTCATCAGACGGTACGATCACCTCTGGAGAAGATTTGGCAAAGCATGCAAAAGAGTTGTTGCCAAAATCAAAGATTATTATTTTAACAATGCATCGAGAAGATCATAGGATTCATAATATTCTTAAAAATATTAATCCGGCCGGATTCTTAATCAAAAGTGATCTTACCTCTAGCGAACTACTTTTGGCTTTTAATAATATTGTAAAAGGAAAGGCGTACTACAGTGCCACGGTAAATGATCATTTTAGAAAGATGATGACCAATAAATTCTCTCTGGATGAGAAAAATTTAAAGATATTGTATCATTTATCTCGTGGTGTAAAAACCAAGAACCTTCCTAATTATGTAAGCCTATCTTTAAGCGCGATCGAGAAAAGAAAAAACCAGATTAAAGAAATGTTTTCTATTGCCAAAGCAGATGATCAAAAATTATTAGAAGAAGCACGCAAAAGAGGGTTTATATAGATATGGTTACTTGTAAGTAGAGACCTTTCTCCAACTCTTTATTTGTTTGAAGATGTAAAGTCATTATTTTTGCTTTTTTAGGATCTTGTTTTTCCATTCTAAAGCCGCGCCAATAGTTTCAAAATATTGTAGTTCTTTATCGAAGAATGTTTTTTTAATTCTTGATGGACTCTTTTGTTGAGGATTCTTGGATACTACAGCAAAGCCTGCTAGATTCTCAATTTTATTACCTTCAAAATATGATATAGGATTTACGGCATAAGAATTAGTTCGATGAGTGATATAAATGAAGAATTTGTTTTTATAATCCTTCTGTGCCATAAATGACATTTCGCTTATGAATTCTGGAAATACAGTAACGCCTTTTTTCATAATTGATAATGGCTCTAGTTTAGATTAGCGTTGGTATTTTACAACTAATGAATTTTTCGTCCCATCTCCAATCACTCCCAAAGGGAAGATAGTAAAAAAGTCCTTTCCTTTGGAAAGGATTTAGGATAGGATATACAGCTAGTTATCGGGTAAATAATAATTTTAAGATTACCAACGCTAATCTAAACTAGAGCCTTGATAATATATAATCCTTATGTATTTCAACGCTACAAAAGCTGAAATCGAATGAAGCTATAATAGAAAGACTGTTGGTTGTGTAAAGTTAAATTATGTATAAAAATAAATGTTTTGTTAAAAATTATCTTAGAAAAGAGGCGAGATTGGGGTAAAAAGAAAGTCTCTATTAAAAAATAGAGACTTTACGTATAATGATTTTTTTAATACCTAATAGAGGTTTTAAATCTCTAAGACCTGCCCGATAACAAAAAAATGTTTAGGGAGCATGACTCGTGAGCTTGCTCTGAGGTCATTGGTTTTTCTTTCTAGGATTCTGTAGATTTCTTAGCTTTTTTAATATTTATCGTAAGTTCGCCAGCATCATCCATATCCATAAAAATACTGTCACCTTCTTGTAGTTGAGCATTTATAATCTCTTCTGCCAAAGCGTCTTCTATGTATTTTTGAATAGCTCTTTTTAATGGTCTTGCACCATATTGCTTATCAAACCCTTTTTCGGTAATGTAGTCTTTAGCCTTTTCGCTTAGAGACAATTCATAACCAAGATCTTTTATGCGGTTATATAGTTTGTCAAGCTCGATATCAATGATTTTATGAATATCTTCTCTCTCTAATGCGTTAAATACTACAACATCGTCTACTCTATTTAAAAATTCTGGTGCAAAAGCTTTTTTTAAGGCATTTTCTATAACTCCTTTGGCATAATCATCTGCCTGCGTTTTTTTGGCAGAAGTTCCAAAACCAACACCTTGTCCAAAATCTTTTAGCTTTCTTGCTCCGATATTAGAGGTCATAATAATTATGGCATTTCTGAAATCAATTTTACGACCAAGGCTATCGGTTAAATAACCATCATCCAAAACTTGCAACATCATATTGAAGACATCTGGATGCGCTTTTTCAATTTCATCAAGAAGTATTACGGCATAAGGTTTTCTACGAACTTTTTCTGTAAGCTGCCCACCTTCTTCATATCCAACATATCCGGGAGGTGCTCCAATAAGTCTTGATACGGCGAATTTTTCCATGTACTCGCTCATGTCAATTCTTATAAGTGTATCCTCGCTATCAAAAAGTTCTTTTGCAAGTACTTTGGCCAATTGTGTTTTACCAACACCTGTTTGTCCCAAAAATATAAATGAACCAATAGGTTTGTTAGGGTCTTTAAGTCCTGCACGATTACGTTGTATGGCTTTAACTACTTTTGATACGGCTTCATCTTGACCAATAACTTTACCCATAATTAGTTTAGGGAGTTCGGCCAACTTGTTACTTTCAGTTTGTGCAATTCTATTTACGGGTATTCCAGTCATCATAGAAACAACATCGGCCACATTTTCTTCGTCAACGGTTTCTTTATGAAGCTTAGATTCTTTTTCCCATTGTTCCTGGGCGATACCTAATTCTTTTTCAAGATTTTTCTCGTCGTCCCTAAGCTTTGCTGCTTCTTCATATTTCTGTTTCTTGACCACACTATTTTTAAGCTCTCTAACTTCTTCTAGTTTTTTCTCGAGGTCAAGTACTTTTTTAGGAACGTCAATATTAGTTATATGAACCCTAGATCCAGCTTCATCAAGGGCGTCTATAGCCTTGTCTGGTAAAAATCTATCGGTCATGTATCTGTTGGTTAGCTTTACACAGGCTTGAATTGCCTCATCGGTATAGCTCACATTGTGATGTTCTTCGTATTTCTCTTTAATGTTATTAAGGATTTCGATAGTTTCCTCAATATTTGTAGGTTCTACGATTACTTTTTGGAAACGTCTTTCCAGCGCGCCATCTTTTTCAATATATTGTCGATACTCATCTAGCGTGGTGGCTCCAATACATTGTATTTCACCTCTGGCCAAAGCAGGCTTAAACATATTTGAAGCATCAAGGCTTCCGGTAGCTCCACCAGCTCCTACAATGGTATGAATTTCATCGATAAAAAGAATAATGTCGTCATTTTTTTCGAGTTCATTCATTACAGCTTTCATTCGCTCTTCAAATTGTCCACGATACTTGGTTCCGGCAACTAAACTAGCTAAATCAAGAGTAACAACACGTTTGTCAAACAAAATTCGAGAAACCTTTCGTTTTACTATTCTAAGTGCAAGCCCTTCTGCGATTGCAGATTTACCAACACCAGGTTCACCTATCAAAAGAGGGTTGTTTTTCTTACGTCTACTTAATATCTGTGATACGCGTTCTATTTCTTTAGATCTTCCTACCACGGGATCAAGTTTACCTTCTTCTGCCATAGCAGTTAAATCTCGCCCAAAATTATCTAAAACAGGAGTCTTGGATTTTTTTCCCGCTTTGCTTCCTCCAGAAGGAGAGTTAAAAGGATTTTCTTTTGAAGAATCTCCTGTCAAATCATCATCATCATCAGAAAACGATTCTGCCTTTGGGCTATCTATATATTCTTCGTCGTTAGCAATCATATACTTAAATTGGTCTTTAACGTTATCATAATCAACTTTTAAACGATTTAAAAGTTTAGTAGTTGGGTCATTTTCATTTCTTAAAATGCATAAAAGAAGGTGGGCAGTGTTTATAGAAGAACTTTGAAACAGTTTAGCTTCTAAAAATGTAGTCTTCAAAGCTCTTTCTGCCTGTCTTGTCAAATGCAAATTCTTTTTTTCATTTGAAGCCACAGCTACATCAGGGTTTGCAGGGCTTAGGATTTCTACTTTTCTCCTTAAATTGGTCAAATCAATATCTAACGCATCAAGGATACTAATTGCTTTTCCACTTCCATCACGCAACAAACCTAACATAAGATGTTCTGTGCCAATGAAGTCATGACCTAATCTTAAGGCCTCTTCTTTACTGTAGGCAATTACATCTTTAACTCTAGGTGAAAAATTATCATCCATATAATTAATCTCTTTCTTTTTCTTTTTAACTAAAATAGTAATTTTTAAGATTATTAAAGGCAAAAACTATTCCTTTTAAACGATCATTAACAAATATCTGACAATACTGACGTATTTTGTCATGATAAATACCAATTTATACATGAGTTTTCTAGTAAATGTAATGACAATTTGTAAATGTTTTTCCTTTACTATTGGTAAATAGACAAAAAAAGCTTTAATAATCAAAACCTAAGCCTAGAGACTTATTAACCATTGATACCATTCTTTTTGTTAATAAATTACGTATATTAGATAAGTAAATGCGTGTTAAAAACGTCTTAATTTACTTAAATTAGCGCGTTTATTAATTCAATTTTAGAAAAAAGTTTTTTATGACAGAAGGAGAAAAACTCATACCTATCAATATAGAAGATGAGATGAAATCTGCATACATCGATTATTCGATGTCTGTTATTGTATCTCGTGCACTTCCAGACGTTAGGGATGGTCTTAAACCTGTACATAGGCGTGTTTTGTATGGAATGCATGAATTAGGTGTTAGAGCTAGTAGTGCGCATAAGAAGTCAGCAAGAATCGTAGGAGAAGTCCTTGGTAAGTATCACCCGCATGGAGATACTTCTGTATATGACACCATGGTGCGAATGGCACAGGAATGGAGTTTACGATACATGTTGGTTGATGGTCAAGGTAACTTTGGGTCTGTTGATGGTGATAGCCCTGCTGCTATGCGTTACACAGAAGCAAGAATGCGTAAGATATCTGAAGATATGCTTGCAGATATAGAGAAGGATACCGTTGATCATACATTTAATTTTGATGATACATTACAAGAACCAACGGTTCTTCCTACAAGAATCCCGGGACTTTTAATCAACGGAGCTTCAGGAATTGCAGTAGGTATGGCTACCAATATGCCTCCTCATAATTTGAGCGAAGTTGTAGATGGAACAATAGCCTATATAAATAATAATGACATCGAGATTGATGAGTTAATAAATCATATCAAGGCTCCTGATTTTCCCACAGGAGGTATTATATATGGTTATGATGGTGTAAGAGAAGCTTTTAAGACAGGTCGAGGGCGAATAGTAATGAGAGGTAAAGCCACTTTTGAAGAAGTAAATGGCAGAGAATCTATCATTGTTACCGAAATACCTTATCAGGTGAATAAGGCGGATATGATCAAAAAGACCGCCGATCTTGTTAATGATAAAAAGATTGACGGAATTTCTACTATTCGCGATGAATCAGATAGAAAAGGTATGCGCATCGTATATGTATTAAAACGTGATGCTATACCCAATATCGTTCTCAATCTTTTGTATAAGTATACAGCATTGCAGTCTTCTTTTAGTGTAAACAATATTGCCTTAGTTAATGGAAGACCTCAATTGCTCAATGTAAAAGAGATGATTCACCATTTTGTTGAGCATAGACATGAAGTTGTTGTTCGTCGTACAAAATATGAATTAAGAAAAGCTGAAGAAAGAGCTCATATTCTGGAAGGGTTGATTATCGCTTCAGATAATATTGATGAAGTAATTGCTCTTATCAGAGCATCGGCTAATGCAGATGAGGCTCGCGAGAAGTTAATAAAACGATTTAAACTTACAGAGATACAAGCCAAAGCAATTGTAGAGATGCGATTGCGTCAATTAACGGGTCTTGAACAAGATAAGTTACGAGCAGAATACGATGAGTTGATGAAAACTATTGAAGATCTTAAAGATATTCTTGCAAAGAAAGAACGTCGTATGGAGATCATCAAAGAAGAACTTATTGAAGTAAAAGAGAAATATGGCGATGACCGTCGTTCTCAGATAGAGTATGCAGGTGGAGATCTTAGTATAGAAGATATGATCCCAGATGAAAAGGTAGTAATTACAATTTCGCATGCAGGGTATATTAAAAGGACTTCTCTTAATGAATATAAAAAACAGAACAGAGGAGGAGTGGGTCAAAAAGGAAGCACAACTCGTAATGAGGATTTCCTTGAGCATTTATTTGTTGGCACAAATCATCAGTATATGTTGTTCTTTACCCAAAAAGGAAAATGTTTCTGGATGAGAGTCTATGAAATCCCTGAAGGTAGTAAGACTTCTAAAGGAAGAGCAATTCAAAACCTGATAAATATCAGTACAGATGATAAGGTTAAGGCTTTTATTTGTACTCAGGATCTTAAGGACGAAGAGTATATTAATTCGCACTATGTCATAATGGCAACAAAAAAAGGTCAGGTCAAAAAGACATCTTTAGAACAGTACTCCAGACCAAGAACCAATGGTATAAATGCAATTACTATAAAAGATAATGACGAATTGTTAGAAGCAAAACTAACTGATGGTAAAAGTCAGGTGATGCTTGCTGTTAAATCTGGAAAAGCAATCCGTTTTGAAGAAGAGAAAACCAGGCCTATGGGGCGTGGTGCTTCTGGAGTTAGAGGTATACGCCTTGCAGATGACAAAGACGAAGTCATAGGAATGATTGCTGTTAATGATATGGAAAGTAATATTCTTGTAGTGTCAGAGAATGGTTATGGAAAGCGTTCAAAACTAGAGGATTATAGGGTTACAAATAGAGGGGGGAAAGGTGTAAAAACCATTTCGATAACCAATAAGACAGGAAGTCTTGTGGCAATTAAAAACGTTACTGACTTAGATGATCTGATGATTATTAATAAATCCGGAATTGCAATTCGACTTTCTGTAGAAGATTTACGTGTAATGGGTCGTGCTACTCAAGGAGTTCGATTGATCAATTTAAAAGGTAAAGATTCTATTGCTGCTGTTGCAAAAGTAATGCATGATGAAGATGATATTGAGGAAGAAGAAAATGAAGATGGAACAATAAATTCTGAAAAAGACACTGATGCCGCTACAGATGGCACGAATATTGATAAAGAAACCAAAGAATAATTAAATCCCATTTTAAAAAACTTAAATAATGAAGACTAAATTTATCGTAGTATTATTCTTAACTTTTAGTACTATTGGATTTTCTCAAAAACAAGCTTTGAAATCTGCTTCTAAAGCTCTTAAATCTGGTAATTTGGAACAGGCAAGCGAAGCATTGAAGGCCGCCGAAGGACAATTGGATGTGGCTGACGAAAAAATGAAGGCGCAATATTATTTCCTAAAAGGTCAGGTTGTATCTGCTTCAGGAATAGATTCTTTAGATCAAATAGAAAAAGCTGCAGGAGCGTATAACAAGGTTATCGAGATAGAAGCAGCAGCTGGTGGTGCAAAATATACTGCCGAGTCTACCTTGAAAATACAAACACTGCGTCAGTCTTTGATCGAAAATGCCATCAAGGATCAAAATTCAAAAAACTATAAAGGAGCTTCAGAAAAGCTTTATTTAGGATATAAGACAAATAATGCAGATACGACATATCTTTATTATGCTGCAGGTAATGCAGTTAATGGGAAAGATTATGAAACTGCACTTAAATATTATGAAGAATTAAAAACTCTTGGATATAGCGGAATCTCAACAAAGTATACGGCAACAAATAAGGAAAGTGGAGAAGTAGAGCCTTTCGACTCTAAACAAACAAGAGACCTTGTTGTAAAATCAGGTTCGCATATCAAACCAGAAGACACTAAGTCTGAATCTAAGAAAGCAGAAATAGCTAAAAATATTGCTTTGATCTATATTAACCAAGGCAAGGATGAAGAAGCTATGAAAGCAATTGAAGATGCTAAATCAGAAAATCCGAATGATACCGCATTAATGCAGGCAGAAGCAGATATGTTCTATAAACTAGGTAATATTGAAAAATATAAAGAGCTTATGGAGAAGATCGTTGCCAATGATCCTGAAAACCCTGATTTATTATATAACTTAGGAGTAAGTGCTTCTAGACTTGGAGATAATGACCAGGCAATGGGATACTATAAAAAGGCTTTAGAGTTAAAGCCAGATTATCCTGCAGCTCAAATTAATATTGCTGCTTTGATTTTAGGAAAAGAAAAAGGTATTGTAGACGAGATGAATAATTTAGGTACCTCTAGCAAAGATTATAAAAGATATGATGACTTAAAGGGACAGAGAATGGATTTATACCGAAGTGCAGTTCCTTTTCTAGAAGGAGCTTTACAAAGTAATCCTGATAATGTAGAGGCAGTGCGTACCCTAATGAACATCTTCTATCAATTAGATGATCCTAAAGCAGATGAGATGAAAAGTAAACTTAAAGCTCTTGAAGGAGGAAATTAATCGTTCAGGTAGTTTAAAAATATAGAACCGGAGCTCTTAAAAAAAGAGCTCCGGTTTTTTTTATTCTAGATGCTAGTACCTAGCAGCCTGTGTCTTACAAAAATATAGTAATTAAAAGCGTGAGTTCAAGTACGCATGTTTATACAAAAATCGCAATGTTTTTTGTTGCTATATCATTCAGTTAACCCAACGAAATATTGTCATTTTGTTTTAAAATCTTAGTCAAATAGAATATTAAATAGCAGGATTGGGAGCTCATAAATTTTTATCTTTTAACTGTTTTTATTAAATCATTGTTGTTAAAACGTTAAAAAAATAAAAAAATATATACCTTTATGAAGAATTATTTCATTAGTGAAGAGGGAAATACAAATAACAAACAGTTTTTTTATTAAGAACATTAATGAAGGCAACAAGGAAGCCTTTAGCATTCTTTTTGAGCTGTATTATCCTAAACTTCTATATGTCGCGCAAAGTTATGTTGCAAGTAACGAAGATGCAGAAGAAATTGTACAGGATGTATTTGTAAAGGCATGGAAAAAAAGAAAAAATATTACATCTAATATTAATGGGTATCTGTTTAAGATAACCAAAAATTCTTGCCTTGATTATCTTAGATCAAAAAAATATAAGCTTAGTAAAGCTACGAACTCTATTCAGCAAGATGCATTTATAAATCATGCCGCACTTACCGACAAGAATACAACCTCAATTATAGAACAGGAGTTGGAACAGAAAATACAATCAGGTATAGCGTTACTTCCTGAAAAATGTAAAAGAGTCTTCATAAAAAGCCGAATCGAAGGTCTTAAGAACAAAGAAATATCAGACGAATTGGATATTTCAATAAAAACTGTAGAAAATCATATGTCTAAAGCAATCAAGCATATGCGCCTTCATTTGAGGGAATTTTTGTCGTTCTTCTAAAAAAAAATGTAAACCTCATAGGGGTACTTGTTCTACAATTCGTCTTTATAAATATTAAGACAATGATAAATGCAAGAAAAGAACCTTATAAAATACATTAAAGGAGAAACCAACCCTGATGAAACACAATCTGTAGTAGCATGGATTAGAAAGGATGTTGAGCATCAAAAACAGTATAACATTCTTAAGGCCAATTATGTAGCTTCTAATTTGGATGCATTAGATGATGTTGGTATTAATGTTGCTTACCAACGTTTTTCTTCCAAAAAATCTGAAAATAAAAAAAGATATTATTATTCTGCGGCTGCTATAGTTATTCTACTACCGCTTCTTACATGGTATACCCTTACTTTTTCAGAGAACGATTCATTGGTTAACACTAACTTTTTAAAGTCAGAAACACAGCGTATTGCTACAAAATATGGAGATCATAAGACTATAGTTTTACCAGATGGCTCTACTGTAGTTTTAAACTCCAATAGTGTCTTGAAGTATTCGAAGAAGTTTTCTGATACGCTACGAATGGTAACTCTTAGTGGAGAAGCATTTTTTGATATTAAAAGAGATACCAGCAAACCTTTTATAGTCAAGACAGATCAACTAAAGATTAAAGTTTTGGGAACTTCGTTTAATGTGAAATCGTATCCGGTTGATGAAAATATTGAAACCACCTTAGTAACTGGTAAGGTTGAAGTACTCCAGCAAACCAATGAGCCCTCAACTGTGTTAGCTCCATCACAAAAAGCAATCTTTGATAAAGAGAAAAAAGATATTAGAGTCAATAAAGTTGATACTGAAAATGTGGTCGCCTGGAGACAAGGAAAATTAATTTTTGATAAAACTCCCTTAAAACAAGTAGTACTGGACCTCAAAAGAAAGTATAATGTTCAATTTGTAATTAAATCAGATTCATTATTAGACTTTAAATATACCGGAGAGTTTGACAATTTAAAATTAGAAGAAGTGTTAAAGATCCTCGAGCTTTCATCATCGATAAATTATAAATATAAAAACAATAAAATTATGCTTAACTCAGAATAAAACAAAAAAAGAGGATGCGGCAACATCCTCTTTAAAGTCGTCCAATTAATCTCAGAAAAGAATAATTAAAACATAACAAAATTATGAAAAAAAACCTTTCTGGAGTTTTCTTATCAAGAAAACATCTAATAAGAATTATGAAAGTTTATTCGTTACTCATCTGTATAACTATCTCGAAACTATTTTCATTTGATACTTATTCTCAAAATATTTCGATTTCTTTAGACCAAGTCACTCTAAAAATGGCTATAGAAGAAATTGAACAAAAAAGTGAGTATAGCTTCTTTTATAACAATAGTTTGATAGATATCTCAAAAGAGGTTTCTCTTAATGTCAATAACGGAAAAATAAGAAAAGTACTTAATGGGTTGCTTAGTGATACCAACATTGATTTTAGAATATATAAAAATCAAATCGTTCTATTTCCAAGTGATATCAAAGCCTCAGAACAAGCGTTTAAGAATCTTATTGATTATATAGAGAAAAAAACGGAAGTACCCTTAAAAGATGAAACTATTCCAAATAATGTAAATTCATTTCAGAACCTTATAAATGGTACCGTATCCGCACTTGATGGATCTCCCTTACCGGGTGTCAATGTATTGATTAAGGGAGCTAATAAAGGTACTCAAACCGATTTTGATGGGAATTATGAATTACAGGCAAATCAGGGAGACGTACTTGTTTTTTCCTATATAGGATTTTTAACAAAAGAATTTACAGTTGATACTTCAAATACGCTTAATGTAACGCTAACAGAAGATATAAGTAATTTGGAAGAGGTTGTGGTTACAGGATATGCTGTGCAACGTAAATCAAGATTAACAAGTTCGGCTGTTAATGTTAAATTAGAAGCGATCAATGCTACACCTAGAGCGGCCATACAAGAAAGCATCCAGGGTAACGTGCCCGGAGTATTGGTAACCGCAACTAGTGGTCAGCCAGGAGCTACACCAAATGTAAGGATACGAGGTGTTGGATCATTTTCGGCTTCATTTCCATTATATGTTATAGATGGTATACAAACTAGAGATGCTTCCATAATAACTTCTCTTAATCCGGGAGATATAAAAACACTTACTGTGCTTAAAGATGCTGCGGCTACTTCGATTTACGGTACAAGAGGGGCTAATGGAGTTATCGTAATACAGACAAAGTCTGGAGAACAGGGAAAACCTATAATTGCATACAGTACACAAGCGGGTTTATCAACTCCTACAGTTGCAGATCGCTTTAAACCTTTAAACACTTCAGAATTACAAGAGTTATTTGTAGAAGGATTAATAAACGCAGGCGAAACTGATAATGATGTTGATGCTCTATCATTTTTGATTGAAGAAGGTTTTGATCCAGATACTAATACAGATTGGCTTGATTTATTAACTCAAGATGGTTTTTATCAGCAACATGACTTATCTATTAGGGGAGGATCTGAAAATACAAAATATTATATCTCAGGAGGATATTTTAATCAAGAAGGAACTATCGTAGGAACTCAGTTTGAAAGAATGAATTCCAGAATAAAATTAGATCAAAGAATTAACGATAGGATAGATCTTAGTGTTAATTTATCTTACAATAAGAATATCTCAAATGTTAGACCTACTGGAGGAGCATTTGCCAATCCTGTAAGATCCATCTATCGAATACGACCCGACATATCTCCCTATAACGAAGATGGCACATTTAATTTTGATTTTAATAGTACAAATAATCCTGTAGCTGCAGGTGAAATTGAAATCAGAAGAAATATTACACACAGAATCTTAGCGGGTACAGATTTATCGGTCAAAATAACCAATGGGCTTTCATTTGAATCTTCTATAAATATGAATCAAGGATTTAGAGATGATTATATAAGGTTACCTTCAGATTTTGGTGCCGCAATAGGTTTAGGAAGAGGGAATCAGGATTCTGATTTTCTATTCACTTGGCTATTCCGGAATATGCTAAGATATAATAGAGCTTGGGGCGATCATGACATCACTGCTTTTGGTGGATATGAATTACAAAAAACAAGAAATAAATTTTCTGATATAGAAGTTGAAAATATACCCAATGGTTTTATCGATTTAAACTCAGGAAGCGTACCTACTGAAGCTTCTACAAATAGAAGACAGAGCGGATTAAATTCAGTATTTCTTAATGCCGAGTATTCTTTTGGTGAACGTTATCTTGTTAGTGGATCTGTAAGACGAGATGGAAGTTCTACTTTTAAAGATGACAATCAGTATGGAGTATTTTGGTCTGTAGGTCTTGGTTGGAATGTAGCCAAAGAAAAATTTATGGAAGATGTAGATTTCGTAAACGATCTGAAAATCAGAGGAAGTTATGGAGAGAATGGAAATGACCCTATTGCGGGGAATGAAAATTCTAATGATCCGGATGACAATCCTTTTGCTGTTTTTGATCTCTTTTCTATTAACGATTATGATGGAAGCCCCGGATTGTTCTTCTCAGACTTAGGAAACCCTAATTTGAAATGGGAAGTTAATAAACCACTAAACATTGGTGTAGATTACTCTCTATTTGATAATCGTATACAAGGAAGTTTTGATTGGTACCAAAGAGAGACAACCGATCTTATTAGAGCTAGGCCAATTTCAGCTACCAACGGAGATGTGAATATCGTTCAGAATATAGGGGCAATGGAGAATAAGGGAATAGAACTTCAAATCACAACACGCAATATTGTGAGTAACAAAAATGGATTTACCTGGACTACGAGTTTTAATTATACTGCCAATGAAAATAAGGTAACAAAACTTGCTGGTGACGGAGAACCAATTATCGGAACTACAAGTATTATTGCTATAGGTGAAGATTTTGAAACATTTTATTTACCTAGATATGCAGGTGTAGACCCTGATAATGGTGACGCTTTATGGTTTATCAATGATGAATCTGATGAAACAACCAATCGATATAGCGATGCAGAACAAGTAGTAATTGGGAATGCGACTCCCGATTTTTATTTAGGTTTAAGAAATACGTTTAGTTATAAAGGAATTTCATTAGATTTTCAACTGTATAGTGCATGGGGCGGATTGGTATATGATACCTGGAATAGATTTACCAATAGTGACGGGTCTAGAAGACTCGCATCCACAGGAAATGTAAGTAGAGGTACTTATGAAAGAAGGTGGCAACAACCGGGCGACATTACAGATGTACCTGCTTTTGTATGGCGTAATAGACAGACAGGTCTTTCTTCTCAGCCATCTAGTCGATTTGTATATGATGGGTCGTATATAAGATTACGCGATGTAACTTTGGCCTATCAATTACCAGCCAAGAGTATTCAAAACATAGGACTTTCTTCTGCTAGGGTATACATCAAAGGGAATAATTTATATACTTATATAAAAGATGATCGTTTAGAAAGAGATCCCGAGGCAGGGTCTGATGGTAGATTAAACCAGGAGATTCCAATTTCAAGAGCATTATTCTTAGGTGTAGATTTAACTTTTTAATAAGAACATTATGAAAAATAAAATAATATACATTCTTTTCATTGCGTTTGCATTAAGCTCTTGCGATGATACTTTAGAACAACAATTTTCAAATAGTGTAGAGGTATCTGATGCTATCATTGATCTCAATTCTTTAAATCTTGCTGTTAATGGATCATATAGCTTATTTACAGATATAGATATTTACAATCGTACAATGCTACTAATTCCTGAAGTTCTGTCGGATAACGCCTTTATAGATGCATTTGATAACACCGGTAGATATCTTGATTTTGATTTGTATACGGTTAATGCAAATAACGGTAATATAGATAGAACTTGGAATGATCTCACACGTATAATTGCTTCAACTTCTATAATTATAGAAAAAGCTAAGTTAATATCTTTTCTTGAATCTGAACAAGAGGATGCAGAACAATATCAGGGAGAAGCTTACGCGCTTAGGGCATTAGCATTTCATAATATGCAGCTATTATTTGCGCAACCTTATAATTTTAGTGCAGATGCTTCTCACTTGGGAGTACCTATTCCAGACTTTGAGGAGTTAGGTGATGGGGGAACTATACAAACACCAGCTAGGAGTACTACGGCTCAGGTTTACCAACAAATTGAAGATGATTTATTGGTAGCCATAGACTTATTAAATAATAACGAGACGGGAAAAAAACGAATGAATTTATACGCAGCAAAAGGGTTATTAGCGAGAGTTTATTTACATATGGAAAATTGGACTGAAGCAAGAAACTTGGCTACTGATGTAATAGAAAATAGCGGAAGTGAGCTTTTAGAAAACAATGAATATCTTGCTAGCTGGGGACTTGAGTCAAATAAGGAGACATTACTGGTTTTGGTTAATACTGCTGTAGATAACTCAGGTTCTAACTCCATAAGCCACTTTTATCTTAACTATGAGGATGCTTTTGCTACAGATGATTTTGTTAGTATTTTGGGAGATACTACCGATATTAGAAAAAACTTATATCCACGCGATGGAGATGTAAATCTAGTTGAAAAATTTCCTAGAAGTACCGTTAGGGATGATAAAATTCAGATTTTAAGACTATCAGAAATGTATTTAATTAAAGCAGAGGCACATGCACAATTGACCGAGGATATACAAGCGCAAGAAGCCTTGGATGCAATTAGACAGAGAGCAGAACCTACAGCAGCACCTTCAACTGAAACAGGACAGGTATTAATTGATAAGATTATACTAGAAAGGCGTAAAGAATTAGCGTTCGAAGGATTTAGATTATTCGATCTTACAAGATACGGTAGAACATTTAATAAATTTTTGCAGGATGGAGACCCTATTCCTATTTCAGCACCAGAAAACAGAACCATAATGCCTATACCAATTGACGAAATTAATGTCAATCCTAATATTGCGGATCAACAAAATCCGGGATACTAACATAGTTTTTTGAGTTTGCCATAATAACTCAGTAAAATGAGTCCGATTACTATACCCAGCTGATTGGACTCATTTTTAAAGTGTTATTAAGATAAGTAATGGTTAAAAAAGATATAAAGTGTATCTAGTTAGGACCTATTTATAATTTTAGAAGATTATTTTAGCTAAAAGAATTTGGATTTAGTTTTGATTTATGTCTTTAATTTCTTTACTAAATACCTTAATTCAACTTAAATTTTGCACTATGATCAATAAATCAATCACACTACTATTATTTTTTACTTCTGCTTTAATTTTTGCCCAAAAGAAAACAATTACACATGACGATTATGACTTGTGGAATAAGGTTTCTGACGTAAAAATATCCAACAAAGGAAAACTAGTTGTCTCTACGATAGAAACGGCTACCAAAAGAGGCGATGGGTATGTCGAAATATATAACACACAAACAAACCAGAAATTCACTTTTTTTAATGGGTATGATACCACGATTTCTTTTGATGAAAATTTTGTGGTTTTTAAAAGAAAGCCCAAATATGAGCAATTAAGGAAGGAGAAAAAGAAGAAAGTTAAAAAAAAGAACCTATCAAAAGATGCACTATTTGTTTATGATGTAAAAAATAATAGAATTTATGATTCGATCTCGAGGGTAGTAACATACAAATTACCAAAAGAATCGAATGGCTGGATGGTTGTAGAGAAGTTTAAAAATAAAAGAAAGAAAGATACTACAAGCACAAAAAAGAAAGATACTTTGGATAAAGATATTTCTAAGACTTTTAGCCAAAAATACGCATTGATCTATGATTTTGAAACAAAAAAAAGAGATACGATTCTTCAAATAAAGGATTTTGTTATTCCGGATAGTGGTAATACCTTTTACTATTCTGCAACCAGTAAAGAGAAGAAAACAGAAAAAGATGAAAACAAAGAAGATAAGGAAAATGAAAGGGATCTTGGTGTTTATAGTTATAACCTGAAATTGAAGTCAAAAAAGGTTATTGATACCGGCAAATATGTATATGATGGATTATCAATAAGTAAAGCGGGGAATCATTTTTCATATGTAACCGCAAAAGATTCGACAGCGGTTGATTCTCTTCAATATGAACTATATCATTATGCAAATAATTCACTAAAAAAACTCGTAGATGTATCTGGAAATAACCTTAAAAATGATTGGGAATTAAGTGGTGATCAAACTCCTTTTTTCTCAGAAAATGAAAAGAGACTTTACTTTTATTCAAAACCAAAGGTTCAATATCAAAAAGACACCACACTATTAGAAGAGGAAATTCCGCAAGTAGATGTTTGGCATTGGCAGGATAAAATGATTCAGCCAGAACAAAAATCAAAATTTAAGAAGTTAAACAAAAAGGCCTTTGTGTCATATTATGACCTGGGAGAACATGTTTTTGTACACTTGCAGGATAAGCAAATAGAAGATTTAATTTTTGATAAAAATAAAGAACAGCAGTTTGTTTTGGGAGTTACAGGAGCTCCATATGATATAGAGCGTTCATGGAATAGTCCATGGACTCAGGATTTTTATGTTGTCAATACCTTTACAGGAGAAAGTCGTATAGGATTAAAAGATACTGCTTTAGAACCAATTTTATCTATAGATGGCAAGTATGCCTTGTATTTTGATATGCAGAAACAACATTGGTACTCTCTTAATCTGGAGACCCTTGAAAAAATAAACCTTACCAAAGATATACCGGTACCTTTTTATGATGAAGATGATGATCACCCAATGTTACCCTATCCACATGGTTTTGGTGGTTTCGACTCAGATGGCAATGCTTTGGTTTTTGACAAGTTTGATATTTGGCAGATACCGCTTAACGGAAAAGAAAAACCGCAAAATATTACAAAAAACGGAAGAAAAAACAATATAGAATACAGAACAGAAAACCTGGATCCAGAAAACAAGAATATAGCTTCCCAAATAAACAAAGAATTATTGATTACCAGTTTTGATAAAACAACTAAAGCTTCGGGTCTTTATGTTTTAAGAAAAAATAAATTAGTAGAGAAAATAAAACCCAAAGAATTCTTAATTCGTAAATATAACAAAGCAAAAAAAGCAGAGGTTTTTACGTATACCAAGGAAAACTTCAATGTTTTTCCAGATATATACGTATCCAAAGATAATTTTAAAAACTCGTCACAAATCACCAATTCGAACCCCCATAAAGCAAATTATAAATGGGGTAGTGCAGAACTTTTTTCATGGAAAGCTTATGATGGAGAAGAACTAGAAGGAATCATTTATAAACCAGCAAATTTTGATCCTTCAAAAAAATATCCAATGATTACTTACTTCTACGAAAAGAGGTCCGATAGTTATAATCGGCATTATAGTCCCCAACCAAGTGCCTCTACAGTTAATCCAACATATCTGGTCAGTAATGACTACATCATGTTTGTCCCGGATATAGTGTATAAAGAAGGAAAACCAGGTCCAAGTGCTTATAACTGTATAGTATCCGGAGTAGAAGCGGTAGAAAAATTAGGATATATCGATTCAGATAATATTGCCATACAAGGACAAAGCTGGGGAGGATATCAGGTAGCCTACCTCGTTACTATGACTAATAAGTTCAAAGCAGCAATGGCTGGAGCGCCTGTAAGTAATATGATTTCTGCCTATGGCGGAATTAGGTGGCAATCAGGATTAAGTAGAGCATTTCAATACGAAAGAACCCAAAGTAGAATTGGTAAAAACATATGGGAAGGATTCGATCTGTATGTAGAAAATTCTCCTTTGTTTGGGATACCCAAAATTGAGACTCCTTTGTTAATGATGCATAATGATAAAGATGGTGCAGTACCATATTATCAAGGAATTGAAATGTTCATGGGTATGCGAAGGTTACAAAAACCAGTATGGCTATTAGTCTATAACAATGAGGCTCACAACCTTAGAAAGGTAAAAAACAAACAAGATCTTTCGATTAGAATGATGCAATTTTTTGATCATTATCTAAAAAATGAACCTGCACCGGAGTGGATGGTGAAAGGTGTACCAAGAACACAAAAAGGAAAAGATTTTGGATATGCTACAGATTAACATAAATACGAATTTTTATAGCGAATTGAAAAAAGTTTAAACAACTTCATTATGAACACTAGACTTTCAAAAATTATTACAGGGATTATAATTTTATGTGGAGTTAACACGTATGCACAAAATATAGCTACTACAGAAAAGTCATTTGCCAAATACATTAATAAAATGGCAAAGAATGTTGCGGTGCAAAAAGCTTTGCAAACCATTGATCAGATAGAGACAGAGACTATCAACAATATGATCGTGCTCACCGAAATTCCTGCGCCGCCTTTTAAAGAAACCAAAAGAGCCGAAAAGTTTTTGGAAATACTTACCAAGACCGGAATCGATAGTGCCTGGATTGATGCTGAAGGAAATGTTTTGGCGTTGCGAAAAGGAAAAAAAAGAAATAAAACAATCGTATTGGATGCACATATAGATACTGTTTTTCCTCAAGAAACCGATGTTACGGTTAAGAAAGATGGGAAAACATATACTGCTCCTGGTATAGGTGATAATACCAGAGGAATGGCAATGCTGATCGCTGTTTTGGATGGGATGAATAAAGCTTCGATACAAACCGAGGAAGATATTGTTTTTGTGGGTACAGTTGGTGAAGAAGGGTTAGGGGACCTAAGAGGAGTGAAGTATTTATTTAGTGATACATCTGATATCAAGATAGATTCCTGGATTTCTATTGATGGTGGTGGTAAAGGGCGTATTATTAATGGTGGCCTGGGATCCAAACGCTATAAAGCCATATTTAAAGGAAAAGGAGGACACTCCTGGGGGGCATTTGGATTGGCAAATCCTCATCATGCCCTGGGAAAGGCAATAGATTATTTTGTACAAGAGGCAACAATGTATACTAATAGTAAAGGTCTCAAAACTTCGTTTAGTATTGGTAGAATAGGAGGAGGGACATCGGTAAACTCTATACCCTTTGAGTCTTGGATGGAAGTTGATATGCGTTCTCTGAGTCCCAAAAGATTATTGGAGATTGATAGTATATTCAAAAAAGCAATGAAAAAAGCTGAAACGGTCTATAATGCTTCTGGCATTACCGATAAAGTCACTTTAGAAATAAAGCCAATTGGTGATCGCCCTTCGGGTATTTTACCAGAAACCACCCCACTAGTACAAAGAGCAGTCGCAGTGGCTTCATACCTCGAGATACCTCCGGTATTAAGCACATGTTCTACAAATAGTAATATTCCAATAGCTAAAAATATTCCTGCTATTACAATAAGTCGAGGAGGAACCGGAAGTGGGGCTCACTCATTAAACGAGACATGGAGCAATATAGAAGGTAGTAAAAATATTAAAATGGCTTTAATGGTTACTTTGGCCGAGGCAGGCATTGCTGATTAATAATCTAGTTTTAAAATATCGTCTACAATAATCCCTACATTTATAGGTATGAAATATCATATTTTAAAGGAAACCATAGTGTATGATGGATTTTTGAAAATAAAGCAAGCGTTGATCACCCATGATCGTTTTCAAAAAGATAATCCAGTGACTTGTACCCGAGAAGCTTTGGATAAAGCCGGTTTTGTGGCCGTTTTATTGTTTGAAAAAGATACAGATCAAATAATATTGATTAATCAATTTAGGTATCCATCTATTGAAAATGGAAATGGTTGGCTTTTAGAGATTCCCGCTGGAGGTGTAGAAAAAGAAGAAGGAATCATAGAAGCCGGTATTCGTGAGGTAGAGGAAGAGACGGGGTATGTTTTAACCGATTTAGAGCACATACAAACTTGTTTTACATCTCCCGGAATTACCTCAGAACGAATGCATTTGTACTATTCTGAAGTGACTCAGGGCGATAAGAAAAGTAAAGGCGGGGGGGCACCTGATGAAGATGAAGATATTCAGATATGTAAGTATAGCGTTAAAGAAATACATACCTTATTAAACTCTGAAATTGTTGTTGATGCAAAGTCAATCATTGCTTTACAATGGCTTATGCTGAATAAGCTTTGATTACTTTAGATTACGTAAAATAAAATCCAATTTAGAATCTGCATTTAGATTTTGACTGAAAGAATCAGTGATGTACTTACTTTTGTGTGCTAAACCTAATTTTTGTAGTCTTAAGATACTGTCTTTATTTTCTAAGGTTACTTTACCAGTTAGCAAGGGATTCATATCCTGGCCCGAATGATAGTAATCATACATTTTTTTTAGCCCTGTTAGGTATAGATAATCTTTTGTAAATCCTCCTCCACGATGTACTCTCAAAGTAACTTGCCATGCCGTTTCACGATCTAATTTGTATTGACTGTATAACAAATCAAAAGTACCTTTAAAATCATAACCTTTGATTAAGCTATCGGCTGCTATTACCCTGTATGCTAGCTCTTTCATCCTTCGTAATGTAAGGCAACCAGACATATACTCACTCAATACAGCCAAACCTTCCTGTGTTTCAGTATTATTTACAAAACCATTAGAAAATATTTTTAATGGCTGGCTTTTTCCGTTAAAAGTAGTAACCATATGCACACCGATCTCATGATTGGCCAAAACCATTAATTCGTTATCATTAAACCAATAGTTTTTTTTCAATACCAAGGTTTCTGAGGCGTTTAATACCATTGCAGAAGCAGATATATGAGTGGATTTTTTGATATTGAATTGAAACGTATAGCGTTGTGCAAAATCTTTAAAATACACTTCGGCATCATTGGCAGAATACTTTTTCGGCAATGTATTTACAGCAGGTGCATCTTCAAAATGTAAAATAAAACGAGCATTCTCTACATCTCTTTCTTTGGGGGTTCCAAATACTTTTAAAGAATTATAGTAGAAGTTTTTTCCTGAGCCAATGGTTTCAATGCATTGAATTAATCCAGAATACTCATAAATAATATCTTGATATAGTTTTCTGATTTTATCATCCTCGATATGCTCTAACCGCTGATTAAAAAACAATCGCTGCAGTTTGTAGGGGTTAAATTTTATCTTTCGATATTTAAAAATTGGATTTTTCCTATATTTACAGGCAAAAAAAGTCTTTTTCTCTTGTTCTATATTTAGGGGATTCAGGTAGTTAAGAAGTTCGATATTCTTAACTAATTTATCCAGATTTTGATCTATTTCAAAAAGATCACGATATGTTTCGACTACATCTTCAATCATTATCCTTTAAGTTCTTATGATTTTAGTACAAGAAAGCACAAACTAAGTGCAAAAAATGGAAATTAACAAATGGCAAGCGTTTTCTTAACTAATAAACTGATTATAAAATGTTTTTGCATGAAGGGGAAGTTTATTGTCCAGACCTTGTTGTATGGCATGTACTACTTCGGGATACATGATGTATTGCAGTTCATGACAATAAATTTTTGAAAACTCTGTAGCGAGTACCAATGTGTTTTTAAAATTTTGAGTAATGTATTTCAGAAAGTAACCGTTTCCTTGAAATGTATCATTTATTCCAGAAGTCGTTTGAATATTATGGGGTAGTTTAATACCCGATAGAGTTGCACACCATGAATCTGCGAATGAAGCGTATCGCGTACTATCAATATTTTTAGTTCCCAGATTTATAACAGGAACCTCACGATCCCATCGTCTCCAGTTATAAGAATGAATATCATAAACAATCGCAACTCCGTATTTGGATTCTATTTTAGAAACAAGTGCATGCACGACTTGATAAAAGTTATGGTGTTTTTTTAGAGAACGATCTTTTACATCGGATTTTAAGGATTTTTTCCATAGTTCTTTACCCCATGCATCTTCATAAATAGCAGCTTCCGGAGCTCTATTAAGATCATATTCAAAACGAGAATCGCATCCGGCAATCACTATAGGGTGATTTTGTACTATATATTTTGTGGCCGGGTCTTCTTCATACCACCGATCATAATCTGTGTGTAAGCAGTTATCCCATAATTCCTTTCTGAACTGATGCCCATCATGAACGGCACCACAAATATAATAAGCATAAGAATCGATCTTTAATGTGAAAGAGTAATCCTCTGAGACAGCATTAAAAGGTTCTTCGGCATTTATTTTGCTTATAATTTCTTTAATAGATAGTTTATGCATTATCTACCGTTTTTCTCAATTTGGCCTTTCTATCAAATCTGCTTACACGCTGTAAAACCTTGTCTTCAATAAAATCGATTACTTTTTCTTGTAGTTTTACTTTGTATTTTTTATTGATATAGGTGATACCACCTGGGCTCATAACATTTACTTCAACCAACATTCCATTAATCACATCGATCCCAACAAAATATAAACCATCTTTTACTAGTTTTGGTCCAATCTTACGGCATAATTCTTTTTCTTGTTTGGTAAGCGAGTGTTTTACTACCGATCCTCCTGCTGTTACATTTGATCTATGATCATCTTCACCTGGTATTCTGCGCATGGCACCAATAGGTTTGCCATTAAGAATAAGAATTCGTACGTCTCCCTGATCCGCTCCTTCAATATAATCCTGAAGAATTACATAATTCGTAGTACCATCTTTATTATCAATATAAAAATCAAGAAGAGAGCGGATACTTGTCATTGCTCTTTTTTCAATCAGAATTACTCCCGAACCACCAAATCCATTTAATGGTTTCAAAATCATCCTATCACTAGGTGATTCTTTAATCATCTTAATGAGATAATCTTTATTTTTGGTTACGTGAGTACTAGGGATAAAGTGAGTTTCAATATCATCAAAAGCAGCAGTATACAATTTATTATTAGATCTTCGAATACCATCAATGTCGTTCATTATAAAAACATCATCCTTTACCGAATCCAAGAAATTGAGCATTATCATATCTAGTGGAGGATTGCTACGCAAGATAATTACGTCAAACCCTGCCAAAGGCAGCATTTCGTCTCTAAAAGTAGTTTTGGCATGAAAAGACTTCATTGAAGAAGAGATTTTTTCGGCTCGGTTAATTACTTTACAAAAAGAATACGTTACACTATCTCTAATAGTGAGATTAGATGGTGTAGCCAATGCCACGCCATGCCTTCTTTTTACGCATTCATGTATTAGCGTTAGTGAGGTGTCATTTTCGGGTTCCATTTCTTCCCAGGGATACATTAAAAAGCAAACATTCATTACAGATGATTTTTGGAAGTAAAAATTTACGTTTTTTATGGGAAAATCAAGGAAAAACTTAAAATAAAATTTACTTTTTTAAAAGTAACGCTTTAATCACACTCTAAATCAATTCTTATTTTTTTCATTTTTTTCCAAATTTGGTGTTCAGGAACTTGAGGAGAGAGGTTAAATAAAACGAGATGTTTATTTGCAGTACTACAAAATTTGTAATCAACTATAACGTTAAGATTTACTTCTTTTTTTGTAGTAAAGGCGTCATAGGTTAATACTTTTCCAACATAAACAGCATCATTTACTTTTTCGAAAAAAGCTTTGGTTTTTGGGACTTTTTTAAAGAGTTTAAGGTTCATTTTGGATACCATGCTCATTAACCCATCAAAATAAGTCTCCATTTCTGATTCGAGTTTTTCAGTTGACAATTGTGGATTTTGGTCAATTTCCCATAAAAATGCATAAGAAAAATAGTCTTCAGCTTCTTTTTCTCCCCAACCAGGTGCAAAACGAACGTATTCTGTTCCTGAATAGGATATGGATGACGCAAATTTTAGAGGAAATTCAATTATTTCGCCCCTCCAGCCATCGGCTGCCAATAGTAGGTTTTTAGAGATTTTTTCGGTGTTACATTGAGTAAATAATAATAAAAATAAAAAAAAAGGTATGGTTTTTGTAAAATTCATATTTGAAATATTATTTTAGTATTAAAAGTAATAAATTGTATTATTATAGAATTTTCATAAATTTGGTGTTAAATACCATGGAATACAAAACCTACAAAATGAATTATTATAGAACACTTTTACTAGTATTCTTTTTCATTGTTCAAGTAGCCCCAGCTCAAACTGAACAAGACCGAAGAGAAGCCGAAATTATTAATATCGAAAAAACCATCGTGGCCAAGCTTACGGGTCATGAACCTATCAAAGGAAAGAAAAAATTAACTAGTAGATCTAGTAAATCGGAAAGAAAAGCAGCAGCAGATTTTTTGTTTAATTCTTTGAAGGAAACTGGACTTAATGCAGATAGGCATACTTATAATGTGCAGGACAAGAAAAAGAATCAGTATAGTGGTACAAATGTTTTTGCAGAAATTCCCGCTACTAATAATAGTGATGAATGGGTGATCATCTGTGCACATTTTGATACCGTAGAAAATAGCCCGGGAGCAGTTCATAATGCTACTGGAGTTGCTATTGCTTATTATGTTGCTAAAGAAATAGCCAAATTACCAACGCGTAATAAAAATTTTATGGTCGTATTTTTTGACCATTGGAAAAGCAATATGATTGGTACCAGAATGTTTACCAAAAAATTGCAAACCGATGGGTATAATGTACATTCTATGCATCGAGCGGATTATATGGGATGGGATAATGATGAGGATAGAGCTATTGAGTTATTGGCCTCAAACTTAAGTCTGGAATCTTTGTATCGTATAGAGTCACCAGTACCAATTTATAAAAGAACGGTTGCTACTCCAGAGAGTAGATTCTTCTCTAATTTTGGATACGATACAGTTACATTAACAGCCGAACTTAGAAATGCAGATAACTCTCCATTTGTGCGACAGAGTGAGGATAAGTATACAACGGTAAACTTTAAATACCTGGCTTCTACAACAGAGATTACATATAAAGTTATGAGAGCATTGGCTACTCAATAAACTTTTATAGAAAATAAATATAGTTGTAAAAGAGTTCTTACTGAAGTAAGAACTCTTTTAGTTTTTCATAACTATGGATATGAATACTTTTCTTTTCTTTTTTGATCACTTTTTGAATTTGGGAAGGAATCTCAACTTTAGTATCCAATGTTTCTTCAACAATATCGAGAAACTTTACAGGATGTGCAGTTTCTAAAAAGATACCATAATCATTACCATTTAGTTCGTACTCCTTGAGACCTAAATATCCAACGGCTCCATGAGGGTCAGCTACATAACCTGTTGCATCAAATATTTCTTTCATGGCGTCTTTGGTTTGATCATCATTAAAACTATATGCGGAAAAAGAATTTTTTAGCACTTCAAAATTGTTACCAAAAAGCTTTTGTATTCTTATAAAATTACTTGGATTACCAACATCCATAGCATTAGAAATGGTAGCTCGAGAGGGTTTTGGGTTATATTCTGAGGTTTTTAGGTAACGTACAACAGTATCATTTACATTGGTCGATGCAACAAAATGCTTTACCGGAAGCCCTAATTTATGAGCAACAATTCCTGCACATATATTGCCAAAATTACCACTGGGGACCGAAAAAACAATATCTTTTTGTTTGCTTTTGACCTGTTTGTAAGCAAACAAAAAGTAAAACAATTGAGGCAACCACCGGGCAATATTAATTGAGTTTGCCGAGGTTAATTGTTTGTGATCTGTAATGGTTGTATCTAAAAAAGCGGTCTTTACCATATCCTGGCAGTCATCAAAAACGCCTTCTACTTCTAATGCTGTAATATTTTGACCAAGAGTGGTTAATTGTTTTTCCTGTATGTCACTTACTTTTCCTGTTGGATATAGAATTACTACATCAACGCCTTTTACTCCCAAAAAACCATTAGCAACTGCACCCCCGGTATCTCCAGAAGTAGCAACCAGTACGGTTACATGATTTTCATTATTTCTGTTAAAATACCCAAGGCAACGAGCCATAAAACGGGCTCCTACATCTTTAAAGGCCATGGTCGGTCCGTGAAACAACTCAAGAGTTCCAATGTTTTCTTTGAAATCTATTACCGGAAAATCAAAGTCGAGGACATCTTTTAGTATTTCTTTGAGTTCTTTTTCGGGAATCTCGTCACCAACAAATTGTCGAATGGCCTGATAAGCGATTTCTACCTTATCGAGGTTTTCGATGTTTTCAAAAAAAGAAGCAGGTAGTGGAGTTATACTTTCCGGAAAATATAATCCACGATCAGGAGCTAATCCTTTAATAACAGCTTCAGAAAAAGATACCTTGGGGGCTTTGTTATTTAAACTATAATATTGCATTATTTTGAATTCTTATTCTTAATTATACGATTGCAGAAAATTCTATTTCTACCAAAATTTCTGGCGAAATTAGTTTTGAAACTTCAACCATGGCCGTAACGGGTTTTATCTTATTAAAAAATTCTAGGTGGGCTTTGCCTATTTTTTCCCAATTTGAAATATTGGTACAATACATTCTTGTTCTTACCACATTATTTAGATCAGCTCCGAGTTCTTTTAATGCCTTTTCTGCAGTTTTTATAATAGCAACAGTTTGCTCATATTCGTCTGCACCTTGGGCAGTTGTTCCAGCTATTTCAATACTACCCCCGACTTTAATTGCTCTAGAATATCCTACAATATCCTCCCAAGGGGCGCCACTTGATACTTTTTTGGTTTCTTTCATCTTAATGACTTAATATTTTAATACCCTCATTATTAATTTTTGATACATGAATATCGAATTCAAGACCGGTTTTGTTATACACTTCTCGAATGGTATTTGCCACTATATTTGCGGTTTCTTCTCCTTTACTAAGTGCAAAAATAGAAGGGCCCGAACCCGAAATACCACATCCAAGGGCACCTTTTGAAATGGCTGCTTCTTTTACAGCTTCAAATTCTGGAATTAATATAGACCGCAAGGGTTCAATGATTACATCTTCGAGACTACGACCTATGAGTTGGTAATCTTCTGTAAATAACCCTGCAACCAATCCTCCTACATTTCCCCATTGCTGAATAGCTTTTTTAAGGGAAACATTGTGCTTAATTACAGATCTCGAATCAGAGGTTTTAACTTCAATTTGAGGATGAATCACGGTCATCATCAGATCTTTTGGGGTATTTAATTTTATGACATCCAACGGATTATAACTGCGCACTAACGTAAAACCGCCCAAAAGGGCAGGAGCTACATTGTCTGCATGTGCGTTACCACTAGCTAATTTTTCACCTTCCATGGCAAATGCAACTAATTGGTGTTTGGTAAAAGGATTGTTTAGTAGATGATTTACAGCCCAAACGGCACCGGCACTGCTGGCAGCACTGCTTCCGATACCGCTACCTGCCTTTATATTTTTATAGATTTCGATATTTACACCGATAGCTTCATTATACGATTTCAATAAGGCCTCAACCGCAACACCGGCAACATTTTTATGAGTTTCCATTGGTAGATCTGCTCCCTCAATCTTGGTAATGGTCACACCTGGTTCTGAAGTAAGTGAAACAACCATTTCGTCTCCTACAGTATCCAGGCAACATCCTAAAACATCAAATCCACAAGAAAGGTTGGCCACTGTTGCCGGGGCAAATATTTTCAGACTCTTATTCATGCGTTCTTACTTTTTACCAATTCTAATTATATCTGCAAAAATACCGGATGCTGTTACATCGGCTCCTGCACCGGCTCCTTTTACTATTAGCGGTTGTTTAGGGTATCGATCGGTATAGAATAATACAATATTATCACTTCCTTCTAAATTATAAAATGGATGATCAGCCGGGATATGTTGCAGTCCGACTTTTGCTTTTCCGTTTTCATACTGAGCGACATATTTTAAGCGACATTCTTTTTTATTAGCCTCGGCAAGAATCTCGCTAAAATGGCCTTCATATTTCTTTAAGGATTCAAAGAAATCATCTACACTTGTTGTGTCAAGGCTTTCCTGAGGTAAAAAGGACTCATTTTCAATAGTATTGAGCTCCATTACTTTTCCACTTTCTCGTGCAAGAATCAGTATTTTACGAGCTACATCAACTCCACTAAGATCAATTTTTGGATCGGGTTCTGTATACCCTTCTTGCTGAGCTTCTTTTATAATATCATAAAAAGTTACCCCTTCCATATAATTATTAAATACAAAGTTAAGGCTACCAGATAATACGGCTTGTATTTTGTGAATATTATCTCCTGAAGCAATTAAATTATTGAGCGTATCAATAATCGGTAAACCGGCACCAACATTTGTTTCGTACAAAAATGAAGCATTAAATTTACGTGAAAGATTTTGTAATTCTTCATAGTTACTGTACTCATCGGCACAGGCTATTTTATTGCAAGTCACAACAGCCATGCTTTCGGCAAGATAATGCTTATAAATTTTGGCGATACCCGGGTTAGCGGTATTATCAACAAATATAGAATTACGTAGATTCATTTTTTTTGCTTGATCAAAAAACTCTTGAGCATTAGCTTTTTTCCCTTTTGCTAGTTTTTCTTGCCATGTATCAAGGTTAATTCCTTTTTCATCAAAAATCATTTTTCTTGAATTTGATAAACCAACTACTCGAATTTTGAGGCGTAATTTGTCTTTTAGATATTTATTTTGTTGTTCTAATTGACTAAGAAGTTTACTTCCCACATTTCCAACTCCGGTAACAAATAGATTTAATTGTTTTGTTTTTACTTCAAAGAATTCTTCATGTAGTGTATTTAATGCTTTCTTGATATCTTTTTTCTCAATTACTACCGAGATGTTTTTTTCTGAAGCTCCTTGAGCAATTGCTCTAATGTTTACATTGTTTTTTCCGAGGGTACTAAACATTTTACCGCTAAGCCCTTGATGATGATACATATTATCGCCAACCAGTGCAACAATTGCGTTATCGTTTTCGATTTTAACAGGCTCCAATTTGTGTTTAGAAATTTCGAATTCGAATGTTGTGTCCAAAATCGTTTTTGCTTTTTCGGCATCAGAGGATTCAATAGCAAGACAAATAGAATGTTCTGAAGACGCCTGGGTGATCAAAATAACGTTAATATTTTCTAGAAACAGCGCTTCAAAGAGTCTTTTTGAAAACCCAGGGATTCCAACCATTCCACTTCCTTCAAGCGAAATGATGGCTATATTATCGATATGGCTAATTCCTGTTACGGGTTTCTTTCTATCAGATACCTTTCTTGTAATCAGTGTGCCTTCGTCTTTGGGTTCAAAGGTGTTCTTAATCAAAATAGGGATATCCTTATCAAGCACCGGATGAATGGTAGGAGGGTAGATTACTTTTGCCCCAAAATGTGAAAGTTCCATAGCTTCCTGATACGAAATATGATATACGGGTTTTGCCTGTTTCACTAACTTAGGGTTGGCAGTATACATTCCACTAACATCTGTCCAGATCTGTAATTCTTTGGCATCTATTGCAGAGGCAAGTATTGCAGCTGTAAAATCAGAACCTCCTCTTCCTAAAGTGGTAGGTTCTCCATCTTGTGTTCTGGCCACAAAGCCGGGGAAAAGACTTATTTTGGTATGGTTACTTTTAGCAAAAGCTTTAATTCTTTTGTTAGTCTCTGCATAATCAATTGCAACTTTCGAGTTTACTGTTTTTACAATGATGTCACGAGCATCTTTTAATCGGATATCTAACCCTTTTACTTTGGCAGCCTCGGTGATGATATATGAAGAAAGTAGTTCTCCAAAACTTGAGATCACCGCAGCAGTTTTTTCGGATAACTCGCTTAATAAAAATACTCCTTCGCAAAGAGATTCTAAGGTGTTAAGCTCTGATTTTACTTTACTGATTATGGCACTTTGTGATACCACCGGGATAAGAGTTTTTACAGCATCCAGATGTCTTTTTTCTATTTCGGCGAGAGTTTTTTTGTAATTTTCATTATTTGCAGAAGCTTCTTCGCCTGCTTGTAAAAGTAAATCAGTTATTCCGCCCATTGCCGAAACAACCACATACAAAGAGTTTTTTTTAGATTGCTCCTTAATTATAGCTATTGCATTTGCTATTGTTGTTGCATTTGCAACAGAAGAACCTCCAAATTTTAGAACGTTCATAATATTCTATTTAAATTGAAATTAATGGTAAAGCTTATTTTCGGTAGCTTATGATCCTTATAAACTACGTACTTTTTCTGCGGTGATATACAAATGAATTAACCCCTAAGGGTAATAATAGTTGTAGTACCGGTAATAGAAGTAATCCCAGATACGGTAATTGTTCCTAAGGTGATCAATAAAGCCGATATGAAAATGGTACTAAACATTAGTTTGCTTTATAATATGGGATCAAATGTATAATTTTTTATTTTTAGGAGAAATTAAATTAACAGTATCCTTAAACTTTTGTTAATTCAACAATTAATAACTTATTTCGTTGTAAAATTCCCAAAAAATATGGTGAAACAACCATTAATAAATTTTTAAATGCATGAAAATATTATCTGCCCAACAGATGCGCATGGCCGACAAAGCTACTATTAAGTCGGAGAAGATAAGCTCTTTAGAATTAATGGAGCGAGCAGCCACAAAAGTATTTGAATTACTTCATAATCGTCTACAAGGGGCTCCTATACCCATTCATGTTTTTTGCGGCATTGGAAACAACGGGGGAGATGGTTTGGTAATTTCGCGATTGCTTGTAGAGTATGGGTATAAGATACAGACATACATTGTAAATTTTAGTGATACCAGGTCAAAAGATTTTTTGGCTAATTATGATCATCTCAAAGGAATTACAAATGAATGGCCGGTACAACTAAAATCGGAGGTCGATTTTCCGGTTATTCAACAAAAGGATATAGTAATTGATGCCATCTTTGGTATTGGCCTTAGCAGACCTTTGATGCCATGGGTTGTTTCTCTAATCAAACATATTAATAACTCGAGGTGTTTTACGCTTTCGGTTGATATTCCTTCCGGGTTGTATTCTGATAAAGCACCAGATGATCCTGAGGGGGTTGTATTTGCAGATGTTACGATTACTTTTCAGTTACCAAAATTAGTTTTCTTTTTACCACAAACAGGAATTTATTCCAAAGAGGTAGAGGTTATCGATATAGGATTGAACCGTCAATTTTTGCAAAACCAGGGGATTGCAGAATTGATAGGTAAGCATGAGGTTTTGCCTTTGTATCGTTCGAGGCATAAATTTGATCATAAAGGCACCTATGGTCATTGTATATTGATAGGGGGAAGTTACGGTAAAATCGGAAGTGTAGTTTTGGCATCCAAAGCTGCCTTAAAAACAGGAGCTGGTCTTGCCACTGCCTATGTGCCAGAATGTGGATATGATATTTTACAAACCGCTATACCCGAAGCTATGGTGGTCACTGATGATGATGATGAATTGGCCGAAATTACTCTTGATTTTGAACCATCTTCTGTAGGAATAGGAATTGGACTGGGTACGAGTTCAAAAACGATCAAAGCTTTTGGAGAATTTTTGAAAGAAAATAATGCACCACTGGTAATCGATGCTGATGGAATTAACATTCTGGCAAAGCATCCTGAGTTTCTTGAGAGTATCCCTTCAGAAACAATTCTGACTCCGCATCCCAAAGAGTTAGAAAGATTGATAGGCAAGTGGAAAGACGATTTTGATAAACTCGATAAGGTAAGAGAGTTTTCAAAAAAACAAGATTGTATTATAGTAATTAAGGGAGCCAATTCTATTACAGTCTTTAAGGATCAACTTTATGTAAATAATACAGGAAACCCAGGAATGGCAACAGCAGGCAGTGGAGATGTGCTCACCGGAATAATTACCGGTTTGCTATCCCAAGGGTACAGTCCATTACATGCCAGTATTTTTGGGGTGTATCTGCATGGGAGTGCCGGAGATATAACAACGCAAAATTTTGGTTTCGAAGCAGTATTAGCTAGCGATATAATTTCTAATATAGGAGCAGCATACTTAGAATTATTTAAGAAACCCGATGCTGCCAAACCCAAATCTTAACCTTACTTTGGTTTTGTGAAAAAAATTATACTTTTATCGTACAATTTTGAGAGCTTTTAGGAGTTATTTTCTTAGAACTCATTTATGTATAATTTAAAAGCAAAATGATGACAAGAAAAGTTTTACTATTAGCCACAATTCTTTTAGGAGTTTTTGCAATTTCCTGCTCAAGCGATGATGGTCCTCCTGTTGCAACATTACAATTAGAGACTATTGGATTAGAAACACTTACTGGTGGAACGACATATCAAGGATGGCTTATTGTTGATGGACAACCTATACCCACAGATAAATTCACAAACCCCTCTGGAATTGTTCGTTTAAATGTATTCGAAGAAGATCTAGAGGCAGCTTCACAATTTATCTTAACCATAGAACCAAGAGGAGATATTGATAACGGTCCCTCGGATGCAAAAATTTTGACTGGAAATTTTAATGGCACCTCTGCGCAGCTTATTTTCCAGACGGTTGTTGCTGATATTTCAAATGTATCTGGTCAGTTCTATCTGGACACACCAACCGATGATGTAAATGATTTGGATAACGGAAATGATGAATTCGGAGTTTGGTTTAGAGATGGGACAGATGCCCCTGGTTTGTCATTACCTCCACTTGCCAGTGGTTGGAAATACGAAGGATGGGTCGATTTTGGCACAAAGATTTTATCTACAGGTACTTTTTCTGAAGTTAATGTTACCGATGATGGAAACTTCTATAAAGGTTCAGGAGGAACAGTACCAGCATTTCCGGGAGAAGATTTTCTTATATTGCCTAGTCAAATCCCTGTAACAGGTATTACACTACCGGCAGAGGTGACTAGTAAGAAGGTATTTATTACGATCGAACCTTTTCAGGATAATGATCCAGAGCCGTTTTTTATTCAGCCTCTCGAAGGAACAGCCGGTATTACAACGGGTGTTGCCAATCCTGTTATCATGGATAGAGATGCAGCAGTCCCCTCAGGAAGAGCAACCAGGCCTAATTAGGATGTTGTATATTAAGTAGTATTTAATCTTAACAATTTCTCCTATGTTACTTTGGATTTTCAAAAGTTACAAAGTTACCGAGTCGTTTTTAGCACTAATAAGCTTTAACCGACTTAAGTCGGAATATAAATCTACGGACTTGAAACCGATAGTAGTTTTATTGGTCTCAGATTTGGGTTCAAAACCCTGCAATTTTATTGCAGCACTTTAGTACTGCGAAAAAAGCTGTTTTTCGATACTGTTACTAGTTAAAAGTTATACGTAAAAAGTTGTCTGTCTGTCACCCATCTCTACACCAGATGACTTTTAACAAGTAGCAAAAAGCAATGTATTGCGTATCAAAACCCCTGCACTTGCAGTGCAGGGTGGTTTAGTAAAGTTTTTATCATCTTCTGGGATGAAAAGTATTCATGACTTCGCTTAAATGACTACGGTCTACATGCATGTATATCTCGGTAGTGGTAATGCTTTCGTGTCCCAACATAAGTTGTATAGCTCTTAAATCGGCACCATTTTCTAATAAATGGGTAGCAAAAGAATGCCTAAAGGTATGTGGGCTCACTTTTTTATGAATCCCTGCTTTTTCTACCAAACGTTTGATGATTGTAAAGATCATTGCTCTGGTGAGTTGACTTCCTCTGCGATTTAAAAATAAGGTATCTTCATGACCTTTTTTGATAAGGATATGATTTCGTATTTCTGCGGTATAGATGCTAATATATTTTTGGGTGGTTTCTCCAATAGGCACAAAGCGTTGTTTATCTCCTTTGCCCGTTACACTAATAAAACCTTCATTAAAAAAGAGATTTGATAGCTTCAGTTCTGTTAACTCACTTACTCGCAGGCCACAACCATATAAGGTCTCTATAATTGCTCTATTACGCTCTCCTTCAGGTTTGCTTAGATCAATTTGCGCTATAATTTGGTCTATTTCTTCGACAGTTAGTGTATCAGGAAGTTTCCGTCCAATCTTTGGGGATTCAATAAGTTCCATTGGGTTTGATTCTCGATAGTCTTCAAAAACAAGGTAATTAAAGAAGCTTTTAAGCCCAGAAATGATTCTTGATTGCGACCGCGCATTTACCAGTTTGGCAGTATCAAAAATAAACTGCTGCAAGGTGTCTTTTTCTATCGAAATGGGAGAGCTATCAATTTCAGCATTTTCTAAAAAAGATAACAAACGTTTTAGATCAAGGGTATAACTAATGATAGAATTTTCAGAAAGCCCTCTTTCTATTTTTAAATAGTGTACATAGTCTTTTATAGCATCTTTCCATTTCATTAAGGCTAAGATATAAAAATGAAAAACCATCCCAAAGGTGGGATGGTCTTAGAGATATTTAATTTTCTATTTTCTTAGAAATGTAAGGCAAATCCAATGTTAAACTGAATATTGCTTTCTGCATCTGCATCTTCATTTAAAGTAGCATTGTAGCGTAGACCAGGCTCGATACTTACATTATCTCCTAAGAACCAAGCATATCCTGCTTGAATACCTAAGTAAGAAGCATTTTCATCTGCATCTTCTACGCTTTCCCCAACATAACTAACTTCTACAGGAATTTTACTCATGATGTAATACTTTGCACCAATTTTGTAAATAAATTGAGATGAATCTCCGTCGAAGCTACTGTCGTTATATCCTAAACCAGCTTTAACAGCTAGGTCATCCATAACAAAATAACCCCCTTCAAGACCAATTCCCCAAATGGTTTCTCCATCTCTTGATGTAAGGCCAAATGAAGTATTTCCATTTCCTGGAGCACCAAAACCAGTATTGGCTTCGATTAACCATTTTCCTTCTGCAGTTTGCCCGGCGTTATCAGCATCTTGAGCATTTGCAAACGTAAAACTTACTACTGCCAGAGCAGTTAACATTAGTTTTTTCATAATAATTGTTTGTTTAAAGTTTGGGCTAAACTATATAAATTACTTGTAGAAGTTGTTAAAAAAAACTAAACTTTTCACACTTTATCGGTAAATCAAGTTCTACACCAGTTGTTTTGATAGAAGAATAAAGGGCTTATTAATGATTAACATAACCCAAATTATTTGGGGATCAATCCTAAATTTTAAAAAATAAAACTACTTTTGAGTAGTTATACACCTATTATGAAAAAGTACAATTGTTTATTTATGATACTAATACTAATCGTTTCTTGTGTACAGGCTCAAGATGACGATCCGTTATATACGAGAGCCGGATTTAAAGTAGGGGCCAACTATGCAAATGTTACCGGCGATTTGGACAATACCGATGCCAGAATACGAATGCACCTTGGGGCGGTGATAGAGTTTCCGGTTTCTCAACGATTTTATATACAAACCGAAGTATTATACTCGGCACAGGGATATACAATAGAAGAGAATGGCGTTGAAAATAAAATTAGTTTGAATTACTTAACGCTGCCAATTATTACAAAATATTATTTTACTCCAAGATTCAGCCTGGAGACGGGCCCTAGATTGGCAACATTGGCAAGTACTTCAAGATCTGTAGGAGATGAAAATACAGAAGACGAGTTTTTTAATACGTTTAATGATTTTGACTTTGGGTGGAATTTTGGTGTGGGTTATAAGGCCGAAAGTGGCTTGTTTTTTCAGTTACATTATACTCTGGGGCTAAGTGAAATCATAGATACAGACGTAATTGATGTATCTACCAATACTGCACTGATGCAACTATCGGTTGGATATTTATTTAAAACCAAAAATAACCGAAGACAAATACCTGCTGTACAACAATGAAAATGACACGAATTTTCAACATCCAACATCTAAAATAATACAAATAAAAGATGAAACTATTGATCATCAATGGACCTAATTTAAATCTATTAGGCAAAAGAGAACCTGGAATCTATGGAGATAAGACTTTTGAAGATTTTTTTAAAGAATTGCAATCTCGTTTTTCTGAAGTAGCGCTGTCCTATTTTCAATCAAATATAGAAGGAGCGTTAATTACAAAAATTCAGGAGGCAGATAACGATTTTGATGGTGTAATACTCAACGCAGGTGCTTATACACATACTTCGATCGGTATTGGGGATGCTATAAATGCAGTGGTTACACCGGTTGTAGAAGTTCATATTTCTAACACCTTTGGAAGAGAAGCGTTCAGGCACCAGTCTTATATATCACCCAATGCAAAAGGTGTAATTCTTGGTTTTGGATTACAAAGTTATGAATTGGCTATACAAAGCTTTTTAAGAAAATAATGTACAAAACCTATTTTAACTGGAGTAGTGGTAAGGATGCCAGTTTGGCGCTTTATAAAATACTTGAGCAAAAAAAATATGATGTTTCTACATTGTTAACTACGGTTAATCAGGATTACGGTCGTGTATCTATGCATGGGTTACGAGAAGAATTACTGGATCAACAAGCTAAAAGTATTGGTATTCCAATAGAAAAAATAAAACTTCCTGCTCAGGTTTCTATGGATTTGTATAATCAGGTAATGAAAAAATCGGTTATGCAATTGAAAGAAAGAGAATATACACATTGTGTTTTTGGAGACATCTTTTTAGAAGATTTACGTAATTATAGGGAAGATCAGTTGAAAAAAGTTGGAATAGCAGCTGTTTTTCCCCTTTGGAAGAAAAACACAAAAGATGTATTATTAGAGTCTCTGAATTTAGGGTTTAAAGCTATCACTGTTTGTGTAAATGCAAAATACCTTGATGAAACCTTTTGCGGAAGATTACTAGATCATGAATTTTTAAATGATTTACCTAATAATGTAGACCCTTGCGGAGAGAACGGAGAATTTCACACCTTTGTGTTTGATGGCCCAATCTTTAATCATCCGATTAACTTTAAAATAGGAGAGAAGGTGCTTCGGGGTTACGAACCATCAAAAGAAGAAAATGATGATTGCTTTGTTGATAATGAAGACCTGAGTTGGGATACTTCTTTTTGGTATTGTGATTTAATACCTAAATAATTATATAAAAAAAGACCCCAGTGGCTGAGGTCTAATCCATAAAACGGGTATATATCTAAACAATTTTTTATTTATAGGTGAATCACCTCGTCATAAGCATCTGCAACGGCTTCCATTACTGCTTCGCTCATTGTTGGATGAGGGTGAATAGCCTTTAATACTTCATGACCAGTAGTTTCTAATTTTCGCCCTAGTACAGCTTCGGCAATCATATCGGTCACTCCTGCACCAATCATGTGACAGCCCAACCATTCTCCGTATTTGGCATCAAATATCACTTTTACAAAACCGTCTTTGGTTCCAGCGGCACTAGCTTTACCTGATGCAGAAAAAGGAAACTTACCTATTTTAAGTTCGTAACCGGCTTCTTTGGCCTGTTTTTCTGTCATTCCTACACTAGCAATCTCGGGAGAAGCATAAGTACACCCGGGTATGTTACCATAATCTATAGGTTCGACATGTATACCTGCAATTTTTTCTACACAGGTGATTCCTTCAGCAGAAGCAACATGGGCAAGGGCAGGACCAGGGGCTACATCTCCAATGGCATAAACTCCAGGAATATTGGTTTGATACCAATCATTCACAACAATTTTGTCTCTATCGGTAGCTATACCTAGTTCTTCCAATCCAATATTTTCAATATTTGTTTTAATTCCAACAGCAGATAACACAATATCGGCTTCAAGAATTTCTTCACCTTTTTTGGTTTTTACGGTAGCTTTTACTCCATCACCACTAGTATCTACACTTTCTACCGAAGAATTGGTCATTACTTTGATTCCTGCTTTTTTGAAATTACGTTCAAATTGTTTTGATACTTCTTCATCTTCAAGCGGAACAAGGTTTGGTAAGAACTCAACAATAGTCACTTCGGTACCCATTGCATTATAAAAGTGAGCAAATTCTACTCCGATTGCACCAGACCCAACCACAATCATTTTCTTGGGTTGTGATGCTAGTGTCATAGCCTCTCGATATCCAATTACCTTTTTACCATCTTGTGGTAAGTTAGGAAGTTCTCGTGACCTGGCTCCTGTAGCGATGATGATATGTTTAGCTTCATATTCGCTCGATTTACCATCGGCATCGGTAACCGTCACTTTATTATTAGCTTTTAGCTTCCCAAAACCTTTGATCACATCAATTTTATTCTTTTTCATCAGGAATTGAACTCCTTTGCTCATTCCATCTGCTACTCCTCGGCTACGTTTTACAACAGCATCAAAATCTTTATCAAATTTTTCTATGGTAAGGCCATAATCCGAGGCATGTTTTAAATAGTCAAATACTTGTGCACTTTTTAATAGCGCTTTGGTAGGGATGCATCCCCAATTTAAACATACTCCTCCTAAGCTTTCTTTTTCTACAATTGCAGTTTTAAAACCTAATTGCGAAGCTCTAATGGCGGTAACATACCCTCCGGGTCCACTTCCTAAAACGATGATATCATATGTGCTCATAAATTCCAATTTTTTGAAGTCACGAATTTAAGGATAATTCGGCGAACCAAAAAAGGAATTAGATATTCGATAACAATTAGATTTTTATGAAAGAAAAAACGCTACTTTATAAAATAGCGTTTCTGTAATTTTGAAATAAAATACGTGATTATTATTTATATGATTATACGTAATATGGAATAATTTAATTCTTTAGCGTCATTCCGAACCTGCCTGCATTATCACAGGTAGGCAGGTTTATTTCCGAATCTCATTTCGTTCATAAACAATCAGTTATAATGAGAACCTGAAACGAGTTCAGGTTGACGATTATCGTATGTGATACATTACGGATATTCAAAATTATTTAATCGACATTTTTGGAATAGTTCTAGATTCTAGTTTTAAAGCTTTAGATAAAGATTCGTAATCTTTTACATTAACACTTTTATTTTCAATAAAATCTGACGGAACAATTACTATTCTAAATATTTGATTTGTTGTAAACTCTGCTGTAACAAGATTGGCATCAGGAACATCAAAATCTAATACAATTTCTACATCATCAATGGTAAAATTATATCGATAATTTAAGAAGCCTTCTATAGCATTTGTAGCATCATTAATAAAGAAAACGGAAGCTGTAGGAAGAGGTTCCCATATAGCTTCGCCATTATTAGAAGTGCCTTCTCTACGAAATACCGTTACTACGTCTGAATCAAAAACGTCTATACCATTATCAAAAAATGAGAAAGTAGCCGCAAAATCAGGTTGCCCAAAAGTTATGGGCTCCAAATCAATAGTTGTTCCTATAGTGTCAAAATCTACAAAATCATCATCGTTTGAGCAGGATGTAAATATAAATGCTGTTATGCAAAGTAATGTGAAAAGCTTTTTCATAAATTATAATATTAGAGTATTAATTATTTTAAAAATAGTAGCAATAAGTGTTCCAAAAACTGTTTTATGAGTCATCAAAATCAATACTAACAGAATTAACGCAGTATCTTTGACCGGTTTGTGTGGGTCCGTCATCAAAAATATGACCCAAATGGCTTCCACAATTAGCGCACAAAATTTCAGTGCGCATCATGCCATGAGAGGTATCTCTTATGTATTCTATACTTCCTTCAATTGATTTATCAAAACTGGGCCATCCGCATCCAGAATCAAATTTTGAATCACTTTCAAACAAAGCAGCATCACAAGCCATACATGTATAAGTTCCGCCTTCAAAATGCATATTAAATTCTCCGGTAAAAGGTCTTTCGGTACCTTTTTGCCTCAAAACTCGGTATTGTTCTTCAGAAAGCTGTTTTTTCCACTCTTCTTCAGATTTGTGTATTGGGTAGTTACTCATTTTCTATTTTTTATGTTTAAAGACTAGTGCGTCGCCGTTGATACAATGCCTCATTCCGGTAGTTGCTCTTGGGCCATCATTAAAGACATGTCCCAAATGGCCTCCGCAGGTACTGCATAATAACTCGGTACGTGCATATCCTAATTTATAATCCACATCTTTGTCAACACTCCCTTTTATTGCCCTATCAAAACTAGGCCATCCTGTGCCACTATCAAATTTGTATTCACTTTGATATAATGGAGTATTGCAAGCGGCACAATGAAATGTTCCAGAAGTATATAACTTATTCAATGGGCTGGAAAAAGGGCTTTCGGTACCTGCTTGTCTTAGAATATGGTATTGTTCGGGGGTTAGAATTTTTTTCCACTCGGCGTTTGTTTTAGATACCGCATAGGTTTTCTTTTCTTTTTTATCCTCTTTTTGGGCGCTACCAGTACAACCGATTAAAAGAATGGTGATAGACAACAAAATAAAACGTCTCATATTTTTTTGATTAAAGTTAACTAAAGTTTTATTATAGTAGTCGTACAAATGTGTATAGAATAACGTATCTGCATAGTTAGGTTAAAATAAATGCTATAATTTTTGTAATTACATTAGGGTCTCCCAATATTTTACGATGTCCAAGTTTTTCGGTAAGCATAAGGTTTCCTTTTTCTAAAGCATCGGTGATTTCATAAGCACAGCTATAGTGTACATCTACATCATTTTTATCATGCACAACCAGGGTTGGTATTTTAACTCCTTTGGCAGATACGGCTCCTGAATAATTATTTAAGTCTTGGCCATATCTTTTGTCAAAATAAGATTTAAGGAGTTTAGCGACTTTTGGGCTTAACTGAAGGTTCTTGGCAAAGTTTTTGGTCACAGCGGTAATACTGTTGGCAGTTCCTATAATTATCAATTTTTTAATATTTAAGCCATATTTTGTGGTTCTAAGCAACGATATCCCGCCTAATGAATGGCCAATAGCTGCTTCAAATGGGCCATACTTTTTTTCTAAATGATAAATAGTTTCCAGAAAATGAGGAAGAATAGTTCTTTTTCCGGGAGATTTACCATGCGCAGGTGCGTCAAAACTCACCGTACTGTATCCTTTTTTAAGTAATTGATCAGCAATTTTAGAAAGTTGTGTGCCGCTACCAGACCAGCCATGCACCAATAATATTTTCTTTTCAGACAGGCCATAATGATACACCATAACCTCACGGTTAATTTTATCTATGCGAATTAAGTCTTTTTTACTTTTTTTGTACATCAACTTTTCTCTTTCTGGCATTTCATAACCAAATGGGGTTAGAAATATTCTTGCGGCAAATCTTGAGGCTATGAAAGGAGATATCTTATTCAATATTTTTCCGGTGTATAGTACTGATTTTGGAACCAGAAGCGCCTGAACAGGAATTAGATCTTTATCTGTTTTGGTCATTAATAGCAGTTATATTTTGACTCTCAAAATTAAAACAATACAGGGTCTTGAATCAATGAATTATAAATAATTAACATTTTATAGAACAGTGGTGAAGAAATATATTTGACTAATTGTTTCGTATAACCTCATAAAGTGCTTAATTTTGTAGCTTATTTTTAAGAAGGGCTCAGCATTGTCAAACATTCAAATAGAAAGAAAAGAACAAAAGGTTCTTTATGATTATCAGAAACATGATATAGACAAAATTTTTAGTCGTGTCGAGGAGTTTCCTGAAAATTATAATTTATTGTACCAGCTCCCAACGGGAGGTGGCAAAACCGTTATTTTTTCTGAAATTGTAAGACGTTACATAGAAACTACAAGGAAAAAAGTGGTGGTTCTTACACATCGAATTGAACTTTGTGGACAAACTTCTAATATGCTTACAGAGTTTCAAGTTAAAAATAAGATTATCAATAGTTCGGTCAAAGAATTGTATGATCAGGGAGAATATATGTGTTTTGTTGCGATGGTCGAAACACTCAATAACAGGCTTAATGATGATCAACTAGAACTTCATAATATTGGAATGGTGATTATTGATGAGGCGCATTATAACTCCTTTAGAAAACTTTTTAAGTTTTTTGAAAACTGTTTTATACTTGGTGTTACGGCTACTCCTCTTAGCTCGAATATGAAACTTCCGATGAAGGATAATTACAACGAACTGATTGTAGGAGATACTATCAATTCGTTAATTAATAATGGGTTTTTAGCAAAACCCGTTACCTATACTTATGACGTAGGTTTGGGATCATTAAAAATCGGAATGAATGGTGATTATACTGTTAAATCATCAGAAGAATTGTACACTAATATGATGATGCAGGATAAGCTTTTAAAGGCTTATGAGGAAAGATCAAAAGGTAAAAAAACATTGATTTTTAATAATGGAATCAATACATCGATTTATGTATATGAAACCTTTGAAAAGGCCGGTTATCCTATTCGTCACCTAGACAATACCAATAGTAAACAGGAAAGAGAAGATATTCTTACGTGGTTTAAAAATACCGAGGATGCTATTTTAACTTCAGTTAGCATTTTAACTACCGGATTTGATGAACCTACAGTAGAGAGTATTATACTTAATAGAGCAACAAAATCTTTGACATTGTATTTTCAGATGATAGGTAGGGGCTCCAGAATTTTGCCAACAAAGCCCGAATTCACAATTGTCGATATGGGTAATAACACAGCAAGATTTGGGGTTTGGAACTCTGAGGTAGATTGGCAATCAATATTTAGATCTCCAGACTTTTATTATGATAATCTTGTTGGTGATGAAGAAATAGAAAGAAATTTTAAGTATTTGATGCCCGAGGAGATTAGAAAAGAATTTCTTAAATCTACAGATATCGAATTTGATATCGAAGAAGAATATGCAAAAACCAAGAGATACAACCATAGGAGTCTTACCGTTCTTGAAAACTCTATAACGCAACACGCCAGGATGTGTGTTGAAAATAGTGAAGATGTTTTTGACGCCCGTATTCTTAGCAGGTTGTTGGATAAAGATATAGAGTTTAGGGTTAAAAGATATTCTTATTGTATTAGTAAAAGCACAAAAAACTATAGAGATTGGTTAGAAGAGGATTACAAACGAAAGTTACGATCTAAGATTAACCAATTATTTATGGATGATTAATTACTTTACTCGATAATCGAGATTTAAATGCTTCGAGGCTTGCCTCGAAATCAAAAATCAGTTTCTTACAAATGCCTCGCGGGCTTGGCCCGAGGTTCTTTACTGGTCTCAGATATGGGTGAAAGCCCTGAAATTTCATTACATCACTTTAGTACTACCAAAAAATCTGGTTTTCAAAGCAGTTAGTAGTTAAAAGTTATGCGTTACAAGTTGTCTGTAGCCCATCCCTATACTAATTAACTTTTATGATTAGCCGTAATATGTAATACCAGTTTTTTAGCGTCATTCCGAACTTGCCTGCATTACTGCAGGTAGGCAGGTTTATTTCGGAATCTCATTTCGCTGATAAACAATTAGTTATAATGAGAACCTGAAACGAGTTCAGGTTGACGATTATGGTAAGGATATTCAATTTAATTTTTAACAAGTAACAAAAACCCCTGCACTTTCAGGGCAGGTTGATTTAGTACTTACACTTTTACGATTAGTTTTCCTATATTTTTTCCATAAAAAAGCATGTTTAAAGCTTTTGGGAGGTTTTCAAATCCATCAACGATCGTTTCTTTATACTTTAAGGACTTATTTTGAACCCAGGGCGTCATTTCTGTTAGCATTTCATCCATTCGATGATTGTAGTCTCGCGCTAATACTCCTTGTATTGTGGCTCTTTTATATAACATTTTATGTAAAAAACGCGGACCCATTTCAGGATTGTCTAACCCTCCGGAATATTGAGATATTTGACCGCATATGATAATTCTAGCATTAATATTGATTAGTTCAAATATTGCATCGGTGATATGTCCGCCTACATTATCATAGTAAACATCAACCCCTTTGGGACATAATCTTGATAATTCATCTTTGATTTTTACGGCAGAAGGATGTTTTTTATAGTTTATGATTTCATCAACACCAAGTTTCTCTTTAAGATAACTTGTTTTTTCATCAGACCCGGCTATACCAACTACCTTACATCCTTTTATTTTTGCCATTTGCACAACGGCTTGTCCGACTGCGCCAGATGCCCCTGAAACGACTACAGTTTCTCCTTCTTGAGGTTTTCCGGCTTCAATAAGACCAAAATAAGCGATACGTGCCGGCATCCCTAAAATCCCTAATGCTGTAGTTACAGGTACTTCATTTGGGTCTAATTTTCTAAGGGTATTGACTTCGGTAATTGCATACTCCTGCCAACCGGTGTATGATAAAACCCAATCTCCTTTTTGTAATGAAGAATCAGAATCATTAATTTCAACGATTTGCCCAACAACAGCTCCACCCTGTATAGTATTGAGAGCATGAGGCTCTTCCCATGTATCCTTTTCAGATTGCTGAATACGCATGTATGGATCTACGCTAAAATACTCAGATTTCAATAGTGCTTGCCTTGGTTTCAAATCTGTTTTTTGAAGTGTTGCTACATTTAGTGTATAATGGGCGCTATCAACCAATTTTTCAGGTCTTTTTGTATATATTCATTGTTTATTTTTGTATTCTGTCATCGATCTATAGCTGTTACGATTTAATTTGTACATTTTTTAAAGCCATATCAACGGCACTTTCTGCATGAATTTTGGTAGTATCAAATGTCGAAATATTTACATCCTCTTGTTTTATAAGTAAAGGAAGTTCTGTGCAACCAAGAATTACACCTTCGGCACCATCAAGCTCTAGATTCTTGATTATTCTTATAAGTTCATTTTTTGACTCTTTGCGTATAATTCCTAATACCAATTCTTTGTAAATGATGTTATGCACGATTTCTCTATCCATAGCATTAGGAATCATTACTTCAATTCTGTGATCGTTTAAAGTATTTTTATAGAAATCTTTCTCCATTGTGAATTTGGTACCCAAAAGAGCCACTTTTTTCAGGTTTTTAAGAACAATCGCTTCACTGGTGGCCTTGGCAATATGTAAAAAAGGAATAGAGGTGCTATTTATCATTTCTTCACTACAAAGATGCATAGTATTGGTACAAAGAATAATCAAGTCGGCACCCGCATTCTCTAATTGCACAGAGGCCTCTACCATTAGATCCGTTAAACTTTCCCAATCATTTTTATGCTGAAGCTTCTCAATCTCGGCAAAATCTACCGAGGTTAGAATGCATTTTGCCGAATGAAACCCTCCTAATACTTGATTTACCCTTTTATTTAACAGTTCATAATAAATTGCGGTAGATTCCCAACTCATTCCTCCGATTAATCCTATAATTTTCATGTGCTTGATTCGTTAAGTTTAAATCTCTATTTCTCCTATTAAATAAGGAACAGAATAACCACTTAAATATACTCTGTCTCCCTCTAGTTTGCAATCTAATTTCCCACCTCTTTTTGATAACTGAAAAGCTTTTAGATCTGTCTTGTTTAATTTTTCTGCCCAAAAAGGAACCAAAGAAGCATGTGCAGACCCGGTAACAGGATCCTCGGGAAGAACATCGGCATTAGCATCAAAAACTCGAGATACAAAATCTGAATTTTTCCCTTGGGCGGTTACGATGGTACATAAATAGGGGAGTTCTTTTAATAGCTCTAATTTTGGATTCTCTGCAAGCACCTCTTCTTCAGAAGAAAGTGTAATCACTAGATCTCTAGCCGCAAAAGCTTCCAATGGTTTAGCATTTAAAGCTTGAAAAACCTCTTTTGGAATTTCAACTTGTTGTGGTGGTCTAGAAGGGAAATCTAATGTAATTGATCCATTTTTTTCCTTTTTTGCCTTCAGAATCCCACTTTTTGAAGAAAATGTAACTTCGTTGATGTCTTTGTCGAGATAATTAAAGATCACATAAGCTGAGGCTAGGGTGGCATGACCGCATAAATCTATTTCGGCATGTGGCATAAACCATCGTATTTCGTATAGATTATCTTTTTTTACAAAGTAACCGGTCTCGGCCAGATTATTTTCAATAGCGATATTCTGTAAAGTTGTATCATCCAACCAATAGGGTAAATGACAAATTGCAGCTGGGTTGCCTCCAAAGAGTTTTTGGGTGAACGCATCTATTTGATACATTGGAATTTTCATGTTAGTATTTTTTTAAGATTTGACCTGTGATGTTTTCAGTTAATGCTAGTTTGTACAATTTGATAACCTCTTTGATAGGAACAGGAAAGTAACCTGCAAATTTCTGATCAATTGGGAAATCTCCGGCAATAGCCCCTGGCGCAACGACATTAAGTCGAATCCCTCTATTCAGCTCATTGGAAGCGGCATTTACAAAACTGTGCAATCCTCCGTTCACAAGGGATAAGGCTACTGCATTGGGTTCGTAATGCTCTGCAAGAATTCCGGTGGTGAGTGTTATGGATCCATTATTAACAAGTTGATCTTTGGCAATATGTACTAAATTTACCTGTCCCATAAGCTTGCTTTGTATTCCGATATAATAATCTTCTTCTGTAAGTTCTGAAAGGGCTTTCCAACTCGCAGTACCCGCTGCATTAATGACCGCGTCTAATTCTGGGAGTTTCTTGAAAAGGTCATTGATTGACTGTTTGTTTGTTATATCTACAGGATATTCGGTACTATCTCGATGTGCACCATATACTACATGTCCCTCACTCTTTAAACTTTCATAAACGGCTGATCCAATTGTTCCTGTGGCGCCTATTAGTAAGATTTTCATAATCATATATTTAATTTTATAAATATGTATACATAAATTTTTATAATTCTCTGTGAATGGTATCCAAATATTCTTTTATTACTTTTTCATTTCTTTTAAAATAGGTCCATTTACCATGCCTGGTGGTTACCAATAGCCCTGCTTTTTTCATACCAGATAAGTAATGAGATATTGTGGGTTGAGATAATCCAGATTTATCCTGAATATATTGTCCACATACTCCATCATTAAAGTGTCCCAAATCTTGATGGGGAGGGAAGTTAGCCTCGGGATCCTTAAGCCATTTTAGAATATCCAATCGGGTAGCATTAGAAAGTGCCTTATTTATTTCTAAAATTCTTTTGTTAGTCATAGAACAAATATACATATTTAATTTTATAAATATGTTATAAAGCACTAATTTCATAAAAAAGAGAATTTGATGTAACAAAATTGCAACATAAACGTCTAGTAAGTAAAGAGCTAAAGGAAAACTTGTAATCTCTATAGATACAAAATTTAGTTTTAACGATACAGAAAGAGCGCTTATCTTGATACTTCTTGGGATAGGTGCTTTTTTTATTGTGATGCATTTTAATTATTTCCTTTTGATGTTTGAGGAATTATAAAAATAATGGTATTCTTGCCGTCTATGAAGTATGTTGAGGATATAGATATAAAAAGACTTGCTATCAAATTAAGACCTTCTGGGGAGAGGATGGTTAAAAAAGGACATCCTTGGGTTTTCGAAGATAGTATTGTTAAACAAAATATCGATGGAGGGGCAGGGGACCTAGCTATTATTTACGATACCAAGAAGAATGGTTTTTTAGCTTGTGGTTTGTATGATCCATATTCTCCTATTCGAATAAAATTGATGCAGTTCAAAAAAGCTGCCCAAATTAATGAAACATGGTTTTCTACAAAAATCAATGATGCCTTTCAAATCCGAAAACCACTTCTTGAGACAGATACAAACAGTTACCGTTTGCTGTTTGGCGAAAATGATAATCTTCCGGGGTTTATTGCTGATGTGTACGACCATGTATTAGTTGTAAAATTGTATTCTCATATTTGGTTTCCTTACCTAAATTGGATACTACCAAATTTGATTGAGGTTTCTCAATGCAAAACTGTTGTTTTAAGACTAAGTAGGTTATTGAAATCAAAAGGCGAAACGTATGGTCTTCAAGACGGTACTGTGATTTATGGAGAATTAGAAGACGATGTGGTTATTTTTAGAGAACACGGAGTGTCATTTTCAGCAAATGTAATAAAAGGTCATAAAACTGGGTATTTTTTGGATCATAGGCATAATAGAAAAAGAGTGGGGGAGCTTTCTAGAGGGAAAAGCGTATTAGATGTGTTTTCTTATGCAGGAGGATTTTCTGTACATGCTTTAAAAGGTGGAGCTAAAGAAGTAATTAGTTTGGATATTAGTAAACATGCCTTAGCGATGGCAAAAGAGAATACCAAACTTAATAATCATGATGGAAAACATCAAATTATTGTTGCTGATGCATTTGAAGGGTTGCAAAAACTTATTGATGAACAAAAACGGTTTGATATTGTTGTTATTGACCCTCCTTCTTTTGCCAAAAGGGAAAATGAAGTTTCTAGAGCAAAAAAGAGCTATGCCAAGCTGGCAAGACTTGGTGCTAGATTAGTGTCATCAAATGGGGTTCTTATACTAGCTTCATGTTCTTCGAGAGTGGTTGCCGAAGATTTTTTTGAAATTTCTGAAGAGAATATTCTTGATTCTGGTAGCGTGTTTGAAGTGCTGGAAAAAACATACCATGATATAGATCATCCGGTTAATTTTCCTGAAGGTGCATATTTGAAGTGTGGTTATTATAAATTGTCCTAAAAAAATAACTGTATTACCGATTGCTTTTCTGTTTTTTTAGTTTTTCTTACCCAAATAAGAGTTTAAATTATGTATTGCAGCCAGAATTAAAAGTTCAAATGACTTCAATATCAAAAAAACTATTGTTTAGTTATAAAAAATAGAATATTTTGTGCCTATGGAAACGATAATGAATTATTTTGAAACTATTCCTTCTTCTCACCGAAGTATAATTTTGGTAGGAGGGATTGCCTTTTTTTGGTTAATAGAGTATGCCGCGCCATTGTTTAAGTTTAGTTATAAAAAATTTAAACACGCTTGGCCCAATATATTTTTTACCCTTACAACGATTGTTATCAATTTTGTTTTGGCATTTATATTGCTTAAAACAAGTGATTGGACGGTTGCCAACAAATTTGGAGTACTACAATGGCTTGATCTGCCACTTTGGGCAACCATGTTATTAGGAGTAGCCCTGTTGGATCTGATAGGAGCATGGCTTGCTCATTATGTAGAGCACAAGGTAAAGCCATTATGGATGTTTCACTTAATTCATCATACAGATAACCATGTCGATACAACTACGGCAAATAGACATCACCCGGGTGAAAGTATAATCCGTTTTGTATTCACTACTTTGGCTGTTTTTATAGTTGGTGCGCCAGTAGGGATTATTATGTTGTATCAGTCTCTATCGGTAGTATTGTCACAATTTAACCATGCTAATATTTCATTACCAAAAAAGTTGGATGATATGATAAGTTGGATTATAGTTTCACCAGATATGCATAAAGTGCATCATCACTATGTATTGCCTTATACAGATACTAATTACGGAAATATTTTTTCGATTTGGGATAGAATCTTTGGTACGTTTGCCAAAATTCGTAATGAAGATTTGGTTTATGGCGTTGATACTTATCCAGATGTAGATTCTAATGCCAAAATAGGCAAGTTATTAAAGTTACCATTTGCAGGGTATCGTGCTCCGGTAGGAGCAAAATTTGATGTTTCCAAAGAAAAATAATAAAGAAACTGTTGTATACAAAAAAAAGAAATGCCGAATTTATATTAGAATTCGGCATTTCTTTTAAGGAATTAATTATCAATATAATTAATATACAAAACGGTTAGGTCTAATGCGAATGTGATATTCATAGTCGTTTCCGCTTTGGGAGAAACCCAAAAATACATTTCGCTTTTGTGTGGTTTCCTTTAGTCTTTTCTTTATGTTTTTAAGTGTAGTCATGATTAGTTTGTTTTTTTGATGGATATATAGTTTTGTTTTAATTATTTATACCTTCTTTTGGTATTCCAGATATGTCCTATTGTACCCGTTGGTTTGCTTGTGATTTGATTGCTGTTTAAAGTTCTCATGATTTTTATGTGTTTGTTAATTGATTGATGAATGTTTTTTGATTATTTATACCTTCTTTTGGTATTCCAGATATGTCCTATTGTACCTGTTGGTTTGCTTGTGATTTGATTGCTGTTTAAAGTTCTCATGATTTTTATGTGTTTGTTAATTGATTGATGAATGTTTTTTGATTATTTATACCTTCTTTTGGTATTCCAGATATGTCCTATTGTACCTGTTGGTTTGCTTGTAATTTGATTGCTGTTTAAAGTTCTCATGATTTTTATGTGTTTGTTAATTGATTGATGAATGTTTTTTGATTATTTAAATCGTCTTTTGGTATTCCAGATATGTCCTATTGTACCTGTTGGTTTGCTTGTGATTTGATTGCTGTTTAAAGTTCTCATGATTTCTGTTTTTAACTATTGATTATATCTACTAGACGTCCACGAATCATTTTTGTTACAGTACTATGTATAAAAAGGTACTATTTTAACAATAATTAACAAATTTATACCATAAAATGGGGGATGTAAGGGTTTCAATAACCTATTTATTTTAAATATTAGTAACCAAATTTGTTAGATTTTTTCAATAATTATTCTAAAAACACAAACTTTTCATAAAACATATACGATCAATTCAATTAAGAGGTATTTTGAGAATCATTATGTATTAATTATGAAGTTGCTTGAACTTTTAATCCTTCATAGTGGGTTTAATTCCACTGGGCTTACCTCGATAACAAAAGCTTATTTTTTTGCTTCCAGACAAAATGTTCAAATGATTTCTATAAGTTTTAAGGGAAAAGATGATACAACAAGTTAAAGTTTTGATTTTTTTAGTTTCAATTTTATGTATTGAAACCAGTTTTGCTCAATACAAAGAGAATGACTGGAAGAAAAGGGATACATGGATGAATGTGCCCAAGATATTTGATCTTGCGGGCATCAAATCTGGTAGTACCGTAGCAGATGTTGGTTGCCATGAAGGTTATCTAACGATTCATTTGTCAAAAATGGTAGGAGAGCGTGGTAAAGTATATGCTGTGGATGTTAGAGAAGATCGCATAGAGCAGCTTGATGAACATTTGGAAGAAAGAAAGTTGACCAACGTTAAAACTATTGTGGGCGATTATGATAATCCAAAATTGCCCAATACATCTTTGGATGTCGTCGTGGTTATGGATACGTATCATGAGATGGATAATTATATGGTTGTTCTAGACCATATAAAGAAATCTCTAAAGCCAGAAGGAAGAATTGTGATTATAGAAAAGTTTAAAAGTCATATGCGCAACAAAACGAGAGATACGCAAATGGAGGCGCATACGATTTCGTTGGATTTTGTAAAATCGGAATTGAAAGAGGCTGGTTTTACAATTATTAAAGAGATACAAGATTTTGGTGATTGGAAAAATGAATCAGACAAGAAAATTTGGGTTTTGGTAGGTGTTGCAAAATAATACCAATTCTGATGTAAAAAAAACCACTTAAAATTGCTCCTTTTGCCCCATACTTTCAAACAAAATACACCATAGCTAATTGCTATGCTTGATTTTTATTTGAGACTATTGATGGACAAACTGGGTTTACATCAAAATTTACAATAAATAGAACCCGATGTGGTATAACATACGGATCTGGAAGATTTTATGTCAATCTTGGAGATGATGTTATTTCAGATGACATTGAGTTTGAAGTCGAAATCTACACAAAATGACTTCACTAAATAGCACCAGGAGCTTAAATCATTTCTCCTTTATGTACCGGACTTAGTTCGTTCATCTCATCTTCATTAAACATTCGAGATTTAATAATAAAACGTACTCCATGAGGAATCTCAAGTGAAAAACTGGCACCTCGACCCTTTACAATGTCTACAAGGAGTTGTGTATGTTTCCAGTATTCAAATTGATCAGCAGACATATAAAAATCACAGTTATGAATAGTTCCTAACCAGATATCGGTTTCGTTAATCATTAATTCGCCCTTTTCAAAGCACATTGGGGAGGAGCCATCGCAGCAGCCTCCGCTTTGATGAAACATCAACTCCCCATGTTCTTTTTTTAGAGTATCGATCACTGCTTTTGCAGCGTCGGTTATTTTTACCCGTTCAATCATAATGCATGGTTAGAAAAACCCCATTGGTTTTTTATCATATGAAATCAGCATGTTTTTGGTATGGCGGTAATGACTAAGCATCATTTTATGATTTTCTCTACCAATACCAGATTTTTTATATCCGCCAAATGGTGCATGAGCTGGATAATTGTGGTAACAATTTACCCATACCCGACCAGCTTGTAAGGCTCGCGAAATTTTATATGCCTGATGCATGTCTCTTGTCCAAACACCGGCTCCTAGTCCGTAAAGTGTATCATTTGCGATCTCTATAGCTTCAGCCTCATCTTTAAAAGTTGTAACACAGGCCACAGGTCCAAATATTTCTTCCTGGAAAACACGCATTTTATTGTTTCCTTTCAATAAAGTGGGCTGGATATAGTATCCTTTTTCCAAACCTTCAACATAGGCTTCTGCGCCTCCTGCTAATACTTCACACCCTTCATCTTTTCCAATATTGATGTAGTTTAGGATCTTTTCGAATTGATCATTAGAGGCTTGTGCGCCCATCATAGTCTCGGGATCAAGAGGGTGTCCTAATTTTATGGCTTTGGTACGCTCTATAACACGTTTGATAAACTTATCATAGATACTTTCTTGGATTAGGATTCGAGACGGGGAGGTACATACTTCTCCCTGGTTAAGGGCAAACATAACAGCTCCTTCTATGGCTTTATCAAAAAAATCATCATCGGCTTCCATGATACTTTCAAAGAAGATATTTGGTGATTTTCCTCCAAGTTCGAGGGTAACCGGAGTAATATTTTTTGAAGCGTACTGCATAATAAGCTGCCCCGTAGTAGTTTCTCCCGTAAATGCTACTTTGTTAATACGCGGACTTGATGCTAGTGGTTTTCCTGCTTCAATTCCAAAACCATTAACTATGTTAAGTACGCCAGCCGGAAGAATATCTTCGATTAATTCCATAAGAATCATAATGCCAACCGGGGTTTGCTCTGCAGGTTTTAAAACAACGCAATTCCCTGCCGCCAAAGCAGGAGCTACTTTCCATGCGGCCATTAATAATGGAAAATTCCACGGTATAATTTGGCCTACAACTCCGAGAGGTTCTTGAACATTGAGACATACAGTATTCGAATCGAGTTCACTTACAGAGCCTTCTTCTGCTCGTATTACACCAGCAAAATATCTAAAATGATCAACAGCCAATGGAAGATCGGCAGCCAATGTTTCTCTTAATGCTTTACCATTATCCCAAGTTTCTGCTCTTGCAAGAGCTTCTTGGTTTTCTTCCATCACGTTGGCAATTTTTAACAAACAATTGCTGCGATATGTTGCTGAAGAATTGTTCCATTCGGATGCAGCAATCCATGCTGCATCAATTGCCAGTTCGATATCTTCGGCAGTAGAACGCGCGATTTTTGTAAAACTGGTTCCGTCTACGGGTGAGATATTATCAAAATATTCCCCTTTCGAGGGCTTGATCCATTTTCCACCAATATAGTTGTCGTATTTATCCTTAAAGTTAGGGATTTCCATTTTGCTTTTAGGAGATGCTTTTGAGATACTCATAATAGTTTTAATTAAAGATTTTAAAGTTGCGAAATGTGTGTATTTTGGCAGAAATTGCAACTTTCTACCAATGAAGGGATCTACTTATAAATGTACGGCATTTCAGTTAAAATTCTTTACAGTTCTATGTTAATATTATGGTATAATTTTGTCTGTAATATGCCTGTTTTTAGCAAAAAATAAGGGTTTTGTTCAGAACTAAACCACCCTGCACGTGTAGGGGTTTTGATACGCAATACATTGCTTTTTGTTACTTGTTAAAAGTTATTTGGTGTAGGGTGGATGACAGACAGACAAATTTTAACTAGTAACAGTATTGAAAAACAGACTTTTTCGCATCACTAAAGTGCTGCAATAAAATTGCAGGGTTTTGAACCCAAATCTGAGACCAATAAAAGAAAGAGTTATGGATATTATAATGCTTTAATTATTTCAGTATGATAAGTATTTGCACGTTCTTCAGAAAAATGATCCAAAACAAATACATAAAAGGCGGTAAGCATTAGGGCAACTCCAATTGCTCTTACAACTGGTTTATGAGTTAGTATCATGCACAACATACCTGCAATCATTACTCCAAACATAATGTATTGCGCATAAGGGTACCATTTAATGAAAGCTTCGGTACGTTCTTTTTCTGCTTTGATAAAGTTGGTCCGATTCTCAGAAAACTGAGTTTGAAATACTTCTATTCGTTTTTGATTTACACTAATTAGGTAATATCCGGTACCTATAGTGAATATTGCTACAACAAATAAAGGTATAAACATAGCCTTTGCAGCATCAGTAGAGGCGAATTTCCAATAAGCAATACCCACCAAAAGTACGAGTAGGCCAAAAAGAAAACTCATTTTTCCTTCAAAAATTTCACCTTTACACCAGTTAATGGTATGATTTATTAGTTCCATATATCCTCAATTTGAAGTTTCAATTTAGAAATTACGATTTTAGTAGGCTAATTTATTAGAGAAAATATAAGTATTAAAGTCTCCATCCGGGAATTAGCGAAAATCCTCCGCTTTAAGACAAAGACTTTAATGTTTTTAGTACTTTAGATTTTCAAAAGTTACAAAGTTACCAAGTAACTGAGTTACTTTTAGCGCTGAACTTTGGCCAACATAAGTCAGAATACAAACCTATTAGCTTGGAGCCGATACGAGTTTACTTTTACACAAAATACGATAATGATACAGATAGATCTAAAAGGCAAAACAATACTTCTTACAGGAGCATCAGATGGTATAGGTAAAACTACTGCAGATTTTTTGATGAAAATGAGTGCTAGAGTGGCGATACACTATAATTCTAATAAAGCATCTGCACAAGAGCTGGTGATCAAATACCCAGAAACAGAATCAAAAGCATTTAAGGCAGACTTATCAAAGGAAGATGAAGTCTACCGCTTGTTTAACGAAGTAAAAAACACTTTTGGAAGCATAGATATCATTATACTCAATGCCGGGGTGTTTTTGTCTCATTCTACCACAACAAATACTCAGAAATGGTTTTCTGTATGGAAAAAAACTATGGATATCAATCTTCATTCAGTTGGGTTACTTACAAAATTGGGCATTGATCACTTTGTGCCTAATAGAGGAGGGACATTTGTTTATGTGGGGAGCAGAGCAGTTTTTAGAGGAGAGACTGAAGAATACTTAGGATATGCAGCTTCAAAAGGGGGGATAGTCTCGTTGGCAAGAAGTGTTGCTCGTTCCTTTGGAAAGCAAAATATTAAATCCTTTGTTGTATCCCCGGGATTTACACGTACACAAATGGCAGAACGCTTTATAAAAGATCATGGAGAGCAACAAGTTCTCGATGAAATCGCATTACACCAACTCACCACACCCGAAGATATAGCACCGTTGATTGGGATGATGTGTAGCGGACTTATGGATCATGCCACGGGGGCCACGATAGATATTAATGCAGGGAGCCATATAAGATGATCGCAGTTGTATTTAACAATAACGCAAAATTGATCATGGGTTTTGGTTGTAAATTGAACAAAATCACTGATTATGTTAAGTTTATGGTATCTTTAAAATAATTTTAACGTTAATACCAAACATTAACTCAATTTAAACCACTCTTAAAACCATGAAAAAAAGCTGTACTCTTTTGCTTTTGATACTATGTATCATTGGTAATTCTCTATTTGCGCAACAAACTAATCTAGAGAGAGCAAAAACCTACCTGAATACAAAAGGAGAAGTAATTTTTACGTTTAAAATCAAAAACCAATCAGAACTTAGTCGTATTACCAAAGAGTTATCAATTGTTCATTATGAGGAAGTTACCAAAACAGTAAAAGTTATGGCCAACAAAGGTCAATTTGATTCTTTTTTACAAAGGAAGATACCGTTTGTAGCTTCTGTAAAAGATAACGTAACAGGCTATAGAACGATGACTTCAGATATTTCTATTAACAAAGCAACTACTTTTCCGCTTACAGCATATCCTACCTATGCTGATTATGTTACTATGATGAATGAGTTTGCGACTAACAATCCAGCGGTATGTAAAGTTGAAAATATAGGAGCCACCACCGAAGGTGATAAATCAATACTTTTTGTAAAACTTTCAGATAATGTAAATGATAATGAACAAGAACCTCGCGTAATGTATACGTCTTCTATGCATGGGGATGAAATAGCCGGATACCCAATGATGCTAAATCTTATTGATTATCTGCTTGGAGCTTACAAGGATACAAGTCATCCAAGACATGTTGAGATTAAAGACCTTTTGGACAATAACGAGGTATGGATTAATCCACTTGCAAATCCAGATGGGACCTTTAGAAACAGTGCAAATAATACCTCGGTAGCCAGCGCAACAAGAGGTAATGTAAATAATGTGGATTTAAATAGAAACTATCCGGATCCAGATGATGGACCAAATCCAGATGGCAACGCATATCAGACTGAGACGTTGGCTTTTATGAATTTTGCAGAGTCCAGGCATTTTGTTTTGTCAGCAAATTTTCATGGAGGGATAGAATTGATTAACTATCCATGGGACACCTATGCGGGTGCGCATCCAGATGAAGATTACTTTATACATGTTTCAGAAGAATATAGAGATCTTTGTCAGGCCAATAGTCCTGCAGGTTATTTTAATGATATAAACAATGGTATTACCAATGGTTATGACTGGTACGAAGTGCAGGGTGGAAGACAGGATTATCAGATTTTTAATCAAAAAGGAAGAGAAGTAACGGTCGAGCTATCGAATGCTAAAACTCCAGCCGCAAACCAGCTAGTGAATTATTGGAATTATAATCGAGATGCACTTGTAGCATTCCTGAAGCAGGTAAACTACGGAATTAGAGGAGTGGTTACTGATGCGGTTACCAATCAAGCTGTAGAAGCTAAAGTTACTATTATAGGTAAGGAAAATTATGAATCTTGGGTTCCAACAGAATTACCAGCAGGAGATTATTATAGGCCTATAAAATCTGGAACGTATAGTATATTATACGAAGCGGATTGTTATGAGCCATTAACGATTAATGAAGTGTCTATTAACGATTATGATAGTGTGATAAAAAATGTGCAATTAACACCAATAGGTGCCATAGCTCCAACTGGCTTATCAGCGAATGATTTTCAATCTGCTTCGGTTACTTTAAGTTGGCAAGCTACTTCGGGGGCTACTTATGATATGCGCTATAGAGTTGTAGGAAGTACAAGTTGGACTACGCTTTCTTCCAGTAGCAATTCAATAAATATTACCGGGTTAGCTGCAGTAACAAGTTATGAGGCACAGATACGAAGCAATTGTGCAGGAGGGACCAGTTCTCCGTATAGTGCATCCATTAATTTTACAACCACACAAGTTCCCGCTTGTACAGGAATCAACAGTTTCCCTTATACAGAAAGTTTTGAATCTGGTTTGGGAGTATGGACAAATGCCACTGGGGATGCTATAGATTGGACCCGAGATTCTGGAGGCACACCATCCAATACTACAGGACCATCTACTGGTCAAGATGGAGCCTTTTATCTATTTACCGAAGCTTCTACAAGTGCAAATCCACCAGGAAGCCCCAATAAGGTAGCGCTTCTTAATAGTCCTTGTATTGATTTATCGACGCTTTCTGGAGCTTCGTTAGAATTTGGATATCATATGTATGGGGTTACTATGGGAACGATGGAACTATTGGTTAGTGTAGACGATGGGGTTACATATTCGTCTATCTGGTCAGAAAACGGGGATCTTGGTAATACCTGGAATCAAGCAAATCTGGATATTTCGGGATACACAGGATCCGTAATAAAACTTCAATTTAAAGGTACTACAGGAAGCAATTGGAGAAGCGATATGGCAATCGATAATATTAAAATTCTTTCTTCCACACCTGATAATGAAGCGCCTTCTGTACCATCAAGTCTGGTTACATCTAATGTCACTTCAGCCAGCGTTACACTTTCGTGGGAATCATCCATAGACAATATTGGTGTTACAGGATACGAAGTATATCGAGGAACAACACTAATTAATACTACAACAGGATTGATCGAAGTAGTATCTGGTTTAACGCCAAATACGGCATATTCATTTACAGTAAAAGCTATAGATGCGGCAGGAAATAGTTCAGCATCAAGTAATACGGCAAGCACTACCACATTAGAAGGTGATATCACTTACTGTGCCTCTCAAGGAAATAATATTAACTATGAATATATTGATCTTGTGAGTATTGGGGGTTTAAGTAATCCTTCAACTGCAACTTCAGGATATAGTGACTTTACTAGGTTGGGAGCCGCAACTGTCCCTTATGGATCCAATACAATTACGCTAAGTGCTGGTTTTGCAAATACATCCTATACAGAATATTGGGGTGTATGGGTTGATTATAACAAAAACGGCACCTTTGATGTCTCAGAACAAGTAGTATCTGCATCAACTTCAAGTAGTGCCAACCAATCTTATGATTTTAATGTGCCAGGAACGGCGTTAGATGGTGAAACCAGAATGCGAGTATCCATGAAATATAACGGAGCACCGGATCCATGCGAAACGTTTACTTACGGAGAAGTAGAAGACTATACAGTAAATATAGGAGGTGTCATAAAACAAAATAATAACACTGAAGCTAATTTGGTTAATGAATTAGAGCTTTATCCCAATCCTGTAGCGCAAGGTATATTGTTTTTGAAAGGATTGAAGTATTACAAGGCTTCTTATAGAATTATAAATTATATAGGGCAAACAGTTATAGATAACGAATTATTAGAGGATAAGATTGATGTGTCGCTATTAATTGACGGAATCTATATTTTAGAGGTTAATACTGGTACAGACGTAATAGCAAAAAGGTTTGTAGTCACAAAGTAATTTAATTTTCAATAAAGTATAAGAAACTCCTTGAGTATATCATGATCAAGGGGTTTCTTTTATAGAAAAACTCAATGTGCGCATAGTGAAATTCAAATTAGTTGTCTCTGTATTTTTTATTTCACTGTCAAATAATCGATTAAGGTTATTTCCTGCTAGATCTTCAAGACCAGCATCGATAGAAATATGATAATTACCTTTTTTCCAAGGATGTGATGGCGTAAAAACCAAAGTTGTTTCGTTATTAATTAGTTTCAGGTTGCCTGTAATTTCATTTTTTTCAGAGTCTTTAATCATTATGCTGTTTAATGTACTGCCATAATCCATAGATTCTTCATTGAAATGAATCATAAGATTGGATGTAGTGCCCACGGTTGGGATGTGTATTTTCCAGGAATCGATATTTGGTTGTTTGCGATCCGCCTTGACAACTTTAAATTGATGTATATAGTCTTCAAGCATTGGTATACCTTCTTGATCTTTTAGGCTTTTAGATATGATCAAAGAATACTCTTTTCCTTCCTCAAAAACGGTTCCCAATTGTTGATTCGGAATAAGTCCACGTTTTTGCCGTCCTGGTTCAATCCATACAGTTAAAAGGAGTCCATTATCAGAAATTAAGATATTGTTTAAAGGAAGTATAACTCTGGTCAATGTGTCTCCGGTTTCATCTGTGAACCGAATATGATCGTATACGTTGGATTCATTAATAGGCTTTGAAAATCTGAAATACCATTTCAACAGGTTAGAAGGAAGGTTTTTTATAGACGGGTACACAGCTTTAACAGAAAGGTATTCATATTTTTCGGGAAGAGTAATTTCAAAATATTCGATGATAGCACCATAAACCAATGTATACTTTTGATTCCATCCAAATGGAATAACTGGGCTAAAACGAATTGTTTCCTTTTCTTCAACTACTTTGCCTAAAATGTGAGTGGAGGAAGGAATTGCAGTATTTGAGATCTCCCCACGATACACTATAAGTTTATCGGTTGTGATCCTGGACTTTTTAATGATAAGATGATCTCTGGTTACAATAAGCTTTGGAGATGTTTGGGTAAACACCTCCAAAGTAAAAAAAAGCAATATTAATAAAATGCTATTATGATTTTTCACCTTAAATATGGGTTAAGGGATAGCTTTGTGTCTATTATTTGAACCACCAACTATTTCCTGTTCTTAACAATAGGTTTCCGGTAGCCTCTCTTTTAATCATTAAGAATGCATCTCCCATTTTATCGAGTTGCAGTACATTGACATAGGGAAGATTTACATAGGCTACACCAGCGGCAGCACCTTTTTTTGTTACAGGAGTTGTAATCGCATCTTCATACGCTTCAAGGTCGGTAAAATCCATTTTCATTAGTGGTCTGTTGGTGTTAGCAATTAGTAGATAACGTTTTTCTCCGTTTTTGATTTCTATCATGTCCAACGGACTGTTTCCGCTACCCAATTCGGCCACAGTTCTACCTTTATGGTGCTCCCCTGGCTTGATTTTATCCATTGGTAAAACTACCAGCGGTGTGCAGGTGTAACCGGCAACAATGTGTGGGTTACCTTTTATCTTGGTGGCCAAAAATGTTTTTATGGGTGCGTGTGTTTCATATTGGCCATGAGCAGCATGGTAGATCTCAAGAGAACCATAATTTTGTTTGTCTGTAAATGGAAAATCGATAGCTCTAAATGTAGATGCAAATTCTTTATTGCTAAGTCCCGATAATAATACTTTACCTGAATCATATTTGATATCTGCGACTGCCCATTTTCTAAGCTCTCTGCCTCTCTTATCTTTGGCATCTATAGCAATTGGGTCTGTTATTGAGGTTTTGCTATGCGATACCACTGCTAGTGAGATCTGTTTTAGGTTATTGCCATCAACTCTTAGCAAGACGGGTGTTCCTGAGCTATGATTGACACTGATATAAATATTATTATTCTCCGGATTCACAACCATATCTGTAATCTGTATCTGATCAGTGGCAGTGCCCAGCATATCAGCAATCAGTTTATCAAGAAGATCTATATTTACTTTGCTGTTATCTACTTTTGGATGTTCGCTTAGATCTATTGCAATGATTTGAGCCGACTTACTGTCGCCAATAAATAGAATTCCTTCGGGGCCAAAGGTCATAGAGTTGATAGAAGTGATCCCAGGATCCCCAATAACAAAATTTACTTTTAAAGAAGAGTCTGCTTTAACTAAACTTGCAGTAAAGGAAAGGATCAATGAAAGAACGAGTGTTATTAATGTTTTCATGATTGTTTGATTTATAGAATGATCAATGTCTTTAAAAGTATGGAAAAAGACCCATGACCGCAGTTAAAGAAATGCCAATATGATTTATGTTTTCTTAAAGTATTTTTTATGGTATCATATTTGTTCCATTATTAGTGTTAGATTTGATTAGCTAGAAAAATGTTTATTTAGATATAATTTGATGATTGAATTAAAGACTAAACAGTTTTTAGGGAAGACCACGGCACAATTTTCTTTTGAAGATTATGATGTTTCAATGGTAAAATATCACCAACCCGTTTCAGAAGACTGGCATTCGCACGAGCCGTATCATTTGTCTTTAATTTTACAAGGGGGAACTCTCGAATCTCGAAAAAGAAAAGAAATCCAGGTGTTACCTGGCAGTATCATGTTGTATAACAAGGAAGAGATACATCGTAATCGCTACACAGCATTTCCTTCAATTAATCTGAATATAGAAATTAATGACCAGTTTTTTGAAAAAAACGATCTTTTTACTTCAGATTTTAGGGCGTCTATAATTAAGGATCCAAAGGTTCAGTTTCGAATATTAAAAATATATAAAGAATTACTGATAAATGATATTTGTTCTTCAGATGCAATTCATACTTCATTACTTAGTTTGTTTTCAGGATATGCTCCGATAGCAGATTCAAAGCCGCCATGGGTAGAGGTTCTTAAAGGATTGTTGAGTGATCGCTGGGATGAATTCCTAACACTAGAAGAACTTTCTCAAATACTAAACATTCACCCAGTTACTATATCTAAATATTTTTCTAAATACTTCAATTGTACATTAGGGGAGTACTTGCGAAGAATTAAAATTGAAAGAGCTATCTCGCTTTTGAAAAATAGTAATAAATCTCTTACCGAAATTGCATTTCTATGTGGTTTTTCAGACCAAAGTCATTTTATAAAAACGTTTAAACATAGTACAGGGTTTAAACCAAAAGAATTTAAGAGAATATAACACTCCAGAATTCGCACGCTAATTTCGTACTATTTTCTCTTCTGATTTCTTCATTAATTTACACCATACAAGTATATTCTTACTAGATTATAAATTTTAATTCATCGATCATGAAACATACGATACTAAGACATAGTGTTTTGAGGGTTTTTTTCCTGTTCTTAACTACGTTACAATTTGCACAATCCAATAATGATATAATTAAAGAAGCCCAAAAACTGTTTGAAGAGAACTATATTTTTCTTGACAAGGCCAAAGAAACGAATGCTCATTTGGATGCATTAATGAAGAAAGACTTTTTTGATGAGATGTCTCCTATCGATTTTGCAAAAGCAGTTACAATAGAATTACAAAAGGTTACAAAAGATAAACATCTTCGCTTTTTGGCATCAAGAAATAGGAGCGTGTCTAGTGTTGAAAATTCATTTACAAGGATTTTGTCTCGTTATAGATCTCCAATGTTAAGAGGATTTCAACTTTTTGAATCTAATATAGGTTACGTAGATCTTGCTTTTTTTGGAGGCTCTCAGGAACATTTTGCAAAAATTGATCAGGTGATGAATGATATGCTAACTGCAGATGCGATAATTTTTGATATGAGACGAAACGGAGGAGGAAGCCCAAGAACGGTAAACTATTTGTGTAGTTATTTTTTTGATGAAAATAAACTTCTTAATACAATATATTCACGTTTTGATGATCATACTCTGGAGTTTTCAGTTGTAGACGTAGCAGGAGTAAAAAGACCTAAAGTACCTGTATTGATACTTACCAGCAAAGCAACATTTTCAGGAGCTGAAGACTTCTCGTACACAATGCAAAATTGGGGTAGAGCAACTGTTATTGGAGAAGTAACTGGAGGAGGAGCACATCCCACAAGATATTTTCCGTTAAGCAAAGGTTTTGGAATAGACATTCCTTTTGCTATGTCTATACATCCAATAACCAAAACCAATTGGGAAGGTGTTGGAGTGCAGCCTGATATAAAAATGCCCGCTGATAATGCTCTGGAAAAAGCAAAAGAATTGGCATTAACTAAAGCCAAAACATACAAAAACTTGCTATTTAAACCCTTAAGAGAGGAGTTGGCCGTAATTGAGAGTAAAAAATCAACCAATTTTGATAGAACTAATTTGTATAAACAATTAGAAATATTGGTTCAATCAAAAGTACTAGGAGAAAGAAGTATAAATAATCTTGGGTATTCTTATTTGCAAAATAATGAACCAGAAGTTGCACTAGCTATTTTTGAGTCAAATACTGTTATATTTTCAGATTCTGCAAATACCTGGGATAGCCTGGCAGAGTGTTATTTGAGATTAGATAAAAAAGAAAAGGCCATTGAGTATTATCAGAAAACAATCAAAATGGATCCAGATGGTGTTGGAGAAAATGCCCGTACTATGATAAAAAAGATTAAAACAATGTAATTACAGAAAATTAATGTATTGTCTTTTTTTGATAAGGGAAAAGCCCTATCAATTCTAGTTTAGAATTGATAGGGCTTTTCTTTTGTTTTTTAATCCAAAAAACGTGACTCTTTCCGTAAAAGATAATTGTCTATTTCTCTTTATAATCGATTATATCCTTTATTTCTACACCCATGTAGTCCGCAATTTTCTTTAGTCTTTCAAAATCTTTTACCAAATCTTTTCGCTTTACCACATAATCACCGGCCTGTGGACTCACACCCAGAGCCTTGGATATTCCATAAACTGTTTTTGCTCCTTTACTTCTCCTCAGAAGCTTTTTTAATTTCTTGTTAACCATATTAAAATAAGTAAAAAGGAATCAAATATACAAATAAATTTTTATTAAAAAAATATTTGATTATTAAAAAAATATTTGTATATTCGTTGCAAACAAATTCAAATCATCCAACTATGAAACTTTTATTAACAACTTTGGTATTATGTGCTTCTCTGGGCCATGCTGCTCCTTCAGAAATTAGATATGTACCGACTGAAAAAAATGATAAAAAAGACAATAAAAAAGAAGAAGATGAGAACACTGCAAATACCAAGAATGCTCACTCCTTGAAGAAGTGGAAGGTGACAGTCGAGTATAATAATGGGAGTATAGTGTCTAAAACTATTGTTGTTGATAAGAATTCAGAGAGAAGTGCTTTAGAAACTGCACTCGAAGAGGCCGAAAAGCATCTTAAGAACATTAAAAATGTGAAAAACTATAACATAGCTCCTGTAACCAAATCCTATGTGGTGCTAGCAGGAGAATAAGATTTATCAATACCCTGAACTTACCTATATTATTGAAGAAAGGCTAAATAGTTAGCCTTTCTTTTTTTACTTATATCCTGTCTATTTGTAATTTTCTTCTTAAATTTAAGAACCTCATACGTTATTTTATCCTAAAATTTTGTTTTTAAAGTACTTTCACAACATAACTGTTGTTGGTCTTTGCCCTATATAAGTGTTTATAATAATTTTTTATTCCATACATAATCTATGCAATTATGAATTTTTATAAAGTAGAAAAGAATAAACCCATAAAAATTAAGGTAACTATAGCTACTGAAGCTGCAGCATTTACCTATGTAGGAATTAATGATCCCTCAATTCCTGGGAAATTTACTTCAGAATTTGCCTTTAAGACAAAGCCTAATGGAGGGTGGAGAAAATTAAATAAAGGGGAAGTGGTATCTGATCGAAAAATACGAATACGCAGTTTTTTAGACTTTTTTGACACCGTAACTAATGAAACCGAGTTTGATCTAGCCGTTAAAAGAGCCCAACAAAGTTATACTTTAGTCCTTTCTGGAGGAAACCCGAGCATAAAAGAAGTAGTTTTTGAAATCACTTCAAGTTTTGAAACCAAATCCGCTATTTTACATAGTGAAGTACAATGCACCTAAAAAATAATCTCATGAGATATCTTGGTCTTCTTATTCTATTATCCTATCTATCCAGCGCTCAGGAAGGTAGCCTAAGAATGAATGTAAAGGATTTTGCACCTCCAACTTCACCAGCGTTTGTTTTGATGGATATTACTCCTTCAAATATAGTACTACCGGCTAATTTACAATCTTTTTCTATTCAAACTATAAGTGCATTTACCGGGAATAGTAACGATGGTCTTTCAAATAATAATTATGCAATAGAGGTACGACCTTATTCTTACTTTGCAAACAGAAATGAAGAGTTTTTAAAATACCACGGAATACGATATACTACAAATTTGGACGATTCAGAGAATATTACGCGTAACATTTTTGTAGATAGCTGGAGAAAAGCATCTGTTTCGTTAGCTTTAATGAATGGGACTTTTGAGGTATTTGAGCAACCCCAGTCTTATGTTTCCATAGGTGCTAGAACCAGATTACTTAAAATCACGAGCGGTAAAGACTACCATGATATTATGGCGACATTCAAAGAGTATGAAGAATTTATGTTAAGTCCAGAAGTTGCAGATATTATGATCAATACAACCTCACCAAAAAAGATCATTGATTCTATACCCAAATTAAAGCGATATCGAGACACCAAAAATGCACTCCAAGACGTCATCAAAAGGAAGCCATTGTTTGCATTAGATATTGCTACCGCCTATAGTCATTTCATGGGCGATGAGAGTCAGAATCTGGGCGACGGTTTTGGAAGATTTGGTGCCTGGTTGTCTACAGATCTTGCATTTCATACTTCTAATGCGAATGAAAATAATTATTTACATTTTTATGGAGTGTTTAGATATCTCAGAGATGGGTTGAACCTGAACACAGACACTAATACTTTATTTACTACCGATAATATCGATTTTGGTGGTAAGGTAGAAATTGAATGGGAAAAATTGTCTTTTGCATTAGAATATATTGCCAGAGAAGGAGATATAAGTACGTCCAGAACAATGGGAAGTATTAGGTATGATGTGACTAATAAGATTACCATTAACGGAGGTTTTGGCGAAAATTTTATGAGTGACGGAGATACAATCACTCTTTTTGGTATACAATGGGGGCTTGAATCTAAAACTTCTTTAGAAATGCCTTTACCACCAGGCATTAGATAAAAAATACAAGGGAGAAAGGCCCCAGATTTAATAAGGGTAAAAACCCTATTTTTTTGATTGGGTACAAATTTTTTATTGCTACATTGTTTTCTTCTTTATTGCCTGTATCCCTTTTTATCCATTAGTTTTACTAGTATTAGCGGCTAGTTCAATATTTTGCCTGAGATATTAACTTATCATTAACCGGGGAATTTTTAGTCTTTTTATAAAAAAATATTACTAAATTTAAATACCTCAATTGTCGTAATTGTTACCCTCGTTTTATTTTTTAAAGAATAACCAATAGATCTAGATGTATTTACATTTTTATCTTAATTATATAGTAGTATGACAATTTCTGCCAAAAACTGGTTTCAAATTGCCCTTATAGGTATAGGGGTCTTTACATTATTTACATCCTGTTATTCTGTTCGATTGGTAAGTACTCACGGAGCTCCGATGCCTTGTCAAAGTGGTATTGATGAAAACTGTAAAGAAGATCAGGGTAATTTTTATCGTGATAAACGGGTAGTGGTAATCGATACTGTTATAAAAGCTGGAGTAACGACAGATGATATAGGAATTCGCATACAACGATCAGGTTGTGAAACCGGAAAGCTATTCTCTGTTGAATATAAAAATACTTTCGGAGGTTCACTTTTATACCTTGTTACTTTTGGTAATAAACGTAAAGTGAAAATCAAATATATCTGCATGAAACCTGAAAACTAATAACCATGGCAAATACAATTTCTCACCAAACATCTCAATGGGACACACTACATAACAATGGTCCTTTTGATTTGAAATTATTGCAAAAGACACGATTAGAAGGAAAAGCTAATATGCCTTCAGAAACAGATCGCTATAATGATGCTGCCACTGAAATTCGTAGTTTGTTACAAGAAGCGTTGGATCATAATCAAGGTTTTAGGGCCTATGGTGCTCGTTGGTCTATGTCTAATATTGCACATCAAAAAGACAGAATGCACTATAATGTTTTTATGAATCTGGATTTGCAAATAACTTCGGATGATGTCCATGCCGCTTCTTCTTATAATGGTACAAATTTGTTTTTCTTTCAATGTGGAAATACAATTAAAGAAATTTCGCAGGCACTGGCAACCCATGGAAAATCATTGAAAACCAGTGGGGCAAGTAATGGTCAAACTATTGCAGGTTGTATTTCTACTGGCGTTCATGGTTCTGCACTTGATGTAGGATCAGTACAAGATTATGTGGTTGGTTTAAACCTAATTACAGGACCTAAGCCCGAAGATGTTGTTTATATAGAAAGGCTATCTAAACCAGCACTGAGTGATGTATTTGCCCAAAAAATCAAGTCAAAGGTAATTCGTGATGATGACCTATTTAATGCAGCATTGGTAAGCCTTGGATCTTTTGGATTTATACATGGAGTGGTAATTGAAGCAGAAGATCAGTTTCTGTTAAAACGTTATGTAAAAAAAATCGATAAAAAAGTAGCGCTAGAACTTTCAAGAACCATGGATTTTGAAAACTCAAGTTTTCATATTCCAGGGGAAACTGACCGTAACGGAAAACCCTTGAAGCCTTATCATTATAAGGTATTTATCAATCCTTATACCGATGAAAAAGAATATGTAATAGAAGCAATGTATAAAAAACCATATACAAATGATTATCCAGATCCATTTACAACTATAGAAAAGTCGGTATACAAAGATTTGATTCATCTTTTGATAAAAATAAGCGAGAAGTTTCCTAAGAAAATACCTTTCTTTATTAAGCGATTAGAAAAACAGATTTTACCAGATGTAAATGAAGAAACTATAGGTACTTTGTACGAGACTTTTTGGGATGCCCCATATCAAGGACCTGCATTTGCCTGCTCGTTTGGGGTTGATGTTAAAGATTCGGAAAAAGCATTAAAGATTCTTGTAGATCTTACAAAAAATGAAGGCCCTATCCCAGGTATTTATGCAATGCGATTTGTAAAAAAATCTGAAGCTACATTGGCTTTTACTAAGTTTCCTGTTACTTGTATGATAGAAATAGATGGAGTATTATGGAATAAATCAAGAAAATTAATAGGTTTGAAAGAGTTTTCACGTAGAATGATACAAGTTTTACAACAAAATAATATTTCGTTCACCATTCATTGGGGAAAAAACTCTGATTGGGGTTTCCCAGACTTGGTAAAAGATATGTATGGTGACAATGCAGTTGAATGGAAAAAACAACGCAATAAATTATTATCTAAAGAAATGTCCAGGGTGTTCTCTAATAATTTTTTGAAAACAATTGGGTTATCCAATATAGAGAACACAGAACATATTGAAGATCTGATAGCATCAGTATAATTATTAGATCTAAACTAATCGTAAAATCGTTGTAAAATAGGGGAGTGATAATAATTTATATTGTCACTCTTTCTTATTTTGAATCAATAAAATTATCATCTAATAGAACCATTTATACTTTGTGTAACTTGGTTCCATTCAAAAGCTTCTCCAATATCCCATTTACCAGATTCTCTGAAATTAATGTGAGATAATATTCCGTTAAAGCCTTGTACTTCATTGGTATTTAGAGTTGTGTATCTTTTATTGTTTGATATGAAATTCCTGGGAATATTATATGTATTTGTTAAATACTTCAACAGCAATATAAGACTGGTATATTGTTTTTGGGTATACGTGGCAAAGTGGCTTTCCCCTCTAAAAGGAGTAGTAAGCTTTGTATAAAAACTTGTTTCATCGATACCACAATAAACATCAGAATTTGAGTATATCGACACTAGATTGTTTCCGTTTTTTTTAAGAAAACCAATATTAGAAAGTTCTATCCCTATGGTTTGTTTACTCATGGTAGTATTGCCTCCTACGGCACCTCTGCCCAAGTGATATGACCAATATTTTGATGACCATAATTTAAGAATAGTACCATCTCTTGCAATTACAAATGGTACCGACACATGATTTGATGGTAAGGTTAATTGTGCGATATCACCTTTTAGATAGCCTGCCGTAAAATGCAATACGATCTTTGTTTTATTCTCTTCCTCTTTATAAAAGAAAGAAGAATCATTGTTTTCTCTTACACAATCTAGATAATTCATTGTCTCACCATCTCCAGTTACAATAGATTGTGGTGAAAGGATAAACTTTTTTCGGTGAGCATCTAATCCGTTTCTGTAAAAAGATCTCTCATGATTGGGTATACTTGAAGCTTTCATGCATTATAACTTTTTAAACATTTGAGTAACATCCCAAACCATAATCATCTTAAAAATAAAATAAGATGCAAACAACTACTAAATTATTGAGCGGGATATGTGTTTTTTTGATACGAAACACCTGGATTAGTTGATTATTTAAAGATACTAAAAAAAACCAGGAAGTATTCATGCACTATTCAGTAAAAACTACTCTTCTTGAGCGACAATTTTACTCCAATCAGAATTTTCTGTACTAATCAATGTCTCTATTCGGCTTACAAAGAGATTGAAGTGCTTTTTTGGATCTATGTAATGACCAGATTGAGTCATGTACAGAAATTTTTCGTGCTTCAGAGTTTCTGCAGTGGTGCGATATTTTGCCCACTTTTCCTGAAACTTCATAAGTTCAGAGATACCGGTTAAAATTGCGACTACCATTCCCAAGACTCCAACAACATAACTTAGATATTCTGGTCCAGATTTTAAAAACCCTGAAATAAGCGGTATACATGCAGAAAAAGTAATGATGAGCCCCTTGGTCCATAAATGCATCCTTTTATTGGTCGCACTTTTGGTGCCATACCATACTATCTGATCATCTACTCGGTCTTTTATATATTGTTCTTCATTCATTGATTTACTGTTTTTCAATTAAACACTCCTAAGCAAAAAAAGGAGGTGTAGTTTTAGTCTCGCTTTTAAAGAAATTCTAGTTAAATTTAATAATCTTAATCGTCAAAGTATAAATTCCTCATTTTTTTTTCAGAAAAGTAGAAATTAGTAGGTGCTTTTTTCATTTATCTTATAAATTTAGACACTTAAAAAGGTTACAACCTTAAAAAATGGTATGAAGAGACAAGGGGTTTTTATTAGTTATAGTAAAAAGGATGTCAAATGGTTAGACTATTTAAGAGTTCATTTAAGTTTTTTAGAACGCGAATATAAATTCACCATCTGGGAAGACTCTAAAATAGAAGTGGGGGCAGATTGGCGTTTAGAAATAAACAAAGCGATTAATTCTACCAAAGTCGCGATTCTTATGGTTAGCGCTAATTTTCTTTCTTCAGACTTTATTAATAATGAAGAATTACCTGCTCTGCTTGCCGCAGCAAAAGAAGAGGGAGCACACATATTTCCTATAATCATTAGTCATTGCATGTTTTCTGATATTGAAGCTATCTCAAGGTTTCAAACAATAAATCCACCCTCAGAGCCACTAATTGTGATGAACGAAGGGGAACGAGATGCCCTTTTTTTAAAGGTGACACGTGAGATAAAACGTGTGCTATCCTCGGATATCACCGTTGTACCACTTACAAATACAGATCGCTCCTCGATAGAAGAACTGAAAACGTCCTTTAATCGGGTTACTATCATGAATATCTTTTTTGAAAACCATAATACGAATGGTCTTTCTATCAAGGAAGTATACAAATTATCAAAATTAGAAAAGCGAAAAGAAGTAATACGCGTAATCCATGAACTAGAGGCACTAAAGCTACTCGATAAAACCAGGGTAGAAAATTTATCTTACTACAAATTAACAGATTCTGGTTATGATTTTGTAGAAGAACATATTTAAATATAATACTTGGCTGGTTTATCTCTATTACTCGGGTTTTACGTCCTGAGGTAGACGATATAAAGTAAACCAACGCAAATACAAACTCAATTGGCAACCAATACTTCTCATACTTCTTCTTTTAACAACTAATAATTTTGTTTCTCCGTCATACAACATCACATCCCCAAGGATACGATCGACGGTTTCTAGAAAAAGTCCAATCAAAGATTGATCTACCGACCATCGACCTTGCGAGGTGCTGAGTTGTAAATGTAAATTTGGCTTGAACATGATTTAAATAATTAATACATTGATTTATAAATAAAACCTAAATTTTAAGATCAAATCTTATGCCATAAACTCTGCAATTACAAAGTGATGCATAAGAAATAATAATTATTTCTAACGCTGAGTTTACAATGGTTACTAGAAGTTGTAACTAAAAATAACGCCTGAAAAAACACCTTTTTGATCAAACCCCACTTGGGCATATCAAATTTATGCCCTGACGTGAGAATGGAACAAAATAGAATGTAGAAATGAATATACCATGTCTCTAAATTTTATTTCTTTGCAAAGATACGTCTTATATCTCATTGATACAATGAGGTAAAACCGTAAAATTTAAGGGAATTTTCCCGTTATTTTATCGATGAATTTATAAAAAAGGAGAGGAGTATATGTTGGTAATCCTAAAAAAATTACGATAGATAGTTCTAATTAAATACTAAATTCCGCAAGTATAAAATTGAATTACATCTATTTTTTATAAATTTGTAGAGTAAATGAAAAGAATTATCTGCAACATATCGGCAATATTAATGGCTTTTGTGGTATTATTATCAACCATGTCATTCACATTGGATATGCATTATTGCGGAAATACTTTAGTCGACGTTGCCTTGTTTAAAGAAGCCAAAGTATGCAGTATGGAACAACAAGGAGCAGTTACATCTTCTTGCGCTACCATTAAAAAAAGCTGTTGTACAGACAAGCAGTTTACTTTCGAAGGGCAAGATGAACTTAAAATTTCGTTTGAAAAAATTAGTTTTGAGCAACAAACCTTGGTTGCTGTATTTTACTATACCTATCTAAACCTTTTTAAGGAATCAGAGTATACATCTATTCCTTTCGACGAGTATCCTCCACCTATCATTGTCAGGGATATTCATTTACTTAACGAAACTTTCTTGATTTGATTTATTAGATAATTAAAATTATGCTCATTGATGTATAGTCCTTGAGCAATAGCTGTTTTCTTTAGTCTAACAGATGTACAATTATCTAATATCTATTTTGCATGCTAAACAAGAGCATAAAATTTCTTATAGAAAATAAACTGGTCGCAATTATAATCCTGGTTATTTTTATAGGTTGGGGTGTTGCAACTGTTCCATTTAATTGGGAAACTACCTATATGGGTATTGGGATACCAAGAAACCCGGTAGCTGTTGATGCCATACCCGATATCGGTGAAAATCAACAAATTGTTTTTACCAAGTGGGAGGGACGTTCTCCTCAAGATATTGAGGACCAAATAACCTATCCCTTAACCACCTCACTAATGGGGATTCCCGGAGTAAAAACTATTCGCAGCTCATCGATGTTTGGTTTTTCTAGTATCTATATCATTTTTGAAGAAGATATAGAGTTTTACTGGAGCCGTAGTCGTATCCTGGAAAAACTTAACTCTTTACCAAAAGGATTACTTCCGGATAATGTTAACCCCTCTCTTGGGCCTGATGCCACTGGTCTTGGTCAAATTTTTTGGTATACTCTAGAAGGACGGGATAAAAAAGGAAATGTAACTGGTGGTTGGGATTTACATGAACTACGCAGTATTCAGGATTACTATGTAAAATATTCTTTGTCTGCAGCTAATGGTGTTGCAGAAGTGGCTTCTGTAGGGGGGTATGTTCAAGAATATCAAGTAGATATAATCCCTGAGTTAATGCGACAATATAATATTGGTTTGAACGATGTGGTAAAAGCCATTAAGCAGTCAAATCGGGATATAGGGGCACAAACACTAGAAATTAATAAGGTTGAGTATTTGGTTCGAGGTTTAGGGTATATACAATCTATAGATGATATTGAAAATGCAGTAATCACCTCTGAAGATTTTACCGCTGTTAGAGTCAAAGATGTTGCAAAAGTTGGATTGGGGCCTGCAGCCAGGCGTGGTATTCTTGATAAAGAAGGAGCAGAAGTAGTAGGAGGTGTAATAGTAGCAAGATATGGAGCAAACCCTTTAGAGGTTATTAATAATGTAAAAGATAAAATCAAAGAACTTAGTTCAGGGTTGCCTTCTAAACAATTAAAGGATGGTCGTATTTCGCAAGTTACGCTTGTTCCGTTTTATGATCGAACCGAACTTATTCAGGAAACTTTAGGCACCCTCAATGATGCACTAATGTTAGAAATTTTAATAACCGTTCTTGTTATCCTTGTAATGGTGTTCAACCTTAGAGCGTCTATTCTTGTTTCTGGCCTTTTACCTGTTGCGGTAGTGATGGTATTTATTGCAATGAAATTCTTTCAGGTAGATGCCAATATCGTTGCCTTATCTGGTATTGCTATAGCTATCGGCACAATGGTAGATATAGGAGTGATTCTTTCAGAAAACATCATTAGGCATCTTGATGAGAATAAAGACAATTTATCAGTTGATATAGTAGTTTACAATGCCACAGCCGAAGTTTCTGGAGCAATACTTACGGCAGTATTTACAACTATTATAAGTTTTATACCTGTATTTACTCTGACTGGTGCTGAAGGGAAGTTATTCGGACCCCTGGCTTTTACAAAAACGATGGCCCTTATTTCTTCTCTATTTGTAGCCTTATTTCTTATCCCTCCGTTTGCAGCTTTCTTGTTTAAGAAGAAACGAATCAAAACATGGGTAAACTATAGTATCGCCGGATTTTTGAGTATCACCGGGGTAATAGCTATTTTTAATGGTTTTTGGCTAGGGCTGGTTTTAATTGCTTTTTCTGCGACCTTAATTCCGAATATCGCGAATATACTTTCTATAAAGCAAGCGAATCTTATCAAGATCGTGATTTCGGTTACTGCTATTGTATTTTTGTTAGCCGAATATTGGAGACCTCTGGGAGTTGATACAAACATCTTTTGGAATATAGTGTTCGTAGCTTTTATTTCCTTTGGGCTTTTAGCATTTTTTGCCTTATTCAGAAAGTATTATACCCGAATATTGCAATGGGCATTACAAAATAAAATATGGTTTCTATCCCTACCAACAGGGATAGTGATTTTTGGATTTTTAATTATGAGAAATACCGGAAAAGAATTTATGCCTTCCTTAAATGAAGGATCTTTTCTTTTAATGCCTACAACGCTACCTCATGCTGGTATAAGTGAAAACAAAAGAATCCTGCAACAATTAGACATGGCAGTAGCAAGTATTCCTGAAATTGAAACCGTAGTAGGTAAAGCCGGTAGAACAGAATCAGCCTTGGATCCTGCTCCTTTATCGATGTATGAAAACATTATTCAGTATAAACCAGAATACATGCTGAATAAAAATGGCAAAAGACAACGATATAAGGTAAACAATGATGGTTTGTTTGTTTTAAAGGATGGTAGTTTGGTCGGTAATCCTAATAGTACTCCGCTGGTTTTTTCAGAAATGAATTCTAAAAAAATCACCAACAAAGATTTGACTCCTGATACAGATGGCGAATTTTATCGTAACTGGAGACCCTCAATCAAGAACCCTGATGACATCTGGGAAGAAATTAGTAAAGTTACCAATCTACCCGGAGTAACTTCTGCTCCTAAACTGCAACCTATCGAAACTCGGTTAGTAATGCTGCAAACTGGTATGCGAGCACCAATGGGAATAAAAGTAAGGGGGCAAAATCTAAGGCAAATAGAAGCCTTTGGAAGTCAGCTGGAATCAATTTTAAAAGAAGTTGAAGGAGTAAAAGATGAAGCCGTATTTGCCGATCGTATTGTTGGGAAACCTTATTTACTTATCGATATCGATCGGGACAGATTGTTGCGTTATGGGATCTCTATTGAAAAAGTCCAACAAATTCTTGAGGTGGCCGTAGGAGGAATGCCTCTTACACAAACCGTTGAAGGGCGCGAGCGATACACAATTAGAGTACGATATCCCAGAGAACTTCGTGATACCCCACAAGATTTGGCCAATATTTATGTCCCTACTTCAAAAGGTACACCGATACCTTTGAGTGAAGTAGCAACTATTCGCTACGAAAAAGGACCACAGATCATAAAAAGTGAAGATACGTTTCTTGTCGGGTATGTGTTATTTGACAAACAGGATGGTTTTGCAGAAGTTAATGTAGTTGAAAATGCCGAGGCATTGATCCAGGAGAAGATTAATAATGGCTATCTTGAAGTTCCGCCAGGAGTAAGCTATCAATTTAGTGGTACATACGAAAATCAATTACGGGCAGAAAAGACATTATCTGTTGTAGTGCCTTTGGTACTGTTGATTATCTTTTTGATTTTGTATTTCCAGTTTCGTTCAGTAAGCATGTCACTTATGGTATTTACAGGAATTGCTGTAGCTTTCTCCGGTGGTTTTCTAATGATTTGGCTATATGGGCAGGATTGGTTTTTGAATATTAGTCTCTTTGGAGAGAATCTAAGAGACCTTTTTCAAGTGCATACCATAAATTTAAGCGTAGCCGTATGGGTAGGGTTTATTGCACTTTTTGGCATTGCAACAGACGATGGGGTGGTAATGGCTACGTACCTCAAACAGACTTTTGATAAAAACAAACCCCGATCCTTAGAAAGTATTAGAGGTTCAGTTATAGAGGCCGGAGAAAAAAGAATACGACCTTGTTTGATGACCACAGCAACAACAATCTTGGCGCTGTTACCAATTTTAACTTCTACGGGTAGAGGAAGTGATATCATGATTCCCATGGCGATTCCTGCATTTGGAGGAATGGTTATAGCTCTTATTACATTATTTGTGGTGCCAGTTTTGTTTAGTTGGAAAAAAGAAATACAATATAAAAGAGTAAGCAAATGAAAAATATAAAACTTATCGTCTGTTTTCTTTTAGTATCTGCTTTCGCGAAAGCACAACAATTGCAATCTTATATTCAGGAAGCAGAACAAAATAATCCTAAGATTCAAGCTTTTGAGTTACGTTATCGTGTTTCAAAAGAAAGAATTAGCGAAGTAAACTCTTTGCCTAATACACAAGTAAGCTTAGGGTATTTTGTGAGCGAACCAGAGACCAGGACCGGTGCACAACGTGCTAAATTTTCGGTAAAACAAATGTTACCATGGTTTGGAACAATCAAGGCAAAAGAGAATTATTCTAAAGAAGTGGCGGAAACTGAATACCTTGATTTTATTATCACAAAAAGAAAGCTGGCTCTATCGGTTTCTCAAACCTATTATAACTTGTATGAAATATATACAAAACAGCGGGTTCTTGAAGACAATATCAAGCTTTTAAAAACCTATGAACAGTTGGCTTTGACATCAGTGCAAATTGGTAAGGCTTCGGCAGTAGATGTTTTACGACTTCAGATTAGACAGAATGAGCTGCAACAACAAAAAGAAGTGCTACAACAAGCATTTGCGGTAGAACAAGTTAGGTTAAATTCTTTCTTGAACAGAGCCGGTACATCAGTACCAATTGGTTTAATTGAAATGATCATTCCGGAAAAAGATCCAGTTCTGGAAAATGAAGGAATACTACTTAATCCAGAACTATTAAAATATGACAAGCGCTATCAAAGCATAGCACTGTTAGAAGTACTTAATCAAAAGGAAAGTGCTCCGCAGATTGGCTTTGGACTGGATTATGTGCCTGTTTCTGAAAGAACAGATGTTGTTATTAATGATAATGGCAAAGATATAATTATGCCAATGGTATCTCTTTCAATTCCAGTTTTTAATAAGAAGCATAGTTCAAAAACACGTCAATATAAATTACAACAGGAAGAAGTTAAAGCACAAAAAGAAGAACAATTAAATCATTTACAAGTACTTTTAGAAGAAGCAATATCTAAAAGAACTACTGCCAGAATTAAAAATAATACACAAAAGAAGAATTTGATACAGGCCAAAAACGCTGAGCAGATTCTTATCAAAAGTTATGAGACAGGAACTATTGATTTTAAAGATGTATTAGATATTCAGGAACTACAACTAAAATTTGAGATGAATCACATAGAAAGTGTGAAGCAATACTATATACAAACAGCAATTATACATTATTTAACAAACTAAAAAGGTTTATAAATACGATCATAATGAAACACACCTATCAAATATCCGGGATGACATGTAACGGTTGTCGTAGCAGTGTAGAGGAGAAGCTAAGAAAGGTTGACGGGATTAAAAACTTAACGGTTGATTTAGAAAAAGAAGAGGCTATTATAGAGATGGAAAATCATATTTCTATATCCCAATTACAATCGGTGTTACCAGATAAATATACGATTTCTGAAAGACATGAAACCGTTACAAAGAAAACCAAATTGCAAGAGTTAAAACCTCTGTTTATCATATTCGGGTACATAACCATTGCCAGTGTTTTGTTACATATCAGAAGCTGGGATGGTAAGGAAGCAATGCTTGATTTTATGGGGTTGTTTTATATTGTTTTCAGCTTTTTCAAGATTTTGGATCTAAGAGGTTTTCCAGAATCTTTCAGAATGTATGATCCCTTGGCAAAGGCAATTCCTTTGTATGGCTGGATATATCCTTTTATCGAAACAGCCCTGGGAGTACTATTTTTGATGAGATTTCAAATTCCTTTAGCACTTGTAGCAACCATAATTATATTAGGAATAACCACTTTTGGTGTAACCAGAACTTTGCTAGACAAAAAATCCATACAGTGTGCTTGTTTGGGTACAGCCCTTAAATTACCGATGACTCAAGCTACCTTTATAGAAAATACCATTATGATCGTGATGGCAGTGGTACTATTAATTCAAATTTTTTAAAGATGAACAAAAATCATATATATATCATCATTGCAGCACTTATAGGGGTATTTGTAGGCTATCTCATCTTTAATAACAAGGCGACTGATTCTCATGTACATGCTGAAGATGATACAACAGATCAGATGTGGACATGTTCTATGCATCCACAAATTATGAAGCCAGAACCCGGAGATTGTCCTATATGCGGTATGGATTTGACACTGGCCGAAGCAATTTCAGAAGGCCTGAATGCAAACCAGTTTAAAATGACAGAAAATGCTATAGCTTTGGCTAATATCCAAACTATGGTTGTTGGCGAAGGATCATCTGATAGTAATAATGCGATCAGATTATCAGGGAAAATTGTTGAGAATCAGGAGTCTAATGCAATACAGACTAGTTATTTTGAGGGTAGAGTAGAGAAGTTGCATGTTAATTACAAAGGACAACAGGTTAGAAAAGGGCAAAAACTGGCCACTATGTATGCCCCAAGCCTTATTGCTGCTCAGCAAGAGCTTATTACTGCTTCATCTCTTAAAGAATCTCAACCTGCTTTGTATAATGCGGTTAGAAACAAACTAAAATTGTGGAAGCTCTCCGAGAATCAGATTAATTCGATAGAATCTTCTGGAAAAGTCCAGGAAAACTTCTCTGTTTATGCTACAGTTTCAGGAACTGTCATAGAAGTCCTAAGTGCAGAAGGGGACTACATTAAACAAGGGCAACCCTTATTAAAAGTGAGTAATCTGTATACAGTATGGGCCGAATTTGATGTATACGAAAATCAGATATCACAGTTTAAAATTGGACAACAGATTCGTGTAACAACCAACGCATATCCGGATAAAAAGTTTAATTCAATAATTTCTTTTATAGATCCTGTTTTGGATACCAAAACCAGAATTGTAAAGATGAGAGTAACACTCGATAACCCTAATAGTATTTTTAAACCGGGAATGTTTGTTTCAGGTATAGTATTAGGCAAATCGACAGAAAATGAGCAGCTCAACATACCAAAAAGCGCAGTGTTATGGACTGGTGAACGCTCTGTAGTGTATATTAAAACAAACCCTAATGAGCCTGTTTTTGAAATGCGAGAAGTATCACTTGGCGATGCCAATCAGGAAACTTATGCTATACTAAATGGACTAAAAAGTGGAGATGAAATTGTAATTAACGGAGCTTTTACCGTGGATGCTGCAGCACAATTACAAGGAAAGAAATCTATGATGAATAAGGAAGGAGAGAAAATACAGACTGAACATATGGATCATAAAAATATGTAGATGTAATAAACGCGATATTATCATTGTTGTGCCTATTATTGATTGATCCCGAAATCTTCATGTAGTATTATTTTGCCATCTGTTTTGGTAACTTTTAAAAAACTTACTTCTCCTGCTCCTAAAAACTTATAACGCACCCCCACAAAGTTACCGATGGGTTCATTATAACTGCTTGAATAGACTTTTATATCATCGATAAAAATAGTTGCTGTTTTTTCTTTAATTATGATATCAATATTTCTGAATTTCGAAAAATCAGCACCAAAAGCAGAAAGATCATGCTCTTTACCTTTCAGATAAACATCATTAAGCATTAAATTGATATCAGAAACACATCCTGGGATAGAAAACGGTATTACCATAGCCCCTGAAGTTCCTAGAATAACTATTCGCAAAGACTGACAAACAGCCCATTTTTCTCTATACGAATTACGTACAGAAGTGTTAATGAAAATGTTATCACCAGAAACATCATTAAAATCATTTACAAAATGAAAACTAGAAACGACAGGATCTTCATTTGTTTTTATTTCGCCAAGTATTGACGCAGGAACAGATAAATAACTACCAAACAAGTCTTTTTGGTCTATATATTTTGGAATGGGCTTATAATCAATAGTACCTACCCAGCCATTGGATTTAATAAACAAATCATGCTCCCGGATCACTTCGCCATCAATTAAAAGCTTAGCTCCAAAATAACCTGGAAAATAATAAATGCCCGTAGCCTGATCTTGTATGGATTTGATTTTGATTGTTTTGGTTTTGTCCCAATACTGCTGGATGTATATGTCGTCTGACTCAATGTTGTTAAGGTTAAAATCGAAAACTACAGAATTTGGTAACCCTTTGGCTATGGGTTTACTGCTAAAAGTAACTTTTGAAAGATCAGTCAGGTCTAGCTTGCTTTTTTTTGACCCAATCATAGAGTAAAATGATATAAATGCTATCGTCATGATTGAAGCAGCGATCACGATTACTCCTATATTTTGTGCTACCTTTTTTTCTATCCACAAAGGTTTCCTAATGTTACTTTTATTTTTGAAATCTCTCCAGTTTTCATACCCCGCAAATTGAGAGAGGGTATTTAATGTACTAATACTTGGAGCACTTTTATAAGCTATCTTCCCCCAAACACGTTTTAATGTAGTGGGGCTCAAAAGAACATGAGTATTTTCATGGATAAGATCACTCAATTCAATAAAGACATCATTATGCCATTGGTTGGCGTTTCCCCATCCAAGTTTTTCCTCAATTTCCTGCAAACATTGTTGCACTAGAATATGTTCTGGATATGTGCTCATATAACTAAGCAAAAGTCATTAAAAATTATGACTTGAACAACAATGAATCGTTTTGTATCAATTTGTTTTCTTATTGTTTCTAACCCTTCGGAACTTTGAATAAATCAAAAAAAAATCTAATGACAAGGTTACTTATAGTTATTATAATGAGTGTTCTTTTGCTTCAAAACACATATTCACAAAATTATATTCCCTTGGATACTATACATTGGGAAATAAACGCTCAATCTTATGTGCAGGAAAATTATAAAGGTAAAAACGCCATCTATATTCAGCGGGGTATGGCATTTCTAAAAGACACAAAGTTTTTAAACGGAACTATAGAGTTTGATGTATATCTAACCAAACGACAGGGGTTTCCCGGAGTTCGATTTAGAGCTTCCGACAGAAATAATATGGAGTCTTTTTATTTGCGTCCACATCTTCCAAACAAACCTGATAGTAATCAAGCCACTCCTGTAATTAATGGTATCAGTCCATGGCAACTTTATTTTGGACCTAGTTACTCGGTACCCTATGATTATAATTATGACGGTTGGACTCATGTAAAATTGGTGATTAATGGTCGTCAAGCTCAGGTATATTTAGACTATTCAGAAAAACCAAACTTATCATGGAATCTTGTTCATGAACCTATAGAAGGAGAAGTTGCAATAGGAGGCGGTGGTGCAGGACCAATGCACTATGCTAATTTCAAAATAAATAATAAGGAATATGAAATTGTTGATTTTAATCCTTTAAAAAGAAAGCCAATTCAAGGTTTAATTCAGGAGTGGGAAATCTCTGATAAGTTTGAAGAAAAAAAAGTGGATGATATAAGTGCATTAAAATCATTGATATCAAACAGAAAATGGCGTGGAAAAATTAAAATAGAGGAGGGTACCGCCGCCAACATTGCCCGAAAAGTAGTTTTAAATGATGGTACGCTTAAAAATACTGCTTTTGCTAAAATTAACATCATATCCGATAAAGATCAAACAAAACTTTTTGAATTTGGGTATAGTGATAGGGTGGTAGCCATTTTAAATAATACTCCTATATACAAAGGAAGTAATCAATATCGCTCCAGAGATTACAGATTTTTAGGTACGGTAGGGCTATTTGATGCTATTTACTTGAATTTAAAAAAAGGAGAAAATACGCTGTTAATGGCAGTTTCAGAAAATTTTGGAGGGTGGTTAATCACAGGAAAGTTTAGGGATCTAAAAGGAATTACAATAAAGAAGTAAAAGTATTAATAACGTGATAAAAGGCTTCAATTCGATTAACATTTAGAAACTGAACTCATCTTTACTTTTTCTATTTCCTAAAAAATGACTGAAATTCTCTCATATTTCGTTACTTTTCTTATCTGTAGCCCTAATATAGCTTTCAAAAGTGCCTAATCTGGTCAAATTTCACTACCATCGCTACGTCTGGCCTCTCCCTGTCAGTCGATCCTGGTCACAAACAAAAAGTTAAGATGAAGTTCACTGATAAAAATCATAAAAAAGGGCATAAAAACGAATTAAATTTACTTTTCAAGCATATATATGGAAATCTCAAAAAATATTGTTTTGCGACCCAGATTTTTTCGGGACCTTGGGATGCCTTCAGAAAAGGCATTGGAAGCTTTTGAAACGCAGAGTAAAACTTGTCAGGATTTCGTAGTAAGTTGTATTGATCATCATGTATTTATACGAATCCCAAAGAAAGAGCAACATTTCTGGTCACCACAACTGCATCTTGAGATTTACAATGCAACCGAAAGTAGACCTGAACTTAAAGGACTTTTTGGTCCTAGTCCTACGGTCTGGACACTTTTTATGTTTCTGCATTTTATCGTTGCCACATTATTTATAGTATCAGGAATTTGGTTGTATGTGAATATAAGTCTGGATAAACCTATAATATTTCCAATTGTTTCTATGGTTTCCCTCTTCATTACTTGGTTTGTTCTCTATTTTGCAGGTCGTTTGGGAAGAGAGGCGGGTAAAAAAGAAATGTTGGCATTATATAGATTTATGGAGAACACCTTAAAAACTTCGAAATGAGGTTCTAGGTACAAGATTTTTGAAGTAACTTTAGGTAGAAAGATTTATTGTTTTTAAAATCAATGAATTATGTTCAAAATATTGTTTTTAATAAGTTTTGTATTTAACATTGGACATGCGCAATCCGATTACAATAAGAAACGCGATGTTATGATCTCAAATCAGCTTGTTGCCAGAGGAATTAAGGATCCAGCTACGTTAATAGCAATGCGTAAAGTGCCAAGAGAACAATTTGTTCCAGAAAACATGAAGCAATATGCTTATCAGGATAATCCTTTACACATTGGTAGTGGGCAAACTATTTCGCAACCGTATATTGTGGCTTTTATGACTCAAATACTTCAGCTAGAGTCGCGCGACAAGGTATTAGAAATAGGAACTGGTTCTGGTTATCAGGCAGCAGTACTCGCAGAGATTGTTAAAACAGTTTACACAATAGAAATTGTTGAAGAATTGGGTGTGTCTGCCAAAAAAACACTCAAAGAATTGGGATATGATAATGTTACAGTAAGAATTGGAGATGGTTATAATGGTTGGAAAGAACATGAACCATTTGATGCCATTATAGTAACAGCAGGAATTGAAACAATACCTCAACCATTATTAGACCAATTGGTAGATGGAGGGCGTATGATTATTCCCGTAGGCCCATCCAATAGAAGAAATTTGGTTTTGGTAACTAAGAAAAATGGGAAAATCAAAATGAAAAAAGTACTTCCCGTTCGATTTGTTCCTTTTGTAAGGGACAAAAAGGGGGATCAAGAATAGTTCTGAATATTCGATTAACTTTCTTTTTCTAAGAATAGATATAGCTAGGTTTGTTACCCTTATCTTTTCTTATTCTTTTTCCGGATTATGTAAATGAGTAGGGCAATAGGTACCGCTATTATCAAAAAAACGATAAGAAGTAGTATAATTTGCCATGGGCCAATCATTGCAAGCATAGTATGATTTTTGGGATCAAATATAAGTAAATAGTGCAATTAAGGTCACCGAAATACCAAGTGTCTGGGTTTAAAATATTTTTTATATATTTGACTAATAAACGAAAATAGTCAAAAAATACAAATGAGCCCAACGAAGCAGAAATTACTTACTACAGCGAGTAGGACTTTTGGTAAATATGGATTTTACAAAACATCTATGGATGAAATAGCAAAGTCTGCAAGAAAAGCAAAGGGTTCTTTGTACTATCACTTTAATAGTAAAGAATTACTTTTTAGAGAAGTAGTGATCTCTGAGCTCGATTTTTTAAAGCAAGAATTGACTCCAATCTTTGAGGATTCAAATGCAGATAGCCGCGATATCTTAAGAGCATATATGATTAAAAGGATGATGGTTATGAATATTTCTATTAACTATCAAGAAACTTTAAGACCCGAGTTTTATGAATTTTATGAATTTCTTAATGATGTGATTCTAGAAATGGACAAGTGGGAAAAAACACAAATCACTAACCTTTTAAATAAAGGAGTGGCAAAAGACGAGCTTGAACTCCCAGGAAATATTGAGGTATACGCAGAGATGTTACTCATATTCCTGAAAGGTCTAGAAACACCATTATTTTTAAAAGGTCAGTACGAAAGACTGATCTCTAATTTTGATAACCTTATCGGAATACTAACAAAAGGTATTTCAAAATTATAAGTGTTGAACAATAAAAACAAAAAATTGAGAACGATGAAAAGATTAAAATACCTTTTGGTTTATACATTACCAATTACTGTATATATTTCATTTAATAGTGAAGGAGCAATGACTTTTATTCCCTTTATTATATTCTTTGGTTTTGTTCCGCTTTTGGAGTTATTCTTGAAACCTGATGCTTCTAATTTTGATAAAGAAACAGCCAGTGAAGAAAAAAAGAACCCTATTTATGATTGGGTTATGTATCTGGCATTACCAATACAAGTGGGGATGTTGGTTTATTTTCTTTTTATTATTCAGGATACTGCTTTTGGTACGGTAGAGTATTTTGGAAGGGTATCTGCTATGGGATTGATGTGCGGCGTATTGGGAATTAACGTTGGTCATGAATTAGGTCATCGGCTCAATAGAAAAGAACAATTAATTGGAGAAATATTACTCTTAACCTCATTAGATACTCATTTTTTACCTTATCATAACGGTGGTCATCATCGAGATGTGGCTACACCAAATGATGCAGCGACAGCCAAAAAGAATCAGCTTTTATTTGTTTTTTGGGTTACTTCGCATTTTGGAAGCTATTTTAAGGCCTGGAGATTAGAGAATGATCGATTGCGACAACATGGCAAATCCCCATTTTCTTTACAAAATAGAATGATCATTTACTCTTTTGCCAATATTGCATTGCTGTCACTTATATTTTACTTTTTTGGTACCCATGTATTACTTGCGTTTATAGGAGCTTCAATTCTTGGGATAATGTTATTAGAAACTGTAAATTACATAGAGCATTACGGACTTATACGACAGAAAACCGAAGCCGGTACCTATGAGCGTGTAAAACATCATCATTCATGGAACTCTGATCATCCTATTGGTCGATTGCTATTGTTTAATCTCTCTAGGCACTCTGATCATCATTATAATGGCAGTAAGAAATATGCCGTATTGAAGTCTGTACCTCAAAGTCCACAAATGCCAACAGGGTATCCTGGTATGATGGTATTGGCATTGTTTCAGCCATTATGGTTTGCCTTGATGAATAGAAAGTTGAAAAAACTTCAGGAATTACATGCATAATGATTTCCTTTTTGAATTCTTAAACCTATTGTTTTTATTAAATCTGGTCATTTACGGTTTGTTTTTTAGATATTTATTATTAAAGTAATAGGTAAACATTCCCAACACCAGAATTGAAATCCCTATTATGGATTCTTTGGGTTGCTCAATTAATAAATACCCCAATATCCAGATACTTATTGCCAGAAAAATAATTTGAGGTATTGGAAATAATGGGCTTTTGAATCCAATGAAATGTGTTTTTTTTCGTATAAAAAAAAGCCCAAATACGGTTAGTGCTACAAAAAGTTGAAGAATGAAACCACTATAGGTAAGGATTTGATCAAATGTACCTGTAAACACCATACCTATTGCAATGATAGCTTGTAAACAAATTGCACTAACCGGAATACCATTTTTATTTGTCTTTTTTAAAAAGTGCCATAACCCATAATCATCTGCCATTACTTTTGTGACTCTTGGACCTACCCACGTCATTGCGCTAATACTCGAAACAAGCATAATAGCGATTAAGACACTTATAATCTGCCCTCCGATATCTCCAAATATCTGTTGTGCTGCTATTTGTCCAATCTCTATTTTACCCGCAAGGTGTGCTATCGGAGCTTGCTTTAAAAATACAACTTGTAACAAGACATACAACAAGCCAACCAATAGAGAACCGCCTATCAAAGCAATAGGAAGATTTCTTTTAACATCCTTGATATCATCTACTATATAAGCAGCAGCATTCCATCCTGAATATGAATAGGTAACATAAATCAGGGAAACCGCAAATGATGGCAATAAAATTTCTTGTTTCCAACCTGAACTCCAATCAAGAGCTGTGGTTGTAGAAGGCTCTATAAAACCGATGATTATAAAAAACAGTATAATTACAACTTTAAAAGAGGTGGTAATATTTTGAAATATGCTGCTTCTACGCAAATCAAACATATGCATAAGCGATACTAATAAAATGAGAGTTATGGCTATTATTTTATTGTTTACTCCAAGATATTTTTCGGTATAGGACCCTGCTGCCATTGCTGCAAGAGCAATAGGGGCGGCAAAACCAACGGTTAAAGACGCCCAACCAGAAAGATAACCGAGTAGAGGGCTATAGGTTTGGGTTAAAAAATGATACTCGCCACCCGAACGTCTTAGCTTTGTGCCAAGCTCTGCATAGGTAAAAGCACCACATATTGCCATAATGGCCCCCAATATCCAAAGCAGCAGTATACTCCAAGTGTTTTTTATATCTACTAACTGGAAACCTAAGCTAGTAAATACACCGGTACCTATCATATTTGCAATGACAATAGTTGATGCTGTTTTCCAGGATATTTTATGTTTCAAACTTGAATAGTTATGATGAAAGTTCGTTTAATTGATTGAAACTATCAAAAAAACTAAGTAAGGAGTGTAATTTTTTCTTAAATGTCTGATTTTTAAGAAATAAATAAGAAAATCGAACCAGCTTTAACCATTGTTATATTTTTACTAATCAAAAGTTAAACTACTGTGTATTAATAGTTTTTATATTATTTTAGAGATCAATCTACGAATGAGTATTCTTTAAATGATGTAATTAACTAAAATGTAAGGACTATGAATGCTAAGAATCTTAACCAAAAATACCGTATACTGGTATTAACTAACTTATCTAATACATCAGAAAGTGCTCTTAAGAATGCTGTTCAATTAGCAAAAGTACTTCAGGGAAGCGTTGAAGCTTTTCATGTAAAATCTCCATCAAAAGTAGTTACGCAAATTAATCAACTATCTGCAGAAAGAGCAATACATGAAGATTATTATAAAACAAAATCCATCTTAAAACAAATCATAAATAAGATTGAAAAAGAAGAAGGGATTCGTATAAAGTATGAGGTAGCCTATGGTAATATAAAAAATGAAATAAGACAAAAAATAGCTCAGGTTCAACCTGAGATTGTTTTATTAGGAAAACGAAAAGTCAAAAGGGTCGATGTTCTTAGGAGAGGAATCACCCAATTTTTGCTTGACGAATGTGATGCGAATATTCTAATTACCGGAGAAGATCATAAACTGCATTCATATACCGACATCTCGTTAGGAGTTTTTGGTCAATCTTTACAGAAGGAGGGAATTGAAATTATCAATGACCTAAAAGAACAAAACAACAATCCTATTCGATATTTTAGTATAAGAAGTAAAAAAAATGCTGAAGAAGCGACGTCAAGAAATGATCGAGAAATGATTTCTTATGTCTTTTCTGAAGGAACTAATGCTTTAGATGGGCTAGCATCATATGTATCAAAAACCAATACCCAATTATTATGCATTCCTCGAAATTTGGATGGTAATCGCAAAGTGAGTAAATTGAAAAGGGTTAGAATACCAGTACGTGTGGTAGATAAACTTGATATACCGGTCTTGATAACTAGATAACAAGTGTGTGTTTTTAAAATTTAAGCTGCACTATCCTTAGAATTTGCCAATTTTTTGGCCCAAATAATCGCATCCGATAAATTATCAAAACTCTTAAATTTGCTACGCATAAATAATTTTTCTAGCATAGTATTAAGTCTTCCTTTTGCATCATAACTTATAATACCATAACCTTTTAGAGAATAACTGTATTTAAAAAAATGTACCCAATCGCTAGGTACTACAGAATACGGATTTATACGATTTGAAATGTATACCAAATCCTTTCCATTTTGATCGTAAAGATTACTTATTTCTTCAACCAGGATTTTCGCATGATCTTTCCATGTAAAGACAACATCTTTATTAATTTCTCCTACAATAAAATTTTCGAATAAATAAAAACTACCAAATGGGTAAGAAAGTACCTGTATGGCATCATGATAAAAAGAAGTGTTCTTAATGCTCTCCATAAAACAAAAGTAGTGTAACTAGCAAGCCATGCGATGTTTGGGAGTTTAAATTTACTAAATAAATCGACAAATAGAACAAATAAAGGACAAAAGGAAATATTTACCTGTCTAATTGATATTTCCAGAATTTAAATTTTCTAAAAACTATAACTCTAAAAATTAAGTAAATTATAATAATACAGTTATTTTTACTTGCTAAAAAATATGAATTATAACAATGATCTAACCAAATAGGGGTATTCAATTAACTAAAATATTTTTTATGAAAACAAAAATCATCAATCTACTTCTCATTTCAGGAGTGTTTTTAACAGCTTGTAATACCGAGAATAAATCTGCGGTGAAGTCTTATCACTCTCTCGAAGCTCCTGTAGCAAAAATAGTTGCAAAAGAACTCACAGCTCATGGAGATACACGTCTTGATAATTATTTTTGGATGCGTTTAACAGATGAACAAAAAAATGCCGAAAAGCCTGATGCGCAAACTCAAGATGTATTGGATTATCTTAACGCAGAAAATGATTATAAAAATGCAGCAATGAAGCATACAGAAGGGCTTCAAAAAAAGTTGTATGACGAAATAGTAGGGCGTATCAAAAAAGATGATTCATCGGTTCCTTACAACGATAATGGATATTCCTATTATACTCGTTACGAAAAGGGTATGGATTATGCGCTCTATTGTCGTAAAAAGTTAGAGGATGATGCAAAAGAAGAAATTATGCTAAATGGCCCCGAAATGGCCAAAGACCATTCTTACTATGGTTTTGGAGGTCAGTCAGTAAGTCCTGATAATAAACTTCTGGCTTTTGCCATAGATACCGTGTCTAGACGTCGCTATGTACTCCATTTCAAAAACCTTGAAACAGGAGAAATGTTATCCGATAAGATAGAAAATGCCGGCTGGGGAGGTGCTGTATGGGCAAATGATAATAAGACTGTTTTTTATGTCTCCAAAGATTCTATAACTCTAAGACAAGATAAAATATACAGGCATGTCCTGGGAACAGACCAATCCCAAGATGAATTAGTTTTTGAAGAAAAAGATGAAACTTTTAGTTGTTTTGTGTATAAATCCAGATCTGATAAATATATTATGATCGGTAGTGACCAAACGTTATCGACCGAGTATCGATATTTAGATGCCGATACTCCAAATGGCGATTGGAAAATTATTCAGCCGCGTGAGAAGAATTTAGAGTATAATGTGGCTCATTTTGGAGACCATTTTTATATAAGAACTAACCTGGATGCAACCAATTTTAAATTGGTAAAAACACCTATTACTGCGACTACCAAAGAGAATTGGGAGGATGTGATCCCACATAGAGAAGATATTTTACTTCAAAGTTTTGTTGTTTTTAATGATCATTTGGTATTGCAAGAACGTGTGAACGGTTTAAGAGCATTGCGAGTAATGAAATGGAATGGAGATAATGATCATTATATTAAATTTAATGACCCTGCATATTTGTCATATCCGACAACCAACTTGGATTTTGATACCAATATATTGCGTTATGGTTATACTTCTTTAACAACGCCTAACAGTACCATTGACTATAATATGGATACCAAAGAACAGGTTGTACTAAAAGAGCAAGAAGTCGTAGATCCCAATTTCTCTAAAGATAATTATGTATCAGAACGTCGTTATGCAACTGCAAGAGACGGAGTGAAGGTACCTATTTCTATTGTGTATAAAAAAGGAACAGAAATAAGTAACAAAACCCCTTTATTACTTTATTCTTATGGCTCGTATGGTAGCAGTACAGAGCCTTCATTTAGATCCGATAGGCTTAGTTTATTAGATCGCGGATTTGTTTTTGCTATGGCTCACATCAGAGGTGGTCAGGAAATGGGAAGATACTGGTACGAGGATGGAAAACTCTTAAAGAAAAAGAACACATTTACCGATTTCATAGATTGTGGAGATTATCTTGTTAAAGAAGGATTTACAAGTCCCGAACATATGTATGCACTAGGAGGTAGCGCCGGAGGATTATTAATGGGTGTCATATTGAATATGAAGCCAGAATTGTGGAATGGAGTAGTAGCTGCAGTACCATTTGTTGATGTGGTCTCTACCATGATGGATGAAACCATTCCGTTAACTACATTTGAATTTGATGAATGGGGTAATCCAAAGGATAAAGAGTATTATGAGTATATGAAGTCGTATTCTCCTTATGATAATGTAGAAGCAAAAGAGTATCCAAATATTTTGGTGACCACTGGATATTGGGACAGTCAGGTACAATATTGGGAACCAGCAAAATGGACCGCCAAGCTTCGGGAATTAAAAACCGATGATAATCTGTTGATTATGGATTGTGATATGGAAACCGGTCATGGAGGAGCATCAGGAAGATTTGCACGTTATAAACGTACTGCTTTGTATTATGCATTTATGTTGGATCTGGAAGAGATTATAGAATAATTCGTTAAACACTTTTAATGTAAAAAAAGAGATTATCTATTCAGATAGTCTCTTTTTTTGTTTTTGCATTACATCTACTAGGTTTTATTGAGCCGTCCACAGCTTCATATTCAATTCAAAAATAATAATGTACTATGGTGGTATAGTACAATACAGTGTTTCTTTAATGTTAATTCATCAATCCACGTCTTTTTTTATCCTTATTACGTCATGAATTTTATTTTGTTTGATTCTAAATTTGAATAATTATTTAGATCAAATAAAAATAACATGCTCCTAGAAACACAAACGAACTTAGTTACTGATCAGAAGATTGATCAGTTTTTTGATTCTGAATCAAAGTATACCTATGAAAAATATCTTCAAAAGGCGATTAATTATGTTACTAATTTTTTGAATAATGAGAATTTTTATAGTGGAGAGTCGCCTAATAATCTTAGATTAAAGACTGATTTATTAAAGGCTAACCCTAATGACATATTATCGATTGATGATGCTCTTGAAGAAATCAAAGCATTATATCTGGATCATGCTATAGCGTTTCATCATTCAAATTATGTGGCACATCTCAATTGCCCGATTTTAATTCCTGCCATAGTAGGAGATTTAGTCGCATCATCAGTAAACACAGCTATAGAGACCTGGGATCAAGGCACTTCTGCAACATTAATAGAACAGGAAATGATACGGTGGATTTGTACCGAAATGAGATTGCCCAATACCTCGGATGGCGTATTTACTAGTGGAGGTACGCAATCTAATTTTATGGCATTACTTTTAGCCAGAGATGATTACGCCTTTAAACATTTTGGACTCAATCTTAAAGAGCATGGTTGGTCGGATGTTGTTTCCAAGTTTCGTTTCTTCTGTTCTGAAAAAGCGCATTTCAGCATTAAGAAAAATGCCGCACTAATGGGGATGGGGTATGATTCTGTAATTGCTATAGCTACAGATGACAAAATGAAGATGCGATCAGATACGCTAGTGCAAGCTATTGAAAAAGAGAAACAGCTTGGGAACATTCCTATTGGTATTATTGCTACCGCCGGAACAACCGATTTTGGCAGTTTTGATCCTTTGCAAACTATCGCCAAAATTGCCAGAGAATATGATATTTGGTTTCATGTAGATGGTGCTTATGGGGGGAGCTATATACTCACAGAAACGCACCAGCATCTGCTAAGCGGAATAGAACAAGCAGACTCTATTACCATTGATTTTCATAAAACGATGTTTCAGCCTGTTTGCTCCAGTGCTTTTTTGGTGCGCGATACAAAACACTTTAAATATGTGTCTTACTTTGCAGATTACCTCAATCCTTTAGAACATAGAGATGAAGAATGCCCTAATCTAATTGAAAAATCTATTCAAACTACCAGAAGATTTGATGCTCTGAAGCTTTGGTTTACCCTAAAAATGACTGGCGCCAAAACCATCGGTTCCTTTTTGGAAAAAGTACACTATCTGGCTTTGGATTTGTATTATAGTATTAAGGATGATCCCTATTTTGAAATTGCACACAAACCAGAACTCAGTACGTTGGTCTTTCGATATACGGCTCTGGGTATAGATTCTGATACTGTTAATCTTTATATAAAAAATACGCTTTTCAAATCGGGTCGGGCATCTGTAGCAAGTACAAAACTCGACGGGAAAGTATATCTAAAATTCACTTTGCTCAATCCTAAAAGTACTATTGATGATTTGTTGAATATTATCCAGATGATCAAGGATACAGGAAGCGCTTATAACATGCATAATTAAACAACTAGTAAAATGAAAAAGGAAGATATAATCGATTTTGTAGCCATAGGAGTTGGTCCAATGAATCTAGGGTTGGCCTGCCTGACCGAATCTATAGCCGAATTAGATGGAGTGTTTTTGGATAAAAAACAAAAATTTAATTGGCATCCGGGGATGATGCTTCAGGATACGACACTTCAGATCCCTTTTATAGCCGATCTGGTAACTCTTGCAGATCCAACAAATCCATTCAGTTTTCTAAATTATCTCAAAGAGCAGGGGCGTATCTATTCATTCTATATTAGAGAGAACTTTTTGGTATTAAGAAATGAGTATAATCAATATTGCCAGTGGGCTATCAGTAAGTTATCAAATATTTATTTTCAAACCGAGGTTAAAGAAATAACCTATACCGAGAGAGGAAAATATTACGTTGTTTCATCAATATGCAATAAAACCAATACAAGAAAAGTATATAAAACGCGCAAGATAATTCTAGGTACAGGAACGCAACCTTTTATTCCAAAATGTTGTACAGCTTTAAAAGGAAACGTCATTCATTCGTCTTCGTACCTTTCTAACAAAGAAAAATTACAATCTAAAAAATCAGTTACGATCTTAGGAAGTGGTCAAAGCGCAGCAGAAATTTTCTATGATCTTTTACAAGATGTTGATACAAAAGGATACGAACTCAATTGGATCACACGATCACCAAGGTTCTTTCCTTTAGAATATTCAAAGCTCACCTTAGAAATGACCTCGCCAGAGTATGTGGATTATTTCTATAACCTTTCACATAAAAAGCGAGATGAATTGCTAAAAAATCAAAAACATTTGTACAAAGGGATCAATCAGGATTTGATTGCTGATATTTTTGATATGATCTATACCAAACAACTGGTACAGAATGTAAAAATTAAGCTGAGAACAAATTCTGAACTTCAAAAAGCAGCATATGATGAAGTTTTGGGTTCCTTTTATTTAGAAATTCATCAACAGGAGCAAGATAAACATTATGCACATCGTACTGAAGGATTGATTTTGGCTACGGGTTATACATATCAGCAACCAGATTTTATAAACAGAATCAAAGACCAAATACGCTGGGATCAACGAAAGCGATATGATGTACATCGTAATTATGCTATCGATCATTTGGCCAAAGACATTTTTGTACAAAATGTAGAGCTGCATACCCATGGATTTGTTACTCCTGATCTTGGAATGGCTTGCTATCGAAATTCATACATTATTAAAGAATTAACAGGAACTGATTATTACCCAATCGAAAAACGAATCGCTTTTCAGCAGTTTGAAGTCACTGAAGAAGAAGAAATTAAGAAGGAAGCATCTGTTGTATGAGAAAATTTCTGATCATAATGACATTGGTGGCCGTCGTAAGTGATTATTTATTACATCCATTTTACCCACAGTTTTTCAAAGCCCGTTTTGGAGTTACTGATCCAAAATGGGTGGGATACTACTTTGCTGCAATTTGCTTTATGGTTATGATTTCATTCCCCTTTTGGGCCTATATTTCTAAAAAAGTCGCAGAACTTAATATCCTGGTATATACCCAGTGTATCGCAGGAGTATTAGCTTTATTTTGTTATTGGACAAACTCGTACATCAATTTCTGGATCGTTTCGTTGGTGATGATTTTATTTAAAGGGAGTTACCTTTTGGTCTATCCCTATATACTAAGAATTATCACCAAAAAAGAACATCCTGGCACTATTGGATTACTATCGGTGATAGTTCATTTGGGCGGTATTTTGGGAGCAGTTATTGGGGGTATAACCGTTGACCTGATTGATGTAAGCTATATTTTTTTGATTATGGCATTGGGTGATTTTATCCAAATGGGAATGAGTGCATATCTACTGAGAAGTAATACATACGATACTTCAATTCACCAGGAAACCGAATCGATAGCGCACACAGATAATAGAATGGTTCCAAAAGGATTTATACTCAAAATAGGATTGATAACTATGATCTTATATTTCAGTGATTTCTTGATCCGACCTTTTTTCTCTAGCTATTGGGAAAGCATCTCTAACTATGATTCTAAACTCATTTCAGGAACCATATATGCGATACCTGGATTTGTTGCACTAATTGCATTGTGGATTAATTTCAAAAGAAAGGAAGCCAATAGTGGTTTTCAAGGGATCATTTCGGTATTACTTTTTGGAGCAATCGGATTATTATTACAAGGGGTTCCTATTGAGGCTGTTGTCATCGCGGGAAGAGTTATATACGGATATGCAATTTTTCAGGGTGTGGTAAAGTTCGACGTTTTGTTATTCGAATTGAGTACTCCAGAATCGTATGCTGTCGATTACAGCAAAGTACATTTTTTTCAAAATCTCGGAGTGTTGATTTCCTCTTTTTCAGTTGGGTTGTTGGTAGATAGTCATGGATTACAGATTCCTTTTATGTTCGCTCTTGCCGGATTTATTATTACTCTGTTGTTATACTATTTTATCTTCAAAGTAGTGATAAAAAACACCTCTAGGACATTGGTAAACTAAAGAAACCCTTAATGAAAAGTTCAAAAAAGAATATCGAACATAACTATCATACACTTTATACCAAGTCTTTTATGGATTTTGGAACTATCGATATTCGTCCGTTCAGAATTACCGAAGATAGTGAACTACTTCATCAATGGGTAAATCTTGATTATGCCTTTTTTTGGGGTATGCAAGGGTGCAGTTTACAAGAAGTGCAACAAGAATATGCAAGGTTGATAGCACCAGATCATTATGATGTTTTTGTGGGTACATATCATGATCACCCCGTTTTTGTATTAGAGCGATATGATCCCAATTACGATGCTATAGGAACGATGTATTCTAGACAAAAAGGTGATTGTGGCATACATATCATTGTTGCTCCACCCCAAATAAGGATTTCCAATTTCACATGGTATCTATTTACAACAATTATGGATTTTGTTTTTAAGGATTCTACAGTGAATAGAATTTTGGTAGAACCAGATATGCGCAATAAAAAAATGTTCGCTTTATGCCAGCGCATAGGATTTCAATTAGATAGAATAGTAGAACTCCCTCATAAAACTGCTCAATTAGCTTTTTTGACTAGAGAGCAATACCAACAATTTAACCCAATTTCACAAATCAATAAACGCAGTGCCATGAATACGTTAGATAACACCGTTTCGCCTCAACAATCCGTTTCCCATTTACAACCCCAGGTATGGGTGAAAGCAAATATATTATTGGTAGCAAAAGCTATCTGTGAGTTTAGTCACGAACTCTTGATAAAACCTGTGGTATTAGAACAATTAAAAGAGGGTTGGAGCAGCTTTATTTTGAAGACTGACAGTCCAACTATTCAATATCAATTTAATGCAAAATTACTGGCTTTAAATCATTTATGGATAGATAAGAATTCTATTAAAAAGTACGTAGAAAGCGAGGCCGTTGTTGTAGATGCGATACTTTTTATCAAAGAACTCAGTACGCAATTAGGGATTAAAAAAAACCAAATGCCAGTATATCTTGAAGAGATTATCAGTACCTTATACGGTAGTGCTTTTAAATTCCTTAAGGGGAATCCAACAGCTCAGGATTTGGTGAATGCCGATTTTCAGACCATAGAACAATCTATGACTGAAGGGCATCCGGGCTTTGTAGCTAATAATGGTCGTATTGGATTTGATAGTAGTGATTATAGATCGTATGCTCCCGAAGCAGGAAATTCTTTTTCATTGCTTTGGTTGGCAGGGCACAAAAACAGGACAGTTTATGCAGCTACACAAGATTTGCCTTATGATACATTGATTGTGCAAGAATTAGGTGCTGAAACTTTAACCTCTTTTAGAGCTATTATAAGAGATAGAGGTTTTGATCCAGATGATTATTTCTTTATCCCAATACATCCTTGGCAATGGTTTAATAAATTAGCAAACATATTTTCTCCAGAAATAGCCTTAGGAAACCTGATCTGTCTGGGTTACGGTCCAGATCAATACCTTGCGCAACAATCTATCCGAACATTATTTAACAATACAAGCCCTACCAAGTTTTACACTAAAGCAGCATTGTCAATTTTAAATATGGGCTTTATGCGAGGGCTTCCTTTATACTATCTTGGTACAGCTCCTAAAATGGCAGTATGGCTGGAAGAATTACTCTATAGTGATCCTTACATTCAAGAAACTGGATTCAGAATGTTGGGAGAGATCGCTTCGGTAAGTTATGTAAATCCTTATTTTGAAGAGTTTGGGCCACATAACGATTACAATAAAATGCTTGCTTCTCTTTGGCGAGAAAGTCCATTTGCATATATAAAAGAAGGACAACAACCGATGACGATGGCCGCATTTCTTCATATAGATCATCAGGGTAAGGCTTTACTGCCAAAAATAATCCAGAAATCAGGATTATCTATAGAACAATGGCTGCAAAAGTATTTCAAAGCTTACTTAAATCCCTTGTTGCATTGTTTCTATCACTTTGACTTAGTATTTATGCCACATGGCGAAAATATCATTGTAGTGTTGGAAAATCATATTCCGGTGAAGGTGTTTTTAAAAGATATCACCGAAGAAGCCTGTATTTTGAGCCCAGAAGTGGTACTACCAGATCATTTGAAACGCATGTATGTATCAGTACCCGAAGATGTAAAATTATTATCTATATTCACAGATATATTCGATGGTTTCTTCAGGTTTATGTCCCATATCTTGGTAGAACATGCAAGTTTTTCAGAAGAGCAATTTTGGAGGATAGTCGCCAAAAATATCCAGGATTATTATGCACAACACCCAGAAAAAGAGGCAAAGTTTAAGCAATACGATCTATTTACTTCTGATTTTCATTTGTCTTGTTTAAATCGCCTTCAACTAAATAATCACAAGCAAATGATTGATTTGGATGATCCGGTTGCCTTACTACAGTTTGCCGGAAGGTTAGAAAATCCAATTGCAGCATTCAAAGAGAATAGTATTGAAGCGATTTCTTGATTAGATATAACATGATGAACGAAAACAGAACCATATCAAAACCCGTATTTTCAAGAACTGTAAGGGATTTTGGAAAGATTCACTTATACTATTTGGACCTTTCTAAAGACATAGAGATTATCCATAGTTGGGTCACGCAACCTTATGCTAATTATTGGGGTATGATACACAAGTCTATACATGAAGTACGTTTAACATACTCAAAATTGGTTACCAGAGTTGATTATGATGTGTTTATTGGTGTATATAAAGATCGGCCTATTTTCCTGATGGAAAAATACAAAGCGTCTGAAGATCAGATTTCAGCATATTATGATGCCAAAGATACCGATTATGGGATGCATATTTTGATAGCTCCACCAGAGCAAAAAATACATGGTTTTACATGGAATGTATTTAGTACTGTGCTGGAATATTTTTTTGAGCAACCTAACATAAATAGAGTAGTGGTAGAACCCGATGTACGAAATGAAAAAATCCACAAACTCAATAAAAAAGCAGGATTCAAATATCAAAAAGAGATTGTATTACCCGAAAAAATTGCCAAATTAGCCTTTTGCGAATTAAAGGATTTTCAACAAGCCAAAAAACGCGAGCAATCAACTTCAAAACCGATAGCCGATACCAGTCCCAAATCAACTGTGGATTACCTCAATCCCCAGGTATGGAAAAGGGCCAATATCGCTTTAGTAAAAAAAGCTATTAGCGAGTTTGCTCATGAATTGGTATTACAACCCAAATTAATCGAAGAAAGAAAAGAGAGTAACCTTTATTTTTTGACTTCTGATACTCCAGGGGTCACGTATGAGTTTGTTGCCCAAAAAAGAGTCTTAGACCACTGGGAAGTAGATGAAAACACTCTGGTTAAAAAACAAAACGGAAGTATTGATCATATTGATGCACTTAAATTTATACTAGAATTCAGATACACTCTGGGAATTCCAGAACATTTACTTCCTGTTTATTTAGAAGAAATATCAAGCACATTATCGGGTGCAGCATACAAATTACAGCATCAAAAGCTTTCTTCTCAAGAACTGACAAATAGCTCTTTTCAGCGTATCGAACATGCGATGACCGAAGGTCATCCCTGTTTTGTAGCCAATAATGGGCGAATTGGTTTTAACAGCGAGGATTATATAAACTATGCACCAGAAACCAATCGAACTTTTAAGATCTATTGGGTGGCAGGGCATAAAAGCAAGGCAACATATACTGCGATTAAGAAGCATGAGTATAAAACGTTAATGCGAAAAGAACTTGGAGTTCATACGATTGTAAAATTTCATACCAAGCTCCAATCTTTAGGACTGGATATAGAGTCCTATATTTTTATCCCTGTACATCCCTGGCAATGGAAAAACAAAATTTCACAAGTATTTGCTGCCGACATAGCTAATCATACACTTGTATTTTTGGGTGAAGGCGAAGATTACTATTCAGCACAGCAATCGATACGCACACTGTATAATACTTCTCAACCTGAGAAGATGTATACCAAAACAGCACTATCCATATTAAACATGGGTTTTATGCGAGGTCTTTCTCCATATTACATGCAAACTACACCGCATATTACCGATTGGATAAGCGCATTATTAGCCAAAGACAAATACCTGAAGGAAACAGGATTTACCATGCTAGGTGAGGTTGCTACGGTTGGTTTTGAAAATACATATTATGATGTATTAGGAAAAACAAATGCCCATAACAAAATGTTATCCGCATTATGGAGAGAAAGCCCGCATAAAAAGGTCAGAGATGGTCAACAATTAATGACCATGGCTGCATTCCTTTACATTGATAAAGAAGGATATTCATTGTTGGCAGAATTAATCAAAGGATCACCATACGACAGCAATACATGGGTGCGTAAGTATCTGAATGCATATCTAAGTCCCTTATTGCATTGCTTTTATAACTATGAGTTAGTGTTTATGCCTCATGGAGAAAATATTATTATGGTCATGGAAAATCAAACTCCTGTAAAGATCTTGATGAAAGATATTACCGAAGAAATCATTGTTTTTAGTGATGAACTCGAAATGCCAGAAACGGTAAAACGATTATACACCAAAACTTCGGATAAAATGAAGGTATTGTCACTGTTTACCGATGTATTTGACAGCTTTTTTCGGTTTATGTCTTCTATTTTGGAAAAACATCTAAACGGTCCCGAAGATTGGTTTTGGGAATTGGTTGCAGAATGTATTCATCTGTATCAAGACAAGCATCCAAATCTGCAATCAAAATTTGAAAGATACGATCTTTTTGTTTTAGAATTTGATCGATGTTGCTTAAATAGATTGCAGCTTAAAAACACACAGCAAATGCTCAATCTTTCAGAACCTATAGAGAATTTAATCCTGGAAGGAACATTACAAAATCCAATAGCAAAATTTAAAGATGCCAGCATCTTTAATTATCATTCTGAGCGTACTGAAGATAATTGACCATAACAATAACAATACTTCGACAAGCTCATTACGACAAACTAAATTTGAATTAAAAAAAACGTTATGAAGAAGACATCTAATAGAATTTTAGCCATAGACCTTGCTAGGGGAGTGAGTGTATTAATGGTAATTATTGTACATACATTATGGATTTATGGGGATACCGCCACGCAATCTGAAACCTGGTTGGGATCGGTAGTTCATTTTATAGGAAAAGGAACTCCAATGTTTTTAATTGCCATGGGAGTATCTTTTACATTATCTCGTAATCAGAGTGTTGTGCTTTCTATCAAAAGAGCTTTTTACATTCTCGGGATAGGATACCTTATGAATTTTTTGAAGTTTGTACTTCCGATACTAGTAGGCACTATGCCTGATAATTTTATTGAAGCTTATGGATGGGCCGCTCCGGCAACTATAGATAATATGATCTATATGCTAGGAACTGGTGATATCCTGCAGCTAGCCGGGGTTTCTTTGTTATTTATGGGAATTATCAATAAGTTTTCAAAAAACAAGTATACACCACTACTAATTGCATTGTTTATAGCGTTAATTACCAAGGAAATACATGGTTTTCGATTAGGAATAGGAGGAGGTGATTATCTCCTCGATCTGCTGTGGGGAGCCGAGTGGAATGTATATTTTGCAGTTTTTCCCTGGTTCTCGTTTATCCTCATCGGAATGTTTTTTGGGATGTGGTATAAAGAGAAAAAGAATAGTACAAAGTATCTATTTAACAGCATGGGTGTTGCGGGAATAATTTTAATGGTACTTGGTGGAGGGTTATGCTACTATAATTTTGAGTACCATTTTGGGGATTATTTTCATTTAGGTCCAGGCGGAACATTGTATTTGGCTGGGTTTAATCTGGTATTACTGTGGTTGGCAAATGTACTGGTGACTAGAATGCAGGCAAACTCAGTCTTTGGATTCTTTTATTATTGCAGTAAACGTGTGACCACAATCTATGTCCTGCAATGGGTCTTTATTTGTTGGGGTATGGGGGCTTTGGGATATCAAAAATTTGGAGTTACTGGTGTACTCTTATTAATCCCCTTTTATATGTTGTTGACTTTAGGAGTTCAAAAGTTTGTACTGGACAAAGTATTATTTACAAAAAAAGCTAAAAAACAAACCCGTATAGCTAAAAAACGGATAGTTATCCCAAAAACATAATGCTATGAAGCAGTTTGATTGTATTTCTATAGAATATTTCAGAGAAGATGAACTTTTATTCTGGAAGATAAAAGATACTGGAGTGCCAAATTATTGTTTAAAAGGTCTTCAGGAGTTTCAAGAGTTTTGTGATTGGGTCAAAATATATTTTTCACACCCAGACAAGCCTCTAAAATTTATCGTTTCAGGATCAGAGCATCAGGGTATTTATAATATGGGAGGAGACTTGCCCTTTTTTCTGGATTGTATTATCGCTAATAATAAAGAGCAATTGAAGACATATGCGCATCTTTGTGTTGATGCCATTTATAGTATGTATACCTCCTTTGGGCTACCCATTATTACAATTGCTTTGGTAGAAGGAAATGCATATGGCGGTGGATTTGAATGTGCCCTTGCCCATGATTTCATTATAGCCCAGGAACATGCACAGTTTTGTTTGCCAGAGAATAAGTTTAATCTCTTTCCAGGCATGGGAGCCCACAGTTTATTGACAAGAAAGGTAGGTACTACTATAGCAGATAAATTGATTAGAAGTGGAAAAATATACCAAACACGGTATTTACAATCGTTGGGACTGATAGAAAAAGTAACCGAAAAAGAAAAGTCTATACACACCTTACATCAGTTTATAAAGAAGGGTATTGAACAATTTAACTTTGAGTACCACCACATTCAATGCAAAAAAATGATCAATCCACTGTCAAAAAAAGAATTGTTGGCAATAACTAATCTTTGGGTTGAAGCTTGCATGAACATAAAAGCATTTGATTTACGTAAAATGGAGATCTTAGCAAAAGCACAGTCAAGAAAAGCGGCAATTATATCTTAGGGTTCAACATTTTTTCTATAAGTTTTCGGTGTCATACCTTCTATTTTTTTAAAAGCGGCAGTAAAATGGGTTGAATTTTTATATCCTACCAACTCTGACACCTCATAAATTGGTTTTTTACTGTGATGAAGTAACTGTTTGGCTTTATTCATACGCGTTTCGGTGGCATATTCGAAAACAGTTTTACCAAATACTCTTTTGAATTCTTTCTTTAATACAAAATCATTTATTCCTATTTCTCTGGCAAGTTGTTGAATAGAATATTGTATGGTAAGATCTGAGGAGATGAGATGCTGCACTTGATACATTTTTTTAAGTAGGTTATCCATTTGCGTTACGCTAGTGGTTTTTGATACCGAGGATGTTTCTAATTGCAGGGCAATTAATTCAAGCGTTTTTGATTCTAGAAATAATCGTTTTAATAATCCTTTTCGAGTGTCTGACAAAATTTCTGAAAGAATTTCTTGTGTTCGCGTACATAAAAGCCCTGGAAAATTGATTTGCAGCTTTGATAGCGCGTAGCGGTTCAGGATATCATATTCTGCATTAAGGCGGTGCCTGTTGATAAAATCAGTATTCATCCTAAATTTAATCTCTTTGAATCGCTTACGTTTATGAAATGAAACAGAACCATTAGTTTCAGGCAAATATACCAGATAACATTCTTGACTTTCATAGATAAGATCATTGACAACTCCATCAATCTTGATGATCTGCTCGCCTTCAATAAGAAATGATAATTCCAGGAAATCTTTAGGTAGCTGCCATTCGAGATTGATGTCTTTGGTTAGTAACACATCATAAATACCAATATATAAACCATCAAAGCGGTGAAATTCAAAGTAGCCCGAACCATGATCTTCTAAAAATTTAAATTTTTTAGAGATAATACCACATTGTTCCTGGGTCGTAATTAGTTGAGTTATTGTATGTAAAGTACACTGATTATTTTGTTTTTTGATTTCGGTTTTAAGCGACGTCTTTTCACGTCTTTTTTTATCCATAATGCGTCATTTTTCTCTTTCCCTAGATGCTAATTTTGTATTTTATATTTATTTAGACTTATTATAAATAACAAATATAACAAAATGAGAAAACATACAACATATCCTTATTTAAAAATTAAAACTACTGTTTTTAACAAGCCAATTCTATACCATTTCTAGTAGTTGATAACAACAAAATTTATAAGCAAAATGAAAAAAGTAAACCAGCTATTACTCATAGCTTTTCTTTGTGCCTTTCAAGCAATCGTAGCACAATCAGGAATCATAAAGGGAAAAGTGATTTCAACAACAAAAAAACCTTTAGACAATGTAAACATCATATTGAGCAATACCAATTTTGGTACCAAGACATTAGTTGATGGAACCTTTAAACTTTCTAATGTTCCGTTGGGGTCTTATGTTCTTAAAACCAGTTATGTAGGATATACTTCAAAACAAATTACTATAGAAGTGGTCCAAGATGAGGAAACTGTACTACAGGATATTGTGCTAGAGACTTCGGTTCAAGCCCTAGATGAAGTGATGGTGAATGTAGATAAGACCAATAAATTTTCAAGAAAAAAGAGCAATACAGTCGCCAAACTTCCTTTTGCGAATATTGAAAATACACAGGTGTATAATACTATTAGCGCAGCGCTGATAAAAGATCAAGTGGTGACAAATTTTGACGATGCATTAAATAACGTGGTTGGATTGGATCGATTATGGGAGTCGACAGGTCGAGGAAATGATGGAGCAGGATACTTCGCATTGAGAGGTTTTGAAGCACAACCCAATTTTTCTAACGGCTTGCCTGCTTTAAACTTTGGTAGTCCCGACCCTATCAATATAGATAAGATAGAAGTAATTAAAGGACCTTCGGGAACTTTATTTGGAGGACCACTTACCAATTATGGAGGGATGATCAATATCTCGACAAAAAAACCTTATTCAGGGTTTGGAGGTGAAATCTCATATACTACAGGAACATACGGTTTAAACCGGGTTACTGCAGATATAAATACTAATCTTGATACCGAAGGTAAATATTTGCTTCGGGTAACTAGTGCTTACGAATATAGAGGAAGTTGGCAAGATGCAGGTTTTAGAAAATCATTTTTTATTGCACCAACATTATCTTATCAAGCTAATGATAGGTTATCATTTTTAGTGGTTGCAGAGTTTAGAGAAGCCGAACAGACCAATCAACCATTTTTGTTTTTAAATCGTTCTACACCATCAGCAGTGCTAAATGCGAATGATGTCGGGATCGACAGGGATCGTTCTTTTACAAGCAATGATCTTACCCTTGAGAATCCTACATTTAATTTACAGGCCCAGGCAAATTACCAGATTTCAGAACAATGGAGTTCTCAAACTGCCGTTTCTCGAAGTTTCGCAGAATCTAGCGGATATTATTCTTTTTTATTCGATGGAAATGGACAATTAGAATTCCGACAGTCTATAAAAAGAGAAAAATTTAAAACAGAAACCACCAATATTCAACAAAATTTTAAAGGTGATTTTACTATAGGAACTATTCGAAACAGAGTTTTAGTAGGAGTAGACTACTACAATAGAACGATTACCGACAATAGTGATAATAGTATTGTGTTTTCTGGGAGCACGGGTACATTTAGACCCGATGGAACACCCCTAGGCAGATTGGCACAAGACGGTACTTTTCTTGGTCCAAATGTACCCTTAAACAGAACATCTGTAGATGCTTTTATTAATCAAACCATTAGTGCGATACTGGCAGCAGATCCTACTGCGGTTACGGTGAATAATAGTAAAACCAAAGAGCATATTTATGGTTTCTATGCCTCAGACCAGGTTGATTTTTTACCAGAAGATGCAAAACAGCAAGTATCTGCTATTGCAGGTGTGCGAGTAGATATATTTGACAACGAAGGAGATGTTTTTAATGAAGAAGATGATTTTGATCAAACCGCAGTTTCACCTAAATTTGGAGTCGTATATCAACCGATAAAAGATCAACTCTCTTTTTTTGGAAACTATCAGAACAGTTTTAGAAATGTAGCTCCAGAGGTTTCTCCCACAGGAGAAGTGATTAGTTTTGATCCAGAGCAAGGAAATCAACTCGAATTTGGTATAAAAACAAACCTGTTTAGCGATAAATTATCAATCGTAGCAAGTTATTATGATATCAAGGTCAAAGATCGTGTATTTTCTAATATCGTTTTGGACAATACAGGAAATGAGATAGGAACATTATCAATTCAAGGAGGAGAAGTAGAAAGCAAAGGTTTTGAGATAGAAGTGATTACTAATCCCATCCCTGGTTTAAATATCATTGCAGGATATAGTCATAACAATAGTGAGATTTTGGTGTCTACCAATAATCCAGGCCCTTTTGACGAAGTGGGTAGGAGACCTGACACGGCAGGCCCAGAGGACTTAGCCAACCTATGGGCAAGTTATACGTTTCAAGAGTCTTCTGTTCTGAAAGGATTTGGACTAGGAGCAGGGTTTAATTATGCTGGGGATCGTAAGACATTGGATAACTCAATTACCGATACATTTATTATTCCAAGTTATACTGTGGTTAATACTACTTTGTTTTATCAAAACAAGGACTACCGCATTGCATTAAAACTGAATAATGCGTTAGATGAAGAATATTTTAGAGGATGGTCTACCATTAATGCACAACAACCCAGAAGTTTACTGGCTAGTGTTTCTTATAGATTTTAATGTGATTCTATAATTTTGGGAGTTCGATTTACAATTATATGATTAAAAAAGGTACTTCTGGTACTACTCCAGAGGTGCTTTCAATTCAGAAAACCTGAATGTTATGGTCGTAAGCAAAAGGAAAAACAGACGTAAAACCATACTTCAACTTCATAAAATACTCGGGTTAACGACGGGTGCAGTCATATTTATCGTTTCAGTTATTGATTGTTTATGGGTTTTTAAAGAAGAAATTGAAAACTTTATATGATCTCCAATTGCTTAACGTTTATGAAGAAATTGGTTTCTAATAATATTAAAATAGAAATCTCAGAAGGATTGAGCAATCCTTCTGAGATTTTTTACTTATTTTATCTAGAAAGAAGGATATGGATTGAAGATCTCATAATCTATCGGAATCCTGTTAAAAATTACATCACCATTTTTAAAGGTAATTCTAATAGCAATATCCTTGGGTACTCCAGGAATAATAAAATATTGACGAGGAAAACCAGGGAAATATCGAGTTGATATATTGTTCTGTAAATAACCATTTTGTTTAAATAATTCTAAAGAATTGAATTGGACATCTGCTTTTGTGTGAATTACCCATCCAGCTTCAATAATCGAGATATCATTTTGAATACTTGGGTTTATAGTCAAAATGTTATCAAAAAAATTAGGATCACTAAATATAGCAAAGGTTTGAAATACATCTATTGGTCCTGGTCCTACATCGACTCCATAGGGACTAATTTTCAATTTTACTTTTTTAGAATAATTCATAATACCCCAGGGTATATTTTTCAATGCTTTTGGCTGACCAGAGGAATTCGCATCATTTCTTAGGTATACTTCAATGGTTCCCCTTCTACTAGATAATGACATATTACCATCTAAGGAAATAGTGCCATCAAGTCTAATATTATAAGCTGGTGTTTTACCAGATCCTGTAAGACTTTTAATAAGTCCAGCAGCTGCATTAGTGACATCAAAAGGGTTTTTACCTACTGCTTTTACAACCGATTTGAAGGGGTCTTTACCAAAATCAGGTAATTTATTCCATAATTTAGAAGCGTACGAGCTTACCTCATAAGTAGAGCCAATTAAACTTTTTTTAGAAGGTTGAGGTTGTGCTATTCCTACAATACTCAAATTACCATCTAACGTTATTGTTTGAGAAGCTACTTCGCTTATATTAATTCTAAATCTAGCTTGTCTATTAATATTAGAATCAAATCCTTGCAAATTAAATTCTCCCACCATCCATTGTAAAGAACCTGTTTTAGTATTAGCTAGCTGCTCGGTTTCTTCAACAAACTTAAATAAACCTGGAGAAACTACAGAATTATCAAAACTCAAAGAGAGGTTTTGATCTGAGGTTAATAAATCACTAGTTCTTAAGACACATACCCTAAGTAAGCCTCTAAAGCGATTATATAGCATAATCCAAGGGTGTCTTGGTGCGTCATTAGTCGTTCCGAAATCTCTTGCTACTAGCATCCAACCATCTGATGCGCGCATATCAATTTTAGATGGGTCAGCATTTCCAAAAATAGGGTCATTATAGAATGGATTCACCGTATTAGCATTACCTATACTCCCACTAATACTTCTAAAATTAACATTCCATTGTGAACTTTCCCAATTCCAATTTGAATTTAAATTTGGATCTCCAGAGGGTATAATTCTAGATTTACTATTCAAATTATTATCTACTGACTGATCAATATCTTCTTTGTCACAGGCAAACAAGAGTATTGAGATTAAAAAAATAAAAACTTTTTTCATGGCTAATAAATATTTTAAATTAATTTAGACTAAATTTACATAATAAATTTTTAAAATATCTTAAAATATTTGATTTTTAAAGTTTTAAGTCTGTAACACCTTAGTAAGTTTTCTTTAAGAATGTGTATTTTCGGTTTTGAATTAACTGTTCGATAGTGGTAATATTAATTTAGTCTATTTAGTGATAAACATAATCATCATAAAATCAAAGTTCTTTGGACTAAGAGCAGGATTTAATTATGCCGGGGATCGTAAGACATTAGATAGTTCTATCACAGATACATTTATTATCCCAAGTTATACCGTGGTTAATACTGCTTTGTTTTATCAAAACAGGGACTATCGCATTGCATTAAAACTGAATAATGCGTTAGATGAAGAATATTTTAGAGGATGGTCTACCATTAATGCACAACAACCTAGAAGTTTACTGGCTAGTGTTTCTTATAGATTTTAATGTGATTCTATAATTTTGAGAGTTCGATTTACAATTATATGATTAAAAAAAGTACTTCTGGTACTACTCCAGAGGTGCTTTCAATTCAGAAAACCTGAATGTTATGGCCGTAAGTAAAAGGAAAAACAGACGTAAAACCATACTTCAACTTCATAAAATACTCGGGTTAACAACGGGTACAGTTCTTTTTATTGTTTCAATTACAGGATGTTTATGGGTGTTTAAAGAGGAAATTGAAAGTTTTTATGATGACTATAAATATGTTAATCCTGAAAAACGTGATTTTATAACAGCTTCAAAAGTAAAGCGTATTGCAGAACAAATTATCCCTGAAAAGACTATTCACGGAGTAATTTATAGTCAACCAAATGAAGCTATTGAAGTTGTTTTTTATGAAGCCGAACCCGAGGTATTTTATCAAAGTGTTTTTTTGAACCCCTATACGGGTGATTTTATTAAAAAGGTGAATAACAATTCGGGTTTTTTTGCTTTTGTATTAAAAGGACATCTACGTTTGTGGTTACCAGATGCAATAGGTTCTAGGGTGGTTTCGTATTCAATTTTATTGTTTTTGATTATAGTAATCAGCGGTCTTTTTCTATGGTGGCCAAAGAATAAAAAAAACTGGCGTCAACGGCTCAAATTGGATTGGAATAGCAAAACACGTTGGAAACGTAAAAACTTCGATCTTCATACTGTTACTGGGTTTTATATCTCTTCATTAGGATTGATTTTGGCTTTTACAGGATGTGTGATGGCTTTTAACTGGTTTTACTTTATTGTATATGTAGCCGCCGGGGGAGACAAAGCTCCGCAGTTTATAATTCCGGAAAGTACGAGCACTTATGTATATAAATCAGATAATATGCCGGTCTATGATCAATTAATTCCGCTGCTTTATAAACAATATAAGAATGCAAAAAGTTTTGAATTACATTATCCAGAGAATGATACTACCTCTGTGCTTGTAGAAGTAAGTAATTCTAGAGGGCTATATTATAATATGGATTATCTGTTTTTTGATCAACATACGTTACAGGAGATAGAAACACCTAGTATTTATGGGAAATACAAAGATGCAAAATTTGCTGATAAAGTGATTCGGATGAATTATGATATTCACATTGGAGCTATTGGAGGCATTGTTGGTAAAATCATCGCTTTTTTGACAAGCCTAATATGCGCAACATTACCAGTTAGTGGTATTTTATTGTGGTATGGCAGGTCTTACAAAAAGAAACCTATGAAGCCTACCAGAAAAACGATTGATATAACAAATTGATCAGGAAGGTATAAGCCACTTCATTATCAAAAAAGAAAAAGGGACGTATAAAAGTACATCCCTTAAAAATATAAAATAAAAATAGTAGTGTTAGTTAGAAGCAGTTAGCAAAGCAAAAAACTTGTCCATATTTGGTAGTAAAACAATCTTAGTACGTCTATTGATTGCCATGTTTTCTTCAGAATCATTTTCAACCAAAGGATGGTAGCTACTTCTTCCTGAAGCAATTAATTTTTCTGGAGCAACATCATAATCTTTTTGTAGTTTTCTAACAATCGAAGTGGCTCTTTTTACACTCAGATCCCAATTGTCCTGAACCACTGTATTGCTAATAGTTCTTGGGTCTGTATGACCTTCTACCATTACATCTATACTAGCCTCAGAGTTGATCACATTTGCTAATTTCTGTAAAATATCGTTAGCCGTATTACTCACTCTGTAACTACCTGTTTTGAATAACATTTTATCAGAGATTGAGATCATAACAACAGTGTTGTCTATATTTATAGAGATATCTTCATCTTCCTTTAAGCTATCATCTAAAGAGCTTTTAAGGTTATGAGAAACAGCGAGGTTCATAGAGTCTTTTAATGTTTTTGCCTCTTGCAGCTTACTTGGATCCACTTTGGTAAGTGTTGCTCTCATTTTTTCTTTGGTACTGTTAGAAATGGCAGCAATATCGTCTACCATTACCATTTTATCATCACCAGCCTCTTTTAACGAGTTGATCTTGGCATTGTAATCAGCTACTCTTGCTTCAATCTTAGCAAACTTGTCTTCAAGTTCTTCTTTTTCAACAACGGTTTTTTGCAATGTGCCGCGCGTATCCTGTAGTTCTTGTTCCAATGCAACATACTTTTTCTTTGATACACATGAGGTCATAAGTATAGCCCCAGACAATGCAATAAATGTGAATGATTTTTTCATGGTTATTTAATTAATTATTACGCTATTTTAACTATTTGGTACCCTATTTTATTGCTTATACAGATATTAATTTTTTCACATCAATTTCTTAAAATGTGTTAATAATTTTACATTGAAATAGTATTCCATAAAATAACTACGGGAGTACAGCAATTATTGATTTTGTAATTGATTGTAATTCAAATTAATACATTTTGCTTTTGATTGGAGGTTGTAAAAATTTTTAAATAAATCATTGATTTATTGTAACAACATATTATTTTTACGGTCATATTGTAAAAAATAGATACTAGCCCAGATCTACATTTAAATTTCTAAGAATATTATATGTTTTTTATTAAAAGAAGGCGCGTATCTTTAATTGTTGCACTATTCTTATTCTTTTTGTTAGATGCCCAAGAAGGTTTTGGTCAACAAGAAGATATAACACTAGTATATCATGAGAAATTACATGTAAAGGGTAAAACTCTTTATTTACCTGTATATGCTAAGAAGAAGTATGATTCAGAAAATTTGGTTTCTAATGGTGTAGTTAAAAACGAGGTTTATTTTTCTGTTAAGTGGGATAACCAAAGGTTTAACCCATATCGAGGAGAAAGTATTAGTTTTCCTTTTCAATTGAATTTTGATAGTGAAGTTTTTTCTTCTCCTGTAAGCCGCAAAATGGTAATTACTTCTAGATACGGTTGGAGGAGAGGAAGGCCGCATCAAGGAATAGATATTGATCTTCAAGTAGGAGACAGTGTAAGATCTATATTAGATGGAAAAGTAAGGTATGTTGGCTATCACGGAGGACACGGAAATATTGTAATTGTGAGACACAAGAATGGATTAGAAACCCTATATGCTCACTTATCAAAATTTTTAGTAAAAGAAAATGACGAAATTAAAAAAGGACAGGCGATAGCAAAAGGAGGCATTACAGGCAATGCACGGGGTAGTCATTTACATTTAGAAGTGAGATATCATGGAAAAAGTATAAATCCAGAATATTTGTTTGAGTTTAATGAAGATACCAAGATTAGATCAGACATAGTTTTTGTTACCCGAAAATGGACAACTCCACATTATCATCGTTCTACTCGAAAAAGTAATATTCTTGTCCATACGTCTATAAATGATATTGCACTACTCAAAGAGCAAGAGAAAAAGGTGTACACGGTAAAGAAAGGAGATACGTTGTATCGAATTGCTAATAGACACGGATTACCTGTTTCTGAAATTTGTAAAATAAATGCTATTCGACGTACTTCTGTTTTAAAAATAGGACAGCAAATAATTGTGAGTTCTGCACAATAACTAATTGTGTACGGGGATTTCCAGGTGCTTATTAATTATTTCTAACAAATGATTTTTGTTGTAAGGTTTTAATATGTAATCATTTAGCCCTGCATGTATGATTTGTTTGTTTAATTGTGTTACATCTACAGCTGTTAATGCAATAATTGGTGTTTTAGGATCAAATTCTCGAATACGTTTTGTTGTACCGATCCCATTAAGTTTTGGCATATTAATATCCATTAGAATAACATCATAATGATTTTCTCGGGCCAATGTTATCGCATCAAATCCATTGTCTATAGTTGCACAGTCAAAATTTTCTTTGGATAATATTTTATCGGCTACCAAAAGATTTAATTTATTGTCGTCAACGATCAGTGCTTTTGGTCTTGTGTTTTGTTTTGAAGAAGATTTCACATTTCCTGTAACTATCTCATCATCCTGAATTTTTGGTATTTTGAAATCAACTACAAAAGCGTATTCGGATCCTGCACCTGGGCTATTCTGGATGATTACTTCACCTTTTAAAGCATCAGCGAGACGTTTAAGAATTTTTGAATTAACACCCGTACCGAGATACGATTTTTTCGCTTTCTGAACGTCTATAAATTCTTGATAAATAGACTTTTGATCTTCCTTCGATACGTCATATCCATCGTGATTTACTTTAAAAGAAAAAGTACTTAGATTCTCTTTGTTTTTTATTAAATTAACAGAAAAATGCACATTTCCATTTTTAGTGAACCGCAGGGCATTACTAATTAAATTCATTAATATTTGGGAAAGAATGGCGGGGTCCCCAATAATCATTTGATCAATCTCTGGATCAAAATCGTAGTGTAATGTATTATCACTATTTTCTGTTGCATAGCTAAAAGAGTTGACCAGGTTTTTTGTTACTTGTTTTAAGTCAAATGTTATATTTTGTGTAGTAATTTCTTCATAATCCAAATAATTTACATGCAACACATTGTTAATCAGTGTTAATAGATAATCGCCAGAAAATTTAAGAGATTTTAGTTTTCTATCATCCTTAAGCTCGGGGTGCTCTTCTTCAATTAAATTGGTGAGCCCCATAATCCCATACAATGGTGTTCTAAGTTCTTGGCTCAGAATGGAAATGTAATCCTGTTGTAAGTGTAACTGTCTTTCAGTATCTTTTTGTAAAGAAGCTATTTCCTTAATTTTAGCCTTTAGTGCCTTTTTTGTATCTAAATATTTAGACAACAAAAAAAGAGCTATAGCCAGAAGTATACCTCCGATTATATAATTGATCATAGCTACTTTTTAGGGCAAATATAAGACTTATCTTACAAGTATATAAGGATGTTTATTACAAAAAGTTGTAGTAATACAAAGATTTTGCAGGTTATTAACAATCTTAAACGCTATTATATTTATCTTTACCGCTATATTGGCTGGTAGTTCGAAAGGATATGAGAATTAGATTTTTTCTTTTTTTGTTAATCATTATTCATTGTCAGATAAGTGCACAAATAGAAAGTACTTCTACTTTACGCATAGATAGTGAATCTGATTTTAATACAGATAAATACAGTTTATCCAAAGGACTGTCTACACCCGATTCTAACAATAATTTTACGCTTTATACTCCTCCCAAAGGCCTAGAAGATTATGCCCGCAACAAAAAGCCTTTTAGTATGACAGGCGATGATGGGTTTTTTGATCCAGAAACAGAAGCCACTCCAAAATGGTTTAAAAAAGACAAAGAGGTCAAAGAAGAATATAAAAGTGATCAATATCTGGGTGATTTCAAAAGTGGAGGAAAATTCGTAAGGTTAATGTTTCGTGATCACCAATTTGTTGATGGCGATATGGTTAGAATTTTTGTTAACGACGACGTTATTGCTTCAAACGTTTATCTTTCGGGAGCCTTTCAAGGACTTAAAATTGATCTGTTAAAAGGGTTTAACAAGATTGATATCCAAGCCTTAAATCAAGGAGAATCAGGTCCTAATACTGCAGAATTTCATCTTTTCGATGATCAAGGAAATTTGCTCACTGGTAATGAGTGGAATCTTACTACTGGCGTAAAAGCCACACTTATCGTGGTTAAAGAATAACAGAGTTGGCCACCTTTCATAGTCTATTTCTTCATTTTAGTATAGATTGCAATAGAAATCGATAAAAAGATTTTGTGATTTTTTTTGTGTATGCCATACTGATTAAGAAAATAAGATCCTAAGTATGACTAAACCACCCTGCACTTAAAGTGCAGGGGTTTGATTTCACTAGGAACTAAAGTCCCTCTTGCCTATTCCAATATGAAATTGGAATTATCGCTGCCATCTCGTCTGTGATGTTCCAAATATTCATTGACCATCTCATCTGTTATGTTTCCCGTACTCCAAACACCATAGCCATTTGCCCAAAAATGTTTACCCCAATAGCGATCTCGTATACTAGAAAACTCTTGTTGTAACTTCCTGGAGGTTCTTCCTTTTAATTGTTTTACTATATAACTAACACTCAACTTTGGAGCATATTCAATGTGCATATGAACATGATCTGCACTAACAACACCTTTCAATATCTCAATACCTTCTGCTTCACAAATCTGAATCAAAAGTTCTCTGCAACGTATTTGAATATCTCCTCGAAGCACTTTATACCTATACTTAGTAGACCAAACTATATGACAGGTCAATCGACTAACTGTATGAGCCCCTTTTCTTTTTTTTGAATCCATCAAATCTAAGATATAGATTTTTTCGCACTACTAAAGTGCTGCAATGAAATTGCAGGGCTTTCACCCAAATTTGAGACCAGTAAAGAGAGTGAGTTTACTCAAATTACTAAAGATCATGAAGGAGTTATTTTTAAGACAACTACCATTTATACCGATAATCACTTTGGCCGTTGTGTTTTTTATTGTTTTCTCAAAATGGGCAATTAAGATGTTATAACAATAATATAAGTTCTGATAAATCTTTGATAAAAGATTTAGAAAAAACCCGTTGGGCAAAATGTTTTTGATTCGAATATAACTACTAAAAAAAGGACTGTTTTCTTGTAAAACAGTCCTTTTTGGTTTTTGATTAGAAATATCCTCTAATTATGATCCACAACGACCATTGTTAATCCATCTTCTATTGTTACTCAACGTGTATAAGTATCCATTATAGGTTACTTTGTCACCAGGGGAGTAGCTATTATTTCTACTGTATTCTGAAACATCAGCACAAATATCAGTACTAGGAGGAGTATCTGTACACTCTGTAATTCTGTTCCACCCGGCGAAATCTCTCTCATATAAGAAACCTCGATAGGTTACTTTATCTCCTGGAGAGTACGTTCTGCCCCGAACCCATTCTTCAATACCGGCACAAGGATTTGTACCAGGAGTACCTCCACCATCAGATGAATATAAGCTATTCGTTCCTTCAATATCTAAAGCAGATATTGCGGCTTGTCGTCTTGGTAAAACATTGCCATTAAGATCTGTAATTGTTGGCCTTCCATTTTTACTAAATGTATAACTACCGTACATCATAGTTGATTTGATATCAAAATCCCTGGTAACCAAAGTCGCAGAATTACTTTTATAGAATTGGTTTTCGGCACCAGATTGTATATTTTCAAAATTGATAATGATATGATTATCTCTATCAGAGCGGTTTTGTTCATGTATATACCCGAGCGTATGCCCAATTTCATGAATAATTACAACTGCTGTAGAACGTGTTCCTAAACGGATAAACCCTCTAGATCCATTCATTCCCAGTGTTGCAACACCACAGTTGCAAGAATCACCATTACTACTTATCGTTACATAGTTAGACTCATTGGTACGTTCTTTAAAACTCACGTTGGTTTTACTGGACCATTCATCCATTGACCTTTGAAGTTCACTTCTTACAGATTGACTTAATCCTTGTATAACATATACAATAGTATTGTTGGTCCATTTACGAACACTGCCACCAAGTCCTAGTTTTTCATTAATACCGGTATCCGGTTCTTTTTCAAGATCAATATCAGCTTTGGTATCTGTTAATTGCTCGGGGAAGAGTAAGACATCAGTACCTTGTAGACTAAACATTCCATCTTCTTGCTCTTTTACTAGAACAGATTCTCCTAAAAAGTATTTGTTAACAAATTGTTGTTATTGTCCAATAGTATCAGGACCTTCTTGATCAAAGTTTTCGTTTTCTTCGCAAGAAGCAAAAGATAAAGCTATACTAAGAATGCCTATCTTTAGCCCATTTAACGCGGTTTTTGTTTTCATTAATTTTGTTTTGAGTTTGTGTTTTGTTTTAATTTGTGCACGTTCTTTTAACTGAAGTGTAGATATTATTAGTGTTTAAGAAGCTGTTAAAAATACTGTTAAAGTATGTTAAAGAATAGAGAAACATATTTTTTCATCGTTTTCATATTGAAATAAACAAAAATCTAGGAACTTTTTAAAATAGGGAGATCCCAGGGTTTTAACTCGGTTTAATCAGTGTGTAGTAACTTTTCACTTTTTTAAAACATGAATTAGGCTGAAGTTGATTATTACTATTGTAAATTTAGTCTTGTCTCTTTTCCATTGAAGCGATCTTACCCAACACTACTAATTATTCGTATTGTCTTACAGGTCTATTTTTTGATTTAGGAGATCTAGTTTTTGGCTTTTGAATACCCAGTAAGTCAAACAAGAAATATAGATATTGAGATTACGCAAGCTTAAGTACTTGCTTACCATTTTTAGTACTGCATAACCAATGATATGCAGTGCAAAAAAGCTTTTGTCCAAGAACAAAAGCATGATTTTCGGTCGAAACAAAAATAGTCAAGATGAGTACATCATAGACCATCTAAAAAACCAATGTGCAAAATTTTTTGAATCTATAAGCCAGTGATAAGATATTACTTTGGCTGTTTAAGAGAAACTTCATTCTCAATGGTACCCTTTTCTAATTTTTCTAATCTTTGTTTTATAACATTAAGGTCATTGGTTAAAGCAGAGATATCGATATTCTCTAACTCCTTGTTTCTAAACATTTGTTGGCTCATGTCGAATAAATAATAAGGGTTAATATCAAAAATTTCAATGATGGTTTTTAATACATCATATCCAGGTTTAGTTCTTTTCCTGCTTCCATCTGGTTGTAATCGCCCACTTATAATACTATCTATAGTGGTACTTGTTACGCCAATTTTGGCAGCAAAAGAATTGTTCGATAAGTTTAATTCCTCAATTATTTCCTTAACTCTATTATGAATATTCATTTTACTAAAAATAACAATAATTTAACAGAGATATTCTGTAAAATGTTTTTACATTCCGTAATATGTTGGTATATTTATGGGGTAAATATCTATATTATTAAAAGTATTTAAAATAAATGAATTAACACCTCTTTTTTGTTACAAAAGACTGAAAAGAAAGGAAATAAAAAAAGCCTATGATACTTAAGCAATATTATGAACAGAAAAAACAGAAAATCCATGAGATAATAAATCCCGGTCAAGTCATCAATAATTCGGTTCGTTTATTTAATGATAATGTGTTTGCTGATAGTGATATAGAATTTCCTTTGATAATGTTTAAGTATAATCATATTAAATGGAATACTTCTTCAGAGAAAGAGTACAAAGCAGATGTTGATTTTAGCATTTTTATTGTCTTAAAGCCTTCTTTCGAAAATGACTATTTAGAAAGTTTTGATTTGGCAAGCAAAGTTGATCAAGCGATTCTTTTACATCCTAATAAGGCAGAAATTAGAAAAAACAAAGAAGACATTTCAAATGGCATCACTGAAATTGAGCTGATCTCTAATTCCTCATTGAAAGTTAGTGAAGGTCAGTATACTGTAGAGGATGATTATTGGGAAAAGAACAGTTACTATATATGGGAGATTAATTATAGTACCACATTAATAGAGAAAGAATATAAGAAAAGATATACGATGATTTCTAACAACTTTTTCAATGAAACAGACATAAATGATAAAGAGGAAGAAGTAAGAGGTAATTTGAGAAAGATTGGTTTTGATCTTGATGATTATAATCAGGTTGAGTACAATGGTAAAAAACTCTTGGTGATAAAAAATGTGGACGAAAAACTTACGATCAATGATATTAAAGAAGTGAACTTAAACGAGTCAGAATAATTAAACATCAATCAAAACTATTAATGAAAAGTCAATATGAAAAGAAAAAATGGTCTATTAGAAAAAAGGAGAAGATTTGTACAAGACTATGTATTGCAAAACCAGCACAAGCAGATGAAGCTTATCGTAGCAGAACTTTCGGAACGTTTATTTCTTTCGGAACGTACAATTTATAATATACTTAATCAAAATCCGATTTTGGTAGAAGTAGCATAAATTACTGAAACTACTGTATTTGTATTGTTGGTTTTTGGTTTTTTTTCTTACGCAAGATTACCTTTAGGTGTTATTGAAGATAAAATATAAACTTAAATAAATTAATACGTAATGGGTAATTTATTAAATGATGTTGTAATCAACAAATTATCAGGCGGTTTGGGCCGTAGGACTCCCGATAAGGACATGGTTTCCGGATTGTTATTTACTAGTTCTGTTGGTGCATCTGCTGATGCCGAGGTAGCACCTGTGACTAGAGGTAAGAAAGGGAGTAAAGCTACTTTAGCCACTAAGGTGGTTTTTGAACCAAATGTTCCACGTAGATTAGCTTCTATTGAAGATGCTGAAGCAATTGGTATTTATGCAAGCTCTGATACTGGAGGTGTTTCAGTGTATTATCAAATCTCACAATTTTTTAGAATAAACCCTTCAGGTGATTTATGGGTGATGGGTGTTCCAGCTGCTGATTATGCTGCCTTGGTAAATAGATCAAATGATTTACTTATTGCTGCAGAAGGAGAAATACGTCAACTTGCAATATCGCATAGTGACCTTGCTGCCACTTCTGCAGATACAGATTTGGCTGTTTCGGCGGCGGCTACAATTACAAGAGAAGCTTTTGAAAAATATCATCGCCCATTAGAGATTTTTATTGAAGGAAAAGGATTTGGAAACTTAGTTCCAGATGTTTCTGCTGCAACAAATCTAGATACCTTAAATGCACCTAATGTTTCTGTTGTAATTGCAATGGATAAACAAAAGGCAACAGAGGATAATTATAAAAACACTGCTGCCGTAGGTGTTTTATTAGGGGCTGTTTCAAGGGCAAAGGTTTCTGAAAATATAGCATGGATTGAAAAGTTTAATCTTACTGGAGAAGGATTTCGATCTATTGGGTTTGTAGGAGGTAATGATCTTAAAACAGAAGGAGACCAAAATACCTTGAACGAGAAAAGATATATTTTCGCTCGTAAACATATCGGAATACCAGGTATCTATTTTAACGATAGCCATACCTGTATTGAAGTTGAAAATGACTTTGCTTATATAGAAGCAAACAGAACAATTAATAAAGCAGCACGAATAGCACGTACGGCATTATTGCCTAAACTTAACTCTCCCGTGCTGGTTGATCCAGATTCGGGTAAATTACCACCATCGGTAGTAAAAGGATATGAGACATTATGTCGATCTGCCTTGGAAAGAATGATTAGTAATGAAGAGGCTTCAGATATTGATGTGTTTGTAGACCCTAATCAGGATATTCTTGCAGATTCACAATTAAAAATAAAGATTGCTGTTGTGCCATTAGGGACTGCCAGAAAGATAGTAGTTGACCTTGGGTTTAAGAATCCTTTTCAAATAACTGCTGCCGCAGCATCTTAGTAAAATAGTTATTGTAAAAAAATTAAAAAGATATGTCACAATTACCATTAATAAACGGCCAACGACATAGCTGGTCATCTATAGAAGTAAATCTTTTAGATCGTATCGTAACCGGAATAACCTCTATAAGTTATGACGATACCGAAATGAAAGAAAATCACTACGGTGCAGGGAATATGCCAGTACATAGAGGTAGAGGTAAATACGAAGCCAATGCATCAATGACTTTATATAATTACGAGGTAGAGGCAATACAAGCCGCATTACCAAGCGGTAAACGACTTATGGATTCGCCACCTTTTGATGTGAAAATTAGTTTTTTAGATGAAAGTAACGCGATAATCACCCATGTAATTCGTAATTGCGAATTCAAGTCTAATAATAGAAGTATGAGTCAAGGGGATACCAAAATTGAGGTATCGCTTGATCTAATCGTTTCGCATATAGAGTGGAATTAGAAAGATAATTCTTTTCAATATAATCTCATAACCCCCGAACATAGGTATGCTTTTGTTTTGGGGTTTGTTTTAATATATAATGATTTCGAAAGCTATGGAAAATACAGAGACGGCAACTCAAACGGCATTGTTAGATGGTAATATTACACAGGCGCAATTTAATCGTTGGAAATACCAGTATAAAAGAGTAGTTAAACTAGCTATAGAAGACGACGATGGAACTACCTTGTTTGCTTACTTCAGAAAACCATCTATCGATATACGTTCTGCTGTTTTGCAGGCTTCCAAAATGGATGAATTTAAAGCGTTAGAAGTCCTATTTAAGAATTGTTATTTAGGTGGAGATCCTTCTATAGAAGAAGAAGATGATTTACGTCTTAACATCACTACTTCATTCTCAGATTTTATCCAACCCAAACCAGTGACTATAGAGGTGTTATAAGCTAATTTATGTCGATATACATCAACAAGCTCAGTGCTAGTGGAGATAATCTTGAAGAAGCCGTAAAAGACTTCAAAAGAAAATTGGAGACCATATTGGTGCCTATGTTTGCAGAAGAGTTCGAAACTAAAGAATTCAACGGGCAAAAATATATGTATGTAAATGGCCAATGGACTTTACTTTTGGATGAGGTTGTGATTACTGCAAAAGCAGTTACCAATGCAAGGGCTTTTATCATAGCTACGCCTGGTATTAGATTGCATAGAACCCCTAGTCCACATGATCCTGACTATGTTGAAGCAAGAAAAAATGAAAATGTAAGTCCTGATAATATTGCAACTACTATATATGGATCTGGAGAAGAGATTCTTTTCATAGGCAAATCGCAAAACGCAGAGGGTTGGGCATTTATACAAACTAAAGATGGTAAACAGGGGCATATCGAGCATCATCATATCATGGTGCTTGCTAAAAATTCTATTCTTGATAATTTTACGCAGGCATATCACTATGTGAGTGCTAGAGGTGAGGGACTAGAGACCATAATCAATACATATTTTTCAAACTATAAGTTCAAAAGAGGACATGATAGACGTTCTATAGCCGAGGCTATTATTTTCTTAAACGAGAGTAGTGGTCATAAACACGGATTATATTTTAAGTCTGATGAAAAAGGTATCATCGAGAAAGTGCATCGTGGTATGATTGATTCACACGATCCTTGGTTTAAGAAAGCAAGGGAGATGTATGAAACTGTAAAAGTACCCCTTTATACTATATTACGTATACCTACTGTTGCATATATCGAATATCTAAGTAAGATAGGGAAGCTCTCTAAAAGACCTGATCTAGTAAATGAACTGATTAATGTTGGAGAGATTATTGTAGATGTAGCAGCCGGTATTGCCGGGGTTATTGTAGGTATTATAGAAGGTTTTGTGGTAGGTATTTGGGATGCATTAGTAGGACTGGTAGATCTGGTTACTTCGATTATTGATGTAATCAAGAAACTGGTATCTGGAACCTTTATAGATGATCTCAAGAAAATGTATGCCATGATGGTAAATTTATCGTGGGAAGACATTCAAAAATTAGGAGATGCTATAACTGGTGGTTTGTTTTCTGCGATTAAGAACTTTTCATCATTATCTGCTTTTGAAAAAGGCAGGGTAATTGGCAAGATCATAGGTTTGGTGCTATTAGAAGTTGTACTTGCAATTTTTACTGGTGGAGCTGCAAATGCAGCAAAATGGGCGGGCAAATTAGGTAAGTTTGCAAAGGTCGCCAAGGGAATCCAAAAGATAGCAGATGTAGGAGAAGATGTTTTAGGACCGCTAAATAAGATGAATAAGAAAATGTTGGATGGCCTAAAAGATAAGATCCCTAAAAAATTTAGAAACAAAAATGGTAGGCGAGATTATGATGATAATGAGAATAATGGCGTTCTAAAACAGGCAATCTTAAATCTAGCCAGGGCAGAAGCCCTTTTATTAGATGCTTCTGGCGCTACAGCTAGAGAGCTACAAACAAGTTTGATCACTTTGGCCATACCATTAAAAGGTGCAAAATTTTATTTTGAACCAAAAATTGCCTTACCTGGCCCGTATGATGTTGATTTTAGAGCTAGCCCCAAAAAAGATGTAATTGATGGTTTTACCAGTGGTAAAAAAGGGAAGAACAAAGATGAAATTGAATTAGAAGCTGGAGAAAAAGGAAATTGGAATAAAAAATTAAATAAGCCTCTTGAAGCAAATAAAAGATACAATGTTGGAGGTTATTTGTATGATACTGATGATCTCGGAAGGGTTAAAAAGGTAACTGCAAAATTAGATTTGAAAAAGAAAGGCAGAAATACGTATCAACAAAAAACATCGGTATCTTTAAAAGAAGGAGTTAAAGGACAAGATGATGGTGGTCATTTAATTGCTCAAATATTTGATGGTCCTGGAGAACAGATAAATTATGTTCCGCAAAGGTCTGGTTTAAATAGAGGAGAATGGAAATCGATGGAAAACAAATGGAAAAAGGCTTTAAAAGAAAATAAAGAAGTTGATGTTAAAATAAACAATATTTTTGAAGGAAGTTCTAAAAGGCCAAAAGCTCAAGAAGTCGAATTTAGAATTGATGGAGAAGTTTTTACTGAAATATTTGAAAACTAGTTTATTATCAAGAAAATATAACAATGAAAGTAGAGGAGATATATCAAATTTTAGGACAGTCAATTGTTGATTCTATAGAAGATGATTGGATCAAAGCTAAGCTCGATGTAAAATATACAAATAAGTCCGGCGGGTTTCATTTGAATTATTGGGATATTAATAAGCAATCGCAGTCGGTTTCACTACAAGGGTCATACCAGGCATATAATGCGGTAAAGGAGCTTCATAAAATCACAACCAAAGGTGGGAATAATAAATGGAACAGGCTAAAATTCCAATTAACATCTGATGGGGAAATGGATTTAGAATTTATTTGGGATCAGGAACTTTATGATGAATTAGATCGTTTGTCCAATGATTGAAATTTATAAACTGAAACATAATGACGACTCATGGGGTCATATTGATTTTATTGATCATCAAAGAGGAGCATATCAGATCCCCGTTGATAGTGAAGTATACAATGATATTGGCGGTATGCAAACCACCAGAGATTTAGAACTTCCTAAGGCTATTTATCTAGCGGCTGACTATAATATAATACCAGAAGTTGACTACCCACATAATAGTTTATTAGCGGATGTATTAAGTAAGAAAATGCTTTCAGTATTTACAGAACTTAGTCAACTTGAATTTAGAACTGTTCCTGTGATTATGTTTGATCATAAAGAACTGGAAGCTTATCATATCGAGGAGGGAGAATTGTTAGATGATCTGAAAAGGCGTAATGTAGACTATGTGGCGTTACAATTGCTAAAGTATACAGATGCATTTGATAGAGAAAATGCTGAATTTGAAGAGAATTTTTTAGACCCAGATGAAGTTGGATACATAGAAAAGTTAGTTTTGAAGGAGCCTGCTGATGGTTTCCCTTCCTTATTTAGAATTAAAGAAGATATAACCAAATTATTTGTAACTGAACAAGCAAAAGATGCACTAGAAGCTGCAGGGATTAAAGGATGTGTATTTGAAAAAGTTGAAGTGAGTGGTTAAAGCAATTAAATTTTGATCAAACCTGACAAAAATATAAACATTGGTACTTTTGATATTGATATCAAAGAATTTGCTGCACACGAAAATGCAGAATATGTTGCACAACAATTTCAAAAGGCGCTTTTAGAAGTAATTAATAAACAAACTGATAATAATAATACGCCTCCCGGATTGCAGGTAAGTCAAGGAGGTATGGCCACAACTTCACCCGCAGGTAATGTTCCTGCTTCTTTTGGGGGTGGCACTGTGTCTGCAAGAGTAGCAAATGCTACAGGTGGTGGTAGTGGAGGGGCTTCTTCTTCAGGAACATCTTCTGGTGTAACTAGCACAACACCACCAGCTACAGATGTTGAATCTAAGGAAACTACGGCAATAGAAAATATTGCTGATGATGGTAGCACTACTGAATCCTCTGTTCAAGAACCCGTTGTAAGTACAAGTGATAATGAGGCTCTTATTGATGCTATCAGGGAAAAATATCTAAAAGAAGGCGCGGCGGATTACAAACCAGAAAGAGTAAAGCATTGGACAGGTATTATTAGTCAAATAAAAAATGGTGCCGATGTAAAACAATTAATCTTACTTCCTAAAAATGAAGAATTAAAGGAGATTTATCAGGAGCTTCTTGCTAAAAAGAAAACGTCTAAGACGCTTACCAAGGAAGTTTTGCGGGCCAAAATGATAACAGAAATAGAATCCAATATATTAAGAGATAAAACTTTAGATACCAAAAAGAAAAACTACTGGGAAACTATTTTGTATAAATTACAAAATACAGAGTATACATTACAAAGCATTTTGGAGCAGCATCAAGAGTTATTTCTGTTTTTAGACTTGTTTAATATAGAATACCCAACTTTATCTGAGGATTTACTTAAAATTAAAAAAGGAAAGGTATACCCCAAGTTCAAAAAAATATATCCAGATAACATAAGTAAGTCTACTATTTATCCTGAACTTAAAAAAGTAAAACCCGCAAAGGATGAAGATAAGGGTAGTACTTCAGGTGTTATAACTCCAAATATAAAAGGACCATATTTACCAAATTCTAAACTTACTTTTAAAGCAAAAAGGAAAAACCCAAATCTTAACTGGATAATCTTTAATAAGGATGGAACTATCTTTAAAGAATTTGTTGATATTGGACGTACTTTCACGTATACTTTTGATCAGTATGGAGAGTTTGTCGTAGAAGCCTATCTTAAAACCGCAGATTATGTGCTCAAAAATTATGAAAAAGCACGTAGTGGAACCAGAAGCTATATCGCTGTACATATTAAAGACCCAGAATTAGGAGGTATAGCTGTAAAAGGGTTAAAAGATAAAGGACACATCGTATTTGATAAAGAAAAAGAGTTTGTGTTTAAAGCCATAGCAGACGTAGGAGCACCGAAAGATATTGGTACCGTTACTTGGGAAAAGTTCTATAAGAGTACAGTGGCAGAAAACGACTTTACCCAAATTGATAAAGAAGTAACAGTTCAAGGTTTATCGATACAAACAAAATTTGATAAAGCAGGTTGCTATAAAATCGTAGCAAAATCCGGAAAGCAAAGTTTTTCGACCATTTTTACTGTAGGCGGAAATTATATTACAAAAATTAAAGAAAAAGATAAAAAGAGTTTTGTGCTGTTTAATAAAACTGACTCGTTAACTTTTATCCCGGCTTCTTACAAATTACGTAAGAGTGCACACATAGATAAGGGGTCTATTACCTGGATTGTAACAAAGAGCGGAAAACCGATTGGAAATGTATATAAAGGAGAAAAATTTGTAGTAGAACAAACCAAAGGTATACAAGAAGGAAAGTATGAAGTTACTGCATGTGTAAATGACCCTGTTTTTGGTAAGAAAAATGCTTCAACGACCATATTGGTAGTTCAGCCTCAAATAACAGAAGCTAAGTGGCAAGATAATAATGGGGTCATAAAAATCTCTACCGGGTATAAGAATGAAGTGAATTGTATATATGCAAAAATCCCTTATTATAATAATGCAAAGGCAACAATAAAAATATACAGCGGTAACAAATTGTTATCTACTTATAATGTAGTAACCGATAACTTTGGTGCTATTAAACAAGAAATACGTCTTGAAGATTTTGGTATTGAAAATTTATTTAATGAAAAAGGAAAATTTGAAAACACAGAAGCTGGATTATTGTCTTTTGAAATTGAAGCCGTAGGATATAAATTAAAGAAAAGTATTGTGTATTTACATAATAAGATCTTTGTGATTAGAGATGAGGGAATAAATATGGCTTATTTTGCTTATAAAGGGGAGGTGATTTCACCTGAAAAACATGCGATCTCATATACAACTAGATTCCAAGCTGTGGTGGTTGCATCAAACATGGTTGGAGAAAAATTAGCATTGTATTTTTATCATGTAAAATCTAAGGGTTTTTCAAGCGGTATTAGTTATATGTACAAGGAAGTTCAAATCGGAAATGACGGTAGAGGAATAGTAGAATTTAATATATCAACTGACTTAATGGTTCTTAAGGATGAAAATAAGTATTTATATTTTGATATTAGAAGAATCAATGATGATAGATCTAAGATATTAAAGAATTCAGTTATACAAAGAACATATAAACAAGGAGATGTTTTAGAGGCAGGAATGAAGGTCTTTTCTGGAGGAGATCATGGCGATTATCATGACCCTGTGATTAATCCGCAAGTAAGAGGATGGTATAATCCTCAATCAACGATTAATAAAGATTCAAATATAATGGGATGGAATCCGTATGGTTCTAGAAAAATGGATCCAAAAACAAATCACTTACAAGATGAAAAAGTAAAAAAATATGGTAAACCACAAAGAGGTTCAGGAGAACACATAGGGCTAGATATTTATGCACCAGTAGGAACTCCTATTTATGCGAGTGTTGATGGAACAATAACAATGCACGAATTTAGAAGAGGTGATTCTGGTTTCAAAATAAAATTAGAAGGTAAGTATAAAGAGCAGCACATTCGTTTTAATTATATCCATTTAATGGAATTTAAAGAAAAACAGTTTCGTTTCCATAATTTTAACGGAGATGGCTGGCTTAATTATGAAGATTATTCAACACCAGATGAATATGATGATCCTAAAATAACAGGAGAATCATATATGATTCATTATACCGGTTCTACCCTTAAAATTGATAGTAATGTAATTGATTTAAGTAAAGCACGATCTATTAAAAGAAAATCATCTGTAAAGAAAGGTCAAATCATTGGATATACAGGCTCTACGGGTAATTCACATCAAGGCAAAAAAAGTAACCATTTACATTATAATGTATATATAGATTGGAAGAGTGAGCTACCTTATAAGATATTTAAGGAATATATAGGGTTTGATCCTACGGGTAAAAAGACAAGTAGTAAGCAAGATGGGGAAACCTCTAGTGGTAAATGGTGATTAATTTAAAAATTATGAAAAAGTATATTTTATATCTAATAGTAAGTATCGTTTTTTTAAACTGTAAAACAGAAAAAAAAGAGACGCATCAGGTATCAAGTAATCATTCAAAAGCTGACACTACAAAGGTACAAAGAGATACAATAGAAACAGTAAAAAAAGTTGTACCGCAAAAGTTTAAAAGTTTAAAGGAAAAATTGAAAGGTACTATTTACTTTCATGCTTATGAAATATCTGATTTTGAAGGTTTAAGTAGCGGTGGGTTTATGGTAGGTAGTACTCATAATGATGAACATATTTATAAAGGTGAATCATATTCAATAGATGTTGTAAGAGGTCATAGAGATATTGTGAAATATATAATTTTTGCAAAAGAAGTAAATAATAATAACGAAAATCTTTCTGAAATAATAGATCTTCTAGAAATGGAAAAAGAAACAGATGTCTATGCAAAATATCCAGATAAGAATATTGGGATATGTTCAGATGTATTACTAAATAACAAACGAGCCCCAGAATTATTTGCTCTCGCTAATTATACAGGTGAAAATGTACTTACCGAAGTATATAAAGTATGGCGCGCCAATAGAGAAACAGGAACTTTAGAAGAAGTTAAAGATTTATCAAATATTACGGTTGTCGATGAAGATTCTTAAATTTCCTACTCAAAATATTTACCAGATAAGTATATTTCAAAGTATAAAACCTGATACTACAGAAAATTTTTCCGTTCAAGATTCTAAATCTAATCTTAGGCAAGATAATTGATATAGTTACTTCAAAACATTATCCATGAAAACCATCACTTTATTATTTACAATGCTTGTATCATTATCTTTTGTTGCTAATAATGATATCAAAAAAGACATTTCTTTGGTAAAAACGAATGTGGGTCAAAAATTGGATTCTTGTTTTTTCAATAGTAAAAAACTTTATGGCACCGTACAGCTTGTAGAATTTCCGAATCAAGCTGATTTCAAAGTGCAAATAGTAAACAGTTTTCCTGATCTTAAGGTGCAGTTTGTAGAAAGTTTTCCTGATAAATGTGGAGAATGGCAAATTGTAGAATTTAATGGAGACATAAAAGTATACATTACAGAGAACTTTCCTGATTTCAAAATTCAACCGGTGATTAGTTTCCCTGGGTTGCCATAAATGTAATAGTAACTTCATAAAATATAGATCAAAAGCTCAGTTATAAAGCACTGGGCTTTTTTTGTTTACAAAAAATTTACTGCAAACACAGGAAAAGCATTTCTAAAGTGTAAAACTTCCATGATCAAGTTTCCTAATTTTATAGATATCGAGATGTAATCAATAAAATAGTAGTATGAATTCAGGAAATGATAATGAAGTAGCGGGTTCTGGTCTTAATGAGAATCCCGCCATACCAGATACAACGGGTATTGGTAATGGATTGAATAATAAAAATACAATAGCACCTACGATTACTATAGGCAATTTTATAGTAAAAGGGGTTGCCGGTGGATCACAGAACGGATCGGTTCGAGAAGAACTTGATAAGGCAAGAAGAGACACAGCACAGCGATAAGCTATTCTTTATGGACGATATCAACTCACAAATAAAGCGTTGGAAACAACAGTATAAAGAGATTTTTAAAGTACAATCTGATGAAGATACAGCCTATTTTAAAAGGCCAACTTTATCAGTGATGGATCAGTACAATAGTATTAAAGAAGGAGATGTCTACCGAGCATTAGAATACCTTTTTAATGAATGTGTGCTAGAACAAAAGGACTATGAAGATGAGTTTTTATTATCAGCTGGTAAATCTATAATTCAGCAGTCTGTTGTTGATAAAGGAAACGGTATTAATAATGAAACAGGTAGCGATGAAATCAAAAAGTCAGCAGCTTTAGTTCGGCATTATTTTCATATAGATCCTTATGAATTGCCTATAGACGAGTTTTATAAACTTTTGTCAGAAGCCCTGTGGTTACAGGAACATAAAAATAAACAACTCGAATTGGCGCTTGCTAATGTTTTGGTCAGAACATTTGCTAATAGTCCAGTTTAATGATATAAAAAATACATAGAATGGGTTTTAATATAAATCTCACCAATGCTCTGGATCAATACGAAGGCCTTGTAGACTTTGCTATACAAGAAGTAGCGGATTTGGGGGTTACAGAGTTTAAAGACTTTATAATTGATAAAAAAGGAGGAGAGTTTAGTCTCCCCGTTTTTGCTCCTCTTATTTTTGAACCGCTGATTAAGAAGAATTTGGTGTTGCCTTTTTTGAGAATTGATGCGGTAAATATTTCTGCAAATAGATCTAAGAATATTGTAAAAACTGCAATTGAAGGAAGAGATCATACTGTTAAAGAGCATATCTCTAATGGAGATTTTAACATCTCAATTAATGGACTTATTGCTCGTGATGATTTTAGTAAGGATTACCCAAAAGGGAAATTGTTTTTGTTAAAACAGTTTTTAAACGCTCCTTATTCTTTGCGAATTACACATGCCATACTTAATCGTTTGGGGGTTTATGAGATCGTGATAGATAACTATAGTATTCCATCTATTGATGGTGTGAAGAATATCCAGAAATTTTCGGCTCAGGCTACATCAGATGAACCTATTGAACTAATCATCAGAGATAATGCTTAACTTAAATTGTAAAATAAAAATTTACGAAACCAATAAGGATTTACAACCTGAAGGAGATGTCTTTGAATTTAGTCATGTAAAAGATATTTTTATTGAATCTTCGTATAAAAATTTTACCGATACTGCAGTAATAAAAATGCCTAAAGCAGTAGTGATTAATCAATTAAATAATGCCTTGGGTATAGAAATAGCTCGTAGATTGCCTTTTGATCTTAAACAACGTAGTATTCATGAGTTTTTTAAACAAGATCATTATATAGAGATATTCTTGGGGTATAATGGCGATTATAAGCCGGCTTTTCGCGGATATATAGCCTCGGTAAAGGGGGATGCGCCCGTATGCATAGAGTGCGAAGATTTTATGTATTTCTTGAAGAAATATAAAATGGTGCCAGATGCTACTCCTGCAGTAGAAAACGATCCTAAAAATCCTATATCTAATAACCCTTCTCAATTGTTACAAGATGTAAATGAAGCTATCGTAAATAGATTAGCACAAATCAAGGTCCCTTTTGATACCAACATTTTAGAAGAGGAAATTAATGATTTGATCATCGATAGGAATCATAATATTGTACAGTTCTTTAATCAGCTTAAAAAAGAATATGGGATCTATGCTTATTTCAAACTAGAAGAAGAAAAGAGTACATTGTATGTAACCAATAACCCTTGTGTTTATAGTGAAGAAGAGATTTCTGAATTAACTGAGCAGTATTTAATACAGGATCAGGATGTTCCACTGCCTAAAACAATCCTTAAGCGAGCCCTTTCTATTTTGGGAGTGAATGATATTGTGAGTTTTTTTAAAAGTGATTCTTTCTTAGGAGAAGGAAGGTTCAGGTTTCATTATAATATCATAAGAGATGACCTAAAAATAAAAATTGAAGAAGCACAAAAAATTAGAATTCGGGCAGAAAAATATTTTAGTAATTCCAATACCCCAATTCATGTTGAAGCGGGCGATCCAGACGGTGAACTCATAAAGAAATATACACTACACGATAATCAAAAAGCACTATCTGTTGATAATGCTATTCTTTTTAAAAAAGAAACTCAGGAAGCACAAGCAGAATTAAGTTCATTTGCCACTTTACGACTTGCTCAAAAAAAACAAACAGGACTTACAGGGTCTTTTGAAACGTTTGGAGAGCCATTTATGAGACCTACAGATCGTGTATTTCTTGAAGATTCAGAGGACAAAGAAAAAAATGGAGTCTTTCAGGTAGAAGGTGTTAAGCGTAGATATGGAGTAGGAGGGTATAGACAAAGTATTAGTTTAGGTAGATTGGTCTCAAAAGAAGAAAATAAAGCATCATAAATGGAAGTTACAGAAATCATAAAAAAAATTGCAGACGAAGGTCATAAAGTTCAGACTTGTGCAGCAAAAGTGGTTAGGGTTAATAGAGAAGAACCTTCTTCTTTAAATGATAGTGATGATGATATTGATCGTGATGTATATACTGTAGATGTTGTTCGATCTGATGGTGCAGAGATTAATAATGTACGTCTCAAATCTTCTATACAGGACAAAGAACAAGGAATAATCTGTGTTCCGAAAGAAAATAGTTGGGTTTTAATATCAATTATTGAAACTACAGAAACACGAGCTTTTATTTCTCAATATTCTGAAATAGATAAGATATTTTTACGTATCAAGAATGATGATGACACCTATTTTAATATGCAATCTAATGGTAATGCTACAACATTATCATTTAAAATAATAGAGTCGGGAGATAGTATTCCTAATACCCCTAAAAAGTATAAGGATATCTCAAGAATAGCATATTCGTCAGATGAAGTAAAAGTGGATTTCAATGAAGGAGAAGGATATCAAGCGTTAATCGACAATAACAAAGTGTTGTTTGAGCATACCGAAAAAAAACTTTGCTTCAAGATGGAATCTAAATTTAAGGTACAGGTTGGAAACAACAACTTAAAAGAGGAGCTGAATGAATTGATAAAAGAAGTTTCTAAAATCGTGGTGGCTCAAGGGGTAGGTCCCGATATTGGGGCACTTGCAGGAATAAATAATAGAATTAATGAAATAATGGAATAAAATGCCTTTAAATGCTCAAACACTAGCTGGTGAAATTAAGACAGCGATAGAACAAAGTAATGGTAGTATAACTCCTGTTAGCGATCCGCTTAATAATCAATCTGATGCAGAAGCGCAAGGAGGTGAATACTTAGAAAGTATGAGTAAAGCTATCGCAAAAGCTGTCGTAGAACACATACAAAATAATTTATTGGTAAAATCCCTTGGAACAGGTTATAGTGGTACACCTGTTAACTCTAATTCGACCACCGTAAGTTAATTAATAGATCATGAGAGATTTTAAACTTGATAAAAATATGGATTTGGAGATCAAAGACGGTGACTTTGTCATTGGAGATACTGATCAACAAAATATAGAACTCATTTTATTAAGTCATAAAGGGAGCTTTAAGGAATTTCCAATTCTGGGAGTAGGTATTACTGATTATATAAGAAGTCCAGAGATCATCTCCAGGCTTAGACTAGAAAATGAGATCAATAATCAGCTAGAGTATGATAATTTCTTTGTGAAGGATCTTGATGTAAATGATCTACAAAATATTCATATAGATGGAAACTATTAAGCCGCAAGAGAATCAAAATATATTCGATATGGCCCTGCAGGAGTATGGTAGTATTGAAGGGTTATTTGATTTGATGGATGATAATCAAATCAATGAAGCAGATAGCACTTTAACGGTATATAATGATCTAACCATAATTAGTACTCCTACCAAAAGGGATATTAAAGAATTTTATATTTCCAGAAGCATAAAACCTGCTACCGGATTAACCAATGAAGAAGTCGAATTATTTGAAGATAAAAGAGATTGTGAGGGTATAGGTTGTATGGAGGTAGAACATGATTTTATAGTATATCGTGATCCTGAAACAGAACCCGAAACGTGTTTGGAAAAAGCTTTGTATTCCAATACAGTTGTAGAATCAGATGTTCTAAAGAAATCAAAAAAAAGATAACCAGGTATAATATATCATAATGGCGCGTACAATTGCAGAAATACAGCAAGAAATCTTTATAGAAAAAGAAAAGTATTCAGAGTTAGTAGAGTTGAACAGCGATTCTAAATCCGCTATCTGGAGGCTCTGGATATATATTGTTTCAGCGGCAATTTGGATGCATGAAAAAATTGTAGAAAAAAATGCTTTATTATCAAGGCCTCATACATTAAATTGGTATAGAGAACAAGCATTAAACTATATACATGGAGCCGATTTGATCTGGGAAGAAGGATATTTTCAATTTGAAAAAATACCAGATGCAGAAAGTAAAAAAATTATTAAACATTGTGCGGTTTCTGAGCGTTTGTATGAAGATATAGAGGACGGAGAAGAAACTGATCCCGATCGTTTAGCAGATTTGATAAGTGAGTTCTATTACAATCAGGTAGGTATTATTTTTATGAAAGTTGCTAAGCAAGATGGAGACGATATTGTTCCGCTGTTACGATCAGAACGTAGAGCATTTAGGGCGTATATGAATGAGATTAAGGATGCAGGAACACAGATAAAAGTGTTATCAACGATTGGAGACACAGTATATATAGAAGTAGATGTTTATGTAGATCCATTGATTATTTATACTGAAGGGGATAATAAAGGGAAACTAGTTCGGGATTTATCTATTGCTCCTGTAGAAACTGCAATTAAAAATTATTTATCTACGCTCGAATTTAATGGATCATTTGTGCCTACATTTTTAACAGATCAAATTCAGAAATCTGAAGGGGTTAATCTACCCATTTTGAGAAAGATTATAGCTAATTTTAAGAAGAGCGACTTACCTGTCGATGAGCAGCCTAGTGAAGATATATCAAACAATAAAAACCGCGTAATTGTTTTAGGAAAAGATGATCGAGGAGCTCATAAAGAATATCCGTTTTTTATTCCCGTATCAGGATATTTTGATGTAAATAAAAGCATAATAAAAATTAATTATAGAGCCTATAATTTACAAACTGATGCCAGTTTTGATATCTAAAATAGCAACATGTTAAGAAAATACACACAAATAAATTGGTCTAGAGGGATATTAATGCTGATACCTCCGTTGCTTAGAAAATCAAAACAAGTAGTTTGGTTAAATGTATTATTAACACCACTTAAAAACGTATATGACGATACATTATATAAAATGCAACACAATGGTCAGGTGGTATACTTAGAGAAGGTGTTGAATGAACTATTTAACCCCGGACGTAAGTATAGACCAGATAGGTTTGCTACAAATAAGGCAAATGCAGGTTTGATTTTTATTGAAGATGCTCATAGACCAGAGGTTCAGTATTTGTATACGCATAAAGAAATAGAAGAGGAAAAGTATGAACCGATAGATGTGTATACCCATGATGGAGAGACAAGAGAATTATTTACCTTCTTTTTATACTTGTCTGGTGATTTAGATTTTCAGAGTACCCAGTATTTCAATTTTAGAATTAATATACCTAGTAATTTGTTGTTGCCAAAAGATACTTATGATACAGTGCTTACTTGTATTAAAAATGAACTTGAATCCGATAATATAACAGAATATGAGTATCTGGATCAAATAGAAGAATTAAGTAATATGTTGGTAGCGGCGGGTAAACATCCTTTTAGTAATCATCCAAAAGCTGTAAAAATCCAAACACCAAAGTTTCATAAAGTTGTGAATTACTATAAGCTAGCGGCAAAAAGCTATGAAACAAGGCAATACGAATTCAATGATAACCCACCACTAGATAAGCTACGTGAAGGAAAACGTAGCAGTAAATTATTAAAAATATGAAAAGAGTTTTATTTGGATATAAAGGAGGGTTTCCGTTAGAGCAGGAAACACTGATACAACTACAAAAAGCATACTCTATAGATATGTTAGAGGCACTTTTTGCCTTGTGGGGGTTAGACCCGGCAGAAAAATACCTAGTAAAACGTGCCACCAGTGCTACCGATGACGGCTGGATCATTTTTCCTTTTGAAACTGTACAGATAAATCCTGTAGATGGTTCTGAAATTAAGGTTGAAAAACCACAATTGTTACGATTACAATATATAGACAATTCGACACAATTTAATATTGTTGATCTTAGAGAAACCGATGGATCGCTTGAGTATGCACAGGCAGGGCCTGATGGAAGCTTAGAGAAAAAAGTGTATGAAGAATTTGTTGCTCAACAAGTTGGAGGTGGTACATATGCAATAAATAGTTTGACTCCTCTTGACACTATTTTAAAAATAGCTTCTAACATTGCCAATAATGCTACACAAATTAATGCTGTAAAAGAAAATTATTTACCTCGTGATGGGTCAAAACCTATGACAGGGGATCTGAATTTGGGATATACACATGATTTAATCTTTAATAATTCGGGGAGTACTAATTTAGATTATATAGCCTATAATGATGGAGGAGCTCCTCCGAATAACCCAAATCCAGGTATATTCAATTTTGTTGCAGATAAGGCAAAAGGTGAACCAGGTAATGCTTGGATTCGTAGTGGTGGTGTACTTACAGGTAAAGTTGCAGTAGGTGTGGATAGCCCGGCAAGAAACCTAGATGTAAATGCTAATAGTGATTATGTAAGGCTTCGTAACTTAAAACAAGTAAACGTAACCTCCCAAAAACCTTTGGTGATGAATACTGCCGGAGATGTTGGGGTGGCAAGTCAAAGTATATTACCACAACAAGCCACGACATCGACGAGAGGTATAGCCGAAATAGCAACAACTACAGAGGTTAATAATGGGAATTTTTCAGACCGAAATAAAATAGTAAGTCCTTATTATCTCAGAAATTCAAATTATGCAAAAGTACTACTTACAGGTTCTGTTTACATGGGTAATATTGGTAATGTTTTACCCGCAGGTGGAGGAAGATTTACTCCTGTTGCATCTGGTAATTTTTCTAGTGCTAGATTAGTAGAGAGTCCTGGACCGGATACATATTATACTGTAACTTTTACACAGCAAATTTTTGGGTCGTATGTGCCAATTGCGGTATTTGAGAGTATAGAAAATTGGAACGCTGAAAATGATGCAATAGTTACGTTCAAGAATATGAGAAGTAATAGTCTCGATTTTTTAATTAGAGAGTTGAGCGAACATAGAAGACAAGGAGTTTACCTAAGAATTAAAATAATTGGTTAATATGAAATATGGTATCAATATAGTACAGGGCGCGATACACGCAATTTCGGAGTTTCCAGAAGATAGTTTGCCTGAAAATTTTAAAGAGATAACCAAAGAAAGATATAATGAACTTCTGGATAATTTTACCCCATTTTCTACTTGGGATGAAAGTAAAGGGGATTTTGTAGAAGATGAAGATGCTAAAACGCTATATAAAATAGAAGCAGAAGCTGACAATTATAGAAAACAACTTTCTTTGCTACTTACGGAGATCAATTTGGCCGAAAAGTTAGGAGAAAATACAAATGTCTTGCAAGGTAAGTTTAATAATATAGAAAAAGCTTACAAAGCTCTGGATAATAAATCTCCAGTAGTTTATGCAGGAATAAAACAAGTAATCACCTTACCTATAAATACAATTACACTTTCCGGTACAGCAACAGACAAGGATGGTAAAGTAGTATCAGTAAACTGGGTGAAGGTTAACGGCGGTAGCACAAATATTCTAAATCCCAACGAATTATCAACCAAAGTCAATAAACTAGAAGCGGGTAATTATGTCTTTAGGCTAACGGCTACCGATAATAATGGAGCAAGTTCAGCAAGTGATGTTAATGTTTGTGTAAAACCTAAAGGAGTTGTTAAAATAAGTGTATCTCCCAAAGAGAAACATAATATATCTGCTTCAGGTACTGTTTTTGAAGTAAATGTAAAAAGTAACACGGATTGGAGTATACAGGCAAAGGGTAATTCTTCGGTAACTCCGTCTTCTGGCATCGGAAATGGAAAAGTTACGGTGAAGATTCATAAGAATAATTCTAGAGCATCCCTTTTGGGACATGTCGAGTTTAGAGCAGAGGATAAAGTAACCAATTTTGTTTGGAGCCAAAAAGGAATCAAAATTGATGATGATGACTTTGATGATGATATCCGTTGTTTCGACCTTGAGTCTAATGTTGTAATGGCAAATGGGAGAAGTAAAAAATTAAAGAACATCAAAATAGATGATGAATTGTTAGGCGTTAGTTTCTCTAAGAATATTCCCGCCGCAGGTAAATTTATTAATGCTGAAGATGTTTTAGAAAAAACAAAAAAATCCAAAGTAAAGGTGGTGGATTTTGGTATAGAAACTGTTGATGAATATCGTAGAATTACATTGCTAAATAATACAATAATTGACGTAACCGCTTCACATCCATTATTATCAAGTAAGGATCAAAAGGAATTAGCATGGTTAACGCCAGATGAATTAAGAGCAGGGATGTACCTTATAGATAAAAATGGAAAATTTGTAGAAATTGAATCCAAAAGAACCATAAAAGAAACCTTAGAAATAGGTGTGCTTCATGTAAAAGGAGGAGATAACTATATGATTCAAGGTGTTATCGTTCATAATGCCAAAGTTGTCAGGGCAAAAACTAGGGCTAAAGAAATAAAAGGTGCATTAGCTATTGACGCTGATGATGTCGTAAAAAAATAAATTATAACAGTTAATAGAAACAAGGTTCAATGAAAAAATCAAGACCAGTATTAAAATCCTATTTCGAAACAGGTGATAAACCTACAGAACCTCAGTTTTCTGATCTGGTCGATAGTTTGGTGCATCTTGATGACGGTCTTTTTGTAACTAATGTAGAAAAAGATGATAAAGGAAATCAAGTCATTACGCTATCAGATGGTACATCGGTTACTATTCAAAAGCCTACAGTTCATGTAGATCAAAACAATAAAATCAGAATTGTTGATTTAGGCATTATAGAAAGTGATTCCTATATATTGAAAAGTACAGAAGATATACTGGCGGGTGCTATTAATAGATTAGACCCTCCATTAGTGGTCAAAGAAGATGAAAATGTTGTTTTTGAATTCGATGTAGTATATGTTGGTGGCGAAGGAGAAATATTCGATTAATAAATAGGTTAATTATCTATGAAGAGATATAGTTATTTTTTTAAAAAAGGAAAAGGTACTTATGGTTTAAGTAATGAACAAATAACCAAAGACGACCTATATGTAAATCACGAAGTGCCTGATCTTTCTTCTGTACAAGATTTAATTAATCAAAGTGATCGCCTAGAAAGAAAAATAGAAAACCTACAGCAAACAGTATTTTATAATCGTGTGATAATTACCTATGATTTATTGGAAGATTTTTCTAATGGCGCACAGTATAGCTCTTTTCCGATATATTATAATCAAGCCAATGGTGTTGGACGTTTGATAGTAGATACAACAAAAATTATCGCAGATTTCAGGAATACAACAGTATTCATGAAGGATTCTATAGAATCGGGAGCGATAACCACAAGAAATCGAAGATTTCGAGTTCTTGGTGATCCACAACCTGCTTATGGAAATTATGTTTGGTATAATTGTGAATATGTTCCTTCTAATACTTACGCCTATGATATTTTAGGATCTTACATGCCGAATAATTCTACATGGTTTTTGGCATATCAAAGAGAAGAAATCGATGTTAATGAACTTCCGGCTATACCAGAATACAGCATTGATATTATAGCAAATAAACTCATACTAAACAAGGATGGGGTAGAAGTTGATTCTAAAGATTTATCCTTATATATTGATGATACTAATCTTTCAAGACTAACTAGTGGAACAGTAAATCCAACTACCGGTATTGCGACTTTTACTCGTGACGATAACTCGACTTTTACAGTTGACTTTAGTGAGTTAATTAGTCTTAACTATACCTTCTCTAATGGCGTAAAAGAAGAATCTGGCACTATAAAACTTGGAGCATTATTATCAGAGAATACTGTTTTTCCATTTGACCCAAGTGGAGATCCAAGAGCTCCTAGAAAATTTACTATAGGACAGGATAACGGCGACTCTGGTATTGATACTCATTATTCTTTTGATGAAAGAAGTTTAAGATTTATTTGTGATACTATTGCGATAAAAACTAGAGGAAATTATAGACTTGAAGTCGAAAATTCTTATGATTTGTCAGTTGGTGAAAGCTCAAACTTTAAATTGAATATAGATAAAACGAATACTTTATTAAGAAATGATATTTTGCAGTTGGTTTCTGATGGAGCAATAACAATACAGCCCCCAAATAACGTATTAGATACATCACAACTAGGCAATGTTCTTACAAAAACTGGAAATTCAGGCCAATCAACTTGGGAGAAGCTACCAGAATATTCAATAGATGTAGTTTCTAATCAATTAAAGCTTCTTAAAGATGGTGTTGAGATCGCTAGTACAGACCTTTCTTTATATGTTGATGATACTAATCTTTCAAGGTTAATAAATGGTAGTCTAGATTCAAATACGGGTATTGCAACTTTTACTCGTGATGATAATACTACTTTTACAGTTGATTTTAGTGCATTTTTAGCAGGTGATACTAGTATTGTGATTGACACAGAATTTGATGAAACTTCTACAAACCCATTAGAGAATAAGGAAATAACAAAAGCAATTAATTCTTTAGAACTTCATAGTTCTAAAGGAAAATTAAGATATACTTTTAATACTGTACGGGATGATTTTTTAAATTTGAATCAAGAATTAAATGCCTATCCTAATACTGACTTTTTTTTAATATTTACAAATACTAGTACAAATCTTAGATTTGCTACAAGAAAAAGCAACTATAATTTTTTGTTGGACGATTTTGAAATATCTGTTAGAGGTGGTGCTTTATCGTCTTTTGAATCTAATTCTGAGGTTTATAATAACTCAGTAGAAAAATATAGAGCGTTAGGTTATGAAGAGTCAAAAAGTACTGCTCTTTATGATGTTTATGAAATTGATAGAATTTTTGGTTCCCCAGAGTTGTTTAGATATACGGGAACAAATTCTAATAATGATTACGCTGAATTATTTTTTAATTTTTCCTTTATGAAGATAAAGGAAAGTTTAACTCCTCAATCCGGTTCTTTTTCTCCTACATTAGAAACTACAGGAGCGACATATTCCTTTTCGGGAAATGGAGGGAGCTACTATAAAATTGGAAAAATGGTTTATTTTGATCTGTTTTTAATACAAATTTCTACGGTAGGTACACCAACAGGTACGTTGGAAATAAGAAATTTACCTTTTCCTGTAGCTTCAACATCTGGATTGAGCATTAGGAATATCCAAGGTTTTTCAAGTAACTTTTATGCAATATATGCCCAAACATTCCCTGTTAGCGATTCTATAGTTTTTGTTTTACATAACAGTTTTAATGGCGGGTTTAATAATAATACAGTATTGTCTTCAGAAGTTATCAATTCTGGCAGTATTGCTTTATCTGGAACATATTTAACTAATTAGATATATTCTTCCAAATGGACATTATTTAGTATCGTTTTCAATAACATAAAAGATCTATGAAACAATCAAGAACCGTATTAAAATCCTATTTTGAAACAGGGGATAAACCTACAGAACCACAGTTTTCTGACCTTATTGATAGTTTGATGCACCTCGATGATGGAGTTTTTGTAACTAACATTGAAAAAGATCAGAATGGCAATCAAGTGATCACATTTTCTGATAATACTAAGGTCTCTATCGAAAAACAGACAGATCACGTTGTTCAGGACAATAAGATTAGAACTATAAATTTGGGTACTATAAGATCTTATAATGACTCTTTGATTTCTCCTGAATTAATAAATGTATTAAACGCTATGGATCCTCCTATTAATATAGCAGAGGATGAAATAGCAATTTTTGAATATGAATCTGACGAAATTTTAGAAAGTTAAAAATGGCAAAAAGAAGGTTTTTAGTTCGTGGTGGCAAAGGAAGAATTGGGATAGGTGGTCAACAGCTAACAGAAAATGATATAATCCCAATATATGAAGATAATTCGGAGAAGATTTATGAAATACAGAACAATTATTTCAATCTTCAGCAACAAGCTGATGATGCAAAACGTTTTGCATTATATAATTCTTTTGTATACACAGATCAATTACCAGATGATTTTTCTGGAACCTCGACGTTCTTCAATCCAAATCAATACCTTCTTTCAAAAAATTCTAAAGGAGAATTCTTTTTTGGTATCGATAGAAATAAACCTGATGCCAGACTGGATATCAAAGGAGTGTTTGCACAGGTAATAGGTACTGATCGATACAGGCGCTCTTATGGAAGATTTTATTGTTTAAAAGGAGAAGAACCGGCTTTTGAAAATGGTTCTATAGTTTTTTATAAAATAGAAGGGCAAAATCTTTTTTTAGAAAATCTTAAACGCTACAATTTTTCAATTGCAAGAGAAGATGTTGTTAATTATAAGGCAACAAATTCTCATCAGTATAATACACTTTCTATAGATGATCCGGTAACTAGTGATAATCCAGAAGATGGCACGGTGTATTTTTGTGTAGGAGGTGCAGATTATGATATTAATCTAAATAATATTCAGATCGGGATTGGTGACGAAGTTAGGACTATATACTTCATTAATGGTACAGAGCAAAAGATCACCTTTACCGGGTTTGCATTTAAAAATAACATTCCCGAAGGCAAATTGTCTTCAATGTCTAAGAAAAATGCAATCGTCGAAGTCAAAATCCTACAGCGGATGTCTGGAGGTGATATCTACCTATCGGGAGATTTGGATCACAATCCATCGGTTAGCTCAGGATTAGAGGTAACTGAACGTAGTTTTTCACCAGTTCTTAATGGTACCTCTGCGAATTACTCTTTTAATAGTGTTAAAGCTAATTATTATAAAATTGGCAAATTAGTTACGATCCACATAATTATTAATCAAATCATCCAAGATGTTTTTAGCGCTACAAACAAAGTTAGCCTGGGTAACATTCCGTCAGAAATTCGGCCAACTGCAGCTACAGTTTCGGTTGATTTGAATGTCATTAGAGAATCCGATAAAAAACCATGGGAACTTTTGGGAATAATTGACCCTAATGGACGATTAGCATTTGTAGATAGAACAACAGGTTCCAGCGCAAACTTAAATTTTTCAACTTCAGTTCAAGGAGCATTAAATATATCAGGAACCTATTTTGTTGATTAGATAATCGGTAACTATAGTATTAACCGTATAAAGTCATATACTTAGTGGATTAGTGCCATTAGAAATTGGGGATTATACCCGATCAGTTCTTAATATTACCGAAAAGATAATTAATGAGTATTAAGGTCTGCTGAGAAACTATCTATCTGTTATTTTATAAGGTATTATAATTACGCTTCCTGTCTTTTATTAAGTTGTGGGTGAGGAGGTGTGCAGGCTTTTCTTATTCTATCGCTACTACCAACCATCTAATACACATTGCAGGGTATGCGGTGTTGTTTTTGATAATGGTATCTCTTCAAGAGTATCACCTAGATAATTTCCACTAGCAGAACCTGTAACATCGTTAAATCGGTATGACCAGCAAAACCTTAGATTAGGATGCTCATCAGAAAAAGTAACCAAATTATCGATTAGTATTACATTTTCTACTTCAGTAAATGCCATAAAGTACCCAAGAAACTTGTTACGTCGAACGTCTGCATCAGAGCTTTTGTACATATACATACCACAACTATTACAAATATTTTCGTGTATATATGTAGCACGATTGTGACCTTTATCTCCTCCGCTTGAGTATTGGATATACCCCAATCTTCCGTTTACTGATCCCGTAACCATAGTAATGGTATTTCTAGCTATAATATTATGGGTTTTGTGCCAGCTAACAATAGGACCATCTACATAACTACTTCCTTCTCCTTGCTCCATAATATTGTCAAGGATATACACATTTTCTCCTGTAGCATTTACAATATCTCCACCTGTATTATGATGAAAATAATTACTTTGGATTAATATGTCTTCATCTACCCGTCCAGGTCCTTCAATATCAATACCAAATTGCGGAGATGTCCCACTAATATGGTGTATTTCGTTGTCTTTTATTTCAATACGAACACCACCAACTATAGAAATACCTTGACGTCGGTTATTATAAATATCATTATTCACAAAAGTAACATCACTTGATTCTAATACTAAAGAACCATCTCCTGTCAAATTATGAATTTTCATATTTTCAATTAACACATTATTATTATCCCAAACACAAATGCCATGGCCTTCATCATGAGCTTTCTTTCCATCACTATCACGTGGAGTAAAAATATGTGTATCTCGATCCCCCTTAATTGTACCATCTCGAATAATTATATTGTCCCCATCTAAACTAATAACACAATAGTTCCATTTATCGTTAGTATCAATTTCTAAAACAGCACCTTGGCTAAATACAAATTCGGTATCTTCATGAATCTCTATACCACCATAGTAAATATCGTTTATATCTTCACCAACCAAATAGTCTCCTTTAGGTAATACAACTCGGTTATAACCTTCTTGATGTGCCCAATCTATTGCTGCTTGCAAATTAGCAGTAGTCTTAATTGCATTCGTACCATTGTTAGGAATATCCCACCGATCTAAATCAATAATATATTCTAAGCTGTTGGACATTACAGGTAACTGAACATCAAAAAGAAGCTTAGGTAATCCATTAGCATCCAAATCTTCTGCGTCTGCTTCATATTCTGAATCATTCCTACCAGAATCCAAATCTTCATTACTACAAGATGTGATAACAGTGATGGTAAAAATTAGTAGGTAGTATGTTGAGTTTTTCATGGGGTGATATAAAAAAATAAATCGAAATATATTAAAATCAATACATAACGGCAAATTAAAGAAGCCAATATGGATAAAAAACAAAACAAGGAGACTAGTGTCTACATAATAATTATATACATGCCTGGTCGATATTAGTTTTTAAATAAAAAGTAAATTAATTGTAACATATATCGTTACTCTTTGACATATAGAAGTGGTTTAAACTAGTTCTATATTCAATCAAAAACTAATGACAATGAAAACAAAATCTATCTTTAAGCTCCTATTAGGTATAGGTATACTAATTAATGTATTTAACTCTAAATCTTTTGCTCAAGAAACTATTACTTCTAAACAATGGCAAGAAGATCTCAAATTTTTACAACAAAAAGTACATAATGATCATCCCTTTTTGTTCAAAAAAATAAAGCAAACTGAGTGGGATAGCGAAGTAGAAAAGTTCCGTCAACAAATCCCAAATCTGCAAGAGCATGAAATAAAAGTTGGGCTATCACGCATTGTTTCATTATTTCAATATGGGCATACACAAATTCCATTTAGTACGGTAGCAAAAGATGCAGTACTCCCTGTTAACTTATATCACTTTAAAGATGGTGTTTATGTAGAAGGTGTAGAGAAAACACATCAACAAACATTAGGAGCAAAGGTGTTAAAGATAGGAGGAATGAATATTGAAAAAGCACTTTCTAAGGTTCGTCCCGTAGTTCCTGTAGAGAATGATCAATATTTTAAAGCGTATGGACTAAGATTTTTAACCGTTCCTGCAATACTTCATGCTCAAGGCGTCATGCCAAAGCTTACTGACAAAGTAGTAGTAACTTTAGAAAAAGACGGGAAAGTTTTTAATTATACTTTTCCAACAATCCCTTTAAAGGATATGTCTAGAGATTATAATTTGACCATAGCAAATGAGAAATGGTTAAGCGCTAGAAATACAGATAAAACACCTTTATATCTTAAATCTTTGAATGAAAAATTTTATTATTTCGAGTATTTACCCGATACAAAAACAATATATGTTCGCCAAAGTTCTGTTTTTAATCATGATTCTGAAACGCTCAAGGATTTTTACAAACGACTTTTTACATTTATAGATACTAACGAAGTAGAAAAACTAATTTATGATGTACGTCTTAATGGTGGAGGAAACAATTATAATAATCGACCATTGATAAAAGGATTATTAGCTAGGCCCAATATCAATAAACAAGGAAAACTATTTTATATTATTGGTCGTAATACATTTTCGGCTTGTCAAAATTTAACCAATGAGATCGAAAATTATACCGAAGCAATTATAATAGGGGAGCCTACCGCCGAAAATAAGAACTTCTATGGAGATGCTACTAAAGTAACGTTGCCTAATTCAAAAATAAATGCTTATCTATCATTTGCTTGGTGGCAAGATATGGCACAATGGGAAAATAAAGACGCCACTACGCCACATTTTTCAAAAGAAATAACTTTTGATCAATATCGTAACAATGAAGATCCAGTATTAGATCTGGCAATGAATATTGATATAGAAAAGGTTGTAATTGATCCTATGGATCATTTTACAAATTTATTTTTGGCAGGTAAGATGGAGCAACTCACCAAAGATGCCGCCCGTATTATAAGAGATCCTTTATATCGACATATTTCTTTTGAAAAAGAATTTGACCGAGTAGGAAAGTTATTGCTTAAGCAAGGACAAAATGATGGTGCGCTATACGTATACAAAATGAATACACAATTCTATCCAGATTCTCCAGTACTATGGAAAGGATTGGGTGAAGCACTCAAAGCAACCGGTAATATTGATGATGCAAACAATGCATTTGCAAAAGCAGAACAGTTAAGTAAATAAAATTAAAAGAGGTATGAAAATTCGTTGTTCTGAACTGATTTTCTTTTTCGCCTACACAAAAAATCCCTGTTTTTTATTTGTGTAAATTAACATCAGAAATGGTATAACAAATAAATTACAAAGATTTTTATGCAATCAAATAGATAATATATATTTGACGCTTATAAAATCTAACCCGTGTGAAATATTACCATACTTTTATTGCTTTAGCTTTATTTGCGCAATCCTTAATTGCTCAAGATTATATAGACCTTGTAAAAATCAATTATGCAAGTATTCTGGATGCTGGTTACGAAGGAAATGATGCCACCACAGATATAAGTTTGTTTGATGCTTCCATTACATATCCTATTAAGCTATCAGAAAAAACAGCTATTATCACAGGAGTAGATTATAACCAGCAGGGGTTAAAGCTTTTTCCAAATGCAGCAACAGTTTCTTTAAAAAATATCACATTAAAAGCAGGGATAAATGTAAAGCACAGTGATACATGGTCGGGGACATACGTATTGTTACCAAAAATAGCCAGCCAGGATCTCCACACCAATGGTGATCATTTTTTCTTTGGTGGTCTGGCGTTGCTAAAATATCAAAAAAACGATCGTATGCAATATCGTTTTGGGGCCTATGTCAGTACGGAAGGTTTTGGAACATTTATGACGCCTATTTTGGGAATGTATTATAGTAGTGAGGATAAAAAATGGGAGTTTACAGCAACATTGCCTATTAATGCAGATTTAAATTATAGCTTTAATGAGGTTACATCTGTCGGATTGGGTTTTCAGGCTTTAGTTAGGTCTTATAGTTTAGAACGTGAAGATTCTTTATCCGAATTATATACGCAGGTATCAAATATTGAGTTTGCTACTTATTTTCAGCATGGTTTTGCTGATAACAGTATCTTAATACGATTACAGGCAGGATATTCCTCGGCTTCTTATGAAGTGTTTGATGAAGGAGATACGTTACCAATTAAAGTCTCTGCTTTTGAATTTGATGATGATCGTAATTTATTGAATCCTGAAATGACAGGAAATCTATTTGTGAGACTAGGAGCAACGTATCGCTTCTATTTGAAAAAAAAGAAAGGGGAGTAAAGGGGACCTCTATTAATTCATTTTTAAAATATTCTTTGGTAATTCTGTTGAATTTTTCATTTTTAAAAAATGACCTCGCTTTTTTATCAGTCCATAATATTTTTTAATACACTGATTTGTAGTATTTTATTATTTTTATCGTTCCCAATTAGCCATAGTTATCCCATCTAAGCGGGTAACTTGTTCATATCTGAATAAATTATAAGTAAGATTTACTAATCCTACAAAGCCTATAGCTCGTTTTATTCCTATCGATTTTATATAAAGCTTGTTCATACTCTGTTCCATAAAACCAAATACGTGTTCTACTCGTGCCCTAGTTTTTGATTTTTCTTTATTGGATTCTTTTTGTGTTTGTGTTAAAGGACTGTTTTTATATCCTTTTTCGTGTACGCTATTGTTTACCTCATATTTTTTGATTGTTTTTTCTTGTTCTTCCCCAGTATAAGCACTATCCGCCCAAAGGTTTTGATCTTTGTCTTTCTCTGTTAATAATGTGTCGAGTACCTGAGAATCGTGTACTGAGGCATCCGTTGTGGTATAGGTATCAATGAATTTATGCGTATTATCAACCTTTGCATGATTTTTATACCCATAATAAGATTGATTGTTCTTTTTTGTCCAACGTGCATCTACATCTTTTTGTCGTTTCTTATTAGGTTGATCATCCCACTCCTCAGGGGTTTTCCCTTGTTTTATGAGTTCGTTTTTTTCTCTACTATTACGTTGTCTTGGTGCTTCTACAAAACTTGCATCAATGATTTTTCCTTGGTGAGCGATCAACCCATACTTCTCCAATAAACTTGTGAATTTCTCAAATAACTCTTTTTCAATACCTTTGGAAATCAATTTATCCCTAAAACTCCAAACAGTCTTTTCGTCTGGAACTTTATCGTTTAAGGATAAGCCTAGAAAACGACAGAAGGTTAACCTATCTAATATTTGATATTCTAGCTGAAAATCACTCAAATTATAATACCGCTGTAATATCAATATCTTGAACATTAATAATGGATCATACGGTTTGGGACCGGCATTAACCATTTTTTTCTTATGAACTTTCTCGATAGTTTCTCTAAAATACTCCCAGTCTACTATTTTATTCAATCGCTCCAATGGATCGCCTTGTTTACTGAGTTTTTCTAATCGGTAATCTTCTGAAAATAAAGAGGTTGTGTTGGTTGGCTTATAGTTATTCATAGTGATATTAGTAAAACAGAAAAATACTAATAACTATTTGATTAATAATGAATTAATTATAGAAATTGCCTAAAGTCTAAATCGGGGGTATTTGCATATAACAGTAACAAAACAAGAGCATCTTAAACCCTTCTTTTCTGTTATTTTAAGTCTACTATTGCAGACAATACTCAAATATGACAGATTATGAGTACGAATATCGTTAAGATGCCCCATTTTGGTTATAATGGCTAATTCAAATTGTATAAAACCAAATACTGTTTTAAGGTTTAAAATGAATTGTATGTATGGTTCAAAGATATTTTGGTTTGTTCGGTTGACAAAGGGCTTAATACCTGTTTTTGAATAGGTGAAAACCCCGTTTTTTGGACTATTACTATGCACTACTTTTTGGTTTTTAGGAAATAGAAAAAGTCAAGATGAGTTCAATATGTTAAGAACTTGTTTTTCCTTTTTCAATAAATTATGATTTCTTTGCATTCAGGAAAAATATTACATTTGGAAAACGAAGAAAAAGAACAAAAAAAGATATACTCACGGTATAATTTTTTTAATAAAACGTATTGTGTGTTTAAAGGGGTTTCGCTTCGCGAAATCTCAAGAAGAAAACCTAATTACCGCAGCGAGTCGGGGAGTACATATTATTATACCAAGTATGGTGTATACCGACTTTCAAATCATTGGGGAAGAGCAGCAAAGTGCCAATGGCGGTTGATATCAGATTTTCCTGCAGAAATTGATGATTTACGTTTGGGGTATGCAGATTGGACAGATTTCAGGGAGAATCTTGATCCGGATGTTGATGCATATTATATTTCAGTTGATTTTGAAACGAAAAAAGTAAGTTATAAACACAAAGACAACCCTGAGTATGATCAGTTGGCAGTATTACGCTCGGCAGACGAAACGCGAAAGCTCATAAAACAGATCAAAAACCTTCTTGAAACGCATAAATGGGCCAAGTACTATGATTATGAGGATCTAGATGAGTTTAGAGAAGAGGTAGTGACCCGTTTGATTAATAGCACTATCAGTCTTAACGAATTACGAAGAGAATTGGTATAAGATTAAAAGTCATCCGGGCAAGGGGACGTAGGTGTCATCTCCGGATACTTTTGGAAATTCTTGATTTTTCCATCGCTCTTTGGCTGCTTCTATAGTTTCTTTACTAGTGGCAACAAAATTCCAGTAAATATATCGCTCTTCAGGAAATGGTTGTCCGCCAAATAATAATACATGAGTTTTTGGTTTTAAGACGATAGTACAACTATCATCAATTTTAGAAACCAACATATTTCCTTCCTCAATAATATCTTCACAAGCTTCAATTACTCCCTTAACAATGCAAATGCCTATTTCGCCCTTTAAATCACCTTTAATATTTAATTCATACTCTTTTTCAGTTTTTACTTCAACCATAAAAAGTTCAGAATGTACAGGTAGCGGAGATATTCTTCCGTAGCCTTTACCGGCAATTAGGCGATATTGAGCACTCTTATCTGTCCAGTTTGGTAAATCGGCTGCAGCTATATGATGAAATTCAGGCTCGGTTTTTTCCAGTTCCTTGGGCAATGCCACCCAAATCTGATAACCATGAGCAGTAAATTCGGTTCCGTCCCGAAGATCCTCTGGAGTGCGCTCTGTATGCGTAACTCCTTTGCCAGCTACCATCCAGTTTACCGAACCCGGAGAAATACGCTGATGCGTTCCGATACTATCTTTATGTGTTAATTCACCCTCAAGCAGATAAGTAAGCGTAGATAAACCAATATGTGGATGCTGATCCACATCCATATAGTGACCTTTTTTGATTGTGGTGGGGCCCATATGGTCAATAAAAATAAAGGGCCCAACCATTCTTTTTTTTCTAAAAGGAATAAGCCTACCTACCAAGAAATCACCTATATCACGGCTTCTTTCTTCAATAATTAATCCTTGATTTGACATCTAGTATAACGATTTGTATATGTAATTTAAAGATAAAACATTTTATGTTTAGGTATCGTTAAACATATATTAATCGATAGTTTCCAGTACTTAAAAACCTCTGTTCCTGATACATACTTTGCCTACATAATATTGTTACAAGTTGAACCTTTTTACTTTAAAATAATTTACTATCTTTTGGTTCGTTTTTAAACAATCAACTTAATAGCATCAACCTTAGACCTGCTTTATGGAAATTTTTTCTTCTTATAATCTTATTATTGAGATCTCTCTTGTAATCATTTTATCATTCATTTTTAATGGTATTGCCAAAAAGACTAATATTCCTGCGGTGCTAATGTTAATAATACTGGGTATTATTCTTCAATATGCTATCAAAGCATTTGGGGCGGATTCTATAGATTTTTTCCCTATGTTAGAAGTTCTTGGAATTGTAGGGTTAATTATGATCGTACTTGAAGCCGCACTTGAGTTAAAGCTGAAGAGTGATAAATTAATGCCTATTTTAAAATCGATGGCGATTGCTTTAATAGGGCTAGTGGCTTCTACTTTTATAGCAGCAGTAATACTTAAGGCTTTAATCAGCGGAATGACGATGCAGTCGGCCTGGTTATATGCAACCCCTTTATCTATATTAAGTAGTGCAATCATTATCCCTAGTGTAAGTGGGTTATCTGAAGCCAAAAAAGAATTCCACGTTTATGAAAGTACCTTTTCTGATATTTTGGGCATTATGTTGTTCTATTTCTTGACAGGAAGATTAAATCCCGCAGAAGATACAGGAGTAGGTGGTTTTTTTCTAAATCTTATTCTTACTATTGTTATTTCGTTGGTCGCGAGTTACGCTATTATTTTAATATTCCAAAAGATTAAAAGTCAGGTTAAACTATTTTTATTAATTGCCGTGTTGCTTTTACTATATGGGCTGGGTAAAAAGATGCATCTTTCATCACTTATTATCATTTTGATCTTTGGATTGGTTATCGCAAATATGAAGTTGTTCTTTCAGGGAAAACTTAGGCAATATTTGGATTTTGAAAAAGCAAAATCAATCTATCACGAATTGCATGTGATTACTGCAGAAACAGCTTTTGTAGTTCGTACATTGTTTTTTGTAATCTTTGGAGTCACAATTGTGCTTTCTTCTTTGTTAAGTTTGAAAGTTACATTGATCAGTATTTTGATACTAATTTCGATCTACGCAATACGCTACGGATTACTTCGTCTTTTTATGGGACAAGATATTTTTCCTCAATTATTTATAGCGCCGAGAGGATTGATTACAGTACTTTTATTTTATGCAATTCCTGAAGAAGCTGTAATTGAAGGATTTGAACCCGGGATTTTGTTGTTTGTGATTATTGGTACCAGTTTGGTAATGACCGGTGGAATGATCAGGGATAAAAAACTAAATCCCCCAGAACCAGATGTCACCAGCAACGAAGATAATGTCGAAGAAACTGAATATTTTATTAATAATACTACCGATTTAAGTAATCTTGATAATGCCAGTCTATCAGACGAACCTGATATAGAAAAATGAAACGTCTACATCGATTAACCGCCATATTGGTAAAATTACAATCCAAAAAGGTTGTGCAAGCTGCAGAACTTGCAAATAAATTTGAGGTAAGCCTGCGCACTATTTACCGAGATATGCAAGCGCTTACAGATGCCGGTGTACCCATAGGAGCAGAAGCAGGTACCGGATATTTTCTGGTAGATGGATATTCTTTGCCACCTGTTATGTTTACAGAAAAAGAAGCAAATGCGCTACTTACGGCATCCAAAATTATAAAAACAAATAACGATCAATCTTTGATTAATGAATATCAGGAGGCGATTGAAAAAGTAATTGCCGTACTCAAGACATCACAAAAAAAGAAATTAGAAATTTTGGATCAACGTATTTTTACCTATAATCGAAGTGCGCGCCATCCAAGCAATTCATTATCCATTATTCAACAGGCGATTACCGATTTCAGAGTGCTTGAAATCCAATACACCAAACCTACAGATGAGTGTAGCAAAAGATTAATAGAACCTTTGGGAGTATACTTTACCAATAACACATGGATCATGATTGCGTATTGTAGGTTACGTAAAGATTATCGTGAGTTTAGAACAGATCGTATCCAAAACATAATAGAAAAACAAGAACTTTTCCATACCCAACGATTTACGCTCGAAGATTACTACAACAGAAGAGCGCATCTATATCGAACAAATATTTCTTCATAAAATAAACTACTGACATAGGGTTGTCATAGACAGGTTTTAGTTTTGATTAAAATTAATACTCATGAACAAGTTAATTCTAATCATCATGGTAAATCTATTGTTTAGTTGTAGCACAAATCCAGATCAAAATCATCCACCAATGAAAACCAAACCTAACGTTGTAGAAGTTGTATTATTTGAGGCCTATCCGGGATATTCAAAAAAAGAAGTAGAAAAAGCATTGACCTCACTTAATGATATCCTAAAGTTACACTATGGGTTTATTGAAAGAACAACAGCAAGAAGTGCAGAAGGAAAGTATATTGATATCGTCTATTGGACCGACATGAAATCTGCCAAGGATGCAGCAGCCAATGTGCTAAAAAACGAAGAAGCTGTAGCTGTTTTCAATATTATCAAGCCAGAATCGATACAAATGTATCATTTTGATGCTTTTAATCAGTTTGAAGAATAAGGACAAAAAACAATGCCTTCATCTCCCAGTAAAAGGTGATTGGCTTTTCCCTTGGAGGGGGTTAAAGAGGTGAAGGCATTTTTCTTTAAATTTGGAGTATTATCACAAAAAATCTGTTTATGATTCCAGAACATATTCTTACGAGAAAAGGAGCCCGAAGTTTTAAAGACCTTGACCCAGAAGTTATAGAATACCTAAACAAAGGACTTGTCGAAACCGCAAATCTAATAGAATGGCTGGCGGTAGACCAATTAAAACTACTTAAAGGTATTTTGGATGATATGGGTAAGTCTGAGTGGTACGACAGTTTTTATGAAGCCGTTTCGGCGCAAAAGAAACCTTCTGCAAATACTACGACCAAGATTGTGGGTATTACTTTTTTACAACTTACAAACGACAAAAATGTACTAAGCTACCTTTCTAAACATACCTCGGATGTACCGAGATGCTGGGCAGCCTATTGGTCTGGGATAACAGAAACCAATATATCCAAAAGACTCAATGCTATAAAACCCTATGCTGCTGATAAACATTTTGGGGTTCGTGAGGTTGCCATATTTGCTTCAAAAGAGGCTATTATTGATGATCTGGAAACTGCAGTACATATACTTTCTTCATGGACCAGTAATGAAGATGAAAATATACGAAGGTACGCCGCCGAGGCAACCAGGCCCATAGGCGTGTGGACAAAAAAAATTGATATCCTTAAAGAAAACCCTGAAAAGGGAATAACAATCCTGGAGCCTCTTAAAGCTGATCCTTCAAAATATGTAAGAGACGCCGTTGGTAATTGGTTAAACGATGCGAGCAAAACGAGACCAGATTGGGTACTCCATATCGCCAAGCAATGGGAAAAAAAATCTTTAGCCAAAGAGACACAATATATTCTCAAAAAGGCATTACGGTCAGTTAACAAATAAGAAAAAGCAGCGTATTATGCATCAAAACCGCCGTAGAGAAACTACAGAATAGGTTTTGTCACTAGAAATCGTTTGCGCAGTATCAAAAGTTGAAACTTTAGGTTATATTTTTATGAAATAATCAGTAAAATCTTTTCTTTTTGAGATAATTAAGGCTACTATTTATTTCCTTTTTTATAGTTTTAGATGATTTTATAATTTTGGTATGTATGCTATAAAAATAGGCTGTAATTCATGAATATTCTGCATGTTAGTATCGAGTGTTATCCTATTGCAAAAGTTGGCGGACTTGCAGATGTTGTTGGTGCTTTACCAAAATATCAAAAAAGTTTAGGCTATAATCCATCGGTGATTATCCCATTTCATCAAAACCAATTTACTAGAGATGCCGAATTAACAAAAATTCATAAAGGAAGTATACAATTAGGTGAAGTTTCTCATTTATATAGCTTATACAAGCTTATCTCTCCCGATTTAGGGTTTACAGTTTATATGATTCATGTTCCGAGACTTCTTGATAGAAGTAAGGTATATGGACATAGCGATGATACAGAGCGATTTATTACGTTTCAGCTGGCAGTTTTAGATTGGATTAATATTCCAGAAAACATGCCAGATATTGTTCACTGTCATGATCACCATACAGGGTTGATTCCGTTTATGATGACATATACAACAACATATACCAATCTTCAATTAACACCTAGTGTATTTACTATACATAATGCACAATATCAGGGGCAATTATCTTTTAATAAGCTATACTATATACCGTCTTTTGACCGTAAAAAAATAGGAATGCTTGATTGGGATCATCGTATAAATCCTTTGGCTGCAGGGATCAAAAGTGCATGGAAAGTTACTACAGTTTCGCCTAACTATATGAAAGAACTTCAAGTAAACGCCAATGGGTTAGAAAGTTTATTGAGAAATGAGGGTAAAAAATGTGTGGGAATTCTTAATGGTATAGATACAGAGACTTGGAATCCCGAAACCGATCCAATGCTTGTCAAAAATTATAAGTTAAGTACGCTTGTTTCAGGTAGAAAAGCAAATAAAAAGTGGTTATGTGATAACTTTGATTTATCGATAGAGAAACCACTTTTTGCATTTATTGGTCGATTGGTAACAGAAAAAGGAGCAGACTTGCTTGCTGATATTTTAGAAGAATCATTAAGCAATACAGGTATCAATATTTTAATTCTAGGATCAGGAAACCAGGAAATAGAGGAAAAACTAAAATCGTTAAGGGAACGATTTATCGATAGATATCATGTTCATATTGGATACGACGAACAACTATCTCATATGATTTATGCCGGGGCTGATTTTTTACTAATGCCATCTCGGGTAGAACCATGCGGGCTTAACCAAATGTATGCCTTACGCTACGGTACCATACCTATTGTGCGAAGAACAGGAGGTTTAAAAGATACAGTCATTGATATTGGAGATGGAGGCTTCGGAATTTGTCATGATCAAACAATGGTATGGGATGTTTGCTATTCTATCAAAAGAGCAATCGCTCTATATCAAGATCAAGTGGCCTATAAAAAGTTGCAAAGACGGATCATGAAAATTGATCATTCATGGCATCGATCGGCCCAAGAATATATAGATTTATATAATTCCCTTATACAACCAAAATGATCAATAAAAAAGTCTTAGCAATTATTCTGGGAGGAGGTCAAGGTACCCGATTATTCCCACTAACAGAAAAAAGATCCAAACCGGCAGTATCAATTGCCGGAAAATATCGGTTGGTCGATATTCCTATTTCAAATTGTATCCATTGCGATATTAAAAGAATGTTTGTGCTCACTCAGTTTAATTCGGCTTCTTTAAACAGACATATCAAAAACACCTATATTTTTAGTTCTTTCAGTGATGCCTTTGTTGATATTCTTGCGGCAGAACAAACACCTGATAATAAAACCTGGTATCAGGGTACCGCTGATGCTGTACGCCAATCTATGGATCATTTATTGAATCATGAATTCGAATATGCTTTGATTCTTTCTGGCGATCAATTGTATAAAATGGATTTTAATGAAATGCTAAATGAGCATATTAATAAAGGAGCAGATATTTCTGTTGCAACACTTCCTGTAAAGTCTAAAGAAGCAACAGCTTTTGGTATTCTTAAAACTGATGAAGAAAGTTTTATATCATCCTTTACAGAAAAACCTAGTCTTGATAAATTACCAGGTTGGGAGTCTGAAGTAAGCGAAGAAATGAAAGGCGAAAACAGACATTATCTGGCTTCTATGGGGATCTATATATTTAATAAACAACTATTAATTGATATACTTTCTGATCCTAGCACCATTGACTTCGGAAAAGAAATCATACCTCAATCCATAGGAATTCATAAAGTAATGGCGTATCAGTATGAAGGATACTGGACAGATATAGGGAACGTTTCTGCTTTCTTTGACGCCAATATTAGTCTGACCGATGATGTTCCACAGTTTGATTTGTTTAATAAAAACAGCTCTGTTCTCACTCGACCCAGAATACTCCCTCCGTCAAAGATTTCGGGAACGGTATTGAATAAATCCATGATTGCAGAAGGTTGTATTATTAATGCCAAAGAAATAGAACGATCTGTAATAGGGATTCGATCCAGGATAGGAAAAGATACCATAATTAAAAACACGTACATGATCGGGAGTAATTCGTATGAAGATATCGACGAATTAGAGCAGAATCGTATAAATGGAATTCCTTCTTTTGGAGTTGGAGAGCGATGTGCTATTCATAATACAATTATCGATAAAGATGCAAGAATCGGAAATGATGTAACTATTCAGGGAGGAGAACACTTAGAAGATACTGAAAAGGATGCTTATGTAATCAAAGATGGAGTAGTGGTGATCAAAAGTCGTTCTGTAATTCCTGATGGTTTTTCATTGTGAATTTCTTAGTTTTTTCAACTTTTAGATGAAAGAAATCATCATTTTTGTGTTCGAAAACGTTATTGTTTATAAATTCTCATATTTCTGATCAAAATCTTACAGTATGTGGTCTTAGTTTTCAGAAATAAGTAATAAATTAGGAAAGCTTTTACAAAAAATGTAAAATTAAATCTTCTTAATTTATAATTTTTCATGCTTAATCAGGAACGTGTAGTTATTGAAAATGTGACTCCCGAGTTAAACAACGGAGTTTTTTTTATCAAAAGAGTAATCGGTGAAAAAATTAGTATTACCGCAACTATTATTGGGGATGGCCATGACATTATTCAGGCTAGTATATGCTATAAGCATGAAAAAGACCGTGATTGGAATGAAACGAGGATGCAACATACAGAAAACGATTCCTGGGAAGGCGAATTTAAGGTCGAAAAACAAGGGTACTACACTTATAAAATAAGGGGTTGGGTTGATTATGCTCTCAATTGGCAACATGGAATTATTAGAAAGATCGACGATGGGCAAAAAGTAACTTCTGAATTACTGGAAGGGCGCGAATATCTTGACACCGTATTACAGGAAGCAGATTCTGAAGAAAAAAAATATATTAAAAAGCTTTCTGATCTCTTTAAAGACGAAAGTACATATAAAAAGGCCGTAGCAGGAGCAAAAAGCGATGCACTTCACGACCTGTTTTATAAATACCCTTCGCGAGGATTAATGACTACTTATAAAGATCTCAAAGTATATGTAGATCGTGAGAGCGCAAGGTTTAGTACGTGGTATGAATTTTTTCCACGAAGCTCTTCAGAAATAGATGGTAAACATGGAACGTTTAAGGATTGCGAGCGATTGCTTCCTAGAATTGCAGAGATGGGGTTTGATATCTTGTATTTCCCTCCGGTTCATCCGATTGGAGAAGTAAATCGTAAAGGAAAAAATAATACCACAGAAACCGACAAAGATGATGTAGGTTCGCCATGGGGAATAGGATCTAAGGAAGGAGGACATACTAGTATACATAAAGATTTAGGAACTCTTGAGGATTTTAAGAATCTGGTTGCAAAGGCAAAGAAATTGGGAATCGAAGTCGCTATGGATTATGCACTTCAGGCGGCACCCGATCACCCTTGGGTGAATGAACATCCGGAGTTTTTTAAATGGCGCCCCGACGGAACCGTACAATATGCAGAGAATCCACCCAAAAAATATCAGGATATCCAATCCATATATTTTGATACTACCGAATGGAAACCCATGTGGAAAGAACTTCTTGCAACCGCCATGTTTTGGGTAGAAGAATGCGGTATACGTGTATTTAGAGTAGATAACCCACATACCAAACCTTTTCATTTTTGGGGATGGTTGATAGCCGAAATAAAAAACAAATATCCAGATGTATTGTTTTTATCTGAAGCATTCACCAAACCAAAAGTAATGCAACAATTAGCCAAACAAGGTTTTACGCAGTCGTATACTTATTTTACCTGGCGTAACAGCAAACATGAGCTTATTGAATATATAAATGAATTAACAACAACGGATCAGAAGGAATATTTTCGACCTAACTTCTGGCCTAACACTCCGGATATCAACCCCTATCATCTTCAGGGAGCTAATGAAGCAATGCATTTAGTAAGATACGCTTTAGCGTCTACATTAAGCTCAAATACAGGTATTTATGGCCCTGTATTTGAACAAATGGTTTCAAGTGCTATTCCCGGTAAAGAAGAGTATCTCGATAGCGAAAAATACCAGTTACGCCATTGGGACTGGGAAGTAAAAAATAAATTAACCACCATTATCACAAGTATCAATCGCATTAGAAAAGAGAATAAAGCGCTTCAGCAAACCAATAATATCAAGTTTTGCAATATTGAAAATGATCAATTAATTGCATTTTACAAGTACGATGATGATAAGACCAATGAGTTATTGATTATTATAAGCTTAGATCCGTACTATTCCCAACAAGGAAATATTCAACTCCCCCTATATGAACTCGGTGTGCATGCCGGAGAATCTATCGAAGTGCACGACCTTATTACCAAAATTAGTTATCACTGGGATAACGAGTGGAACTACATAGAACTACATCCTACTTTACCTATGCACATTTTTAAAATTAAAAAGTGATGTAGTATGACAGCAGAAACCAAACCAAAAAAAGATCTAAATGATGAGTATATATACAAATCTGACTGGTCCGAATTGTTTAAAAACACGCAATTTGTTGAGGAATTGTGTGAGGATATTCTAGAGCCTTATATTATTACCAAACGCTGGTATGGAGGCAAAGCCAGTGCGCTTAAATATATAGAGTTGATCGATCATTTTAAGATTGAAGATGATAACAACCTATTTTATGGTTTGGTTCTTGAAGTAAATTTTAGGGAAGCTTTTGTACAGAATTATTTTGTACCAATTGCGCTGGTAACAGACCAAAATTTTCCTCAAGAAGATATCATTACCAAGATTCAACTTAATGATACGCATGGTTTTTTGGTAGATGCAACACTATTGGAATCTTTTAGACAACAAATTTTTGAAAAAATCCTTGAAGGGGCCAAAACAAAATACAAAGGTTTAGAATTTAGACGTGGTCGAGGATGTAAGGATACCAAATATGTTTCTTCACGTTTTCTCGGGGCCGAACAAAGTAATACTTCTATCATTTTTAATGATAAATACATCTTAAAAATTTTTAGAAGAATCTTTACCGACCAAAATCCCGATTATGAAATCAATAAATACTTAACAGATAAAGGAGTATTCAAAAATACCCCTAAGTATAGTGGTAGTATTACACTACGATTTTCTGATAAAAATGTAATTACACTTGCTTTGATGCAACGATTGGTACCAAATCAAGGTGATGCCTGGGAATATTTTCTCGAACAACTCAAAGATATTTTTAAAAAACTAAGTGAAATACATCCCGATGTAACCAGGATTGAGCCAATAGGTATGTTTGATAAGATCGATCTAAGTATTATTCCAGAAGAAATCATGAACTATTGTCCTATGTCATTCTTTGAAGACATTGATCAATTGGCTTTAAGAACCGCTCAAATGCATGTAGCTTTGGGGTTAGAACGGATAAACACACAATTCACTCCGCAGATTTATAGCAATGACTATTCTGTGTGGTTAAAAAACCGATTGATTTACCAGTTCGAAAACAGGGTGAACTTAGTTGAAAACAATCTTCATAAATTAGAAGGACTTCGTCTCGAATTAGCACACGAATTCCTTGATAAAAAGAAAGAAATTCGTAAACGATTACTTGATTTTGACGAAAGTAAGCTAAAAGGGGAGCGTATACGTATTCATGGGGATTATCATCTGGGGCAGGTATTAGTAAGTGATCATGATTTTTACATCATTGATTTTGAAGGAGAACCAGAAAGCACTATTAGGGATCGTAAGGTGAAGCAACCCCCACTTAAAGATGTTGCGGGGATATTTAGGTCCTTTAACTATGCTGTATATTCTACAATTTTTAATAATATAGAGGATTTTCAATATACCAAAGAAGAATTGTTTCATTTTGCAGAAGTCTTGTATAGTTATATGGTTGCTGTTTTTCTTAGAAGATATATAAAATATGTACAATCACATAACCTAAGTATTGGATACAAAAAAGAAATAAAGTTTGTCCTCAATTATTGCCTGTTGGAAAAAGCAGTATACGAATTAGGATATGAACTGAATAGTAGACCCAGATGGGCGGTAATCCCCTTAAAAGGAATTTCAAAAATTATTAATAGCTAAACCCAAAATATGAGTAAAGTAATTGCACACAGTTTCTTTTCAGAATTTGATATCAATCTTTTTAAGGCTGGTAAACATTATCGGTTATATGAAAAGTTTGGATCCCATGTTACAACTGTAGACGGAGAAGAAGGTACTTATTTTGCGGTTTGGGCTCCTTCTGCAAAATCAATTTCGGTTATTGGAGATTTTAATTTTTGGGTCGAAGGAGAACACCAACTAAATGTGCGATGGGACGAATCTGGTATCTGGGAAGGCTTTATTCCTGGAGCAGGAAAAGGAAGTGTATACAAATACAAAATACAATCACATCATAATGATATAAAGACCGAAAAAGCAGATCCGTATGCACGACGTTGCGAACATCCACCAAAAACAGCATCTGTAGTTTGGGATGACACCTATACTTGGAATGATGCCAAATGGATGAAAAAACGGAAAAAACATAATGCCATAAATGCTCCTTTTTCAGTATACGAAGTGCATCTGGGTTCATGGAAAAAAAGAGTAGAAGAGAATCGATCCCTATCATATACAGAACTAGCAGACGAATTGGTTGCTTATGTAAAAGAAATGCAGTTTACTCATGTAGAATTGATGCCTATTATGGAATATCCATACGATCCCTCCTGGGGATATCAACTTACAGGGTATTTTGCACCGACTTCTCGTTTTGGATACCCCGAGGAATTCAAACTACTGGTAGACGCATTGCACCAAAACGATATAGGGATTATCCTGGATTGGGTACCATCACATTTCCCTGAAGATGCTCATGGATTAGGGTTTTTTGACGGTACATGCTTATACGAACACCCAGACAAAAAGAAAGGATACCATCCTGATTGGAAAAGCCTGATTTTTAATTACGGAAGAAATGAAGTAAAAAGCTTTTTAATAAGTAATGCTATATTTTGGTTAGATCAATACCACGCCGATGGATTGCGTGTGGATGCAGTGGCTTCGATGCTTTTTCTGGATTACTCTCGAGAAGATGGTGAATGGGAACCTAATATGTTTGGAGGTAGAGAAAATCTTGAGGCTATTACGTTTATGAAAGAATTAAATGAAGAAGTGTATGCTAGTTTTCCCGATGTACAAACAATAGCTGAAGAATCTACTTCGTTTCCCATGGTGTCAAAACCTACATTTTTGGGTGGACTAGGTTTTGGAATGAAATGGATGATGGGCTGGATGCATGATACATTACAGTATATATCCAAAGAACCTATTTATCGCAAGCATCATCAAAACGATCTTACGTTTAGTATGACGTATGCGTTTACCGAAAATTTTATGTTACCGCTATCCCATGACGAAGTGGTATATGGCAAACGAAGTATTATGGGAAGAATGCCGGGTGATGAGTGGCAGCAATTTGCAAATCTGCGATTACTTTATAGTTATATGTTTACCCATCCAGGAACCATCCTATTGTTTATGGGGTCAGAGTTCGGGCAGCGCGAAGAGTGGAATTTTCAACAAAGTCTGGATTGGCATTTGCTTGAACATAATTATCACAAAGGAATCAAAAATCTAATTACAGATCTTAACAAACTATATAAGAAGAACCCAGCTTTATATGAACAACAATTTAGTGCTGCAGGTTTTGAATGGATTAGCTATGATGACCATGAGAATTCTGTAATCACTTATATACGTAAGGGCGCTAAAGAAGAGAATCCTTTGATTATCGCCTGTAATTTTACACCTATACCCCGAACAGAGTACCGCATCGGATTACCTAATGGCAGAAAATTGATGCAAATATTTAATAGTGATGACGAGAAATACGGAGGTAGTGGTCTTTCTAATCAAAAAGAAATTAACATAGATGATTATAACTGGAACAATCGTTCCAATTCAGCAGAAATTGCAATTCCACCTCTAGGGGCAGTTGTCTTTAAAATTGAGGAATGATTAACACCTAATCTTCTCAAAATAAGCCAATAATCTAGTGTTAAATAGGTTTTGATTTATGGACAATTAAACAATTGTTAATTGATTGTCATCTCAAACGTTTTCGTAATTTTTTCTTAATAAATAGTAATAAAAATGGTTTCTAAATTCGTTAAGATATCGTTCTTTTACAATCCCAAGTCCTAAATGAAAACGAAAGAAATATGATTACAAATACAGAACTAGAGCAAAAAGGAAATCTGTTTCCGGGTAAAATCACTTCCTTTTCTCAGAATGTAGATAAAATAAACTTCATAACAGAAAACGGTGTTATTCTTCAGGTTACTATAATTCGTGGTAGTGTGATCCGTTTTAGATATGCTACCGATAATAATTTTGAAAAGGATTTCTCTTATGCAATTAGCGAAGATGGCGCAAGAGGGTATAGCAAATTAGAAGTCGAAGAACATGCTAAACATTATTCCATTTTAACATCAAGAGTAGAAATTATAATAGGAAAAAACGACCTTAATACTGCTATTTATGATTTACATGGAAATGTAATCTGCAAGGACGATTGGGGGTTTCACTGGGAACAGAGCTATGAATACGGTGGAAATATTGTTAAGATGAGTAAATCTGCTCCTCAAGGAGAATGTTACTACGGCCTTGGTGATAAACCAATGCACCTTAACCTTAAGGGAAAACGTATCGAAAATTGGGCAACAGATCAATATGCTTTTGGGAAGGACCAAGACCCTTTGTACAAAAGTGTTCCGTTTTATATAGGAATGTATGAAGAAAGAGCCTACGGGATCTTTTTTGACAATACTTTTAGAACATTTTTTGATTTTTGTAATGAACGTCGTAATGTAACAAGTTTTTGGGCTCAAGGAGGGGAGATGAATTATTATTTCTTCTATGGTCCCAACATGCAAGATGTTATTACTAGATATACAGACCTAACGGGGAAACCAGAATTACCGCCCTTATGGGCCTTAGGATATCACCAATGTAAATGGAGCTATTATCCCGAAAGTAAAGTAAAAGAAGTTACAAGCAAGTTTAGAGAACTTCAAATACCGTGTGACGCGATTTACCTGGATATCGATTATATGGAAGGTTTCAGATGTTTCACCTGGAGCAAAGAGTATTTTCCAGAGCCAAAGCGTATGGTAGCCGAATTGGCTGAGGACGGGTTCAAAACTGTGGTCATTATTGACCCTGGGATCAAAATAGATGACGATTATTGGGTGTATCAAGAGGCTATTGATAAGGATTATTTTTGTAAGCGAGCTGATGGCCCCTATATGCGTGGAAAAGTATGGCCTGGAGAATGTTTTTTCCCAGATTTTACTAATCCTGAAGTACGCGAATGGTGGTCTGGATTATTTAAAGAGATTATCGATGAAATAGGAGTAAAGGGAGTATGGAATGATATGAACGAACCTGCCGTAATGGAAGTGCCTGGTAAAACATTCCCAGACGATGTTCGTCATAATTATGATGGTAATCCTTGTAGTCACAGAAAGGCCCATAATATTTACGGTACGCAAATGGCCAGAGCTACATACGAAGGTGTAAAACGTTTTGCTTATCCTAAACGTCCGTTCATTATCACCAGATCGGCATATTCTGGAGCACAGCGTTATACTTCGTCATGGACCGGAGATAATGTAGCTACCTGGGAACACTTATGGATTGCTAATATACAAGCTCAGCGAATGAGTATGAGCGGTATGTCTTTTACCGGAAGTGATATCGGGGGATTTGCAGAACATCCAACCGGAGAATTGTATGCAAGATGGATTCAACTTGGCGTTTTTCATCCGTTCTGTAGAACACACTCTTCTGGCGACCATGGCAATCAAGAACCATGGACTTTTGGTGATGAAGTAGTCGACGTGACCCGTAAGTTCGTAGAACTGCGCTATCAATTATTACCATATCTATACACCATGTTTTGGGAATATGCCGAGGATGGAATTCCGATGTTAAAACCATTGGTATTATTTGATCAAACAGATCCTCAGACCCATTATAGAACAGATGAATTTGTATTTGGAAACCAAATTTTGGTTTGCCCGATACAGGAACCAAATGCAAAAGGAAGAAGAATGTATATTCCACGAGGTAATTGGTATAATTATTGGACACGTGAGTATGTAAAAGGAGGAATGGAGCAATGGGTAGATGCAGATCTTGATATAATACCTTTATTTGTAAAAGAAGGTGCTATAATTCCTAAATATCCAATCCAACAATACGTTGGAGAAAAGAAAATAGAAGAATTAAAACTTGAAGTGTACTATAAAGAAGGAAATAAAGAGGTTTCCAAAGTATACGAAGATGCTCAAGACGGTTATGATTATGCCAAAGGAAGGTATAGTTTAAGAAGTTTTTCTTTTACAGGAAAGAAAAATGAAATCATTATTCAGCAACACAAAAATGGAAGCTATATTACTGAGTATGATAACATGAAAATTGAGTTAATTGGTTTGCCTTTCAACATAAAAGAAATAGAAATAGATAATGTAACCGTTTCTTTAGAAAGTGTAAAGTTTGATAAAAACGAGAATTCATTAGTGGTTCCTAAGGATTTTGCAGAACTTCATATTGTAGCTTAACGATTTATTTTATACCCTCGTCTCTATAAAACGAGGGTTTTTTTTATAATTTGTAGTTGATATCGATATCCATTTTCATTACTCTTTTCTGGATTTCTTTATCAAATTTTCTAAAGTCCCATTTTTTAATATTCCCTTCCTTGTCCCCAGAAATTATGTATTTACCATCACTTGAAAAAGTAGCAGCCTTTATCGGATAATTGTGTCTAATCACACTAGGTATCTGAACAAATTTGTTACCTTTTTTCCGATAGATTTGGACCGTGTTGTCACTACTGGCAGTTAACAACAAACTGTCTTTATAAAATGCTACATCTTCAATATCTCCTGTATGAGACGCCATAGTCTGCAAAAGATTGTAGGTATTTGATTTTTCATCCAATTTCCAAATTCTTGCCTTATTATCCATGCTTCCAGAAACAATATGGTCGCTGTTTGAAGAAAATTCTACCCTAGTGATTTTATCTTTATGTGGTGTCCATATCGTATCTGTTTGTAGGTTTTCAGTATTATACAGATAGATGTTGTTTTGAGCAGCTACCACTAACTTGTCTCTTGGTTTACTGAATGATAGTGCGTTAATACTATCTTTTGGAGGTAGAAGTACAGATTTATTTGTCTCGTTCATGAGCCTACTTCTTGGTTCTATAATGTTTCCTTTTACAATGCGTCCTTTCGCATTCCTGGTTTTTGCGTTTTTTTGTTTCGTTAGGTTAATTTCTTCTAGATTGGTATTCAAAAATCTAATACTATCGCTTTGATGATTGAAAGTGACTTTGATAATCGTATCATTATAATATGTTATTTTCGAAATTTCATTTTGAAGATTTTTATGCTTTATTGAAATAGGTTTTATGTTCCATATTTTTATGGTTTGATCTGAACTGCTTGTAATAATATAGTCTTCATCTTTATTTACGAATGAAACGTTTTGAATAGGTTTACTATGGCCGATAAATTGTTTTAGCAAAATATTGTCTCGACTCCAAAGATTGGCTCCATTATCACTGCTTCCTACCAACATTTGTCCTTTACTATTAATATCGATTGTATTTATGTGCTCATCGTGAATAAAGTTGTCATATGCCCTTATAGCGTCGGGATCAAATACTTTTATTCTACCTTTTAATCCTAATAGAATTGAATCCCGACTTTTTATTTTGAATGTATGTATGCTATCTTCAGGAGATAGCCTTAAAGCATTTTTGTAATAATAGTGTTTCAGTGAAGAGCTATTACTAAAATGTAAACCATTACTACCATACAAGACGAGGTAATTATTCCTATTACTCTTAAAAGTCCTTATTTTTCTGATCTTTCCATCAAGTTTTTGTATCGTTTGTATTTTGTGATTATTATTTGTTACATCGATATTTAACTTTTTGATTACGTCATCAATTCCTAAAATAAAAGAATAATCCCTTTGGTGTTCGATATCTACTGATGATCTTCCTGTAACAGAAAAGTCTTTAAAATTTGATTTGAAATTACCGTTTCTATCAAGTAATTTAAATTTCAGACTGTCCTTCTGAAAAACCTTTTGTGCGATCAAAATATTTAAATCACCTTCTGGATCTTGGAAAGGTTCAAAGGCAATTACATTTTGTTGTGTAAAAATCTCTTTACTGGTGGCATTTTTCTTTTTATACTCTAATTCATTTAATATTAATGTATTTGATTTGGTCAAAGAAAAAACATAGAGTATAGAATCATTAGTGAAAGATCTACGTGTTTTGGTTGATACAATGGTATTGTCACCAGACAGTTGTATCCTGGTATGGTAAAAAGGAGTTCTTTTATAATCCTTATACAAGTCATTTTTGAAGTCTAAAAGAAGATTAAACGTAGAATCAGCTTGTGGAGATTTATCATTCTGCCATAATATTTTCTCGCATGTCCAAATATAATTATATGACTTGGTTTTATCCACGTTATAATCCCTTAATGCATAGCCGATTCCTTTATGAATTTTAATAGATAATTCATTAATTTTAAGCTCATCGAATAATTGTTTGTTCAGCGAATTGGATTTGTTATTTTGAAGATATAATGCTCCAGATAATCCAAGTAGACAGGTGATAATGAAAGGATAATAGAAATACAGCCTAAGTCTTCGTTTCAATCTCTTTTTCTCACGTTCTTCTTTTTCACTTTCTTCAATACTCGCCTCAAAAAATTGTCGCTTTCGTTCTAATCGCTCTTCATTATCATCATCTATGATATAATCGAGAGATTGTTTCATACGACTTACTTGTTGAGCCGAAAGTAAGTCTCCTTTTTGCTTTGTATCATCGTAGATATCAAATGAAGAAATAAAATCTCTCTTAATTAAAGATCTAAAATCATCCTCGGTTCTTAGGTTTCCGATAATTTTTGCAATGATATCATGGCTTAACTCTACATAGTCTTCTCCTATTTTTTTGTCACTGCTTAAATGAAGAATTCCTTTTTGTTTTAATTCATAAATGATCTCAGAGATCGTTGAATTATACTCGTTATCATTCACATTTCCCCAAATATCCGTTTCTATTTTGTCAAGTAATTTACGATCATTGATAACATAATAATCATCTTTTTCGACCCTAACAGGAATGCGTTTTTTGAGGTCATCTTTAGTTTTAAAATGCCTTAGGAATTTAATTACACTATCTCTATGCTGTACTCTATTATTAAGTTTGTTGCTAGTATTACGTATAATCTTATTATTAACTTCTCGAATGTAATTTTCCAGAACCTGTTCAATAGAACCAAATTCTTTTATTTCATCCTCTTTAAATTCTAGGGGTAAATATTCGTCTTGAGAAGGAGTTTCGCCATATGTTCTGCTGTAATCTACTTTATAGATACTATCAAGATACACTTGAAGAAAAGGAAGGTGATAACTTGTGTCTTCGTTGTCTTTAATCTTGATTTGATCCAAAATGAGCTCTATCCTCTTTTGTTTTTCGGCATCTGGAAGCTCTTCTTTGGTAATAGCACTGAACTGATTAATATTAAACTCTTTGAAGGATTTTTCTACAATATCTTTTACAACTGCTTGATTGGGATGTGCCAATCGTAATTTTTTATAAAAAATATATGGGATATAGGATTGAAGTTGATCAAGATATCCAAAGAACTCTTCACGAAGTGAAATAATAACATTAAAAGGAATCTTATAATCAAAAATGAGTTTTAAAAATAAGCCAAACTTGTCAATTTCTTCTGTGCTCCCATAAACGAAAAGCTCTTCGAACTGATCAAAAATAACTAGCGGATTAAAAGGTGAGCCAGAAGCTTCGTTTCTTTTATACATGAAATAATCATGTATCTTGTCTGAGATATTGCTTACTTCCTTATTTTTTTCTCTTAGTTTTTCTAAAAGCTTTTTACGCTCATTTATAAATTGGTTTAGTCTTTCCTTATTTTTTTCAATTAATGATGCCGTATCTTTAATCTCGGTCGACGTATCTTTCTCTGATTGTTTATCTGAAGTAGATAGAGGTCTTATTTTTCTTTTAAGACGGATGATTTTTTCTTCAATATCCAACATCATCCCCTCGGTATGATCTAGAGACACCAAAATTTCATTTAGACAGGTATGCTGGGAAAAGAAAATATCTATTAATTCTGAAGGCTTCGGACTAATTTCATCCTTATGAATATCATCTACAAAAAGTTTTCTTTTAATAGAATCTATAAGATTATCATCCCGGCGTATACTGATGACTTCTTTATCTTTCCTAATTTTGTTTAATAACCCACAATAAATAAGACTGGTTTTACCCGAACCAGAAGGCCCATGTAGAATCATTATAGTAGAGTCCTTATATAATTCGAAAAGCTTAAGACTCTCTTTGTCTCTTCCAAAATAAGTATCGATATCCTTTTTTTTGTAAGAGTCCAGAAACTTGAAGGGCGACTGTATTTTTGTGTCTAATGCGATCATGAATGCGAGATTAAATTTTTAATATACTCAAAATGATCTCGTATTTTTTTCTTCTCTTCGATTTCAATAATATCTTTTTTTCCTTCTTTATAAAGTGCAAGTATCATATCCTCATCTAGTGGGACTTCAATTTCTTCTCCTAATTTTCTTCTATCGGTTCGTCCATCCTTATCCACTCTTGCATTTATAACTTCTTTATATATTAATTTATCGGTAGCTTCAGAATATCGATCCAAATAATAGAGTTTTATCTTGTCTTTTGCAATAGATGTCGAATTTACATCCAGGTAAAAAGGAGAGAGGTTTAATTCTCTTTTGGGTATGCCATCTCTATTGTCGATGGTACAGATATATACAGAGTGCACATCAATATCAAGCATGGATTCATCATCTTTTACTTTAAAAATAATATTCTTTTTATCATCAATAGCAGTGGGTCTTTTACTAATAGGATAATACGATCTATTTATCACATAAGATCGCTGATTGTCGTACTTAAACTGATTGTAGAAAACATCATAAATCGATTCTATCCCCAAGGTTCGTAAAAACGTAAAGTTTCTAAGAAATTTCTCAAGATAGAATTCATTTTTTATATAGTCATGTTTACTATTCTCATTATGTTCGAGGTGTGTTGAGAAAAAGTCTGAAACCTCTTTAAACAATTGCCTGTTTTCTAGAACACAATTCTTAAGTTCCTTCCATAATTTATTTTTCTCAAGGTATTCATCTGGTATATTAGAATAAACAAAAAATAAATCTTCAGAGATTTTGTCCTGCACATGAGACTCCCAACCAATTTCAAGGTTCTCTCTTAGAATATCCTTTAACTCGAAGCTTAATTTATCTTTAAACTCTGGGTTTTCTTTTGAAATGGACCATATGATAGAATATGCAGAAAACTTAAGGAAATTTAGAAATTCCTTATACATGCTTCTAATTACCCAATACCGTTCTTTGGTTAATTCTTGATATACGCTATTATTTATATCATTGAAATCAGAAAGTATTTCTAAATGAATACATAAAAAGTAAGGGTAGTATTTATATAGGTCCTCATGCAGGTTTTCTTGCTTTCTAATTTCATCAATCAATGTCATAAAACGTTTTTTAACAGGAAACGTATCGGGGTTGGTATGCCATTGTTCAATTTCCTTGTTAACCTTAAACAGATAATTGTTTATTTTCTGATCTACTTCATCCAGAGCACCAGGACCTCTTTCTGCGCCAACCGGTGCATAATGCCCTTGAAGAAAACCTCTTGCCTGACTAAAAACATCTCTGATCTTATCTGTATGGTGAATATTGTCTTTTTGATTCAGAAGTATTTCATAAAACCTTGTAGACAAAGTATAAGCAAAATGATCGTAAACAGGAGTACTCGTGCCAATTACGACAGGCACATTATGTAAAGCTTCAACAATTTTTTGGGTAGAACATCCATTAATAAATACCATTTTTAATTTAGGTGCATTATTAAGAATTTCGATGAGTCCCTTGTTATTAAAAATTTCATCACTTAGTTTAATAGCTTGGTCATTATCATTATGGTGTCCGCTAAAATGAAATATGGTCATTTCATTAGTGAGCAATTGCAATTTGTTTATAAACCCATCTATTCCTTCATTAGGAATAATCTCTTTTCTAAAAATATCATTATGCTGTAACAACAAAACATCGATAGCCTTTCTCTCGTCATCCAAGCTGTCAAGAGGAATTTGTTCATCATTTTCAAATATTCCAACAAAATATTCTTTCATTGTATATGTATTTAGGTTCTAAAAGTCGATAAGCAACGGATTGGCTTGATTATCATCAAGCAATAGCTTTGGTACTTCTACAAGTTCTTCGATTGACGATCCGAGTCCTGTATGCGCTTTTGCAGAACGAATATTGTCTAACCATTGCCCTCGTGAAAACTTACCTGTTGCCGGGTCTATACTAATTTCTACACAGGTAAAGGCATAAGTAAGCGGAGTCTCTCCTTTAAATTTTACTTCGTTCTCTGATACTTTTTCTACTGTAAGATTTGTATCTATATTGGCTAGATATTCTTGTATAAGAGGGATGTTTATTTCGGCACCCGTAGCATTATCTTTATATGTCGAAAGTGAAAAATCTGTGCTGGTAAGAACATCTGTGATCAAAGCCAGTTTGATATCTTCATTTCGCGAAATTTCTTCAATAAACATATTATCTGGATCTCCCTTGATATCGTTTGAAACCAATATGTGCCCTAATTCTAGCGTGTCAATATATTTTCTCACTACGTTCCCAAAAGAAAAGGACAGTTTCTTTGAACCTTTTATAGAGGCTCCAACTGCAGCAGGATCTAGACCAAAGGCTTTAATAAAATTGCCCAGGATATCGAATCCTATTTTAAAATCTATTTTCTTGGTTTTTACATTAGAAACCTGTGATACCGGTGCTGTTCTTATTTCAATAGCCTGGGTAAACCCATCTTTTACCAAAAACTTAAATTCGCCCAAATATTTCGGTTTATGATCTTTTATTTCGAGCATACACAAAGGCTGTATTCTTGCTTCAGGAACCTTTAAGGGATTGGCATCAAACAAATCCCGTATTTGATCTGTAATATTGTTTTTACAAACTCTCATGATGTTATATATTCTAATTGGTTAATTGCTTCTAAAAATTTTTCTGCCACCTTGGCAAACCCTTCATCATTTGGATGAATTTCATCATACCATTCATTTTCATCTACCAAAGTACGCATATCCAGGTGTGTTGCATTCTTATGTCTGCTGGTTACGCTACTTAATAACTCATTAAATTGATCAATAAGATAGTTAATCACATTGGTTCTATCAACCAAGTTAGTAATTCCTTTTTGAATTAGATACTTGTTTACCCAACCATTTTTAATAGTTTCATTAGTATGATCTGCACGCACATAGTCATAGCCATGAACAAATACTTGTTCTACAAAATCAAACTCGTATATCCGGTTAAAAAAGTAATTATACGTGCCTTCGATATCTTTTGTTTTTTGATGGTAAGTATCATTAAGATAATCTGAAGGTTTAAGACCTTCAGGCATTCCGTTTTTAAGGATATTTACAATTTCTGGACCTATGATGTCGTTTCCGCCACCACTTATTAATACATACTTTGGCCGTTCTTTTTCTATTTCATTAAGAAGTTGTCTGCTCGCTCTGTAATTTTGAATTTCATCTCCCGCTGCAGCCAGACTTCGTAACGGATATTTTTCCATCACATAGTCCAAAGTATCTTTTACAAGGAAAGGAAATAGAAACCAGGAATCTCCCTCTGCTACAATTACAGGTAGCTTGGGATGCATCTTTTTTGATTTTTTAAATTTTCGATATCTACATTTATCATCCAAATGGTTTCCTAGTTTAATAGCAAAACCCATCAAACCTTTACTATTTATATCGGTATCACCCTCAGCATTTGGCATATTGGTATTATTAACAAATGAGAAACCATTTTGCTCCTGCCTGGTGTACAAACGATTAATAAAGGGGGCTACGATATCATGCTCAGAATACCAATCCCAATTGTTGCGTATTTTTTTGCTAATGATGTTATAATCAGGATTAATAAGCTTGAGCGACGTACTATAAACACTCCATTTTGTTTTTTCAGGAAGAAAATCACAAACAGCTCCATGACCCATCATGTTCCCAAAATGAGTGATCGGTGGGGATAAGGCATTTTGTTGCATACCTGGGATTGTTGTGGTAATATCTTCACCGGTATTCACTATAAATTTATAATATAACCAATCGTGTTTCCAATTATAAATCTCTTTATACGAATCCAACGACCAACCGGCATAAGGAGAACTGGTATGTTCATAAAACATGATAGATTTTCCTGGTTTTAGGTGTTTGGTCTTATTATCCAGCGGATCTGTTAGTATAGCCAGGTCCGAACTTAATAGCAAGCCAGTAACAAAAATCTCTTCATTGGATATGTTAGATACTTTAACCTGATATTTTTGAAAGTATTCGTTGTTTCTGGTCAATTGATCTTTAAAAGGAATAAGATCAAATTCAGAGTTGGTACTATCTACCCAAGGTTGATCATCGGCTGTTCGAATTTCAACTTTAATTGGTGTTTTTGAAAAACCTCCCTCGGGATTTTCCAGTGTATTGTAATAATTCCACTTTGCCAGGAACGCTAATTGGTTTGAAAGTCTTTTTTCTACCTCTTTTTCTGAAGTATCCAAAAGGTCGATTTGAATAGCTAGCGGTCTATACATATCATTTGGCAATGTTATATAAACCGTTTGATTAAAAATGTTGACAAAAAAAGAAGCCTTGTCTGCATTACAAAGTTTTGCATTGGGTACGTTATTGATAATCCTTTTTATGTGATTTTCTTCTTGTATATCCTTATCTACATTACAGATATGTATATTTAGAGGATTATAAATAGTGTCTGTTTTTACGGAATATGCTTTGGTAACATCAAGCATAACACCCATTTCTATTGGATCTTGTATGAGTGCATCTTCTAGATTAACCTGGATTACTTTGGCTACGATGGTCTGGTTCTGATCAACTTTGATAGTAATTTCGGCTCCTTCTCTAATTCCTAATAATTGTCCTTTATTGTAATACCACCCATTTTTATTATTAAAGAGAATTTGCCCCTGATCTATCTGTGTGGGTTTTGTATTAAGGTTAAGCCAGGAACAATAATGATTTATTTTTCCTTGACCTTGAACACTAATAGTTGGCGTTTGTTGCTTATTGGTTATATGTTTTAAACTGATTTTTGCCCATTTTGTAATATCAAGATAGTTAATGTTGTTATTCTTTGCGTTCAGAAGTTGCAATAGATATCTCGTAAAAACACCTCCTTTGGCATCTTCCCATGATGATTCTGAAGAAAGACAGGCAGAGATATTTACCGAGTTTTTATACGGAATTAAAGACGCTAATTTTTTTGATTTTACGTTATCTTCACTAATTTCATTAGCGAAAATAAAATCACTATACACTCTGGAAGGAAATATGCTGCTTAATTTTCTCTGTCTTGAGTCTTGATGTGGCTTACCAAAGGATCTTACAATATCTCCCGAATGACAGCAGTCAAAAACAGTGACCAGATGCGGGTTGTTTTTAAATTTTGAAAAAGCATAACGCAATTCTTTATCTGCCAACAAAAAAGGAATCTCTTTTTGTTCCTCCTTGTCATAACACACCAAACATTCTATGGTTCCCGAATGTGCATCGCTAAACCTACCTGAAGAGTTTTCTAGTGCCCCATGACCACTATAATACATAAAAACGACATCGTCATCTTTTGCAGTAACTAAAAAATTAGTTATTGATTCAAGGATATTTGTTTTGGTGGCTTCTTTATTAATAAGCTTCTTAATGAAAACATTTTGGAAAGAACCTTGTAAGGAGTCTAAGTAACCCTCAACCTTTTTTACATCATTTACACATTGCTGTAAAGGATTTAACTCATATTCATTTATTCCAATAAGTAAAGCGTAAAGGTTCATAATCATATGTTCTTTTTAAATTAATAAATTGTGTATGATGCAATTAACAAACCTATCACTGTGAATACATTAGTGCACCAAGAAGTTACGGGGTTCTTAGGAATCACTTTCTTCTTTAAAAAAATGAAAGTAAGCATATTTACGGAAATTTTTATACGAAATAACCCCAAATCCAAAAGGGTAAAAACCCCTTTATCTTTTAAATTGTTTACCTATATTAAAAATATGAGGTGATCTAATAAATTTTTAGATCTAAAAGCCTGTTATCGAATATTATATTCTTTTATCGAAAAAATATAACCGATTACACCCTGACTATGTCCAAAAAGATAGGTTTTTTTAGTACTTTTAAGTAACCAAAAAATTATAGATAGTTATTATGAAAATTAGAAAATATTTAGTCTGGGCAATGACCATTTTGTTTATTTCCTGTGCTACAAATCCATTTACCGGGAAACAAACATTGGCTTTAGTGCCTAATTCACAAATATTGCCAATGGCATTCCAGCAATACAACCAGTTTTTGGGTGAAAATAAGGTGGTAAAAGGCACTACTGATGCAGAAATGATTACTAGAGTAGGTCAAAAAATAGCAAAAGCATCAGAGCGTTGGTTAAATGCCAATGGATATGCAGGATACCTTAAAGATTATAAATGGGAATATAACCTTGTTGATGATAAGACCGTTAATGCATGGTGCATGCCGGGTGGAAAGATTGTATTTTACACTGGTATTTTACCTATAGCAAAAGACGAAACAGGAATCGCTGCCATTATGGGGCATGAAGTTGCTCATGCATTGGCAAATCATGGTCAACAACGCATGAGCGCGGGGCAAATACAGCAAGTGGCCGGAGTGGCAACCTCGGTCGCCATTCAAAATAAAAGTCAGGAAACCCAACAAATTATAGGAACCGCTTTTGGGTTAGGGAGTCAATTAGGAGTGATGTTGCCTTTTAGCAGAAGTCATGAAACCGAAGCAGATCGTATTGGATTACAGCTTATGGCTATTGCAGGATACAACCCTGATGAAGCTGCAAATCTTTGGAGACGTATGAAAGCAAATAGTGGAGGGAAAGCTCCCCCAGAGTTTATGAGCACACATCCATCTAGTGATACACGTATTGCTAATCTAACTGCATGGGCCCCCGGAGCAAAGGCTGAAGCCAAAAAATTTGGGGTTACAACATTTAAATAATTGTAAAGTTTATATCGGTTAAAAAGATTATACTTATTTTAGAAGCTGTTTTGCTTATTACAAAACAGCTTTTTTAATATCGTTATATGAGTAAAACACTACCAAAGGGACATAAGAAATTACTAAATGCCTGGGCATTCTATGATTGGGCCAATTCTGTATATAATCTTACAATATCATCAGCTATTTTTCCCATATTTTGGGGAGCACTTACTATTGTTAGAAATGATCAAGATGTAATCATAAGTGATACTGTACGATTTTTGGGGTATGACTTTAATAATGATGCCTTAATAAGTTATGTCACTGCTTTAGCATTTTTGGTAGTATCTATAATGAGTCCTCTATTATCTGGTATCGCAGATTATGTGGGGAATAAGAAGTTTTTTTTAAAGCTTTTTTGCTATTTGGGAGCAGTATCATGTATAGGTTTGTATTGGTTCTCTTTAGAACACCTTTGGTTTGGTTTATTTTGTTACTTCATGGCATTAATCGGATTTTGGGCCAGTTTTGTTTTTTACAATTCATATTTACCTGATATAGCATTTGCTGAACAGCAAGATGCCATTAGTGCTAAAGGATATTCGCTAGGGTATATTGGAAGCGTAATTTTACTAATTATTAACCTTGTCATGATCTTAAAATTTGATTGGTTTGGCTTTGAGGACGAAGGCGCGCCAACAAGATTGTCCTTTGTTATGGTTGGAGTATGGTGGATAGGGTTTAGCCAGTATACCTATTATTATTTACCCAAAGGAAATAAAAAAGATACAACACTTAGCAAAAATATATTCCTTAACGGCTTTAAAGAGTTGAAAATGATATGGAACGAACTCAAACACGACATAAGGTTGCGTAGATTTTTAGTAGCATTTTTTGTATACACCATGGCTGTACAAACCATAATGCTAATTGCCACTTATTTTGGTATCGAAGAATTAGATTGGGGTGAACAAAATGCAACTACAGGTTTAATTATTAGTATTTTACTGATTCAGTTAGTTGCTGTAGTAGGAGCAATTCTGACTTCTAAAGCTTCTGCTAAGTTTGGAAATATTAAAACTATAATTGTTTTGAATTTTATATGGATAGGGATATGTGCATATGCATATACAATGACTACTCCTTTTCAATTTTATATTACAGCGGCAGTAGTAGGATTAGTTATGGGAGGTATTCAGGCACTTTCGAGATCCACATATTCAAAGTTTTTACCCAAAAACGTTAAAGATACAGCTTCTTATTTTAGCTTTTATGATGTTTCAGAAAAAATTGGTATTGTAATAGGTATGTTTACTTATGGTATAGTAGCACAAGTTACGGGAAGCATTAGACATTCTATTTTATTCTTAATATTGTTTTTTGCAGTAGGACTCATTCTTTTATTTAGAGTACCGCGATCAAACCCCTAAGTATCGTTTCAGTAACATAATTTGCCATACGACAATTCAAAATAACGTTAATCCTTTTTCTGTGTATTTCATCCAATTTCAAGAATTTAAAAAATGCCTTTAATAAAATATTGTTTTGAAATATAATATTATTGGAAACGTTATCGTTTATAGCTACTTTTATAGAAGCGGTTTAAACTTTTTTTAACTAGAATCAAAAAAGTTTAAATCACTTCAAATATTAAAACCTAATAACTATGAAAAAACTTATGCTAATGCTGGTAGTTGTACTATTAGCCTCTTGTAGTGCCCCGCAGAAAACAGTAATCGCGGCCAAAAAAACGTTAAAAGGAGAATGGTCCTTGGATAATATCACTTATGATCGTGATGGTATTTTTGACGTCAATCTATACAATGATGCTTCTGCAGAATGTTTCACAGGAAGTGTTTGGAAATTTATTCCAAATAATAATACCGGTAAATATGAAGTAAACCAAAGCAGTTGTACTTCTACAGGAGCAAGAAATTTTAGATTCACCATCCCAAAACCAGAAGGCGACGGCACCTACTATTTTATGTTTAAGCCTATCAATGAAAAGAAAAAAAGCACCAATAATAATGCCGGTTACAGAATGGCGTTACAACATCTTGATGACGCTACAATGACCTGGGCGATGACAGTGAGTTTAGAAGGGAAGCCTTTTGTAATAACAATGAATTTTAATAGACTACAACAATAAATAACTCAAATCGATAAGCTATGAAGAATAATCTTAAGAAAATAGGGATAGCCATAATGGCAGTAGCCGTTTTAACCGGTTGTGATGCTGTGCAAAATGCAAATAACACACAAAAAGGAGCAGTGATTGGTACTGCTGCAGGAGCTGTTATTGGTGGTATAATCGGCAACAATGTGAAAAAGAAAAATTCTGCACTTGGTGCCGTAATCGGTGGAGTAGTAGGTGGAGTAGCCGGAGGTGTAATCGGTAAAAAAATGGATAAACAAGCTCAAAAGATCGAATCAGAAATACCGGGGGCCGAAGTTACAAGAGTTGGCGAAGGTATTGATGTTGTTTTTGATGAAAACAGTGGGGTTTATTTTGCTACTAATAAATCTAATATCAATGCAAAGTCAAAAACAAATCTTAATAAATTAGCTGGTATATTCAAAGAATATCCTGACACTAATATCATTGTAGAAGGACATACCGATAGTACGGGAGATGATACATACAATATGTCATTATCACAAAAAAGAGCGAATGCAGTAACCGAATATCTAGTGTCTCAAGGTATTAGTAAAAGCCGTCTTACTACATATGCTCACGGTGAAACACTTCCAAAATATGACAATGCTACTCCAGAGGGAAGAGCAAAAAACAGAAGAGTGGAGCTCGGAATCGTTGCTAATGAGAAAATGAAACAAGATGCACAGAATGAAGTAAAACAATAGAATACTTGTTGAAAAGAAATAAAAAATCCTGATGTATTTGTCGGGATTTTTTTTTGCTCTAATTTTACGTATCTTCATATAATGAATAGACATTCGCATATAGTCATTGTAGGTGGGGGATTAGGCGGATTAACTTGTGCGATTCATTTAGCAAAAGAAAACATACCTGTTATTCTTATCGAAAAAGACTCCTATCCCAAGCATAAAGTATGTGGCGAATATATCTCAAACGAAGTACTTCCTTATTTTGATTTTTTAGATATTCATTTAGAGGCTTTGCAGCCCGTTACGATTTCAAGATTTGTGATTAGTACTCAGGATGGTAATACAATTCAGAGCCAATTACCATTAGGAGGTTTTGGTATTAGTAGATTTTCTCTGGATCATTATCTGTGGAAAAAAGCTGAATCCGTTGGAGTGCAATTATTAAATGATCAAGTACTAGATATCGTATATTCTGATAATAGTTTTCAAATAAAAACTGCGACACAAGGAGTAATAACTAGTACTTATGTAATTGGTGCTTTTGGCAAGCGTTCTGCACTCGACAATGTGTTAGAAAGAAGTTTCGCTTCAAAAAAATCTCCATGGCTGGCAGTAAAAGCTCATTACCACGCTAATTTTAAGCAAGATACAGTAGCTCTTCATAATTTTGATGGTGGATATTGCGGTCTTTCAAAAGTTGAAAATGATAGGGTAAATGCATGTTACCTCGTTTCTTATGATAGTTTCAAAAAACATAAAAACATTGAGGTGTTTCAGGAAGAGGTCATGTATAAAAACAAACATTTGCATTCTTTTTTTAAAGAGGCAAAACCATTATTTGATAAACCAATTACTATAAGCCAAGTCAATTTTGATAAAAAACAAGCGATAGAGGAGCATATATTTATGTTGGGTGATGCTGCAGGTTTAATCCATCCGTTATGTGGTAATGGAATGGCAATGGCCATAAAAAGTGCTCAAATATTGAGCGAATTACTTATTTCAGATTATAAAAGAACAACAAAACTGTCTAGAATAGAGATAGAACGATACTACATCAAACATTGGAAATCTTCTTTCGCTAAAAGACTATATACAGGTAGGATACTACAAAAAATACTATTAAATAAAAACATGCAAAAAGCTTCATATATATTAGCTAGCACTATCCCTTCAATTGTACCAAGAATAATTAAGCAAACTCATGGGGATCCTTTAATATGCTAGTCAACCTAAGACATAGAAGCAAGGAACAAGAGCTCATGGATAACCCTTTAATTGAAGAAAAAGCCTTAAAAACTGCTTTGTCTGATGTTTCTAGAGTAAACAAAATGCTTGGCGGTAATGCCATAACGATAAAAGCTGTTCATAAGCTTGTCGCTAATCATGGCCATAATAAAGAACTTGTAATACTTGATCTTGGTTGTGGTGACGGAGAAATGCTAAGAGGTATAGCGAATTTTTTCAGAAAGAAAAATAAAAAAGTAAAATTAATCGGTTTAGATTTGAATGAGAAAAGCTTGTCTTATGCAAAAACGCTTAGTATTTCATATCCCGAAATAACATTTGTCAATTTAAATCTTTTAGAGATTGATGAAACACAGTTTGACTGCGATATTATCATATGCACCCTAACCTTACATCATCTTTCATGCGAGGAGATTAAAAATGTAATGAAAAAGTCTGTTAAACTTGCTTCTGTGGGGGTTATAATTAACGACCTCCAAAGAAGCGTATTGGCATATTATCTCTTTAAAATATTTAGCCTGTTTTTTATAAAAGGATATGTAGCAAAAAATGATGGATTAGTTTCAATAAAACGAGGTTTTAGAAAAGCAGAATTGGTAACTTACGCATCAAATATTGGTTTAAAAAAGTACCAGATTGACTGGAAGTGGGCGTTCAGATATCGATGGGTTATTGAAACGGGTCCTATATAAATAAAAAAAGTAATAGAATTTGGAAGTAAGAATAACTAAGGTGGTAAAGCAATTACCACAATACATGCGAGAAACAAAAGAAATATTACCGTTTGTTTCTCAATGGTTATCTGGTCATGAAGATCGTTTTAAGCGTAAGGTGCTAAAAGTATTTGAAAATGCGGCAGTGGATAAGCGCTATGGGATCATGAATATCGAAGAAGTGTTTACAGCCACTTCATTTGAAGAAAAAAATGATATTTATATCAGGGAAGTCAAAAAATTAGGAACTTCGGTTTTACAAAAAGCACTGCAAGAAGCCAAATGGGACCCTAAATCACTGGATTATATCATTACCGTAAGTTGTACAGGTATCATGATACCCTCTCTTGATGCTTTTATAATCAATGATCTTAATTTAAGACAAGATATTATTAGACTACCTGTCACCGAGATGGGTTGTGCTGCCGGAGTATCGGGGATTATCTATGCTAGAAATTTTTTACAGGCCAATCCAGGTAAAAGGGCCGCAGTAATAGCAATCGAATCACCTACGGCAACATTTCAGCTAGATGATTATAGCATGACCAATATGGTAAGTGCCGCTATTTTTGGTGACGGTGCTGCCTGCGCCTTATTATCTTCGGAAGAGGGGATAAGCGGTCCTAAAATTTTGGGAGATGAGATGTACCATTTTTATAATGCGACTACTATGATGGGATTTCAAATGACTAATGGCGGTTTACAAATGGTATTGGATCCCGAAGTGCCTGCAAAAATAGCAGAACATTTTCCTAATGTGATACATCCTTTTTTAGAGCAATATGACAAAACTATTGAAGAGATAGATCACCTTATTTTTCATCCCGGAGGTAAGAAGATTGTACAAACCGTAGAGGAACTTTTTGGGCACCTGGGCAAAAATATTGAAGACACCAAAGCTGTTTTAAAAGAATATGGAAATATGAGCAGTGCCACCGTTTTGTATGTTCTTGAACGGTTTATGAACCGAAATCCGTCTCCCGGAGAAACGGGGCTTATGTTGAGCTTTGGTCCTGGATTTTCTGCACAGCGAATATTATTAGAATGGTAAATTATTGTCTGTAACATCGAGTAGAATCGAAATAATAGGAAATCATAACCGAAAAAAGTTTTAAGACGAGAAATGAGCAAAGATTTCGAAAATAAAAACGAATGGGCACTTATATTAGGTGGTAGTACTGGATTAGGACTCGCCTCGGCCAAAAAGTTAGCTCTTCATGGCATGAATATCATTATTGTGCATCGCAATCGCAAAAGCGAATTGGCTCAAATTGAAAGCGATTTTAAAAAAATCAAGGAGCTAGGCGTTCATTTTCTTTCATTGAATATCGATTTGGTAAAACCCGAAAAACGAGAAGAGGCAATTTCAGAAATAAAAAATAATATTGGCGAGGGTAAAATAAAAACACTTATTCATAGTGTTGCCAAAGGAAATTTAAAACCCATGACAAATGCAGAACATGTTTTAAAAAATGATGATTTTCACCTTACCATCGATGCCATGGCAATTAGCCTTTATGATTGGGTAAAGGCAATTTATGATGCTCAACTATTTGCAGAAGATAGTAGGGTAATTTCTTTTACCAGTGAGGGAAATACCAAAGCATGGAGAAATTATGCCGCTGTTTCAGCAGCCAAAGTAGCGCTTGAAGCAATTACCAGGAGTATCGCACTAGAATTTGCTCCTTACGGAATTAGAGCAAATTGTTTACAACCCGGAGCCGTAGATACACAATCTTTGCGAATGATCCCAGGATACAAAAAAATAATGGATCATAGTTTAGAGCGTAACCCTTTTAATCAAATTACGACACCTGAAGATGTAGCAAATGTAGTATATTTATTATGCAAAGATGAAGCCTCATGGATTAATGGTTGTGTGATTCCGGTAAATGGAGGAGAACATTTAAGTTAATTGGATACTATTCGATATCTATCATAGTATGACGCTACGAAAACAATAAAAAAATAAACCGATGAAAAGTTTACTAATGTTATGTTTGCCATTTTTACTATACACCTCTTCGTGTAAAGAAGACAACAGTACCGCAAGCACCGATCTTCAGGATACAACTAGTACCGATGCTAAAATTGTTAGTGTTTCTGTTAGTGGAGAAGAGGGTGGTTATTCTTTTAATGTTGGAATTAAGAGCCCAGATACAGGATGTGATCAATACGCCGATTGGTGGGAAGTTATTTCTGAAGGGGGCCAGTTATTGTACCGAAGAATTTTGGCGCATAGTCATGTCAATGAACAGCCTTTTGCGAGATCCGGAAGTCCTGTTGTTATAAAGAAGGACCAAATAGTGTTTGTACGTGCCCATATGAATACAAACGGGTATGGTAATGAGGTTTTTAAGGGCAGTGTAGAAACTGGTTTTGAAAAGAATATGCTAGACAAAACCTTTGCAGATCAACTAGAATTAGTAGCCCCTTTACCAGGAGGTTGTGCATTTTAAACTATACATACTTTGATTAGAGAAGATATCATACAAAAATTACCCTATAGCAAACCGTTTTTGTTTGTTGATGAGATTTTAGAGATCGATGAGGAGCATATTAAAGGAAGTTATACTTTTCTTAAAGATGAGTATTTCTATCAAGGGCATTTCAAAAATAATCCTATAACTCCTGGGGTCATTCTTACTGAATGTATGGCGCAAATCGGGATGGCTTGTTTTGGTATATATCTTTTAAAAGATGTGTGGGACCAAGAGAAGTGGAGTGTGGCAATGACCAGTAATGAAATGAATTTTTACAAACCTGTTTTTCCGGGCGAAAAGGTGATTGTAAAGGCAGAAAAGGTGTATTTTAGGTTTAATAAGTTGAAATGCAACGTGTTCATGTATAATACCCAAGAGGTTATTGTAGCAAAAGGGATAGTTTCAGGAATAGCATTCAAAAAATAAGCAAACGTATGAGTTTTGGGTATTTCTTAGTAAAATTGGTGCTTAAAGTAAAAGGGGAAAAGCGATCCTGGTCGCAAGATCCTATAGATTATCAAAAAAAAAGAAAACAAAATGTGTCTACCCCAAATACATGGGTATTGCTCGGAGGCGCGTTTACACATATCAAAGTAGCCAAAAGTAAAGTAACAGAGATAACCCCTAAAAAGCTGCATTCCGACTTTTTATTATTGTATTGCCATGGCGGAGCATTTGTTTATGGCCCCACGCGTGAGAATTGGAGCATGCTAGCAAAGGTAGCCAAGAAATCAGGAGCTAGAGCCTGGATGATCGATTACCCCAAAGCTCCCGAAAACACTATAGATGTAATAACCGAAAACGTGTATCATGTATATCTGGAGGCTATAAAACAATACGATCCGTCAAAAATAATTCTAATTGGAGATTCTGCCGGCGGAAATCTAATACTAACACTTGCGCAACGATTGGTAAAAGAGCAAAAAAAGCTCCCCAACCGGATGATACCTATAACACCAGTGATAGATGCTAGTGTAACCAACCCCAAAATCCCATCTATTGATCTAATTGATCCTATATTAAGTAGAAATGGCGTACGATCTGCAAATAAAATGTGTGTAGGTAAATTATCGTTAAAAGACCCTTTAATTTCTCCGCTCTTCGGAAACCTGAAAAACCTACCACCAATTCATTTATTTATGGCAACAGATGATATATTGACTCCAGATCAAGAAATATTTGTGGATAAGGTAATGCAGGCAGATGGAGAAATACAGGTGATCATTGGAAAAAACTTACCACATGTTTGGCCAATACTTCCTATAATGCCCGAAGCCAAATCGGGAATACAGAAGATTGTATCTATTATAAATGAAGCGAAAAGTGAATAAACGCAGGGTGGTAATAACGGGATTGGGAGTAGTCGCCCCTAATGGAACAAACGTTTCAAAATTTGAAAACGCCATCAGGCATGGTGTAAGTGGCATACGATATGTAGAAAAATTAAATGAACTTAATTTTTCATGTCAAATATCTGGTTATCCGGTATATAATAATAATTACTTAAACAATTACTTTAATAAAATTCAATTAAGAGGTTTACACGCATCTGGTATAGAGTATGGAGTCATTGCTGGTATTGATGCCTGGAAAAATGCTGGTTTATCTTTTAATGATTCTCAATCTCCTTTATGGGAAGCTGGGGTGATTTTTGGTGCCGGAATTTTGGGTGTAGATAAGTTTCGCGAAGCGATTTACAAGGTAGACGAGGGAAACGTAAGGCGTTTAGGAAGTAATACAGTACCCCAGACCATGGCTAGTGGTATCAGTGCCTTTTTGGGCGGGATGTTGGGATGTGGTAATATAGTGACTACCAATTCTTCGGCTTGTAGCACAGGTACCGAAGCGATTCTAATGGCGTATAATCACATTGCTACAGGAAATGCAGAAGTTATACTGGCCGGTAGCACAAACGATAGTGGTCCCTATGTATGGGGAGGATTTGATGCCATGCGTATATTGCCTTACAAGTACAATAATAACCCTACCGAAGCTTCTAGACCTATGAGTGCTTCTGCAAGTGGTTTTGTACCAGGAAGCGGAGCAGGGGCATTGCTCATAGAAAGTTTGGAAAGCGCTCAAAAACGTGGAGCTAAGATTTATGCAGAGATTTTAGGGGGGCATGTAAATAGTGGGGGGCAACGCAATGGAGGTAGTATGACTGCTCCTAATAGTGAAGCGGTACAACGATGTATAAGAAAAGCCGTAAAAAATTCAGGAATACATGCGGATGATATTGATGCTATTAATGGACATTTGACCGCAACTACCAAGGATCCTGTCGAAATACAAAACTGGTGTGAAGCACTTGGACGTAAAGGAACTGATTTTCCTTATATAAATTCTTTAAAAAGCTTGGTAGGACATTGTCTTGCAGCTTCGGGCAGTATAGAAAGTGTTGCTACGGTTTTACAACTAAAAGAAAATTTCATTTTTGGAAATATTAATTGCGAAGACCTGCATCCAGAAATAGCATCCATGGTGCATAGGGATCAAATTCTGACAAAAACATTGGATTTTTCTCCTAACATTATTGCAAAAGCAAGTTTTGGATTTGGAGATGTAAATGCTTGTGTTATCTTTAAAAAATATAATTCGATTTAAAAACAATTATGGCTAACGAAGAATTGCTTTCAAAATTAAAAACGATAATTGCGCCCTATGTTCAAAATCAGGAAGGACTTAAAAATCTTACAGAGAATACCGATTTTATAAAAGACCTTGAGATCAATTCGGCAAACTTGGTTGATGTTATACTCGATGTTGAAGACGAGTTTGATATCGAAATCGATAACGAATCCATGGAGAAAATGTTAACGGTAAAAGCTTCGATAGAAATAATAGAGGCTAAATTGGCTGAAAAATGATCGGTAACGATATTGTCGACCTGCAACTTGCCAAAACTCAAAGTAACTGGCGTAGAAAAGGATGGCTTCAGAAATTATTTACCAAAGAAGAACAACAATATATCTTATCTTCAACGGCACCAGAACTTCAAGTGTGGATGTTATGGAGTAGGAAAGAGGCTGCCTACAAAGCACACCAAAGACGATTTTGTCTTCAACCCAGATACATACCTAAGAAGATTGTGTGTAAAGAAGAAATTGTAACTATTGAAGAAGCCGTATATCGAACTACTACGCAATGCACCCAACAGTATGTATATAGTGTCGCCAGAGTGATGGATACTCACTATAATTCTGAAATATATGATACAGAAATCGATATACAAACAAGATTTCAACAAACTATGTTTAAAAAATCAAAAGAGATATCTTTGATTTCTTTTAAAAAGGATATAAACGGAATTCCGTTTGTGATGCTAAATGGCGTGCGATCAAAAATTCCATTTTCATTAACTCACCATGGTAGATTTGCTGCTTATGTTATGCAACGCCAGGTACTATGACTTGTACTAGAACTCATCTTGACTACGTTGAAAAAAATGAACAAAATTAGGGTGCGAAATGCAAATTTTGCAGGCAAAAGCAATACTCAAGATGAGTTCCTATTTAAGAATTGGAAAGTAAAACTGTATCGCTAGCTTATTTTTTTCACGTTCATCGTGAATAAACACTTCAAAATCACTGGTATAAATTATGGTCTTACCCAATAACTTATGGTCATTAAGAGAGAACGTAACAATAACCTCTTTTTGGATACCTTTAATGGTTAGGTCGCCAATTACTTTATAAATGTTTGCTTCAAAAGGAACTACTTGTTTACTTTTGAAAAGTATCTTGGGGTATTTTTTTTTATAGAAAAACTTTTCCCACATAAGATGCCCATCTCTTAAAAAATTATTGGTATCTAGAGTTTTGACTAGAGCTGTACCAGTAAAAGAAGCATTATCAGGATCTTCTGGGTTAAAAACTATTCTAAAATCAAGTCCGCCGATCGTTCCTGAAGTTTCATCCTCTACAAAATCAAAAGACACCTTTGATTTTGCGGTATCAATCTCTAAAGTTTTAAAATCATTTATCAATGCATAATCACCTGAATGTGTAGTGTATCCATCATTTGGAAATGTAGTTTGACCAAATCCATACAGGGTATGTATACAAATAACTACGCTGAAGAAAATTTTCATAAACACAAGTTTATTGTTTTTAAAGGTAAAAATTATCAATTACCATTCCAAGGTTTATACGAATTTTAAGAGTATTGGCAGGGAGATTTAACTATAAAAGAATAGGTTTTTACCGCTTTTCTAATAGTGTGATCTCTTATACTTTTGAGAAGATTTCTAAAGAACACTGCAGCATTATAAGAATTATTTAGGCGCATAAAAGTTTGTAGGATTTTGGATTACAGAGATCATAAAATAAATATAAAGTCAAAGAAACTAGTGGTTTAAAATTAAAAAAAGTAATAAATTAGGATAGAATAGATAGTTAGCCAGATATTTTATCTAAAAATGTTGAGTTATGAGTAGAAAAGAAAAGCCCGCAAAGAAGAGACGTTTTGCAGATTTCCAGACGAAATATCGGCGGTCATCAAACTTTGGTTATGGATCCAAAAGAGATCGATTTGCAATTGCCGGTAATGGAGAATTATTTGCTTCAGATAGCTTATCTGAAGAAAAAAATGAAGACAATAAGTAATCAAGATTCATTGTCACTACAAGATGTATAGTATTACCCCTGACCACTAAGTTTTTCTTGCAGCTATTTTTAAGTATGCAAGAATAACCAGAGAAAGTAGTGCACAAACCAAAAATCCTATAAACAATGGCAGGGTAGTACTTAAAACAAATCTTCCGATATAAGTACTAATTGGAACCGCCATAATTGTAGAAATAAACCCTGTAATCGCAGCTCCTATTCCTGCAATATGACCTATGGGCTCCATAGCCATAGCACGTAGGTTTCCAAACATAAATCCGATCGCAAAAAATTGCATTCCGAAGAAAAGCAACAGCACTTCAATGCTTGGGTTCGAACTGTTATAAAACAGTATGATATAAAGCAAAGAAATACAGAAAAAGGCTATGAGGGAAACAGTGATTAACTTCTCCATTCCGTATTTAAGAACCAGCGTTCCGTTTAGGAAAATAGCAGACCCAATCGAGATGGCCAGCAATCCAAATATATAAGGGAATTCTTCTTTTAATTGATATTGTTGCTCGAATATTTGTTGCGAAGTACTAAGATAAACCATAAAAGAACCTACTATAAACCCCATGATAAGGGTGTACCCAACTGTAGTTTTGTGTTGGATCATCTCCTTTAATCCATTTGTAAATATATGCGGAGTAAATGCTATGCGTTTTGATATGTCTAGTGTCTCAGCTTGTCGTTTCCAGAACCAAAATGTAACAATAACACTAATGATTAACTGGATATAGAAAATTGCCTGCCAATCGTAGTGATCCAAAACAGATTTACCCAAAGCCGGAGCAATAATAGGCACCAAAATAAAAACTACGGTTACAAACGACATGATTCGCGCCATATAATCTCCACTATAGATATCTCGTATCATAGCAATGGCGATAGTTCTTGGAGCAGAGAGTCCGATCCCTTGTAAAATTCTTCCTAGCACCATGATTAGGATGCTTTCAGCAAAAATACAGATAAAACTGGCGATCGCAAAAACCAAAAAACCCATGTAGACAACGGGTTTTCTTCCGGTACTATCTGATACCGGTCCAAAAATTAGTGGTCCAATACCAAGGCCCAAAAAAATCATAGTAATCAGTAGCTGATTATCTGCAACCTGCTTGGTGCCAATAGTAATACCAATAGTATCTAAGGCAGGTAAAAGAGCATCAATAGCTAATGCTACGATCGACATCAAAGAAGCCATCAGTGCGATAAACTCAAACTGAGCAAATTTCTTTTTCAACATCATGCAAAAGTACGGTATTTGGTTTTCATTTATTTGATTCTAAATGTTATTCTGAAGTAAATTCGTATTTTATCATTTCTTGAAACCAATACATGTTCATTGTTTATGTACTTCCTATTTCTAATTCGGCCTGGTCACGCATTAAAAAGCCATAAACCACCCGCAATACGCATAATTTTTACTTAGGACAGTAAAGAATGCGTTTAAATTTTGTACATTATGGTATAAAATTTGTTGTATAATTTATTGGATCATAACACCTTATCTTATGAAAATTAAAGTTCTTTTTTTAATACTCTGTGGTGCTTGTATAAGTTGTACTGTTTCCAAAAATACAGCAGAGACCACAATACAAATGGAAGCGTTGGATCGATTGGTTGTATCAAAAGCTTTTCAGATCGAATCGAATTGGGCAAATCCTTTGGTTACGACTAGTATTACTAGTATTGCCAATAGTGGATTATTACCTCCTGGAAGTAATGTAAATACTATTAATCTAATAGGAAATAGCAATTATTTGAGAATGTATGGAGATAGTATTTCTATGAATTTACCATTTTTTGGAGAACGACGGTTGTCCGGAGGTTATAACAGTACAGAAGTATCCATCGCATATCATGGCAAACCGGATGTCATCGAAATTAAAAAAAATGATAAAAAGCAAGTTTATGAAATACAATTTAGTGCCAAAACCGATAGCGACTTTCATGATATATTTATCACATTATCACCAAATTTAGTAAGCAACATCACCATAAATAGTAATTATCGAACGACAATAAGCTATAGAGGAAAGGTGTCTAAATTATCTAATGATAACAATAATGCGGTAACCGTACAATAGATGAGATTGATTCGTGCAACCTTCATCATAGTACTTGCGATTTTTTTCTTGTAAAAAAGATATAGACTGAACCAATACCCATACAATATCGAACTCAAAAAAAACAATCTTTAATTGATCTCTAAAGCTCTGGACACCTATTTTCCTAAACTGGCAAAAATGCCAAAATTGAAGGAAGAATTGCTTACTATTTGCAATATACAAACCTTTAATGCGGGAACAGTAATTCTTAATGAAGGAGCATATATAAAAGCAATTCCGTTGATTATATCAGGTTTGGTTAAGGTTTTTAAAGCAGAACCTACAAACGGAAACGAGGTTTTACTATACTATATAAAACCTGGTGAGAGTTGTGTAATGTCGGTAACGACTTTGATACGCAACCAAACCAGTAGGGTAAAAGCTATCGTTGAAGAACATGCCGAGATCGTTATAATTCCTGCAGATAAAATAATGAATATCGCAAAATCATACCCACAATGGAATGAATTTATTTATGATTTATTCAATCTTAAATTCGAAGAGTTATTGCATGTGGTAGAAATTTTAACTTTTTCTAAAAAAGAAACACGATTATTCGAATATTTAAAGAAGGAAGCACAACTTAAAAACAGCAATATACTACACACCACACATCAACATATTGCCTATGATCTGGGATCCTCAAGAGAAGTTATATCAAGATTATTAAAAAAACTTGAAAACGAAGGTGTTTTACAGCTAAAACAAGGAATAGTAGAACTCCTGTAATATCTTCAATAGTCTACTGTTTTCGTTTTTCTACCGTGTTGTAACAATTGTCACAGCTTTTTACTGGTTCGTTTGATAGCTTTGTGTAATAACAGAGTAGAAGAAGCGGTAGTATGAAATTCAGCAAAATATATAAACTTCTTATAGTTTGTGTTTTATGTATAAGCAGTATCACTATCATAGTACAACTCTTTCAATTATTAACTTAAAAGTACAAAACCATGAAAAAGAATATGGGTCAATTAGATCGCATAATTAGGTTTATTGTGGCAATCGTAGTTGGTATATTATTCTATACGGGCACACTTAACGGAACTTTAGCATATATTTTATTAGGGCTATCCGGGATATTTCTCATTACAAGTTTTATCAGTTTTTCTCCGCTTTACACTTTGGTGGGGCTTAGCACTTGTAAGGTTAAATAAAGATCAATAGATCAGTAATGTACGTAGCCAAAACCTTCTTAAAATCATAGAATATACATTTTACAACTTAAATATTTACACAAATGAAAAAAACATTTTTAGTACTCATGGGGGCGCTATTTTTGGGCTCTTGTGAAACCGAAATCAATGAAGTTAATAGTGAAAGTTCTTTAGAAGAAGCTGAAGCTAAATATGGTTATTTTGAAGACAACTATTTTCTTGTAGCAAACAGAGGATCCTCGACCTTTACTGTTTTTGATGCCAAAACTACCGATTTTGTTAAAGAAATAACCTTACCTGATAATGCAGCACAGCCAACATATCTTGCGCATAGTAAGAGAAATAATAGTGTTTATATTGGCGATTTTGCAAATCAAAAAGTAGTGTATTATGATGCAGAAACGTTTGAATTGCAGGGAGAAATTGCGATAGAAGAAGGAGCATTTCACATGTGGATTAACGAACGTGTAAACCAACTATGGATCAATAATATTGTTTCTAAATCTACATCGGTAATTGATCTAAATAGCAATACGGTGATCAAAAATATTGGATTACCAACTGCTGAAATACCAGAATTAACTGAAAATGCTGTACAACACGATGTAGTTATCTCTCCAAGTGGTTTTGCAGCATATGTAACCGTATTAGATGGGCCAGATACGAGTTATGTAGTAATGTATAATACACGTACACTGGAATATATAAGACACGAAGTGGTAGGAGGAGACGGACATTTATTACCTGTGGGACCACGTTTGTATGTACCTGCACAAAATGCCAATAACATTACGGTGTTTAGTCGTTTTAATTTGACAAAACTTGATGAATTACCGTTTAATTCTGCACATGGGGTAACTAGTAGTAGACGTTTTGTATTTACTACCGGAATTGCGGACAATAAGATTGGTGTAATTGGAAGATTTAGTAACCGTGTGATTTCTGAAATTGATACCGAATTTAATACTCCGCATAATTTGGCAGTGAATCGACGGGGAAATATTTTATTCTTAGCACATTCTGGAGGATCAGCTACCAAAGTAGTGTTTTATAAAGTACGCAGAAACGGAAGTTTAGAAAAAATATCAGATGTTGATTCTGGCACAAATCCATTTGGAGTTTTGAGTTATTAGTAATTGTTATATAACACAACCGTTAAAACAAAGAGCCCATCAAAATATGATGGGTTTTTTTATGGTTGTTATATAAAGAAAGGGGTAAAAATACTCTATTTTACATAATATAAATTATAGTACAAATATAATATATGAGTAAAACGGCGAATAGAACTTTTTCTGTTCTATTTTACATAGATGCAGATATAGCGCCTTTAGGTCTATATCGTCAGCATTTATGTAACAGCCGTTTTACGACCTGAGTATCATTAATATTCGTAAGCTATAATGTAATATTATGTAAAATATCCCAGGATGATTCTATTTCATAGTGATCGTAGCTACTGGGGTCATCATAATTTCAAAAATCCATTGTTGAAACATTCTGCTCACATTTGTAGCTATAATTTACTCACGGCGATAATATTTTATTGGAGTTCATGATGTGCTACGCAGTTGCCGTTATGTAAAATTGCCGCGCCCAACCGCTTTATTGCTTTGTAAATAAAAATGCTTCCAGCCACATCATCTCGCAGTTTCATAAAATTCATCTACTAGATAAATTTAATTCTCTCGTCTCTACACACAATTTGCCATCGCTTGGCCACACCAAAACCTGTCTGCCGACAGGCAGGAAAGCAAAACTTTTAGGTGCATTATAAATCGCGTATTTGATAAAATATACGTGATAAAAGTTTTTACGCGATTCTCGTGAAGTTGCCGCATAAGCATAAAATTACTCTATCGAGATAATTTCTATACACATGCTATCTGTAGAACACAGATTAAACATTCTTAGGGTTTGCATATCTTTTTGTCTTGATACAAAAAGAAATCGACTTTAGGAGATTCACGAACTCCTCTAAAAAAATATTAACCTTGTGAGCTAAACAAAAAAATCAAGGCTGCACAAAACTTTGGAATGCCAGCCGCATCATCTCGCCGCCAAAAGCAATCATCCACTGGATAATTTCTTTTGTCACGTGGCGCAGTCACTATATTTTAGACGGCATAAAATTGAAAGTCTAGTAGACTTTTGATTTTGTGAGCGAGCTGGCGTGTTGGCGATTTATAACGTTTTGTTTGATCTAAGTAACTACCATTATCCAGCCGCATCATCTCGCAGCTTTATAAAATTGATTCTGTTAATCAATTTTATAAACTCGTCTAAAATATTGACGCTCCTTTGCCTATTGTTTTTACCAAAGTTTTCTGAGGCCGGGTTTAAACTTTTAGGTTCTATTTTACATAATGTTGTGAAACTTATGGAATAATACTCCTATTTTTAAAATGTTTTATCAAAGATTGTTTCTAAGTGATATTCTAAAAAATCTTTTCGAGGTAAATATTTTATAGGATTTGAAATTTTTATATTCTCAATATGTAAAAAGTGCTTTTGGTAAAAAGAAGTATTCTTTTTCTTCTTCAAATTACTTGATAATAACACTCTATAGTTTTGATTGATACCAATAATACCTTTATCAAATGCTTTGTCGTAAAGTGGCGAAAAACAAATACCATTCTCAGGATTTAATCTTTCTGTTTCGTTTTCTGACCAAGGAATTATATGACTAGCGACAAGTAATTCTGGAATATCAATTCCAGAAATAGCACATTTAGTTTCATAGTTTGCTAAAACCATTTGCCTAAAAACTGATTGATTTACTCTTGTTTTTACTTCACGAGTAATTGTATCTCCTTTTAAATATTTAAAATCAAAAAGTAATTTTTGGTATTTGTTTTCTATTGAAGTGTTTTCTTTTTTAGCAAGGATTTGTTCACTAAGAAAAACTAATTCTTCTTTGTTATTGAAAAATTCACCCCAAATAGGTTGAACTATTTTAGTACCACCGCTCATCCCTTTAATACCTCTTGCTTTTAAAACTGGGTCGACGCTTGCAAAGTTTACTAAACGCAATGCAACTGAACTTGGTGTTCTACCAATTAAATTTGCTAAATGGATAACATCTTTATTGGTACTATGCATTTTCCCAAATGGGATTTTTAAATACAAATTAAATGCTAGGATTAATTCTTCTTTTGTCCAGAGTTTACGAGTTCCCATTGTTATATTTTAACAAAATCAACACCTACCCTAATAGGGTGATTGAAACTATGATTAGTTATTCTCTGAGCATAATTTTGCTTTAGAGTAAACACATAATCTATATCTTTTTTAACTAATATTTTTCGCTTATTTCTATACTCTATACTTATTCTATTATTCACCATAGCAGGGTTCTCAACAAAATATTGTTTTGGTTTGACATATTCCTTTCCCCACAAAATGCAGGTTTTTGAATTTATATAAGAAATAAACCCTCCATCCCCCTTTTTTATGCCTTCTTTCAAAGGGATTTGCTGTCCTTTTACAAAATAATAGTTAAAATCAATATTACTTTCTCCATTATGTAAAATACAATCACAAAGAGCCGTTATACACAAATAATATGTGTCATTTTCACCTTTAAATATATCTCCAAAATTCAATAATTTTTTACCTCTTAAAACAGTACCATTATAAAAAGCATTTAAAACCGCAATTTCGGCATCATCAATTTTATAATTCTGTTTTGAAATTCTATTTAAAAACTCTTCTTCAAGTATCTTTAATTCTGAATCTTCTAATTTTAGTTTTGAATGCTCTAACAAGATGGACTTGATGAAATTATTAAATTCTAAATCCAAATTATGAGCTTTTAACTGCTTCCGGTGATACATCAATGTATCAATACTTGTATTTAATAAATTTTCATCAATAAACGATGCATTATTAGTAAAACTATTTTGCATATCTAAACCTAATAATTGAGAAAGATTATTTTCAGATTTCCATACTTGGTGAACTAGTCTATTTAAAATCTTAATAGCACTATTTTCAGATTTCGGAATAATAGTTATAATTGTGTTATTAATATTCAAGCTGAAGTTTGTTCTATTTATATGAGATAACTTAGGGTTAGAGATTGTTGATTTATGTAAATTAGAAAACGCATAATTAACTTGAATGAGAGCTTCTCCAAACGATGTGATATCTGTACAATCTCTTATTAATTGAGGTAATTCATTGTCTATTTCTCTAAAAGTATTAAAAAGAGCAGCATTAAACCGTTCATCATTAAATGATATTTGGTTAAAGACAGCGATATTATCATCTCTATAAATATCTAATTCATCAACTATATTTTGATAATACAGAGCGTTATATCCTGAAAAATAAGTTGATACATTATCAATAATTTCATTCATATTTTGCTCAGAAGTAAAAATTGAACAAAAATGAATATGTTTTTCTTTAACTATTTTTGATAATAAATTTAAAGAATGTTCTTCTCCATCATTCCCATCAAGTCGCCAGTCTAGAAGAACTAAATCTCTTCTTTTGAAAAAATACTTTAATCGTTCTTCGTTTTGAAGATCATTAGGGGAAAATTTATGGATAGCTAAAGAAATACCTTTTTCTTTAAATTTTTTAAGAAGATTAATAGATAAATCAATTTCTGGATAACGATTTCTGGGTATAAATTTATATGGTTCTAAAGCCTTTTCATCTATAAAAATTGCAGATTTGATTGAATCCAATATTATTTCTTTTGTTTTGTTTTTTAAAGTCATACTATAACATTGGTTTTATAACAAAACAAGCTCCACCTAACAGATTATATGACTTATCATTTGTAGCATAAATATCTAACCTATTCTCATTTAAACTCTGCTTAGAAAGATAAAGTCCAATACCTCTTCCATTTGGTCTATTAGAGTAAAACATATCAAATATTTTTTCTAAACGATGCTCTTCAATTTTTAGTCCTGAATTACATATAACTATCTCATTTGTTTCTTTTTTGTAATCTAATTTGATTTTACGGTTTTCTTTATTACGCATCCAGTAGATTGCATTATTTATTATATTTATGTAAACAGTATGAATAACTGGTTCTTTAATAACTAAAACATGTTTATTGAATTTAGAAGTTGCTTCAAAATCAATACTATAATCTTTTATTCTTCTATCGAAGAATTTTAATAGATAATTATATACACTTTTACCACTAATTTCTTTAGGTACTACTCCTGCAATTCTATATAAAGGAGAGAGAAGTTCATATTTATCTTCTAATTGCTTAAAATTTTGAGTTAAAAACTGAAATTGTTCAACATCTACAAATAAGTTTTCAGAACTTAATTTAGCTATAGAATTGTTTATTTTGGCATATAATTGGTTAAACTCATGATCAATTATTTCAACAGCAACACCTAATTGCGCAGTTTCCCTGGTTTGCTCCCACTTATATTTTATTGTTTCATATTCTGCCTTATACGCACCCTGAACTAACTCTTCATCAATATCAAAACTTAACTTACTTAAATGTTCAACCAAAGGTGTAAGTTCTTTATTGATCTGTTCTCTAAGGAATTCAAATTTGGAACCTAATTTTTCTGATTCTATTAAAACACTTTCCTTGGAATTTATGGAATTAACAATTTTATCTTTCTCGAAATTCAATTCATCGATAATTCTTCTTGAACGAAAAGAAAAATCTTTAATTAAATTATCATATTGAGTTTTTAATTGTGTTCTATTTTCTGTTACTATTTTTTCAAGTGTGCCATTATATTTTTGATAGTTTTTCGTAAACTCCATTTTCAATTCTTTGACTTCAAGTTTTTCTTTAACTCTGGTCATTAATTGAGAACTATCCTTTTTTATAGTATCATTAAATTTTAGTAATCTATTTTCATATTTATCCAAACGGTCTAATTGAGTATCTGTTGGTTTATAACGTTTTGGTACTTTAGGGATTAGATTTTTGAATTCAATATCAAGAGTATGAAGTCTATCAAGTAAATTTTCTATATCAGAATATAATACATTGGTAGCATGGGTCTTCTCTTCTAATTGCTCTAATAGTTTTAAGTATTCTTTTTGATAATTATCGAATTTATCAGGATAACTTTTTAAAGAACGTGTGAAGGCTTTTTTTTCTTCAATTGCACGTTTATTATCTTCTTTAATTGCTTCGTTCTGTTCTTTTAACAAAGCCATTTTATCTCTAAATAAACTTTTCTGAGGAGTATCAGAGAAATACTCGTTGGCTAAATCTATAAAAAAGTTAATTAAATCACTTTCAAAAGCTCTATATGCACCATTATTAATTAAACCTTCTCTACTAGATTTATCTTTAAGCTTAAAGTTTACATCTCTTGTTAAACCCAAATAACCAAACATTCTTCGATACGAAAAGTAAAATGTACCTGCTCTTTTTGAACGTCTTTCTTCAAATCTCAAAAAGTCAGCATTAGGTCTTCCATAAGGTAAAACTCTAAAATCATCTCTGTATATATACAATCCACCATAATTACTAACCTTCTTCTTTATTTTTTCATAAGAAACTTCATTTTGAATTGATTCCTTTTCGAAACCTTGATTGTAACCCAATTTTATTGAAACTTTACCGTAATTATTTCTAGAATTACTACGTCGTGGATTAATATAATTGTGCTCAATAGTTTCATCATATATTTTAATTTTCCCATTAAAAGAACCAGAGCCGTCAAATTCTCCTTGAATTATTATATCAGCCAAATCATAATCTTGTGAGGTAAAAAACTTACCTTCAGATGTTAAAAAATTATATTCTTGATTAACGTCCTTATATATTGGAATTGATGTTTTTACAACGTAATTATCTTTCTTAAAATCATTAGTGAATCCAGATAAACTTGAAATAACAAATTGTCTATCTTCTAATTCATCTTCGTCATTTTTTGTTAAATCCACTATTTGATCGATTGGCTCAAAAACAATAAACTTTGTTCCATGATCATTTTCAATATTTATTAAATCACTAAGTAATTTCTCAATTAAAAATTCTGGAAGCTCTACATTAGTTATCGAATTTTCTATTTCATTTTTTAATTTAGACTGTTTATCTTCCCAAATTGGATTTCCTTCTAAATCTTCTTCTTTTGAAAAATTATTAAGAAAAGACTTTTTTAATTTTTCAAATTTTAATGAAAAATCAGTAATATTTTCAATATTTTCAACTGGTATATCTACATCATCTAAGAATAGATTGTAATTTTCTAATAGTCTCCAATCAAAAAATAAGGCTTGTAATGGATATCCTTGTTTTTTAGTAAGCATTAACATTGGGTTTCCAAGAAACGCCACGGATAATCTTCCAATTCCTTTTTCCCCAGCTTTTATTCTAGGTTTTTTCCAAAGTGTTTCTTCACTTTCTTTGTCTTCTAAAGTTGCTCTACTTTTAGAGTCAGTTCCAAGTACCAACCATTTTTCAAAAATATCGTTTTTAGACATTCCTTTCCCGTCATCTGTCATTACAAATAGCGGAGAATTAATATCTTTATATGTTTCTAAATATATTTCGGCAGTTAGGTCATCGGCATAAGCATCATATCCATTTTTCCATAACTCCGTTATAGCCGTTGGTAAATCTGCAATCTGACCTTTTCCGAGCAGATCCACTGCTCTTGCTTTAGTTCTAAATTGCATTCTTATGATTATTAATAATTGCTTTCCCTATTCTTTTTGCATATTCAGGAGGAACTGCATTTCCAATTAATCTTGCAATACTTCCCATACTCGTTCCTATAAATTTATAATTTTTCGGAAATGATTGCAAAGAAGCTCCTTCTCTAAGTGACAACGCTCTATTTTCATCTGGATGTACAAAACGTCCATTAGAGACGCTGAGAAATTTTGTTGTTATTGTTGGAGAAGGTTTATCCCACCATAATCTACCAAAAGTATCTTTAAAAGATGTATCCCTACCAACAAAACATTTTAATTGTAATTCTGGATCATCAGCAAAACTTAATCGATTACCACCATCCTTTTCTACTTTCTCTAATCTTCTTAATGTAATATCACTAATATCTGGAACCGTATGATTGAAATCGGAACTATCAGTATGCCCAGCTTTTATCTTAGGAAAACCATTAGCTTGACCAATAACATCCCTAACAGTAAGCATTTTTCTTGCTGTAATTGGTGTTAATTCCTTATCTGAAATCCTATTTGCAATTAAAGTAAATCTCTTTCGATTCTGAGGAACTCCATATTCAGAAGTATTATGAATATCAAAGTGTACTTTATAATTATTTTTCTTTAACCATTCAATAAATGCTTCTAATCCGCTTTCCCCCTGCTTTCTAAGTACTCCTGGAACATTCTCAACAACAACATAACCAGGGTTAAAATATTTCACAAACTTTTCAAACTCAACTAATAAGTTCTTGGATTTTTTCGATTTCTTTTTATCAGTATTTATAATACTCCAAAATTGACAAGGACTACAGCCAATTAATAATAATTCATCATCATCACGCTTTAGGTTAAGTTCTGTTTCTAAATCTTCCACGGTAAGCTCAAAAACATCAGCTTTTATGAATTTAGCATTTTTAATATTCGCTTCATATGTTTCTTTGCATTTTTCTTCATAATCTATGCCTGCCAATACCTGAATACCAGATTTTTGCATACCATAACTCATCCCTCCACCTCCACAAAAGAAATCAACAGCCTTTATTTTTTTAGTTTTATTAATTGTTGACACTAACTATTATTTTTTTTGATTTCTAAATCTTTACAAACTTCATTTAATACTTCACAAGGATTAGCTTCTATGGCTAGTGCAATAAGATACAACTCGCTGACGCGTAATTTTGTTCTTCTATTATTTGACAGTTCACTAAGACGTGTTTTACTTATTCCTGTCTTTCTAGAAACATCTGATCTATTTATAGACTTCCTTGATAAGTAGAGACCTAAATCTGTCATTATTATCTGATTTTATGAACATAAAATTAGTTATTCAGTTATTATTTTCCGATTTTCTAAATGATTACAATTTTTTTTATCCGTTTTTATTTATATTTGTTCTGATAATCGGAATCTTTTATCTTAAAAAGTGAATTTTATTTCCAAAAAATGATAACTAAAGTGTTATAAAAGCCCAATAATTCTATGAAAAATGAACAATTAATCATTGATTTAATACAGCAAGACCTTAAACATAGTCAATTATTGTACGGTTTGGAAAGTATTGGTTTAGATGGATTGAGTATATATCATCTTGCTATTTTGGAGGTAATCTATCAACTAATGAATGTACCAAAAGAGAAGATAAATGATTATTTGGCAGAAACATATGCTTCTTTTATGAATAGATCTATTGATTATGATATTACATCAGATGGACAATCTTTACAACCTTTAGCAAAAGAATGTTATAGTAGATTAAAATATCTTATTGATTTGTAGGCATTAGGCTTAGGTGCTTTTGATTTAAACATTTTAGATAGTTGCCCATTCCACACACATTCCCCTACTCTCCTATCGTCGTTTCGGTAAATAAGTGTTCCATTACCTTTTTAAAAAGGAACTTTTCGTTAGAAAACTTTTATAATAAACTGTAGAAGTAATTAAACTTTGCTTTTGACCAAAGCAAAGTTACATAACGCAGAACATTATAGTACAAATGTATTTATTGAAGCAAATTGACGGATGCTTGCATTTTACATAATTGCAGATATAACAACACGCCAGTGTTTTATATCGACAGCAATTATGTAAAAGCCAATTTGCGAAACGTTAAGCTCATTAGTAGCTATAATGTAATACTATGTAAAATATCCCAGGATAATTCTATTTCATAGTGATCGTAGCTACTTGGGTCATTAAAATTATTTTGTGGCGTTTATGATTAAACTTCACGTTTGACATTTGTAGCTATAATTTACTCACGGCGATAATATTTTATTGGAGTTCATGATGTGCTACGCAGTTGCCGTTATGTAAAATTGCCGCGCCCAACCGCTTTATTGTTTTGTAAATAAAAATGCTTCCAGCCACAACATCTCGCAGTTTCATAAAATTCATCTACTAGATAAATTTTATTCTCTCGTCTCTACACACAATTTGCCATCGCTTGGCCACACCAAAACCTGTCTGCCGACAGGCAGGAAAGCAAAACTTTTAGGTGCATTATAAATCGCGTATTCGATAAAACATCCGTGATAAAAGTTTTTACGCCATTCTCGTGAAGCTCCTGCAAGAGTATAAAATTTAAGAAAAATAAATTTCTATACACTTGCTACCTGTACAGCTTTGATTTAGCCTTTTTAAATAATGCTTATCTTTTTTTCTTGATAAAAAAAGAAATCGACTTTAGGAGATTCACGAACTCCAATAAAATATAAACGCGTGAGCTAAACAAAAAAAATCAAGGCTGCACAAAACTTTGGAAACAATCACGGCGCAGTCGCTATATTTTAGAAAGCCTTCTAACTTATAAGATCATTTGGTATTAGAATCAATATGTATAGTTTTGATTAAACTTTTGTACTAGACCTCTAAAATATTGACGCTCCTTTACCTATTGTTTATACCAAAGTTTTCTGAGGCCAGTTTTTTAATTTTTAGGTTCTATTTTACATAATGCTAATAAACTAAACTCTTAGTTTATTAATTGTGTTTTCTATTGAATAATTAACTAATTCAGAATTTCTACAGCAACAATTATATTAAACACTTTTTAAAGAACAAAAACTTATATAACTACTTGATGAATTGTTTGTTATCCTAACATCAAAAGAAGAAGCGTCAACCGCAACATTTTCAACCTCAACTTGAATATCTTCTGAAACCGTATTGCCTAAAGCAGAACTACCCAAAGAATGACTAAACGTAATTGTTGCGCTCCCGCCTTCTCTTCTAATATAAAAAACAACTTCCCCAAATATAGTTCGTCCATTCAAAATGTTTCTTGCTTCAACCACTATCTTAAACGAATCCCTTGAAAAAGTTGACAAAGGTTTATAAACAATACTATCTATCGAAGAAGCTGAAGCATTAGTCGATACGCTGAATTTTTTCACATAAGTATCAACACCATCTGACTGCCTAAAACCAACATTCACAAAATCTTCAACCCCTATATTTCCTGTTATTTTTGCTTCTATCGGGGAATTAAACGCAGTGTATCCAGATGTTAAAGCCCCTGAAAAATCATTTCCACTCATTATCAATTTTCCAGCTTGTGAACCTAATAAAGCTACCGAAAAAAGAGGGCTTTCATTTCCGCCACTACCATCGTCATAACCAGTTGAGGTCATACACCCATTAATAACAACTTCACAATTAGAGCCTTCTATAAAGAAATGATTAGCATTGTTAGCTGTCAAAAACCTCCCTGAACGTCTTATTTTCACGCCAGAAACCAAAACACCTGCATTTGTTATTTTAAAACCATTTAAACCCGCCCTGTCAGTCACACCACCAATAACCATATTGCTAAAAGAACTGAAAAAATTCCAGTTATTGCCTAAATTCCACTCATTTTTAGTTCCCACAAATACATTATCATTTGCGCCAGTTTGACAGTCAATTCCAGTTACATCGTTCGCATTTATTTCTCCACCGTAAAAATGCGAATCAACCAAGTTAAAAACACCAGTATCATTATAAGCAGCTTGACAATTCCAAAATCTTGAATTATTTACAGTTAAACCACCTCCGAAACCTTTTCGAAACCTACACATCGACACATCCCTAAAAACAAGAGAATTTCTTTTTCCGCCCCCCTCATTATTAGGAATCCCGTCACAAGACTTATCAACACCGTAAAAGTTAATATTTCTTACATTGTTTAACCCTTTAAAATCTATGCAATAACTTGCAGTCTGATCAAAAACAATACAACAAGAACCTTTCATATTAGCAAGACTAAAAGAAGAATAAACACGATACCTTCCAAAACCTACCATTCCAAGACCAGAAGTTAAGTTAACACCGCCAACAACGAAATAAACGTCTTTTCTATTCAATCCAATGTCTTTTTTTGCAACATTTATTGCTTTTTGAAAAGCTGAAGAATCATTGTTCACCCCATCACCAACAGCCCCAAACCATTCAGGAAAAACAACTTTGTTTAAAATTTTTCCAGAAACAACAACCGACTCAATGATATTTTCTTCTGGTTCAGCCTGAATGTAACAGTTGTTAAAATTAATATTTCCAGCATTTAAAATCTTACCTCCATCAAATTTCAGAATACAACCTGAAGGAATCGTTACTGAACCTCCGCCTACATCAAAGTTGTATCTTATTTCTAGTATAGAATTTTCATAACCCGACGGAAAATTATTGAAATCAAAATCTGACCTTATAATTCTATATCCTTTAAATCCAGGTGCAGAAATACGGTCTTTTAACCTCAACAACCCATCAACCTCCTCAATGTTTTCATCATCAGGAAAGTTTTCAAAATTATTAATAACATTATCACCCGTATAATTATAAACACGGTTGTCAAAAGTTGCATCTTCTAAATAAAGCACTGGCAATAACACTTCAATCACCAAAGCTTGCGAAGCATAAACCACGCCGTCAATTTGAAATTCGCTAAACACAGTGCTTGAAACAAGTTGCTGACGTGTATCATTAACGTTATAAATTCCGATTGCCGAAACACCTTGCTTCAAAGGTTGGTAAATCTTTGCATATCTTGTTCCGTTAAGTTCAAAATACTTGTCGTCGATATTATTAATTATTACTGCCATTTTATATGTTTTTCAATTTTTTAAATTCAATTCCTAATTATTCACATTTAGCCCGCATTATGCTAATGCATAATGCGGGTTTACCTGCATCATTAGCCCCATAAATTGAAGATAGTTTAAGAATATCGAAACCATTTATATCGTATTTATGATGATCCAGTGTCTTTAATCTATTGTTTGGAATGGTAGTAAATTCTTTTCTTTCTCCAAACGAAAATAGGTTTTCTATTACTAGTCTAATTAACATAGCTAAACAATATTTACGTGATTATTTCACGCAAATATATTAACAAATTATTACATCTTAATTGTGATAATTTCACGTAAAATATGTTTTGAATTATATTATTCTTTAGTCTCGCACATTCATTCCACACACATTACACTCCCCTCCTGCTACTTCGACTACGCTCAGCACAGGCTGGCTCACATAATAAGTGTTGCATTACATTTTTTAAAGAAGCTTTTCGTTAGAAAACTTTTAAAATAAACTGTAGAGATTAAAACTTTGCTTTTGACCAAAGCAAAGTGACATAACGCAAGTACATTATGATACAGATTGTAATTCATAATTTGCATTATATAAAATTGCTATTTAAACATTAATTTTTCTAGTTTTATTGTCTATTATTGATGTAGTTAAAAATCACTATGAAATTTCATCATTATCTTGTATTTATCTCCACACTTGCGATTTTAAGATCTTTCACTACTTTTTTACACGAAATGGGGCACGCAATACCCGCATTATTATATACTAAAGAAGGAGTGACTATCTATATTGGTTCTTATGGTGATCCAAAGAAAAGCTTACGTTTTAGATTAGGAAGATTGGAGATTTTTTTTAAATACAATCCTTTACTTTGGGAGTATGGCTTATGTGTTCGTGAGCAAATAGATATTTCAATCAATAAAGGAATTGTAATTATACTTATGGGGCCATTGACCTCTTTGATTACTGGTTCATTTTGTCTTTATATAGGTTTATTCGGAAGTAATTCTGATAGTATTACATTCATTACAATGATGATTGCTATATCTTCTTTATTAGATTTCTATCATAATATTGTTCCAGACTCCGAGCCAATTACATTACATAGTGGTAAACAAGTTCATAATGATGGTCAACAAATAAAATTGTTACTTAAGTACCGCAACTTGCCAGAAGAATATGATAAATGCGTTGAATATTATAACAATCAGGAATTTGAAAAATCTGGAGCGCTTTTTGAAAAAATTATAAAATCAGGGATTAAACGTGACTTTGTTTATCGGTTAGCCATCTCATCATATTTGCAAATTAAAGATTATGACAAGGCTGATGTAATAAATAGAGATTTCTCAAAATGGCATAAGAGAAAATTCTCATCTAATGATTACTTTAATTCTGGATTAATTAAATCATACAAAGGGAGTTTGGAAGAATGCATTAAAGATTACACCAAATCATTAAAATTAGACCTGAATAATATAAATTCTTTTAATAATCGAGGGTATACTTATAATCTTTTAGGAAAATATGAAATCGCAATAGAAGATTTTAATAAAGCTATAGCACTTGATGAGAATTATGCGTATGCATTAAACAATAGAGGTTTAGCAAAGATTAAGTTAGGTGATTTACAGGCAGGGCTTATAGATATTAAAAAATCTTTAGAATTAGATGATGAAAATTCTTATTGCTATATGAATTTAGGGATATATTATTTTGATACTAAAAACTATAATAAAGCTTTGGAGAACTTCAATATAGCCTTAAAACTCGATAAAGACACGTATTTACTTACTGAACATATTGAAAAGGCGAGACAGAAATTAAGCATTTTAGGGTAGTTACCCATTCCACACACATTCCCCTACTCTCCTATCGTCGAATGGGCAATAAGTGTTCCATTACCTTTTTTAAAGAAACATTTAGTTCACAAGGTGTTTATTGTTTTAGAGGAGTTCATGAATCTTCGATTTCGTTAGAAAACTTTTAAAATGAGCTGTAGAAGTAATAAACGCCATCGCACCACCTCGCTCCTACTTCAAAAGGTCTACTAGACCTTCCTCATTCGGCCGTTCCTTAGCAAAGTGACATAACGCAAGTACATTATAGTACAAATGTATTTATATAAGTACAACGGCGGATACCGCGTATTTGATATAATATCAGATATAACTACGCGCCAGCGTATTATATCGATTACCAGCCGCACCATCTCGCAGATTTAATAAATTGATTCACAGGATCAATTTATTAAACTCGGGTAAAATATCCCAAGGTATGAATTCAATATTCGATACTCTTGTTTGGAATACATCAATTCAGGTTGTAAATAGGTGTTTTTGTGTTTTTTTTCCAGAACCTGAATTCTTACGCTTTTTGTGATTAGTCTGAATAAAAACTATTAATCTTAAATGTTTTCCGCACTATTTTTAATTTGATCCCGGAAGTCTTTTATTTTCAGTAGCACTGTATCTGTATCTTCATTTAACGATGTTACATCTAGAAATACGGGTGTGCCATAACCCAAATCATCATTTTTAAGACTCCTTTTATATGTGGCCCCAAATCTTCTATTCACTCGAAGTTGTTCTAAATATCGCACTTCATTTTTCACATCAATTAGTATTATATTTTTAAACTTAGTGTTTGTTCTGAAACCTATAATATCTTTCCATTCAATCAATCCATAACAAACCCAGCTTATATTGTCAACTATTCCATCTTCATTTAACAATAGTCGGGGTAATGACTTTTTTTTGAGGTCAAAAAATCGTAATCCTGCCATAATACTCACTAACGCCCCAATAGCGACTAACAAAGCAGTATTGTTAAATATTCCTATGATGGCTAGAATGATCCCGATCAGAAAAAATAGTAAGTTGCTATCAAACTTTCGCTTTATTTTTTCTTTACTGTGCGATATTTCAATCTCCATACATTATTATGTTGAATTTGTTTAAGTTCTTTGTAATCCTGTAATCCGAAAGTCTATTTATAATCCATAACAAACCTTTGTTTTATCCCATTATTGTTAATTACCCAAACGATAATGTAAGGGTCTAATCGATGGCCATTTTTTTGAAAAATAAAATAGGTTTGCTCAGTTTTATAGGTTACAAATTGAGTGTTACATTCATAAAGATCGGCTATCAAAATTTTTGGAACATTGATATCGACGTTATCTACTTTCATCTCAATACTGTCCACCATTGTTTTTGGGATTTCGCCATTTACTCCCCAGGGATATAATCCATTGATTGCCGTTACCCAGTTGTTTTGATAATCAATTATTTTGTTATCCTCATCAAAAGGGGCTGTTTTCATCATGAATTTTAAATCCTTCTTATTGTATACTTTCATTGAGTTAAGAGGTTGAATCCTGCTCCTATGAATATAACCTGTGAGATTGTCTAAAGCACCACATTCAATTGAAAAGGGGTTTTTGGGAATAGATATCATTATCCATTCCACACTTTGAGAATAATAGTCTTCTTGTTCAAACCAAAAAACTTCATTGGTTTTGAGCTTGTAAATGACTCTAGAGGTTGATTCGGGTTTATAGCGTACATTAGTAAAACCATCTTCATCTTTTATAATGGCAACTTGGGCTATTACATTTAAATAGAAATAGCTGAATGCTATGAGTGTCAGTAAATACTTTGGTTTCGAGAACATAGACGTTGTGGATGTTTTTATAATTTTTAACTATAAAATCAATAAATGAATTGTTGAACTACACTGACAAATGATAATCGCCATGTAAAATGCAAACAAACATTTAACATTACCACACCAGCTATTAGGATACTAATTACACATGTCTTTCTTGAGCGATTATTCAATAGCCCTGCTAGTAAAAAGCTACTAAATCCAATCCCAAAAACAATAATTAACAGCGTTAAAAATACGGCAGGAATAAATCCCCCTAATCCGTCTGCACCACCATCCATACCATGAATAATAGGGTGAAAACTTAGCAAAAGGATTATCCAAACAATAAAAAAGAAAATAATCGCAATCCTGTATTTTTTAAAATTCATTTTTTATAAACATTCTGTTTCAATGTAAAACTAGGGATTATACATTTAAAAACGTACCAACCTATAAATTGACACCTATAACGGCTTAATTTATGTACCGGTTTGGTTACAATTTAGTTACTTTGAAAAATCGACAGATATTATGTCAAAGCCAATTTGCGGTAAGTTTAGTTAATTAGTGGTTATAATGTAATTTTACGGGAATCCGTAATTAAGAAAAAAAAATAGAATAGATTCCCATTCCACACACATTACACTCCCCTCCTGCCGTCAGCTCGTATAATAAGTATTCCATTACCTTTTTTAAAGGAACATTTAGTTCACAAAGTGTTTATTGTTTTAGAGGAGTTCATGAAATGAATAATTTGCTTGCCAAATTAAAATTAGGCGAAGCCAATCTTCGATTTAGTTAGAAAACTTTTAAAATAAACTGTAGAGATAAAAAGTCAACGCACCTCCTCGCCCACAATTTTAAAGATTCTCAATCTTTAAAATGATGTCGCACCAAAGCAAAGTGACCCTTCGGCAGGTGGTCATTGAGATGTCACACTGAGCCTGTCGAAGTGTTGCCGAAATACTCAGGGTAATACATAACGCAAGTACATTATGATACAAATAGTAGTCATAATAAGGCATTATATAAAATTGCTTTAAACTTTAAAAATTATTCTTTTATTGTATTAGGGTGTCCGTTATAAGCTATAAATTCTTTTCATAATCCATGCTTTGGTTTAATACACGAACAATTAAAATATCAATATCTGTAGCCAAATAAAAAATAGTGTGAGATTTATAAGAAAATCGCTTTAATGATAGAATAAATTCTGAAGCATCACGTCCAAGATTGGTATTATCGGCTAGTACTTGAAAGAGCGTATGCATTCCTAATAAGTATCCCTTGGATTGCATTAATCCAAATGTTTCAATGCCATATTCATACATTTTGGCAAGATCCATTTCTGCCTTTCTTGATACTTTATAAACGCCCATCTGCTCGCATACGTTCTTCGACTTCTTTCATAATATCTGGAACAGATTTATCACTAATACCACTATCCATGCCCTCTGTTATAGCAGATTTAAGTGCCGAGAATTTTGCTTTTTTGGCTTGGTCCTGTCTTACTAAATCACGAAGATACTCACTATCATTTGTGAACTCTCCTGCCTTAATTTGAGACTTTATCCACTTATCTTGTTTCTCTGTAAATGTGATCGTTTTTCTAATTGTAGCCATCATTATATGTTTAAATAATCATACTATTGGTGCAATGTACGATATTCTTCAAACATTCCAAAATTAAGAACTACTAATCAATAATTCTGTAAGCATTCTCATTTTTTAAAGAAACATTTAGCTCACAATAGTACAAATATGTTTTAGATTTTAAATCTAGTTAGAAGATTTTTAAGTACTGTATTATAATACTATAGCCCTAATATCGTGTCGTAGAATTCATCTAGATAGTCCTAGAGCGGTTTTGATCCTAAAAACTATCAGTAACTAACCGCCTCGTCTCGCAGCTTTACAAAATTGATTCATAAGATCAATTTTGTGAACTCGTCTAAACACTTGCTATATGTAGAACTTCAATTAATCTTTTTTAATCTTTCAAGGCAAAATTTAGGGCATCATATTAACTGGTTTTATTATTTTTCTATTATTGCAGGCAATATATAATCAACCATCATTTTATCAACATTTTTGTGAGCACCTGGCTTGCCATATGCTGAAGCAGTTATAACCACAACAAGAGGAATGTCTTTAAAGACATAAATCTTATTACCACCATTTCCAGTGGCAAAAGATACTTCATAATCTTTATCATGGACTGTATATGCGTTATTCCAGAAAAGGTAACCGTAATGAAAGCCTTTTATTCCTCCATAATCCTGCGATACTTGTTTAGCTAAACTTCTTTCTACCCAAGTTTTGGTAAGAATCTGTTTACCATTCCAAAGTCCTTTGTTTTTATATAATTGTCCATATTTAGCAAAATCGATAGCTCGTAGTTCTATACCTCCACCTGTATATGCAACATTTTGAGGGGTATAAAACCATTTATAATTGGTAATTTCTAATGGCGCAAATAATTTTTTATCAGCATAGGAAACGAGTCCATCAGGAACTGATCTATGAATAATATCCCCTAGCAAACCAACACCAGCAGTGAAATAATTATAATCTTTGCCTATTATCTTGTCTTTATGCATGGGCAAATCTAAAGCAAACTTCACCCAATTATCAGTAGATTGCATTTTGTCTTCAGTCCCTGGACTTTCATTGTCCCAATCATTACCTAGAAATCCAGAACTCATGGTTAAAAGCGATTTTAGGGTTACAGAATCTTTTTTGGGACTATAATTTTTATATGATTTTAAATCGTAAAAATGTTTTAGCAAAGCATTTTCGTCTTTTATGAATTTATCTTTAATAGCAATCCCTAGTATTGTAGAAGCAAATGATTTTCCTACAGATCTAACATTGTGTATACTATCTCTTGTTGCCCCGTTAAAATATTCTTCTATTAAAAGTTTGCCTTCTTTAATAACAACAATTCCGTTAATATCTTCAAACCTACCTTCTGCTATTTTTCTATTTAGAGCTTCAATTTTATTGTTATTAAAATTAGCTTTAGAAATTTTCCAACCACTATTAGGCTGTATTTTCTGAACAGGCACTAAACTTTCATCTATAACTATTTTAGGAACTTCTACAGTGATATTTCCTTTTGCCAAAAGAGGACCAACTTTTAATACATCCCCGTTTAAATAAGGTCTTACTTCGATACTTAACGTATGGTTTCCTTCTGTAAATGCATCTAGCCCACCATTAATTTTCATAAATCTTTGCCACATAAACCAGCCCCAAAAATTTATTCGTTCTGGTGCTACTAATGGTATTACTTGTCTAAGTTCCTCTGTTTTTCTGGCTTTTGGCCCTGCTCCGGTGTTTAAGTTCTCTACATAAATTATTTTCTTATCAACTATATATGAAAATTGAAAACTTCCTTTACGCAATAATTCATCTTCCGATAAGGTTGGAGATAATTCTTGAAGGCTTTGTATCAGTGGTTTATCTAAGTTAAAAACAATACTTAGGAAAGTATCGTTATGTAAATTAAATTCTTTTGAATAATTCTCTATTTTACCTTTAACTTTTGTAAAGTCTACTGTAGAAAAATATAAATTCTCTATTTCGGTTGAATTCGCATTACTTGATTTTGACTGACTATTATTTTTGCATGATATTAATAGACATACAATAAATACTAATACATAATTGGATTTCATAGTTGTATTAATTTTAGCTTTAATTAAGTTCAAATTAGTTTAAGAATATTTTTAAATTGACATTACTACTTTTCACTTTGATTTTTTTGTAAAGAAAACTTTTTTTTGTCATCAGATGTAACGATTTTCATTATTAGATGTCCTAAACTATAGTATCAGACTATTTTTTAGTCCATACATAAATAAAGATCAAATTCTAACTAAATGAAATGACAAAAAATAGTAAACTTATTATGATGTTAGAATAAAACACAACAATGTTAAAATTTTGAGTGGATGAGTATATCGCTATATGAGCTTTTTCTGGTATTGATTATTGGTCAGTGTATTTTTTTGATTTTTGCCATTCAGTATATTCCTAAAAAGCATACAGGAGCAAACAGGGTTATACAGTACTTATTGGCTATTTATAGCCTTTTTTTATTCGAAAGAGCTATGGGCCATCAATTTGAAAGAGATTTTTTGAGGCTATATGGTAATATCATTAATACTTTTTATCTTTTTATTGGGCCTTTAGTTTACACGTATATTAGGCGGTTACTTTTTTATAAAAATGGAAATTATCAGTTAGCATACTATCACTATTTGCCAGCACTATTGTATTTAGCATACTGCTTTTTTCATGTTTATATTTATGATTCAATAAAGGATTTAAGCAGTTATTTTAACACTTTATTATTTTGTAACGACGTCATATTTTTCGTTTTTATCTCGGCTTATTTATTCAAATCAAATAGACTATTGAATTACTATAAGAAAAATGAAGAAGAAGAACTATCTTTTAATCAAACCATTATAAAGTATATAAAGATCATGCTCATTTGCTTGTTGGTTTATATGATTTTTTGGTTGTTAGGCATTGTTGAACGTTTTGTTGTTAAATTACCAGTCGATATTAGAATGATCTGGGATATATCATGTTTAATCTTTGGTATACAAATTTATATAGTAGGTTTTTATAATTTAAAACATCCAGAAATATTTAAAATTAGGTTTCCCTCTAAGAATGAAAATGAATCTAAAAAAAAGAATCGGCTTAACGAAAAAGAAATAAGTGAGATTCAAAATTTAGTTGATGGCTTCTTCGAGAAAGATAAAGGATATCGACGACCAGAATTAAATTTGTCAATTTTAGCTAATGAAATTAATACTACAACTAATAAATTATCATGGGTTCTCAATAATACTTATAAAAAAACTTTTTATGAATTAGTTAATGAATATCGAGTTGAGGATTTTTCACAAAGAATCAATCAAAATAAGCATAAAGAATTTACACTAATTTCTATAGCGTTTGATGTTGGGTTTAATTCTAAATCTACTTTTTATAAGGCATTCAAAGAAATAACGAATTTTACTCCTACAGAATATATTAGAAAGGTTGAGAACTCTAAAGACAATGATCAAAAACACTTTAAATAAGTGACTCACTTGAACATTCTTCTTTATTTTTAGAATGTTAGATTTATTGTTTTTATGGGATTATTGTTTAACAAACGCTGGTATAATGATTTCAGAAATTTGAGTCATTATTTTATCTTCTCTATCATGACCAGAAATCACGATTGTTAAATCAAGTTCTTCTATCACTATGATACGCTGTCCACCGCCTCCCCAAGCAAATGTGGTGTCATAACTTTTATCATCTATTTTTACGAGTGTTTGATACCAAAAATAACCGCAACGATAGTCTTTTGGCATCCAATCTTGAGTAGGTTTCACAATGCCACTAGTGGCTTTGGCAAGATATTCTGTAGAAATAAGCTGCTCACCGTTTAATTTACCCTTATTGAGAACCAAATTACCCAATTTGAGCATATCACGAGAGATAATACTTGCACGCCACCCTGCTTGTGGTAAACCACTAATATGAGTTGACCATTTATAATTTGTAATACCGAGTTTGTCAAGCAGTTCTGTCTTAATAAAGTTCTCAGCCGTTCCTGGGACAACGGCGTCAATGACCGTCATTACCAACATTGGATTGAAATTACCATACAAATATGTCTGAGACTCATGGGTTATAGGTCCGCTTTGCTCAAGAAGCGTCTGAACCAGCCCCTGGCCTTTTAGTCGAACTGAATCTTTTTCAAATTCTTTCCATTGATCTCTATCTATAGTCAATCCTCCGTGCATGGTCAATGCCTTATGAAGTGTTATTTTTTTGGCTCCTTTGGCAACTTTTTTAGGATCAACATCTTTTAGAAAACTAATCAAAGGTTTGTGTAGATCTTCCATGGATAAGTACCCCATTTGAATAGCTCTACCCAACACCAAACTGGTATACCCTTTTACTGCTGACGCTTGTCCATGAGGCAAGTTGATACGCCCTTTTTTATAATAGGATTCAAAAACTAATTTGTTTTTGTGTGAAATGAGTACCGCATCATAGTTTCCATGTTTGCCATCAAAAATCTCTTCAGAAAGGTTGAGGATGGAATTTCGGTCATTTCTATTCACCGATAATGTATCAACTGATACCCCGTCCGTTCTATCTTCTGGCGTTGTAGTGACAAATGCTTTATTGAGGTGCGGAATCGACCAGAATGAGAGCTCATTGCTATAACTTGAAACATGACTCATCAAGGATGACAACCAAGCGACACTTTGTACAGCAACCATTGGGAAAGCGGTTCCATGATCACCTTCAATTACTTTTCTTTGTATGGATACTTCTAAATTTTTTCTACTATCCAGTAATTTAATAAATTCGTCTATAGGTTCGTCCTTTTCTTTCTCTAATGTGCCATAGGCGATATATACGTTAGCATGCAATGGATTGTTCTCATTTGACTCGGAAGCTCCTAATTTGGTATTAATCTCAGAAAGGTAAGGGATTAAGCCTTTGTTTAATGGACTACCAAGAATGTAATTATCAAAAGTATCAGGTTGAGTCAATAGTATATAAGCACCGAATGCACCGCTTAGGGAGTAACCAAAATAGGAACGAATGTCTGGATCGGTGCGATAGTTGTTATTTACATATTCGATAACTTCGTTGCGAATAAATGCCAAGTGATTTTTAGCTTGGCCAAATTTTAGTTTAGGATGATTAGGGTTGGCTTTTTTCCAGAATGAATAATCGGTAAATCGGCTGGCGTGCGCTCCATATTGTTGCTTTAAATCTTCTGTGATGTCCTTTTGCCAGGAAATTCCGACTAGAATAACATCTTCTAGCATGAATTCTGTAGAGCCTGATAGCATTTCGAGATGCCACATGGCATCGGTATAATAAAGGACAGGATACGTTTTGTTTTCATTCTCTGAATAATCTTCAGGCAATTCTATATACAATTCATAATTTCTTGCTGTTTCAGTATCTTTTATGGGGACTACCTGAATCTGAGGTAATACTAAGGAAGTTCCTTCTATATTTTGCGTATTTTCTATCACACTATTTTCTTGTGCAAAGACAGTGTTTAGCGATATAGCAAATGTCCATATTAATAATTTAGTGATTTTCATGTTTATTGTAATTTCTCATTATTTATTTTTTACTTAAATGTTGAATAAATGTATAGTATATTCAATGTCTAAATCCATTAATAGGATAAACACAACAATTAAATGATGAAATCATTTCGTCATTGATATCCCGCTTTTGTATAATAATTAAGACAATTTCTATACATAGATGATATCTTTATCTGATTTTTAAATGAATATATGCTCGAAAAGTCATTAAAGAATACAATCTTTATAAACATAGGCGCCTTTTTTTTGGTACTTATACTTGAGATATTAAGTATGTGGGGGATTAAGGATAGATTTGATACTAATTATTCTTTTTTCTTACATGGTCTTAATTATACAATTGCCATTATGGCCATTATATGGATAAATCATTTTATTTGCATTCCCTTTTTTTTTGATAAGAGACGTTATTTTTTATATACAATACTTCTTGTTGCGAGTGTATTTATTGGGGCATATTTGAAAGGATATGGAAAGGATGGCTGGTATGGTGTTTATAAAATGACCTTTTTTCTAATTTATACTACTGGAACCGGAATGGCGGCCTATTTTTTAAGAAGAAATATAATCATCCAAAGAGAAAATGCTGAGAAAGAAAAGTTACAAAAAGAAATGGAGCTAAATTATTTAAAAGAGCAGGTAAATCCACATTTTTTATTCAATTCTTTAAATAGTATTTATTCGCTTTCGCGGAAACAATCATTAGAAACTCCTGACCTTGTCATGCAACTTTCAGAATTAATGCGGTATCAATTAGAGAGTTCAAAAAAAGAAACTGTTTTATTAAAAGAAGAGCTTGAGTTTATAGAAAATTATTTATTACTTGAAGAAAAAAGACTGAGTAAACGTTGTACTATTGAATTTTTAATTGACGGAGACGTGTCTGGCTTAAGGATTTCTCCGATGTTGTTAATCCCATTTGTTGAAAATGCTGTGAAGCATGGTGCTCAAAGTACAAACGAACAGAGTACCATTGATATTTCTGTAGCTCTTAAAAATACCACGCTTCATTTTTGTGTAGAGAATTCAAAACCTTTAATAACTTCAACCTCAAAAAGAGAAGGATTGGGGCTTGAGAATGTGAGAAGACGGTTAAATCTTTTATATCCTAACTCTCACGTATTGGAAATTGATGATAAAGAAGAAAAATATCATGTAAATTTATCTATTGATTTAGCAGTTTCAAAATTAAAAAAAACAGTTAATGATTAAAGTTGGTATTATAGATGACGAAATACTAGCGCGTAAAGTGTTAGAAGAGTATTGTTCTAAAATTGACAACTTAGACACAGTACTAAGTACAGGAAATCCACTTGAATTTATCAATTTTATTCAGCAAAACGACCTTGATCTCATCTTTCTAGATATTGAAATGCCTGAACTCAATGGTATGGAAATTTTACGGTCTATGATAAAACCACCTAAAGTCATTTTGACTACAGCGTATTCTGAGTATGCCTTAGAAAGTTATAATTATGGGGTTGTAGATTATTTATTGAAACCCATAAAAATTGAACGCTTTTTGAAAGCCATCAACAAAGTTTCATCTTCAAAAATAATACAGCCCAAAAAGAATAGAGGAAGTGAAGAACTGCAGATAAAGCATGATGGCGTGCCAGTTAACATTTCATTAAAATCAATCCTGTATATTCAGAGTTTTGGAAATTATTTAAAAATCTTTACCGATTCAAGAATGTACTTGATTTCCGAAACACTTACTAATATCAACACAGTATTATCTGAAAATTTCCAACGCACACATAAATCTTACATTGCGAATTTGGATAGAGTTACAAAGGCAACCAGAACATATTTGTTAATTGAAAATAATAAAGTCCCAGTTAGTGCTATGTATAAGGTTATTGTTTTTAAAAAATTGGAAGTTTTAGCAAAATTATGAAATAGGTAATTGCCATTTCTCACATCTACCTGGCCATAGACAGGCATTATGCTTCCCTCCTATACTTCGACAACACTTCGACAAGCTCAGTGTGACAGCTTAGTATGACGGCTCAGAACAGGCGCCACGCAAATACATTATAGTACAGATTGTAATTCATAATTCGCATTATATAAAATTACTATGGAAACATTAATTTTTCTAGTTTTATTACCTATTATTGATGTAGTTAAAAATTACTGTGAGATTTCATCATTTAGATTTTTAAATCTAATCACATATTCTTGATGAGCAATATTATACTACTACAGCCCTAACATATTGCTCTAGAATTCATCTAGATAGCTCTAGATCTGTTTTGATACTTAAAACTATCATTATTCAGCCGCCTCATCTAGGTAAATGCGCACAACTTCTATTTTATGTACTATTATAAAACTAAGATTTCAGTTTGGTGATTATATGCTCTATAGTATAACAACAAAAGAATAAAATCATGTTAATTTGACATATTCTTATTCAGATAACTTAAAATATTATTTACTTTTAGCTCTTATGATGAAAAACAGTAAGAATTTTACAGTTATGTTTTTCGTCACTTTGTTTTTGTTATTCAAGGTGGCAGGATTGCATGCGCTTACTCATCAGGAAGATGATCCAGACATTCAGCATTGTGAAGTTTGTCATACTTCAACAGCGGTTAATTTTATACCTCTTCTGGAAACAGAAACCACTGTTTTACCAGATACAGAATATTTTTTCACAGAGCAACAAATCAACGACAAAGCACTTTTTGTTACTTTTAACAACAGGCATTTATCAAGTTATCTCTTTACCAGGCCTCCCCCACAATTCTTATAGTCCATTTTGTATGTAGTACCGTCGCTATTTTATAGGATAGGTATACCTAATTCATTTGCCGTTTCGTTTTGATAACCTCCATGTATTGTGGAATGTATCTAAATGTTATGATGAATATTTAAATATACATCGGGCTTCGTCCTTTTCTTAGGACATCTCTCAATACATTCAAACGCATACTTATTGTTGACCACACTAAGTATAGGTCTTTACACAATTTACAAATAATTTTAATTCATTAAACGTTATGTTGAAAGCAACAAACATAAGCAAGTCTTACCATGGAAAGATAGCCTTAAAAGACGTTTCCTTCGAAGTTTCTAAAGGCGAAATATTTTGCCTTTTGGGTCAAAATGGCGCAGGAAAAACAACGACCATCAACATTTTTTTGGGTTTTATTCCAAAAGATGGCGGTAAGGCTTTTGTGGCCGATAAAGAAATCGGGAAAGACGATACTAATAAACTTACTGCATATATCCCTGAAACGGTGCAACTCTACGGCAACCTTAGCGGTGTAGAGAATCTGGATTTTTTTAGCCGTTTGGCGGGATTTAAATACACCACATCAGCCTTAGAAGCTTTTCTAACAAAAACCGGACTGCAATCGGATGCACAGCACAAAAGACTATCCTCTTACTCTAAAGGAATGCGACAGAAAGTAGGTATTGCCGTGGCACTAGCCAAGAACGCCGAGGTAATTTTTATGGATGAACCTACTTCTGGCTTAGATCCAAAAGCAACCGCAGAATTCACGAAAATCTGTAAAGAATTAGCAACAATGGGGAAAGTAATTTTTATGGCTACCCATGACATTTTTAATGCCGTAGAGCTAGCAACCACTATAGGTATTATGAAAGAAGGCACCTTAGTGCAGCAACTAAAAGCTAGTGAAATAAATGCCGGAGAATTAAATCAACTTTACTTAGAAACCATTTAAAACCATGAAAAAATATTGTATCGTCATATTAACAATAATTGCAATTAATGCATCATTTGCCCAAATTTCGGTTACCGGTAAAATTGTTGATGTAGATAAACGACCCATATTTGGGGCTACCATCTCGTATACGAACCAAAGTTCAGGAATAACCAACGGTACAGTTACCCAAGAAAACGGTAACTTTGCTTTTGAACTTGCGCAAACAGGAGATTACCAAATTGATGTTAGTTACATAGCCATGCGGTCGTTGCGTTTACAGAAATTATTTGACCAAACTCAAACTTATGACCTGGGTATATTGGTCTTAGAGCAGGATGTAGAGCAATTACAATCTGTAGAAATTACGGGAAGAGCTCGAACAGATTATAATAGTGACTATTCTTTTTCGGCAACCAAAGTAGCCATAAAAAATAAAGAGCTGCCACAGGCCATCACTTCAGTAACGAAAGAATTAATAGCGGATCGTCTCGCCTTCCAATTACCAGATGCCGTAAAAACGGTAAGTAATGTTACGGTCACCGGCTTATACAATCACTACAATATTCGCGGTATTACACAAGCAGATGACGGACAAATACTAAATGGGATGCGTACACGGCAATATTATTTTCTGCAACCCATTACCTCACATATTGAACGCGTAGAAGTCATCAAAGGTCCTTCTTCGGTTACTTTTTCTAGTGCCGACCCAGGTGGAACCGTGAATATGGTGACTAAAAAACCTTTGAAACAAAAGCGAAGTGAAATTTCTGCGACTACGGGTAGTTTTGGAACTTTGAGAGCAACTGCTGATTTTACGGGACCTTTGAACGATTCTAAAACGCTACTATACCGCTTTAACGCAGCGTTTCAAGAGGCAAATTCGTTTAGGGATTTGGTAAAGAACAATGCCTTTTTGATAACCCCTTCGTTTAGTTACATTCCTAATGAAACAACGGCACTTAATGTTGAAATGATTTACAGCAATGGTGTCGGAAATTTAGATCGAGGACAACCCATCTTTGGTAGCATTAATGGAGAATTTGATTTGAACAGTACCCCTATTTCTTTAAACGTAGGTGCCTCCAACGATTTTTTCAAGTCTAAAGAAGTGGTTATCATGACTAACTTCACAAAGAAGTTTACCGATAATTTTGGGTTCAATGCGTCTTATATGAAGCAAACCTGGGATGAAGATTTAGCAGAACACAGAACCGTAAACAGTGCTGCGGTTGATATTGAAGGAAATGCGATACCAACCTTAGCTGCCATGCGCTATGTAGAACGCGAGCAATTTTGGGATACGGATAATATTAGTGCATTTTTTAATTTTGACACCAAAGGGAATAAAATCACGAATAAGTTCTTAGTAGGATATGATGGAACGCGATGGGAACGCACCATTGGAGGAGGACAAAACGGTGCAAGACGCTATTTACGATTAGACGGCTCGGTAACCAATTTTAATGTTGATGAGGCCAACCAATTTCAAACTATGGAAATTGATGGTGTCGTAATGCCTATACCTAATGTACCACACTTTAATTTAGAAAATCCAAGCAATGGTATTCGAGAGACAAAAGACTATACGATTTCTGAGTTTGAAATTCCGGCAAACCTCTCCACGACCGGTGGAATTTATATCCAAGATCAATTCAAAATAGGTAAATTTTCTGCCTTGGTAAATTTAAGATATGAATGGTTTAATGACATTTTTGATTATGAAGGGGATGAAGAAGAATTTAAGAATGAAGCGTTCATTCCTAGAATTGGTTTGACCTATGAGGTTACTAATAACATAAGTGCTTATGTCACATATTTAGAGGGATTCCAGCCTCAAACAAATACCGTGTCATTATCCCCTGCTACCGAAGGCTTCTTTTGGTCTGCTTCACCTGGTAGATTTGACCCCTTAGAAAGTAGTCTAAAGGAAATTGGTGCCAAAGGAGAGTTCTTTAATGGAAAAGCAGTGTTGAATGCATCCCTTTTTTATATTACTCAAAAGAATATTCTAATTGGTGATACCTACGATTTGGAAAATTTAACTTCTAGAGGTGAGCAACGCAGTAAAGGGTTTGAAACTGATTTCTCAGGATATGTAACACCAAACTTTCAATTGGTAGCATCCTACGCCTATACCGATGCAGAAATTGTTGAAGATGAAGATGAATCGCTAATTGGAGAACGCATCGGTGGGGCTCCAGAACATAGTGCCAACCTTTGGGGTAAATATGATTTTACCGGCAACACGCTCAAAGGTATTAGTGTTGGTTTGGGGGCGCAGTACAGTGGCGAAAAATACTCTTGGTATGCAGATCGCCTGTTACTGCCAGAATATACAGTTTTTGACGGTGCCATCTATTACAGACCATCAAATGCAAATATTCAATTGACCCTTAAGGTGAATAACCTTTTCGATAAAACGTATTGGCTAGGAGCTTTAAATGCATCACGATTAGCACCGGGAGTTCCACGGAACGTCTTGTTAAATGCAACATATAAATTTTAAGTATGAGAAAATCAATTATCTATTTGTTGGCGGGTCAACTATGGAAAGATGCCTTTAGATCCAAAGTTATGCTTATAGCGTTGGGGCTGATGCTATTTTTATTGCTTTTTTCGGCCTATAGCGGTTGGGAAAATTATCATGACCAAAATTATACACGAGATCTAATGCAGGATGAAGTTCAGCAAAGCTGGGAGAATAATCCCGATAAGCATCCACATAGAATGGCACATTATGGTTCTTTTGCATTTCGATTAAAACATGTGCTCAGTGTTTTTGATGTAGGCATGGAAAATTTTGTCGGAAACGCGGTATTCTTAGAAGCACACAAACAGAATACTGTCAACTTTTCTGAAGCCAGCATGTCTACAGGTTTATTGCGTTTTGGAGAAGTGAGTTTAGCAATGCTATTGAAAGTCATTGTGCCCCTTTTGATTTTCTACTTGGGCTTTGCGAGCATCGCGCGAGAGCGAGAAAACGGTACCCTGAAACTTTTAATAGGTCAAGGTATTCGTAGGAAAGAAATTGTTTTTGGAAAGGTGTTGGGACTATGGGGTTTATCCTTGATTTTTCTTTTTTCGGTTTTTCTGGTGGTATTGTTTTTTGTGCTTATGGAATCCTATGATACCCTCTATAGGGATAGCTTATTAAGGTTTGTGGTGCTGTTCATTTCTTATGTGCTATTTTTTGCTATTCTCAGTGCCATTACCATTTTGGTATCGGCTTTTAGTAAAACCGGCAAAGGAGCCTTAGTAAAACTTTTAGGAATCTGGTTACTATTTGTCATTATTTTGCCTAAATCGCTACAAGCTATAGGCTATTACCTTTACCCTACACCTTCGAAAATAGAAATGGAAACCGCCGTAGAACATGATCTAATTAGGCAAGGTGATAGTCACAACCCAGACGATCCGCATTTTAAGGCCTTGAAAGATTCTGTGCTTTTAGCAAATAATGTAAAAAATGTAGAAGATCTTCCTTTTAACTACGGTGGATTTATAATGGCAAAAGGCGAAGCTTTGAGTACGGCAATTTATCTAGAACATCAAGAACGCTTATATCAAATCTATAATAAACAGAATGATATAGAGCGTAATTCTGCTTTTCTAAATCCCTATACCGCTATAAAAAACGTATCTATGGCTTTCTCAGGAACAGATTTTCAGTCGTTTCTTCATTTTAAAGATAAAGCCGAAGCATATCGGTATAAATTGGCTCAACAAATGAATCAATTACAGATGGATTTTATTCCCAATAAAGGAAAGGCGGGTCCAAATACGATCTCTAGCAATTACTGGAAAGAATTTCCACCATTTGAGTACCGTTTTTTAAGTATTTCCAGCGTGTTCCAAAACGAGTTAACTTCGATCTTAGCACTATTGTTATGGGGAGTATTGGCCGTTTTTGGTCTGTTAAAAGTATCCACGAACTTCAAAGCCATTTAAGATGTACAGTTTATTAATTAAATCATTTTTTAGAAGTAAGATGTTCCTGGTAAGTCTGGTATTGCTAGTAACAGTCGGAATAATTAGTATACTAATTGGTAAGCAGTATTTGGTGAAACAAGAAAAAGCTATTGTTGCGGCACAAGAATTTCAAGAAGAAAGCATTAAGAGAAATTTAGAATATCACAATGATGATCTTGGTTTGTTATTGTATTATTTACGATTTACATTAATTAAAAAACCAACCAATATAAGTGCTATTTCTATAGGACAGAGTGATGTAAATCCGTTATTACAAGCAGTTACTATTCGTGGATTGGAAGGACAGAAATATGACACCGATTTTGAGAACCCATCCTTGTTAATGTCTGGAAATTTGGATTTGGGATTTGTTATTATCTATCTGTTTCCATTAGTATTAATCGCCATGACTTTTAATTTATATTCTGAAGAAAAAGAATTGGGTACTTGGAGAATATTAGCCGCACAAACCTCTGAAAAAGCAGGTTTTTTGTTCAAAAAACTAATGGTAAGGATAGGTTTTGTTTTTATTATTTTACTATTCCTTATGTTCATGGCGAGTATGCTTCTTCAAATACCGATGAACCAAAACTTTTGGGCTATATTTCTGCAAGGCATCTTGTATGTATTGTTCTGGAGTGCGTTATGTTTATGGATAGTTTCTCTACTAAAAAACTCTAGTTTTAATGCATTAGCCTTAATTTCTATTTGGGTGGTACTTACCATTTTACTTCCGGCAATGGTTAATAATTATGTGCTTAATCGATACCAAGTGCCGGAAGCTTTAAATGCTATGGTAGAACAACGAGATGGTTATCACGAAAAATGGGACTTGGAAAAAGATGCGACCATGACTGGATTTTATGAAGCCTATCCGCAATATAAAAAGTATACAGTTCCTGAAGATAAATTCAGTTGGATTTGGTATTATGGAATGCAACACATGGGAGATTTGGCCGCAAAAAATACGAGTGCCGAAATGATAGAAAAGATTATGTTACGCAATACTGTAAGCGAAAAAGTGGCTCTTTTTGTGCCTACCATGCATGCTCAGCTAAGTTTCAATAATGTAACAGGGACCGATATGATTAGTCATTTAAATTTTTTAAAGGCGTTAACTGAATATCACGAGAATTTACGGTTACATTTTTATCCTAAAATCTTTGAAAACAATCCTGCAGATTTAATTGATTGGAAAACTCATCACACTAAATTTTATAGCTCAAAACGTGATTTTAGCTGGATGCGTCTGATGCTTCCAACCTTACTCATCATGTTAATAATAGGAACTTTTGGAATGTTAAACCTTCGAAAACTATGAATAAGACAAGGGTTAGATACTATTTCTAACCCTTATTGTAATACTGTTTACAGAATAAAGTTGATAACTTAGTTCTCATTGCATACACATTTTGCCTCCACTCCTCTGCCCTTTCTACAAAAAGAGTATTTCATTACGATGCGACAGCGCAGGTTATTGATTAATAGCTTTTAAATGGGCATATACTGGTTGTCCTTTTACTTTCATTTCTACTTCTCTATCAAAAATCTTAATACCTTTTACTTGATTAAGTTTTCCGTTTGGAGCGAAAGCTTTAACACCATAGAATTCCCCATTTTCATTTATAGCTTTAACATTAACAATATTACCTGAACGACTAATGCCTTTTATATCTAGTTTTACATTATCTTCGGTTACTGCCTTAATATCGTAAACAGTACCATTTTTTCCAATGGCACTTACAGGTGAATATTCGTCTGAACTTTGCATTATTTTAACAGGTAGTTCGTACTCTTCTACAAATGCCTTAATATTCATAAAACTATGTTGTTTAGAATCTTGTGTTGCTTTTACATCAAATGTATTGCCTTCTGCATCAAAAGCTTTCACATCTAGATTTTTACCATCAGCAGTTACCGCCTTAATATTCCAGATAATTCTTTCAAAATCAGTTTTATATGTTCTTTTCTTATTGATTTCCGATTTTTTAAACATTTTAAACTCAGCTTCATTAGCAGCTGGGTGCATTGCTTTAATATGAGCATGGACGCCTACACCTTTTAATGTCATCTCTCTTTCTCCTATGTTAACTTTTATACCTTTAATATCATTCTGTTTTCCATCTGGAGAAATAGCTTGCAATCCAATATATTTCCCCTCTTTAGTAATAGCTTTCATAATGACAATATTTCCAAATCTTCTAATGCCTTTTATATCCAGTTTTTCACCTTCTTCTGTTATTGCTTTAATGTCATACGTATTTCCTTCATTACTTATAGCTGCAACAGGTGCAAATTGGTCATCATTCAATAACAACTTAACTGGTAATTCATCATCATCTGCAATAGCTTTTACATCTAATAAAACATCTTGATCAGAGTTTTGAATTGCCTTAATGTCGAAGGATTTCTCTTCTTTATCAAAGGCTTTAACATCTAAGCTTTTTCCATCTGGAAGAATGGCTCTAACATTCCAATAGATATTGTTAACTTTTACAATTTCCTCTGTTTCCGTTTTACTCGTTTCATCTTTTGAAGGGCTATTATTACAGGCTGTTAATAAGAATAAAAACCCAAGAATAAATAAATTATAACTGATCGATCTAATGAATGAATGGTTTAAGTCTTTCATAATTAAAAATTATCTTTCGAATTACCTAAAAGTAGAAAAAGATGACACTATTTTTTATGATATTAGTCATAAAAAATAGATGTATCTTGATTCCACATATCTACCTGTCGGCAGACAGGTATTTACTCATTAGATACTATTGTTTTAAGAAATCGTGAACCGAAATGGTTTCGCTTCCCTCCTATACTTCGATTTCGCTAAGCACAGATTCGTTGCTTAAAGAATGTTCCATTATCTTTTCTTATAGGAACTTTCCGTTAGAAAGCTTTTAAAATAGACTGTAAAGTAAATAAATGCCAAGGCTTTGGCTCGCCCATAATTGCAAAGATTCTCAATATTTACAATGAGAAAAACCTATAACTATAAATTATTTTTATAATCCATACTTTGATTCAATACACAAACAATTAAAATATCAATAGCTGTAGTCAAATAATGTGTTCAAATAATCATACTATTGGTGTAATGTACAATATTCATCAAACATTTTAAAATTAAGAACTGCGAATCAATAATTCTGTAAGCATTCCCATTTTACATACATTATTACTACATAATTTGACTCAGCACAGAAAAGATTCTTAATTTTTAAGTTCAAATGATTTCTTCAAAAAAACAGAACATTAAAACATAAGTCCTAAACCCAAACTAACTTGACCTTCACTTTTTCCTTGAGACGAATCAAGGTTGTAACCTACTCCAAGTGTGGGACCTAATAAGACTTTATGCTGTTCATCCCCTATATTGCCTCTTAAATAAATAGAACCTCCTGTATAGAGAAATCCACCCGGAACAAGAGGTTTACCTTTAGCATCAAACATAGAAAAACCTCCGGTTATAAATACGTTTGCCTCCCAAATATTTCCTGTGTACGTAAATTTGGTAGTGAGCCCTGTCTGCATGGAACCAAAAGGTTTAGTTTTTTCATCTTCACTTTTAAACCCTCCTGAACCGGCCAAGTACAAACCTGATGTAAGACTAAAGTTCTTGGACTTTATTAGCAGATCTAAGAAATCAAATTGTAGCTTCATACCGGCATCTAATTTTTCCTTGGCTGGGCCTGACAAAGCTTGTTGCCATTTCAGAAATAACCCTGTCTTCAGGGCAAGTTTCCAGTGTTCTCCCCAGGGAGAGCCCAAGGGGACTTTTAGGCTTCCTTCTGCATTAACAGCACCACTCACCCCTTTTTTATCTGCTTTCACACCGGTTCCAATATTTATTGCTTTCTTAACCTTCTTTTTTTGTTTTTTAACTTCATGAACTTGATCTGAACTTGGTGGATTATCATCTACTGGAGGAGTTTGTCTGGCTTCAGAATCGTCGTGTTGACCTGTCAGCCATTGACGGTAGCCTTCTGTATATTGCAGCCCTTCTCGATAAGGAACCCCCGTCTCTTGACTATATTTCCGGGTAAGTTCTTCGTGCATAGAGGCTGTACCACCATGATCAGGGGTTCTTTGGATATGATGATGGAGATTGTTTTGTTGAACAACGTGTGTCAACTCATGTGCCAGTAACCTCTTCCCTTCATGATCAGTAGGATTGTATTGCCCTTGATTAAAATGAATATCATTTCCTACTGTAAAAGCCTTGGCTCCCAGCTCCTGGTTCATCTGAATAGACTGCCTGCCTGTATGGATTCTTACCCCACTAAAATCCATCCCAAACTTCTGGCTCATCTCAGATTTGGTAGATTGATCCATAGAGCCACCTCCTCCTTTGCTTGAGCCGATTTGACTTTCTAGTTTATTACTGGCGTACCCTTGTTTTCGGAACAATTTGCCTTGAACCGGATGCTTAGAATAACTTAATGGGGTGATTTGTGATGCAATACTTTTGCGTTGCACCGAATTATTAACTACCTGAGCTGCGATCCGATCAGCTTCTTGTTCATACGGATCTCCGGATTGTCCAATTGCCAGTTTGGTTTGGATAGCAACCGGGTTAAAAAAAGGGGATTTAACTTGGTTAGAAGCTGAAAAAAAACTTCCATCACCTCTCTTTCTAAAAAATGGCGTTGATGTGTTCGATTTTGAATATAATGATTTCTTGATTTTTGACGTTGTTCTCATAATGTAACACTTTTATTTTTTTACTTAAGGGCAATCCCAACATTTGTAAACAAATAACCCCATATCCAAAATATATGGATATGGGGTTATTCAACTTTTTAACTGGTCTGAAATTACAAAAAATATATCAAAGTACTGATAATCATTTTGTTAAATACTTTATAAACTTTTCCAGACATTCTTTTTAGCTAAAATTTGTTTATCAACAGCTTTATCCATTTTTTTTCATCTTGTAAATCATATTACAGTTCAGTTTAGAAGCGTATAGAAAAACGATATTAGAACCAAATGTTATGTTTAAAACCACCACTATCCCACTTTTCTTAATATTGCTAATGGCGGGCTTTGTAGCACACTTTTAATATTGCTTAATCCAATAACTAATACCAATATCACAATACCCGGCAAAAACAGTAGGAACGGAATACCTGAAGGCACAAAGGGCTCTTCGAACAGTAATGTTGCCAACAATTGACTACTAATCAAGGATAATAAGATTCCGGCCAGGCTTCCAAGTATTCCTAAAAATAAATATTCAAGTGCAGTGATGCGAAGGATTTGTTTACTTCTGGCACCAAGTGTACGTAGTAACACACTCTCTTTAATACGTTGGTATTTACTGGTACGAACCGATCCTATCAAAACGATAAGACCCGTGAGGATACTAAAGAAGGCCATGAAATTAATGACCCAGGAGATTTTTTCTAAGATGTCTTCAATGACTGTATATAGTTGACGAAGATCAAAGACAGTTACATTTGGAAATTTACGTACTAGCTCCCTTTGCAAGGTCGCCGATGTGGTATTATCTGGCACATACGTCGTTAGCACATGAAATTGTGGTGCTTGTTCTAATACACCTTTAGGGAAAACGATCATAAAATTCAACTGTAACCGTGTCCAGTCTACTTTTCTAATGCTTCCTACGATGGTTTCCATCAATACCCCTTGTATGTTAAAGATAATGGGATCCCCCACTCCTATTTTGGCATTTTCAGCAAGACTTTCTGAAATGGAGATCTTCACTCCTTCACCTGGTTTGACCTCCTTGAGCCAACTTCCTGCTATAACGGATTCTGAAGCGATGAGTGAATCACGAAAGGTCGTTCTAAATTCGTGATTCAATACCCATTCATTGATCGTTGAGCTAGTGTCTTTTCGAATCTCATTGACCAATTTTCCTTTGATGCTATGCATCCGCATGGTAACGATCGACAGGTTGTCGATGACTTCCAAACCTGTAGTCGCAATGCCGGAAGCCACAGCCTCTCGCTGCTCGGGCTGCACATCCACTAAGATAATATTGGCATTGTCGGGACCATTGTCTAGTTCTGTTTTGGTCAACAGTATGTCTTTTGTAAAATATAAGGTACTGATCAAAAAGGTGCCCAGGCCTATGGCAAAGATGAGCACTGTGGTCTGATTATTGGGTCGAAATAGATTCAATAGACTTGTTCGGGCTGTAAATCCCCAAGCCGTTGGAAAATAGCTCTTGATGGCCTTGATAAACAAGGCAGAGATACCGGCTAGGATAGCAAAGGTGATAAAAATACCCAGGACAAAGGCCAAAGCAAATAGAAAGTCCTTAAAAATCCAAAAAGAGAACAAGAGGATAAAAAGCAATATCACCCCAAAGGCGAATAGTCGTACCTTTCTTGATCGTACTGGTTGCTCTTCTGACACCCGCAATACTTCTAAAGGTGAAACATACCAGGTACCAAGCAAAGGCAACAATGCAAACAATACCGACATCAAGATACCGAGCAATAACCCCATAAAAATTGGTGGTAGACTGATCGACATTTGAACATCAAAGGGCAAAAATTCCTCTAAAAGAAATGGAAGCGCTTGTTGGAGTCCTATACCTAATATCGTCCCCACAATACCCCCTATAAGGCCAATTACTGCAATTTGTATCAGGTAGATCAAAAAGGTCTGCTTCCTACTGGCGCCTAAACATTTTAAAACTGCTACATCGGTTAATTTCTCTTTGATGTAGATATTCACAGAACTCGCAATACCAATGCAACCTAATAGCAAGGCTATAAACGCTGCCAAATTAAGGAACTTATCCAGGTTTCCATAACTACGCCCTATTTGTCGACTGGTACTGGTATGGGTATCGAGGTCTGCCCTTTCAGCATCCAAGACAGGGTCTAAGGTCTTTTCCAACTGGTCGAGATCCATATCTGGTGCCACAAAAAAGTATTGATACTCCTTTCTACTGCCCAATTGTAGTAGTTCGGTCTGTGCTATAAATCGAAAAGGAATAAGCACGGTTGGAGCCACGGTTGTTGAGATCCCTGATCGACCAGGCATTGCATTAATCGTACCTGTAATGGGCAGGGTAATCACTCCTAATTTGATGGAATCCCCTGGTTTGATGTCGTATTGTAGCATTAAGGTGGCATCTACTAACGCTCCTCCTTTTTGTTGATATTCGGTCGCTGCAGCAATCGGTTCGGTATCCAGGGTTCCGTAAAACGGGAAGTCGCCTTCCATACCACGTACCTGCACCAATTTGGCAGCACCATTTTTTGGAAAAGCAGCCATAGACGGAAAGTTGACTTCATAAGCATCTGCTCCTAAAGAGTCGATGATGGCCTGCACTTTTTCATTGGGGAGTTGCCTGCTATCAATAATAAAATCGGCACCCATTAACACTTTGGACTGACGCTCGATATTCTGTTTTACATTTTCGCTGAATAATTGTATCGAAACCACAGCAGCAATACCTAAGATGATCGAAGCCATGAATAGCAATAGCCTCGACATACTGGCCCTTCCATCACGCCATGCCATCTTTAGCAACCAGGAGATACTCGCTTTTGAATAGGATTGTTTCTTCATCACTGTGATAAGGTTCTCTCGTTGGCAATTATTTTTCCTCCTTTTAGTCGAAGAATCTGTTGTGTTCTGTTTGCCAGGTCAAGATCGTGAGAGATAATTACCAAAGTAGTTCCGGCTTCCTTATTTAATTCGAAAAGGAGCTGTATTACCTTTTCGCCGGTATCCTCATCCAAATTTCCGGTAGGCTCATCTGCAAATAATATAGAAGGTGAGTTTGAAAAGGCCCTGGCCAGCGCAACACGTTGCTGCTCTCCACCTGATAATTGCGAGGGATAGTGGTGAAAGCGATCCGATAATCCTACTTTTTTCAGTAATTCCATACCCTGTTTAGCGGCATTTTTAACTCCTTGTAGCTCAAGAGGTACAATCACATTCTCTAGTGCGGTCAATGTGGGTAACAATTGAAAATCCTGAAATATAAATCCAACCTCTTTATTCCTTAATTGCGCACGTTCATCTTCATCTAGTTCTTGTAGATTCTGGCCACATAACTCAACAGTGCCTGAGTCCTGGTGGTCTAATCCGGCGCAAAGTCCAAGTAAAGTGGTTTTACCACTCCCAGAAGGACCTACAATAGAAAAAGTGGCGCCTTTTTCAACCTCAAACGAGATATCGTGTAAGACCTTAAGTTTTTTTGAACCACTGCTATAAGTTTTCTCCAGCTCATGAATCTTTAATATCTTTGGCATGTTGATTTTTAATTAATCCTAAAGGAAATGCAAAAGAGGAAAAATAAGCAAATGATTTCAAATTTATATACCCGTTATAAGCCCTTTTCCTTAAAGTTTTGTTATTTTTTTATTTTTAGTTTACTACTCTCTTGCGGAGAAAACACTGCTAAAAAAGAAACAAATACACCGAAAGAGCCCATTGAAAACGGAAACGATACAACTAACGATACTACGACCAAGATTATTCTTTGTTTTGGGGATAGTTTGACTGCCGGCTATGGACTGGATGACATTAATGATGCCTATCCCGCCTTACTTCAATCAAGGCTAGATTCTTTAGGTTCACAGTACACGGTAATCAATTCGGGACTAAGCGGAGAAACTACCGCCGGGGGAAGAAGCCGCATAAATTGGGTACTCAATCAAAAAGTTGATGTTTTTATATTAGAGTTAGGCGCCAATGATGGATTGCGTGGGGTTCCTTTAACTGAAACGAGAGAGAATCTTCAAGCTATTATCGATGCGGTTAGAAAAAAGAACCCTGTAACCACAATTATATTGGCCGGCATGCAGTTGCCTCCAAATATGGGACCTGAATATATTAAGGAGTTCAGAGCCATTTTTCCTGATCTGGCCCAGAAGAACGAGCTCGAACTGATTCCTTTTCTCTTAAAAGATGTTGGTGGTATCGTAGCACTAAATCAGGCAGACGGCATCCACCCTACTGCCGAAGGACAAAAGATCGTTGCCAACAATGTTTGGGCTGTTTTGGAAAAGATATTAAAATAAAGATTATATCAAATCTTGCCAATTACTTGTTTAGTTTGAGTATTGCATTAACTTCTATTACAGAGGTTTATAATTTTTTTTGAAGAAAATTACGTTAGCATCCTGGTATATCACAGATTGGTCGATGAAAAACTTTTGTTGGTAGATTACATTTTAACTTTGTTTTCCTTTAATCGAACTTAGTAGTAAACAATAAATACAATTAGGTTATGAAATTTAAGATAATACTGATGATCGGTCTCTTTACGTCTAGCTTTGGAAGCACGCATGCACAGGAAACAAATCCAGAAAATGCTAATAAAACTCAGGAATCACTAAACACGATTATTGGAACTTGGGAAATGACTATCAATGCTTCGGGAGGTAAAGACAAGGAAATACTTACATTTTATGATGACAGCGGAGAATTAAAAGTAAAAAACGATAAGGGTTCTTATAAAGTGAGTGATAGTGGTAGCAATTACAAATGGCCTATGACCAAGAAAACACCTATGGGAGAAATGGATCTTAAAGTAAATGCTACAATCGATGGTAATAAAATGAGTGGTACTATGGAAATGATCTCAGGAATGGCAGCTGGAAGAAAAGTAGACTTTACGGCATCTAGGAAATTATACTAACTTATTTTGATGGTTCAAAACAAACATTCAAGATTTTAAATCTAATTGGAAGATTTTTTAGTACTGTATTATACTACTGTAGCTATAGTATCCTGCCGTAGAGCATATCTTGCGGGCCCTAGAGGGGGTGTTGGTTACTAAAAAACTATCATTATCTGCCTGCATTATCTCGTAGTTTTACTAATTCTTCTACATGTATAGCTAAATCTACATTATTTGTCATGCTGAACTTGATTCAGCATCTCATTACCAAACGTATCACCTTGTAAGATGAGATCCCAAATCTAGTTTGGGATGACATTATTTACTGATTTAGTTATAGCTACAACTTCTCATGACAGCATCTCGCTAATACATTTGACTATTGATTGGACCTGAGTGTTTCAATAACCTGAGCATCCACCCAGAATATATCTATATTATCGTATTTGTCAGATGGATTTACCTTACCCATATTCCTATTGAAGAAAAGGTATTTGCCATCCGGAGTTACACTCGCACCAGCATCCCAGGCTTCTGTATTTATCTTGTCTCCCAGATTAATAGCGGCACCCCACGAACCATCTTGTTGTTTAAAACTAATATAGATATCTGAATTACCATATCCGCCCTCTCTTCTGCCATCCCATAACAAATAGGATTCGTCTGGTGCTATAAAAGGGTGAGCGTTCATTTTTCCCGTATTAATGGCTGCACCAAATGGTCTCGGTTCTTCATGTTTCCCGTCAATTAATCGCGAATAACGAATAATACCGTCTCTGTCTGGCATGCCTATCTCATCAAAAACATAGGTTCCTTTTGATGATGCCGTAAGCCTCATTATCTGTATCTTCTGGAAAGAAGAATCAAGTTTCTTTAACGCTGACCAGCCTCCAGTTTCGGTACGCTCCTTATATCGTCTGCCCAAATGCATGGTCTTACCATCGGGTGAGATGAAAGGTTGCCCTACTCGTTTTGATATAACCCGCTCCTGCCATGACTTATTTTTATATTCAAAAACAACAAATTCCATTTTTTTATTTTCCTCAACTTCTCCTACTTCAATCTCAATACTATGTATATCATCAATATCCAGCCAAAGCATCAGCAACCGATTTTAGCATCAAATCAATCTTGTTAGTAAAATTTCTACAGTCTGCAATGTACCATTTTCTAATTTTACAACTATAGAAACCTTTTCATTTTCCTTTTTTAAGATATTTTTGTAAAAAGACACTTCTTTACCTTTAATACCGTTGATAGAAATTAGCTGCTGACCTACCTTTAAACCTTTCTCAAAAGCCATACTTGGTTGTGCAATTGACTTGATAAATATTCCGTTTTTATTGGTTTCTAAACCAATACCACTCAAAGGAAAACGAAAAGGATTCTGGTATGATGTATTTGGTTTTAAATAGATTTTTTTCTTGTTGTAATCTAGTATAAAATTGAATTTACTAATGTATTCTAACCCGAGGTTACCCATGTATGCTTCTTTGGATAACATGCCCTCTTTTGTACTAGAAAGTGCTATTGGAATTTCTGACAACTTGAAATTTTTAATTCTAAGAGATGAGATAACACCTTTAGTAGTTGTTGTTTTAAATCCTGAATTAATTCCTTTTGAATCAGACTTATACGTTATAAGTACTTCTAGTTTAGAAGATATATTATTTTTATTTACAAAAGGTGTATTAAATATAAGCGGTGTGTTAACGTTACCCGTATCGAAAGTTACTTTTCCAGAAAATGATTCGTCATTAGGAAAAATAACAGAAACATCGATTTCTGGAGTACAAAATGATTCAACAAAATCTATAGATTGATATCCTGTAGTATCTGGTTTACTCTTTCGCTTGTAAAAGCTGATTACCTTAGTGTCAAAATTAGTTTCAGTAATATATTCTTTAAACAAGTCAAATCCTATGAGACCATTAATTCCGTCTAGATGGGATAGGTCTATCACCATAATTTCTAACCCTTTTAAGGCAATTTCATCATGTAAAGAGACACGCTGTTTTTGAGTCATCCGTCGATTATCCATAACTGCATTTGTGCCTGTAGATTGAAAAACACCATCCTTTAATTGTAGGCCTAATTGAGTTGCTATGTCGTCATCTATAACGGTAACCGAGGCACCTGTATCTAAAACAAAATTAGAAACTTCCTCATTGTTTATTTGTAAGGTTATAATCATAAGACCATCATTATTTATTGTAAACGGAATTTGACCTATTGATTTATCTTGCCCCAAAAAGCTATAAGAGCATAAGAAAATGGCAATTGTAAAAAACTTTTTCATTGGTGTACGTTTTGATCCTTTTATGTGGGTTTAATTCTCCCGGGTTTACCACTGATAACAAAAAATGTTTCAGGAAGCATCACTCGTGAGTCAACTCTAAGGTTATTGATTTAGGTGGCTAAATTGCAATACAAAATCAAAAAATTAAATCAAAAAAAGTTGAAGCTAGCTAAAAAGCGAATGAAAAGGGTTAAAAAGGCGATGTAGAATTAATGCTCTAACCATACCCTAAAATCCCTGGTAACTTTAGAGCTCGTTATAACCAAGTCTGCGATATTACTTATTTTAAGGTATAATCTGTTTTTACTATGTGGTGCAATATTCTCTATATAATCAATATGTACAATTTGACTTCGATTAACTTTAAAAAATTGATTTGGAGGTAATTCATTGTATAAAGCTCCGAGACTCTTTGAAATGGTATGAAGCCTCTCATTAGTATCATATAATTTACATACATCTCCAAAAGCTTCAATTAAACAAATGTTTTCAACATCAATAAGTTTTACACCTTCTTTTTTCTTTACAGCCAAACGCTTTTTATATACACTGGCTTTGGTATCCAAAAGTAATTTGAATTGATGGAAGATATCTTTGTCGTAAGGTTGTGTTTCAAAAAGCGTTTCAAACTTTTTTATGGCTTCATTTAATTCTTCTTGAGAATATGGCTTTAGTATATAGGCAATACCATTGGTTTGAAAAGCTTTTAACAAATGCTCATCATATGCCGTGCAAAAAATAATTGGTGTTGAAAATGTTACTTGATTAAAAATATCAAAAGAAGTGCCATTTAATATTTTGATATCGGCAAAAATAAGATGGTAAGTTTTAGCATTTTTTAATGTAGCAACTCCATCTTTTACAGAACGCACATGTGTATGTGTAAAATTGCCTCCTAAATAGTTGGTAATATAATTTAGGAGCTTTTTATAAGCTGGTGTTTCATCTTCTATAATTAAAATAGTCATCTTTTGCTGCATTAATCAATTACATTAAGTACTGGCAATTCTAAAACAAACTCCTTTTCACTTTCTGTAACTTCTATAGTTTTATCGGCTAATAGTTCATATCGTTTTTTTAGGTTTTTTAAACCTGTACCTAATGATTCTTTTCTAAACAATGTACTAGACTTGTTGTTTACAATTCTAATTCTTTCTTTTTCGATATAAATTCGTGTAGTGATAATAATACCTTCATCTGCTGTATTGTGTTTTACTACATTTTCTATAGCGGTTAATAATGCTCCATTAGGCACGTATTTATTTTTAGAAACAGTATGCTCAATAATTTCAAAATTATAATCTCCTTCAAAACGAGTTTCTATTATAAAAAAATAGTTTTTTACAAGTACTAATTCTTTTTCAAGAGAAACGACCTCTTCATCTTTTGCATGAATAAGGTAACGATACAATGCAGCTAAATTTGAAATGTATTTTTTGATAGTTTCTTTAGAAGAATAATCTACCAAAGCGTCGATAGTATTAAGGTTGTTGTATAAGAAATGAGGATCAAATTGTGCTCGTAACAGCTTTAATTCAAGTTCTTTTTGCTCGTTAATTCGGTTAAATTGGTCTTTTCTATAATCAAAATATTTTTTTCCAAATACTAATACCAAGGGCATTGAAACATTAGTAATAGAATCTTCAACATTAAAAAAAATGGTTTTACCAATAGAGGGCAACTTCTCCCATTTTATATAGCCATACGGAATATAATTTTCATTTAATAAGAAGAAAAAAAAGCCAATACTAAACAGGCCAAGAATACCAACACTAAACAACCCTATATAACTTTTAAATCTAATTAGAAATGTTTCTATTAGCCATTTGATAAACCATAGCAGAGCAATCATTTGAATAATTTGTATCGGCGCTTTGATAAAAATACCTACAAATGAAAAACTATTTGTTTCAAAAAAAATATCAAAACCTTTCCAAACCCAGTATACTAAGAAATAGACGGCAAGTAGTTGATAATCTGTTTTATTAAATTTAATGTTATTCATTAAGGGTTTTATGACTTGGGTAATTTAAGATTAAAGATTAGTTAAAAATAAAAATCATAAAAATAAAAAAAGCTTAAACGGTATAAAACTCCTCTTAAATAGGAGAATAATACGGTTAGGTACGATATCTATTATAATCTCTCCAAGATACTCTCCCGTAAATTAATCTCATCATTCACTAGAAGATTTAAATTCCTATAATTCATTATTCTATGAGGTTAATTTAGTCAAACACTCTTTTCCTGTAGGATGACGGTGTTTTTTCTTCAAATTTCTTGAATGCGCTATTAAATGATGATAAACTACTAAAACCAGTATCAAATGCAATTGAAGCAATAGTAAAATTCTTATTATTTACATCTAATAACATTTTTTTTGCCTCTTGAATTCGATAATAATTTATAAAATCATTAAAATTTTGATTTGCACATTGATTAATAATTTCTGAAGTCTTTTGTGAGCTTTGTCCTATCAATTTACTGATACTAGAAAGTGATACATCAGACTCAAGGTATAGCTTTTCTTCAGTAACCAATTTAGATATTTCATGAAACAACACTTTATTGTCATTTACTTTGAAAACATTCCCATCAATATCGGTTATTTTTAGCTGAAATGCTTTATAACTTAAAAAGTAAACTACAATAGAATACATTATAGGTCCTATAACATAAGGAACTGCATCTTCAATAATATTTAAAAAATAGGAAATCCAAATAATAATAAAACCAATAATAACCATATGCAACCAATCGAATATAGCTTTTTGATTTTTTGTTTGCACCGCATATTTACGTGTCTTTTTTTCTTTTTGCAACAATCTTCCTGACATAAAAATGTAAAATGCAAAGTGTAGATAAATACAGATTAACATACTACCAAATATGATCACGGCTTGTTTGTTATTTGCATCAAACCACTCTTTTGTCACAAAAAAACTCATCACAAAAACAAATACAAAAGATAATAATTCTAAAAAGTAGTTATTTGTTATTTTAAAATTTGATTGAGTCATGGCTAGGACATACCATCGTAAAAATGGACCAATTAGTAATAAAAAAGCCAGACCCGAAAAAATAAATATAGGTTCTAAATCATTACCAAAATTTAGCAATACTGACTTTCCGATTCTAAAGGCCATAAAGGTGAGAATCAACCCTAATAAAATGTTTGACACTGTTTTTTTCTTCTTGATAAAACATAAATAAACAGCTGCCAAAATTCCATGCAAAAGCCCTGCACTACTAATAATAACGAGAAGGATATCTAAAAAACTCAAGGGTTTATTTTTCTCAAATTTAGTTATAATTTCGTTGTCTTAGCTGCACTTTTCTTTGCAAAAGAAACTAATCCAATCAGATCAATAAAATTTCCAATTTCACCTTTCATAACTGCAACAATACCATGTTTAGCAATCAAAATTCTTTTAAAAGGTTTCTTTTGTTGCAGGATCAGTTTTTCGATAGTTTCTTTAGCTTTATGTTTCCCTTTTGATTTGTAGATCGACAACACTTTTTCTGCATTTTCTTCATCAGTAGTTTCTCGATATTTTGGAGTATATCCCATTTGTTTAATCATAGTTTCTGCTAGAATCCAAGTTGACCAGGGATTTTGCCCCGTAATCAGATTGTTGTCATGGCTAATTTTTTCAAGATACATGGCTCCTTCATCAAAACGAGCTCCCTGGGACACGATTTTATCCTGTAAAAGAAAAGGGAATATTTCTTTAGCTTCAGGAATGAGCAGTAGCTCTTCTTTATTAGTAAAACCACTCACTTTTTTGTTTTTTAGCAACGTACGACCATTTTGAAGAGTTACATTCACCAGAGCTGCAGGCCCATGACATACGGCTCCCACCACCTTGTTTGTTTCATATAACTTGCGCACTATATGTTGAATATTCTTATTATCCGGAAAATCAAACATCGCACCTTTTCCTCCAGCAAAAAACACGGCTTGATAATCATTAGCAATGACATTTTTAATCGCAATGGTATTACTTGTTTTGTATTGCGCGACAGAATCGTTTAAAAAAGCATAATCATACGCTCCCATATCTTCATCATCTATTATAACAGGTGGCTCCCCTCCTAACGGACTTGCAATATCAACCTCAAAACCATTAGCCGTAAAAACATAATAAGCCCGGGCTAATTCTGACAACTCATATCCTGTTTTTTTCTCGGTATTACCCATTTTAGCAGTACTTGTGACAACCGCTAATACTTTGCCTCTTGTAGGAATAATGTTTTTTGACAGGTATGGTAAATCTTCTACCAACGAAGTTTCTAATTGGGTGTTTTTGGGAGGTATTAAACTTTTAAACCACAATCCAAACGAAATTAATACTATCAATAAACCCAGTACCGAAACTCCTATCCACTTAAGAACTTTATATTTTTTAAACATGACGATTTACTTTTATAATTGCGAGGCTAAATACGTTATAAAAGCTTATAAAAGCTGTCGAAATGATAATTCCGTCAGTATAAAACTGGTTTTGGTATTAAATGTTGAAGAATAGGTATAGAATTTCAATAAAAAACCATTGCACACATACTCGGTCGAGGTAGTTCATTGACCTCTTTTATAAAGAAGTTATATAAGTTCTCCTGCCTTTTTTACTTTTTTGCCTGCCAGATTACCTAACCCATCATAACTTGCATACTTATATAAATCATGTAAAGTGGGATAATTAAACACGGTGGCAATTAACTCATCAAGCGTTTTCTGCTCTTGTACCAATTGCATCCCAAAATGAATTAATTCGGTCGCAAAATGCCCCATGATATTGATTTTTTTTCAAAAGGAATATTAAACCACGCTGCACCGCAGGCTATAAACGGTTTTATTTTTAAAAAATAGTAATCACAATATAGACAGTTACATCACAGGTTACTTAGAAAGTGCTTCTTTAAATCCCTGGTCGATTTTAATCTTTGTTGCAGAAGCCAGATGGCTATAAAAAACGGCCATGCCCGACATACCTATAATTTCCAGAATTTCAGGTTTAGAATATCCCAGGGATTCTAACTTCGAAAAATCCTCCTGATTAGACGAGTTTGGATCCTTTGCTAATTTTATAGCAAAATCAATAGCTGCTTTTTCCTTAGGACTATCAGATTCACGCAGTGTATGGCTATTCATCAAATATTCTATTTGTTCTGGCAAGGCCCCCATACTAGAGCAAAATACCTGGTGTGCCGCTTCACAATAATTACAATGTTTAAATGAGGAAACGGCGATCATGATCATCTCTTTAAGCTTACGATCCAACATACCGCTTCCTAAAATATGTTTCATGGCCGGTACAATACCTTGCAAGGCATGCGGTGCGTTTCCCCAAACCTGAAAAAAGTTAGGAACAAAAGGAGCTCCTAGCTCTTGTTTAATAGTTTCAAATGTGTTTTCTAGCTCCGGGGTAGTGATAGGATCTTCGAGAATAGTACTTATGGTTTTCATGGGATAATATATTTTCATTGGTTACTGAAAATTACTAAATGATTTAATATCGTGCAATTAATAAATGATAAAGTTACAGCAACTTCTTAGTTGAACAATAAAACTATTAGAATTGTAGAATTATAAAGAAGTATTCTAATTTTTATAATAGCTCAACGCGCCAGATGGGCATTGGTTAATTTGTTTGATTAAAGCTTCGGTAGTTGCATTTTCTGGTGAGATCCAGGGTTTTGACTTAGGATCATATACCTCTGGCAAGGTTTTTACACAAACCCCGGCATGAATACATTTATTAGATTGCCAAACAATAGCAATTTCTCCATTGCTATATTCTTTTGTTGTCTCGTTGGCCATGATATATAGTTTTAAGTTGAGTTTATATTACCTAAAGATAAGATAATCTTATTTCCTTTTGCTATAAAAGGTGTTAAACTGCCAAAGTAGCTTTGAAAGTAAACTCATTAAAACGGCCCGAAACCTAAATACAGTCTAAAGAACAGTTTGTGATAACCCCTACTCAAGTCAAACCGTAAAAATATGTGTATTTTTATAAATACAATGGGTTAAAAACTACTAACACACAAACAAACAACCATGAAAAGAAAAACAACCGCTACCAAGGAAATTATACTGGTATTTATTTTGATCGGTTTAATTATTTTACAAAGTTGTAAGCCTAAAGAAACGACAAAGAATTATTCTTCAGAAATAATAACCACATGGAATCAGAAGGTAATGAAACTGGCTATTGCAGAAGATGGTTTGCTTACTTTAAAAGGCGTTAGAACTGAAGCACTAATGCATACTGCGATTCATGATGCATTAAATGCCATTACCCCAATGTATTCGACATATTCATATAACGGAATAGCAGAAAACGCCGATCCAATGGCTACAGTGGCACAAGCTGCGTATGCTGTTGTAGTAAGCCAATATCCAGAAAAGAAAAAAGAACTTGAGATTGAACTTACTACATGGTTGGAAACAGTTCCTGAGGGTACTTCTAAACAAGAAGGAATTATATTAGGAAATGAAGCGGCCAAAAAAATTATAACAGCTCGTGAGGGCGATAAGTTTAATGGAGATGCAGAATATACCTGGCATCCTATGGCTCCCGATGTTTATGCCGAATTTAATGAACATAAGTGGTATACCTGAAGGATTTGTTTTTGGCGCAAGTTGGGCGGTGGCTAAACCCTTTGTACATCCATACCCATCACATTTCAGGTCTGCTGCTCCTCCAGAGATTACTAGTGAGGCCTATACCAAGGCATCTAATGAAGTAAAAGAGTATGGTAATTTTGAAAGCACATCACCTACAGATGATCAAGCCCATTTTGCCATGTGGTTGAAGGACTTTGTAGAAAACTCACATAATCGTTTGGCTCGAGAACTAGTGATTAAAGAAAAATTAGACCTTTGGGAAACCGCCAGGGTCTTTGCGTTATTAAATATGACTATTTATGATGCCTATATCAATGTTTTTGATAACAAATTTCATTATAATCATTGGCGTCCTTATACTGCAATTCGTTGGGCTGCCAATGATGAAAACCCCAATACCGAACCCGATACAACATAGAATAACTTACATAAGCATACCTATGCATTTCCGTCATATCCATCTGCACACGGTACTGCTAGTACAGCTGCAATGACCATCTTAGCACATACCTTAGGAACTGGTGACAGCTATAATTTTATAATGACTACCGAAAAAGTAGATAAAGCAGGTCCATTCTTTGAAAAAATAAAAATGGACCCCACAACACGTTTATTTAGTTCTTTTTCTCAAGCAGGATTAGAAGTATCGATGTCCAGAGTATACTTAGGGATTCATTTTAGATATGATTCTGAAGAAGAACATAAATTGGGAACCAAAATTGGTGAATATGCACATCAAAATTATCTTAAACCTGTAAACAATACTAATTAAAATAATACTTTTACATTTGATCTATAAAACCATCATCATGTTACACAACAAAAACACGCTCACTATTCTATTTTTGAACATCCTTACAGTAGCATTACTTAGTTCTTGCAAGACAGATACTACTAATGCCGATGTTAAAGCAGCCCTAACTTTTTACTCCTCGTTTGATCAAGGAATCGATGCCGATTTTGCCTTGGGGGATAAACAATTATATACCGTTCCTAATCGCAAAGCAAGAGATTCTGCACAAGTGGGATTGCATAAACCTGATATTCGTATTACCAAGGGTGAAGGTCGCTTTGGAGACGGACTTTTGTTTACCGAACGTAGCAAGGGGTACATCTACTACCCTAGCAAGGATAATATTTCGTACAATACTACTGATTGGAGCGGTGCTGTTTCATTTTGGTTGAAATTAGACCCGGCCACAGATCTAGAACCCGGTTATTGTGATCCCATACAAATCACCGATGTAAGTTATAATGATGCTTCAATCTGGGTAGATTTCACCAAAGAAAACCCTAGAGATTTTAGATTAGGGGTTATTGGTGACAGAGATGTATGGAATCCAAATCCAGAGGGACCCGATAACGAAAATCCTGTGTTTATAGAGAAACTAACCGGAGTAAAAAACCCTCCGTTTGGTAAGGATCAATGGACCCATATACTTATTAATTATTCAAACTTAAATACCAAAAATGGCCAGGCAAGTTTGTATATCAACGCAGAATTAAAGGGCACACGAACTAATATCGACACACCGTTTACCTGGGATCTCGACTTATCAAATATCTATCTTGGACTGGGATATGTTGGATTGTTTGATGAGTTGTCCCTATACAATAGAGCGCTGACCCATAAAGAGATTGATGTCTTATATGCCTTAGAAAACGGAGTGCACTCGTTATTCTAACGATAACTAAGTATACTTTTTTTGATACTACTATGAATCGTAACCTGAAACAATATCTAAACCTCCTATGGCAATCTGTTTTATTCTGGGCAGTGGTTATGGCACTATATGGTATTTTTAGATATTATGGTATGGACGAAGAGTATGGTGTCACCGTTATAGAAGATTTCAGAGGAATGGAAGGAACCATAAAAGCCATACAAGGATTTATGTCGATTGGTGTCCTGGTAGGTTTTTTATATGCTACCATCGATTTCTTTTTTGATAAATATACTTCCAATCGATTATCGCTTGCCTCTGATATTATTCTTAGAACTATTGTATATTTTATAATGACCGTAGCGGTATTTACGTTTGTGATAAAAGTCTTTTCAGAGGTTTATGATCTCCCATTAGAAACTGATCGTGGCTGGTGGGTAGACGACAAAGCTTTTTGGACGGCAATTTTATATATCATTTTGGTTTCGTTTGTGTTTTCATTTATCAAAATCGCTACCGAAAAATTTGGAAAAGGGGTCTTCCTGAAAATGCTTCTTGGTAAATACAAAAACCCACAAGAAGAAAAACGCATCTTTATGTTCCTGGATCTAAAAGATTCTACCACTATTGCCGAAAATCTAGGACATTTTAAATACAGCCAGTTTATACAAGATTGTTTTTACGATCTTAACGAGGTGGTCCCCAAATACGATGCAGAAATCTATCAATATGTGGGTGACGAAGCTGTACTAAGCTGGCCCTATAAAAAAGGATTGGCCAACAACAACTGTGTCGCGCTCTTTTTTGCTTTTCAGCAGAAGAAACAAAGCAAATCGCAATACTACCTCGATAAATATGGGGTGGTACCCGAATTTAAGGCAGGATTGCACGGCGGACTTTTAATGGTTACTGAAGTGGGTGTGATCAAAAAAGAAATTGCCTATCATGGCGATGTGATTAATACCTCGGCCCGCATTCAAGGCGAATGTAACAAACACCATGTATTGCTTCTTATTTCTGAAAAACTATTGAAAGATCTAAAGATAAACAGGAAATTGTCAACCAAATTTTTAGGTAGTGTTTTGCTAAAGGGAAAGCAAAAGGAAGTGAATATTCATACGATAGATCGGGTGTAGATCTCAGGGTTCGAGAGCACTTCGACAAGCTCATTATGACAACTCGCCCTTCTATACCTTAACGAGGATCCTGAGGCTCGCGAAGGACCAAAGTCCGGAGCTCCATGAATCAATAAATCACTGACTTCGAAACTGATAACAACACTCTTCAAAAATTGTGAATATCTATTTATAATAATCATCTCTAGAACCTACTTTATCCTCTATATTTGGCGCCCAATAAAACCCAAAAAACTATGAGCGCAACTTGGTACGAATGTAAAGTGAAATACAGAAAAACCGATGAATCTGGAGTACAGAAAATGACTACCGAACCTTATTTGGTCGATGCTATATCGTATACCGAAGCCGAATCCAGAATTAACGAAGAAATGTCGGCTTATGTAAGTGAAGAATTTAAAATCACCAACATCAAAGTAGCCAATTATGCAGAGATCCATCCTTTTGAAAACTCTGACCGATGGTTTAAATCTAAAGTATCACTCATTGCCTATGATGAAGAGAGTGGTAAAGAACGTAAATCGAATATATACTTATTGATACAGGCAAATGATGTAAAAGAAGCTTTTGATAATACCAACGAAGCTATGAATAACACCATGGGTGATTATACCATCCCTGCCGTTGCAGAATCTCCGATTATGGATGTGTTCCCTTATTTCTCTGGAGAAGAAGGTGATGTAGCAAAACTTGAGCGATTTAATGCTATCAAAGATTCGGTTCCTGCTGAAACAACAGCAGAAGAAATAGAAGAACCCTTAGTATCGGTAAATTCAATAGATGAAAATCCTGTACCAGTTATGGCAGGATTTGATGAGGAAGAATACATAGCTCACTCCAGGGTTCGAGAGCCTCACCCTTCGTATCCCAACTATGGACTACATCGTAGGTTGAGGCTCTCGAAACCGAAGTGATTACAATTTCCTAATAATGCTTAAAAGAAGTAAGATGTAGTTTTACATCTTCCATGGTTTCTTTGGTGATGATGTAATCATGTCCCATTAAATTAATTTTACATCGACCGTCTATTTCGCATAAGGCTGAAATATGGTTGGGATTAATAAGATGAGATTGACCATTCTTGTCTATAATTTCCATGAATTCCATAATGCATATTGTTTTAAGTTGTATACCTATTAAAGATAGCGAATATAGTGTATCCCCGCTATTGAAATAATGATAAATATCAACTTTTGATTATTAATTGCTGTAGGTTGAGGATCTTGAAACTGTAGGCAAAATACACCCCTTGTCGATATTTATTTTGATTAATGGGTAAAACCCACTTTGTTTTAAGAAAATATCCCATATTCTTCCTTAGAAATTGTTAATATAATAAGGGTATCCATCGGTATTATTTATCTTTTCAAATCAATAGTTCGAATTATATGAGTACTACTATTTCGGATAAAAAGATTGGTAACCATGAGTGATGTGTACAGAAAATGTCCCACATGTGGTCTCATAAATTTAAACCGGGACTATTGTAAGCACTGTGGTGTCCTTATCAACACAAACCTGAGGCGTCAAAAAGAACGTGCACAACGTCTTAACAAAAAGAAGACGGCAGCAGCTGCCAAAAAGCCGCATAAAATCACGCTGTTTTTTGAAAAAGCAAAAACACATTCTAATCCCATAATACGATTTATAGTTCTGCTTTTTTATTCGATCTGGGTAGTGGTAGTAGCAATTGCATCATTTTTAGCATTGATTATTGGGTACATCACGGCATAATTAAACACATCTGCAGGATATGAATATTTTTATTTTTTACTTACGTCAATTGTACTTCCCTATTTTTATACTCCTTGCCATAGGCATCTATAGTATGCAACAACTTGGTTATACATTTACTGCCATCATACAAAACTATACAAACGATTTCCTTTGTATGCCTATCGTATTTTATATATGCCAATACGCAGTACGTTTTATCAAAAGTAATGATCACATACAATTACCGTTGTCGTTACTTTTTGTTGTAACGTTTCTTTATTCCTGGTATTTTGAATGGTATTTGCCTCAATACAACATTCGTTATACCAGTGATGTTATTGATGTTGTAATATACTTTACAGGGATGTTGTTCTTTTATAGGGTCGAATATGGAAGAGGTTTTGGTCTTCGATAGTAAGATGAACTATCAACAACCACCCTTCTAGTGTCTGGTTCTAGCCTATCGAAGGACAGGGTTCGGATAGCATGAGGGCTAAGACTCTCGAACCCTAAATCATACTTCGAGAGTCTCATCCTTCAAATGTTCGTTAAGGGATAAGTCTTGCCATCCTACTAATCAGCATACGTAAGGACTTGCTGTTGTTGATCTACCATTCGACCAATAAGCCATATAAATGGTTCGACTTGCCCTTTTAGCACACAACTACCCTTGCAAATGCTTTGAAGCAGTCCTTGTACATCAGATGCCTGCAAAGCAGAAACTGCGGCCTTATCTTTAAGAAGCAACGAGCAAGAAGGCAAATCACCACCCTTTTGTGCACTCAATGTCACATCTCTATCTTTACATAAAATAGTGATGGGTTCAGACTGTTCAGAAACACTAACAGATATGGCAAGATTTGGGGTTGGCCCAGAAACTTCGGCTATTGATGTTTTCAGGTAGTCAGCAAATCCATTGCCCCAAACCTCGACATCTTGGTGTGTTATGTTTGAGTCCCCTGTTTTATCGCGCGTTGCAGCAAGTTGCTCATCTACTTCACGTTCTGCTTCGATGAGCGCTTCTAGTGTTTTGTCTACGTCTTCACGTGTATGCGCTGCCGAGCAGATGAGTCGTAAACGTCCTCGTCCGCTTTCTACAATCGGATACGTTACTGCCGATGTTTGAACACCACGCTGATATAAGCTCTGGACTATTGCATAAAGTTTATCTTTATCGCCAAAATGAGGAGTAACGATAGGTCCGTCTCCAGTCCCCAGATCATATCCTGCATCTTCGAATTGCTGGCGCATGTAACGCGTGGTATTCCACAGTCGCTCACGCAATGCGTCATCAGAACGGAGGCGTCGTAGTGAAGTGAGTGCTGCTGCCATATCAGCCGGGCTAATAGAAGCCTGAAAGATGTACGCTCTCGAAGACGACTTCAAAAGGTCAATGTGCTCCTGGCTAGCCGCAACAACGCCACCAAGACTACCCAGTGCTTTACTGAGGGTTGTCATGATGAAATCCACCTCTTCAGTAACGCCTTGAGCAGCGCAAATACCAGCCCCACCTTCACCATAAAAGCCAAAAGAATGCGCTTCGTCCACTAGAACGAGTGCATTATATTTTTTTGCCATGCGTACGATCTCTGCAACCGGTGCGGCGCCTTCACCCATGCTATATACGCCTTCCAGAACCACTAGAATAGTACGATAGGGTGACATTTCAGAGGTAAGAACAGTCTCCAGGTCAGCTGCATTGTTGTGTTGGAACGTTCTAATAGTCGCACCGCATAGACGAGCACCATCAACAATAGATGCGTGACAGAGCTGATCGATAACCACAACATCGTTTTTCCCCAGAAGCCCTGCAACCGCTCCAACATTGGCTGTGTAGCCTGTTGGAAACAGACAAGCGCTGGGTTTCCCTACTAAATCCGCAAATTCTGTTTCGAACTCCAGGTGTTGATTGGTCATACCCGATGCTGCAGCCGAGGTGCCCATTCCGGTGCCAAAACGTTCTAAGGCTATAGAAGCTTCTTTCATGACTTCCGGATCGCGGTTCAAGCCAAGATAGAGATTGGTTGTCCATATAATTGCTTCTTGCTCTTCATCATTATAAGCATCACCTACGATACCTCGGGTTGCGCTTCCCGTTCGTAATACTTTACTATAAGGGTTTCTGCGATCGTCGTTCACCATGCGTAAGACTTCTTGAACCAGCTTGCTCTTATCAGTAGCGCTCCACGCAGATGCTTTGGCAGCCTGAAATGTGGGATGGCTGGACTGCATATGTGTCTGGAAACTGGCAAGCGTATCTGTAGCCACATGCTGCACCTTATTTGCTGAACAGGTATCAGTGCTTGAGCCATTTCCCTTCATATTAAGAATATAACTGACCAGTGCATTTGGGGTAGCGTGTTCAAAGATCGCGCTAGCCGGCAACTCCTGACCTAATAATTTGGTGAGTCGAACACTCAACTCAAAGGTAGTAAGTGAGTCAAGGCCAAGGCCATCGAATGAATGGTCTGGCAATACATGTGCAGGATCACCTAAGTTAAGGAGCGTAGCTACCTCGCTCTGAATGATCGACAGCATCGCCGCTTGCTGCTCGTTGTTTGAGCCTACCAAACGTTGTATGAGCATGTTAGTGCTATTGACAGCCTCAGCACTTGGCTTTAATGCATCTGTTCCTTGTTCAAGACGCACCTCCCCTTCAAGACTCATAAGTTTCTTGCGATCGAGTTTATCATTGGGTAAAAGTGGTAGTGCCTTTAGGTATTTCACCACTTGTGGGACCATATATTTTGGTAGTCGTTGTGATATATAGGACTTGACGCTTGCAGTTGTTACTGCTTCGTCCCGACTCACCACATAGACGACCAGTATTTTCTGACCAAAGCCACCATCTACGGCTGCTGCAGCCGCAGCGTCGACACCATGCATCGACTCGAGTGTCGACTCAATTTCTTCAAGTTCAATTCGAAAGCCCCTGATCTTTACTTGTTGGTCGACTCGACCCAGGAATTCGATCTCTCCATCTTCGGTCCAGCTACACAAATCACCGGTTTTATACAACCGATTATCTGGAATCAGATCACTAGGTTCTATCTCGATAAAACGCTCTTTTGTCATCGCTTCATCGTACAAGTATCCACGTGCAAGCTTGCTTCCTGCCAGGTACAATTCTCCAGCTTCCCCTGCAGAAACGGGTTGCAAAGCATCATCCAAAATATACGCACGCGAGTTTGGTACCGATTTGCCGATCGTAACCACTTGGGTACCTGCCGGAACTTCGGCAATAGTCGAATACACGGTATCTTCGGTAGGACCATATGCATTTAATACACGTAGATCAGGCCTTAGTGCATACACCTGTTCTACCAATGAGCGTTTCAGCGCTTCGCCACCAAATACCAGACATCGTATCCCCTCGGGTAATTTTTCGGTAGCGAGTAATGCCTGCACCGCCGATGCAACCATTACGCAGGTTCTTATCTGATCTACTGCAGGAAGTTTGGTAAGCTCAAGGGCGTTTTTGGCCAGTATGATAGTGCCACCAAGCGACAAGGTGCCCATAATTTCCATCACCGAAGTATCGAAACAAACCGAGGCACCAGCAAATACTCCTTTCAGCTCTTCATCACTGAATTTCTCACGCATAGACTGGCGCATGGCCACCACACTGCTATGCTCGACAGCGACTCCTTTTGGTCGTCCCGTAGAACCCGAAGTATAGATAACATATGCCAAATCATTTGCCGATGGTCGTACCGAGCTATCGGTATGATCACCCACTTTATGCATCCACACCAGCTCACGCACTCCGCTGCAAAGGTTGGCAGCGCTGTCATTATCTACAATAGCTGCCACAGCACGAGAATGGGCTAGCATATATCGCACCCGATCTTCTGGATATGCAGGATCCAACGGCACATATGCACATCCCGCTTGCATCACCCCAATTAGCGCGGCAACCAGTTCCCAGGAACGGTGCATACACACCCCCACTAGTGACCCTGGTGCTACCTCACGGTTTTTGAGCTCTCCGGCAACTTCACTGGCTCGTTTCATGAGGCTCTTATAATCAATTTTGGTCTCGCCATCGATAATGGCAATCCGTTCTGGATGGTTCAGCATTTGCTTCGCGATCAGATCGCAAATTGTTGTTTCCAGATCATTGTCGGTTTTTTGAGTCAACGCTGTCTTCATTAATTTTTGCAAATCCTGGGTAGCCATCCCAATGATCTCTTCTGTGTGTTTCACTCCCGCTGCATTCAACATCTGCTGTCGATTGCTAGCAATTTCGGCCTCGTTCGAGCCTGAATTAAAACGGTCTAATTTGTCTTTGTTGGTTAACAGTTCGCTAAGAAACTGAGTTAATTTGTCCATTTATTCATTTTTTTGTTAAAGAATTATTGCGTACAAATGAAGTGTATAATACGTGGAGTTGAAGAAATAAATTGTTAAAAAAAAGTGTACAAAGAGTAGACAAAAACCTATCACATCATGAATGCCCCAATATTTAAATGTTAATGTTTTTTATAGTATTGTATGCTGTTAATTAACGGCTTATTATTGGTTTTTGTGGGTTGGGGATTTGTTGAAGGTGATTGTTTTGGTTGTGAAGGGCATAATTCATTTATCCTTTGTGATATACATAAAACTTTTTACTTTCCCTTATGGGTTCCCGTAAAAAAATCAGTAGTGTCCGGTAAAAATACGATATTATAGAATTAGTTTTGTGTTGCTCAATAAAACGGTTGTATTTTTCTTGTCGTCCAATAGCAAGGGGGGGGCTAAAATAATACAAGTTGTTGATCTGGCGGTTTTGTGGTTAATTCTATCCATTGTTTATTTGGATTTTCAAGAAATTTGAACAGGTCTATGTATGTCATTAGGTGGAACCTAACCATCGAGACCATATTTGAGTATGCCCACTTACGCTTTGTTTTTCTTTGCACCACTAACATAAGGAGTTGTATGATCAGCCCGCACCATATCTGTATTTCTATAGCGTTTTGGTTGTCTCCCAAGAAATATTTGAGGGGGAAGTTTTGTTTAAGGCGTTTGAACATGGTCTCTATTTGCCATCTGTGTTTATAGATATTGGCAATCTTATCGGGGGTAATCAGGAAATTGTTTGATATAAACTCATACACTTTCTGTTTTTCGCTGTCCCAGTAGGCTACTCGCCTTAGTTCAACATTCTTTTTGTCCTTGCTCACTACAATACGCTCATCTTTGAGTACAGCATCACTGACAGTGTCGGGCAGGTCAAATTCCTCAATACTTGTATATACTGCATTGTCCTTCTGCCTGGTGACAAAGTAGATGTGCTGATCGCTCCACTCCAGGTATTGTAAGTAATCATTGTAAGCCTTGTCAAAGACTACAAAAGAACCTTTTTCCAGCCCCAGATCTTTTAAGAAAGTATGGTCGTGGGTAGCTGCACTTGTAAATCGGACAAGACAAGGTACGTCCTCTAGTGCATTTATCATGGTATGCATCTTGATACCGCCCTTCTTCTTACCATTGATAGGGTTGCGCCCCACACCTTTTAGGATATCACTAAAAAGGCTGATTGTGGTAGAATCTACGATCTTTAAGTGCTTTACAGGTAAAGATAAAGGGCTGCTGTCCGATAAAAAAGAACGGTAATGTTGGAAAAGACCAAAATAAATAGTTGCAAAGATGGCACTGTTACGGTTCTTATTGGCATCAGAGAGTGTACTGCGTTTAGGAAAACAGTTCAGATTCAAATGACCAATACGACCCTCACAGGCCAGAAGTACAGTGGATAGTTCACGCAAAGAACTCACTCCGCTCAAAGTGGCATAGAGCATCGTTACCAAATGATCATAAGTCTTAAATGTCTTATAATACCTATCACTGTTATGATCCGATACTGTCCGGGTAATTATTTGGTAGGGGAGTAACTTTAAAAGTTGCTTGATAATAGGGTGTCCGCTAAAATGTGTACTTTTACTCATATCTCGTTTTGTGGAAAATTCAAGATATAAAATAAGCGGGAAATCCAACCAGGGAAATCCCGCTTTTAATAAGTTAACCGGACACTACTGTTTTAAAATATTAGAAATAAAGGATGATGCAATAGAATTAGAACAAGAATTCGAAACAAAAGAAAACTATTCTAGTGGCAATATCTACTATACATTTGTTAAGGAATAAGTATCCAATTTATTTTACAAATTTAAATGATATGGTTATGGAGTAATGAACATAGCCATATCTATTTTATATATTAGCTACTGATTATGAAAAAGGAAGTTAAGTTTTTTATATACCTTATCATTTGGGCATTAATACCTTTTGTAACAACATTTTTTATTTGGGCTTATCAATTTGCCGTATTTAATCCTGTAGTAAAAACTGAAGTTGTAAGCTACTTCGAAATCTTTATAAACAATATTTTGATTAGCACAACAACGGCTTTGATTGGTGCATTAGGTTTCTACATAACTTTCAATTATATCACACCTTCAATACTGGACAAAAGGAAAAAGGGACTTATCATTTTATATTTTGTTGTTTTACTGGCTTTTCCTTTTCTGTTCATATATCTTTTAAGTTTTGTCTTTAATGCGATTTACTGGTTTTTAGAGCTTTTTATAATTTGCTCGTATATAATTCTTATTCTCTTTTCCATATTTGGTGCTTTGTTACAAGTTTATCAATACTGGCAAACAAAAAACAGAGAAAAAGCAGAACTTGAAAGGCAAAATATACAAACGGAATTAGCTCTTCTAAAAGCAAAAATTGACCCTCATTTTTTGTTCAACACAATAAATAATATTGATGTTTTAATAGAAAACAATCCAATGGAAGCTTCAAAATATTTAAAAAAACTTGGCAAAATCTTAAGGTTCACATTGTACCAAACAAAAGAGAGTAAAATTCTTTTAGCCGATGAAATTAATTATCTCAAAGAATATATTGAACTTCAAAGAATAAGGTCTATCAATCCGAAATTTATCGAATTTTATATAAAAGGCAATCCTGATAATCTGCGAATTGCACCAATGGTCTTTATAACATTTATTGAGAATGCCTTTAAATATGTTTTAGACAAAAAAATTGATAGTTCAATTCAAATAGAAATTAAGATTTCGGCAAATGATATTACCTTTACTTGTAAGAATACATTTGATGACAAAGAATTAAAGGAAAAGAATAAAGATGGAATCGGACTTTCGACAATAAAGAAAAGGCTGAATTTGATTTATAAAAATAATTACGAATTGAAAATCAATACTATAAAAAATCGATTTGTAGTTATATTAAAAATTGAACTTTGATGATTAATTGTATCATAATAGAAGATGAACCATTAGCATTGGAACGCACAAAAAGTTATGTGTCAAATGTGCCATATTTAAACTTGCTAAATTCTTTTGACAACGGGATGGATGCAATTACTTTTATAAACAACAATAAAATTGACCTTATCTTTTTGGATATTGAAATGGATGGACTTTCTGGTATTGAATTGTTAGATGCTCTGATTAAGCCTCCAAAAGTAATCATAACTACTGCTTACGAAAAATATGCTATTAAGGGCTACGAATTGAACATTTCTGATTATTTACTTAAACCTTTTAGCTTTCCAAGATTTCTACAAGCTGTCGAAAAGGTTGGTTATGAAACAAAAAAGAACATAATTGACAAAAAGAATTACCTATTTGTAAAAACTGAATATCGCTTGGAAAAAATAGCTTTTAATGATATTCTTTTCATTGAGGGAATGCGTGACTACAGAAATATTCAAACTTTGGAAAAAAAGATTTTGACTTTAGAAACTTTTACAGAGCTGGAAAAGATATTACCGAAAGATAAATTTTGTAGGGTTCATAAATCATTTATGGTGTCAATCGATAAAATAGAATTTGTTGAAAGAAGTCGAATTAAAATAAATGACAAACGCATACCGATAAGTGAAACCTACAAAAATAAATTCTTTGACCTAATTGGATTTCCAAACAAAAAATAATAAACCGAATTATAAAAATGTATCGAAATTTAACTCGTGCGAATAAAAAAACAATAAAACCAGTGCATAACACCGTGTATAATTAATTGCTATGGTCGTTGCTTATTTGGAAAATTCCTTCGGAATTTTCTCGCGTTCGTTTTTGTTTACTAAATTAGTTGCTGAAACACGCAACTAATCATACACAAAACGTTATAAGCAATTTCTCAAAATATTATGGTAACAATTTACCGTATTAATACTCTAATTAGTACTAAACTTTTATAAATAAGAAAAATGAAGAAAAACACTTTGATAATAATTCTAATTATAAGTACAATTACTTTTTTAAATGCTCAAACGCAGACTCAAAATCTTAATATGGGCTTATATCAACTTCAATTTCCAAGTGCAAACGGAGGAAGTAATAGAATACAAAGTTTTGGAGGTAGTTTTCCTGGTAAATGGCTTTTCAAATCAAGATTTGATGACATTTATCTAGATTCTGGCGAAAATGAAAATAACAGATACAAAATTCTGTTTTTGACAGGAGGAATTGAAAGAGCAAGAATAAATGGAAATGGTAATTTCGGTATTAAAACAAGTAATCCTAATTCTCCATTAGCGATAGGGTACAATAACGGTTCTAATCAACTAGCACTTCAAAGAGCGGATGGTAATGAAACTTTTTTAATGTATATAAATTCTTCTAATCAAACTACTTTTAAAAATATTTCGGGAGGAGGAGACTATGATTTTCAGACAAATATTGCAGGACAGACAATAACTTCTGTCTTATTCATTGAAGGTTCAAATGGTAATATTGGTGTTGGAACAACAAATCCAGATATGAAATTGACTGTCAATGGAAACATTCACGCTAAAGAAGTGAAGATTGACCTTAATATTCCAGCGCCTGATTATGTTTTCAAAGAAAATTATAACTTGAGAAGCATAGAAGAATTGGAATATTTTATTAAAGCAAACAGTCATTTGCCAGAAATACCATCGGCCAGAGAATTTGAACAAAATGGAGTTATGCAAGCCGAGATGGATATGAATCTTCTTAAAAAGGTTGAGGAATTGACTCTTTATACAATCCAACAACAAAAAGAAATAGAGGAATTAAAGTTACAGAACAAAAAGCTTCTGGAATTACAATATCGACTTGAAAAGTTGGAATCTGAAAAATAAAAGCTTATAACACCAAGTATATGTCATAGCAGGTTTTGGTGATAGATCGAATGGTTCTTGCGGTTTTGTAGTGACGCAAAGATTTTAAAGATGAAAAGTTATAAAATCTGCGCAGAAAAAGTCGATGGCTTGGTAACAATTTGCTTTGCTACGACACATACGTGTGCCGAGAAGCAATGAACGGCTGATAATTATCATTGCGAACTGTTAATAAGATGGTGGAACCGACCCACCGGTGTTGTCTTGCAGG
>CANMLL010000006.1 GCA_947498775.1 uncultured Aquimarina sp.
CTTACCTATTTCAACTTTTATCTTTTCTAAATCCATGAATTAAAGATACGAATAATAGAAATTATAAACTAGAGCGTAATTTTATAACAAAAATTTGATAATCAAACACTTAACCTAAAAAACTATGCAGTATTAAGACTTGAAATTTATAAATCTCAAGAACATAAACCTATATTTTTATAGTAGATCAACACTAAAAATAGTATTTTGTGGTTTATACATAAGAGGAAATACAAAAACTGCAAATCTTAAATTACTATGAAAAAAATTTATTTTCTATTATCCGTGTTTTGCTTAATGCTAGCAACAAGTTGCTCAAATGATGATGACGACACTACACAATCTTCAACAGATCCAAATATTTTACAAATCGCCGAAGAAGATATCTTACACACAGTTGTTAATCTAAAATGGAATACTGTATCGACAACAGAAAACAACACAGATGTTATTTATGATATTTTTCTAGAAGGGAATAAAATAAAAGAAAATAACGCAGATACCGATTATACACTTACTCGATTAAAAAGTAATACAACATATAGTGGTGAGATTATCGCTAGAAACATTGCAAAAACTTCGAAAAATAAAAATGCTAAGTTGGGTGAATTAAAAAAAATTCCTTTTGAGGTAACCACACGAAAATACAAAAATCCAAATGCCGCAGAACCAAGTGAGTTTTTAATAACTGTAGAAGATATATCTACAACTGCCGCTACCATACAATGGAGTACAGCAACTATAACCGATAATTCTCAAATTACCTATACAATTTATATCGATGGAGATGAAGTCGGAAATACTATTGCAGAAAGAGTTATTACTTTAAAAGAATTGGAAAAAAACACGAATTACATTGGTGAAATAATAGCCAAAAGCAGTAATGAAAAATCTCAATATGCAAGCTTTTCTTTTAAAACTCCAGAAGTAGATGAGGTTATTATTGATGTAAATGAAGTAAAGATTACTCCCGCTGCTCTTTCTATTACTATTGGAAATACAGAAAAGCTTACAGCTACAATACTTCCTGAAGATGCATCAAACAAAAATATAACTTGGTCATCCAGTAATACGGATATTGCAACTGTAGATGCCGAAGGTAATGTTACTGCGATTGCGGAAGGGACTGTTGCTATTAAAGTAACTTCGGATGAAAATGATCAAATTAGTAGTACTTCAACCATTACAGTAGAGGCCTCTACAGTTGAGGTAACAGAAATAAAGGTTACTCCCGAAACACTTTCAATTGTTATCGGAAATATCACGCAACTTACGGCAACGGTACTTCCTGAAAACGCTTCAAATCAAAATGTAAATTGGTCCTCTAGCAACATGAATATTGCAACAGTTGATGCAAATGGTACTATTAATGCTATCGCCCAAGGGACTGTTACTATTACAACAACCTCGGTTGGGAACCCAGAAATAAGCGATTCTACTGTAGTTACTGTTAATAACACTATTCCTGCAACAAGTATTGAAATCGATCAATCTGATATATTTGACCTCTTTGAAAGAGAAGTAACCTATATGTCTGCCAAGATTCTTCCAGAAAACGCAACGGATAAAAATATCATCTGGACTTCTGATGATCCAAGCATTGCCGCGGTAAGCAATACCGGATATATAACTGCTATGAGTCCTGGTACTACAACCATCAAAGCTACCGCATCAAGTGACAATCAAATTAGTGATTCAAGAACGGTCACTGTTATTGCTAACCTCACATCTTTTGATCCTGAAACCGGGCTGTACAAAGCACCTCCTGGTTCTACGATTAAGATCAATGGATTTGGCGAATTATTGAATACTGACCCTATTGCTCAACTATCATTTGAAATCGCAGTACATACTTTACCCAATAAAATGGGCACAAAACTATACGAAGATTTTGCATCTGCTTTTGTTAGTGATGACCCAGGTACAAAATTTCTAAATCTTATTCAAAGTGAATTTATAATGCCTCAAAATGGCGAAGTGTATTTTTCTGCTACTCTTCTTATTAATAATGAAAATGATGGTTATTTAGATTTACAAATAACAAATGATCTAGGATTTACAGAGTTTTATAATATGAATTGGGATCAACAAATTGTTCAATTTTTCTAAATGGGTAGGCTATATAGAGCTTACATCAAAACAAAAAACGGTCTCTTTTAACTCAACTAAAGGACACCTTTTTTTGTTTTGATTTAAGCTGGTTTAAGTTTAAGAAGATAAACATTTGTGAATAATCAACTTTTAAACTCTTTCATATCTTGAAGAGCACTGGTTAGCATATTCACATGATTAAGTGTACAGCTCTCTCCCATAATTCCGATTCTCCAGATTTTACCGGCAAAGACACCTAACCCTCCTCCTACTTCGATATTATAATCGTTTAATAATTTAGAACGTATTAATGCTTCATCATTTCCATCAGGCAAAAAAACCGAGTTCAAATTAGGAAGCCTATAGTGTTCTTCTACCAAATATCTAAATCCTAGGGCTTCTAATTTTTCTTTTAGAACCTGATGCACCTCTTGATGTCTTTTCCAACGGTTTTCCAGTCCTTCTTCCAAAACAATTCGTAGTGACTCACGTAATGCATATACCGAAGAAACTGGAGCCGTATGGTGATACGCTCGTTTTGCTCCTCCCCAATAATTTTTTACTAAACTAAGATCCAAAAACCAGCTTTGCACCTTGGTTTTTCTATTTTCTAGGGCCTTTACTGCGCTATCAGAAAAACTAACTGGTGACAATCCCGGAGGAGCACTTAAACACTTTTGCGTCCCTGTATAAATAGCATCGATATTCCATTCATCAACTTTTAATTCTGTACCACAATATGAGGTTACGGCATCAACCATTAACAAACCGCCTGCATTATGAACCAGGTCACTAATCTCTTTTATGGGTTGTAATGCTCCTGTTGAAGTTTCGGCATGCACCAGGGCTAAAAGCTTTGGTTTTGGGCATTTATCAAGAATTTTTTTAACATCATCAGTGGATACTACGGTACCCCACTCTTTTTCAATTTTATGCACTTTTGCTCCACAACGTTCTGCAATATCTGCCATTCTTCCTCCAAAAACACCATTAATACAGATAATTGCTTCATCACCAGGTTCCAAAAGATTTACTAAACAAGTTTCCATTCCGGCACTGCCCGGAGCAGATACCACAAAGGTTAAATGATTTTTGGTAATAAAAGTTTCTTGGACCATAGTTTTCACCTCATCCATTATTGTTACAAACTCTGGATCCAAATGTCCAATTAAAGGAGTTGACATTGCTTTGAGTACTCGAGGATGAGCATCTGACGGGCCTGGGCCCATCAAAATTCTGTTACTCGTGTTAAGTTCGTGATACATAATATGCGTTTTTGTTTGTTAACCACTATATCGTTTTCGTAAATACGAAAAATAAAAGTCCTAAAATTAGCGAATTTTGAAAGTTCGACTTCATAACACTCTCAATGTTTTTGATCAAAACCAGCTTAAAATTGAGAATTTCATAATTCAAGTAATGAATTGACTTAGCAGATAATCATATTGAAAAAATAAGAGGTTAATTTTTATCAAAAAAATTTGCTGTAATTAGTTGAATATCCTCTTTTAGTTTCAATTATCATTTTTCGCCATGCTGAACTTGTTTCAACATCTCCCAATTAATTAAAAATAAAGCATAGCAGTAGCAGCTACGGTTTATTTTTATTTTAAAGTATAGGGCAAAAGGAGTAATTTTAAGTGGGTATTTTTACATCAGAATTGGTATAAGATTATATTTGAGTTTTAAAATTATAATAGTCACAATCCTATTATAGAACTCATCTTGACTTTTTCTATTTCCTAAAAAATGACTGAAATTCACCCATATTTTGTTACTTTTCTTATCTGTAGCGCTGCTATAGCTTTTAAAAAGTACCTGATCTGGTCAAATTTCACTACCATGCTACGTCTGGTCTCTCCCTGTCAGTCGATCCTGGTCAAAAACAAAAAGTCAAGATGAGTTCATAGCCTTAGACCACAAAATCAAGTTTTCTGCTTTTTCTTTTTTGCGGCAGGAAAGAGTACATTATTAAGAATTAAGCGATATCCAGGAGAATTAGGATGCAGTTCTAACTCTGTTTTTGGATCTCCTACTCTGTGGGTATAGTCTTCGGGATCATGTCCTCCGTAAAAAGTAAAGAAACCTTTTCCTTTTATACCATGAATATATCGTGCTTCTCCATTGGTCTTATTTTCGCCCAGAACAAGTACATTTGATTTGATCTCGTTTGGATTATATGCGGTAGTTTGCCCCATAAATCCCTTAACCAAAACAGTATGATTTTGACAAAGCATCGTGGGTATCGGATCCCACTTGGCCGAAAAATCCATTAATGTAAAATAATCGGTAGTCTTAGAAATACGACGGATACGTGTCATGTCTACGGAAGAAAATTCGTATACATTTGGATTTCGTTCCAATGTAAAATTCTTAAACGCAAACGTTCTATTATAATCAATTTTTGATTGATATCCAGGTTCGCTGGGATCCCCATCAAACATAGGTTCGCAGATATCAATCCCTTCTGCGGCCAGTGCAATCTCAAAACTATCTGTAGCACTGCACATGGCAAACATAAATCCGCCACCAACGACATAATCCCTAATCTTGAGAGCGACTGCTAATTTTTCTTGTGATACTTTTGAATACCCTAAATCTCTGGCTAGTTTTTCTGCGGCTGCCTTTTCGCGAATATACCAGGGTGCAGCTCGATAAGATGCATAGAATTTACCGTATTGTCCCGTAAAATCTTCATGATGCAAGTGCAACCAATCATACAAAATTAGATTGTCATCCAGCACTTCCTTATCATATATAGTCTCATAAGGAATTTCGGCAAAAGTTAATACCATGGTAACAGCATCATCCCAGGGTTGATTTCCTTTTGGAGAATACACAGCAATCTTAGGTGCTTTCTCTAGAATTACAGCCTCCATGTTTTGAGAAGGGCTACTAATTTCTTCTAAAATCTCTTCGGTTTCTGCATCACTTATAATTTCATAAGTGACTCCCCTAATTGTACATTCTTTTCTAATATCCTCTGTATCTGGTAAAAGAAATGCTCCTCCTCGGTAGTTTAAAAGCCATTTAACTTTAAGATCCTTACTTAATGTCCAATAGGTAATTCCATAAGCTTTTAGATGGTTTTGCTGTTCCTCGGCATCCATAGGAATTAATACATAAGATGCAAAAGACTGAAAACTAAATAACAAGAAAACGGAAAATAACCAATAAACTCTTGTTATATTGTTCTTTAAAGCGGTAGAAAAAATAGGCGATATTTTAAAACGGTACTTCGTCATCATCATTAGAATCATTTATGCTACTCCCAAAAGCTTCATCTGCACTTGGAAGATGGCTTGTGCTCAATGGAGTTTCTTCGCCATCTTCATTCATTTTTGAATGAAACTCAAAAGGAGTACTAAAATCATCTAAGTTATCAAATTTACCTAAGTGGCCAATGAATTTTAACCTAATACTTTCAAGACCTCCATTACGGTGTTTTGCTACAATAAATTCTCCCTGTCCTTGTGTCGGGGATCTTTCTTCATCATCCCACTCATCAATTTTATAATATTCTGGCCTATAAATAAAAGATACGATATCTGCATCCTGTTCAATTGCCCCAGATTCTCGAAGGTCACTAAGTAATGGTCTTTTACTACCTCCCCGAGTCTCTACAGCACGAGAAAGCTGGGATAATGCAATTACCGGTACATTTAATTCTTTTGCCAAGGCTTTTAAGTTACGCGATATGGTGGATATCTCCTGCTCACGATTACCATTTTTTCCTGTTCCTCCCGCAGTCATTAATTGCAAATAATCAATAACAATCATCTTAATCCCATGTTGAGATGATAAACGACGTGCTTTGGCTCTAAGGTCAAAAATCGATAAGGATGGCGTATCATCAATGAACAATGGTGCTTTTTCTAAGTCTTTTACTTTAACATTAAGCTGTTCCCACTCATGCTTTTCAAGTTTTCCGGTACGTAACTTTTCTGATGAAAGTCCAGTTTCTGAAGAAATCAAGCGTGTAATAAGCTGTACAGAAGACATCTCTAAGGAAAAGAAAGCCACAGGAATATTCTGTCCAACGGCCATATTACGGGCCATAGATAATGTTAGCGCTGTTTTTCCCATACCCGGACGGGCAGCCACAATGATCAAATCACTTGGCTGCCATCCCGAAGTAAGTTTGTCTAGTTTATCAAAGCCAGACGGGATTCCACTTAAACCTTCTTTGTTTGAGATTTCCTGTATCTTCTTTTTTGCCTGAATTACTAAATTCTGGGCGGTCTCTGTTGATCTTTTAATATTCCCTTGGGTAACCTCATACAATCTGGATTCTGCCATATCCAGAAGGTCGAAAACATCGGTGGTTTCATCATAGGATTCTTCAATAATTTCGTTTGAAATTTTTATCAAACTACGTTGAATATATTTTTGAAGAATAATACGAGCATGAAACTCTATATGAGCCGAAGAAGCTACTTTTTGAGTTAATTGTATTAAGTAATAGTCACCACCTGCAAGTTCAAGTCTTGAATCCTTTTTAAGTTGGCTCGAAACCGTTAATAAGTCTATTGGCTCAGAGTTTTCAAAGAGTTTATATATTGCTTCAAAAATATATTGATGCGCTTCTCGATAAAAAACATCGGGATTAAGAATATCAATAATTTCATCAACCCCTTTCTTATCTATCATCATTGCTCCTAGCACAACTTCTTCTAAATCAACGGCTTGAGGAGGTATTTTTCCCTTTTCCAGCGATATTACGTTCCCCCGACCATAATTTATTTGCTGAGCTTGCTGTACTTTTTCCATGACTACGAATGTAAAAAAATTGTAAAGAGATACCCCTACTTACAAAGATACGAATGTTCACCGGTCTTCAACAAACGAACTGTTAATAAGTAGTTTTTATTGTTAACAAGTATAAAAAAATCTGAAGTGCAAAACTTCAGATTTAGGTACTAAGTGATTTTTTAGGGGTTAACCTTTAAAGACTCCCATATTGGCATATTTATCCATACGTTTTTCAACTAATTCTTCTGGTGATAAGTTTTTAAATTCATCATAAGAAGATGAAATTTTGTCTCGAACCGTTTTAAATATTTTTTCGCGATCGCTATGCGCACCTCCAAGAGGTTCTTTTATGATTTCGTCGATAAGTTGTTGCTTTTTCATATCTGTAGCCGTTAGCTTCAGAGCTTCAGCTGCTTGTTCTTTAAACTCCCAGCTACGCCATAGAATTGAAGAACACGATTCTGGAGAAATTACAGAGTACCAAGTGTTTTCTAACATTAACACCTTATCTCCCACACCAATACCTAATGCTCCTCCACTAGCTCCTTCACCTATAATCACCACAATAATTGGTACTTTAAGACGTGTCATTTCCAATAAATTTCTGGCAATTGCTTCTCCTTGTCCCCGCTCTTCGGCTTCAAGTCCTGGATAAGCTCCGGGAGTATCTACAAAACAAACAACAGGAATTCCAAACTTTTCTGCACTTTTCATTAATCTAAGCGCTTTTCGATATCCTTCGGGGTTTGCCATTCCGAAATTACGATATTGTCTGGTTTTGGTATTGTACCCTTTTTGCTGGCCAATGAACATATAACTTTGATGGCCGATCTTACCCAGACCTCCAATCATTGCTTTATCATCTTTAACATTACGATCACCGTGTAATTCTAAAAATGATTCTCCACAAATAGCATCAATATAATCTAACGTATACGGCCTTGACGGATGTCTTGACAATTGTACACGTTGCCACGGAGTAAGATTTTTGTATATTTCTTTTTTGGTGTCTTTCAGTTTCTTTTCAATCTGTTTACAGGTATCTGTTACATCTACTTCGCTTTCTTCACCTATAGCGCAAGCTTTTTCAAATTGTTCTTCAAGCTCTTTAATGGGGAGTTCAAATTCTAAATATTCCATAATCAAGAATATAATTTATGTTAACTAGGGTTAGCTGACAAATATAAAAACTTTACTTCGTAATGTTATGCAAAGTTGAAGTACTTTTTCTTTTTTTAGCGTTTTTGAATATTCCATTCAATATAACAGTGCCAATTATGATCAATGCCCCGAAGTAGAATTGCGAGCTCATTTTTTCTGATTCTCCAAAAATTAGGAAGGCTAAGATAATACCATAAACTGGTTCTAAATTGACGGTTAGCATTACCGTATACGGGCTCAAATACTTCATTACTTGCACCGAACCTATAAATGCATATGCCGTACAAATCGACGCCAATAGTAGCATATATAGCCAATCTGAAGTTGATAATTGAAAAAATGAAATTGTGAACCCCTCCATTTCGTTTCCAAAAAGAGTCATGCCCAACAAATACATCGTAATAATTCCCACTCCGCTTACTAATTCATAAAAAGAAACCATTGTAGGATTATATTTCTGGGCGACTTTTCCATTAATTAACGAAAATACAGCAGATAAAAAAGCAGAACACAAAGCATATATAATTCCTAAGAAATAATCCCCTTCTACCTTAAAAATTATATACAACCCTATAATTACCAGGAATCCAAAAAGCACTTCGTACCAAATTAACTTTCTTTTATAAAAAATGGGCTCAAGAATAGAAGTAAAAAAAGCTCCTGTTGATAGTGTCGCAAGGGTAATGGATACATTAGAAACTTTTATAGCAGCAAAAAAGGTGATCCAATGTAAAGCAATAATAATCCCAGCAAAAAAAAGCGTTAAGAATAATTTTCGAGAAATCGTTAAGGATATTTTTCTAATACTAATATAAAGAACTATAAAACCAGATGCCAAAAGCATTCGATACCAAACTAATGGCAGTGCATCTATTGAAATTAGTTCTCCTAATATCGCTGTAAATCCCCAAACAAATACAATAAAATGTAAATGAAGGTAATTTCGAAATCTAGCGTTTGGCATTGTATAAAAGATATATTGCCAGGATTCCGAAAGATATATTAGGAAACCAAACGGCAATTATTGGTGGAAAATCAGATTGGTTTGCCAGTGTTCCTAATACTTTATCAAAAAAGATAAAAAGAAAAGCCAAGGATATCCCTACGGCAAGGTTTACCCCCATTCCCCCACGTCTTTTCATTGAAGATACGGCTACTCCAATAATAGTTAGTATAAATGCCGATACAGGTATGCTCCATCTCTTATACGCAACTACTTTGTATCGATTAATATCTGAGGACCCTCTTTTGCTTTCTTTTTCTATAAACTCGCTCAATTCTGTATAATTAAGAGTTTCTGCAACATAGGTCACTGGAGTAAATTCATCAATATTGAAAGGTAAAACTGTATCTTTTTTCTTTGCTTTTTCTATAATATCCTCATTTTCGAGCACTCTTCGCTTCACAAAATCTGTTAATTCATAAATGCTATCCTTAAATGTAATTCTCTTTGCAGATATTTTGGTGTCTAATACATTTCCATTGAAATATTCTAGAGTAAAGTTGGTAGCAGACTTATCTAGTGGCTTAAAATTATTTGCATACAAAAATATACTATCGTTGAGCTGGCGATACACATTCTTTGTTTCTTGTACTTTCCGGCCTTTTTTAAGATAAGAATATTTAAATTCATTAAATCCCTGACTGGCTTTTGGTGCTAAAAAAAGCCCCATAACAAGTGCTCCTATGCAAATAATAACGGCACCAATCATATAAGGTCTTAAAAACCTCCAGAATGAAACTCCTGAGCTTAAAAAAGCAATGATTTCAGTTTTATTGGCCAATTTAGAGGTAAACCAAATAACAGATAAGAATACAAAAAGAGGAAACAACAAATTGGCAAAATAAACTGTAAAATCGAGATAATATCCCACTACGGCATCAAAAGGAACTTTATGCTCTAGCATATTATCTATCTTTTCTGAAACATCTACGATTATCCCTATAGGAATAAAAAGTAATATCATCGTAAAAAATGTTCCTAAATATCTTTTGAGTATGTACCAGTCTAAAATTTTCAATCTACAATCTTTTGTCCATTTGTTTAACCATTATATTTTTCCAGGAATAAAAATCTCCTGCTAAGATATGTTTTCTAGCTTCTCTAACCAACCACAGATAAAAACCCAGGTTATGTATTGTAGCAATCTGTCTTCCCAGCATTTCATTGACAGAAAAAAGGTGTCTTAAGTATGCCTTAGAATACTCAGTATCTACATATGTGATTCCCATTTCATCAATTACTGAAAAATCATCCTCCCACTTTTTGTTCTTTATATTAATTGTGCCGTGAGCTGTAAAAAGCATTCCATTACGTCCGTTACGAGTTGGCATTACACAATCAAACATATCTACTCCAAGGGCTATGTTTTCCAAGATATTAATGGGAGTTCCAACTCCCATTAAATATCTCGGTTTATCTTCTGGTAAAATATCAGTTACTACCTCTGTCATTGCATACATCTCTTCGGCTGGCTCTCCTACAGACAATCCTCCAATTGCGTTGCCTACTGCTCCGGCATTGGCTATATACTCTGCCGATTGCATTCTAAGATCTTTATATGTACTACCTTGTACTATCGGAAAAAAAGCCTGATCATATCCATACTTAACCGGAATTTTTTCTAAATGTTGCATACAACGATCCAACCATCGATGGGTCATATGCATACTACGTTTTGCATAATTGTAGTCACAAGGGTAAGGTGTACACTCATCAAAAGCCATAATAATATCAGCACCAATGGTACGTTGAATCTCCATGACATTTTCTGGCGTAAACACATGATAAGAACCATCAATATGAGATTTGAACTTTACCCCTTCTTCTTTGATTTTACGATTGGCCGACAGAGAATACACTTGATATCCACCACTATCGGTAAGAATGTTTCGATCCCAGTTCATAAACTTATGTAACCCTCCGGCTTTTTCCAAAATTGAGGTTTGTGGTCTTAAATATAAATGATAGGTATTACCAAGAATAACATCTGGGTTTATATCATTCTTAAGCTCGCGTTGATGGACTCCTTTTACGGTCGCTACGGTACCCACTGGCATAAAAATCGGAGTTTCAATTACCCCATGATCTGTGGTTATTTTTCCTGCCCTTGCTTTGCTTTGAGGGTCTTTGGACAAAAGGTCAAACTGCATATTTTCTTTTTGATAGAGCGCAAAGATAACTAACTAAAATCACATTGATGAACTTAGGTTTTCGAAAACTTTTCGTTGTTAACAACACTTTCTTAATTAAAAGCTTGGTATACATTTTGTCACTGTATACAAAACCTTTATTTTTGGGCCTTTATTATCAAGAAATCTGCATTATAATGCCAAAAACAAAACAATTAGAAGATTTTGCAACGCAAGTACGTAGAGATATTCTACGCCAGGTGCATAAAGTAAACTCAGGACATCCAGGTGGTTCTCTAGGCTGTACAGAATTTTTTGTCGCCCTTTATCAAGAAATCATGGATAGAAAAGGTGATTTTGACATGGATGGAATAGGAGAAGATATTTTCTTCCTTTCTAACGGACATATCTCGCCAGTGTATTATAGTGTGTTGGCCAGAAGCGGATATTTTCCTGTAGAAGAGTTAAACACCTTTAGACTTATTAATAGTAGGCTACAGGGACATCCTACTACCCATGAAGGCCTTCCTGGTATTCGTATTGCTTCTGGTTCTTTGGGGCAAGGAATGTCTGTGGCTTTAGGTGCTGCACAAGCAAAAAAATTGAATAACGACGATCATTTGGTGTATAGTTTACATGGAGATGGAGAATTGCAAGAAGGTCAAAACTGGGAAGCAATCATGTATGCCGCCGGAAAAAATGTTGACAATCTAATCGCTACTATTGATCTTAACGGGCAACAAATTGATGGGTCTACAGATGATGTACTTCCTATGGGCGATGTGAAAGCAAAATTTGAAGCTTTTGGTTGGGATGTAATGGAAATTAAGGAAGGAAACAACATCACCGCTGTGATCGAAGGATTAAAAGAAGCTAAAACCAGAACCGGAAAAAGAAAACCGGTTTGTATACTACTGCACACCGTAATGGGGCATGGAGTTGATTTTATGATGCATACCCACGCTTGGCATGGTAAAGCTCCAAATGATGAACAATTAGAAATAGGTTTAGCACAAAATCCTGAAACGCTTGGGGATTATTAATTCGTCCAAATTAAAAAGAAAATGAAAAAATATATAGATACAGGAAAAAAGGATACTCGTTCAGGTTTTGGAGCTGGTTTGGAAGAACTAGGTAAAACCAACGAAAATGTTGTTGCGCTATGTGCCGATTTGATAGGTTCATTAAAAATGGATGCATTTATTGCCAACAACCCAGAGCGATTTTTTCAGATAGGAATTGCAGAAGCTAACATGATGGGTATTGCTGCCGGATTAACTATTGGCGGTAAAATTCCTTTTACAGGTACATTTGCCAATTTCTCTACCGGACGCGTTTATGATCAAATTCGTCAATCTATTGCCTATAGTGGCAAAAATGTAAAAATTTGCGCTTCACATGCTGGTTTGACTCTGGGTGAAGATGGAGCCACTCATCAAATATTGGAGGATATTGGTTTGATGAAGATGTTACCAGGGATGACGGTAATAAATACATGCGATTATAATCAAACCAAAGCCGCCACTATAGCGATCGCAGATCACGAAGGGCCCGTATATCTTCGATTTGGAAGACCCAAAGTAGCTAACTTCACTGAAGAAGATCAGAAATTCGAGATTGGAAAAGCTGTAATACTACAAGAAGGCACCGATGTTACTATTGTAGCTACTGGTCACTTGGTATGGGAAGCTTTACAGGCTGCAGAGTCTTTACATGAACAAGGTATTAGTGCTGAAGTGATTAACATTCACACTATCAAACCTTTGGATGATGAAGCTATCCTAAATTCTGTAAAGAAAACAGGATGTATTGTTACCGCAGAAGAACATAACTTTTTGGGAGGTCTAGGAGAAAGTGTTTCTAGAGTATTGACAAAAAATCTACCTACTCCACAAGAATTTATAGCTACCAATGATACCTTTGGAGAAAGTGGAACACCTGATCAACTTATGGAAAAATATGGCTTAAATGCCGAAGCGATTCATAATGCGGTTCTTAAAGTTATAAAAAGAAAATAAGAGAGCGTCAACTATTGAAAATAGTAAAGTCTTCTGACACTATCAGAAGGCTTTCTGCTTTTTATTCGACCTATTTTATACTTGAATTATACTCCAAAAAAGGTTTTGGCAGGTTTTTTGTTACCTAGAGTAAAAATAGATTATAAACGTTTCTAAATCTACTAGCCATCACACCAAAATCATCTTTATTTATTAATCAAAAATTATTTACAATGAAAAATGTAGTTGTTTTTTTTATTCTATTTAGCTCCTGTGCTCTTTTTGCACAAGAGAAAAAACTCACTTTTGGAGTAAAGGCCGGTCTTAATTATGGCGACAATGGTAGGATTGAAGTCTCTGACATTACTAACGCAAGAGCCGATGACCGCATTGGCTACCATTTTGGAGTGTTTTTAAGAGGAAACCTAACAGATAATATCTACATCAAGCCAGAACTACAATATACCGTAAACAATAGTACCTATGATAATGTTTCGGGGGTAGACCTAGATTACAATATTCAAAAATTAGATATGCCTATTCTTGTAGGGGTCTCTATTTTAGGACCCATACATGTTTTTGGAGGCCCTTCACTTCAATACATGGTAGAAAACGACCTAGAAGATGTACGATTAGGAGATGTTAAAAACGAGTTTACCGTTGGATTACAATTTGGTGCCGGTATACAAATTGGTAGTCTTAATGCCGATATACGATACGAGCGAGGACTTAGCAAAAACCGTGCAGAATCAATAGACCAAAGTATAAGGGTAGATTCTAGACCAAACCAAGTAATCTTAGGATTAGCATTAGACCTTTAATGTTTATAACAAAAACTCCGGCCATAATTAGTAGGCCGGAGTTTTTGTTATTGTTCATTTTTTAAGTCTCTATCATCAGGATCCAAATGATTTGGGGTTCCATCGCCATCATCATCATAAAAGGTGATTTCGTCCAAAGTAACGACACCATCGTCTTTTGCTCCTGCTACCAAAGTAATCTCATCGCGGGTTAAAGTACCATCATTATCGTCATCGGCATCAATATAATTAGGATCACCGTCTCCATCAGTATTATCGTCGGCATCTAATACATTTCTGTCATTATCTAAATCCTCAAGATACGATGGGATGCCATCTCGATCATGGTCTGACTCATTAACACCATACAACTGCATACTAAATATTAATGGTGAATATACCGGAATATCATTTGGAGAAGCACTGAAATAGGCAAGTCCGGAAGGTATAAATACCACAAAATTCGCAAAATCATCATTATAATTTACTGTACCGTCGTTATTTTCTACAAATCCAGACGCTCCTTTGTAATCAACTAAAGCTTCTTTAAAACCAAGAATAAGAGACCTGGAAGGATCAGGATTAGATAAATCAAACCAACTTGGATTTACTCGACTATCGAATACTCTACGATTTGGATCATTATTATCTACAGGATCTTTAGCATCTATGATACCATCACCATCAGTATCTTGTTTGGTACCAACATCATTTTCGTCAATCACTCCATCATCATTCGAATCAATTCTATCCACTTGACCGTCGCCGTCAGCATCAGCATCACTATCATCTGCAATCCCATCACCATCTTCGTCTGTTCTGACTTCGTCTTGCCCGTCCACTTCAATTACATCAGCTTCACCATCACTATCTGCATCAACATCTGCAGAATCCGGAATGCCATCTCCATCTCTATCTTGATAATCGTAAAACATTTCTCCTCTGTAGGTTATGGCCGTAGAATCTGCAAATGTAGGTTGTCTTTCTGTGGCAGATCCTCTGTTTAAATTTAAAAAATATAGGGTGTAATCTACATCATTACTCCTTAAGATTTTAGTTTCTAACGAATCCGATTGACTTATAGGTTGACGATTACTATTTTCTCCTGCAATGGTATCAAACAATGCTATTTTATAATCTGGATTAACTGGATTATCTATTAGTGTATAAAAATGCGTATCTAAGTAATTCTTAATCACTTCAACTTCATCTGCTTGTTGCTCTGCTCTATCTCGTGGTGGTTCGATACTGCCACCACCGGTGTTATTGTCATCGTCATTATTACAGGCATATAAAGCTACGATAGCAATTACAATACTGCAACCATATTTTCTTACATTCATCTAATTACTTTTTTGAGGGCGCAAGATACGATTTTCTTGTACTTTTGTTTAAAAATTATTTAATATAAAACGTATTTTAATCATTTTTTATGCGAGTTGACAAATATTTATGGTGTATCAGATACTTCAAAACCAGAAGTATTGCTACAAAAGCTTGCAAAGAAGGTAAAGTAAGAGTAAATGGAGATCTTATTAAACCTTCCAGAGAAATCTATCCATTGGATAAAATTACCGTTCGTAAAAACCAAGTTAACTATGAACTCGTTGTATTAGATACTCCAGATAGCCGTATTGGGGCTAAACTTGTTGATATTTATCGTAAAGACACCACTCCAGAAGAATCGTTGCAAAAATTGGGTCTTTTAAAGTATTCTAAAGACTATTATCGCAAAAAAGGCACAGGAAGGCCTACAAAAAAAGATCGCAGAGATATCGATGATTGGTTTATTGAAGGTGGAGATGAAAAAAATGAAGAAGAATAAAAATTATCAAATGTTTCAGTATAAAGTTATTGTAAATCTATTATTCCGTCATGAAATAAAAGTATATTCGTATTTAATCTTCAAAAGATAATTGTTTATGTTGTTATTACCAATCTAAAGTCATACTATGCGACCACAATCTAATATCATTCTTACTCATGAGCAAATACAACATAAAATAAAACGTATCGCTCATCAGATTTATGAAACCAATGTAAATGAAAAGGAAATTGTTATTGCTGGAATTGCAAAAAATGGATATGTTTTTGCCCAACGGTTAAAAGAAATTTTGGAAGATATATCGGATATCGAGATACTATTATGCAAGGTATCAATGAATAAAAAATCCCCCCAAAATACAGTTACCACTTCAATAGAACCCAAAGAATATCAGAATAAACCATTAATCCTTGCCGATGATGTACTTAATTCGGGTACCGCTCTTATTTATGGTGTAAAGCATTTTTTGGATGTTCCTCTTACCAGATTCAAAACAGCAGTATTAGTAAATAGAAATCACAAAAAATACCCTATTAAAGCAGATTTTAAAGGAATTTCTTTATCAACATCGCTTCATGAACATGTGATCGTTAAATTTGGAGACCAAGATATTGCTATATTACAATAATAAAGAAATACTTTCTTCAATAATTTGATTTGCATCTTTTTTATCTGTTGCAATTTTGTAGTCTGCTTGATTGTAATAAAATGACCTCTCGAATAGATGTTTTCTAATAAAATCTTTAAGCTCATCCGATGTCTGCAGGTGAGCTATTAAGGGGCGCTTGCTGCGCTCTTTAAACAACCTCTTTGTTAATTCCTGGAGTGAAGTCTGTAAATAAATACTTTTTATATTCTTATTTTTCTTCACAATTTCAAGATTACCCGTAAAACATGGTGTACCACCGCCCAAAGAAATAACTGCATCTTTATAGGTATCTAAAACCTCTTCTAAATAGAAGGATTCTTTTTTTCTAAAATATATTTCTCCTTTTTCCTCAAAAATCTTTGGAATTGATTTTTTTTCCTGAATTTCTATGTAATGGTCCAAGTCTATATACTGAATCTTCATTTTTTCAGACAATCCCTTACCAATCAATGATTTTCCGCTCCCCATATATCCCATCAAAACTATATTCATACTTTCAAAATTAAATAGATATTGCTTAAAAAGAATATCATTTTAAACAAAACACAAATTTATATCAATTTCTTCTTGAAAAATAAATTATTGATAGTATATTTGCACCCGCATTGAGAGAAAAATGCATGACCTGGTAGCTCAGTTGGTAGAGCATCTCCCTTTTAAGGAGAGGGTCCTGGGTTCGAGCCCCAGCCCGGTCACAAATAGTTAAATAATGATCAAGTTGTAATTGTTATTTATCAAAATATAAAGTGATTTTGGTAAGAAGTCTGTCCTGAGCGAAGTCGAAGGAAGTCCCAGCCCGTTCACAAACAGGTGAATATTAATTTTATATTCAAGTTCTTTTAAAATCTTTTGACAGCTAATATCAATGACCTGGTAGCTCAGTTGGTAGAGCATCTCCCTTTTAAGGAGAGGGTCCTGGGTTCGAGCCCCAGCCAGGTCACTAAAAAGTATCGTATGTCTACGGTACTTTTTCAGTTTTATAGTATATTTATAGCTATAAGCATCCTATTTATGCCCAGGTGCTGGAACTGGTAGACAGGCATGGTTGAGGGCCATGTGTCCATTAGGGCGTATGGGTTCGACTCCCATTCTGGGCACTTTACAAAACTTGCACGAAATTCGTGTGATTCATAGTATGTATATACCAGAAGTCTATTTCGTTTTTTGTCTTCCGCAACTTTTTATTGATTCATAAAAAACACGATAATCCACTACCGAAACTAATTTTCCTTTTTTATCAAGGATAATTGATCTATCATTTACAAAATTTCTTAATGATAACATTTTAATAGCATATCCTTTATAAACAACTTCAAAGTGACTTTGATCTTTAATCCTTAGCTCATCAACTTTAAATTTGAAAAGACCTTCATTATCTGTATAAGCATTCATACAGTCATCTTCATCCAGATATAATTTTACAGCTGCATAAGCAATTCTTTTCCCTTTTCTGTCTACGACTTTTCCTTGAATACTTTTCAATTCTTTCGTATCGGTAACGATTGTTTCTTTTTCAGTATTGTTTCCTGAGTTTTCATTGAACTTACAGGAAATCAAAAATAGAAAGCATCCACAAAAAAAAACTATTTTTTTCATATCCCTAGTTTTAACCTAAATGTTTATAATTTTTTGATTATTTAGCTATGACTTTATATAACAAAGCCATAGCTAAATATACAAAATATTAATTCTTCATTTAAATAGTCCTCAATTACTTATGGATTATTGATGAAAAAACTCTGTTTAGAAGACCTTTTTTGTGTTTATGCGAGTAATATTACATCCCTATTCTTTTCAGAAAATCAATTTTATAACTGTCCCCAATTGGAATTCTAACATCATCAACAATAACTTTGCTTCTCTGAATAGAACTGATGCCTCTTATATTAACTATATAAGACCGATGTACCCTTAAGAATTGATTATCTGGTAATTTTGATTGAATGTCTTTGAAAGTCATGAGCGTAAGAACCGGTTTTTCTTCAGATATATGAATCTTAAGATAATCTTTTAACCCTTGAATGTATTTGATATCCTTTAGTTTAATTTTTACTGTACCATAATCAGATTTTATAAAAACAAATTGATCTACTCCCAAACTATTTATCGGTTCTGATGGTGATTTTCTCGGTTTTTTAGTTCCTCTTTTTAGCTCATAAATTTCTTTTGCTCTGTTTACTGCTTTTACAAATCTCGGGAAAGGAATTGGTTTTACGAGATAATCTACGGCATTAATTTCAAATCCTTCAAGGGCATATTGAGAATATGCAGTAGTAAAAATAAAAAGAGGTTTTTGGTCTAAAGTTTTAATAAAATCAATCCCATTGATTTGTGGCATTTCTATATCCAAAAAAACCACATCCACATGGGTATCAGTTAAGAGAGGAATAGCCTCTAAAGCATTCGTAAAAGTGCCCACTATTTCCAAAGTACCAATATCCTCACAATAGGATTTAATGATACCAAGAGCCAAGGGTTCATCATCTATGATAATACATCTCATACTACTCAAGAATTAATGTTAAGTCGACTTTATAATAGCCGTTGTCCTCTTTTATATCCAATGTATGCAAATCAGGGTACAAAAGTTCTAATCGGTGCTTGATGTTTGTAAGGCCTACACCAGAATTATCTTTGTTTTTTCGGTATACCCCTATGATGTTTTTCACATTAAAAATAAGAGTATTTTGTATAACCTCTATCTTTATATTTATATCTGTTACTCCTTTGAAATCTGTACCGTATTTAAATGCATTTTCTATAAAAGAGATAAGCAATAATGGATATATCTTCTTTTTTTCGTACTCTCCTTTTATTGATAATTTAACGTCCTCACTATTAGAAAGCCTTAGCCTTTGAAGGGATACGTAATTTTTAATGTAATCAATTTCTTTAAGTAAAAGTACAATTTCTTGATTGGCTTCATAGAGCATATACCTCATTAATTCTGACAATGTTAAAACTGCTTCTGAGGCATCATTAGATTTGTTCCGAACCAATGAGTAAACACTGTTTAATGAGTTAAATAGAAAATGAGGATTTAATTGTGCTTTTAAGAATTGAAGTTCGGTTTCTGTACGTTGCGCTTCGGTTTCTTTAGAAAGCTTATCTCTTTTATAAAAATCAACCATTAAGCGAAAGATGCCTCCCAAAAGAAAGAAAGCAAAGAAAAAAATCCCACGCATTGCATATCGCAAGTTTTTTACCGGGGGAAATTCCCCCTCAAATTGGATAAGACGATCTATTTTTTCCAGAGGAAAATTTGAAGGCATTTTATTAACCATAAAGTTAAATAGCAATAAGAATCCTACAGAACCAATTATATACAGCACTATTTTCTTTTTTAGAAGTAGTTTTGGCGCCAGAAAAGAGTAGTTTACATAAAATACAATTGGATTAAAGAAAATTTGTAGAAAAAAAACGGGCTGTATCTCTCCTATTTGTATAAGCGTAATCCCAAGTGGAAATGATAGTAAGCAGACCCAAGAAATGACATGAATCCAAAACTCTTTAACGCGAAACGTACTTTTCAAACTATTTCTTTTTTATACATAACTACTTTTTAAAATCGATGTTACAGCTATCCAGTTCTTCTCTGGTTACATTTGGCAGTATATTTCGCTCTAATTTATTAACCACTAAAACTGCTATTTTTTTTGCCTGAAAATTAGACTTAAAATACTGATTACCAGATAAACCTGGGATATTTTTTTGTTTAATTAACAAATTATTTCCACGATATATCTCATAATACCAGCCATTGTCATTGTCAGAAAGCTCCTTTACCTTCACCCTATAATATTTAGAGTAATAATCGAATTCAGTTTCTTTTTCTAGGAAATAGTTTCCAACTAGTACCCCAAATACGATAATTTCAAAAATCAACAAATACTTTAATGCTTTTTTCATTTTTATCGAAAAGGTTTAAGGTTTAGGAGCTAACCGACAAGCAAACAAACAAATAAAACAGTCTAATTAATCATCTTCGTCTTCTTCTTCAAAGGGGAAGAATTCCCAATTATCATCTAAATAAAGGTTACCACTTCTTCCCAGGGCAACAAATGCCCTTGTTCCGTTATAAAATGTAATGGCATCCTGTCTTGTAGCTCCTTCAAATGAGGTCTTTTCCTCCCAAAAATCTGTAGAGGGATTATATTCCCATACTGTGGTTGTAACTCCACCTCCACTATCGCCACATGCGATATACCCTCTATCGCCAATTGTAAATCCTATAGCATTACTTCGAGTAACATCATAATCATCTGTATCAAGATCTGTTAAAGCACTCCATACCTCTGTATTAGTATCAAAGACCCATAAATCATCTTGATCTAATCCATTAGAAACACCAGTTCCCATGTACACTTTGTCTCCAATTGTAAACGTTGTGGCCTCTCTTCTCTTATTTCCTCCAAATCCTACCAGTTCTTGCCAACTATCTGTTTGTGGTGAGTATTTCCAGAAATCTTTTTTATCATTATCGCCATCAAATCCAGTCCCAACGTATCCCGAGGTCTCAGAGTTAAATGCAACTGCACCTCTCCTTGGGGTTCCTGGAAATGGTGTTATAGAATCCCATACATTAGTCGCAGGGTTATATTTATAAAAATCGCCTAGCTCGTTATCTCCATCAAAACCTAATCCTGCATATCCATTTCCATCATTTGCGAAAGCTACACCCGCACTCCTGGCACTACCCGAGAAATCAGCAAGTTGACTCCAAAAGTTACCATCTAGATCATACATCCAAAAATCCTTAAGGTAATCGTCTCCATCAAAACCAGTACCCATATACCCTTTGCTGCCAATTGTAAACGCAACTGCACTACTTCTTGGGGTTCCATCAAAAACAGAACTATCTACCCAATTACCCAATCTATCGTCGTCATCGTCATCACTAGAGCAACTCAAACCAAAAAAAACTATCACTAAACCTAAATATATCTTGACATCTGTTATTAGGTATGTTCTTAATCTATTACTTGTTTTCATTATTTATTTGTTTAAATTAAACTTTAATCCCATAGCTATGAATAATGAACTATTCGGTTCAAAATCATATATTTCGTTATTCTCATTGTCCAATATTTTAAGTTGATTCCATGGTGAATATCCAATCTTGATTATAGTTGTCCAATTAGGCTGAATACGATACGTATAATCTAAGCTGGTATCCAAAGAGTTGTATTGTAATTTGGTGTCAACAAAAGACCCTAAATCTTGAAAATCAACCGTAGAAGAAATATTACCAAAAAGTCCATTAAAACTTGCTGTAGTCGATAGTGTATGCCTTGAATCAAAATGATAATTCATTTCAGTTCTAGGAACTCCCAAAGAGTAGCTCCATGTTTCATTTACCTTCTTCTTAAATGAAACAATAGGAATCAGCTGGGGCGCTCCTAAAGCAGTACCAAAACCAATACCAAAGGTAAAAAGTGAAGATGCTTTTTCATTACTCCAGCTTTTGGATAAGGTTACAGCCGAACTTATGATCACATCTTCATGACTCAAACTTCCTTCAAAATTAGATGATAACATAGGAGCAAACATCACATTTGCAGACCAAGTAGTGTTTATAAAATATTTGAAAAAAAATCTTGATTTGATCGTATGTATGTTCTCATAAGAAAGCGCATCAAAATCGAGAGAGGCATTATTAAACATGAAATCGTAGTAATTATAGGATACCCCAACTCCAATCGTACCCCTCTTTTTAAATCTCTTCCCAAGATTTAAATTCAAGGTGTATTTTTCAATCCCTGTATCTCCTACATTGGGAATCGTAGTATACTCAAATCCTGCAATTTCTGTATTTGGATTTTGGCTCCACATTATCTGTATTGTTCCAAAAACCAAAATGATATAGTTAAAATGGCGTTGCATTCTACATTTTTTTGATAAAAGTATCTAGCAAGTACAGTGGTAGAAAAAAAAATATACCGAAATGAGAATAGTGTAGACAAAGTAGTTTTTTCTATCTACCAATCTTCAAACAGCCATCTCATAGAGAAAAAGTGAAGATTGGTCTATATATTTTATGAGTAGGTATAATATAATTTCAGAAGGTAAGCTTCTATACTTCTTTTGTAATAGAAATTAATAGATACTTATGAAATCTTTATTCTTTACTATATGTTTAGCACTCTCAATACTATCTTGTTCTGAAAGAGAAGATATCCCTACGCTTGAAGTAGGGCAAGATTTCACAAACTCTAATGTAAGAATTATATCAATAGATACCTTTACCGTAGAATTATCAACCTACAAATTAGACAGTATTGCTACTTCATCCTCTAACCGGATTTTGATAGGACAATATGCCGATCCAATATTTGGCATAACTCGAGCCGAAAGTTATATGGAGCTTCTTCCTGTAAACTATTCTATTGAGGATGATGCCGTATTAGATAGTATTGCTTTAGTACTTAACTACGATAGATATTCATATAGTGATACTACCAAAGTTTCTTCAATAAATGTGCATTTGCTCAAAGACGAAGTACGACCTAAAGAAGACGTTTTTTTTAATACAAGCACTATTTCTTATGAAGAAACACCTATTGCGACAATTAATTATCATCCAGAACCTACCGATGAAGATTCTCTTTACATACCCATACCAAATACCGTAGGCCAAGAACTATTTGATAAAATTCAGAAAGGAGATGTAAATGATAGTAACGAATTACGAAATGAACTAAAAGGTTTTACGTTACAACCGGGCGATTTAGACAATTCTTCAATCGTTGGATTTTCGGTTAGTAGTACAGAAACATACTTACGTTTTTTTTATACAATTCCTGGCGAATTTGAAGACAATGAACAAACTTTTGATTTGGTTACAGGTTCTGATGCTTCAATCCCAACGTATTTCAATAATATTCAAAGCAATATCAAAGGTACTTTGTTTGAAACACTAACAGATCAGGAAATAAATCTTCGGTCTAGTGATGGCAATAATAGAAGTTACATCCAGGCTGGAGTCGGAATGGTTACCAGAATACAGTTCCCGACGATTAAAAAAATATCTGAAATCCCCGGTACGGGAACCATTTTGGATGCTACACTAAAGATAAAACCTCCTCCAAATACCTTTAATGATCTTATCCCAATAAAAGATTCTCTTTCTGTAAACAGATCAAATCAAAATAATGTCATAGAAAACCAACTATTTAATGGGCTAGGAGAAGTTTATGCAAATATAAATGAAAGCGATCAAGAGTTTAACGAAATTACTTATGAGATCAAGGTGGGAATATACTTAGAAGAAGAGTTATCAGAAGCTCCGGAAATTGATAATGCTATTGTGTTGTTTCCTCTAAATTTTAATAATACGGTAGATCGAATCGTATTGGAAGGAGAAAATAGCGCTGACTTTGAAGCGCAACTAATTATTACCTATGCAATATATGATGAGGATGAATAATTATTACAAAATGCTATTAGTTTTTGTAGTTACTGGAAATGTATTTTCTCAAACTAATAATCTCACAGGCTCCCCATACTCATTATTTGGCCTTGGCGTTCAATCCAATTCAAACATAGGAAAAAACAGCGGATTAGGTAGAGTAGGAATTGCATTAAGTAGCGAAAATGCAATCAATACATATAACCCTGCTTCTTTTGCCACAATAGCAGAGAAAAGTTTCTTATTTGACATAGGCTTTCTTGGTGAATTAAACAACATTTCAAATAGCACTAAAGATGAGTTTAGACTATCTGCAAATTTTTCTAACCTTGCTCTTGCACTTAGTTTAAATGATCGATCTGGGATAGGTCTATCGGTAGTTCCTTTTACCGATGTTGGCTATGCATTGGTTGGTATAGAAAGTAATGTAGAAGGTTCACAAGACAACTTTATTAGTAATGTAGTCGGTTCTGGCGGCCTTAATGATCTAAGACTAAATTATGGCTATCGATTATTTGAAAACTTCAGAATTGGACTCAGAACTTCATACTTATTTGGATCCATAAAAGAGTCCGAAAGCATATTGATTGGCACTTCATTTCTAAATATAGAAGAGGAAAATTACTACAGAGGGTTTCGATTTGGTCTTGGGTTTCAATATGATATAAACGACAAATATTCTATAGGGTTTACGACAGATTTATCAACCTCATTAAATGGTTCTCAAGATCGATTTGTAGACAAAAGTCTAGATTTTATAGGGACCAATGTAGAAGATGAGCAGGGACTCGATATACAAAGTTTTAAATTACCTATTGAAATTGGGTTTGGATTAAGCTCTAAACCATTAAGCGGTCTTACTCTAAATGCAGATTATAAAAGAAACTTATGGAGTTTTACCGACCAAAGAGATGACATTGGTAAGTTTGTTGACCAATCTATCTTAAGTCTTGGCGCGCAGTACCGAGCAAGAGAAAGAGGTCTAAAATATTGGCAAAACATAGAATTTAGGGCAGGTATTAATTATGATTCAGGATATTTAGAGGTAAATAACGAGGTTATAGACAATTATAGTTTCTCAACCGGAATAGGGTTGCCAATTAACAGAAGAGGATCTTCAATGCTCAACATATCCTTTACTACAGGGCAAAGAGGAGCCGTTCAAGGTATCTTAATAGAAGAAAGATTCAATCTTATAAATGTCAATTTAAGCCTTAAAGACATTTGGTTTAAACAAATAAAGTTCAATTAAAAATTTAAGTATACAATCAAGAATTATTTCAACTGTAAAAGAATAAAAAAATGACTTTTTTATGTGAAATCTTTTCCTATTTTAACAAACCCTCTTGTTATTTTAACAAATATTGAAAAAATATGTAAAATCTTTTAGCTAAGTTTGTTTAACTATTCAAGATAAAAAGTGAACAACGTTAAACAGACTTTTAGTATCAAGGATCTCGAAAATCTATGTGGAGTAAAGGCACATACGATACGAATATGGGAGAAAAGATATAATCTTCTCACTCCTAATCGCACAGATACTAATATTAGAATGTATAATTTAAAAAACCTTCAAAAGTTACTTAATGTCACTTATCTGGTAAATAGTGGTTATAAAATATCAAGAATCTCTAAGCTCAACGAGCAAGAAATCAATGAGTATGTAAGAAGTATTGTCTCTGATAATAGCACTAAAAATCAGGCGATAAATTCTTTCAAAATTTCAATGCTTAATTATGACCTGGAGCTTTTTTTAGGAACTTATGAGCAACTGGCTCAAAGAAGAAATTTCAGACAAATATTTACCGACGTATTTATCCCTTTACTTAAAGAAATTGGGTTATTATGGCAAACAGATACTATAAATCCGGCACATGAACACTTTGTTACCAATTTGATTAAACAAAAACTTCTTCTTAATATTGAAAGGTTACAATACTCGAAACCCACAAAAAAAGACAAAGCCTTTATATTATTCTTGCCTGAAAACGAAATACATGAATTAGGGCTGCTTTATATAAATTATGAGATTTTATTACATGGATACAAGGCTATCTATTTAGGGCCAAGCATACCTTTGGACAGCCTCCCAACGATGCTTTCATTTCATGAGAAAACAGTTTTTGTTTCCTATTTTACTATAAAGCCCGAGAAAGATAATATCGAAAAATATGTCGAGGAATTTAATACCGTAGTCTGCTCTGAAAGAGTAAGTGAATTCTGGATGCTGGGTAAACAAATTATGCATGTTTCTAAAACAAGTGCTCCTAATCATCGTTATTATGATGCTATCAGCACTTTAATTTCAGATTTATAATATTTTCCTATCTAAGTTATGTCCAAAAAAATCGCAATCATTGGCTCTGGGTTTTCCTCACTTTCGGCATCATGTTATTTGGCACAATTGGGTCATGAAGTACATATTTATGAGAAAAACTCAACGATTGGTGGTAGAGCAAGGCAGTTAAAAAAAGAGGGATTCACCTTTGATATTGGCCCTTCTTGGTATTGGATGCCAGATGTATTTGAAAGTTTTTTTAACGACTTTAATGAGTCGGTCTCTGATTTTTATACCCTCGAGAAACTCAATCCTGCCTACAAGGTTTTTTTTAAAGAGGAAAAAGAAATCAAAATCGAAGATACGTTAGAAAAAATATACGCGGCATTTGAAGCAGAAGAAAAAGGAAGTTCGCTGAAGCTAAAGAAATTTATAAAAACGGCACAAGACAATTACAGGGTTGCCATCAAAAATTTGGTTTATCGACCAGGTGTTTCTCCTTTAGAGCTTGTTACCAAAGAGACCATAACACGTTTAGGTCAGTTTCTTAGTACCATCTCTCGTGAGGTACGTAAAGAATTCAAAAATGAGAAACTCATTCAAATACTTGAATTCCCAGTTTTATTTTTAGGAGCCAAACCCAGTGATACTCCTGCTTTTTACAGTTTCATGAACTATGCAGATTTCGGATTAGGAACTTGGCATCCAAAAGGCGGAATGTACCAAGTGATATTGGGTATGGAGAAATTAGCTAAATCTCTAGGTGTTTACATTCATACAAATGCTACCGTTGAAAAAATTACTGTTGAAAATGGAAAAACAAATGGTATTATAGCTAACTCAGAAAAAATTGATGCCGATATTGTACTGTGCGGAGCTGATTATCATCATGGCGAAACCTTGTTAGATAAAAAATACAGACAGTATTCTGAGAGCTATTGGGAAAAAAAGACTTTTGCACCCTCTTCCCTACTTTTTTACGTTGGATTCACAAAAAAATTAAAAAACGTGAATCATCATAATTTATTTTTTGATACTGATTTTGATGCCCATGCAAAAGATATTTATGATGACCCAAAATGGCCCGAAGAACCTCTTTTTTATGCAAACTTTACATCATTAACTGATCCTTCTACTGCTCCAGAAGGTCATGAGAACGGTTTTTTTCTAATTCCGTTGGCACCAGGAATAGAAGATACTGAAGCGTTACGAGAAACTTATTTTGATAAAATTATCACTCGTTTTGAAAATCTCACACATCAAAATGTTAAAAATAATATTATCTTTAAAGAGTCCTTTTGTGTGAAAGATTTTATTAAAGAATATAATTCATATAAAGGAAATGCCTACGGAATGGCCAATACGTTGCTTCAGACCGCATTTCTAAGACCTAAGTTGAAAAGTAAAAAAGTAAAAAATTTATTTTTTACAGGACAACTTACCGTTCCTGGACCAGGTGTACCTCCCTCTTTAATTTCGGGAAAACTGGTGGCAGGATTAATAGAAGCTCAATTCAATAAAGTGAAAGAATTACAATTTATAACCTCATAACCAACCAACACGATAAATTCTAAAACCTTATCCCTATGAAGGCTATCTTTGATACCGTATCCTACAATTGTAGTAAAATTGTTACTAATTCTTACAGCACATCTTTTTCGTTAGCATCAAAGATGTTATCGCAATCCATACGGCAAGATATTTATAATATATACGGTTTTGTAAGATTTGCCGATGAGATCGTTGATACTTTTCATGATTATAACAAAGAAGAGCTTTTTAATGATTTTGAAGAGGAAATGTATAAAGCAATTAAGAATAGAATTAGTCTTAACCCAATTTTAAATGCTTTTCAGCAAACAGTGCATCAATACAACATCCAACCCGAGTTGTATGAGGCCTTTATGAAAAGTATGCGCCTTGATCTTCATAAAACCAATTATTTGACCGATGCAGAATATAAAGAATACATTTATGGGTCTGCTGATGTAGTAGGATTGATGTGTTTGAAGGTATTCGTAAATGGTAATGAGGAAAAGTATAATGAATTAAAGGAAAGCGCTATGCACTTGGGGTCTGCATTTCAGAAAGTAAATTTCTTAAGAGATCTAAAAGCAGATTATGAAGACCTAAACAGAACATATTTCCCAAATACTGATCTAAAACAACTTGATGAAGAGTCCAAATTGAGGATCATTAAAGAAATTGAAGAAGATTTTGAAAAGGGACTTACAGGAATACTGAAACTTCCTGTAGAAGCTAAATTTGGGGTATATACTGCTTTTATATATTACCAAAAACTATTAAAAAAACTTAAAAAAACACCATCACTCGAGATAAAAAACACACGTATTAGAGTGCCTAATTATCAAAAATTTGGATTGTTGGCAAAATCGTATTTTGATTACCGATTAAATTTAATTTAACCGTATTTTTGTACAAAATTTTATCAGTGAAGATCCTTATTCAAATACTTACTTTTTTTGCCGCTTTTTCTGTAATGGAATTTATGGCGTGGTTTACTCATAAATATGTAATGCATGGTTTTTTATGGTCCCTACATAGGGATCATCATCATAAGGATCATAACAGTTGGTGGGAGCGCAATGATTTTTTCTTTGTTTTTTATGCGATTGTAAGCATGTCTTGTATTCTTTTTCATAATCCTACTACATTTTGGGTAGGCATACCTATAGGTCTAGGGATTTTGGCTTACGGCATTGCATATTTTATTGTTCACGATATTTTTATCCATCAACGATTTAAACTATTTAGAAATGCCAATAATTGGTATGCCAAAGGAGTGCGAAGAGCACACAAAATACATCATAAAAATATTAACAAAGAAAAAGGCGAATGCTTTGGGATGTTGATGGTTCCTTTTAAGTACTTTAAAAAGTAGTGTTATCTATTCTAACAATAGGTTGTCTATTGTTTCCCTTACTTTATCACTATTCCAATTCGCAGCATTTGATTTATCTATAACAATATTTCCTTTTTTATCAATAAGATATGTTTGTGGAATAGGATCATTTACAAAAGGTTCGGGATGCTCTGATAAAGATCTGTACACAGGATAATTATATTGTTTAGCATCCATAAATTTTGAAATATCTTCATCCACCTCGTTTGTTACGAATAAAAACACAACCTTTTCATGATAATCATTATAGAGCTCTTGCAATGACGGCATTTCTGCAATGCAAGGAGGACACCAGGTAGCCCAGTAATTAATCAAAATCACTTTATTTTTGGACGCAGCAAAGTCAATAGATTCGGTATTCACTCCATGCAATTTCCAATTATATGACATCACCTGTTTTCTATCTTCAACCTGAACTACTCCTGGGCTGAAACTAAAGATTCTTGTCAGAAATATCTGCATCATTCCCCTTGTATTTGGTATGAAAAATAATATAAGTAGGATTACGAAAATCGCATTCGACACATTCTTTTTATTGAATTTCATAAGTTTTGGAAAATTATATGATGTTACTCGGTCTTAAAATCTATACGAGTTTACAAAGTTAGATAAATTAATAAAGCGCAATCTTAGATTGCGCTTTAAAACTAACAAAAAAACAATGAACTAAGTTGATAATGTTCTCTAGGTGAGGGTAAAATCATTCAGTTCGAATGAATAGATTGTTTATATGATCAATTACGGTTTACTGTAATAGAATTGGATAAATCAAAACATCCTTTAAGGTCATTAGCATTCATACCCATTTCAGCGCCCTGAAGTCCATCTTCATATCTTAGATACCAAATCAAACAAACACCAACCCCTGCATCATCAAAGTCTACTCCTTCAACATCTGTTAGTGTAGATGGCAGACCTAAAATATTACCATCCGCATCTGTAATTACCCATGTACTATTTGCGCCAGATGCATCTGCACTATCCAAAGTAATACCGCTTACAAAATCTTGTATCATATCGACTGTAAAATTGAATGGCCCGCCGGCTATAGTTCCTGCATTAGCTTCACATGTACGAACGACCTCTATAGAATTAGATAAATCAAAATCGCCTTGCAAGTTGGCAGCATTCATACCCATTTCTGCACCTTGTAATCCATCTTCATATCTTAGATACCATATCAAGCAAGTACCCGGCCCTGCATCATTAAAATCTACTCCTTCTACATTTGCAAGTGTAGGGGGCAGTCCCAGAATATTGAGTGCTTCATCTGTTATTACCCATGTACTATTTGTTCCAAAAGCATTGGTGTCATCTAAGGTAATATCTGTTACAAAATCGGCAGTCCCATCTACAGGAAAGCTAAATGGCCCTCCAGAAATTTTTCCGGCATTCACTACTTGGTTACGAACAACTTCTATAGAATTAGATAGATCAAATGTTCCTGTAACTTCGTCTACAGTAGTTGCAGTAGTGATATTCGAATCATCCTCATAACGAGCATACCAAATAAAACAGCTCCCTGCACCGGCATCATCAAAATTGACACCCTCAACCATTTCAACAGTTCCGGGACGTCCTAAAATATTTCCTGCATCATCTGTTATAACCCAAGTACTATTGGCACCAAAAGCATTGGTAGCATCCAACATAATTCCCGAAACAAAATCAGGTTCTCCATCAACATCAAAACTAAATGGACCACCAGAAATTTTTCCGGCATTTGTTACTTGATTACGAACAACTTCTATAGAATTAGATAAATCAAATGTTCCTATAATTTCGTCTACGGTAGTTGCAGTAGTAATATTCGAATCATCCTCATAACGGGCATACCAAATAAAACAACTACCTGCGCCAGCATCATCAAAATTGACACCCTCGACCATTTCCAAAGTTCCGGGACGCCCTAAAATGTTTCCTGCATCATCTGTTATAACCCAAGTACGATTTGTACCAAATGCATTGGTACCGTCAAGCGTAATACCTGAAACAAAATCAGGCTCTCCATCAACATTAAACTCAAACGGTCCTCCCGCTATTGTGCCTGCGTTCACCGCAGGTGTGTTATCGTCATCGTCACTACAAGAGACCGCAATACATCCTATTGCCAAAATCCCTACAATTAATTTTTTAAACATTGCTTTTGTTTTTATGATTATTAGATCATAAAAATATAGACAACCAACTCTTTAGAGTGTTAGCTATCTAACATTAAGCAACATTTTTTAAACGAATCTCTTTTCTATTGAAATCTATAATATTGGACTCCTTTAATTCATTAAGAATAATATTTAAGGTAGGTCTAGAGGTCCCTATAAGATTAGCAATATCTTTTTGAGTGTATGGATGTTCTATAACCATATCCCCTGTGTCCGGACAACAATGCCCATAATCTTCCTTTAGTTCGTCCAAAAACTCTAACAACCTTGTTTTTGTATCCTTAAAAAGAAGTAATTGTAATCTTCGTTCTAGTTTTCTAAAGCGTAACCCAATAAATTTGTATACTTTAAGGCTAAAAGACTGGTTATCTCTCATAAGGCCGTGCATGGTATCTACACCAATTGGGCAAATCGAAGTCGTGTTATCAACAGATTGCGCAAATTCGGTTCTTTTGTTTACTCCTAGAATTGCTTTTTCTCCAAAAATTTCACCTCTGGTTAAAATTGCTTTTACCACTTCGTACCCTTCTTCAGAGTAGTATCCTATTTTTACTTTCCCTTTTTCGATCAAATAAACTTTATTGGCAGAATCTTCCTCAAAATAAATGTAGTCGTTTTTCCGATAAGCATCGAAATCGTGATCTTTCTTATATTTTTTGAATTTGTGTGGGCATAATACACTAAAGAGATTAGCATCCTCAAAAAACCAGATAGCACTCATAATGATTGTGTTTTGATGTTAGTTAACATCTGTGTCGTAGAAGACTGATAAACCTTACGTTAAATCATAAGAAAGTGAGCCAAAAGTTTACTATGTTTTCACAATCCTTTAAAATACTTAATGAACTCATCCTGACTTTTTCTATTTAACCGAAAACTCCGAACAAAAAGAGTTTTCGGTTATTTCTGATAGTATAGTATATATGTTAATTTTGCACTACACGGAAAGAAGAAATAATGTCATTCCACCCGTATTGTTGTAGACATTCAACACTAAAATTAGCACTAGCTGCACGACCACTAAAGTCTTTATCTGAATAAATAATTATTCTATACCCCTGCGCTACTTTAAAACTAGAAATATCATCATTACGGGTTCCTCTGGCTAATAAATCATTGAGATTGTAATTACCCAACCCATATATTTGTGAGCTTCCTCCATATGGGCAGTGTCTATAAACAGTTACGATATTCTCTACACCACCTCCACCATCTCCAGGATATAATGTTCGTATGGCGACAAGGTCAAAATTAGTAAAACCTCTCCAAGGTAATACAGAAGAATTCATAACTGAGTTAGGATCTGTAAGTGGAGTTCCCTGAATTACTGAACCGCTATTTTGATTGGTATGAAGCAAACCAAAATTATGCCCCATTTCATGCACCATGGTAAACAACTTTCTTCCTGATTCCATAGTATTAAATCTGGTATTAATTTCGATCCAACTACCAACTCTTCTAGAAGCATTTGGTAATAATGCTCTGGCTACCCAATTTTGATTAGAAAAACCAATAAAAATACGTGCGTCTGCATTGTTCCTATCGTTGGTAAGAGAAATACGCAATCCCGATCCGTTGATGGCATTATATTGAGCAACTGCTCCATTTATAGCCGTTTTCCATGATTGTGGCACATTACCTTCGACAAAATAAGTGATGTCACGGGCATTATTCGCACTAACAATGTATGTGCCGCGACGTTGTTTATCATTGACCCCAGCATCCAAACCATCTCTTTTAATATAATTTGCCACTTCATTTCTAGAAATTAGAAGATCTTCGTTAATGATAAACCTGTCATTTTCTTTGTCAAATTTAATTTCATCTTTTTCAAATCCTGAGTTTACGAGAAATGTGTAGTATTTGCCTAAATCGCTAGTTGGTTCTATAGTATTATCCTCAAGTCCTTCATTAGAACAGGATACGATGAAACCAAAAGTCAATATTGCTACATATATAGCAATGTTCTTCCTTAGATGTTTGATACATTGTGTCTTCATAAGTATAAGTTAAGGGTTACGTTAAATTTGTAATGCTATGAAATTATGAGAATTAACTTTTGAAGAAAAATAAATTAGCTATGCAGAGAAGAAGTATAGCTTAATGACCAAAAATAAATGCTATAAGGCCATTTGAGCTTAAAAATTACTCAATGAACTCATTTTTGACCGAAAATGAGTTGAATATAACACTTATACCATGTATTGTTTGAATTTATTGGGATAAAATGTTCTTTTTTCACATCAAACTACAGTATGTTGATGATTAAGAATTGATTCAAGCAGGTATATTTTTGAATGTAACTGCGGCAATGCTACGCTAAAGCTTATAAAAATACCTTATTCTTCTATAAAAAAACGAAACTCCTCAAGAAATTTCTTAAGGAGTCCATTATTTATGTTTTATGTAAGTATGCCTAACTTTAATCAACCATTCTGCTTTTTGATCAAATTTAACGCAGAACCTTCTTTAAACCATTCTATTTGAGAATCATTATAAGTATGGTTTAACATGATTGTATCTTTAGTTCCATCTGCATGAACAACTTCTAAAGTTAGTTGTTTATTTGGTGCAAATTGGTCTAGGTCTGTAAAGTTGAATGTATCATCTTCTTGTATAAGATCATAATCGTTCTCGTTTGCAAATGTTAATCCAAGCATTCCTTGCTTTTTCAAGTTGGTCTCATGGATTCTTGCAAATGATTTTACGATTACCGCTCTTACCCCAAGATGACGTGGTTCCATTGCAGCATGCTCACGAGAAGATCCTTCTCCGTAGTTATGATCACCTACTACAATTGTAGGCACACCAGCTGCTTTGTATGCTCTTTGCACATTTGGCACACCGTCGTACTCATCGTTTAGTTGGCTTTTTACGAAATTAGTTTTCTTATTATAAGCATTTACGGCTCCTATCAAACAGTTATTAGAAATATTATCCAGGTGACCACGATAACGCAACCATGGTCCAGCCATAGAGATATGATCGGTGGTACATTTTCCAAATGCCTTAATCAACAACTTGGCACCAGTGATATTTTTACCATCCCATGGCTCAAAAGGTGTTAATAATTCTAACCGCTCTGAGTTTGGATCTACAACTATCTTTACACTAGATCCGTCTTCTACAGGGGCCAGATACCCAGCATCTTCTACTTCAAAACCTTTTGGTGGTAACTCCCATCCTGTAGGTTCATCAAACATCACTTCTTGTCCATCGTCATTGATTAATTTATCTGTTAATGGATTAAAATCCAAGCGTCCTGCTACTGCAATTGCTGCCGTTAACTCTGGAGATGCTACAAACGCATGGGTATTAGGGTTCCCATCGGCACGCTTAGCAAAATTTCTGTTAAAAGAGTGCACAATACTATTTTTTGGTGCATTTTTAGGATCACTATATCTTGCCCATTGCCCTATACAAGGCCCGCAAGCATTTGTAAATATTTTAGCATCTAACTTTTCAAAAATATCTAACAATCCGTCTCTCTCTGCCGTAAAACGTACTTGCTCAGAACCAGGGTTAATCCCCAATTCTGCTTTCATTTTTAAGCCTTTATCAATTGCTTGTTGTGCAATAGAAGAAGCTCTCGATAAATCTTCATAAGAAGAGTTTGTACAAGAACCTATTAATCCCCACTCTACTTTTAATGGCCAATCATTAGCTTTTGCTTTTTCGGTCATTGTGCCACCAACCTCGGTAGATAAATCAGGAGTAAAAGGTCCATTCAACAATGGCCCCAATTCAGATAGATTAATTTCGATTACCTGGTCAAAATATTGTTCTGGATTTGCGTATACTTCGGCATCTCCTGTAAGGTGTTCTTTTACAGCATTTGCAGCATCAGCCACATCAGCACGATCTGTAGCACGTAAATAACGCTCCATAGACTCATCGTAACCAAAGGTAGAGGTTGTTGCACCAATTTCGGCACCCATATTACAAATAGTCCCTTTACCGGTGCACGACATTGCCGTTGCTCCAGGGCCAAAATATTCTACAATAGCGCCAGTTCCGCCTTTTACAGTAAGAATTTCGGCTACTTTTAAAATTACATCTTTTGGTGCCGTCCAGCCAGATAATTTACCGGTCAATTTTACACCTATTAATTTAGGAAACTTTAATTCCCAAGGCATTCCTGCCATTACATCTACCGCATCCGCTCCACCAACTCCAATAGCAACCATTCCTAATCCACCGGCATTTACAGTATGCGAATCGGTACCAATCATCATACCCCCGGGAAATGCATAATTTTCTAAAACTACTTGATGAATAATTCCCGCTCCTGGTTTCCAGAAACCAATTCCGTATTTATTAGATACAGATTCTAAGAAATTAAATACTTCACTACTAGTATTTAGTGCTGATTGCAAATCTTTATCTGCACCAACTTTTGCTTGAATCAAATGATCACAATGGACTGTTGTTGGTACAGCCACCTTATCTTTACCAGCCTGCATAAATTGTAACAGGGCCATTTGAGCAGTAGCATCTTGACAAGCAATGCGATCCGGCGCAAAATCAACATAATCCTTTCCTCTCACAAACGCCGTGTTTGCTTTACCATCCCAAAGGTGTGAATATAAAATTTTCTCTGCTAGAGTTAAAGGTTTACCTGTAACCTCGCGTGCTGCATTAACACGATCAGCCACCTGACTATATACCTTTTTTATCATATCGATATCGAATGCCATATACTATTAATTTTAAGTATTGAAAAGTCATGCGAAAATACGAATTTTAAAGGATTTTATTAAATGAATAGTCTTATTCCTATGTTTTTGCATTTTTCAAAAAAATAAGGTGTTCATTTGTGTAAATCCATAAATTAGATTTATGAATTCTACAAAATCAACAAAAAAATATATAAGAAAATGATATGCTATAATTTAATTTTACGAAAACGTTATAGTAACTATCCCAAATTTCACTAAAAAAAGATCATATTTTGTCAAAAACACAAAAGTGAAGCTCAAAACTTCACTTTTCCACATTACTAATATTGGCTCAACTATTAATGACTTTTTTTATGCTTCTTTCTTTTTTCGCCACGCTTTTTTTTAAGGTTTTCATACTCTTGTAATTGTACATCGGTAAGCGTAGCTTTAAATTCTTCTTTTTTGACTCTCATCTTTTCTTTATTGCTTTTCGACATCTCCCTTTGCTCTTCACTTAATGTAGGCAGTAAAGCTTTTCGCCTTTCTCTTTTAGAAAGGTTTTCATCATTCACTATTGCCAATTGCTCTTTAGAGAAAGTAGCTTGCATATTGGATTTAAGCTCTTTCTGCAATTGTTTTTGGATATCTAATAGTGCTTTTTGATCTACAGAAAGGCCCTCATAAAATTCCTTTTTCAGTTCCTTGTGTTTCATCCGTTCTTCATCGTTTTGTGCAGATAAGGAATACATTGAAATCAACAATACAATAACAACCAGAAAATTTTTCATAATTACGTCTTATTTAAATAAACATTAATAATCGTTTATCTGTTTAGACTCCAAAATATGAGAAAGGTTTAATCAAGAAGGTTATATCTCTATGTATTCTACTAAAACAGACTATTAATTACATCTTCAACACTTACCCCCTCGGCTTCTGCTTTGTAGTTTTTGATAATACGATGTTTTAGAATTCCTGAAGCGACTGCCTGCACATCTTCAATATCAGGAGAAAATTTCCCCTTAATAGCTGCATTAGCTTTTGCGGCTAAAATCAAGTTTTGAGAAGCTCTTGGTCCTGCTCCCCAATCGATATAATTTTTCACCAATTCTGTAGCTGTATCTCCATTGGGTCTTGTTTTGCTAACCATTTCTACAGCATACTCTATAACATTATCTGCTACAGGAATACGACGAATAAGATGCTGGAAATCTATGATTTCTTGTGCTGTAAACAATGGGTTAACCGTTTTGGTGGTATCGCCAGTTGTGCTTTTTACTACCTCAACTTCTTCTTGGAAACTAGGGTACTTTAATTCTATAGCAAACATAAACCTATCCAATTGTGCTTCTGGAAGAGGATATGTACCCTCTTGCTCTATTGGGTTTTGTGTAGCCAGAACAAAGTATGGTAAATCAAGTTTATAATGATGACCGGCAACAGTCACTGCTCTTTCTTGCATAGCTTCTAGCAAAGCCGCCTGAGTTTTGGGTGGTGTACGGTTAATCTCATCGGCCAAAATGATATTTGAGAATATGGGTCCTTTAATAAACTTAAAATGCCTGGTCTCGTCTAATATTTCACTCCCCAGTATATCACTTGGCATCAGATCGGGAGTAAACTGAATTCGTTTAAAGTCTAATCCTAATGCTTGTGAGATTGTATTAACCATTAAGGTCTTTGCCAATCCGGGAACACCTATCAATAACGCATGGCCACCAGAAAAAATAGAAATGAGTATCTGATCTATGACCTGCTCTTGCCCAATAATGATTTTGGAAATTTCTTTTTTGAGTTCTGAATGTTTTTTTACTAGTTTTTCTACGGCTGCTACGTCGTCTGACATATTATTTTTCTTTTTTTAACCAGTTACCACTATACTCACAGTCTCTATACTCTCCATTAATCTTCACATAAGTATCGATTATTTTTTCATTCTGCCATTCACGAATTGCGTTGATTTGTTTTTTTCTAAGCGCCAACTCCTGAATTTTTAGATAATCTTTAGAATAATCTGCAATATGCTCATCGTATCTATTAAGAACAGTGATAATCTTAAATTTCTTTTTACCCTGCCGATCCTGATCAGGGATTACTAATGAAACCTCATTAGTTTTTAATTTGGATACTTGATCGTACAATATAGGGTCAATTTTGGTAAGTTCAAAATGAGTATCTCCCGTAGTTGGATTTATTAGTTGCCCACCATCTTCTTTGGTTTCTTTCTCGTCACTAAATTTCCGGGCAGCTTCTTTAAAATCAATACTACCAGAAACAATACTGGTTCTCAAGGAATCTATATGTTTTTTTGCTTTTTCGACACTTCTTCTAGTTTCCTCAGGGGTCAGAAGTATATGGCGTACATCAATCTCTTCACCACGTATCTTATCAACTTTTACGATATGCCATCCAAAATCAGTTTTAAAAGGTTCACTAACTTCTCCTTCCTGTAAACTAAAAGCAACATCTTTAAACTCTTTAGCAAAATTTGTTTGTCGATCCAGTGTATACTTACCACCTGTAGACTTAGAACCTGGATCTTGAGAATACAAAACAGCTTTGGTAGCAAAGCTACTTCCTCTTTCTACAATATCCTCTCTAAACTGATTTAATCGATCGACTACCTTTTGTTGTTCTTCTTGCGTAACTTCAGGTTCAATTACAATTTGCGCTAATTCGACTTCTGTACCAAAGAGAGGCCTTTCATCTTTAGGAATTTCATTGAAAAATTCTCGAACCTCTTCTGGGGTAATTTCTATACCTTCGATGATTTTAGTTCGCATTCGTTCCGACAACCTGTTGGATTTATTAATTTCAAAAAGCTCTTTTCTAAAATCTTCTACATTATCTTTTTTATAGAACCTTAATACCTTATCTATTGTGCCCAATTCTTTGGTCATGTAACCTAATTGCTGATCAACCATAGAGTTAACTTCGGCATCTCTAATTTCTATACTATCCTGTACAGCATGGTGCGCATATAATTTGTTTTCGAATAAACTCCCTGCTAACTCACAACGGCTTACATCACTTGCAGAAACTCCTTCACTTACCAACTGTTGATAAGCTATATCGACATCACTATCTAAAATTACGCTTTCCCCTATTACGGCAGCTACTCCATCTATCTTTCTTCTTTGAAATTGTTCTTTTATAGGGTCTTTGGCTATTTTTAAAGAGTCTACAGTAACATTAATTGTATCATTTTTTACAATAACATCATTCTTCTTTACATCCTCGATAATTTCTTGCGCATTAAGTTTTGTATGTATACTCACCGCAAGTATTGTAAAAAATATGATTGGTTTAATTATAGACTTCAAATTGTTTGTTCTCAACTGCATCTTTTGTAATATCTTTTTCTATTTTTTTTACCAGCTCTAGCTTTCTTTTATTCAATATAATTTGTCTTATGGTTGGTTTAATATATTCTAAAGGAGCTTTTTCTCTACGTTTTAGAACATCTTTAATTTTCACCATATACACTCCTGTAGAATCTCTAAGTTGCATATACCTACCATTTTTTAAGAGTTTTGATCTATCTTGTTTCTTAAGAATTGGTATTTTATTCAACACCTGATCTAATTTAACCCAAGTAGAATCATTTAATGAGTATGCAAGGTACTCTTCTTTTTTGAGTGTTAACTCATCAACATCTTCTTCATTAAAACGATTTAATTGCCGCTGTGTTGCAACAATATTTTTGTAACCAGGTGGCAAATGTAAGTAACGTAATTTTACTAACTCCTCATTAAGATTAAAATTTTCTAAATTTTGATTATAAAAGGATTCAAGATCATCCTCAGTAACCTCCATATTAATAGATTTATTAATCACTGCATTCTTATAGGCATTAATAAATAAGGTACTTTGATAATTCTCTACAAGTTTATCAAACTCTTTGAGTTCTTCTTCTGAAAGATTTCTTTTGGCTTGATCGATAAACAACTGCCGTGTAGCCCAGGAATTGATATAATTATTTACAATGTTTACACTATCTTCTTTTGAGGTATTCTCCAGCACTAAGTCCTTAATGTCTTCCTTATACAAATAGGTATCATTTACTCTAGCAATTGTTTGTTTCTTGATTTGATTTCCAAAATTTTTGCAGGAAATCACGGCGAATAATAGCACACTAAAAATGTAATACTTCATTTATTTTGATAATTCTTTTTTAATCTTCTTAAGAGTTTTTTGATCAACTTTGACGATATATTTTTCTTTAAGTTGAGCAAGCCATTTGCTTTCTATATTTTCCTGAAAATCATTAATTACTTCTCCCTTGATCTCTTCAAAAGTTTTGATTCTGGAAGGTAATATTTCTTTTACCATAATCAAAGTAATAAAATTATCTTCTTCAGTAATTATCATTTCAGATGTATTTACAGAAAACCCTTTTGGGAATTTATCTTCTCCTTTTACCAGCTCCTCTTCAGAAAAAATAACCAAAACGATAGCTTCTTTATTCACCTCTTTTTTTATTTCTTCTAGGGATCTATTTTCTTTCAACAATTGTTGAACTTTATTGATAGCTTCGCGCTTTGACGAAGATGCTTTTAGAATTCTATATGTTTCGTTTTGAACGTACTTTTCTTTTTGAGAATCATAGAATCTCCTAAGTTCTAGGCTATCTGTTTTTGAAACATTCCACACTTTAGAGTCCATAAGATCAAAAAGTAACAATCCATCACGATACTCCCCGATAATGTCTGCAAAATCCTGATTATCCTCTTCGAGATGTTCTTCATAATATTTCAATAGCGAAGAAGATTCAAATTGGTTATACATCTCTTCTACAAAAATCGGTGCATCTTGTGGGGTTCCTTGTCTTATTCTCTTATTTTTTATGAATTCTACAAAATCACTATATAAATAGGTCTTTTGTTTTATTCTAAATAGTACTTTTTCTAAGCTTTTATCCTTTGGCATTTTTCTGCCTTCATTAAAAATAGTATCCGCTATATTTTTTTTAAAATATTCGATCGCTTCATCGTTTTGAACAATGGCGTATTTCTTTTTTAAGGAATTTATAAATGAAGTAGTTACTAATTTTGACCTGCTATCTCTTTTTACACTATTGGTAAGTTCGGCTTTTTGGTCTTCATAAGTCTTAGGAAGGTGTTTTTCTAGTAATTTAATAATATGCCACCCATATTTTGTTTTTATTGGCGCAGAAAGTGCTCCCTTTTTTTGAAGACTGAAAGCTGTCTTTTCAAATTTTTCTGAGTTTAGTGCTCCCTCTCCAAATCGTCGAATCTTTCCTCCGTTAATTGCCGTACTAGGATCATCACTATATTGTTTTGCCAGCTGAGCAAAAGAAGCGCCTTGATCTAATTGCTGTTTAATTTCTTTTATTCTATTTTCGGCCTGTTCTGATGACGTTTTATCATTAATTGCGATCATAATATGAGCAACCGAAACTTCTCCCAGCTTTTTCTTACGGTCATGTACTTTAACAATATGATATCCGAATTGTGTTCTAAACGGAACGGAAAGCGCTCCAATCGCGGTATTGTAAGCAGCATTTTCAAAAGGGTATACCATTCTAAAGACAGAAAACCAACCTAAATATCCTTCATTTTTAACCGCCGAAGGATCATCACTATACTCCTTGGCGACAACTTCAAACTTTACTCCCTGATCAATTTTATTTTTTGCTTCTAAGATCCTTTGATATGCCAAAGCAGTATCTTTTGCAGATGCATTAGGCTTTACCATAACCAAAATATGACTCGCATTTACTCGTTCTAACGATCGATCATAAGCTTCTTTTATCAAAGCTTCAGAAGTTTTTGTGTCTGTAAGATAATTAGAAGCTAGTTGTTTTTTATAACCATTTAGCTCTTTTATGTAAGACGTTTTCTGATCAAGCCCCAAGGTCTTAGCTTCTTTAAGTTTCAGTTTATAATTAATGAATAATTTTAAATACTCATCTATATCTTTCTGAGAGTCATCTTTGACCAAATCAATATTTTTAAGATATATTCTTTTAAACTCTGAAACATAGACAGGTGAATTATCTATCGAGAGTAATATCTCTTCCTTTTTTTGTGCATTTGCCAAGGTGAAAAAAACAATTCCTAAAACAAATACTAATGATTTTTTGTGCATAATTCGTTGTGATGAAGTCCCTAAATCGAACAAAAATAATAATATTAAGATATTTTACAAGCTGCTTTTAAAACGAAGCAATATCTTCTCTTAGTATTAACTTTTAATTTTTTTATGTTCTACGTATATTGTCACCACTATGCAAACTAACAAATAAAAAGCTAAATCATGGAATATACTCTAGATATCGAAATAAAACTGCCTAGAAATGAAGTGGTTGCAAAATTTGATAGTGAAGAAAACATGAAGCATTGGCAAAAAGGTTTTGTGAGTATGGAACATTTAAGCGGTGAAAAAAGAAAAACAGGAGCTATTTCAAAATTAACCTATAGAATGGGAAAACGAGAAATCGAAATGATTGAAACCATAACAATGCTAGATCTTCCTGACGCCATACACCTTACATTTGATGCAAAAAATGTTTACAACATACAGGAAAATTATTTTGAAGAACTTCATGATGGGAATACGAAATGGATTTCTAAAAACGAATTCAGGTTTAATGGTTTTATGAAGGTAATGGGGTTTTTAATCCCCGGTGCTTTCAAAAAACAATCATGTTCTTATATGGAAGATTTTAAAGCCTTTGCTGAAAAAGGAGTAAGTGTATTAGATAACTAATTTTTATTAATTAAGACTTTAATGATTAAAATTTTGGATGATAAATCTTCGTATCCTGATATAGATAAAGCGGTACAAGATTTATTTAAGCAATTAAGTCCCAATAAAAAACAAATTACGTTAAAAAAATTACTATCAGATCAAAACAACCCTCTTATTTTTGCCTACTATCAAGAAAATGATAACGTTACAGGAATCGCTTCAATGTGTTTATACAAGGTAATTTCTGGATACAAAGGCTGGATAGAAGATGTGGTTGTAGATTTTAATTGTCGAGGAAAAGGGATTGGCGAGAAATTGATTACTTCATTAATCGATACAGGTAAAAAGAAGGGGGTTTCAGAAATTTATTTATTTACAGAAGATGAAAAAAAGGCGGCTATAGGTCTATATTCAAAACTTGGGTTTAAGCAACGTAATAGCAGGCTTTATAATTTAAAAATGATATAACGTTTCTAATGGAGAGAAAGTTAAAATTAATATGGGATTTTAGAGGCCCAACAGCAAAACATACTGCACATCATCACGAAATTCATCTTAAAGAATATATTTCAGCAAAAAAACTATCTATTGATATCACAGGTAGTTTGGATATAAACACTATGCATAGCATTGCATATTTGGTCGTTACAGAGTCTGAAATGAAACCTTTGCGAGATGCTTTGAAACCGCATCGCGGACAAATCTATGAAGAATAAATACTCAAAAAAAATAGGATTGGTATAGATATTGCCTAAGACCTTATATATTTGCAAAAGTTTTAAAAAAATAGTAAACAAACATCGGATGAAGAAGTTAATAGTATCAATCTTAGTATTTACAGTAAGTTTTCAATTAAGTGCACAATCAAAAACAGGAACAATAGACACAGATTTTGTTATTTCGAAAATGCCGGAATTGACCAAAGTTCAGGAAGATCTAAAGGCATACAATGATAAACTTGAAGCTGATCTAAAGGTAAAGGTTGATGAATACCAAGCCAAAGTAAAAGAATACCAGGAAAAAGTAGCTTCTTTTACTGAACCCATGAAAAAAACGAAGCAAGAGGAAATCATTAATCTTGAAAATGACATTACAAAATATCGCCAGAATGGTTCTCAACTTGTGCAATTAGAGCAAAACAAATTATTACAGCCATTGTATGATAAAATTGGTAAAGCATTAGAAGAAGTTGCAAAAGCCGAAAAATACACTCAGGTTTTCACCATTACTACAAGTGGATTAGCATATATTGACCCCAACTATGATCTTACAAAAAAGGTAATAGCCAAATTGGGAATTAAATTAGAAGAAGGTAAATAAACCACTCTGTGCCAAAAGTGAAGAGGTTTTGATAGGCAATGCATTGTTTTTTTGTCATTGCTAAAAGTTATTAGATTAAAAGCGTGTTCGAATTCGAACGCGCTTTATTTTTATTGGATTTCTTCAAGCTTATCTTCCACTTGCATAAGATAAATTTCATTATACACTTCTTTATAAGGATCAGAATCCTTGTATCCTTGCTTAATTAGTTTTTTAGATTCTTGAAATGCTTCTATGGCGGCTTCTTTATCCCCTATTTTCAATAAAGTAATTCCTTTGTAGTAATACCCCATCGATGATTTATCATAAATAGTGATGGCTTTATCAAAATCAGAAATTGCTTCGGGATACATTTCTTGATACATATAGCTAATTCCACGATATACATAAACAGATGCCGTAGCAAAGTCTTTTTCTTCATTTATAACTTTGGTAAACTCTGTTATCGCATCAGAGTGTCTTTCTAAAGCCTGTAAAACTTCACCTTTTAAAAAATTTACATTTTCACCCCAGGCATAATCGGTTTTATTGGGAGTGTACTCGTCGTATTGATTAAGATATGATAATGCCCTATCATAATCCTTGTACAAATCTGTCATTAACCATGATGTATAATACAACGTCTCTTTTGGATCAAGCTCCATTGCTTTTTCTAACAAAGGTATAGCAATATGGTAATCTCCAATTTTGCTATGAGCTACAGACTTTTCAGAATAATAATCTGCTACATCAGGGTTTATGGCAATTAAGGTATTATGATTTGCTTGATTTACGATGCTACCTTGAAAAAACCATTTGTTTTCGTATTCTAATCGTTTGGTCTCCTGAGCTTTTTGCTCTTCTGTCCATTCTGAATAGTCAATACTTTGAGTGTCTAAACAAGAAAAAAACATGTAAAACAAACAAATGCTAAGGATATATTCGAATAATCTTTCCATCTTTGATTCTAAAACTTAAGTAAATATAAGTGTCAATAGTTTCATTACTTTTAGACTTTCTTCCTGGAGTCCAGTCTTGAAGGCTTCTTGTAATTTCAAAAATCTGATCCGCTATCACATCCGAAAATTCTTTTAGTTTATAGTCATTATCAAAAGCTTGGGTTTCATACATCCCAGCTTTTCCCTGACAATTCACTACAAATCGAACTTGAAATATTCCTGACTCAGTACTACCTTGTGGTGCTTTATAGCTTTCTTTAAAAATCTTGCGAATATTGTATAATCCACCATTATATGTTGTCCCTTTTCCGTAATAACGGTCAGAAGGATAGCTCTTATTTAGATATTTATTGCAAAGCTGAAAATCAACTAGCTTTAGGTCATCTTGTACTTTAGAAATTTTCTGATATTTATTGATGCTAAACTCTTCTACATGAAATCCATAGGTCTCTATACTATTCTCATCATATGAAATTACTTGCTCGATGAATTGATAATCCCGATCACAATCTAATTGATTTCCTTTTTTTAGTAAAAAAACTTTATCTGCATAAGAAATTAATTCATAACAATACTTCGTATAGGTACCATTGGTATTGATCAATTGAAAATTCTTCTCCCTACTATTAAATCGATACGTCCCAGGGTTATTTCTTATTTTCCAATCACTAGAAGACAAAAGCATATCAAATTTTACAATATCAACTGTTTCTTCTGTTTTCTGTATTCTTTGAGCCATTATTCTTGCAAAATTTAATGTCTCATTCTGGATATAAAACTTGCGGATGGGATAAGCATTATCGTCTAGTTTTATGGAATCCCTAGTAAAACTGATAGCATTTTTAAACCTCGTTTCATTTTCAAAATTTTTATAGTAAAGGGTATCTGCTCCAAACTCCAATATTTGTGGATAAGGCTTATAAAATCCCTTATCCAAATAAAGGTGAGAACCGATCCATATACCAGTAGTATTTTCTTTGGTTACGGGTTCTAACTCTAACTTGTTTGTATTACAAGAAACAAAAGATAGAATTAACATCATCGTTATTCCTGCCCTTTTATTATATTTCATATTACAAGAATTTATCTTCTACTATAATTAGGAGCTTCTTTGGTAATGGTTACATCATGAGGATGGCTTTCATGTATACCGCTTGCAGTAATCTTTACAAAACGACCTGTTTCTTGCAACGTACCGATATCTTTTGCTCCACAATATCCCATACCGGCGCGTAGCCCTCCGATAAATTGATGAATACTTTCTATCAGATCTCCTTTATACGCCACTCTACCCACAATACCCTCTGGCACTAGTTTTTTAATATCATCTTCTACATCCTGAAAATATCGATCTTTGGATCCTTTTTTCATAGCTTCTACGGACCCCATACCTCGATATGTTTTGTATTTTCTTCCCTCATAGATAACTGTTTCTCCAGGAGATTCTTTTGTACCTGCCAAAAGTGATCCAAGCATAACTGTATCAGCTCCTGCCGCCATTGCTTTGGGGATATCGCCTGTATATCGGATTCCACCATCTGCAATAACAGGTACTCCAGAGCCTTTTATAGCGCTGGCCACCTCTAAAACCGCAGAAAATTGAGGAAACCCTACCCCTGCTACCACTCTTGTTGTACATATAGATCCAGGGCCAATACCAACTTTTACGGCATCTGCACCTGCTTCTACCAAATATTTTGCTGCTTCTGCAGTAGCTATGTTACCAACAACCACTTCTAAATCAGGAAATTTTGCTTTTACTTCTTTTAATACGGTAACAACACCTCGGGTATGTCCATGAGCAGTATCAATCACTACAGCATCCACGCCTGATGCAACCAAAGCTTCTGCACGATCGACAGCATCGCCGGTAACCCCAATAGCCGCCGCAACTCTAAGCCTACCAAGTTTATCTTTATTTGCCATCGGTTTTAGAGTAAGCTTAGTAATATCCCTAAAAGTTATTAAACCAACCAGTGTATTTTCTTTATCTACAACAGGAAGTTTTTCGATCTTATTATTCTGTAGTATTACTTCAGCCTCTTGCAATGATGTTCCTTCTGCTACCGTAACCAAATTTTCTGAAGTCATCACCTCTGATAGAGGCCGGTCTTCATTTTTTTCAAAACGAAGATCTCTGTTGGTGACTATACCAATGAGTTTATGATTATTATCTATAATTGGGATTCCACCAATGCTATGCTCACGCATATTATTCTTAGCATCTATTACTTTGGCATTCTTAGGTAGTGTAACCGGGTCGATAATCATACCACTTTCTGCCCTTTTTACCTTACGTACTTTAATAGCCTGCTCTTCTATCGTCATGTTCTTATGCAATACGCCTATTCCACCTTCTTGTGCCATTGCTATAGCCATACGACTTTCGGTAACTGTATCCATTGCGGCAGAAACAATTGGAACATTAAGTGTGATATTTCTTGTAAACTGTGTCTGGATATTTACCTCTCGTGGTAGTACATCAGAAAATGCTGGGACTAAAAGTACATCGTCATAGGTTAGACCTTCTCCAACAATTTTGGAATCATGTGCTGTCATTGCAATTAAAATTTAATTGCGTGCAAATATACGTCTTTTTTAAAGAATACCAGAAGTATAATTTTTTATTTTAATAATCTAAAATTTTATACCAAGTCATCATAAAAATTCTCTTCTTTCAAAATGTAACATCCAATCTTAAAACCTTATAAAAAATAACGACTAAAAACGTTTTTAATCGATTAAAAACATAATTTATCTACTTTTAATCAATAAAAGTTAATTATTTATTAACAAAATGTATTTTTTTAACATAATTTTAAAGTAATTATTTTACATTGTTGCTATAGTAGCCCAATCTACTAAATAACCCCAAAATGAATACCTTATGAAAACTATCTTATGCGTTGCATTGATATGTTTATGTGTCAATAGTACTAATGCTCAGTTTACAGCAGCCCCCATCACCAATCCAAAGTTTACAAAAAAAGAAAAGAAAAGCTTTACTCCAAAAAGAAGTTTATTTACTAAAAGAATTATCCCTGTTGCATTAATTACTACAGGCTTTCTAATATCTACAAGTGATTTCGAAAAGTCTCTTCAAAAGAATATAAGAGATGCCGTAGGCAACGATTTTAGCTTTAATATGGATGATTATACCAGATATGCTCCTATTATACAATTATATGCAGCAGATATTTTCGGTGCTAAACCAAAAAATCATTGGTTTGATCAAACCAAAAACCTTATCGTATCCTCGATTATAAGCAATGGGGCTTCTACCATCCTTAAAAAAGAAATTTACAAAGAAAGGCCAGGTAGTATAGCGTATGGTGCTACACATGCAAATTCTTTTCCTTCAGGCCATACAACAACTGCATTTACCACCGCCACCGTTTTATATGAAGAGTTTATAGATACCAACCCGATATTGGCCTATAGCGGATATGCATTCGCCATTGCTACCGGAGGATTAAGAATGATGAACAATGCCCATTATCTATCCGATGTCTTAGTTGGTGCAGGCATCGGAATATTAGCAACCAGATTGGTATATCATTTTGATCATCTGATTGCATGGAATCCTTTTAAAAAAATGGATGGGATCGCCTTTGCTCCTCAATTTAAGGAAAATGGGTTTGGTTTTTACTTTACAAAAGTTTTTTAAAACTATATTCTGAATACCACGTTATAGGTAAAGTCATTTGAATTTTCAATTCTGGGCTACAAAGACTCTTTTTTTGTATCTTATTTCAAGGGGAAATACCCCTAATGATTTTCCGGGTTTTCCCTCTACCATCACATTACAATGAATGGTACATTTGAAGAAACAAAAATCAACACTAACTTCTACCTAAATTAACAAACAATGATTGTTTCACAAAAAATTGAAAGCTATAGTCTTCAAATTGTAAGTAATTATGCCGGTGGTGGTGGATATCAAATGGGATTTGTATATCTATACGGAGAAAATCAAAAATATCTCGGGTATCTGGGTATCATAAAAGATGGCCACTCATTACCACAAAACAGACAAGATAACAATGAGGTTTTGAGGATTTATTTTCATGAAGCAGAATTGCAATCTATTCTTGATACTCTTAGAAATGAAACCTTTGTATCTCTAGAATTTAATCCAAGTTCGAAATGGGCATCAATTAGAACAAGTAAAGCAATGGCAGGCAATGGGGAGCTTGCTGCATAGTGACCAAAATACCTGAAAAGACAGGTACTACCATTACTCTCGTTTAGCCCATGGGCCAGCTGGAAAAGAGAGCGAAAAAAAATAAATTGTGAAAAATGTAATTGGTTCACAATCCGGCGACAGTGGAAGTGCGCTAAATCAATGGTAATATTGTCTTTTCAGGTATTTTTGTAATCTCAAATATCAAACCTGTACTACTTCATTATTTGTTTTTATAGTACCTCGCTTTAAGAACTTTCTATCACTACGTGATTACTGCAAACATCATCTATCCACTGTCATTGAGCTACAATTCTTTCCCAAACAGCTAATTTCTTTTTAGAAACATACTGATTATTATACTTTTACATCACAGAATATAACACAACTCAAAATTAACCCCATGAAACATAACCAACTTAATGTTGTATTACTTTTTGCTATATCCTTATTTTTATGCTCCTCTTCATTAATAGCGCAAGTTACTATTTATCAACATTGCAATTTTACGGGATGGTCAATTCAGCTAGATACTGGAAACTTCAATAGTAACGACATCAAGGGAATCGGAGGTCTTCCTAACGATGCGTCTTCTATTAAAGTACCTCCAGGCTACATGGTTACCTTGTTTAGTGGAGACAATTTTACAGGAAATTCGATAACATTTTCTAATAACGATAGCTGTTTAGTCAACGAGAGTTTTAATGATGTTGTATCCTCCATAAAGGTGACCACATCTAGTGTATTAACTTTGTTTCAGCATTGTGGTTATAGTGGATGGAATGCTCAATTTGGTGTCGGAAACTTTGATAGTGGCGCTATACGGGTTGCTGGGGGAAGACCTAATGATGCTTCTTCGATAAAAATAGCTGCGGGATATACAATAACAGTATACAGAGGAGACAATTTTACAGGAAATTCAATAACCTATTCTGGTGATGATGACTGTTTTGTAAATGAAGGCTATAATGATGTTATTTCTTCTTTAAAAGTGGAAAAAAGTAATGACAATGGAGATTGGGATAATTTCTTATATCCAAACATAACTATTATTGACGAGGCCAGTTCGCACAGAGGCTCTTGGGTATTTAGAAACGCCATAACAAATCCAAAAAGCATATTTAGAGCACTAGCACTAGAGGGATGCAAAGAAATATATCGTAGCGATAATGATAATCTGGTTTACGCACCTAATCTAAACATTTACCTTAAAGATTTTGATGGTATCGCCTATAAAACAGGATCTTCCCCTAATTTTAAAATCACACTTAGCGTTAAATGGCTCGAAGATATATACAACAGAAACGGAAATAATCTTCAAAAGGTTGCTGAAGACATAAAAGGCGTTATGTCTCATGAACTTACTCATGTTTATCAATGGGTTCCTCGTGTTAGTGGTAGTGAAAGAAAAGGATTTGTAGAAGGATTAGCCGATTATGTTCGAATTTCTGTTGAAAGACATCAAGGATCTTCCCCTAGAAGAGGAGGAGACTGGACAGATGGCTATACTACTACTGGTCATTTTCTCAATTGGATAGTAAATAATAAAGATCCCGAATTTGCTATAAAATTTAATCATACTGCAAGAACATACAGTAGATGGTCCTGGGAATCTACCTGTAGAAACATACTTAATGAAGGGGTACAGTCGCTATGGAATCAATATCAGAATAGTATAGGGCGAAGGTTCAAAATTGGCATTAATAAAACAAACAATAGTCGATACAAAATTGAAGATATGGATTGCACTGTAGAACCAACAGTAAATGAAGTGATAAACAGTACTGGTGCTACTACTATACAAACAAAATTATTTCCAAATCCGACTTCTTCGACGATTACTATAGAAATTACAGGTGAGAAAAAGAAAGAACCTTACAAAATCGAAGTAAACGATCTTTCAGGAATATCTGTTAAAAACATGCTGTGTAACGAAAATCAATGTGAAATTGACTTGTCTGATCTGCCCTCAGGCATTTATATAATAACTATAAAAAACAGGAATAATCAAGTTAAAGAAAGAGTTATAAAACAATAATATTAACATTTGTTTTTTAAATTATCACGATAGGCGCTTGAATTTTTAAATCACAAACTACTGAAAAAGTATCCCCTATTAATGTCGGGCGTCTGTTGTGATACTAGAAAACCAAACTACCAGTATCAATGAAAAAACAATGAATTTTTTTTTGATTATCCTTACATGGGTGTGTTTATATTCCTGCGAAAAAGAGGCGTTACACCCTGAAATCATAGATAGTAATTCAGAAAAAAAAGCTATTGCAAAGTCTACAATTCATTCTGGGATCTGGCAAAATGTATTTACCGATCAATTTAGCGGCACATCATACCGTAATTTTAATAATACATGGAATTATTTATACCCCTGGGGTAGCGATCATAATGGGTCTGCCCGAATGTATGGCAGCAAGTACGATCACAATCATATTTATAAAAGTGGATATGGTTACTTAGTTTTAAAAGCCTCAAGAATCAACTGGAATGAAGGCAATAGCAACCACGACCCATGGCTTCCTATTAGGTATCATTCTGGAGCTATTCATGCAAAACAACAAGTACAAATAAGTGACACATATCCCGAATGTTCTTTAGAAGCTCGAATTAAGGCACCCTCATCTTACGGTAGTTGGCCTGCTTTTTGGATAACTCACGATGGACCATGGAACGCAGAAAGTGATATTATGGAGTATAAAGGATCAAGAGTATGTTGGCAGAATACATGGGATCTGGGTTGGGAAGAAACACTAACAACAGTTTCTAATCCCGCCTCATGGCATACGTATAAAGTTTGGATTACCAAAGAAGGTAATGATGTAGACTTGCATTACTATATTGATGGAGTCTGGAAAGCACAACATAGAGGTAGTCACTTTGTAAATAAAAACATGAATATCATTCTAAATCTACAGATGGAAGGTTCTTCTGGCAATTATGGCCCCGGAGGTCATACATATATGCTTATCGATTGGGTGAGCGTTAGCCGTAAGAAAAGAAATTAACCAAAAAGACCTGAAAAATAAATTTGATCCATACTCTTAACCTGTTGTACATGGGCCAGTCGAAATAAAGCAAAGTAAATACATCATAAAATGCATGATATACTTTTATCGACAATAGTGGATATGTACTGATACAATGGCAACTAAATCCTTTTCAGGTCTTTAACTAATTTCAAAATGAGGAATCAATCTGCGCAACAAAAAACTCCTTAAAAGGTTCCTATCGCTTTTTTATCCTTCTTAATTTTCGTAACTTTAGAAGGGACTTCAATAACCAAACTGGAAGTTCTCCCCTCTTCCTTTTTTGATGGTATCGTTTTAATAAAAGAACCGACTAAATTAGTACAGTTTCGGTACTTTTTATCTTTTATAAGATGATCTTTTTAGACAGATCATAACACAAACATAAAAACTTTATACATTATGAATCCGCCAGTAGTATTAAGTATTGCCATAACAGTATTCCTTTTGGCTGGAATACGAATTGTATTTGAATACAAAAGAGCTATTAAATTCAGGTTCGGTAAGTACATTAAAACACTGCAACCTGGATTTAGATGGATCATCCCAATAGTTGAAACCATTCAGGTTGTAGATGTTAGAGTAATAACAATTAATATTCTCTCTCAAGAAGTTATGACCGAAGATAATGTCCCCTGTAGTATTGATGGAGTTGTCTTTTTTAGAATTAATAATCCAGAAAAAGCTGTGCTCGAAGTAGAAGAATACAAGTTTGCGATTTCTCAGTTATCACAAGCAGCTTTAAGAGATGTCTGCGGTAAAGTAGAACTAGATATTATCTTGTCTAAACGTGAAGAAATGGGTAAAAACATTAAAAACATCGTAGAGCTGGAAACCAAAGAATGGGGAATCGAAATTATCGATGTCAAAATCAAAGATATACAGTTACCCGAGAATATGAAACGTATAATGGCCAATCAGGCAGAAGCCGAAAGATCCCGAAGAGCTCGTATAATTTTAGCATTAGCAGAAGAACAGGCGGCAGGTAAATTACTAGAGGCAGGTAAACTTATCGATCAATCGCCCTCTGCAATAAAATTAAGACTTTATCAAACGCTATCTAATATTGCCGCCGAAAAAAATTCTACCATTCTTTTTCCTTTCCCGGAAGAAGTACTACCTAAAGACGCTAAAAAGCAAACATAGGCAATAAAACTATGAAGCGAACTGGCAAGATGAGCCGATGCATGTAGACTATTCCAACAATTAACTATCTTTGCTACAACCACATAAACTAAAATCTAACGAGACCAACCTCTTCATACCAATACCTTTATGAAATACAAAACTTTTTACTATTACATACCAGTAATTATTTCCTCCACCTTTATATTAAGCTGGATACTGTTTTCTAATCCTAATTCTGAAGAAAGGAGTGCTTATGAAACTTTTTTGGTCGATGTTCAACAAAAAGTATATTCTTCACCAGGTGAACTGAGTGGAAAAAAACCCGATCAACCTGATTATGCCGCATTGCATGAATATCTTGTTACACTTGATCCAAGTACCAAAACAGTACCAAAAGAACGCTTATTGAAATCGTTTGAGTTTACCAAAGCTCAAGCCATTAAAGGTAAGTTAATGAAAAACAATGCTACGAATCAAATCCAATGGAAAAATATACCTGCTAACATCGCGGGTAGAGTTAGAAAAATGGTTTTTGACCCATCTGATGTGATGAGTAAGAAAATTTGGGCCGGATCCGTTACGGGCGGACTATGGTATAATAATGATGCTACTAACCCTGATTCACCATGGAAAAACGTTGCAGGGTTTTTTGAGAATCTGGCGGTTGGCGCTATAGCTTTCGACCCCGTAAATCCAGATATTATGTATGTAGGTACAGGTGAATCATATACCGCAGTAAATATTTATAGAGAATCTTCTGGTAGAGGAACCGGTATTTGGAAATCTACAGATCATGGAATAACCTGGCAGCTTTTGCCTAACAGTACAGATTTTGCCTACGTTAACGACATTTTGATAAGGGACGAAAACGGTATAAATGTACTATATACGGCTGTGGTATCAGGAACCTACAAAGGCACCTCGCATGGCTCTAGTGCTTCTAATGGATTATACCGATCTGTTGATGGAGGTATGAGTTGGACCCAGGTACTTCCCAATATAGTGGGAGACACTACTCCATATGCTCCTTCAGATATTGAAGAAGTTGATGGTGGAAAATTATTGGTAGGAACGATGCGAAATATAGAGGAAGATGGTGCCGGAGTTATCTTAAGTTCTACGAATGGAACCGATTGGACTGTAAATGATTCCTTTGCGATAGACAGATTTGATCCTTTAAGTAATTTATATCCCGGTAGAGTTAAATTTGCAGTCGCTCCTTCTAACCCAAACAGGGTGTATGCCGTGATTAGTGGTGGATTTAAATTTCCATCGGGTTTTATTAGGGATTTTAGTAGTATTAGTATTCTTTTACAATCCTTTGATGGAGGAAACACATGGAATGAACTGGCCGGACCTAGTACAAACCTAGGCTGGGGTAGCTGGGGTTCTCTAACTTGGCATGCAATGGCCTTAGGAGTAGATGCAGCCGATGAAAACACTATCATTTTGGGTGGATTTAACTGTTTTAAATTAACAGGCACAGATACTGCCGATATTAGTGAAGATACAGGTCTAAGATGGCAATCTATTTCATACTGGATACCCAACACAGAAGGTTTGCCAGAATATGTACATGCAGATCATCATACAGTAATGTATAGACCCGGCTCATCAGACGAAGTTTTTATTTCAACAGATGGTGGAGTGTTTTATTCAAACAACATTACTACCGCTAATGTAGCAGAAAACGGAAACCCTTCAAATGTATTTCCTTCTTTCTTTGAAATAAATAAAAACCTAAATACCATACAGTATTATACCGTTGGCCTTCACCCCGGAAAAGGTGTCGACTTTTATTTTGGCGGAACCCAGGATAACGGAACATTAAGATATAATGGCAGTCCTATTTCTAAAGAAGATATGGTAAGTGGTGGAGATGGTGTGTTTGCATTTGTCGACAAAGATGAACCTAACATAACCATTACATCCGTTTATCATAATCAATATTTTATATCCAGAGATGGAGGTGTAACTTCGACGTATGTTAATAACGTCGTAAGTGGTACTTTTATTAACGCTGTAGACTATAACTCCCAAACAAATACCCTTTTTGCAAATGGAATGGGGCTTGGTGGTGCAATTTCATCTACAGATAATCAACATATAGACGAGTTGCTTAGAATTGAAATAAAAAAAGACACTGCAATTTCAAGATTTATTCCGCTCAATACAGGGTCAATTGTACCATACTCGAATATAAAAGTTTCTCCTTATGATAAAAGAGGCACTTCAACATTACTAATTGGAACTCAATCCGGTAAACTATTCAAAATCAAAAATGCTCAGAGTGATACCCCTAATACTGTTGAGATTGGAAGTGATTTATTTCCTACCGCCAATATTTCTAGTATTGATATCGGAAAGAGTGAAGATGAATTATTGGTGACTTTTTCGAACTACGGGGTTAGTTCGGTTTGGTATAGCGACGATGGGGGGAATTCATGGATGGAAAAAGAAGGAAACCTACCCGATATGCCCGTTAGATGGGGGTTATTTAATCCGTTTGATAAATCTGAAGTATTATTGGCGACAGAGATTGGTATTTGGTCCACAGACCATATTACTGCAAAGAGTTTAGAATGGTTTCCACAAAACGAATCATTAGCCAATGTAAGAACAGATATGATTGCTATAAGACAATCTGACCAAAAAATTGTTGCTGCCACCCACGGGCGAGGAATGTTTGAAGCAACCTTAGGAAAAAGGCGTTCTGTTCAAACTCCGGCTCCAATAGTCAAAAAAGATATTTTTTCAGTCTATCCCAATCCTACAAAGAGGAGTTTTACTATAAAATCTGGACCAGCCAAAAATATCGTATCCTACAGAGGAACTATCTATAGCGAAGATGGTAAGATAATGAAGTCGTTTGAGTATAAAACAGATGAAGAAATAGACGTTGATATAAGTGGATACAAATCCGGACTTTATATAATTAATTTAGAAGGCAACAATGGTTCTCAAATGATTACTAAATTGGTAAAACAATAATATCTGATACTCTGGTATGCATGTATAGGTTATTTTTGTTTCTTTTCTCTTTTGTTATTAAGGTCTAAAAACAAATCTAATACCAATTCTGATGTAAAGCAGTATAGCGAAGTAATCTGTCAAATTCAAGTTACTATAAAACAGATTACTTCAAAATTATAATGTTGCGTATTCCTATTTTTTTAGTCTTTTCAGAATATTTCTTTTGCTACGCTATAGCGAGCTATAACCAAACTGAAATCTATCTGGTATTCTTTTTTATTTCTGTTATATTTCCCTTAATAAGTTTTATCCCTGTTGCAATTTTCAATATATTAGAATATAATAGAATGGTGTAATAATGTACAAAGCCCTAGGATTTCTTGTAATGCTCAATCTGTGTAATACAATACATGCACAAACAATCTCGAAATATTACGGTATAAAATCTCATTATGGTTTTATTATTGCCCATACTCCTGATTTAAAACCAATCTCTACTACTAATCCATACGGTCTTCAGGTTGAAATAAGCAGTCTAAAAACAAGTGATAAGGCCTGGAAAACCTGTTTCTGTTATGGAAGAACCGGTTTCTCTTTTGCGTACTTCAACTATGCAAATCCTGATGTCTTAGGAAACTCATATAATCTTAATTATTTTGTAGAACCATATTTCACCTATAAGGGCCCACTAAAATTTTCTCTCAGAGGTTCTATAGGCGCCACATATCTCGATACTATTTTTGATGAAGAATCAAATCCAGAAAATGTTCTATTTAGTACCCATCTTAGCTTTTACTTAGCATTATCATTAAATCTTAACTATCATTTTAATAATAAATACGCTGTAAATCTCTCTGCTAATTACAATCACATTTCTAACGGAGGACAAAAACAACCAAATAAAGGTATGAACTTCCCCACCTTTTCTATTGGATTTGATAAGATAATTGATGACATTCCCTTAAAACCAAAACCAGATAAACTCAAACAATATAGTCGCGCCTGGAACTATTATGCCGGATCATTTGCCAGTCTTAGATCTGCCGATCGGGATGCCGAATCTACCAATCATCCTTTGATCGGAGTAATGGGTGGTGCGCTAAAACCTCTATCAGCAATCAATGGTTTTAATCTAGGAACAGAATTATGGTATGATTGGTCTGATCGTAAACAAGTTCGACAACGAGCATTAGATGATTCTTCATTTTCGTCTGCTATCACAGCCGGACATCACTTCTTAGTCGGTGATTTTTATTTTTTACAACAATTTGGAGTCTATCTTACTCGTCCTAAGAATATACAACCCAATTGGCTTTACCAACGATATTCTTTTTGGTACGGAATCACAAAACGATGGACAATAGGAGCCTCATTAATTGCGTATGGGCGCAGGGCAGATCATATGGATGGTAGATTAATTTATATCCTGCGGTAAACCAACCTATCTTAAAACAATCACCTGGTATTATTTACTCTATACAAGAAAAACGGAGTTCGTTATTCACTCCCTCCGTTTTAAAAATGGTTTACGTCTCGTTATAAAAAATGCAATTATAACGAAGGCGCAAATATAACTTTTTATAGAACAATAGACCTGAAATAGTAAAAACGCATTATTGAAGAGGAGATAAAAAAAATTGTAACAGTCAATAAATCAAGTAATTAAAAGTTTGGCATGACAATTGAAAATACATGATCAAAATGAAGTAGTTTAAAAATCAAGGCTTATGAAAACTTTATACTTTAAATTTGGAATCAATCTTCAACCTTTTATTAATTTTCTAAAAGAGCTTCCTGCGTCATGTAGTTATGCTATCCACAGATAATCTATAAAATTGAAGAAATAAAACAGTTACAAGTCAAATACTTGTAACTGTTTTATTTTATGATGATCCAAAAAGTTGATTAGATACTATCCTTTCTCATCTTTTTTCCGTAAACACAATCTGAAGAAAGCCCTACAGAATAGCTTATTTTTGCATTCATATCCATTATCAAATATGGTTTACCCTTAATAGATATTCTTACTTGATTCTCTTGCCAATCAACCTTAATATGTTCTTTCTTTAGGTTTTTGATCCAGCTATATTTATTGACAAACTTAAGAGGCAACGGTTGCTCTTTTTTAGGAAGATTATCCTCTGGCATTAAAGATTTAACTGGACTTACCACAGTGCATAAAAAGCCTTCAAAATCAATTTCTTTTTTATCAACAGTTAACAGGTATACCCATACATGATGTTCACCTTCTTCAATGATCAAGGTTCTTCCTGAGATAGCATCGGTATCTTTTAAAAAGATGCTATTGTTACTTGGCTTTGAGCTTTTACTTATTTCTTTTGTAAAGAGTCCATTTATAATGGATAATATTAGGGTCTTCATTCGGGGAAAAATTTTGGGGCTTATATTCTTCTTTTACTTATTTTTATAACTTAACATTTTGATTAATAGTATGTTTCTTTTTATTGTAAGTTTTAAAAGTTATATCATGAAAAGTGTGAGAAGCCACAAACATAACTAATAATAAGTAAAATTTACCTCGGTTTTTGTCCCTTTATTGAAGGGGTTTTTTCCCCTATCACACAACTTACAAAAATGGCTAAATCCCTATCTATTAGAAGTTATTTTAGCTTGAAGAAATTGTTTTTCTGATTTGGATTGAGTGAGTTGTATTGCTTTTTCGTAACAAACCCTGGAAAGAGCATGATTAGATAATCGTTGGTGAATTTCTCCTAAGGTAGCGTGATACAGGTAATATTTTTCTAACAACTTATTCTTTTTCATTTTTTCTAAGCTTTTCAGCGCATCTTCTGGGCCTTTAAGTTCTAGAATTACTAAGGACCTGTTTAAAAAAACAATAGGATCTGCAGCAATATCGAGTAGTATGTTATAATAACCAAGAATCTCGTTCCAATCTGTATCCTCATAACGCTTGGCACAACAATGTTGATAAGCAATGGCAGCTTCTAGATGATAGGTAGTAAGTGCATTACCAAATGATGCTTTGTTGAGATAATCCTCTCCAGATCGTATTAAGATCGGGTTCCATTTGGTTCTATCCTGATCAAACAACAAGATAAGCGACCCATCTGCCGTTGTCCTACTATCTACACGGGCAGCATGAAAACACATTAAAGCCATCAAGGCATATACTTCTGGCAATCGAGTTTGGCTGCCAGATAGTAAAGACCTACAGAGTGACATTGCCTGCCCGATCAAATCTTCACGTATAAGCTGATCGACATGAGTTGAATTATACCCTTCATTAAACATCAAATAAATTGCACTTAAAACGGCACTAGTTCTGGAAACAATTGCCGACTGAGCAGGAATTTCTGGTCTAATTTTATACTTACGGAAATATTCTTTGGTTCTATACAAACGCTTAGACACTGTGTCTTCAGAAGTAAGAAATGATTTTGCTACTTCTTTGGTACTAAACCCACAAAGAGACTTAAGAATAAAAGTAATCTGATTTTCCCGGGAAATATCTGGATGACAACACGCATACATCATAGCCAAAAAATCATCTTGTATCTGATCTTCTTCCCAAAAATCGTTCATTGTAGCTTTCAAGGTATATCCCGAAGTCAATAGTTGTTTTTGGGGATCAGAAAAGTCTATTGTTTTACTATGCTTTTTTCTTCTGATAACATCAATTGCTTTGTTACGAGCCGTTTTATAAAGCCAAGCCCTGGGATTATCTGGCACCCCTCTAAATTTCCATGTTTCAAGAGCACTCACCAAAGCATCTTGCACCACATCTTCAGCCATTTCTATGTTTTCGATCCCAAAGATTTTAATCAAAACAGCAACCATCTTCCCGGACTCCTGCCTGAAAAGATGGTTTAAAGTAGTATCTATGTGGTCTCTACTTTCCAAAAAATTACAAGGGGCTTATTTCGCGTACTTCTACACTACAATTATACTCAAATCCCGGGCAATCTTTTGAAATATTTGTAGCATGGTCTAATGAGTCTGCCTTTATAAGTAGATACCCTCCAACTAATTCTTTACCTTCAGCCAATGGTCTATCTGTTATTTTGGTTCCTCGTTCGGTAAGTGTTTTTCCCTCACTCATAAGAGGTTGACCACCAACCAGCTTACCTTCTTCAGCCAAACCACCCATCCATTGTTGCCAATGCTGCATGTGTTTTTGCATTTCTTCTGGCGATCGATTCCCAGATTCTTCGTGACCTCCTCGAATAATTAATAAGAACTCTTTCATTTTTATTGTTTTTTAAATTACTCCTCAGGCCAAACTTCACGTACTTCTACATGGGATTCCCATTGCAACCCAGGACATCTTTTAGCCATTTCGGTAGCTTCGTCTAATGTATTGGCTTTTACAACTAGATACCCTCCTACTAACTCTTTACTTTCGGTAAGAGGTCTATCGGTAACCTTTAAGCTTGCTGGGTGTATTGTATTTCCATGAGGGTATAGCCGCTCACCGCCAATAAACTTTTCCTGTTGAGCCATCTCACCAATCCATTGTTGCCAATGTTGCATGTGTTTTTGCTGTTCTTCTGGAGATTTTGTATCCCAAACTTCGTCTCCTCCTTTGAAAAGGAACATAAATTGTTTCATTTATTTATTTTTTAGTGGTTTATATTACTGTGACGAACTGGTTTTTAATATTTGGACAAAGTGTATAAATTTAAAATAAAAATTCCGACATCAATGGCCGGAATAATTAAGAAGTCATTCAAAGAAATTAACAAGCCTCATTTTTTAAGTCAAATATCGTTCTTTTATAATATGAATGTGATGTAATTCATAGCCTAGAATATGATAACCCAAAGCGCTAACACTCGTTTTATTATCATTTGCTGTACCGATTCGTGATAAAGCATCTTCTGAAAATCCATCAAAAAGTGTAATTGTTGCCATTCTAACAGCCTGATACTCTATCATAATATTCTCTATCGATCTAAGATGAGTATCTGCATATTGCGTGTATTCATTTTCTTCAAATCCCGGAAGATTAGTTTTATCATTTCTGCCAAAGGCAAGGGCTCTATATGCATATATCCTTTCATCATCAATAATATGAACTAATATTTCTTTTACAGACCATTTGTTTGAAGCATACCTATGATTTAATTCATCTTCAGATAGTGATGCAACCAGTTCTTTTACTGTTAATAAACTTTGCTTTAACTGTTCTAAAAGACGACCATCTTTTTTTACAAAATTCATATACATTTTTGATCCTATTCATAAAAAAAACTTAATACTATAAAGATGTATTATTTATTGGTTAGTTTTTGCTGCCTCCCATCCAATCATAACTGTTTTACGTGTGTTTCCCCAGTGATATTGGCCAAACTCACCCGTTGACTGAATCACTCTATGGCAAGGGATCAAAAAAGCTACCGGATTATTGCCTATTGCCGTTCCCACAGCCCTGGATGCCTTGGGTTTATTCATATAATTTGCAATAGACCCATAAGTAGTTAATCCTCCTTTGGGGATTTTAAGTAGTGTATCCCACACCTTTAATTGAAAATCTGTACCTCTTAAATGCAATTTTATTTGATTAAGCTCTTTCCAGTCACTTTTAAAAATGAATAGTGCATTTTGCTGAATTCTATCCACTACCTGATTAAAATCTGCATTGGGGAACCGCTTTTTCAATGTATCAAACGCCTGCTCCTTTTGATTAGAAAAAGCCATATAACAAATCCCCTTTGAGGTTGAGGCGACCAGAATATTTCCAAACGGACTCTGGGCATAGCTATAATTGATATTCAGGTTTTGCCCTCCATTTTTATATTCGCCAGGGGTCATCCCTTCTATTTTAATAAAAAGATCATGTAGTCTTCCTGTTCCAGAAAGTCCGGTTCTATACGCCGTTTCAAACAATGTAGTTCGTTGCTCTTTTAGGATTTGCTTTGCATACTCAACACTGGTGAATTGCAAGAATTTTTTTGGGCTTACGCCTACCCAGTTGGTGAAAAGTCGCTGAAAATGAAATGGGCTTACCTTTACTTTTTCTGCTACTTCTTCAAGATTTGGCTGTGCTTTAAAGTTTTGTTTAATATAGATTATCGCTTCTGCAATACGTTCATAATCAATTTTTTGTTGCTCTATCATCTTTATATTCTTTTGAAACGCTATAAAAATATGAAGCTCTACTACATTTTAAAACCCAGAACTTGCTCGATTCTTTAGATTGTTTACACTGAAGTCATTTGAACTTTTAATCCATCTCAAAATTAAAGCCGCCAGAGAAAAGACTTGCTTTAAGCCCAGAATTACGTTCATATTGTCTAAACCGAAGATCAATACTCTTCAATCCAAATTTCCAGATATGTGTTTTTGCAAAAATATCGGTATAACTTACACCAAAACCGTATTGATTAGCATCAAAATCTGATAAATCAAAATCTGATGTATAGAACTCTTGCGTAGATAGGTGTTGGTTAAATGATTCAAAATAATCTGCCGCCGTTTGCATATAAAATCTATAACTGGGATACAACGTAAACTTATTAGAAATTTTAATAGGTATTTCTATGCTGGCCGTATGCGAATTAACCCCCCAATCATCGGTATAATATCTATAAAATGTACGTACAGCAAATGTCTCATTAATATAATAATGTAGTCTTCCGCCAGCTGCAATTTTAAATCGAGAATCTGGTAATCTTTCTATATCATCACCCAGTGTAAATTCCTGAACGATAACATCGGTTACATCGGCAAATTGAACCCGTTGAAAAGGTGTAGATAACAATCCTTCCTGCTGTATAATATCCACAGATAGAGATCCTTGTAGTTTTTTGGACAATATTTGAGAGAACCCAAGTCCCAGAGAATAGGAGTTGCGAGACTCATCATCAAATTTTATAAATGTAGGTTGATCTCTTAATTCTGAAGGGTAAATCGCATTCCATGTATCCAGAAATACATTGGCTTTTAGACTTATCTCTGTGTTTTTTTCATTGAATAATCTGGTATAACTGCCTCCAAAACCTATCGAAAAATAGTCGTATTCTGAAGCCAAAGCTACATTGGCAGACCATATATCATTACGATCATCGCTACTATGACTATAATTACCCGAAACTGTAGTTAAAACATCCTTTCTGGATGCTCCCGAGGATGCAACAAAAGGATTTGCCGCTCCGTTTCCATCAAAAGGATCTACGTTACTTGAGGATGCCGATGTATATGCCGATATACCAGCATCGATAGTAAGCACATCATCATCATTTAAAGGTACCGAAACAACTATGGTTGGCGTAAAATCTGTTAACTCTTCTGTACCAAATCCTCCGGTTACAGCTGCATTATCGCCATCCTGCGTATAATAACTTGTTAAAAAATCAACTTCGGTAGATTCAAGAACCCTTTTCTTATACGATGTGGATGTTTCTTGTTCTGCATCTTGGGCCGTTGTAAGTATAGACAACAATACTATTATTAAAGGGAGTTTCTTCAAAAAATAACTTTTAAAAAATTACTATTAATTGCAACCACATCCTCCTCCGGTTTTTCCTCCATTTGCTCCTGCGGCAGATTCTCTATAGGCTTGAAAATTAGTCTCAAAACGATCACACTTTTTTAGGACCAGTTCCATATCCGGATCGTTAATCTGTACTTTTTCATATTCTTTTACTACTACACATGAAGAAATAGTACATAAGAATACAGAAATTATTATCAGTTTGTTCATACGGCTGGCTATATTATTTCATGATGTTATTGAGCAGGTTCAGGTATTCATTTGGAGAGACCTTTTTATATCCCACTTCTCCTAGTTTTTTTCCTGTATTATCCAAAACTACCACCAGAGGGAAACCGCCACTTTTATTATATTTTTCTGCTAGTTTTTTATTCTGATCTTGCAGTTTTGCTGATAATTGATTTTTCCTTTTTCTCGGAAAATCTGCTTTTACTAACACATATTCCTCTTTGGCATATTTCTGAAATTCTTCTGTATGCAATACCTGCTGTTCTAACTTAATACAAGGTGCACACCAATCTGAACCTGCAAATACCAAAACAATATGCTTATTATTATCTGAAGCCATCTTTTTGGCTTCTTCAAAATTTGTTAACCACTCTTGAGAGCGTATTGGGCTGATTCCTATAAAAAGTAGAAATCCAAGGGCAACTATTTTTTTCATAGTAACGTAAATCTACTATCTATTAACTCTTCTTACAACTAATCAGTATAATAAAGTAATAGCAAAACTATTATTTGTATCCAATCTAAATCATGATAATTATCATATTTAGTAATCAACCTAGTTTTCAAACAAAAAAACGAATATGCTTAAAACATACTCGTTTGAGATTATTTGGCTAATAATCCTGTCAATTATAACTTAGGACATCTCTTGCAATTAGATTTTCCTTTTTTCTTATATTTTTTACAACATTTTTTCTTTTTCCCTCCACAAGCCACTTCACAATTCAAAGCCATACAGGGTGCATATAATGATGGGGTGTCTGAACTTTGCACTACATTAATTTTTATTAAATCTAAATAAAGCACAAAAATATAAAAAAAAGACGTTCTAAAAAGTAATCTTCAATTTTTCTTTATAAACTTATTAACAGCTATTTACCTTCTTCTGCAACCTGAAAAGTGTTAATATCACGATCAAATAAATAATGCCCGGATTTATCATCGCCAATAATCTTTAATTTATCCAATAATGTGCGAGCCACCGCTTCTTCTTCGAGTTGTTCTGCTACATACCATTGCATAAAGTTGTGTACATTATAATCTTTTAACTGAAGACATTCATAAATCACATTATTGATCTTGGCAGTCACGAATTCTTCACTTTTGAGAAAGGTTTCAAAAAGTTCCATAAGTGATTTAAAATCATCCCTTGGTTTTTCAATTGCTGGGATCGACGCTGTACCACTTCGTTCATTAATAAACTTTACCAACTTGATCATGTGCACTCGTTCTTCTTCAGATTGTTTGTAAAAGAAGTCGGCTACGCCATTATATCCTCTTGTATCTGCCCAACTGGCCATAGAAAGATATTGTGCAGAGGCTTTGGCCTCGTATTTTATCTGTTCGTTTAATAGTTTTTCTATTTCTGGTATCATTATCTTACCTAATTATTTATAGTGTTAACTAAGTTAAGTAATTAATTGTATTTGCGACTAAGGTTTTAGTGGTTTGAGTATAATTTAAAACCAGACTATTTAACGATTATTATACAAACACAATTTTAGTATTAGACATTCACTGCTAATAGTTTATAACTAAATCAGTATATAATATTGATCAGGAAATAAAAAGGTCACACATTTACAAAGATCCAGGCTACTCTAAAATTTAATTTCTTTGTATATATTTCTAGGAGGTTTTTTTTTAGAAATTAACGACCCTTTTGCTGGATTTTATATAGTACCAGAAGTTCATTTAATTCAGATATTTTGCCTTCAATATCTTCAATACTTGTGTCTTCTTCTCCCGATTCTGCTTGTTCTTCAAGTAACATATCTGCTTTGGCCTCATCCATACCGTTCATAATAACCCCTATAAAGAGGTTTAAGAAAATCATGGTTCCTATTAAAACAAAAGACACAAAATAACTAATAGATAAACCAGAGACACCCTTTGAATTAACACAGATATCCATATTACCATCATACCCATAATTCTCACATCCAAACATATTGATATACATAATATCGGTCCAGTCTTCTAGGGTAACAACACGAAATAAGGAAAGCATTGATGTTTGTAGATCTTTAAAATGGATTGGGTCATTTTCTGAGAAAAAGAAAACACCCGCTACCGCATATATATAGAACAGCAATGCAAGTAGAATAGAAACATATCCCATAGAAGGTACACTTTTAAGAAGTGCACTTACGAGCATTTGAAGTTTCGGTAACGCCTTAATAAGTTTTAAAACCCTTAATAAACGAAGTAAACGTAATATAGCTATTGAACTTCCTCCGAAGGGTAGAAATGCTGCTGCTACTATTATGAAGTCAAAAATATTCCATCCGTCTGTAAAATAACGCCAAGGTGTACTCCCTTCTGCAATGATTTTAACAACAATCTCAATTATAAAAACACCTAAGATGATTTTATTTAATAGTTCTAGAATACTTTCGTGTTTTGCAGAGAATTCAGGATATGTAGCAATACCAACTAAAACACCAGCGATCAAAATAGCTAATGTAACAGGATTTTGAAACCACTTACTTTCACTTATTGATTTACATAAATTTACCATAATAAAGATATTTCTAGAAATACCGTAAATACCCTAAAATAATGATTGTGATCTGATTATGTTTTTCCCTAACATAATGAAGTGGTTTAAACTTTTTTCAATTCGCTATAAAAATGTCTTTTTTCAATAGAATCAAAAAAGTTTAAACCACTTCAATTTAAGGATACAAATAAAAGAATTTTATTTTAAATTTTATTTACAAAATTTAAACAATGTTGCTTTCTGTATTTTTGTGACTTTTTTTGAAGTGAAAAAGTGGGTTTTTTCTAAAAATCGTATTGACTAAACTGATAAGAATAAAATCTATGCTGCCTTCTCAAAAGCTATATAATTGACCAACTTACCTTTTTTATTATGAACTGGATACCCCTTGATAACACACATATAGGTAGAAGCATCTTTCCTATAGTTAAGTATAGATACTTCAAAAGGAACCCCTTTATCTATAGCAGTTCTTACTTTTGAAGAAGTTGCTATACAGGTTTGCTCTCCCTGAAACATTTTGGGAGAATTACCGATTACCTCATTCGGTGAATACCCATTTAGTTTTTCGATATTATTTGAAGCATAAACTATTTTAAGACTAGGGTTTGTAACAATAATTACTGATTGTTCAGTAAGGAGTTCATTATAATAATCCTCATTAAAATCCCAATTTTTGGAAAGCTTATTTAAGGTATTGATATCTTCTTTAAAAATTTCTAAAGTAGCATGATATTCTCCGTAAAACTCCCATGACAATAGAGGTAATGTATGGTTAGACATCTTCTTATAGTATTCTGACATCATATGATCGTAACCCCTAAAATCTTCCATAATATATAGTTTTAGTCAAAATTATAGAATTAAAGTTGCATCTAAGATTGAACAAAAGTTAATTCTTTGATTAAACAAAGGTTAAATATTACTTCATTTATAGCTTAAACTGAAGGGTTGCATACCATGATACTGGCGCCGATGGAATTATCCCCGGGCCTGGATAACCTGTTGCTCGTTGCGTGAAATAACGCTCGTCAAGAAGGTTATTAACTCCTGTCTCTAACTTAAATCTTTTGTAGGTATAGGAGAGTGAAATATCAACTATGCTGTATGCCGGGATTTTACCTTTAGTTCCTTCTTCTAAAGTACCTGGGAAGCCTCTATCTGCATTAGTAACCTCTGTAAATTGTTCTGAAAGATGCGTAAACTGAAGATTACCTAAAAAGTTTTTATAACCAAAACCTATTCCCGTTTTGAGGTTTATTAATGGTATAAATTCTACTTTATTCCCTTCTATAGGCTCTTCTGATCGTGTATATTCTGAATCGGTTATCGCCAGGTTAACGAAAGTGTTCAATACAAAATTGGGATTATTTGCAAAAAATGTATTCCCGATATTCCAGTTGGCATAGCTCTCGACTCCATAAATCAAGGCATCTCCTATGTTTCCTCGCACTCGTTGTGCTCTATCGTTAAAAACTTCTCCTATTCGATCATCATACCATAGACCAAATATATTAGCATCATAAGTAAGATAATCATTTATTTTTCCTCTTATCCCAATATCGGCTGTAAAACCTTCTTCATCACCTATATCAGGTCGAATAACAAAAGTGGGATTAGTAATGCGAATATCACTAAAAGTTACAGATCTATAATTCTGAGATACATTGGCATAGGCTTCAATTTGCTGATTTATTTTATAACTAGCTCCAACGCCCAATAACACGAAAGACCTTTCTAGAGTTTCATTATCCGTTTCGATGGTATTACTAATAGGGTTACCGGCATTATCAAAAATCACATTGTTATACGTTCCTTCTGCCTGAGTTTTGATATATTCGAACCGAAACCCTGGGGTAATCGAAAAGGTATTCGAAATATTGAAGATATTTTCTCCAAATACTGCCATATTAAGGTTCGGAAAATCAAAATTAGATTGATTAGGGTACTCAGGAAAATCTTCATTTCTAAAACTAAAATCTGCATCACGGCCCAAACTACCTGGTCCTTGTCGAGCATCATTATTAGCTTGATAGTATTTTGATCCTATCAGAAAAACAGATTCTTTACCTAATAAATTGTACCTACTTAACAATCTTGCTTCTGCTCCCCAGTTTTTGAAATTTCCAACAATCAAATCTCTTTCGTTTACAAAACTACCGTCGACACCCACTTCATCAACTGCTGTTATTGGATTAGAATTAATATTTGTGGGTATGCCTCTAAACCCTAAAGCTTTTCTTGAAGCGTCTAAACCAAAAAGGTTAAGACTAAAATCTGTTTTTTCAGAAAACTGATGCTCCAATTTTAATGAAAACAATTTCCAATCCACTTCAAACCAGTTTCGAGTACGATTGCTAAAATCAGGATCCTGCTCGAACTGTGTATCAGTTAGCCCTCCTGGTTGCTGTGCTAAATAATCAAGATAAGTAAATTCTCCTATTAACTTTGTTTTATCTGATAATTGATACCCCAGATGTGCATAAAAATTCTTAGAATCAAACTCAGAATTTGGTCTAAAACCATCCCCTTCCTTATAATTAAAGTAGGTATAGTAACTAAACTTTCCAATAGCGCCACTTAGGCTATTAAAACTAGTAAATAGATTAAATGACCCTAACGATTGTCTTGATACTAATTCTATTTTTTTATCGGGGTTTGGTTGCTTCATTTTAAAATTGATCAAACCTCCAAACTGCGTGCCATATTGTAGTGATGCGGCCCCTCTTACCACTTGTATTTCGCTTAAAGCCTCGGCTGGTGGTGTATAATAACTTTCGGGATATCCTAGTACATCTGCACTAATATCATACCCGTTTTGACGTGTGTTAAAATTGGCAGTTCGGTTAGGATCCAAACCCCTACCTCCAATGTTTAGTTGTAACCCGCCTACACTATTCTCATAAATATTTAGTCCCGCAACCTGAGCGTAAATCTGCCTTGCATTATTTGAAGCTAGATTGCCTAATACATTTCCTAATACAACCACTTCACTTTTCTTACCCGCATAAATGGCAGTTCCTTCAACAGGTTTTAATTGCTTTAATCCAAAAATCCTGGCTCTTCTTTGTGTAATCAAAACTTCTGAAAGTTCTTCTCCCAAAGGATTAAGAACAAAATCCAACCTGGTATCTCCATCTACAGTTATTATTTTTTCAAGGATATCAAAGTTATAATTAAAAACAGTAATTAAATATTGTCCATTCGCTACATTAGAAAATTCAAAACTTCCATTTATATCCGTTACCAATTGTTCACCGGTGTTTTGATTGTAAACTTCTGCTTTTTCGATCGGTTGGTTATTTTGATCGGTTACTATTCCTGTTAATTTATACTGCCCCATCATAGAACTCACTGCTAATAATGCAACTAATACTACCCTATAATCCCTTAATTTCATCTTTGAATGGAATAATCCAATTTTTGTGTTTAAATGATTCTTTTTGTTTTCCCAAATCCTCTTCTGGATCAATATATTGACTACTTAATCTACCATTAAGTGCTACGTAACTTTCTACAAAAACTTGTACATTTTGATGCCCTTCGTTTTCAAAATGTTGTTTAAGATAGTGTGCGTATTCTAAAATAAAATCAGGCTGCGTAGCCATTTGTTTTTGTTGAAACGGAGTTAGAAAATCATCATTATCTACATAAAATCTCTTACCTGTTTTACCATTTACGATTTTAAAATTAGCATACCCTGCTTTTTCCATTAACATGACTCGCCACGAAAAACGAAAACCTTCTTCAGTCCAGAATAATTCTCCTGGGTATAACAAATAACGAAACGGCAAAAGTAATTGAATTGCAAAAAACACAGACAACATTGACAGAACAATTTTATTATATTTTGGTGTAAAGGATAACACCAATTTAGAATCAAAAAAGTTCTTATATATTTTGAATAGCCTCGATATAATTTCTAATATCCTATGATGAAGTTTGGCGTCAAAAAATATAAGTGTACTAACAATCATGATGTAGGGGAACATTCCGATCGGAAAAAGAACGCGAGTAAGGACATGAAAAACCACCACTAGTATAAACGCAAAAACCCTTGTTCTTTTGTACAATAATAAAAAAGGAATAGTAAGATCATATATAACACCCGTGTAGCTAAAAAGGTAGTGAACCCATTCCTGATGCATGAAATTTCCCAAAAAAGGAATGCCATATTTAGATGGTAACCAAATTTTAAGCGGCATTGCTTTTATCAACCAATCAGAGTTAAGTTTGGCAAGTCCTGCATAAAAATATACGATTCCTAATAACAACTTAATAGCATCGATTGTCAATTTGGGGATTTGTTGAAATGAGATTCCTTTCTTCTTAGCATCTACCGAAAAGTAAGCATTTGCAGGCAGAAAAATCATTAAAAAACTCAAAACGCTTGTAAAATAATAATGATTTAGATAGGTAGTTTTATCCATTAGTTCTATATAGGTAAAACTAAGGAAGAAAGTAATGATTGCTATTCTGTATTTGTATCCTATAGCAACAAAAATTGCCGAAAGACCGCAGAGTGCAAAAATCAGGTATGTGTACTGGTCTATTGGTTTAACAAATTCGAAACCATAGTAGGAAAAGAAAAACTTGGGTTGTATATATAGTTCGTTTATCCAACCATAACTCCAGAAGCGCGTAATGCTTAGCACCATCATTATCCCAAAAAAAATACGAAAGACTGCAAGTGGTGCAGCCTCTGTATTGGTTTTAAAATAGTTCTTTAGATAGTGATTCATAGAGTAACGGTTACTTAATCTCCATCAGTATCACGAAAATCTATAGTAACAGAAAATGCCTGAAGCATGTCTACTTTTAAATGGACCACATTCTTTTGAAGTTCATCATATGTATTTAGCATCAAATCATTATTGGTTTTTACCTGAGTAGAAAAATTATCATTCAAATTTGAGGCTGTAGTTCTTGATTGATTAAATTGATTATTTATAATTGCTGTCAAGTCTTCACCTTCTTTGATTGTATTTAAGAAATTGAGATAGGTTCTAAAGCTTTCTCCCTGCGTATTACTTCCAAAATGTTTTCCATTAAAAAAGTCCTGCATTGCAGTTAAGTTTGCATTAAATAATAGTTTTGATAAATCACCTTTATAAAATGCTTCCACCTTATTATCAAAAGTTTCAGTAGCAAAGACCCCTGCTGGAATTCCTATTTTTCCAGATCTCAAATATTTCTCATAGTGAAGAATGAAATCATTCACAATTTTATCTACAGAGCTCGTAGCAGACGATCCACTATTATTAACAAAAGTATCTCGATAGCCATTGGTCCAATCGGATACAATTTCTTTTGTAATCGTATCCATTCTATCGACTAAGGCAGTTAAATAACTTTTATATAAGGATCCGCTTTCTGCATTGGTGTAAACGGCCACTATTTCGGTATTTGTTCCTAATCCATTGATCACATAATCTAAAGCTCCAAAACCTTGTTCGTCTTGCTTTGAAGGGGCCGTAAGGTCAACATCACCATCATCAATATTTTTATCAATATTTGAAACGTTAACTGGATAAAGGTTCATAAATTCTCTCGCGTCGAGTTCTTCTGCTTTACCAATCGCAAACATACTTACGTTTTGCCAAGAAATATATGCTTCAGACCAAGCTTCTCTTAATGTTAGAAGATTATCCTCATTGGTAGTGGATACAAAATTTGAAGTAGCATCTTTTAAAACCGTTATGTCTGAGGAGAAGTTTTGATATGATGGTATTATTATATTATCGGCTAGATTTTCTAACATTGCTTTTCTATCAAAACTATCTGAACCCGTTTCTCCAGAGTCATCACTACTTGAACAAGCAGATAAAAATATTGACATAGTGAAAAATAAAACCAAAAACTTCTTCATATTATTTTTATTTATTCTTAATAAAGATGTGCAAATGTAAAAAAAGAGGTCGAAATTTGATCAATTTTCTTCCTCTTTTTTTTATCATTTTATGTTTTGTTCAATCAGTTAGCACTCTCTGCTTGTGCTACTGTAAAACTAAATTTCGTAGCGATAGTTTCAGAAATTGACTGTAAAGTATCTGGTGTTACATTCCACAATCCATTTGTAGCGCCCATTAATTGATCTAAGAGTTCTAAAACTTCTGTTCTTGTAAAGTATGGTGCATCTGTATTTGGGTTTCTGGTAAACTGTAAGCTATAAATAAACCCGTAACCTTCGGATAAATCATGAAAAGCAGCTGCATAATCAACTACAGTTCTTTCAACAAGATTTTTACCTTGCTGTAGATAGTAGACTGCTCGTATTGCAATTACCTCAGACACTTTTTCTTTAATAATTGCAGCCTGTTGGTCTCTTATTGTGTATTCTTTAGCAACAATGGCCGCTCGCCCTAACTTAAATGCATCAAAAATTTCGGCTGCGATCCCTGCAAAATCAGGATCTTCTTCAACTCTGCTTATATATCTGCTCAAGAAACTATCATCACCATCATAATTAAGTATATTAACGTTTGGAGTTGCAGGATTTGGTGCAGCTCCATATAAATATCCATAGGCCTCATCCCATTTATGTTCCATGGTTGTATAGTTTTTGCCTTCTGCGACTACACCGTTATTGTTATTCTCTACATTATCCGCCTCGTCTAATACCGAAGTACTTAAATAATTGTTTAACGCTTGATCTGTCATCAAAGCGCCAATCAAACTTTTACCAAATGCCTGATTATATTCAAGCCCCTTTGCACTTATATATCGAATTGAAAGTTCAGTTCCTCCTTCTTCCAGAAAACCCGCTACACCTTCTGATGCCTCGGTAGTCCAATTATCAAATACTTCGTCAACCTGATCTTTTATCCAACCATCAAATTCTGCTTTAATTGCATTAGCATCTGTAGTATTTGAAAAAAAATAGTCCCTTGATGCTGCTGTTTTACTTCGTACACTTTTATTGGAGGCATTGAGATCTGTATCAGAAAAGTTACTTTCTCCTTCAACATGGGCAAACATAGCATCTAATTGAGCTTCTGTAAAAGTATTTGTATTTAGGCCTGCAATAATCTCTTCAGACATAGCAATTCTAGTAGTTTGTCCTCCAAAACTTACAGAGCTCTCTCCATCACGTTCAAAAACGTAGGTAGCTGGTTCTTGTATTTGATTTGTTATTGGGCCATCATCGTCATCAGAACATGATCCTAAAATAAGTGACCCTGATAAACATATTAGATGTAATAATTTGTTGATTTTCATTGATTTTTATTTAGACTTAATTCAAATAACTGATTTTCATCCTGCAAATATATCTATCAAAATGAATTTAACAAACTTTATTTGTAATAAATCTAAATAAAATTAAAACATTTACCCCTTGGTGTAAACTTAACCCGCTAATAGCCAAAAAAGTAGGCTAGCTATTCACCTACCGTGTATTTCGTTCTAAGTTCTTTGGCCCACTGTATTACTATTTCTTTGTCCTGCTCATTCAAACTACCATGCATCCAGGTATATGAATTAAGAGGCATTTCACCCTCTTCTACCTCTTCTATAAGTTCTTCTAACTTATGATCTTTCTTTTTATTAGAGTATTGCTCCCAATCAGAAACATTAAAATGTTTCCTACCATGCTCAACATGATCTGCCAACCAATACGAAACCGGAGCTATCTCGGCATACCAGGGATAAACAGTTTGATTGCTATGGCAGTCATAACAATTGTCTTTTAAGATTGTCTTTATTTGATCATTAGGTTTTGTTTCATTCTCAAAATAAACAATTGATTCATAGCCTGATTCATTTTTATCAGGCCTTATAAACTGTATGATTAATACTACTCCCAATAGTACTAGTGCTATAATCTTGAAAATCTTTTTCATGTTTATGTTGTTTAGTGATAATTGACAAATATTTTGGTGGCTTCGTTATATGAAGACTCAAAACTTAGTGTTCTAATATTTGTATCCGCATTTACAGAAGTAAAATAGGAAATCATTCGCTCTGTAGGCATATTTCCTGTCAGTTCATCTTTTGCCATAGGACACCCGCCAAATCCTTGAATGGCTCCATCAAATCTTCTGCACCCTGCTTTGTAGGCAGCATCCACCTTTTCGTGCCAAGTCGTTGGCGTGGTATGCAAATGCGCTCCGAATTGGATATCGGGATACTTTGGAATAAGGTTAGCGTATAAATAGTCTATGATTTCTGGAGTAGAAGTACCTACAGTATCTGAAAGCGAGAGAATTTTAACTCCCATGTTACTCAATTTTTCTGTCCAATTACCAACAATATCTACATCCCAGGGGTCTCCATAAGGATTACCGAAACCCATAGAGAGATAGGCTACCACTTCTTTGTTTGCCTTGTCTGCGATATTTAAGATTTCTTGTAGTATAACTACCGACTCTGCAATGGTTTTGTGGGTATTACGCATTTGGAAATTTTCTGAAATCGAAAAAGGATATCCCAAGTAATCAACTGCTTCATGCTGCGCCGCATCATTTGCTCCTCTTACGTTTGCTATGATTGCCAGTAATTTACTTTCTGTATCAGAAAGGTCTAATCTTGATAACACCTCTGCAGTATCGACCATTTGGGGAATTGCTTTAGGCGAAACAAAACTCCCGAAGTCTATGGTATCAAAGCCACAACGCAATAAAGATTGAATGTACTGCACCTTTTTTTCAGTCGGAATGAATTCTTTTATGCCTTGCATAGCATCCCGGGGGCATTCAATAATTTTTACTTTTTTGGTCATTTCAGCAGATCAAACTAAAAGATGTTCAATATAGGAGTATAAAAGTATGATTATTTTTCAGAAAACAGGATAAAAATTCCGATTCCGATAAAGACACTTATCTGTAACCATTTCAGAATCACACTTACCTTAGAATTCTTCTTCAAATAATTAGATATTACCCCTGCTAGAACGGCTATTGATCCAAAAACCAAAATACCTGTAATCACAAATAATATCCCAAGCACATAAAACTGTAAGACATTACTTATCGTTTTACTAAATAAAAATCCCGGAAAAAACGCTAAAAAAAAGATAGATACTTTGGGGTTTAAAACATTCATGATAAAACCTTGTTTATAAAGTTGTCCCAGACTCTTTTTTTCTACCGTCTCTGAAGTAAGTTGTACTGCCGCATCACTCTTAAACACCCTGTATGCAAGAAAGAACAAATACAAAGCTCCAAAAAGTTTTATAACAAAAAATAGTACATCACTTTGTTTAATTATTACAGATACTCCAAATGCAACCAAGGTTGTATGTACAAAACATCCTGACATTAATCCTGCAACTGTAGCGAATCCATATTTTTTACCATTCACAATACTTTGTGTTAATACATATATGTTATCTGGTCCAGGAGAAATTGCCAATGCTGTTGAAGCAATAATAAATGTATATAGGATTTCGTAGTTTATATCCATTACCAATTATTGTTGAAGCAATGCTTTATTGATATCCTTGATTAGTTTTGGCCCTTCGTATATAAAACCTGTATATAATTGTACCAGGCTTGCCCCTGCTTCTAGTTTTTCGAGAGCATCTTTGGCAGCATGTATACCTCCTACTCCAATGATAGGAAAGGCCTTATTACTTTTTTCTGACAAAAAACGAATTACCTCGGTAGATCGTTTTGTTAATGGTTTACCACTAAGCCCTCCTGTCTCATTTGCCAAAGCACGGCTGGATTTTAATCCTTTTCTAGAAATAGTGGTATTGGATGCTATTACTCCGGCTATTTTAGTTTCTTTTACTATATCGATGATATCTAATAATTGTTCATCGGTTAAATCGGGAGCAATTTTTAATAGTATTGGTTTTTGCGAAGATTTTTTATGGTTCTCTTTTTGTAACGTATTTAAAAGCTTGGTAAGTGGTTCTTTATCCTGAAGTTCTCTTAGGTTAGGGGTATTAGGTGAGCTTACATTAACCACAAAATAATCTACATAATCAAAAAGTTTTTCAAAGCATATTTTATAATCGTCGACCGCGTTTTCGTTTGGAGTAACCTTGTTTTTTCCAATATTACCACCTATCAAAACTCCTTTGTTATTTTTTAACCGTTTTACAGCTTCTTCTACCCCACCATTATTAAATCCCATTCGATTAATAATTGCACTGTCTTTTTTAAGTCTAAACAATCTCTTTTTAGGGTTACCCCCTTGCGGTTTGGGAGTCAACGTTCCTATTTCAACAAAACCAAAACCAAAATCATGCAATTCGTTAAAGAGCTTTGCATCCTTATCAAATCCAGCTGCCAAACCCACGGGGTTTTTAAATTTCAGCCCAAAAACCTCTCTCTCTAATCTAGGGTCATTACTATGATATAAACCCTTACATATTGAAGAAAATAAAGGGAGTTTAGACAAAATCTTAATCATCTTAAACGTAAAATGATGTACTTTTTCTGGGTCGAAATTAAAAAGTATTGTGCGTAATAGTAGTTTATACATCTAATAGAGGATTTGCTTGCGCAAAAATAGAAGATTACTAATGAACAACGAAAAGTTTTTAAAAGAATAAAGCCTGATCTAAAAAATTTTAAATCAGGCCATTTATAATATGATGCACAAGTACTATTTTAGTACAACGCTTAGTCTTGCAAACAAAAATCGTCCTCCAATCCCAAACTGTTGTGCTCTTCGCGACCAATCAAATCGACCGCTACTTCTATTACCAAATTCTTCTTCTGCCCGATCAGGATAGATATCAAACAGGTTATTTGCACCTATTGTTGCGGTTAACGTCTCTGTTACTTTATACCCAAAAGAAAGATCTGTTACTACTTTTGCATCAAATACTTGTTGATTTGCAACGGTAGTGGTCGCCTCAGTTACCTCACCAAAATATACATTTCTTAGAAAAACATTAAACGTATTGGTAGTAAGATTATTTGATAGATTCACTTTGGTTCTGGGTACCGCTTCTTCTAAATACACTCTACTATCCTCAGGAAAATAAGTATCTACCAGGCCAGCATCTTCGAGTACTTGAGAAGAATTAATATCTCCAACTTTTCTAGTTTGAGAAAAAGTTGCAGCTAGATCGGACTTCAGCTCCATATTTGCCCCAATACCTGTCTTATGGGTTATTACAACATCAATACCCTTGGACTCAGTATCAATAGCATTAGCAAAAAATGATGCCTGTGTAGCATTTGCTTGAGCCAATAAATTATCCAATTCTGTTCCTGTTCCCGGCCCTTCAAATTGACCAGTATATACCACTCTATCATCGATTGCAATAAAATAACCATCTATTGTAACTGAAAGATTAAGTGACGGTATTTTGGCAGTAGCTCCCAGACTTATACTTCGTGAAGTTTCTTCTTTTAACTCAGGAATACCCAGTAAGGAAGCTGCTCTGCTGTCATTAGCAAATGTTCCTACCTCTTGTGGATCTCCAAAATTATCAAAGATTGTAGCGGTCGAATTGAAGTTGAGCTGATGCAGTGACGGCGCTCTAAATCCTGTGTTTCCTGCTGCTCTTATATTAATGTCATCGGTAAGTTTATAACGAGTGGCTAGTTTAAAGTTTATCGTTGATCCAAAATCGCTATAATTCTCGAATCTGGACGCAAAACTTACTAAAAATTTCTCTGTAAAATCAGCTTCCAGATCCAAATATCCTGCGATACTTGTTCTATCACGAGATAATTCGTTGGCAGGGCTAAAACCTGGAAACACCTGCGATCCGCCCGGTCTTGTTCTACCAAAAAAATCTGTAGGCGGTGTTTGTGTTGATGTAGTTATAGGTTGCCCATTACTATCATATTGCGCATAGGATTCTTCTTCACCAGCAATAATTTCATAGGTTTCTAATCGATGTTCTGCCCCAAAAGCAAGATTAAATCCGGCAAATACATCATCGTAAAACCTTGTTATATCCAAATTTGTGGTATTCTGCAGAAAAGAAAAACCTCCTGCATCAAATGTGGTTGGTGTTGCCCGAAGAAGAGATGCATTTGCTGTATTAGAAATCGTATACAAAAAACTGTTATTACCGTAGGTATTACTAAAATCGACATCCCAATCTCCTATTTTACCTTTAATACCAGCAGCTATTGATTTATCTGAAATCTTGGAGTTTATTTCTGGTAAAAATCCATTAATGTAAGCAGGTGTATAGGTTCTACTTTGGTTAGGAAGTCTATAGAACCCTGCTGAATTACCTTTTCTTGTACTAATCCCAGCAAAAGAGTATAACTCTGTACCATCATCATCCAAGGGTAATGAGAAATTGGCAAAGAAACGTCCTCCCCTTAGCTCTGACTGCCCTACACGCATGTTGTAATCACTTCTGCTCTGTCCTCTGGTAACAAGTTCAGCATCTGTTACATCTACGTCTAAAACTGTTTGTAGGTCCTCTAGGGTGGTAGCTGCCTGGATATCTGATTGTAATTGCGAAGAAAAGTGAGGAACACTTAATGCAAAACTCTGGATACCTGGCAAACTAGTTTCTATCTCAGCTAGGTCATTTCCTAACAAAGATGCTTGATACTCTATTGCATTATAGGCATTGAAAATTTCTCCTTCCCACTCCTTCATTCGGCTGTAAAAGTCACGATAATCAAAATCCCCACTAAAATTAATAAAACCACCTTTATCACCAAGAGGCAATCCATAACTAGCTGCAACATTTATTGTTTCTCCATCAACACCACCAGTTTGCTCCTCTGCATTTCTAGAAACATTGGCTCCTCCGGTTACAGATAGACTTAGTTCGTTTACACTTTTATTAAGCACAATATTAATAACTCCCGCTATGGCATCAGATCCATATTGCGCGGCCGCACCGTCTCTAAGCACTTCGATACGCTGTATTGATGCTGCAGGAATGGCATTAAGGTCTGTACCTACACTTCCTCTACCAAAGGTTCCGTTGACATTAATTAAAGAAGTAGTATGTCTTCTTTTTCCATTAATTAGCACAAGTACCTGATCTGGACCTAATCCTCTTAATGAAGCCGGATCGATATGATCTGTACCATCAGAGATTGTTTGTGTATTGGAAGAAAATGAAGGAGCCACATAATTTAGAATCTGATTAAGATTAACTTGAGGTGTGGCCGATGCCAGTTCTTTTATATCCAATACATCAATAGGCACAGGAGTTTCTGTTACCGTTCGATTTACATTTCTGGTACCTACCAATATTACTTCATCCAGGGATACTCCGGATTGCAATGTGACATCCAGAGAGGGTCCGGAAACTTCTATTTCTTGTTTTTCAAATCCTACATAGGAAAAAACTAATATTTGACCTATATCTGCTGTAATAGTATACTTGCCATCAAAGTCTGTAATTGTTCCTGTTTCGGTTCCCTTGATCACTACCGCAACACCAGGAAGAGGTTGTGATTGATCATCTAATACAGTTCCTGACACTTCTTGTGCCGTAGTAATTGTTGTAAGCCCCAAAGAAAACAACAATACCATTACGTAAAGTCTAAACATAATTATATTTTTGATTAATAATTGAATGATTGTGTATTTAAATATAATTGAAATTTTACATCAAATTAACTTTTTCTCTAATATTATTATTGTTTTTTAAATAATTTCATTAAAAATATTCATCAATATATATTAAACACTGGTTTTTTTTTAAAAAAACAATTCTAAGAATCTCTTTTGAAATAATAATTTTATGATCCAACATTTATCTTCTATGCAAAATAAAAATAGTAGACAAGTAATTTCTAGTAAAGAACCTTGGTGCAAGCCGAAGCCTTTGTAAGAAACTGATTTTTGATTTCGAGGCAAGCCTCAGAGCATTTAAATCTCGATTATCGAGTAAAAGAAATATAATATTCTAAAATAAATGATTTCAAAAAAACATATCACCGACCGGTTTATCAGTTATGTTACCATAGATACAGAAAGTGATCCAGAAAGCAATACTACTCCCAGTACAGCAAAACAATGGGATTTGGCGAATAAATTAGTTGAAGAATTAACGCACATAGGTCTTGAAGATATAAGTATTGATGAAAATGCTTATATCATGGCAACTTTACCTTCTAATATAGATAACGAAGTGCCTACTATTGGCTTTATATCTCATTTTGATACCAGCCCGGATTTTACAGGCGCCAATGTAAGACCGCAAATTATAGAAAACTATGACGGTAAAGATATCGTTTTAAACAAATCTGAAAATATCATTCTATCTCCTGATTATTTTGAAGATTTGAAATTATACAAAGGTCAGACGCTAGTTACTACCGATGGCACAACATTATTGGGAGCCGATGATAAAGCGGGAATTACTGAAATAGTTACTGCCATGGAGTATCTTGTACAACATCCTGAGATTAAGCACGGAAAAATTCGTATCGGATTTACTCCAGACGAGGAAATTGGTCGTGGAGCGCATAAATTTGATGTTAAAAAGTTTGGTGCGGATTGGGCATATACCATGGATGGAAGTGAAATTGGAGAGCTAGAATATGAAAACTTTAATGCGGCAGGGGCAGTTGTCACAGTCAAAGGGAAAATTGTACATCCAGGATACGCCAAAGGAAAAATGATCAATAGCATGTATATTGCCCAAGATTTTATTATCTCTTTGCCCAGGTTAGAAACTCCAGAACACACGAGCGGTCGTGAAGGTTTTTTTCATTTACATACGATAAAAGGTGATGTTGAAGAAACACAACTGCAATACATCATTAGAGATCATAATAAAGAGCACTTTGAAGCCAGGAAAGAAGTAATGAAAAAGTTGGCTGCCGAAATCAATATGCAATACAAAAGAGAGGTAATACATATTGAAATTAAAGATCAATATTACAACATGCGAGAAAAAATAGAATCTCTAATGTATATTGTGGATATCGCCGAAGAAGCTATGAAATCTCTGAATATCAAACCTCTTATAAAACCAATTCGAGGAGGAACTGATGGCTCTCAGCTAAGTTATATGGGGCTACCGTGTCCTAATATTTTTGCAGGTGGTCATAATTTTCATGGACGATACGAGTATGTTCCGGTTGAAAGTATGATCAAGGCTGTTGAAGTAATTGTGAAAATTGCTGAGTTAACGGCAATAAAATTAGCGTACAAAATGTGAGTTTTGTTGGTAAAAGCCTCAGGATTGGTTCAATTCATATAAAAAAAGCCCGATAAAATCAAGTGAGTTTTATCGGGCTTTTACAAGTAGGCTAGTTATTACTTCTTATCGGCAGGCTTATTCAATTTCTGACTCATCTCTAATGAAATAGCAGATTTATCAAAAGTTAATTTACCGGCTCCTGTTTCAATAATAACCGCATTATTTTTTTCACTGAAATCAAAAACTTTTCCATGAAGACCACTCTTGGTAACAACGCGATCTCCTTTTTTGAGTTCTTCAGCAAATTTCTTCTCCTTTTTTGCTTTTTGCATTTGTGGTCGTATCATAAAAAAATACATTACCACAAATATTAAAAGTATAAAAGGTAATTGTCCTCCGAATCCTTCCATAAAAATTATTCGCTTACCGGAGTTCCACTTGCAGGCTTAGCCTTAGGTGTAACCAGAGCTTTGATCTTTAGGATTTCCTTACCAGCTTCAGTATTTGCAGTAATAGTTACTTGTTTGGTTTGCTGATTAGGTTTTCCATTAGAGTTAAATTTAACTAACATCTCTCCTGAACCTCCTGGAGGAACTGGTTCTTGTGTCCATTGTGGTACTGTACAACCACAGCTTCCTTTAGCATTAACTATTACCAAAGGCGCTTTACCAGTATTAGTGAACGTAAATTTATGCTCTACTACATCTCCTTCATTAATAGTACCGAAATCATGCTCAGTTTCAGCAAAAGCCATTACAGGAAAATTTGTGTTCTTTGCATCACGATCTGCAGCAATTTCCACATTTTCTTCTTTAACTTTCTTTGTAGCATCATCTTTACAAGACACAAATGTCATAGCAAAAATTCCAGCTAAAATTAAGATTCCATTTTTCATTACTTGGGTTTTTAATTATTTGAGGTTAAAAATACATTTTTTTTTGAACTACATAAGTCCACGACCTACTTTATTTAGTTTACCGTTTTCCTGATACTCTTTTGATATTTTATCAAGAATACCATTGATAAAAATACTACTTTTAGGAGTACTATACTCTTTAGCAATTTCTAAATATTCGTTAATTGTTACTTTAACGGGTATCGAAGGAAACTTAACAAACTCGCAAATAGCCATTTTAATGATCGCTTTATCCAGTTCTGCAATACGATCCTGATCCCAATTTGGGGTTCTTCCGTCTATCTCTTTTGTATACGCTACGCTATTAAGTACCGTCTTCCTAAAGATATCAACGGCAAATTTCTTATCGTCTACATCCTTATATAACTTGGGCAACGATTTATGCTCATCATGAGATGCTTTACTTTTACGAAGCATTTTGATTATTGACGTGTTAATAAGAGGTAAATCATCGATCCAGGTAAGGTTTTTATCCTCTATATATTCATAAAGCTTATCATTGGGCGCAATGATTTCTTTGAATATATCCAATACAAAATCCTTATCTTCTCTAAAAGAACTAAGTTTTGTAAGCATATAATCGTTATACAATTCGCTCTCTTTGATTTCGTTCCATAATATTTTTACATACTCATCATCCAACTGCCAACAATTAAGCTTTTTCTTTTCAATTTCTGTTTTGAGTTGAATGTTGTTCTCTAATAATAACAAAACCTCATTATTGATGAATTTTGTATTTGGATTTTTTTCTTCGGAAGTAGCTAGGTATTTTTTCTGACTCTTTGCTAAAAAATCGGAAGCATGTTTTCTAATTTCTACCAGGAGCTGAAGATTTATTAGAAATAAATCATACATCTGTTTGATACTATAAAGAAGGAACTTCTCTTCTTTATCAAGGTTATCACTTTGCGTCTGCTCCATCGAATAGAGCGATTGCATTACTTTTACTCGAATATGTCTTCTGGTTAACATAGAAAATTACAAAGAACTTTATATTAAAAAAGGCAAAAGTCATAGTAACTTTTGCCCTGCAAAAATACTATTATTTTTAATCTAGCTATGCTAAAAATTCTTTTTTATACAGAAGTGATTTAAACTTTTTTCAATTCGCTATAAAAATGACTTTTTTCACTCAATTTTCGTCTTTTTCTTACTTCGTAGCGCTGCTATGAAATGCATAAAACACTTCAATTGATCAAAAAACCACTTGCCAGCGCATCAACTGACCCCTTACGTACGGTCGGTTCTGCTAGAATCAAAAAAGTTTAAACCACTTCAATGAACTATTCTTGAGACAATAGGTTACACCTCTTTTTTTCTAGCTACAATTCTATCTTCGGCAATGCTTAATGCAGCCTCATTTGTAGTAATGTTGGTAGCCTTTGCTTTATTTAAAATATCCAGAGTAGTATCATAAATATTTTCTGTCTTAGCCATTATTTGATCTCTGCCATAGCCTTCAATCTCGGCATATACATTGATAATCCCTCCAGCATTGATCAAAAAGTCAGGAGCATAAACAATTCCTTTCTTTTGCAATAAAGCACCATGAATATTTTCATTTGCCAACTGATTGTTGGCAGCACCTGCAATTACTTTTACTTTTAGTTTATCAATGGTGTGATCATTAATCGTTGCTCCCAACGCACAGGGAGCATAGATATCAGCGGTTTCAGCATATAGATCTTCTCCTCTATAGATTTTGACCCCATAATTAGCGCTAACCTCTTCTAATCGTTCTTGACTAATATCACTAATCATTACATTTGCTCCTTCTTCTACAGCTAAACGAACTAATTCTTCTCCTACATGACCAATCCCTTGAACCAAGATTCTTTTTCCGGATAACAAATCACTACCGTATGCAAATTTGGTAGCGGCTTTCATTCCCATATACACCCCATAAGCAGTTACAGGAGAAGGGTTTCCTGCTCCGCCATTAGATTCAGAAATTCCAGTCACGTATGGCGTTACTTCCCGAACGGTATCCATATCTGAGGTTTCCATACCAACATCTTCGGCAGTATAATATTTTCCACCAAGTGTATGAACAAACTTTCCAAAACGCCTCATCAACTCAGGGGTTTTTATCTTTTTGGGATCCCCTATGATTACCGCTTTTCCTCCGCCAAGATTTAATCCGGTAATGGCCGCTTTATAGGTCATTCCTCGAGATAATCGCAGAACATCATTCAGAGCATCCCATTCGGTTTTATAATCATACATTCTGGTTCCTCCTAATGCAGGCCCTAAAATTGTGTTATGCACACCAATTATTGCCTTCAATCCTGTATCTTTGTCTTGACAAAAAACAACTTGTTCGTGATTGTCAAAAGATAATTGTCCAAATACAGGGGCTTCTTTTTTTAATTGTTTTGCAGTAAGCACTTCGGTTATCATATTATGAAAAATTAAAAATGTTGTAAATTATATAATACTCAAAATCAAGATGCTAAAATACTCTATTTTTGTGAATTTCAGTAAAAAACCTGTTAAATCTTACGAATACCTTAATAAATAGACATTTAAACTTCTATACTATATGCGTGCATTACGCCATTTAAACAAGTACTTTTCAAAATACAAATATAGACTTCTGATTGGCTTGGTGATCACTATCATTGCTCGGATTTTTGCTACTTTGGTTCCCTCTTTTGTTGGAGACTCTGTTGATGTAGTGCAGCAATATTTAGATGGTGAAATTACAAGCCTTGCTGAAGTAAAAAGTGGGTTAGCTATAAATATTTTACTTATTCTGGGTGCTGTACTTATATCGGCTTTATTTACATTTTTAATGCGTCAAACTTTCATTGTCGTTTCAAGGTTTATAGAGTTTGATTTAAAGAACGAAGTCTACCAACATTATCAAAAATTATCATTAAACTTTTATAAGAAAAACCGTACCGGGGATCTTATGAATCGAATTAGTGAAGACGTATCTCGAGTTAGAATGTATGTAGGTCCAGCAATCATGTATAGTGTTAATACGATCACCTTATTTGTAGTAGTGATTAGCTACATGATTAGCATTGCACCAGAACTAACTTTGTATACTGTTGCCCCTTTGCCCGTTTTATCAATCACAATCTATAAACTAAGTGTTGCTATACACAAACGAAGTACGATTGTTCAGGAGTTTTTATCAAAGCTAACTACATTTACTCAAGAATCTTTTAGTGGTATTACGGTAATCAAAGCCTATGGTATCGAGCCGCAAACTCAAGAGAATTTTACTACGCTATCAAACACGAGCCGAGATAAAAACCTGGATTTAGCCAAAGTACAGGCGTTGTTCTTCCCATTAATGGTCCTGCTTATCGGTTTTAGTAATATTTTAGTGATTTATATAGGAGGAAAACAATTTATTGATGGAACCATAAAAGATCTTGGAATCATTGTACAATTCATATTATATGTAAATATGCTTACCTGGCCTGTAGCAACAGTAGGTTGGGTAAGTTCTATAGTACAACAGGCCGAGGCATCACAAGTGCGGATCAATGAATTTCTTAACCAGGAGCCAGAAATAACTAATTCTGTTGTCGATAACACTCCTATAAAAGGGGATATTAGTTTTGACAATGTCTCCTTTATATATGATGACACTAATATTATGGCTTTGAAAAATATGAGTTTCGAAGTTAAAAATGGGCAAACCATTGGTATTATTGGTAAAACCGGTTCGGGAAAATCTACAATATTAGATTTACTGGGAAGACTCTACGATGTATCTTCTGGTGAAATACGTATCGACGGTATTCCAATAAAAAACCTTAATCTCACTAATTTAAGAGAACAAATTGGCTATGTGCCGCAAGATGCATTTTTATTTAGTGATAGCATTAAAAACAATATAAAATTTGGAAAAGAAAAAGCTACAGATGAAGAGGTGTTTGAGGCAGCAAAAAATGCTGTAGTGCATAAAAATATTACCGGTTTTAGCAATCAATATGATACCGTTTTGGGCGAGCGTGGTATTACGCTTTCTGGAGGACAAAAACAGAGAGTTTCTATTGCAAGAGCTATTATTAAGAACCCTTCTATTTTACTTTTTGACGATTGTTTGTCTGCTGTTGATACAGAGACAGAAGAAGAAATTTTACAAAATATTAACAAAATTTCTAAAGAAAAAACCACATTTATCGTTAGCCATAGAGTATCTACTACAAAAAATGCAGATAAAATTATTGTTATAGAAGATGGAAAAATAATCCAGCAAGGTGCTCATAATCAACTAATAAGAACTCAGGGATATTATAAAGAGCTCTATCTAAAACAGCTTAGCGAAAAAGAAATATGAGTTTTCTTTGTGCGATTAACAATTTTTTTAGATTTTTGAGATCATCATAGCATATTAATTAATTTAAGAAATAGGTATTATGAGCGACAATGAAATGATAGAGAAAGAAGAAATTTTCTCAAAAGTTTTAAGAGCAGGAAGAAGAACATATTTCTTTGACGTAAGGGCTACTAAAGCAGGAGATTACTACTTGACCATAACAGAAAGTAAAAAATTTACTAACGACGATGGATCTTTTCACTACAAAAAACATAAAATCTACCTTTATAAAGAAGATTTTACAGGGTTTACAGAAATCTTAAATGAGATGACTAGCTACATTGTTGATGAAAAAGGAACAGAAGTAATCAGCGAAAGACATCAAAAAGATTATCAAAAATCTTATGACAATGACTCTTCTACAGATAAAGAAGAAAAAGTATCTGCCGAAAGCTTTACAGATGTAAGCTTTGACGATATATAAAGAACAATGGACGTAAGTTAAAGTTATGCAAACCGTTTCAGTCTCTGAAACGGTTTTTTTTATATTCACAGATCATATAAAAATTACCAAACTGAAATGAAATATATTTTTACGGTTCTTTTGGCACTCACAAGCCTTGTTTTTCAAGCACAAAACGACTTATCTTTAGAATATTACCTCCCAAAAAATACAGCTTACAATCCCGAGATTCCCACACCACAAAGTATTTTAGGCTTTGTGCCTGGAAAATGGCACGTGACTCATGATAAGTTGGTTACTTATATGAAGGCGCTTGCAATTGCATCGCCAAGAATTACTTTAGAAGATAGAGGAAAAACTTTTGAAGACCGACCTATTTTATTATTAACTATAACCTCAGAAAAAAATCATCAGAATTTATCTGACATTCAAAAAAGTCATATTCAACTAACAGAGAGCAATGCTAGTTTGGTTGATACAGAAATCCTACCTGCAGTTGTTTACCAAGGGTTCTCTATTCATGGCAATGAACCTAGCGGAGCCAATGCAGGGTTGGTAGTTGCATACCATCTTGCCGCCGCTCAGGGCCCAGATATAGAAGAATTACTTAATAACACAGTAATTTTATTTGATCCTTCATTTAATCCAGATGGTTTACAACGTTTTGCATACTGGGCCAATACCAATAAAAGTAAAAACATTACTACCGATCCACAAGACAGAGAATATAGAGAAGTATGGCCAGGCGGAAGAACTAATCACTACTGGTTTGATATGAATCGTGATTGGTTACCTGTGCAGCTACCAGAATCAAGAGCGCGCATTACTACCTTTCATAAGTGGTACCCCAATATTTTGACCGATCACCATGAGATGGGATCCAATAGCACCTTCTTTTTCCAACCTGGAGTACAATCAAGAACACACCCTTTGACTCCAAAATTAAACCAGGAACTCACCAAAAAAATTGGTAATTATCACGCAAAAGCCTTAGATAATATCGGGTCATTATATTATACCGAAGAAAACTTTGATGACTTTTACTATGGAAAAGGCTCTACTTTTCCAGACATAAACGGAGGTATAGGTATTTTATTTGAACAAGGAAGTTCTCGTGGTCATGCCCAAGAAACAGACAATGGTATACTTACATTTCCTTTTACTATAAGAAATCAATTTACAGCAGCTCTTTCGACTCTTGAAGCTGCCAATTCTATGCGTAAAGAATTACTTGCGTACAAGCAAAATTTCTATAATAATGCAAGAAAGGAAGCTGCTAAAGATGTATACGTTTTCGGAAATAAAAAAGATGCTGCTTCGGCCTATCATTTGGCCGAAATTTTAAACAGGCATCAAATAAAACTATATCATCTTAAACAAGATATTTCTGCTCAAGGCAAAAGCTTCAAAAAGGAATATAGTTTTATGGTTCCCAAAAACCAAAAGCAAAGCAGGTTAATCAAAGCCATTTTTGAAAAAAGAACAAAATTCCAAGACAGTTTGTTTTACGATATCTCTGCATGGACATTTCCATTAGCATTCAACCTGGATTATTCAGATCAGGTTTCAACTTCTAATATGGGAGAAGAAATATCTGATCTTAAACCCAGAGATGCAAAGCCGGTCTCAAAAAGCAACTATGGATATTTAATGCAATGGCACGAATACTATGGCCCAAGAGCTTTGTATCAAATACTAGCAAAAGGGTTACGCGCCAAAGTCGGAATGCAACCTTTTTCGCTAGAACAAAACAATTATGACTATGGAACCATTCTAATTCCTGTTCAAAATCAACGTTTGGATACCGAAAATTTGCACAAATTCTTACAAAAAGTTGCCGCAGAAAATTACATCGACATTAATAGTGTATCAACAGGTCTTACCCAAGGTATCGACCTGGGAAGCAATAAATTTAGAGCATTATCACTTCCAAAAATTGGTTTATTTACAGGCAATGGGATTACACCATATGATTCTGGTGAAATTTGGCACTTAATGGATCAACGTTATGATATTCCTATTACAAAATTAAACACAGAAAGTTTTAACACGTTAGACTTATCAAAATATACTCATATCATTTTACCCAATAGCCGGGGGCAAAGTTTTGGCAAAGAACAAGCAGAAAAACTTAAAACCTGGATTCGTGGTGGTGGTAGCCTGATCGGTTATAGAAATGCTGCTACATTCTTTAAAAATAATGAATTGATGCAGATAGAATTTGCAAAACCAGAAAATATTGCCAAAACGATTTCTTTTGGCCAAAAACAAGATTTTTCTGGAGCTCAAGTAATTGGTGGAGCTATTTTTGAAGCCGATATCGATCGCTCTCATCCTATTGGTTTTGGTTATAAAAATGACAAGATTTCTTTATTCAGAAATACTACACTTTTTGTAAAACCCCATAAACAGAGCTACAACAATCCTATCAAGTATACCAAAAGCCCCTTATTAAGTGGTTATATTAGTAAAAAGAATCTTGATTCGCTATCTGGCACCGTACCTTTTAGGCATAATGATCTTGGAAAAGGGAATGTAATTTTGTTTACAGACAATACGAATTTCAGAGCTTTTTGGTATGGCACCAATAAATTGTTAATGAATGCTATTTTCTTCTGTGACGAGATGTAGTGGTTAGTGATTAGAAAGCTAAAACTTCTAAAAAGTTTTAATCCAAATTTAACGTGACTCGGTCTAAATTACATTGACAATCATTTTCTTATAATATTTATGCGTCCCTTCTCCCTCTGGGAGAAGGTTAGGATGAGGGTTTTTATAGTAGTAGCCCTCACCTTAATCCTCTCCCAGAGGGAGAGGAAACTCAAATATCTCATTAATAGATCTTTATCATAATATTTAAATTTATTTTATCCAGAACTCACGTTAAATTAGGACTAAAAAACTATCTGGACTGTATTGTTTTTCTAAACTCATAGTAATGATAGAGCACCTCATCAGGCGCTTCCACTTGGGGATAATGTCCTATTTCTTCAAGAACAACAACATCGGCATTGGGTACTATTTCTTTGTAAAATTCTGCCATATGTTTTCCCGAAATAGGATCAAATCCCCCATCTATTAGTCTTTTTGGCATTTCTGTATATTGTATTGCCTCACGCCACCTTATTTTATATGTATCCCTTTCTGCCAGGTATTTAATGAGTTTAGGGATCACATTTTTACCAGAATTATAAGCTACTACTTCCCAAAACTCATCTATTTCTTGATCACTTGGCTGCGTACTTTTGCCAAAGATTTTTTTGAAGTTCTTTGCCAGCGTATTTCGGCCCATAAAATGTTTCAGGATATTACCAAATGGGGTTAATAAAAGTTTCTGAGTTATTGTGGGAAAGTTGGTTTCAGGAAACATCCCTCCATTTAAAAAACAAACCGATTTGATCTCAAACTCATATTCTGAATTATCTTTTGATCTGGCCAACATTTCTTGTACCACGGTATCACCATAATCATGAGCAAGAATATGAAAGGAAAAAAGATTTTTTTGTTTAAGAAACGTTTCCCATAAATCTGCTTGTGCCGAAATAGTGTATTTATAATCCCAGGGTTTTGAAGAAAAACCATACCCCATCATATCCAGTGTATATACCCTATATTTTTCTATAAGAGCGCTCCAGATTTTACACCAATCACAAGAGGCTGTAGGAAAACCATGAACAAGAATCAAGGGTTCTCCGCTCCCAGACTCTTTATAAAATATTTGATATAGATCTTTATATTCAAGATAAGAACCCGAGTTTTTCCAATCTTCTAATGTCATACTATTTCTTTCCAAACATTTTTTGAATAACCCATGCCGGGCCAATCAATAAAAACTGAAGGTCTTCTAGAAAAGATGGTTTTTTCCCTTCTAACTTATGTCCATAAAACTGCCCTATCCAAGCAATAGCAAAAATAGCAATAGATACTATCCATAAAGGAGCATAAAGACCAATATAGTAGTTGGCAATAATACAAAATGCCGAAAAAACCAAAATTTGTATGGCCATTTTTACAGATAGCCGTACATAGAAGAACAGCACCAATAGTAAAACCAGAAAAGCCCAATTTTCAATAAAAGGGTTATCTCCAGGTACAATCGATATTAAAAAACCATTAGGGATGCTCATCAAAAGTCCAACAATCGAAAAAAATATTGCAGGTACACAAACAAAATGAATTACAATATTTGTTTTGTTTTGATGGCTTACTGCATACTCTTTAAACCATGCATCTAAAGTTTTCATAAATACTAAATTTTGATGTAACTAAGATAGTATTTTTTAGACTTATTTATAAAGAAAAATTGTAATTTGGAACTTTAGAAAAATAGAAAAATATGGCTCGCACACCTTCAAAAATGTTACCGTTAGGCACTATTGCACCAGAATTTAATCTGGTTGACACAGTTACTAAAAATAAGTTTTCTTTGAAAAGCGTAAAAGGAGAAAAAGGAACCGTGATTATGTTTATTTGTAATCATTGTCCGTTTGTTATTCATGTAAATGAAGAAATTGTAAGAGTGGCCAATGATTATCGGGCTCAGGGATTTGGTTTTGTTGCTATTAGTAGTAATGATGTTAAGAAATACCCTCAGGATTCTCCCGAAAAAATGTGGAAAACAGCTCAAAAAAACAACTATACGTTTCCGTATCTTTATGATGAAACCCAGGAAGTCGCCAAAGCGTATGATGCAGCCTGCACCCCAGATTTTTATTTGTTTGATGCAGAATTAAAGCTTATTTATCGTGGGCAACTTGATGATTCAAGACCTGGTAACGGAATCCCGGTAAACGGACGTGATCTAAGACAGGCTCTGGACGCAGTTCTTCGTAATGCAGCAGTTTCTGAAGATCAAAAACCGAGTATTGGTTGTAACATTAAATGGAAAGAATAACATATGGATTCTGAAATCATCTTCAGGAAATGTTCAGAAAATGATATTGATAGTTTAGCAAAAATAAGTCAGCAATTTTATCCTGAACATTATACCCATATATGGAAAAACGAAGACCCTAGTTATTATATTAATCTAAGTTTTACTGAAAAAGCCTTCGCCAAGGATTTTAAAATTAAGAATATAGTTTATTTTTTAATTGAAAAGAATAGTAAGCGCCTTGGGCTATTAAAAATACGCAGGGACCAAGAAATCCAAGGGTACACCAAAACTGAAGCCCTTCAGCTAGAAAAGATTTATCTTTTAAAAGAATCAATCGGTTTAGGAATAGGAAAAAAAGGAGTTGATTTCACGAAAAACTATGCTATGAAGCTAAATAAAAAAGTAATCTGGTTAGATGTAATGACTACAAGTCCAGCACTTACTTTTTATCAGAAAAATGGTTTTATCACAGTCTCATTATATGAACTAGAGTACCCTGGTTTAAAAGATGGATATCGAGAAATGCAACGTATGTTACTAACTATTTAAAGTTTGTCTATAATTTTTAAATGCGCCAAATGATGGTTTCCATGCCAGGCATATATCCCAATATCTTCGGCCAAAGAAATGGTAACATTTCCTTCTGGATGGATAAAAGCTTTTTTGAGATCTTGATCAGACAGTCCCTTTAAAAAATACGCCCATTTGGCATGAAGCGCCGTTAAGAGATCCAATGACAAATCAATAGGAGCAGATTTTGTATCAAATAATTCTGCCCATAGTTGTTCATTATAAGCTTTTATAACCGGCGTATCTTCGGTTAATGCCCATTTAAATCGAATATATCCATTATGGTGGCTATCATGGATATGGTGAATCACTTGTCTTGCGGTCCAACCACCATCGCGATATGATGTTTCGAGTTGTTTTTCAGTAAAACCAGATACCAGGTCAGCTATTTTTAAAGGTAATTTTTCAATATCTAATATCCATGTATTGATATGTTCTGGAGTTATACTATCTGGGCATTCAAACTTTCCAATTGGATATCTAAGATTCATACGGTAAGTATTATTCAACTTTTGCGTAGACAAATTCTTCTTTAGAAAAAAGATCTACTAATGTAAGTATATTACTATTCAGGTCAAGAATTTTGTATCTATAAATACGATCATCCATTGGAAAAAAGCATTCCAGAACACCTTCATCTATTCTTGTTTTTAATCGATTAGCAAACTTTCCTTCATAAAAATTAAACCGAATAGTCCCTTCAAAAATAATGTAATCTTCTGTATTTTGAACAAAAAGCCATTTTCCTTGTAGCGCATCGTAGGTATCTCTATTATAAAATTTATTATCCAGAAGAGCTTTCATTCTATTGGCATAGGCCAGGAAATCTTCTTCTAGAACCATTTCATCCATTGCATACCCGATTTCTTCCTTTTTTATTTCTTCGCCATTATCAAAATAATGTTTGGCTTCATATTTGGTAAAAGATCTCGAATAATCCGGTATTTTTTGTCCACTTGCAGTGGTAGTCATTAAGTATGGTCTTTGTTTATAATTTACATAAATTAATTGATCATTCCAGAAATAAAACGTAGTAAGCACATCAGCCTTTCTGGTACCTACTTTTCTTACAATTTTTTTGAGTCGTTCATGCTCATAAAATCCATTAAGCTCTGCACCATGATCTGCCATCTTATCCAAAAATTCTTCTGGATCAAGGTAAAAGGTATCAAATTCTATGTAACCATCAATAAGTTCCATTTGATCTTTGATATTACTAAGAGCCTCTTCATTTTCTTGTGCTTTAGAAGAATGTATAGCATACAAAATAAGAAAGACGGATAATAGCTGTTTCATATTTTAGGGTATAGCAATTTTGGTTAAAATATTAATAAAAGTAACGGTTACCTATTTTTTTAACAAAATGATTTTTAGCAAAGTAAAAATAGCTAATGTTAAAATATATCTAAAATTTTAAATATAAAAAATAAATATTAGTAATCTTTTTAACATACACTTAACAAAGAATACAACTATATTCTTTCTAACAAAAAAAAAAAACCCTAAGTATTAATTTAGGGACTTTCGAAAAATATTTTGTTTCAACATTTGTTGTTATTTCACATCAACCAATTCAACATCAAAAATTAGTGTTGCATTGGGAGGAATTACCCCTCCTGCTCCTGTTTCTCCATATCCCAAATATGGCGGAATTACAAAACGAGCTTTATCCCCTACTTTAAGCAAAGCAATTCCTTCATCCCATCCAGGAATTACATGTCCCATTCCTAATGGAAAATCAATAGGTTGATTACGCTTATATGAAGAATCAAATACTGTGCCATCAGTCAAACTACCTTTATAATGTACAGAAACGGTCTTTCCTTTTTCTGCATTTGCTCCATCGCCATTTTGAAAGATTTTATAATGCAATCCGCTATCAGTTTTATCAAAACCTGCTGCAAGTTCTTCTAACAATTCTTCAGCTTTCTTTTTTGCAGCTACTTCTCGCTCTGCTTTTGCCCCGTTAAAGCTTCTGAAAGTCTCTACTGCATTAAATTTTTTTGCATCTGTACCAACTCTTATAATCTCTACAGTATCGATAACATCTCCTTGAGCAACAGTATTTACAACATCTTGCCCTTCTACTACTTTTCCAAAAACTGTATGCTTACCATCTAACCAAGAAGTCTCTACATGCGTGATAAAAAACTGACTTCCGTTTGTTCCCGGACCGGCATTAGCCATAGACAATACTCCCGGGCCATCATGTTTTAAATCGGGATGAATCTCATCATCAAATTGATACCCTGGTCCACCAGCTCCTGTGCCTTGAGGGTCACCACCCTGGATCATAAAATCTGCGATTACTCTGTGAAATTTTAAACCGTTATAGTATGGTTTTCCTTGCGAGACAGCCTGATTTTCTATATTACCTTCAGCTAGACCAACAAAGTTTCCAACTGTTCCTGGTGTTTTTTTATATTCTAGATTGATAAGGATTTCTCCTTTGGTTGTATTAAATTTTGCGTATAATCCGTCTTGCATAGCACTATTCTTTTAAGCGTTTTAATTTTTGAGTTGCAAAGATAAGTAATTGGTGTTCTTTTATTAAATAAAAGCTTACTATTATATTCACTCCATTTTCTTTAACTCTAAGTATAAGAAAATTAACTTTTTATATATGAATAATTAAGAACGGAATTTTAATTTTAAAGTATAACTTTTAAAACCCAGTATCATGTTAAAAAACATTTTAAAATTAAACGGAACAAGAATTATCGAAAAATCGAAACAACAGCAAATTTCTGGTGGAAACACCAGATCATGCCAAGACAATCCTAAATGTTACAGTAACAGACAGTGTGGATATACTGGAGGCTGTACCAATTCAAACGGAAGGTGTAACTGCTATTAAGGCATTATATTGGAAAATAGGCTACTTTGATAAGTAGCTTATTTTTTTTAAAATTGAAGTAGTTTCAACATGAAATAGATTTTCTAACGCATAAACCGGGTTTAAAATCCTGATAATTAAAATTATAATGATTCAGATGGAATAGGCCCCACAGATTTAGTTTAACTATTGATACAAAGAATTCGTTTCTCCCAGATTCATTTAACAAGATATCGAACTAGTATTAATTCGCAACATCACTAATAAACTTGATACGATATAAACGTAGCTCTTCATCATCATAATCACCATCAAACTCTTCTATAGCGGTGTCTATTTTATCACTTTCTGCCTCCAAAAAGTATTCATGAATCTCTTCTTGCTGATCTTCATCTAGAATTTCATCAATCCAGTAGGCGATATTCAATTTGGTACCACTATACACTATTGCTTCCATCTCTTTTATAAAAGCAGTCATATTCATGCCTTTGGCAGCAGCTATATCATCCAAAGGTAGTTTTCGATCTACATTTTGTATGATATATAATTTAAGACCACTATTAGCTCCCGTACTTTTAACCACAAAATCATCGGGGCGCATAACATCATTTTCTTCTACATATTTTGCAATAAGCGTAACAAATTCTTTTCCATATTTTTTTGCTTTCCCTTCTCCAACTCCATGAACATTGCTACCTAATTCTTCTATTGTAATTGGATATTTCAATGCCATATCATCAATAGAAGGGTCCTGAAATACCACAAATGGTGGAACTCCTAACTTCTTGGCTACTGTTTTTCTTAAATCTCGTAACATTCCAGCCAATTTATCATCACCTCCTCCTTTACCGCCAGATTTTGATGCTGTTATTATAGAATCATCAATTGCTTCATTATAAATATGATCCTCTGTCATCATAAAGCTTACGGGGTTATCGATGAACTTTTTTCCTTCTTCGGTAATTCTAATTACACCATAAGTTTCTATATCCTTACGCAAGTACCCAGCTACTAGCACCTGACGTACAAGAGCCATCCAATATTTACCATCTTTTGCACTACCACTTCCGAAAAAAGATTGTTTGTGTGTTTTATGAGAAATAATTAATGCATTACTTTTACCAATAAGTGTACTAACGAGATCCTTTGATTTATAAATTTCGCCTGTTTTACTAACCACCTCAAGCAGAAGTTTTACCTCGTCTTTAGCCTCGTTTTTTTTCTTGGGATTACGAACATTATCATCCATATCGGCTCCTTCGCCGTTTATCTCGTCAAACTCTTCTCCAAAATAGTGAAGAATGAATTTACGTCTGGAAATCGATGTTTCAGCAAAGGCAACAACTTCTTGCAGCAATGCATGCCCTATTTCTTGTTCTGCCACAGGCTTGCCGCTCATAAATTTTTCGAGTTTTTCGATATCTTTATATGCATAGTATGCAAGGCAATGTCCTTCTCCCCCATCCCGACCTGCACGACCTGTTTCCTGATAATAGCTTTCTATACTCTTTGGCATATCATGATGGATCACAAAACGTACATCAGGTTTGTCTATTCCCATGCCAAAAGCAATGGTAGCAACCACTACGTCCACATCTTCCATCAGGAACATGTCTTGGTGTTTTGCCCTTGTTTTTGCATCTAATCCTGCATGATATGGCACTGCTTTAACTCCATTAACCTCTAGAGTTTGTGCAAGTTCTTCTACTCGCTTTCTACTCAGGCAATATACAATACCGCTTTTCCCGCTATTTTGTTTTACAAAACGGGTTATATCTGCATCAACATTCTTGGTCTTTGGCCGTATTTCATAAAATAAATTGGGTCGATTAAAAGATGCCTTAAATGTTTGGGCATTACTCATCGCCAAATTTTTTAATATATCTTCTTGTACTTTAGGAGTAGCTGTAGCTGTAAGGCCTATAATGGGTATGTCTTCGCCAATTCTTCTAATTATATTTCGAAGGTTACGGTATTCAGGCCTGAAATCATGCCCCCATTCACTAATACAGTGCGCTTCGTCTACCGCAAGGAATGAAATTTCCTGGGATCTTAAAAAATCAACATATTCTTCTTTGGTAAGTGATTCTGGAGCTACATACAACAGTTTAGTTACTCCATTAATAATATCGTCTTTTACTTTTTTTACTTCAGATTTATTCAAAGATGAATTTAATACATGCGCAATTCCTTCTTCTGAAGAAATACTACGTATGGCATCAACCTGATTTTTCATCAATGCAATCAAAGGGGAAACCACAATTGCGGTCCCTTTACACATTAAAGCAGGTAGTTGGTAACATAGGGATTTTCCTCCACCTGTAGGCATTATCACAAATGTATTTTGCTTTTCAAGAATACTTTGTATTACCTTTTCCTGCAGTCCTCTAAATTGACTAAATCCAAAATGCTTTTTTAGTGCACTTTGTAAGTCAGTTTCATTCAAACTCATTAAATCTTTAACTTTTATATACCAATTAAATAAAAGACTCACTATCACTAAAATCTATTTCCCCAATTACAGATTCAGTGGATACTCTCGGTTTCAATTTTAGAATGCCAAATATAAGCAAAGCATAAATTATTATGCTTTTTTTCAACACTATTTAAAATTAATTAGGTATTGTATACCTTTGCGTAAATTAAAGATAATAAAATCTTTAATTATAACACGCAAATTTTTCAAATTTTGAACACCCAAGATACTATAATCTCTTACGCAAAAAAAACTGTTGCCGAAGAAGCCAGAGCCATTGCTTATTTAGAAGAACTTATTGATGAAGAATTTTCTAATGCGGTAGAAACCATTCACAATTCAAAAGGCAGAGTTATCATCACCGGAATAGGTAAAAGCGCTATTATAGCTTCCAAAATAGTAGCCACAATGAACTCAACCGGTACTCCTGCTGTCTTTATGCATGCCGCCGATGCTATTCATGGAGATTTAGGAAATATTCTTGAAGATGATATCGTTATTTGTATTTCAAAAAGCGGTAATACTGCCGAAATAAAGGTACTTGTGCCTTTGATCAAAAGTTTTAAAAACACATTAATTGGTATTACGGCAAACAAAGAATCGTTTTTAGGAATAGAAGCAGACTATGTATTACACGCTTTTGTAGAAAAAGAAGCATGTCCTAACAATCTTGCTCCTACTACGAGTACCACTGCACAAATGGTGATTGGAGATGCCCTGGCAGTTTGTCTATTGCATTTGCAAGGCTTTTCTAGCCGTGATTTTGCCAAATATCACCCCGGAGGTGCTCTTGGAAAGAAATTATACTTACGTGTAAGCGATATTACTTCCCAAAATGAGAAACCTCAAGTATCTTCTAATTCTAATATTAATGCAGTAATCGTTGAGATGACAGAAAAAAGATTGGGTGCTACTGCTGTTACCGATAATGGCACTATTATAGGGGTCATTACTGATGGTGATTTACGTAGAATGCTCACTACAAACACTTCTTTTGAAGGCTTAACTGCTCAAGATATTATGTCGCCCAACCCTAAACGCATTGATAATGATGCCATGGCCATTGATGCTTTGGAGATTTTGGAAGAAAACTCTATTTCGCAATTACTAGCAGAAAAAGACGGTCAATATACTGGTCTTATACATATTCATGATTTAATGAGAGAAGGTATTTTATAATGACAAATAGCACTAAAAAAAATCCTCAATCCATGTCTTTTCTAGATCATCTAGAAGAACTACGCTGGCATCTTATAAGAGCCACAATGGCCGTACTTATTGCTGGTATTATAGCATTTATAGCAAAAGAATTTATTTTTGATGTACTCCTATTTGGTCCAAAAAAACCAGATTTTCCTACTTATAAAGGCTTGTGTAACCTATCAAAACTTATGGGTTTAGACGAAAGTTTATGCTTCAAAGAACTTCCCTTTAGTGTGCAAAGTAGAAAAGTGGCCGGCCAGTTTTCGGTACATATATGGACCTCTATAACTGCAGGTTTTATTATAGCCTTCCCTTACGTATTGTACGAATTCTGGAAGTTTATTGCCCCTGCAATGTATGATAAAGAAAGAACATATTCTAAAGGTTTTATTATCATATGCTCCTTTTTGTTTTTTATAGGTGTGCTTTTTGGCTACTATGTAATCACTCCACTATCAATTAATTTTTTAGGTGGGTATCAGGTGAGTAAAGAGGTGCTCAATGAATTTGATATTGATAGCTATATTGGACTGGTACGAGCATCAGTAATTGCATGTGGATTAATTTTTGAATTACCGGTAATCATGTTTTTCCTCACCAAGGTAGGGTTGGTTACTCCAGAATTCTTAAGGAAATATCGAAAATTTGCTCTAGTAATTGTATTAGTACTTTCAGCACTTATTACACCCCCAGATATTGCAAGCCAAGTAATCGTTGCAATACCTATTCTAGTGTTGTACGAAGTAAGTATCTATATTTCAAAAATGGTGATCAAAAAAGAAAACAAAAAACTACAAAAACAATCCAAATGAGTACTATAGTTGACGATTTCAATGCATACAGAGAAAAAATGAATTCTCGTATCCTTGATGATAACAATAAGGTTATCAAAAGAATTTTTAACCTTGACACTAATGCTTTTATGGAAGGCGCTCTTACTATAAAAACAAAAGAACTCTTAGGTTTGGTGGCTTCTGCTGTTTTGCGTTGTGATGATTGTGTTCGTTATCATCTTGAAACCTGCCACAAAGAAGGCTTAACAAAAGAAGAAGTGGTTGAGGCGTTGAGCATAGCGACATTAGTGGGTGGCACTATTGTTATCCCTCATCTACGACGTGCTTATGAATTTTGGGATGCTCTGGAAGCAAAGAATTCTTAAAACAATAATCGTTAAAAAGAATAGTGTAAATTTACAAGCTCATTTTAGCAACACCCCAAATTTAAAGAAGTCATTCTATTATGAAGTTAAAAGCAGATAATTTAGTTAAGTCATACAAGGGCCGTAAAGTGGTAAAAGGGATTTCTCTTGAGGTAAATCAAGGAGAAATTGTTGGTCTTTTAGGACCCAATGGAGCAGGTAAGACAACTTCTTTTTATATGATTGTAGGATTGGTAAAACCCTACAGCGGTAAAATCACATTAGAAAACATAGATATTACCAAATATCCAATGTACAAAAGAGCACAAAATGGAATAGGCTATCTGGCTCAGGAAGCATCAGTATTTAGAAAATTGAGTATTGAAGATAATATTCTTAGTGTACTTCAACTTACTGACCTTTCAAAAAAAGAGCAACATGATAAAATGGAGGCTCTTATTGAAGAATTTGGTTTAGGACATATTCGTAAAAACCGAGGAGATCTGTTAAGCGGTGGAGAACGTCGTCGGACCGAAATTGCGCGTGCACTAGCCACTGATCCTAATTTTATATTACTCGATGAACCTTTTGCCGGAGTAGACCCTGTAGCGGTAGAAGACATTCAGCGTATTGTTGCGCAACTAAAAAACAAAAATATAGGTATCCTGATCACCGATCATAATGTACAGGAAACACTGGCAATTACAGACAGAACTTATTTGATGTTTGAAGGTAGTATCTTAAAAGCTGGAATACCCGAAGAACTTGCCGAAGATGAAATGGTACGAAAAGTATATCTTGGGCAAAACTTTGAGCTACGTAAAAAGAAGCTGGATTTTAATTAGTCTTTGAGTAAAAATATTAAGCACACCATAACTAAACGTTATGGTAAAACTAAATTTTAAACACTATTAAAGAACCTCTCAAAGCAAAGCTTTCCTACCTCTCGCAACTACCAAAGACATCAAAATATACAGTAATATTACTACAGGTATTGCAACAAACTTAAGCAGAACCAATAATGTTATACTAAGTAATAAAAAAACATACCTAACTTTATTTTCTGCAAAACCCCATGTTTTAAACTTCATAGCAAACAAAGGTATTTCGGCATTCAATAAGTAACAACTTAAAAAGGTCAATACAAGTAAAAACCATTTATTGAGTATTATTTCGACTACCCAAGGCTCTTGCTGAAATTTAAGTATCAACGGTATACTTATTATCAATAAGGTATTTGCTGGTGTTGGCAACCCTATAAAAGAGGTTGTTTGTCGAGTATCGATATTAAAATTAGCCAAGCGATATGCCGAAGCCAAGGTTATTAATAAACCAAGTAAGGATAAATAAGACCAGTCAAGACTTGCTAAGATTTGTTCAGAATTCCAGGATCCGGGTATCACATAAAATGGTTTTCCAAATACTTGCGTCAATAACTGGTACATCACTATACCCGGCACCACACCACTGGTGACCATATCTGCCAAAGAATCTAACTGTAAACCAAGTTCACTTTGAGCATTTAATAATCGCGCCGCCAAACCATCAAAAAAATCGAATCCAATTCCAAGCATCACAAACAAAGCTGTAAGTTCCAGATGCCCCTGAACAGCAAAAATAACGGCAATACACCCGCAAAAAAGATTAAGAAGGGTAATACTATTTGGTATTTGTTTTTTTATCCCCATATGATTTTCGATTTTGTGTAAAAATAATAAACTATTATTACTAAACTTAACAAAAAAGAAGGATTCAATTTTATTAATTGTAACTAAATAAGTTTAATTTCGTTACTATATAGTGCACATCGGTATTCTATGAAAAACATCTTACTGTCAATCATCTCGGGCCTCCTCCTGGCAATTAGCTGGCCCACTTATGGTTTTCCGCTATTCCTTTTCTTTGGATTTGTTCCCCTTTTAATCGCAGAACATAACATTCGCAAAAACAAATACAGCAAAACGCAAGTATTTGGGCTTGCCTATCTCACATTTTTTGTATGGAATATGATTGCTACGTGGTGGATTTACAACTCAACAGCAATAGGAATGGCTGTGGCAGAAATTGTGAATAGTCTATTAATGGCTTTGGTTTTTCTATTATATCACATTGTCGCCAAAAGAACCTCATTTTTAATTAGCACCCTATTTCTTGCCTCTTTCTGGATGAGTTTTGAATATTTTCACCTACAATGGCAAGTTTCATGGCCCTGGCTTAATCTTGGTAACGGTTTTGCCGGTTATACCTCTTGGATACAATGGTATGAATACACTGGAACCTTTGGAGGTGCTCTTTGGGTATGGATTGTAAATATTGGCGTTTTTAAAAGTACCTTGCTTTTCCTGGAACATAAAGACAAAACCATTTTATATAGATCTGCTATTAGAAATGGGCTCATTATCTTACTACCAATCATAGTTTCTATTATTATCTTAAAAACCTATAAGGAAGATGGTGAGGATATTGAAGTCCTTATTTTACAACCTAATATAGATCCTTACACTGAAAAATATAATACTACAGATGATCGTATTAGTACTTTAATTACCTCTTTAACTACATCGGAAATTACCGAAAACACTGACTTCATCATTGCACCCGAGACAGTATTTGCCGATAGTAACAGGTTACATAATTTTCCGAAATCAATTGCAAAAAAGACTGCTCAAAACATTCTAAAGGAGCATCCAAATACATACTTCCTTTCGGGTATTTCGTTAATCGATGTGTTTAATGATTCCTCAAGAATTCGACTGCAAACCAATATTTATAAAGAGAATATCTTCTATGATGATTATAACTCTGCTTTCTTTGTTCGACCAGATAATAGCAGCGAATTGTATCATAAAAGCAAACTCGTAGTAGGTATCGAAAATTTCCCATACCAAAGTGTTTTAAAACCTCTCTTAGGAGATGTAATGATTGATCTTGGAGGAACAGTAGCCAAAAAAACCACACAGGATGATCGCGAAGTCTTTTTTACCAAGGATAGCATTGGTGTAGGAACTATGATTTGTTATGAAAGTGTTTACGGAGAATTTGCCACCGGCTATGTAAGGAACAAAGCAGATTTTCTCGCTATAATAACCAATGATGCCTGGTGGGGAAATACACAAGGACACAAACAACACCTATCCTATGCAAAACTAAGAGCCATTGAAACCAGGAGAAGTGTTGCTCGTAGTGCCAATACCGGAATTTCGGCAATTATCGATCAAACAGGAAAAATCGTTGACCAACTTGAATATGAAAAACAAGGAACTTTAAGAGGAACATTACGAACAAATGATAAAATTACGTTCTATGTAAAAGCAGGAAACTATCTGGCAAGAGTTGCTATTTTTCTTTCTGCTTTTATCTTCTTGTTTGCTGTTACTAAAAGAAGAAAGAAAATTTAATATATCTGCTAATATCCACCGCTTCAGAAGTACCCCCTCCCCACTTATATGAGTACCCCAGGGTACTTCATTTGTTAAAGATCCACGTAAGTTTGTCAGTTGACCCACTTCATTTGTTAAAGGATACTGTAACTTTGTCAGCCTACCCACTTCATTACCAGGGTAACGCTGGTAGATTTGTAAGTAACCCCACTTCGTTACTAAGTCATCGGGGTAGATTTGCAAGTGATCCTACAAATTTTGCTATCCAGCCTATCTTTTTTGTTATACTACTTATCTTTTTTGTCGCGCTACTTGTCTTTTTCAATAGGTAGACTAAAATTTGCGTTGATTCTTAATCAAAATCTTGTCATCCTAAGTCCCGCTTCGAGACTGTCTTATTAAGTTTTTTTAACTAAAAATATCGAGAGTAGCTACCCTCGATATTTTTAGTTAAAAACTTCTTGCCTTAGTGCCTAATTTGTATGTTTTAGGTTTGAAGGATTATTTTCTTGTTGCTAATTGTCGTTACGTGTTTAATTCTCAACTGTAAAACCATTCTTAGCAATACCTTGAACAGGGTTTTCGAGTTTGATCGTATGTACGTGTTTCAAATCAATAATAATATTTTAATTTCTGTTTTATCCGGAAGGACTACTCATAATTTGCTTACCTTAACATCATACAGTTATTCTTCCGCGAAACTTCGCTTAAAAACTTTTATAGAAATTAATTGGTGAAAATTGGCACTAAGTCCATCTCTAAGCTACCGGTACTGTATTTCCTTGTCACACCGGTTAACGCACCATCGTCCCAACCCTGACCAATAAATATCGGATCGCCAAAATCAACAATACACTCTCCCAGAAAATCTGACCCTACATGGGTTACCGTTGTAAAGGTTTCACTTTTAGTATTTTCCTGAGTTGCGCCAAACTTCAATCCTATTTTTACTTTCTTACCAAAGCCTATATCAAAACCAAAATTAGTTGCCAGTTTTGAAGTAACCGTGCGAGACTCTGTAATGGTTTGAGACAGGTCAAACTCTTCAAATATAAACTTCCAGGAAGTCCCATATACCGATAGGTCCCAATCCGTAAATTCGAGTTTATCTGGATAAAACGTTTTAGGAGTTATTGAAGTTATGGAATAAAACTCTGCGAAACCATAATCAATGGAATCATAATTTATATTAAATAGGTCACTTCCCCGTGCGGTAAATACTTTCTTTAAAGTTTCACCAGTCCCGTTTTGGGCGGCTCTAACGGCGGTAACATGGAAATCAAAGATTCCATCAGTCCATCCCGGAACATTATTCCAGCCACCACCCGTCGTAGAGGGGTCATCTGATGCATCGGATATTTGTATCAGACCGTCTGAGTTGAGAAACCGAATGGAGTAAATAAACTCCGAATATGAATTATCAAACGGTCCTCGTTCGTCTTGCTCATCTATCCCATAATAGACATAATCTCTTTGCCAGTTACCAGCATCGTTAAAACTTTTGTATCTAAATCCAACGTTAGCTGTTCTACCCCCTAAGTCAAATAGAATTATTTCATTTCTTTTCTGGCTTATTTCATTTCTTTTAGAACCATCAAATACGTCATAAGCAAATTCAAAAGCAAAGCCAGAATTTGATTTTGTATCGGAAGTATTAGTGATCTTTACTCTTTCATTTTCTTTAAGAACCAAAATAGGAAACCCAGGGATTAACTCATTAGATATTGCCTTATTCTCACCATTTGCATCATATATCATATAACGATCTGAACTTTTATCGGTATATGTGACCATAGGCACCTCAGTACTGCTATCCCAGGTATCACAAGAAAAACCACTGGGTAGCTCTGGGATATAAATATTCAACAAAGGTAAGTCTTGTTCAATAGCATCTATCAGTAGAGGGTTATCGGCGTGTTTAGTGATTAATTGATGAAAACTAAGGCCATCGGCGGTAACGACCTCATCCTTCACCGATAAATAAAGAATATCGTAATCGTTATCAAACATCTTCATTCCTTCCTCTTTAATAAAAGCTCTGAGTGTTGCTTCCTCATTTAGAGAAATGGCTAAAGATTTAGCAAATTCTTGATACAACTCTTTCTTTTTATAGGAACTATTTTGTTCTGATTGTTCAATACTAATCCCATCCTCAACGGTAGAATCTTCTTGGCAAGAACAAATGATTAGTGAAAAAAATACTAAGGTTAAATAAGGTTTTAGAGTTTTCATAATTTTATATATTTAGGTTTATAAATTTATTATTGAATATTGTGTTGATAATCAGGATTTTGATCTCCTTCTAAAGAAAATCCATTTTTTACTATTCTCATTACTGGCGCATCCAACTCAATAGTATGTACATGCCTTAAACTTTCTATTTCCAATACCTTGATTTGTGTTTGATTAGGAGCCAATACGTACAAAAATTTATCAGAACTGGTTAAAACCGGGTCTGGTTCGTCCATTTTAGTTAACACTTCTATTTCAGTTTGTGCTTTTTTAGATACTTCCGGAATATTTGCCATTTCTATAACTCTACTTGCTAATTCTACTCCACTATTTGCATCATACACACGAATTCTATTATCTGTTGTATGAATAATTAGATAAGAACCATTAAAATTGAACATCATCCCCCCTCTTCTTTTAACGTCGTTACCTGTATATAAGGAAGTTATCGTTTTCGATTCAGGGTCTACCGTATAAACGCCCAGATTGCCAGCACGTGCAAAGAATAGATTTGCATTATCATGTCCGACTAGTGACGATAACCAATTGCCACTGTCAGCATTAAACTCGTCAAGGTTTGGAATTAAACTTTGATTACCAGCAGTATCTACTAATATTACTCCATTTCTAGAACCAAAAGCCCCATATTCACCGTTGACAGCATTACCGTGTATTCCATTTACGACTATATCTTCATCCTTGTTCATTATAGCCCCATTAGCATCTATAAATTTGACTCTTTGTGGTAATCTAATAGTATCAGTGGCTTTCTTATAAGTAATGGCAAACGTACCATTTTGTAGTCGGAATCCTGCTCCATGATGCGGCACAGTATTTTCTGGGAGAAAAGTATTAGGAGTATACCCGGGGATCACTAGTTGATCCACATTAATATGCGTAAAAGACCCGTTACCATCATTAAAGATCACCATATGTCCTCTGGAACTTCCATAATGAGTGGGTAAAGGATTGGTTGATGCTGTTAATTCTAGATCAAGCCATCTACTCTCAAGTACATGACCATGATCATCATGATTCTCTATACCAGAGTCTAAAAAGCGTACAACGTTATTCGTACGATCGATGACTGTAAGATATCTCCCAAAATCACTGGTGTAAAAGCGATTGGTTTCAACAGAATCAATAGTATGAGAAAACCTTCTTTTAATTTCACCGCGGTCTGCCTGCATTAACTCAATACTATTACTTTTTATTAAAGAAAGTCGAACCCAGTCACTTTCCATATCTATAAAACCTGTTTCATTGCCTCCATCTGGATCAGGAGCATCATCATCGCTGCTACAGCTAGTCGTCATTAACGCTATTATAAATAATACGTTAGTAATTTTTAAAATTGACTGTTTCATGTTGTTTTAAATTTAAATTAATTAATAGGTAATTTGTTTACAGTTATATTTCCATTTGAATCCTCGACCCAAAAGACTAATGTGTTTCCGTCTAGAGCGGTATAAAAATCCGTGTCTTTATCAAAAAGTTCTTCTAATACCAGTTCTTGAGCATCTGGTAAAGGGTCACCACTATCTGGTCGAAACTGATGTGGCCAATTAGAGTTTCCCCAAATCCATTCTTTTAGTATGGTGCCCTCTGACTCAGAATTCGTTTGGGTTCCTGCTTCGATATAAATCCATAAGAAGGTAATGTCAGACGAATCGGCAGCTTCTAGGTTTCTATAAATTCGACCAGAAATATTTTGGTCAGCCGTATTTAGATTTTGGATTTCAACCTGTGGTGCATAAGATCGATTAATATACAGCGTAGTATGATAGATAGAGTTATCCTGATAACGCGTTTGATTTCCTTCTACATCGGTTGCTTGTATAGAAAAATGATAGGGTCCTGCCAGGATAAGATCACCTGAACTAATTTCTGAATTTCGCTCATCGAGGTAAATATTTGATCCCTCTGCAGTAGAATAAACAAACTTTTTTTGATTCTCAATATCTTCACTTGTAATACGCTTGTTAAGACGAAAAAGTTTAAATCGTGAATTTTTAGCTAATAACGATTTATGGGTATGCCCATCAAATCCACTATGAGATTCGATTTTAATCTCGCGAATACCGCTATCGTCTTCAACTTGAAAAGATAAGGGGATCTCATTAGCTGTATTTGTGGCTTTATAAAATTGCTGCGGCAAAATAGAGGATTCTCCTTCATTAGCGCTAATACTTGGCGCAGTGAGATCAAGAGTATCTTCATTATCGCCATCTAAACAAGAGCAAACCAGGAACACATAACAGATTGGCAATACAATGTGTGTTTTCATATAAGTGTGATTTAATTAAACATTATTATTTATTTGAATTGTAATGGGATTTGAGCCGAAAAAATGATATTTCTTCCCTGTTCTGGTAAATTAATCAAGCGGTATCTACTGATATGATTAAAAAAAGAGGTATTAAATAGATTATTAGCACTTAGTTTGCATTGGATATTTTGCTTTCCCAACGCTACAGAAAACCCTAAACCCAGGTTGATAAGAAAACTATCTGAAGTGGTAGTTTCATTTCTATCGACGTTATTTTGTTCAAAATTATACCTTCCGGAAAGGAAGATATACCCATCGTTTAGCGTTTTTGATGATTTGAAAAAACCATTATATTCGATACTGGATAAGATAGAAGGTGCCGGAGTAAGAGGCAATGGCAACCGGCTATCCCGATTAAGGTTTTGAACAAAATCTACAGCAAGATCCGTTTTTAAATGAAATGGAAATTGATAGCTACCTGAGATTTCAAACCCATTGAATAACGCATCGTTTTGGCGGTATTGCCATAAGGTGCCGCCAGAAGGTAAAAATGAAAAATTACCAGTCGGAGCGAGATATATATAATCCCTATAATACCCATAAAAAGCAGCTACTTCTAAAAACGTGTTTTTAGACTGATGCAAATAGGTAAAATCTACCTGGTATCCTTTTTCTACGTTAAGGTTCTGGTCACCTACCTCATGTCTGAAATTTCCATGATGTACGCCATTACTAGAGAGTTCTATTGCGGTTGGAAAACGAAAGCTATTTCCCAGGTTTAATTTTAAATGATGTTGTTTGGCAGCTTTCCAAACCACACCTGCCCCTCCACTAATATTGTTAAAGTCTCTATCAAAATCGGGAGTTCGTTCTACAAAATCTCCTGTAGGCTGAAACGTATTTTGATCATAAACCGGTTGTTCATGCCGATCAATCTGATGAGAACCTATATCGTAACGAATTCCGCCATTGACATGCCAATTTTTTGAAAAATCATACGCCTGGTAGTGAAAGAATCCTAATTGTAAGGTAGTAAAGACTGGTAATAAGAATTCGAATCCATCTTTTTTGTTCATCATGTACTGAAACTGGCTACCAAACAACACTTGATGTTTAGGATTTGGGTTGAATTCATATCGTATATTAGAGGTATAGGTGTCTAGATACAATCCTAAAGCCAGATTTGTATTGACCTGCTCTGCTGCTATACCATGAGCTCCGGGAAAAGATAATTCTTCCCGAACATTACGTTGATATCCCAAATCAAATTCCAGTCGATGTGCGCCCAGATCTACAGTAGTATTATGAACCACCATGTGATGTTGATTTTCTTGCCTGGGGAAATCGATATCCCTATGATCTCCTTGATGCTGTAGATTGTATGATCTGGGAAGCCCTATAGCTCCAGTAAAAATTCCCGCTTTTTGGTTAAAGCTGGTTAAACGCAGACTAGAACGTATCTTTTTAGATTGATAGCCAATAGCGCCGCTAAAATGCAATTCGTTACCAGCAGTATTTTTGAGTCGATTATCAAAAACCGGCAGGTTAAAACCGGCATAGGTAAATTCTTCTGCAGGAATGGTATAATCCCCATAATCCTGATGTGTAACCCGAGCTTCAAAAAACCACTTTTTATACCTGTTTTTCCATGCTAAGGAATTGGAAATAGCATCATTATTGGTTTGATACGTTGAAGTGAGTTGTAGCAAATTTCCATCTTCTGGTAAACGATCATTTTCTTTAATATTAATGACACCTCCCAAACCATCTGAACCAAAAAGCAGTGAAGCCGGACCTTTAATAATCTCTACATTTTCGATAGCAAACGGATCTACTTCCAGCCCGTGATCTGCTCCCCATTGTTGTCCTTCTTGTTTGATTCCTCTATTATTAACCAGAATCCGATTAAACCCCATTCCTCTAATCATAGGTTTGGCTATACCTACACCTACATTCATAGTATTTATACCTGGTAAAGCAGCCAAGGCTCCAGAAAAGGTTCCTGTATTATTTTTAGCTATAAAATCTTTATTAATTAAGGTGACTGATTGTGAATCATGAATAACGCTTTGTAATATCCCGGGTTGAAATAATTGTACTTCTTCCAAATCAGTGATGGTTTGGGACAAAACAACTTCGATAAACGTAGCATCCTCTGTATTTGTTAATGCTAAACGTTGATCAGAGAATGAAACATGCTTAATGATTAGGTATTGTGGTTTGTCTTTTTTAGTCAATGCTAAAGAAAATTCTCCCTGATTGTCAGAAATGGTTGATTTTTGAGACGGATAGACTATAATTGCAGCTGCTTCAATAGGTTTTCTGTTCTCATCTAATATGACACCGCTAACCTCTTGGGCTATCACATTATAATGAAAAGAAAGAGCCGTTAATAGCATCAGACAGGCTGAAGATTCGTTATTTTTAATAAAATTCATGCTATTGGGTGAATACAGAATATTTAATATTCTTAGCCTATGTGTTGAAATGATAAAAACAGCTACTGGATTCGTTACTCAGATACATAATGCAAAGCACTACACCTCTATTTATTATTTTGTGTTATTCGATTTAAAATTATACACAACACAAAACAGGAGCTTGTTTTTAAAAAATCAACTACAGTAAGAGTATTTGTTAATAGTATTAATATGGAATGTTATTTTATTTTATGATGATGACATCACCATAAATAGAATAGGGAATGCATAGCATTAGTAAGAGATCGTTTATCAATGAATATAAAAACGAAACCAATTATATTTATTATTACTATGAACCAGAACTTGAAAAAGTATGTGTTTTAACACTAAGAAACAAGAATCTAGAATTATCCCAACAAATTGGGTGGTGGTTTGTTAAAAACGTAATTAAAAAGAAGTAATCTTTGAAATTCGACCTGGTAGTGCGTTTGGTGATTATGAATTTCAGGGAAAAAAATAGGTTTTGGCAGATAGTCGTAAGATACCGGAACCAAAATGTGAGCGTCACTTTTATTGCTCTCTACAATATGGGTACAGAATTCACAATGATTTTCGGTTGTATCATCATCTAAATGCGATACCGCATGAAAATCTGCTACTCTTATCAATAAAAAAATTGAGAGTAAAAAAAGTGCTAAATATGTATTGTTTTTAGAAACTTTCACAGTGGTTAAAATTATTAAATTATTTAGTTCCTGTAAATGATTTAACATGACTTTAAAACTCAAGGCTCTTTTTTAAATTCGGTATACCATATAAAACCTGATGACACTCCACTGTCACTCATGCTTATTCGTATATAACAAAGAACTAGCCTTCAAACTCAAATCTTTATTTAGATCATTAAAATTTACAACTTAGAAACGCTACACTTTACTACCTAGTTTCTAGACAACTTTGTACCTTTGAAAACTTATAAAAATAATTGTGAATTACGTATCTGTAGAAAATATTGCAAAGGCATTTGGCGAGCGAATTCTTTTTAAGAATATCTCTTTTGGAATTAATGAAGGCCAAAAAATAGGGTTTGTTGCCAAAAACGGAACTGGTAAAACGTCTTTACTAGACATTATTGCGGGTGATGAAGAACCAGACGAAGGTCAGGTGGTATATCGTAAAAACCTAAAGGTTGCCTTTTTATCCCAAGAGCCTAACCTTGACCCAAACCTTACCATTGAGCAAACTATTTTTGCATCGGATAATGAAACGCTTCAGATTATAAACAACTACGAAAAAGCATTAGAAAACCCTGATGACACAGAGGCATATCAACATGCATTTGAACAAATGGAGGCTGCAAACGCCTGGGATTTTGAAACACAATACAAACAGATTCTTTTTAAACTTAAGTTAGAAAAGCTTAATAAAAAAGTACAGGATCTATCCGGAGGTCAAAAAAAACGATTGGCATTGGCCAATATTCTTTTAAGCAAACCTAACTTACTTTATCTCGACGAACCAACCAACCACCTTGATCTTGAAATGATTGAATGGCTTGAAGAATATTTTGCAAAGGAAAATTTCACATTGTTCATGGTAACTCATGATCGTTATTTCCTTGAAAATGTGTGTAATGAGATTGTAGAGTTAGAAAACGGAAAATTATACAGTTACAAAGGTAATTACCAATACTATCTTGATAACAAAGAAGCCAGAATTGCCAATGAGCAAACAGCCACTGATAAGGCAAAACAACTTTACAAAAAAGAATTAGATTGGATGCGTCGCCAGCCCAAAGCGCGTACAACCAAATCTAAATCCAGAATCGATGATTTCTTCGAAATCAAAGAACGAGCTCATAAACGCCGTAATGATCACCAGGTCCAACTTGAGATCAATATGGAGCGCATGGGAAGTAAAATTTTAGAATTGCATAAAATATCAAAAAGCTTCGAAAACAATCTACTTTTAGACAAATTCGAGTACGTTTTCAAAAAAGGAGAACGCATTGGGATCATCGGTAAAAACGGGACAGGAAAATCTACCTTTCTAAATATGATTACCGGCAGTATCGCACCAGATCATGGTAAGATTGTAATTGGTGACACCATAAAATTTGGATATTATACCCAAGGCGGTATCACGATAAAAGAAGGACAAAAAGTAATTGAAGTAATACGTGAGTTTGGAGATTATATACCATTAAAAAAGGGAAGACAAATCTCTGCTCAACAATTGCTGGAACGTTTTTTATTTGATCGTAAAAAACAATATGATTTTGTAGAAAAACTTAGTGGTGGTGAAAGAAAAAGATTGTATTTATGCACGGTTCTTATTCAAAATCCAAACTTTTTAATTCTCGATGAGCCAACCAACGACCTAGATATTGTTACTTTAAATGTACTAGAAAACTTTTTATTGGATTTCCCCGGTTGTTTACTTGTAGTATCCCATGATCGCTATTTTATGGATAAAATCGTGGATCACTTGTTTATATTTAAAGGAAATGGAGTGATTCAAGATTTTCCGGGTAATTATACGGATTATCGTGTCTATGAAAACAGTAAGGAGCCCGAAACTAAAAATACAGAAAACGAAGAGCCAAAAGCAAAAAAAACCTGGAAAAAAGATAGTAAAGGAGGGCTTTCTTTTAATGAGCAAAAAGAGTTTAACAAAATTGAACGGGATTTAAAAAAATTAGAACTTCAAAAAAAGGAAATAGAGGATTTGTTTGCCGAGGGTACTCTAGAAACAGAAAAAATAAACTCAGAATCCCAAAAGCTTCAGGAAATCATCAAACAGATAGAAGAAAATGAAATGCGTTGGTTTGAACTTTCAGAATTAATGGAGGAATAGTTCGATTTTTTATTATTGTATGTTTTTCAGAATACACCAATACCTAACCTTTCTTTTTAATGCTACCAATCAACATGGGGTACACTCTCCGTTTGTATATAATTTGGTAACCAAATGTTTTTACAACAAAGAAAAAAAAGAAGTATATCGATCCATAAAATCAATGTGTAAAAAAACAGGTTTATCCTATCGCATTGGCAAACTTCTAAACCGTATTACAGTATATTTTAACTGTAAAAATGTGCTTGTACTACATGACAATAAAGACGCTGTATCACAAGTCTTAGCAGTAGACAATTCTATTTTAATAAGTAAAGAAATACAACCAGGAGGCACCTATGATTTGATCTATCTTACTTTGGGTCAATTACAAAATCATTTACATCATGACTCCTTGTTTTCTTTGGTTCATAATGACAGTGTTATTATTATTGATTCAATATACACTTCGGAAACCAATATTTTACTTTGGGAAAAAATAAAAATACATCCAAAAATCACCGTTACTATTGATACTTTTTATCTCGGCTTTGTGTTTTTCAGAAAAGAGCAAGGAAAAGAACATTTTGCAATTAGAATGTAACAACTTTTTACTCGCCGCGTCATATAGACTAAAATTGTATCTTAACACGCTGTAAAGATTACGTATGGAAAATGTAATAGAGATCCGTGGGATCGTTCGAAACTTTCAATTAGGTCAAGAAACGGTTTATGTACTTAAAGGTATAGATCTTGATATTCTACGAGGAGAATATGTGGCTATCATGGGCCCTTCTGGATCAGGAAAATCCACACTAATGAATCTTCTTGGATGTTTGGATACTCCTACCGCAGGAACATATATTTTAAATGGAAATGATGTTAGCCAGATGACCGATAACGAATTGGCAGATATCAGAAATCGAGAGATCGGGTTTGTTTTTCAGACCTTTAATTTACTACCTCGAACCACAGCGTTGGATAACGTAGCTTTACCAATGGTATATGCTGGAACCTCAAAAAAAGATAGAACTGCTCGTGCAGAAGAAGTATTGACCGATGTTGGACTTGCAGATCGTATGGATCACAAACCCAACCAACTTTCTGGAGGACAAAGACAACGGGTAGCTGTAGGACGCGCTTTGGTAAATAAACCTTCCATTATTCTTGCAGATGAACCTACAGGAAACCTGGATTCTAAAACTTCTGTAGAAATTATGCATCTGTTTGATGAGATTCATAAAGCCGGTAATACTGTTATTGTTGTTACACATGAAGAAGAAGTTGCAGCCCAAGCCCATCGTGTTATTCGTTTACGTGATGGTATGATCGAAAGCGATATAAGAAACAAATAGATACACAATTATATTTTAGAGTTTCTAGTTAATTTGTATTTTGGTGATTCATTTTAACCAAAATTTATGCAACCTATACATATTCTGCTTCTTATTGCAGTTTATTTTGGAGTTCTACTACTCATCTCCTATTTCACAGGAAAAAATGCTGGTAACGAAACTTTCTTTAAAGCGAATAGACAATCTCCTTGGTATGTAGTAGCATTTGGTATGATTGGTGCCTCGTTAAGTGGTGTAACATTTATTTCGGTTCCAGGTTGGGTTGAAGCTTCACAATTTAGCTATATGCAGGTAGTTCTGGGGTATTTGGTAGGCTATTTTGTAATTGCCTATATACTAATGCCCATTTATTATAGATTAAATGTTACCTCGATCTATCAATACTTAGAACAAAGATTTGGAATAGTTAGTTATAAAACGGGAGCTTTTTTCTTCTTCATTTCTAGAGTTTTGGGTGCATCATTCAGGCTATACCTGGTTGCAATTGTATTACAGCAATATATTTTTGATGTTTGGAAAATTCCTTTTGAGGTTACCGTTATACTTTCTATCATTCTTATTTGGATTTATACTTTTAAAGGGGGCATCAAAACTATTGTTTGGACAGATACCTTGCAAACTTTGTTTATGTTATTGGCTGTTGGTATGGCTATTTATTATATCAATGAAAAACTTGGCTGGACATTTTCAGAGTTTATTTCTTCGGAAGAATTAACAGCATATAATAAGAGTTTTTTCTTTGACAGCCTGTTAGCAAAAAACCATTTCTTAAAATCGTTTTTTGGGGGAATGTTTATTGCTATTTGCATGACCGGACTGGATCAAGACATGATGCAAAAAAATCTTACCTGTCGCAACCTAAAGGAAGCACAAAAAAATATGGTTTCTTTTAGCCTGGTTCTGGTTGTGGTAAACTTTGTTTTTCTTCTTTTGGGAGCTTTATTATTCATTTATGCAGAGCAATTTAATATCGCCGTTCCTATCATGGATGGAAACGCAAAAACAGATTTATTATTCCCCGAAATAGCCATAAATGGAGGGTTAGGAATCGTACTGGCTATATCATTTATTCTTGGACTCATTGCAGCAGCATACAGTAGTGCAGATAGTGCACTTACTTCTTTGACTACCTCTTTTTGTATAGATTTTCTAGATATTGAAAAAAAGGAAAAAGAAAATCAAACAAAGGTTCGTAAAAAAACTCATATATGGATGAGTGTATTATTGATAGTGGTTATCATTATATTTAAGCATGTGCTTACCGAAAATGTAATAAGCAATCTATTAACTGTCGCAACATATACCTATGGACCGTTACTTGGTTTGTTTTCTTTTGGAATTTTTACCAAATACAAGATACACGACAAATATTCCTGGTTGGTGGCATTACTATCTGTAGGGACTATTATACTAGTATCAAAGATTCCTGCAGCATGGCTTGGAGGGTATCAAATAGGTTATGAATTACTACCATTAAATGGGTTACTAACCTTCCTGGGTCTAATACTGATTCGTAGAAAGTAAAACCAAAGTGCAAGCCACTTCGACTTCAATTTTTGCTTCAATAAGTAATTCGTACAGTTCTGGATTCTCAGTTCCCGGATTAAAAATTACTCTGCGCGGGCTAAGATTGATGATATAATCATAATAACCTTTCTGTCTTAATGGATTTAAATAAAGAGTAACCGTATCAATAGCCTCCAGATACACTAATTGGGTTTGTATTGCAACTCCAGCTACTTCTCCGGTTTTTAAACCTATAGCCATAACTTCTTTTTCATTTTCAATCAGCTTATGAATAACATAATTTGAATATCTATCTGTTTTTAAAGATGCCCCCAGTACTAATGTCTTTTTACTCATATCCCTTTTCAAATATTCCTTTTGAACCCCTAAAATACAGGTTCAAACGTTAAAAAAGCAAATCAAAATGTTAAAAATAAAAGAAGTCTGTAACACAATTAAAAGCAGTACGTCTTACTTATAAAGATATGATTTTTCATAGATTTAGTTAGTTAGTTAATTACTTAAATAATAATCAAATTTTATTCATAGTTGATGGTTAGTGTTACTATTTGGTTATTATAGAAAACCGCCCTTTTCAGAAGGGCGGTTTTTATTTTTGATATGTTAAAATTGATGTATTCTGTAACAGAGTTTGGTATTGATCGTCATATCCTTATACGCACGCCTAATCATCGTGTAAAGTTTTTAATAACACATGCATTTGTAGTATGTAATACAAAGTACAATGCATAACAATTATCAATCAAATAAACGTTCAAATGAAAACATGTATTCAAAAAACAATCTGCTTGTTTTTTTTCTCATTTTTGTGCTTTGCAATAACGGCACATCCCAATAACAAAGCAATTGTAGGAAGTATAAAGGGTAAAGTCATTGACAAAAACCTAAAACAACCTATACCTTATGCCACGGTGGTTATCAATGATGGTACAGAAAAAATTATAAGTGGTGGAATCACAACAGAAAATGGAGATTTCTTAATTACAGATATTCCTAAGGGAAATTACACCTTGAAAGTTCAGTTTATCGGCTACAAAACGTATTCGCAGCCTATAGAAATATCAAGAAAAAACAAAGACCTTAATGTAGGTACCGTAACACTTGAAGAAACTGCCGAATCTCTGGATGATGTTACCATTGTTGCAGAAAGGACCACAATAGAGCAAAAAATAGACCGCAAAGTAATTAATGTCGGAAAAGATCTTACAACCACCGGTGGTACGGCTGCAGAAATTATGAATAATATACCATCGGTTAATGTTGACCAAGATGGTAATATTGCGTTAAGAGGAAACCAAAACGTACGTATTCTTATTGACGGTAAACCCACCAATATAAGCGCCACTCAATTACTTAGACAAATTCCTGCTACGTCAATCAAAAAAATTGAGCTAATCACCAACCCTTCGGCAAAGTATATCCCAGAAGGAATGAGTGGAATCATCAATATTGTTTTGCATAAAAACAGTACTATCGGATTTAATGGAAACATTAATATGGGTATTAACTTTGATGAAAATGCGCGTTTCAATACTTCTATAGATCTAAACTATAGAACAGGAAAAATGAACTTTTATGGCAATTACGGTACTAATATCACTAAAAACCTTCAAGGCGGATTTGTTTTAAGAGAGGATCAAAATTATATAACCGATTTTAGATTTTTAGACAATAACAAATCCCATTTATTTAAAGTAGGAATGGATTATTTTATTAACGATCACAATACTATTTCTATATACACCAATCAAAATCTGTTTGATGGCCTAACTCTAGGTACTACAGCTATAAATTTCTTGAATAATGATCAAAATGATCTTACTCAAGACTTGACAAGTGATAGTGACAATTTGGGTGCTACATATAATTTTGACTACAAGCATGATTTTAAAAAAGAAGGTCACAATATCGAATTAGAAGTTGATTATAATGTTTTTAATAGCGATAGTGATGATGATTTTGATTTTATAGGAGGCGATGGTTCATTCACCAACTATACCGATCTTATTGATAATGAAAGAAAAAACACAACAATCAATCTTGATTATGTAAATCCCTTATCCGAAAAAATAAAACTAGAATTAGGGTATGAGGCTCGTTTAAGAAGAACAAATAATGATTATCAATCCACCTTATTTTCCAATTCGATATACACTTATGACCGCGATATTCATGCATTATATGCTACCTATGGAAAAAATTATGAGAAATGGTCATATCAAGTTGGCGCAAGATTAGAAAGCTATCAGGTTGAGGCAATTTTTGATGGAGAAAAGATTTTTGAAGATGAAATCTTAACCGTATATCCCTCTGCCTACATAACCTATAATCCGGAAGAAAAAAACACCTATCAGTTAAGTTATAGCCGACGAGTAGATCGGCCAGGTTTAAATCAGGTAAATCCAATTAGAGAGTGGAGTACCCCAAGAATTGTTTCTTTGGGTAATCCATCGCTAGACCCTCAATTTACAAACTCTATCGAAGTCAATTATACGCGAAAACTAAAAGGTGGGTCAATAACCGGAGGAGTATTTTATAGACTAATTAATGATGAAATCAATCAAACACTAATCGAAAATCCGGATGTAGAAGAAGGTCAAATATTGACTTTTAATAATTTTGACAATAATTCGGCATACGGTGTAGAAGTTTCTAGCAATTATAAAGTTACCAAATGGTGGAGTTTCAATACCAGTTTTGATCTTTATGGTCAAACGCAAAAAGGAATTGTAGAAGGTGTTTCTAGAGAAGTAGATGCAGTTATTTATAGTTTTAGAATGAACAATAGTCTCAAAGCGACCAAAAATCTAACATTCCAGGTATTTGGATTTTATCGTGGTGATCAAGAAGGTGTTCAATTTAACACAAAACCATTTTATTTTATCAATACCGGAGCAAGGTATAATTTCCTGGAAGGTAAGGGAACCGCAAGTATAAATTTCAATGACATCTTTAATACGCAACGATTTAGATTTGATAGTGATACTCCTTTCCCGCAAAGCGGAAGATTTCAAGGGGAAACTCAAACCATCTATTTGGGGCTTTCGTATCGCTTTGGAAGTGGAAAAAATAGAAAAATATCAAGAAAAAGAAGAGATAATAATGAAAAGTCAGGAGGAGGCATACTTTAACTGATTTTTTGCTAAAAATTATGTTAATTATATATATAAATTTCAAATTATTAGTTAAATTTAATATTGTATCAACAAAACAAGTATTAAAGTTAAATAATTGTAAAAAAACCACATACTCTGTAACACATTACAAATTATAACGTTTAATATAGTATAGTTATGGTTATGATTTATTTGAATTAGCCTTTAAAAAATAATAACCGAGTTATTACATAAAAAACGCGAAGCTTTTTAGTCTTCGCGTTTTTGATTTATACTATATACTACCATCTAATAATTGCACTCCCCCAGGTAAATCCACTACCAAAAGCTGCAAGAACAACCAAATCTCCTTCTTTTATTTTACCTTTTTCCCACGCTTCAGTTAGCGCAATCGGAATTGATGCTGCTGTAGTATTCCCATACTTCTGAATATTATTATACACCTGGTCATCCGATAGCCTAAACTGTTTTTGTACAAATTGAGAAATTCTAAGATTGGCCTGATGAGGTATTAGCATATCAATATCGGCAGCAGTAAGGTTATTTGTTTGTAGGCCTTCATTTATAACTTCAGAAAAACGTACCACTGCATTTTTGAAAACAAATTGCCCATTCATATAAGGATAATAAGGAATATCTTCCTGAGGGTTTTCAGCAATAATTTCTGGCACCCAATGATCTGTACTCGGACCTTCTAATGATAATTCTTTGGCATGTGCTCCTTCACTATGCAAATGCGTAGATAGGATACCTCTACCCTCTTCCTCACTGCGTGTTACCACTGCGGCTCCTGCGCCATCACCAAAAATAACAGAAACCCCTCTTCCTCTGGTTGTCATATCCAAACCGCCGCTATGGTTTTCACTACCGATAACAAGAACATTTTTATACATTCCGGTCTTGATAAATTGATCTGCCACCGATAACGCATAAACAAACCCACTACATTGGTTACGAACATCTAATGCAGGAATTGTTCTCATATTCATCATGTGTTGTACTCGTACTCCTCCTCCTGGAAAATACATATCCGGACTTAGTGTGGCAAAAACAATAAGATCTATATCATCTGTGGTTAGATTAGCTCTTTCTAATGCTATTTTGGCAGCTTTAACTCCCATAGTAGAAGTACTGTTACCATCTCCTTTTTTGATATGGCGTCTTTCTTTAATACCCGTACGTTCCTGAATCCATTCGTCATTGGTTTCCATTATTTTAGAAAGGTCATTGTTTGTTACTACATTCTCAGGAACATATGATCCTAATCCAGATATTTTTGAAGTATACATATAGTCAAGTATTGTGTATTATGCTTTATTTTTTGCTTAATTAAAAACTGGCGCTCAATATATGTATTCTTAACATCTTGATAAAAGAAACTGCACTTATATTATATGCACGCATAATAGTTTTTTAATGCAATCGTATTTCTCAATATTGAATTATCGTTTTAGCGCATAACTTTTCTTGGTCTGATAAAATGGCTATTGAAACCAACTACCCTAGAGGTAGCACCTTGGAAAACTCTTTAACCCGGATTCATAGAACTTCGTTATGAGGGTGGTAAATACAATACATACAGTAGTTTTATTGACTTTGGTATAGCATCACTATGGTTAAAAACTAAGTGAAGCGACTGTATTTGAAGTAGTTTCAACCTAAAATGATTTTCTAACGCATAAAACGGGTTTAAGATTAAAAAGCGAAAGATGCGCCAACCACAGCGCATCTTTCTAACAACCTAACCAATAAATAAACAAACCAAGCCAGTCGGGTGACTGACTAAAGGTACTTTTCAAAATTTTTAACTTGAATTGTGGCTTTCAAATCGTGTAATAAATTATATAAGCCAAAAAATGTTCTGTTAATGTACAAGAAGTGTTTACTTCCTCTATTTCCATTCATTTTTCTGAGCTCGGTATCGCTTGAATATTTTTCACTCAATTCTGTAATATTTTGCCAAAACTCTTCATTTGAAAAATCAAAAGATGTTTCATTAAACGGACGCGTAAAAAGGCTTAACATTTCATGGAACAACTCCGAAAAGAATCTTTTTTCTTTGGGAGAGTCATCTTCTCGGAGTATTTCCAATTGAAACATCTTTTGGGCAAAAAAACGGGGATTATCTATATTTTCCTTATCCGCTAGTTCAAAGTATGGTGTGTAGAACTCTAAAGGAACTTGTTTTACACAACCAAAATCTATTGCAATAAGATTATCATCTTTATCAACCAGAAAATTGCCTGGATGGGGATCTGCATGTACCGCCTTTAAGATATGCATCTGGTACATATAAAAATCCCATAGGGCCTGGCCAATTTTATTGGCTTTTTCTTGATCACTATTCTGTTCTGCAAATTCGCTAAGATGCAGACCATCCATCCAATCCATAGTGATTATTCTAGTACTAGATAATTCTTCATAATACTTAGGAAATCTTAGGTTAGGAATAAATGAACAAGCTTTTGTGATTTCTTTGCTTTGTTGCACCTCTAGCACATAATCCGTTTCCTCGAGTAATTTCCCTTCTAATTCCTGAAAATACTTCTCAGAGTCTTTTCCTTTTAAGTTAAACATTCTGACGGCGATGGGTTTTACCATCGCCAGATCAGAACTTATACTGCTTGCAACTCCAGGATATTGAATTTTCACAGCAAGTTTTTTCCCATCTTTAATTGCTTTGTGTACCTGACCGATACTCGCAGCATTCACAGATTGAGTTGCAAACGTATCATATAACTCTTCGGGATATTTTCCGTGATACTTTTTGAATGTTTTTCTTACCAAGGGCGGAGATAATGGCGGAACACTAAATTGAGAAAGTGAAAACTTCTCAACATAAGCATTTGGTAATATATTCTTCTCCATTGATAGCATTTGTGCCACTTTTAATGCGCTTCCCTTTAAATTTTTTAATCCATCATATATATCAGTGGCATTATCTTCATTTAACTGGTCTCTGGTTATATTTGGATTAACTGCTTTTTTACTATAATATTTAAGATAATTTCCACCCACCTTAACACCAGTCTTAACCAGCTCTGTAGTTCTTCCTAATTTTGAAGTTGGTATTTTATCTATTGTTTTCATTTACTAATTTCTAATTAAAGAGTCTAATTTTTTCTAATTCTTTACTTTAATTCCACATTACTTTTTCTTTCCAAAGAAATTTTCCAAAGTCCAATACATTAGTTAGTGGAGTATTATCAAAAAGATCAAATATCGTATTCACAGATTTTTCGATGGCCATATCCGTTTTTTCAAAACTTTGAGATTCATCACCCACCCAAAAGTTCAATAAAAACAAAAACTGCAACCAAGCTCCTTCAGAAAATACAGATACAGGGTTTTTTGTGAACTTAAATTTCTTTTCATCATTATCTTCTTCTATCAAAGAAGCGGCAAAATCCTTTATATGAATACGTAAACCTCGTAATTGTCCTAAATTTTTAAACGGTATATCCGATTGCTTTAAGGCAAATAATACATAACTTCGGTTAAGAGTAAGCATTTCAAAAAATGTATAGAATAAGGTTAGCATTTTGTCCCTAGTACTAAAGCTTCCGTACTCTTTATTCTTAGTTATCGCATCTATAGTTGTAGTAAAGAACGTGTTCCATATATTTTTATTCATACTTTCTATGCTACCAAAGAACTTATAAAAGTCTTCTTCTTTTATTTTTATTCCCTTACAGAACTTATAAACCGATTTCGGGTATCCGTCATGTTCTAACACATAATTCATATATTCAGAAATGATATATGTGCTATCTATTGATTGTTTTTTGTTTGAAGATGCCATAAATGTCGTTCTTAATGATGGTAAATATAATAATTGTTTAACTTTTAAACTAAAAAGTTAAACAAAAAATATGTTAAAGTTGTTTCAGAAAAATTGAAACCTATGTTTCTTGTAAATTAGACGTAATCCTCTACAAGTAATTACTTTACAACATTAAAAAATCCAGATAAATGTCAGTTTGTCATAAACACCATATTGGTATTTTTTTTGACAACTAAGTCTAAAAAACATAGACAACAAAAATTAAAACACAATAAAAATGGCAACAGGAAGTATTAATGTATCTGTAGAGAATATTTTTCCTTTAATTAAGAAATTCTTATACTCTGATCATGAGATCTTTTTAAGAGAATTAATATCCAACGCAACAGACGCAACCTTAAAACTAAAACACCTAACTAGTATTGGCGAAGCCAAAGTGGATTATGGTAACCCGCTAATCGAAGTTAAAATTGATAAAGAGAATAAAAAACTGCACATTATCGATCAAGGTATTGGTATGACGGCAGAAGAAGTAGAAAAGTATATTAACGAAGTTGCTTTTTCTGGAGCAGAGGAATTTTTGGAGAAATATAAAGATAGTGCAAAAGACTCAGGAATTATAGGTCATTTTGGTCTTGGTTTTTATTCTGCTTTTATGGTTGCAGATAAAGTGGAAATCATTACCAAATCATACAAAGATGATCCCGCAGCACACTGGATCTGCGACGGTTCTCCGACCTACAGTCTTGAAGCCCATGATAAAACTGAAAGAGGAACAGAAATTATTCTTCATATAGGAGAAGACGACACAGAGTTTCTTGAAGAAAGTAGAATTAGCGAGTTACTGGTAAAATATAATAAGTTTATGCCAGTATCTATAAAATTTGGTACCAGAACTGAGACGTTACCCAAACCAGAGGATGCCAAAGAAGAAGATCCTGCACCTACTCAAGAAGTTGATAATATAATAAACAACCCTAATCCAGCTTGGACCAAACAACCGGCAGATTTAAAAGATGAGGATTACAAAGGTTTCTATCGAGAGTTGTACCCTATGCAATTTGAAGAGCCCTTATTCAATATTCATCTTAATGTGGATTATCCTTTTAACCTTACCGGAATTTTATATTTCCCAAAACTAGGTCAGGATATGAATCTACAAAAAGATAGAATTCAATTATATCAAAACCAGGTATTTGTAACAGATAATGTAGAAGGTATTGTACCAGAGTTTTTAACAATGCTGCGTGGTGTGATCGATTCTCCAGACATTCCACTTAATGTTTCTCGTTCGTATCTACAGGCAGATGGTAATGTAAAGAAAATATCGAGTTACATTACCCGTAAAGTCGCAGATAAGTTAAGTACTATGTTCAAAAACAATAGAGAAGATTTTGAACAAAAATGGAATGACATCAAAATAGTGATCGAGTACGGAATGCTTTCTGAAGAAAAATTCTTTGAAAAAGCTGACAAATTTGCATTATATCCAACAGTCGATAATACATTTTTCACTTTTGAAGAGCTACAAGAAAAAATTAAAGATACTCAAACAGATAAGGATGAAAAGCTTGTCATACTTTATGCTTCTAATAAAGATGAGCAACATGCCTATATTACAGCTGCAAAAGACAAAGGATACGAAGTATTATTATTAGACTCTCCTATTGTTTCACATTTGATTCAAAAATTAGAGACTAGTAAAGAAAATATCACATTTGTTCGTGTAGATGCAGATCATGTAGATAATCTTGTTAAAAAAGATGAGGAAACGATCTCTAAATTATCTGATGAAGAAAAAGAAAAGCTAAAGACCGATCTGGAGAAAGTAATTCCAGCCGAGAAATATACCGTACAGTTGGAAGCCATGGACAGCAATGCATCGCCATTTATGATTACACAACCAGAGTTTATGCGTCGTATGAAAGAAATGCAACAAACCGGTGGCGGCGGTGGTATGTTTGGTATGGGTAATATGCCAGAAATGTATAACCTAATCGTAAATACAAATCATGAATTGGTAGGACAAATTGCTAATACCAAGACAGACAAGAAAAAAGAACGCCTGATTAAACAGTCGTTAGACTTGGCAAGACTTTCGCAAAATCTACTGAAGGGAGAAGAGTTAACTGCTTTTATTAATCGTAGTTTTGAAATGATAAAATAGTAATTAGTGGTTAGTGCGCTTAGCTTTTAGAGGTTAGTCTAACCATAATCTAATATTAGAAATTAATACAAACCGCTTTAACATCAGAGTTTTGGCGGTTATTTTATTAATTAGCTACCAGTTTGATTGAAAGTCTTCCATATTGTTCGGTAGTATCATTGACACCTATTTCATACGTATATGTACCAGGATTTAGTTTTGTTTCGCCGACATAGTCAATAGGTTGAATGGTAAACGTTTCCCCATCTATTTGTAATTCTACAAAAGCATATCGATACGCAAATTCAAAAGCGGCATAATCCGAGGTTTGTTGAGAAGAAAGCCCTCCATAATGGTTTTCTCCACCGCTGGTATTCACAATAATATTGGTATAATCAAACTGACTTACATTTTTTATACGGATTTGAACATCTCCAGAATCTGCAACATCATCATCACCAGAACAGCTAAATTGACAAAACAAAGAGGCTATAATAATTATCGAATAAATTTTCTTCATAATACAGTAAGGGGTTGTCTCATAATTATTAGATGAAGCAGTATATCAATGGTTGCGTATTATTTAACCCCTTAAAAATAGACCGTAATCATAAAAAAGTGTGAAAATATTTATTTAGTTAGGATTCCTTACTATATTTGTATTGCAATTTTGCACTAAACTATAAATCTATACAGAATGAGTAAATCAATTTTTTATCACGCAGGATGTCCAGTTTGCGTAAGCGCAGAACAAGATATTATTAATCTTATCGGATCTGGAAACGTTGAAATTGTACATCTAGGAGAGAATCGTACACAAATTATAACCGAAGAAAAAGCAGGCGTTCAATCGGTACCTGCACTACTCACTCCTAATGGACATGTATTACATATCAATTATGGCGCATCCATGGCCGATGTAAAAGGATAATTTTTTTAACTTAAATAGTTAGGATTCCTAATTTTATACGAATCCTAATTATTCTAAAAACTATAAATATGAAAAAGGTAATTTTAACTCTAATATTAATTACTCTAAGCACTTCACTTAAAGCTTGTGAAGAAAAAGAAACATTTAACGACGAAAATTTACAGATAGTAGAAGCTTCTGTAACACATGATTCAGACATAGCAAGTACTATCTGGGAAATTAAAGTTCAGGGGAATGCCGGATCCACGACCCCCAATCCGGCGGGTCAATTACACGGTGCTCCGGTTTTGGGATATGTGTTTCCTACCACTCTTAAACCCACAGATGTTGGTTTTAATGAAACTGAAGGCATCTTAGCTCTAGCACTTACTTCTCACCCAGACTTTGATGATACTCCTTTGTGGGATGAAAATAATGACCGTGCATATGATAACGATGGTATTATATGGCACCCACATTGGGTCGTACTTCAAAAAGACGAACGTGTACCAGGAGGGTTATCTGTAAAACAATTCAACAAAGAGGACAAAACAATAGTTTTACCTCCTACCAATCCGGGTATGCCTATGTATATGGATTCTCCAGGATTTCAAGTAATCACGAAAGGAAGTAGTATCAAAGTTGTGATTCCAGATTATAGAATGAATCATCAAACCAATTTTACCTTTGACGCTGTTTCTGTCTATATGGAAGTAAATACAGAAATTAAAGACAAACCCTTGCTAGGCGTTTATGAGGTATATAGTATCTTAAGCACCGATCTATCGCTACCCTATACCGTTACATCAAAATAATCATATTATGAAAATAGCAGTTTGGGATACCTATGTAAAAAGAAAAGATGGTCAATTAATGCATTTTGATATTTTGGTGCCGGATACTTTGAAAGATAAGAATATAGTTCTTGAATATGTGAAGAAATATTTAGACACGAAATCTTTTGAAATAGTTGATTTAACTTCAGAAGAATGTAGGTTTTGTCATATGGAACAAGCCACCTGGGAAATCATGGAAAAAATCAAAACACATGGATATTCTATCATCGAAATAGAAAATTGCGATGAATAACCTCATAAATGATTAGGATTACTAACTTTGCTAATGAGGAGCTTATTATTCCTCATTAGCTTTTTTATATGGACAAGAGTATTTTTAACCTCCCTTTTCAACATTCAGATCTCAATTCAAAAATTGTGGTTGGGTTAGAACGCATTTCCGAAGTTTTCAGAACATTATTATGGGAACATGCAAAAAACATTGGATTAAGCCCTATACAAATACAGATTCTGATTTTTATAGCATATCACAAGGAAAATCTATGTACTGTAAGCCAACTTGCAAAAGAGTTTAATGTTACTAAACCAACGATTAGCGATGCAGTAAAAACCCTAGAAAAAAAAGAATTAATAGATAAAAACAAAACCTCTACAGATAGCCGAAGTTACTATATTGTTTTGACTTCAAAAGGTCAGGATCTGGTATCCAAAACTGAAAATTTTGCTAACCCTATTAAAAAACAACTGGAAAATTTTGATATCACTGAACAGGAATCATTATTTAAATCTATATCAAGTTTGATCTATAAACTAAATAGAACCGGAATTTTATCTGTACAAAGGACCTGTTATGCATGTAAATTTTACGAAAAAGGAGAAAAAACAGATTATTGTAATCTAATACAAACCGATTTAAAAAGCACCGATATAAGATTAGATTGCCCAGAATTTGAGAAAAAATCATAATATATTGCACTTTGAATATACTTGTTTAGTCATTCAAAAACTTTTATTTTAGTAACCAATATCTCACCCAGAAAAGATGATGAAGTTTAAGCATTTTTTAGTAATAGTTTTAGGTTTTTTATCAATAGTATCTTTTGGTCAAAATCCAGTTTCTGGGTATGTAAACCTCGATCATCCCGAAGTCTGGGAGCAAAAAGTCCACCTTAGTAAAGTAGATATTAATAACAAGACCGAAGTACACCATTCAGAAATCATAGCTTCGGCTTTGCTCAACAAAGATGGTTTTTTTGCATTTGATAAAGAATTATTTGCCATAAAAAACAACGTCTACAAACTGCATATTAATCCACTATCTTCTGTAGAGAAAAAGATTATTTCTAATACAATAAAAAACTACAAGCTATTCATTCTGTCAAAAAGAGATCGTATATTTTTTAAAAAAGGTTCTACTCTTTTTACAGATTATACGACAAATAATAAAGCCGATATCGAATGGCAAAAATTGAAGAAATTTGAAGCCAAATATGACATACAATCCAATAATTTTGATCCAAAACAATATTTGTTGGAAACTCGAGGGTATGTAAAGGACTCTCTACATATTCTTCTAGTAAAACTGATAAGCATAAAAAAATTGGATGATCAACAATTATTAGAAACAGATATCAAGGCAAACCCTAAGTATTATCTAAACCTTTTAGACGAACTCAAATCCAGCGATTTGGATCCCAAAACCTACCAATATCTTGAGAGTAAACTTGCATTTATGACGCAGCAAATCACCGATCGTAAATATACGATCAGTTTATGGACTAATGGGGTTGCTATAGTAGTCATTCTTGCGCTTTTCTTTGTAATAGTAAGATATCGAAAAAACTCAAAATCTGATTCGAATATACCTTTGAGCAAACAAGAAATTGCCATAAAAGAATTAATTGTTTCTGGAAAGACCAATAAAGAAATTGCCAATGAGTTATTTATAAGCTTAAGTACTGTAAAAACCCATATCACTAACATTTACAGCAAATTAAACATCAACAACAGGCAAGAATTACTTCTAAGAAAGTAAAAGCTAAATCCCAAGGTTAGCCCTGGATACCAAAAATCGATCCATGGACCGAGGTATAAAACAGAGATCCCGCTGAAAAAGCGGGATTAGTTCAACTGTCTATTTTGAATACATTGCTATGCAATTTTTCAAAATAGAGTGTCACTAATAAAATTCGTACCGGTACTAGCACCTTAATCAGCCTACCAAAAATAAAAACATAGTCATTTTACACATTTATTTGCTTCAATAAATAGAACCACAATGAAGCAAGTTATTCTTTTGTTATTTTTAATGAATTCCTATAGCATACTTGGACAACAACATACATTATCCGGAGTCATTTCAAATCAAAATAACGAGTCAATAGAAGCAGGAGATGTTTTGTTACTTGACAAAGTAGATCAAAACCTTATAAAATACACATTCATTACTAACGGGAAGTTTAGTTTTAACAGTATAGAAGTTGGTGAATATATAGTATCTATTAACTGCTTAGGATATCAAAAAGAGTTGAAAACAATTACGTTAGATGGTAATAAAACTATGAATATTGTACTCAAAAAGAGTACTGTTGAATTAGATGAAGTAAATATTAAAGCTACAAAAAATAGTATGACCTATGCCAATGGTAATTTGAAAGTAACGATTGAGAATTCTGTTTTTGAATCTTTGGCCACTCCAACTGAAGTACTATCAAAACTACCAGGAATACAAATCAGTCCAAACCAAGAATCTATATCTATCATAGGAAAAGGGAGTCCATTACTATACTTAGATAATCAAAGAATCGATCTGGATCAATTAAAATCTCTTTCTGTAGAAAGCATTAAAGATATTGAAATTGTCGATAATCCATCGGCAAAGTATGAAGCCGAAGGAAGAAGCTTAATCTTAATCACAAGAAAACAAAATCTAGCAGATGGTTATAAGATTAGTATATCAGAAATAGCTTCTTTTAAGAGAAGGTATAGTAACTATGCAGGAATAAATGTTAGTTTCAAGAAAAACAAATTAGAGTTGCGCACCAACTTTAATTATAATCAATTAGGGTTTTGGGAAGGTGCAGATTCAAAACTTATCGTTCCTGCCGAAAACATAATATCAAAGCAAGAAACAACTTCAATAGGTCCTAGACCTCAATTTATAATTGGTAGTGGGTTCTTCTATCAGTTCAATACAGACGATTACATATCTGGCCAGGTAAACTTTAGAGCTCATACCGATAAATTTCCGATCCATACCAATACACTATTGAGAATAGATCAAACAGAAGATTTTATAGTTTCTGATAGTCAAAATGATGCACCTCGAAGTTTTTTGAGCAGCAATATAAACTTCAATAAAAAACTTACTGCTACCAGTAACTTATTTTTTGGAGTACAATATTCTAATTATAAAAGAGATCTAAAAAGTTCTATTTCTAACAACACAAATCAGATGGGATTCGAAGTATCACAAAATCGCGATCAGCAATATGAAATTGGTGTTTTTGCTACACGAATAGATTTTGAAAAAGAACTGACCAAAACACTAAAACTAGAGATCGGAGGCAGTTTATCTCATGGTAATGCTATCGCTTTTTCTGATTTTGAATTTATAAATCCTCCCACACAAACTATCTCATATTATGATTATAATGAAAACACTTATGCTTCTTATGCACAAATATCTGGGAGTATTAATACAATTAAATATTCGGCAGGAATTCGATCAGAAAACAATATCGTAAAAGGAGGTTTTAGAAACGATCAAGAGCTATTGGTAGATAGAGAACAAACGCGTTTGTTTCCAAAAATTAAGCTAAACATTCCTATCGATAGTACTAAAAGACTTACTTTTAATTATAATGCGACCATTAATCGACCAAGCTATCTTAATGCTAGTTCTATAACTACATTTATAAACCCTCTTGTAGAATTCTCTAGAAATGTTAATTTAAAACCTACAACAACAGAAGAGATATCAACTGATTTTCAATACAAAAAATTCGGATTAAACCTTAGTTACTTTGTCACAAAGAATCCGGTTTTTTATAGTCCAAACTTTGACACATCAATAAACAGAATTATAGCATCACCACAAAATTTTAAAGATGAATCAGGGTATACTATACGACTTCTTAATACCAGTACTTATAAGTTTTGGAATACCACCAATTCGGTAACAGCGATATATAGTAAAATTAATGATCCAGCCGCTGTATTTAAAAAGACAAAACCATATTTATATTATTATTCTAATAATGAATTTAAGCTTGCTTCAAAAGTTACAATAGGAGTTAACCTCTGGGGGTTAACAAAGCGGTATCAAGGTATCTTTGAGAGAAATTCTATTTTTATTTTGGGAGCAACTATTTCAAAAACATTCTTTAAAAACCTTAAACTGACTATAAATGCTAATGACATCTTTAGAAATATGAATTTCGAAGATCGTTATACTATTAATGATATTATATCAGAAGATATTTTTTATGTAAATGCTAAAGAACTATCGTTTTCTCTTAAATACGCTTTTGGTAAAATGAATAAGTTAGCTTTTAAGAATAAAGACATAGATGATAACTTAAACAGGATGTAATGATAAAACACTACTGCTCCACTATTCGTAAATCAAGTCATCTCTTTAAAATTAATACAAACAACCCCTGAAGATTCTGCTATTAGATTAGACTGTCCCGAATTCGAAGAGAAAACATAAAGTTTTAGTATGCATTTGTAACCAAAATCCAAATTAATCGTCATATAGACTATCAATCAAAAACAAAAATCATGACGATCACAAAACATCTAATATTGCTTCTTTTAGTAATACCTTTATTCTCTTTTGCTCAAAATTTGGAAGAAAAATTTGATATGCTTCTTCAAGAAAAATACAAACCTGAAAACCCTGGAGCTACAGTACTTATATCCAAACAAGGTAAAATCATATATCATAAAGCATTTGGTATGGCAAACATGGAGCTCCAAGTCCCTATGAAACCAGAAAATATTTTTGAAATTGGCTCTATTACTAAGCAATTTACTTCGGTAGCTATTCTCATGCTCATGGAGCATGGTAAACTTGCTATAGAGGACGAGATTACTAAGTTCATACCAGATTATCCTACCCATGGCAAAAAAATAACCATTCATCACCTACTTAATCACACTTCGGGAATCAAGAGTTATACTTCAATGAATTTATCTGAAATTGCTCCAAAGGATATGACACCAACCGAGTTGATCGACTATTTTAAAAACGAATCTATGGATTTTGATCCTGGCACCGAATGGCGATACAACAACTCTGGTTATATCATTCTAGGCTTTATTATCGAAAAGGTCTCCGGACAGGCATACGAGGATTTTGTAGAAGAACATATTTTTAAAAAACTACAAATGAATAATTCCCGATATGGTCATAAGGGTGAGATTATCAAAAATCGGGCTTCAGGATATCAAACTCGTGATGGTTATGTAAATGCCAATTATTTAAGCATGACGCTACCCTACGCAGCTGGCGCATTAATGAGTACCGTAGAGGATCTTCACAAATGGCAAAATGCAATAAACACCAACATCCTGGTTAAAGCTGAAACCATTGAAAAAGCATTTCAAAACACAAAACTTAATAATGGAAAACCAACCTATTATGGCTATGGCTGGAGTGTAAATGAAGTAAATGGTAGCCCAAGTATTGAACATGGTGGTGGAATATTTGGGTATACTGCATATCAGCTTTACATTCCTGAAGAAGATGTACATGCCGCTATTCTTACTAATTGCAATTGTAACAGTCCTACAGACATCACCATTCGATTAGCCGCGATTGCTATTGATAAATCGTATGACAATAAAGAAAAAATAGTTTTACCTAAAGAGGCATTAAAAAAAATGGTAGGGGTGTATGAATTTGAAGATAGTGCGGTAAGAATTATTACTCTTGAAGACAATCAATTATATAGTCAACGAGAAGGAAGTTCAAAGTTTAAAATCTTTCCAAAAAATAAGAACACTTTTTTCTTTGAAAATAGTTTTTCTGAAATTCAATTTACTGCAAATCATAAAAAAGTTGAAGCCACCTTCAAGAATAGAATTAATCAATCAAAAGGAGTTAAAACCGATAAAGCGATTCCTTCAGAGAAAAAAGCAATCAATGTTTCTGAAGACATCTTAAAGCAATATGTTGGAGTTTATGAAATCAAAAAGGGATTTGATCTTTCGATTACTTTAGAAAACGGAAAATTAATCTCTCAGGCAACGGGTCAGCCACCCTTTGAAATACATGCAGAAACAGAAACCATGTTTTTTGTAAAGGAATTCCCTGCCGCTCTTGAATTTTTAATAGAAAATAAAAAAGCGACTGGTGTCGTGCTTCACCAAGGAGGTAAAAAAACACCTGCCAAACAAAAAGAATAAAATTGTAGTTATAGAATATATATTGAGCTATGCTTTATAAAAAGCATAGCTTTTTTTGATCTGTTACAGTTTTCACAAATACTATGTTTCGAATTTCCATTTTAGTAATTTTAACATCCTTAACACAAAACTTAAAATAATGAAATACCTCTGGATTTTGCCGCTTATTTTTTTAATGATCAGCTGCGATCAAACCAAAAAAGAAAACACCAAAGAAACGAAAGATAAATCCGAAATGATGCCAGTAGAGCCAAATGGCGGCATAGGTGACGGGGCACTATCAATTGTAGACAATTATATTCAAAGTATAGAAAAAGCTCATAAAAAAGATAGTTTTTTAAAGCATAAGGCTATAAGTTTTAAAGTTGATGTCTTTTTTGGTGGAAAATTACACTTGGATGGTAAAATTACGATGCTTACAAATGCTTCTAAGATAAGAATTGATAAAAATGATGAAAGCAAATTAATCTATGATGGTAAGAACGTTTTTCTATATCCAAAAGATGCTAACGACAAAGGAGCGCGATTTGATATGTTTACCTGGACCTATTTCTTTGGAATGCCATATAAACTAAATGATCCAGGCACCAAATGGGAACTTGGAAACAACAAATCTCTTGATGGGGTCGAGCATCAGACAGCCAAACTTACTTTTGAACCGGGGACTGGGGATGCCCCTGATGACTGGTATGTAATATACACAGACCCCACCAATAATTCGTTAAAAGCTGCTGCCTATATTGTATCTTTTGGAAGCGACGGAGATACTTCAAAAGCCGAAGCCGATCCTCATGCCATTCATTACAAAGACTTTATATTGGTCGATGGAATCCCCTTTGCTACAAAATGGGAATTTTATGGGTGGACCGAAGAAAAAGGAATGACAGATAAACTTGGTGAGGCCACCATTACTGATATTACTTTTTTGAAAGAAGAAGGGACTATATTTGAAACACCAGATAATGGCAAGGAAATAACACTATAAGCATTATCGCTATAATGTAAAAAGAGGCTGAATTCTAAGTTTAAAAACAAACAATTCAGCCTTTTCTATTTTTAAATTTGATTCTATTAATCTTGGGTAATATCATTTAAATCTGCAATAGATTTCCCAGAACTTCTTGAAGAACCACAAGGACCAACAAATTCCCATCCACTAGATAGTTTACGCCACAAATTTCCTTGATATGTCACCAAATCTCCTGGTTGATATATTTGTGAGCTTGACCATGGGGCAACACCATCACAGATATCTCCACCGCCGGTTCCGGGATACATGATCCCGATTCCCGAAATATCACCCGAAGATAGTCCATTGCGTTGGGCGTTATAGGTCGAACCATTTTTTCTAACAATCGTTGGTTGTCTGTTGGCAGAAAAGGCAAATGAGCCGTATAACATAATTGAGTTAAAGTCTAAAGTCCCGGTATACTCATCACCATCAAAACCTTGTTGTACATAGGTCTGAAAGTTAAATTCTCTTCCCGATTGTATGTTTTGGAAATTGATGGTAATGTACTGATCTCTATCCTTTCTGCTTTGTTCGTGCCATAATCCTACTGCATGACCAATTTCATGAATTGTGTTTCCTGTAGAACAACCATTGGCTAGATTAATATTTTGTCTTCCTCCAGTACGTCCAACAGAAGAAGAACATCCGCTACCTGATCTAAAATAAATATAAGCAGACTGATTGGTTCTTCTTATAAAGACAAGATCTGTATTTGTTTCCCAGTGCGCAATCGCATCAGTTACCCTTTGTTGATTTGGCAAACTACCTTGTATATCATAATACACGGTGTTATTTGGCCAACGTCTGGTGGTGCGCCCTGTACTCTTACCATTTATAGATACCAAATCTTCTTTGGTAAAAATCATATCTCCTTCAAGAATATATTTTCCATCAATTTCTTCTACCTCAACAGGTTGCCCATAAAGGTTAATCGTAGTTAATTCTCCCATAGTTTCGGGAAAAGCTACTTCTTGTTTAAAGCCATCTAGTACAGCTTGATCATTGATTTGTTCTGGTAAGGTTTCTGATTGTTCATTTTCGCATGAAACGAAAGTTGTAGAAATGGCGAGTGCCAAAGCGCCTAGCATGACGCTTTTAAAAATTGTGTTCATAATTAATATATTTAAGTTGAATCTTTCAAACTGCAAAAGCAAGTTCCTTATTGTACAAATTTTATTATATTTTCACTTTATCAATAAATTTTCTGATTATTTTTCATCAAAACATCTTATTTATAGGAAAAAATTACCCAATAGCAGCTATTTGTTAAATTTCAAATATTCTGAATTTAACAAATGTAGATCTTAAAGGTATCTAAGCTACTATTTGCTTTAAGCTGATAGTTTTGTATTCCGAATTAAGTCGGCTAAAGTTCAGTGTTAAAAACAACTCAGTAACTGCCCAACTCTTAAAAATCTTATGTAATAAAAACACTAAAGTCTTTACCTAAAGGCGAGAGGTTTTCTCCCATTCCCCCATAGAAATACGAACATCTTGCTCTTTTTTTCGTATCTTTAAAAGGCACAAATTTCTTTTTAAAATTAATTCTTATGACTCGGCTTTTCAAAAAATTACAACTTCCGCTCAAATTGGATGAAATCCTAATACTTAACAAACCAGAAAATTTTTGCAAAGCACTAGATTGTCTCAAAGATGTGGTGATAAAAGAATCTTTGATTCAGGTATCAAAAGTAGATTTTGCCATTGTTTTTGTTACGGAAAAGAAACAAATTGAAAATCGTATAGAAACTGTGTATCCCAAACTGGTAGGTGATGCGATTCTTTGGTTCGCTTACCCTAAAAAAAGTTCTAAAAATTATACAACCCAGATTACTCGTGATTATGGCTGGGGTGTTCTTGGTGATTATAACTTAGAACCTGTAAGACAAGTTGCTATTGATGAAGATTGGACGGCGCTACGTTTTAGAAAAATTAGTTTTATAAAAAAAATGACTCGAAGTAAGGATTTTGCTATTAGTCAGACTGGTAAACAAAAAACCACAGGAGTTTAATGGGTTGGCACTTTTATCTTTTATCTCTTATTTTTATTTCGGCGGGAATTTTTCATTTGATTCGCCCCAGAGCTTTCATGAGAATCATGCCTTTATATATTCCCTACCATCGGTTCTTGGTATATCTAAGCGGAATTGCAGAAATATTGGCAGGAATAGGCGTATTTTTTGCTTTAACAAGAATGCTTTCACTATGGGCAATTATTGGTATGCTTGTTCTTTTCTTTCCGGTTCATATACATATGCTGGTAGACAAAAAAGCCAGTCTTAACTTTCCAAAATTCATTCTTTTTTTTAGGTTATTTTTACAGTTTGGTTTACTATATTGGACGTACCAGTATATGTAAACATTATAAGATCTTTTTTGATGAATATGGAACTATTCAATTCTAAAAATCAGCCCATTCGTTTAAATATGCCGGATGCTAATGTGATGTATTACCCAGGTTTTTTTGACCAAACCAAATCCAATGTTCTTTTTGAAATACTATTAAAAACTATAGCATGGCAACAAGATGATATTACTATTTTTGGAAAAACGCACCCACAACCACGTCTTACCGCCTTGTATGCAGACAACGGTAACACCTATAGTTATTCTAACATAACTATGAATCCTATTCTTTTTACAAAAGATTTGTTATTTATAAAGGAAAAGGTAGAAACTGTATGCAAGGCAAATTTCACTACCTGTTTATTGAATCTATACCGCAACGGACAAGATAGCAATGGTTGGCACTCTGACAATGAAAAAGAACTTGGTGTTGATCCAATAATTGCTTCGGTAAGTTTTGGAGAGGAACGCTTTTTTCATTTTAAACATAAAGCAAATAACAGTTTAAAACAAAAAATCCTTTTACAACATGGCAGCCTTCTAGTCATGAGAGAAAAAACACAAAAATTTTGGCTGCATCAAATTCCAAAAACCAAAAGAATTATAAAGCCAAGGGTTAATCTTACTTTTAGGATAATTCGATAAGGATCCTCCTCCTCTCTTCGAATGACCACTTTCTAGATCTTTAGTTTTAGCTGTTTTTGAGACTGCTAATTAAGACAAAAACCAAAGTATACAAATACCAGTACCATAGAGAAGCATCCTGTAAAATAGTATGACCGCTGCTTCTACAAACACAATGCAAAACGCCAACATTAAACCCGTTTTATGCATTAGAACTTCGTTATGAGGTTAGAAATACAATACATACAGTACTTTTCTTGATTTTGGCATAGTATCGCTATCGTTAAATTAAAATACTTTTACAGCCTATCTAAAAGTTGCAACTATTTAATAACCCTATACACGCTAGCTAATGTCAAAAAAAACCAACTAATATTCTTGCAATATGATATAAATCGGTTTTGAATATCATATAAAGACCTATGCTAATTTCTCTTCTGTCAATTTACTACTACCAATAATTATAGTACTTGTATAATCCTATTTATAGCTCGCATAATCATTTTGTAACTACCTATTTTTCAATTTAGTAAAACGTTTTCATTAAAAAAAATCAGTAAAAAACATTTCTTAATTTATTGGTTTTATTTTTGTAACTTTAAGTGTTAAAAATTGCTTATGAACCGGTATACATTGCACGAGACTTTCGTAGTTCATCAATATGCTATTGATGAATGGGAAGCCGAACCACACAATCACAATTACTTTGAAATCATCTTTGTAGAAAAAGGTAGTGGTTTTCATACGATCAATGGAGTTCGGTTTCAATATAAAAAAAGTGATATCTTTTTATTGGCTCCAGAAGACACACATCACTTTGAAATCGAAAAACATTCGAAGTTTACCTATTTTAAATTTACCGAGTTACTATTTTCCAGTAAAGTGAACTTACCCGATCGGAAATATTGGTTGCAACGCATTGAACAATTATTACATCATCCCAATATTATTCCTGGCGATGTGATTTCTCATGAAGAGGATAGAAACATTATTTGGGACATCCATAATGTCGTTCTTGAAGAGTTTAAAAATGAGAAGATTTACTATCAGGAAATTATATCGAATGCTATAAGTACTATTTTAAGCATTATTATGCGTAATATTTCTGAAAAATATAGTTCTAATCAGAGTGAATTCTTGGTCAACCATTCCAAAATTGACCAGATTCTAGGTCATATCAGGCAAAATGTATATGACAATGATCTTACCAAAATAAATTTTTTAGCCAATAAATTCAATATGTCCCAAAGCTCAATTAGCACCTATTTCAAGAAAAAAACAGGCGAATCCATTCATCAATATGTTACCAAGTATAAAATGAAGCTTGTTGAATACAGATTACAACATACAGAATTTACAATTGCAGAAATAGCCTATCAGTTAGGCTACACAGACGAAAGTCACTTAACCAAGACTTTCAAAAAACACTTTTTAATGTCTCCAAAACAATACCGTAAAGAATTGGCTCCCAATTAGCCTTTATCCAAAAATATCATTTAGTATTGTGGCCAAACGTATCCCTCCCTTTTGCAATTGAGTGCGGACAATTGGAAAATTATAGTACATATACGTATATCCTAATTTTTCACCCGTATTGGCAGAAGCGTATACTTTTTTAGCCAGGGCTTGTGATTCATGTACCCAATCCAAAATATTTCCACTTTCTATTGCTGTTATTTGATTTTTTGACAATTTGTCTTTATTAATAGAAAGTTCTGTATAGCTCATACCATAATAATCGATCATATTACTATCCCAAACTCTATGGAGGTTAGACCCGTCTCTAAACCACTGTACTTGTATATCATTGCCTCCCTTATCTTCTCCCCTTCCTACGTGTAGTGGTTGATGCAAATCTCCTATAAAATGCACTAACATTTTAAGGTAAAACTGCTTATCATTAATTGAAGATTTATCATCTTTAAGAATAGTTATACACTTTTCAATCCCCTGAACCAAATCTCCGAATTCACTCGGCGCTTCTTCTCCATATTTCTTTCCAAAAGAAAAATTAACATAATGCCAAGGACTATACCTCTTGTATTGTTTGTCACTCTTTATTTCGTCGGCAAAAGTAGATACCAATGCGAGACTTTGACCATTAAGCAATAAAGCAATACTTCTTTTGGCTTTTTTGGTAAGATGTGCTTCTGCAATTTGACCAGTAGCTCGATGACCTGTTTTGCCCCAATTGTAGGTATTAGAAAAAACACATGAGGAGATTAGTAACACAACTAGCATAAAGACATTTCGAATATTCATTATCTTATATTTTGGCACAAAGATAAAAAAGGGTATGTTAGTGATTCGTTAAAAAATTGTAAGAAGTATCATTTTTTGAATCCATTACCCTAAAAAATGATCCAAAATAGATAACCTGAAATATAGTAATTTCAAGAATTCAAAATATGAAATATTTTTTATCGTTTGATATGTACTGTAAAATTAATCCTCCCCATTATGAAATTAAGAATTTCTCTATTTTTTATTGCAATTACCGTACTATGTCTAGCACAGGAAAAGGAGTATAATTCGGCCATTGTAAAAATCAATAAATATATAGAAGGTTCTTTGGTAACGCCATACTCAGATACCGATCAAGAGGTGCCATTACTTATTTTTATAATGGATGCCGGTGCTATTAATAGAGATGGAAATGACCGAATGTCTAAGAATAACACTTTCAAAAAATTGTCGCACGAATTGGCAAAAATCGGAATAGCCTCTTACCGCTATGACAAAAGATTATTTAAAATGGATGGTTTAGGGATTCGAGAACATGAGATTTCTTTTGACCATTTTATTGAAGATGCCAAATCTGTAATAACATATTTCAGAAAAAATAAGACCTATACTAAAATCATCATTTTAGGGCATGGACAAGGGTCGCTGGTAGGAATGCTTGCAGCAAAAGATAATGCAGATGGATTTATTTCTATAGCCGGAAATGCACAATCTATAGACCAGGTAATTATAGAGCAAATTTCCAAACAAGCCCCTGGACTAGAGAAAAGTGCCGCAGCAGCTTTTCAACAACTTAAAGAAAATGGGAGAGCAACGGGCTATGAACCTGCTTTAGAATCAATTTTCAGGTATGATTTGCAACCTTTCATGAAATCCTGGACAAAGTATGACCCTTCACAGATAATTTCTGAATTGGAAATGCCTATACTAATATTACATGGTGACAAAGATATTCAGGTAGAACTATCCCAAGCCGAAAAATTAAAAGAATCAGCCCCGCAATCTGAATATTTGATCATTAATAATATGAATCATATTTTAAAAGAAATCAAAGGCGGAAGATTAGATAATCAAAAATCATACAATGAATCCTGGCGAAGAATTATACCCGAAGTTCTCTCCAGTATTGCTAACTTTGTAAAACAGTAGTTCATTTAGAAAATAGAATAACCCAAATCCAAAAACGTATAATGCAACATCGCATTGTTTTCTCAGATATAGACGGAACATTATTGAATCCAGAAAGAGAACTTTCGGCACTTACTATTTCGGAAATAAAACGTATAAAAGATGTAATTCCGGTAGTACTAATTTCTTCGAGAATGCCAAGTGCTATGATGCATTTACAAGAAGAGTTACAAATCAAGAACCAACCATTGATATGTTATAATGGAGGATTGATCCTTGTGGATCAAAAACCTATTCGCTCTACTTTTATTCCTATAGAAATTCTTGAAGCACTAAACAATTTCAATAAAGACCAAAAAATACATCTAAGTTTATATTGTAATGATGATTGGTTTGTACCAGAAATGGATTTTTGGGCTAATAGAGAAGCTCAAAACACTAAAGTAAATCCAGTAGTAAAATCAACTACCAAAGTTATTCAAGATTGGAAAACCGAAAATAAGGGTGCTCATAAAATTATGTGTATGGGAGAAGAAACCTTTATTGATGAAGCTTTTCGCTTTTTACAGCATAGTTTTGCAAACGAATTGCATTTATATCGTTCTAAACCAACTTATATTGAGATTGCTCATAAAAGTATTTCAAAGCTAACTGCTATAGAAATTTTATTAAATACCCATTTCGATATTCCTATCAAAGAAGCAGTAGCTTTTGGTGATAATTACAATGACATTGAAATGCTTAAGGCTGTAGGTACGGGAGTAGCTGTAGCCAATGCCAAACCAGAAATCAAAGAAGTAGCTAATGTAATTACATTACCGGGAAAAGAAGACGGGGTTGCTACCTATATTAAAAACAATATGAAATAATAGTGTTAAAAATTATAAAAACGATAACAAGTCTTATATGTGCTATATCAATATGTAATGTTGTAGCCAGTTGTAAATCCATAGAAACAACTTTGGATTTAGAAATTTCTTCAATCATTGCATCAATAGACTTGGTTAATGTTGTCGACGATAAAGTAAAAGTAGAAATACAGGTCAATACTATAGATTCTGATACTATTAGTTACTACATCCCAAAAATTGTCCCTGGTACTTACCAAAATAATAATTATGGAAAATATATTGAAGATTTTAAAGCTTTTGATAAAGATGGAAATTCTTTGTATACCCAAAAATATGGGAATAATCGTTGGAAAATAAACAATGTTAGGGCATTACATAAAATAACATATTGGGTAAACGATACCTTTGATTCTGAAAGCACTCATGACATCTTTTCTCCTACGGGTACAAATATTCTTAAGGACAAGAATTTTGTTCTAAATCTATATGCCTTTGTAGGGTATTTTAACAAACTAAAGGAAACTCAATATAAGCTGTTTATCAAACATCCTAAATCATTAGAAGCCTCTACTTCTATTGAAAAAATAATACCAGAGAAGCCTTTGATCAATCCTAATTATGATATAGATCGTTTTGTTTTTCAGAGGTATGCAGATGTAGCCGATTCTCCTATCATGTATTCTGTTCCTGACCATGTTACTTTTACAATTAATGGTATTGAAGTACTTTTAAGTGTATACTCACCAGGAAAAATTCATACTGCAGCTCGCATTATGCCCCAAATGGAACGCATGATTAGAGCACAGCGCAATTTCCTTGGAGAAATTAATGCTACAAAAAAATACAGTGTTTTATTATATCTTTCGTCTACAAAAAAGGATGATGCAAAAGGTTTTGGCGCCCTAGAGCATAATACCTCTACCGTTGTCGTGCTGCCAGAATCAATCTCAAGGAAAAAGTTGAATGAATCCCTAACTGATGTTGTCTCGCATGAATTCTTTCACATAGTAACCCCATTAAATATTCATTCTGAAGAAATTCATGATTTTGATTATAACAACCCAAAAATGTCCGAGCACATTTGGTTATATGAAGGTACTACAGAATATTTCTCTTTGTTGTTTCAAATTACTCAAGGATTAATTGTCAAAGAAGAATTTTTGGACCGACTCTTAGAGAAAATTGAAATATCAGGGCAATTTGATAATGCTATGTCTTTTACAACAATGAGTAAAAACATACTTATCGAACCTTATCGCAAGAACTACAGAAATGTATATGAAAAAGGCGCTTTAATTTCTATGTGTCTAGATATTATTATGCGAGAAAAAAGTGATGGAGTCTATGGCGTGCTGGATCTTATCAAGAACTTATCCAATAGATTTGGGGCAGATAAACCATTTAAAGACAAAGAATTAATCAACCTCATAAAAGAAATATCTTACCCCGAAATTAGCGATTTTCTGAAAGATCATGTAGTAAACAATAAACCTATTGATTATAGTTTTTTTCTTAAAAAAGTGGGGGTAATATATGGAACTACAAACGTGCCTTCTTCTTATTTTATTCATGAACAACAGCCTTTTGTAAAGGGGTCAGAAACCTCAAAAGAAGTTGTTTTTGAATCAAATATCCCTTTCAATAGTTTCTTGAAAAACCTGGGGATACAAGGAGGAGATACCTTATTAAGTATAAATGATAAGACCTACACGCTTAAAAATATTTATGACCTATTTGGGGATTCAAACAAATGGAAAACAGGAGATGAAATTATCTTCCGTATTAAACGTGATAATCAAGAAGTAACTCTCAAATCTTTGGTTATCGAACCCATAGTAAAAAAAACAATCTTAACACAAGATTCAAAAGCTTCAGAACAACAAATTAAATTGTTTAAAAAATGGATAAATGAATAAAAAAATTCTTGACACCAACTATCTTCAATAGCCCCCGAGAAATTATTTATAGAACTCAACTTCATTAATGCATAAAGGTCAAATTTTTTGGTCGAAAATCCCTACTTAAGATGAGTTCTTTTAAAATGATGTATTTTGCACTGCTTATTTTAAAAATTAAACACTCGAATTAATGGAAAATGCTCCTTTTTTTACAAATGACACCGTCGTTTTTGGAATTTTAATGCTTTGTCTGGGGTTAGTCTTTTATACCGCTTCAATCAATAAAGGTTTTTGGAAATCGTTTTATAAATTTGTCCCTGCAATATTATTATGTTATCTATTACCTGCAATATTTAATTCTTTGGGAATCATTTCTCCAGAATGGAAAGAATTGGGTGCCAATGGTGAGTTGGTCGAAAAATCTTCTAGTGTATATTATATCGCAAGCAGATATCTTTTACCTGCTTCATTGGTATTAATGACTCTTAGCATTGATCTAAAAGGCATCTTTAATTTAGGCCCGAAAGCCCTAATTATGTTTCTTACCGGAACCCTAGGAATTGTTTTTGGTGGACCAATAGCCATATTGCTTATTTCCATTTTTTCTCCCGAAACTGTTGGAGGCGCCGGATTTGATGCGGTATGGAGAGGGTTATCCACACTGGCAGGCAGTTGGATCGGTGGAGGTGCTAATCAGGCAGCTATGCTAGAAATTTATCAATACAATCCTGACAAATACGGTGGAATGGTGCTCGTAGACATCGTAGTAGCCAACATCTGGATGGCAATACTGCTTATTGGTATTGGAAAAAGTAAAAAGATTGATTCCTGGTTAAAATCAGATACCAGCGCTATAGAATCCCTAAAGCAAAAAGTATCAAGCTATGCAGATAGTATTACCCGTAATCCAACACTAACCGATTATATTATTATGCTTTCTATAGCTTTTGTAGCTGTGGGTATTGCACATTGGGGTGCAGGAGGTGTTTCTAATTTATTGTCTAATAATTTTGAAGTGTTTAATGATAAGAGTTCTGCATTGTCCTCATTTACTTCAAAATTCTTTTGGATGGTTACTATCGCTACAGTTATTGGTATCATATTATCTTACACAAAAGTCAAAAAGTACGAAGGTGTAGGAGCCAGCAAAATCGGAAGTATTTTCATATACATATTAGTAGCAACTATCGGAATGAAAATGGATTTGGGTATGATCTTCGAAAATCCCGGTTTAATTGCTATAGGTCTTGTTTGGATGACCATTCATGCGGTACTACTGATCGGAGTTGCCAAAATTATAAAAGCACCTTACTTTTTCCTTGCAGTAGGTAGTCAGGCCAATGTTGGCGGGGCTGCATCTGCCCCTGTGGTAGCCGCTGCTTTTCATCCATCTTTGGCAACCGTAGGTGTATTGCTTGCTGTTTTTGGATATGTTGTTGGAACATACGGAGCCATTTTATGTACCGTTTTAATGCAAATCGCCTCTGGAAGTTAGCATTTCATTCTAATTTATAGCATATTTGTATCCCGTTTTTAAAAATCAAAAACTATAAATGAGAAATTTTTCAATCTTACTATTAGTAATTATACTCTTGGCGAATTGTTCTTCTCCAAAAAAAGAAGGAAATGTTACCATTACAGGTAATATTAAGGGCCTGAAAAAAGGGACTTTATATTTACAAAGGGTAAAAGACACCTTGCTTGTTAATATTGACTCGGTAGTTATTGATGGGGATTCTGAGTTTTTGATGAAATCTAATGTAACAGAACCTGAAATACATTTTTTATATCTCGATAAAAAAGACGGTGCTCAATATAATGATCGCATCGATTTCTTTGCAGAACCTGGAGACATTACAATCAACACTACTTTGAATGATTTTGAAAAAGATATTCGAATCTCGGGTGGGGAAAACGAAATGAAGTTTCAGGAATACAAAAAGATGCTGCGACGATTTAATGAAAGAAACCTAAGACTTATTAAAGAGGACTTTGAGGCGAGTAAGCAAAAAGATGATGAAAAGCTAATGGAAAATGACAAGGCCTATAAAAATCTAGTAAAACAAAAGTATCTTTATACTATTAATTTTGCGATTTATAATAAAAAATTAGAGTTAGCACCCTATATTACACTTAGCGAGGTGTATGATGCCAACATCAAGTACTTAGACACTGTAGCAAAATCTTTAAGTCCAAAAGTAAAAAAATCACGCTACGGCAAGCAACTTATTCAATATATAAAAGAGCGCAAGGATAAAGAGACTGCCGCCATTAAAAAGAACGATTCGATAAGTAATGAAAATAAATAGTTAGTAGCACAAACGATCTTTTAAATATTTTAGTCTCCTAGTTGAGTAAATTTGAATTTTTCATTCACAGCGGGTTCATGCTCTTGTTTCATAATAGTTTCTATTTTTCTTACTATTTCAGGATGTTGGCTCGAAACATCAAATTTTTCTTCAATATCGATTTCTAAATCATATAATTCGATGGACACCTAATTCTCCATATCCAAGATCATCAGCGAGGAAGTAAATTATATTGGGAGCCTGTTCTTCTTTTTTGGTTGTACTACAACCAAAAGTTAAAATAACAAACAGACTTACAATTATTATTCTTTTCATGATTGACATTATCATTATAACCAACAGTTTGTGTATGGTTATTTGCCGACGTTTTTCGCAGGAAATGAACCGTTAAGAATTAAAGATAGCTAATTATGTTGATTTTCTGTTTAGGAAATCCAATTGCAATTAATTATGCACCGCCGTTAGGTCTCATTTTTATGTTTCTTTCCAACTTGAATTTTATCATATTCTGATTCATATTCTTTGAATTCTGTTCCCAATAATTTGTCCCAAAATCGAAAATGCACACCATAGTTTCCATTAAATTTACTATGGTGCATATTATGGTGGGTGCTTGATGTCATAAAACGTAGCCAACTTTTGTTCCACCAAGCCCGAATATAACTCATATCCAAGATGAGATTTTACATTATCTAATAGTCCCCAGATTTGAACAAGTAATAATAAAGGTGTGTAAGTAGGAAAAATAAATGAGATGGGAAACCCCTTTTTTGTCGAAGTTCCGTAAACGTATTCTCACGAGTATTTTTTTGAATAGAAACTGTTTGAAAGATATCGTCAATTTTTAAAAAACTTAAAATCGCCTTTACTTTCTCTAAGTAACTACTGTCAGGGTTAATATCTAAATCAGAAGTGTCCGATAAAATATCTTAAACTGCTTTATCTATAACGGTTATAGTTTCAGAGGGATTCTGATAGGTATATTTGTCGAGATTATATTCATATGTTTTTTGAACAACTTTCATTTAGTAGTGCTTTAATGAAGTACAATGGTTGGTATATGGTTAGTTGCTGTAAGTACTAAGATACCAAAAAAAGACTGTGTTTAGGAAATTCTGACGAATTTCCTAAACACTCTTTATACATTTTCAAGCAATTAATGATAGCACATATTGTTGGCAATAGTCTATTCTTTCAAATTCATTCTCAATACATTGGTCATTTCTTTGGGTTGATCGATCCATGGCATATGTCCTGCATTTTTTATACTTGTCATTTTGATTCTTGGTACTTCTTTGGTCCATTTTTTATATAGCCCATTTCCAAAATCCAACCAATCATGATCTCCAATAATAATATTTATGGGATATGTGTGCTTTCTGAATTCTGAAAAGTAATTCCATCCGTTTTCCGGATAAGTCTTAGCAGTTAAACCGTAAACTTTATCTTTATATAAAGCCTTTCCATTATTTAATTTAGTCCATTTTGAGATATCGTATAACATTAATTTTCCAAAGTTAATTCTTGATTTTATTGTTCTTTCCCTTGAATTTAGTAGAGAATCGGCTCTGTTCAGGTTATGTTTTTCAAGCTCCTGACTTATTTCAATTCTACTTTGAAATTTTTTATTTGCTAGGAACTGTTGATGTTGAATCTCTTTGTCCTCCTTTGGAAATGGCTCTTTCAAGTGAGCTGGGCTGAGCAACACAAGTTTTTTAATATGGTTAGGATATTTTGAGGCATATGCTGAAGCTAAAACTGCTCCCATTGAATGTCCGACTATTACCATCTTTTCTAGATTTAGTTCCTTTCTGAGTAGTTCTAAATCATTAATGTGCTTATTAAATGAAATTAGCGAATCGGGAAATGGTGATCTCAACGAGCCTCTTTGTTCGTAAAAGATAAATCTAAATTCATTTTGAAGTCCTGTGATGGCCTTTGTTAGTCCACTGTGTTCTGCACCCCAGCCTCCATGAAGCATGAATACTGGTTCGGCTCCTGTCCCGATTTCTTTTACATAAATTTGTGGATCTTTTTCCCAGTCACCGGTAGATAGAAACCATTGGTCTATTATTTTTTCGTCTGATTCTTTTTGTGCGTGGCCTTGTTCAAAAGTTGTTATAACGATCATTATAAAAATCGTTATGTTAATTTGTTTCATTCCAGATTTGAATTTCATCTTATGAAGTTTTTATTTTAAAGATGATATTCTAAGAAGTTTGTTACAGAGAAAATTGTTGCAACAATTGAATATATCGACTAAGTAGATACATTTTCGTTTGCACGCGTTTATAAGTATTAGTAACGTATATTTAAAATTACTTGAAAACTTATAAGAATTCTATTTTTTAAGGAATAATTCACTTCAAAATAAAAAAGCCCTAAACTTTGATATTTTGAACTTTTATAAAGAGCCGATAGAGGGACTCGAACCCACGACCTGCTGATTACAAATTAGCTGCACTAGCCAGCTGAGCTATATCGGCAAAGCGGTGCAAATATAATTTCTACAACATATTTGCAAATACTTCTTAAAAAAATTATAATGCGTTTACTTTATCAACCAAAGCCTTTGCCGTCTTTTCTAAATCCACACGAATGGTTTTAAAGTGCTCTGAAGAGTTTTCGACCTTTCGATCGTTTACTCTTATAATAAGCTCATCAAAAGATTTGATTGCTTCATCTATGATCGCTTCGCCAGCTTTATTGTCTTTACCTGGGTTATCTAATTCCCATACATATACTTCTTCGATAATATCTCCTAATACATAGTTGATATCCTTTTTAAGGTCTCTCTTGTTTGCCATATCATATTTATTTTCTGCAAAATTAGTGTTTTTGATTAAATCACAGCCAATTCTTTTATTTTAGCCATAGCTTTACCTAAATGTTTGGATGCATTTAGGCTATTAAATTTTAATTGGATAGTCCCTTTTTTATCTATAACATAGGTTTCTCTTCCGGGTAATAAGCCCAACAACTCTGATTTTACGCCAAAAAGTTTTCTTATTTTTCCATTCGAATCTGATAAAAATATAAACGGAAGTCTATACTTATTCTTAAATCGTGTATGGGATTTTACACTATCAGAACTTATCCCAATAACCTCAACACCTAAGTCTTTAAAATCCGTATAGCTATCTCTAAAGTCGCAGGCTTCTTTGGTGCAGCCAGGTGTAAAATTCTTGGGATAGAAGTAAATTACAACCGGTTTCTTACCTATTATAGTAGTACTATCAAAGTCATTTCCTTGATCGTCTTTTACTATAAATTGGGGTACTTTTTCTCCTATTTCTAATCCCATGGTTATTGGCCGTTATAGATCACAAAATTACGAGGGGTCTCATACAAGGTAACTTCTATATCAAATTTGGAGTCTATTTTTGCCCGTAACCTATTCCAAATTACTGAAGCTATATTTTCTACGGTTGGATTCAAATTTTTAAATTCTTCTACCTCCTCATTTAGGTTTTTATGATCCATATAATCCTCGACCTCTGCTTTTATATATTCTTTCAAAATTTTTAGGTCGATTAGGTATCCTGTCTCTGGATCAATTTCTCCAATTATGCCGACAACTAACTCATAATTATGCCCATGATACCTGGGATTACTGCATTTCCCAAATACCTGCAAGTTTTTCTCATCGCTCCAATCCTTTCGGTATAAACGATGTGCAGCATTAAAATGTGCTTTTCTACAGGCCTTGATTTTCATATTGTAATGTGTGAATAAAATTTGTCGAAAATAATCTTAAACCATGTCGTATACATCTCGGGGTGATTGGCAATATCTTCTTTCACTTCCTCAACTGGCATCCATTTCCAATCTGCAACTTCATCAGGGTTAATAAGCGGATCTTCTTCGTAGGTTCCAATAAGTACATGGTCAAACTCATGCTCTGTAAGTCCATTATCAAAAGGAGCTTTGTAAATAAAGGAAACCGAATCTTTAAGAGGAGTGGTAAATCCCATTTCCTCTTGCAATCTTCTGATACCTGCTTGGATATTACTTTCCCCTTCTCGCTGATGACTGCAACATGTATTGGTCCATAACCCAGGTGAATGATATTTATGCATTGCTCTTTGCTGCAGCATTAATTCGTTCTTATTATTGATAATAAATACTGAAAAAGCTCTGTGTAATACTGCTTTTTGATGTGCCTCAAGCTTTGGCATAAGACCAATCTGCTCATCATTTTCGTTAACCAAAATGACTTTCTCTTCTTCTTCTTTCATTAATTGTTTATTGATCCAAAATTACAAAATCATACTAGTAAATCGGCTATTAATTTTATTGTTTTTAATAGTTAAATTTCTTAGTCACTATTAACAGATAACCGTTATATAACCAATATAGTATTTGTAATAAAAAAAACACCTTACTTCAGAAGGTGTTTTTTTTAAAATGATCAATAAATATTTATATAAAGCTATGATATTCATTTAACTATAATAAATTCACTTCGCCTGTTTAGCTGATATGCTGATTTTTCGCATCGTTTACCATCTACACAATCATTGATAGGTTGTGATTCTCCATATCCTTTGGCCGTTAAACGATCTGAAGAAATTCCTTTTTCGATCATAAATGATATGGTAGTCTTAGCTCTTTTTTCAGAAAGCATTAGGTTATAGTCTGCATCACCATGACTATCTGTATGTGATCTTACTTCTATTTTCATCTGCGGATACTTGTTCAGTACTTCGATTACTTTGGCAAGCTCTACACTTGCATCAGATCTTATGTAAGATTCATTAAAATCAAAATAAATGGTATTGAGAGCGAGTACTTTTGCCAAATCATCGCCAATTTCAACTACTTTTACCTCTCTAACTAGTTTTAATTCTCTATAATTTGAAAGGTCTATTGTTTGTGTTTCATCAGGAGTGGTGATCAACATTTCGGCAGTGGAGTAATCTAATTTTTCTATGCGAATGAAATATTTAGAACTACATTCAATTTTGTTTGAAGAAGTGTATACGCCGTCATCACCAACTTCGATCACTTCGATCACATTATTTTCTTCGTCATAAATTGTAACTTTTGCTCCAGAAATAATCTCATCTGTTTCACTGTCCTTTACAACTCCGGTGATCGTAATTTCACAAAAGGTCTTTATATCCTCCAATTGTACCAAGCTATAGATATCATCTTTTCCTTTCCCCCCATCGCGATTCGAAGAAAAATACCCTCTTTTTGAAGTATCATTTATTATGAAAGCAAAATCATCCTTAGGACCATTAATCGGTTTACCAATATTAATTGCTAATTCCTCTTCTTTGTTAGTAGGTTCTAACTTTGTTACAAAAACATCCAACCCACCCAAACCTATGTGTCCATCTGAAGAAAAATATAGATCATTATTCTCACTTACAAAAGGGAAAGTTTCTTTACCTTCGGTATTAATCCGATCTCCTAAATTAACAGGAGTTCCAAAACTTCCGTCGCCCTTAATTACCACTTGGTATAAATCTGATGCTCCTTTACCTCCGGGCATATCTGAAGAAAAGTATAGTGTTTTTCCATCTGTACTTAGGGCCGGATGTGCTACTGAGTATTCATCACTATTAAATGGTACACTTTGAGGAGTATCCCAACTACCTTGATCATTTTTGTTTGAACGAAATATTTTCAGCCGATTGGTTCCTTTTTGATCTCTTCCAAAGTTTCCTTGTTCAAAGTTATTTCTGGTGAAATACATCGTATTTCCATCTTTAGAAAAAACAGCTGTGGATTCATGAAATCTGGAATTTAATTTTCTATCAAACTTTTTTGTTGTAGCAAAACTTTTGGTTACAGAATCGTATGCGGTGATAAAGAGGTCTAAAAAGGCTTCATTGTTCCATTGATGAAGGTTATTATTAAATATTAAGGTATCTCTTGACGAACTAAAAACAATATTATTTTTATAAAATGTCACACCAAAATCTACAAACATTGTATTGATAGAAGCATTTTCTATCTCGTATCGGCCCGACTGATACTCTATACGCTCTAAATAATTAGGGATGCTGTCAAACAACTGAGCTCTTTTATCCTCTTTACTAAGTTCTGTAAACTTTCTCATATACGCATCAGAATCCTCAAAACGGTTTACAGTTTTTAATGTTTGTGCATATCTAAAATAATACTCTGGCTTGATTTTATCCGGATAAGAATTTATTAATTCTTCGTACCATCTTAAAGCTTCTGCATACTGACTATTGAAGTAATAACTATCTCCTAAATTGCTGAAAAGTTCGGCACTTCTATATCCTTTTTCGGCTACTTTCAGATATGTTTCTTGAGCATCAATATATTGATAGTTATCGTACTGAATCTTAGCTTTTTGTAGTTTTTTTTCTTGAGAAAAAAGGCTCACTCCCATTAAGAGAACTAAAAAAACCAATAAGAATTTAAGTAAAGATTTCCCCATATTTTACCGTAATAAATAAACTATAATCAAAAGAAACGTGGTGTTAACATCCTGTTGTACTTTTTGAAAAGCTCAAAACGTAACATCACTTCATAACTTCCATCATTAAATTGAGTTTGACCCAATTCTGTTGTTTCTCTGTCGTATGCAAAAGCGATCATCATAGCATCAGATACCTGAAAACCTACCATTGCGCTTACAGCCGCGCTCCAGCGATAAGCCGCCCCTAGAGTCAAGCGATCATACAACAAAAAATTTGCCGAAAGATCTACTTGCAATGGTGCTCCAAATACTAATTTGGTTAAAACGGCCGGCTTAAGCTTTACCTCACTACTCAAATCAAACACATGACCTGCAATAAGATAATAATTAATCCGCTCTTCTGCTAAAAAACTTATAGCAGTACTGTTACTATCGGTTGTACTCTCATCAAAATGATCTGTTTCTAATAAGTTTGGCGCACTTAATCCTATATAAAAGCGCTCTGCATGATAATACACCCCAATTCCTACGTTAGGACTAAATTTATTATCTATATTATTTTCAAAAAGATTATCATTGTTATTGAACTGCGTTAAGCGTTGAAAATCTACATTTAAAAGATGACCTCCTGCTTTTAACCCAAAGCTTAACTTTCCATAATCTGAAGTAGGTATTGTATACGAAAAATCGATATCGAAATAGGTTTCATTGGTAGGTCCAATCTCATCATTAACAATTGACAATCCGAGTCCTAAACGTTCGCTAGTTCCAATAGGCGTATTAACTGTCAAGGTTTGGGTGCGTGGTGCTCCATCAAGACCCACCCATTGACTTCGATGAAGCCCCATTACGCTAAGTACACCACGACTACCTGCATACGCAGGATTTATACTAATCGTATTGTACATATATTGCGTATATTGAGCATCCTGTTGCGCATTACAATCCGCAGAAAGCAAGCCAAACAGTGCCAGCATAAATATAAGTAGTAATTTATTCATCACAATTTCATTTGATTTAGGGTAAAACAAATATATACATTTTTATGTCTAATTCTTTTTTACTCGATAGGTTGTTCTGCGATTAGTTATAACGGTTTTTGTTGTATTACAGGCCAAATTGTCTCTAGGATCTGTAACTGCCAATGTTGTTGTTTGAGGGCTTCCGGCTATGGTAGGAATACCGTTTGCATCCACCCCGGCAGGAGTATTTGCAAGATTATTATCTGTTGTCAAGTCGGAAACCGTAAAACTTCCTGCACCCTCAATTGCATCGGCACAACCATCATTGTCACTATCTGTATCTAATTGGTTCGGAATTCCATCTCCATCAGAATCAGCATAGCATATCGCAAATGAAGCTATCCCAGCATTATTTAAGTCATGTGAGTAACCAGCTGTTACATTTCCCCCACCAGAATGCGCTGTATTCGAGTATGTTAATGTAAATGAAGATACATCATTAAATTTTAACAGCACGGCATCATCATTTGTATCATTTTCTGTAGTTCCGGTAAAAATAAGCCTACTTTCTGAAAAAGTAAGATTAACATTAGTTGTTGCCGTTAGACCATACCCAATAAGCTCACTTTGCTCTACAATAACCGTCTCATTTCTAACTCCATCTAAATCGGCAATAAGCATATCAAAATCGGCAGTAGTGGCATTGGTGGTTCCAAAATCGAAGACTTCCCAAAGAATTGTCGTAGAACCAATATCTCTATTCTGAACCCTTGGATCGTCACCATTAAATGTCCAACGAACATTAGGAACTGTAGTAGCTGTTATTGTACCTCTTAGGCTATAAACATTACTGTTTCCAGAGTCTATAAGCGTGTAGGTAAAAGAATCACCTACCCCTTGATTTTGGATATTTGGAGTAGAGTTTGTTCCTAATAACTCTCCACTAAATGTTGGTCCAGAATAATTTGAGTCACAATTCTCATCAGTATCCAAAATGCCGTCATTATCATCATCTAGATCAAATGCATCTGCAATAGTATCATTGTCATTATCATCACAAGTATTAATACTCAAATCTCGAAAAGCGGCATTGGTAGCATTATATCCTGCACCCTGAACCTGTCCAGTCCCTGTAATTGTTGGTGAACCAGAACCATATATACCATCATTATCTGAGTCGGCATTGACTACGGTATTATAATATGCCTCATTTGCATCTGAACAACCATCATTATCGCTGTCGGTATCTTGGTGATCCGGGCTACCATCACCATCTGTATCAATTGAAACACAGCCTAATTTTGAAGGATTTGTTTCTACAGCGAAACCTCTTGTAACACCACTTGACAAGGTTCCTGTAGCGCCAAAAATGAACTGTTGCGAAGAAAAGCTTCCATAAGAATACGTAATCCAATTATCTATATTAGAAACAGGAACATTTACTTCATCATTCCAATCTGTAAGGTTACCCGCCAAATCAGTTCTTAGTCGATAACTTTCATAAATACCGGGGGCTGTACCTCCTTCAAAACCTCCAGATTCAAGACTTGCTCCAATCATAACGCTGGTATGCGCAGATGTATTTAACACGCCACCTACTTCGGTGAAATCATCGGTGACATTACTATCGATATCAGACAATATCACATCAAAATTATCAATAGTTACCGGAGTTCCTGAAGTATTTGCTGTAGTAGCAGATCCAGGCGCTACGATAGCCAGGTTAACCTCAACATAAAAGTGGTCATTAGGCCTTCTTCCTACACTTAACAAGTCAGGAACTCCCGATCGATCTATATTTAAAGACCCTGAAGGGGTGTTTTCATTAATTATTGTTAAAACTACATCATACCTAGAGCCATTTGCTCCCACCAGCCCATTGGCTAATAGCCAAATATCTCCTGCAACTGAATTGTTAATAGATCCGGTACCGGCCAATTGGGTACGAGCAACCGTATAATCAAATGAAAATGTTGTGCAGTCCTGTTCATCGGTATCTAAAATACCATCATTATCATCATCCAGATCTACCAAATCTATCACACCATCATTATCTGTATCCGGATTTACAGTAACAAAAACGGTACCTACATCCGTCTCAGATGTTAACAAACAAGTTCCATTATCTCTAATCGTATAGGTAAAATTGGTGCTTCCAAAAAAACCAGGATTAGGAATAAAAGTAATAGTTCCGTCTCCGTTAAGGGTTGTAGATCCATTAGCTGGTTGTGTTATACTAATTATAGCTATAGCAGATCCTTCTGGGTCTGAATCAGCCCCATTTCCATTATCAATTAGTGCATCAAAATTTATAGAACCGTTTTCATCAACACTAATTAAATCATCTTCTGCAACCGGAGGTTGATTTGCAGATGTTGTAATTGTAGTTAGTAAGTTAATACTCCCATTATTAAAATCGGAAGGGGTTAATTGTTGTCGAACCACTACTCTTCCCGTAGTGGTTCTTGGGTAAGCTACTTCTACGACAATTGGAGTATCAGGGCCACTTGGTAATCCAAAGTGAACTACTCCGGGCTCTTGTGTACCGTGACCAAAACCTCCGTTTACTTCTCTGATTCCAGAAATTACGTTTCCAGCACAATCCAAAATCTGGGCAGTAGCTCCCACACCAAATCTTGTTTCGGTATTTATTAAACCAAACTCATCCCTATCTTCAATAATATTTATAAACAAATGATTTGCACGGTTTGTTGCTCCCAAATTATTTATATATAATGCGTTGTTTCCTGTCCTGTTCATATAGAGGTCTAAATCCCCATCCGTATCTATATCTATAAAAGTACACCCTTCTCCACTTGCATTGAACGAAAGTCCCGAATCAACAAAGGACATGGCCCCGCCACCATTATTGATCTGGTTCAGGTATAATCTGCTGGTATTATTTCCTGTTAGAAAAATATCTACATCCCCATCATTATCAACATCTCCACAAGCCAAACCTTCGATTTGGGCACCTGAAAAACTCACAGGAATACCCGTCGCTGCACCCAAACCTGTCCATGTACCGTCTCCATTATTTTGATGAATTTGATTATCACCATTCTCTGTCCAGAACAGATCAAAATCCCCATCATTATCAAAGTCGTAAAAGCCCACTGATCCTTTATTATTGTTATTAGCATCTTCAATATCTACTCCATCCTGAAAAGTTCCTCCCAAATTGGTAAAAAGATCCACCTGATCTCTTTTCCTTGCAACAATATCTACCCAACCATCATTATTAAAATCGGTGGCAGAACCATAATCACCATCGGTAGCATCCTGAACCAATCCCAGTGGCCAGGTTGAAGGATCCAAAACATCGTATCCCGGTGGTTTTGTTGTTACGTGCGTAAAAAAGCCATTTCCATCATTTTGTAGTACATCGATTCCATAATCATGATTATCTATAAAAATATCCAGATCTCCATCTCCGTCATAATCTAGTGCTCCTGCGCCTTCAGAATTAAATTCATTTGAGAAATTACCATCATTAAAAACCTGGTTGGGAGTCATCCCACCTGTTCCGTTACCAAATCTATTGGTAGCCGGATCTTGCAAATAAATTCTTATTTGGGCAAAATCATTTCTAGATAAATCTGGGTATCCATCATTATTAAAATCCACAAAAAGTACCGACCTTTCTATGTTTCCTGAATTAAGATCATTAGCCAAAGCTGTTGTACGATCTGTAAACGACCCTCCATCGTTTCGCAATAAATAGCCTCGCCCATTAGTATTTATAACAATATCATAATCCCCGTCTAAGTCATAATCAGCCCAACCATGACCCCCATCTTTACCTCCCCCTATATCTAAATTATAAGCAGGGGCACTTTGAGTAAATGTAGTTTGTGAAGTTGCAGAAAAAGTTGCAAACAATAAAAAAAGGAAAAAGGACGAGTAAGTCCTTTGACCTAAATAGATAGGAGTAATTTTTAACATATGACGATGTGTTTACAATTTATATTACCGAAAACCTAAAGGGGTTAGTTTTCTGTAAATCATTTATAAAACATATAAATGCATCTAAATAAGCAATACACATAATAAAATTACGGTAATACCATAAAAATACATTCACGAATGTAATAAATTTTTTCTTTTTATTAACATAAAAGATGAAATAATTATGTTTTTTTATCGATTAAGTACATTTTTAAACGATAAAAAACATATAATCACTTAATAATTTACTTTTTTTAGCAAAAGGTATAGCTTTATTTTACTACATTAAAGCTTACGTTTATGCACACCTTCTATGTATTTCTTGAATCTAGTTAATCCCAAAAAAGAAATAACCAGAAAGCAATACTCTAATTATCAACACATAAACGTACGGTAAATTTAAAAAAAATTAACACTTATCTTACGGTTTACCGTAAAAAATATCGATATAAATTAAAATTTTAGCGATAAAAAGCAATTAATCTCTATTTCTTAGTATTAAACATGCATGAGCTGTGCTGCATAAAATCATACCTCTTATTGTATATTTAAGTACTATATTTGCATCCGTATTAGAGATAGTGTATGAAATTTACAGAAGAAATAGGAAGAAGAAGAACCTTTGGCATCATTTCTCACCCTGATGCAGGTAAGACGACTTTGACCGAAAAATTATTATTATTTGGAGGTGCAATTCAAGAGGCTGGGGCCGTAAAGTCTAATAAGATTAAAAAAGGGGCTACGAGTGATTTCATGGAAATTGAACGTCAACGAGGTATATCTGTAGCAACTTCTGTATTGGCCTTCGAATACAAAAATATCAAAGTTAATATCCTTGATACTCCCGGTCATAAAGATTTTGCAGAAGACACTTTTAGAACGTTAACTGCTGTGGATAGTGTTATTGTAGTAATTGATGTTGCAAAAGGTGTTGAGGAACAGACCGAAAAACTAGTATCGGTATGTAGGATGAGAAATATTCCTATGATTGTTTTTATCAATAAACTTGACCGAGAAGGGAAAGATGCCTTTGAACTACTTGACGAAGTTGAACAAAAACTAGGTTTGAAAGTTACTCCTTTGAGTTTTCCCATAGGAATGGGATATGATTTTAAGGGAATTTATAATATTTGGGAGAAAAATATTAATCTGTTTAGTGGAGACAGTCGAAAAAACATAGAAGAAACTATTAAAATTTCAGATTTATCCTCTAAAGAACTTAATACAACTATCGGTGATGATTATGCGGACACCTTGCGCGAAGAGCTTGAATTGGTTGAAGGTATTTATCCAAAATTTGATCAAAAAGCTTATCAAGCGGGTGAACTACAGCCGGTCTTTTTTGGTTCGGCTTTAAACAATTTTGGCGTTAGAGAGTTGCTAGATTGTTTCATCACTATCGCACCGCCCCCAAGACCTAAAGAAAGTGATATTCGTCTTGTTAAACCAGAAGAAAAGGACTTTACCGGATTTGTCTTTAAGATTCATGCCAATATGGATCCAAAACATAGAGATCGACTTGCCTTTATAAAAATTGTTTCGGGTACTTTTGAAAGAAATGTGCCTTACCTGCACACAAGGCATAACAAAAAACTCAAGTTTTCGAGCCCCAATGCTTTTTTTGCCGAAAAAAAGCAAATTGTAGATATTTCATATCCTGGAGATATTGTAGGATTGCATGATACCGGAAACTTCAAAATTGGTGATACGTTAACCAAAGGAGAAGTACTTCATTATAAAGGAATCCCAAGTTTCTCTCCTGAGCATTTTAGATATATCAACAATGCAGATCCAATGAAATCCAAACAATTGGCTAAAGGAATAGATCAGTTAATGGATGAAGGAGTTGCCCAGTTATTTACCTTGGAATTAAATGGAAGAAAAGTAATAGGTACCGTAGGAGCGCTTCAGTATGAAGTTATCCAATATCGATTAGAACATGAATATGGTGCCAAATGCACCTATGAAAACTTAAACGTTCATAAAGCGTGTTGGGTGGATCCAAAAGACAATACCAACGATGAATTTAAAGATTTCAAAAGGGTAAAAAGCAAATTCTTAGCAAAAGACAAGCAAGGTCAATTAGTGTTTTTTGCTGATTCATCATTTAGTCTGCAAATGACACAACAAAAATACCCATCTATCATATTTCACTTTACGTCAGAATTCTAAGAAAACAACCGATTAGGATAGTATCCTAATCGGTTGTTTTTTAAATTCTATTTCTGATTATCTACTAAGCCTCTCCCGTAGGACCAAAATTCATAGGTATTGGTGGCTGTTCATAATCCTTTATCTCTCCGTGCGCAGATTCGAATCTATTTACATTATCATTAAGTGCTTTAAGTAATCTTTTGGCATGTTGCGGTGTTAGAATAATTCTACTTTTCACCTTGCTTTTAGGTCTACCTGGCATAATATTAACAAAATCGACTACAAATTCTGAAACTGAATGATTTATAATAGCAAGATTACTATAGATTCCATCTGCAACAGATTCGTCTAACTCAATATTTATCTGATTTTGATTTTGATTTTTCTTCTCTGCCATCTTACTTTTTTTTGATTTGCATCTTATATAAAAAAGAAAACCTGCCTGAAAAGTATAAATAACCTTTGCCAATCATATTGAGCGGAATCGAAATGTATTTCTCAACTCCGTTCAAAATGACAGTTAGTCAAAGTTACTTTTCAGGCAGGGCTACACTATATTTAGTTATAATTTACTTCTTGTCGTTGCTCCATTCTATCTTCAAACTCTTCCTTAGAACCCACAATAATACTCTCATAGTCTCTCATACCAGTACCTGCAGGAATTCTATGTCCAACAATTACATTTTCTTTAAGGCCTTCGAGCATATCAATTTTACCACTTACAGCAGCTTCGTTCAATACTTTTGTAGTTTCCTGGAAAGAAGCCGCAGAGATAAATGATTTGGTTTGAAGCGAAGCTCTTGTAATACCCTGAAGTATTGGAGTCGCAGTTGCCGGAGATGCATCTCTAGCCGTTACCAAGTTTTTATCATCCCTACGTAAAACAGAATTTTCATCTCTCAAATCACGAGGAGAAATAATTTGTCCTGGTTTAAGGTTTTCACTACCCCCAGCGTCTTCAACGACTTTCATTCCGAAAATCTCATCATTCTCTTCAATAAAGTCTGATTTATGAACCAATTGATTTTCTAAGAAAATAGTATCACCCGGATCCTGAATTCTTACTTTACGCATCATCTGGCGTACCACTACTTCAAAATGCTTATCATTGATTTTCACACCTTGCAGTCGATATACTTCTTGTACTTCGTTAACCAGATACTGTTGTACAGCAGAAGGTCCTTTAATCTTAAGGATATCTTCGGGAGTAACCGAACCATCAGAAAGAGGAATTCCTGCACGTACATAGTCATTTTCTTGCACTAGTATTTGATTAGAAAGTTTAACCAAATACTTTTTAATCTCACCAATTCTTGACTCAACAATGATCTCACGGTTTCCTCGCTTGATTTTACCAAACGATACTACCCCATCTATTTCACTTACAACCGCTGGATTTGATGGATTACGTGCCTCGAATAATTCTGTTACTCTTGGTAGACCTCCTGTAATATCACCTGCCTTAGCAGATTTACGAGGAATTTTAACTAAAATCTTTCCTACTTTGATTTTGTCATTATCATCTACCATTAGGTGAGCTCCTACAGGAAGGTTATAAGAACGTAATACTTCATCTCCTTTTCCGTATATAAGCAGTGTAGGTATTTTTTTCTTATCACGAGATTCTGAAATTACTTTTTCTTTGAACCCGGTTTGTTCGTCGGTTTCGACCTGATATGTTATTCCTTGCTCTATATTTTCATACTGCACCTTACCGGCAAATTCTGAAATAATAACTCCGTTATAAGGATCCCATTCGCAAACAACCTGTTCTTCTTCTAACTTATCACCATCTTTAATAAACAATTGTGAACCATAAGGAATTAAGTTCGTACTTAAAACAATTTTGGTTTTAGGATCAATAACTTTAATTTCTGAAGTACGAGAGATCACTACATCAATTTCATTTCCTTCAGCATCTTCTCCTTTAACCGTTTTAAGTTCTTCTATTTCGGCTTTACCAGCGAATTTAGATTTCAATTGGTTTTCTTCTGAAATGTTACTTGCAATACCTCCTACATGGAATGTACGTAGGGTAAGCTGCGTACCTGGTTCTCCAATGGATTGCGCAGCAACAACTCCTACCGCTTCACCGCGTTGAACAGTTTTTCCGGTAGCAAGATTACGACCATAACACTTCACACAAATTCCTTTTTTGGCTTCACAAGTAAGTGCCGAGCGTACTTCTACAGATTCTACAGGAGAATTTTCAATAATCTTAGCTGTAGCATCATCAATTTCAACTCCAGCTTCAACAAGTACTTCTTGAGTAAGAGGATTGATAACATCTTGTAAAGAGGTTCTACCAACTATTCTAGCGCCAAGTCCCTCAATGATCTCTTCATTTTTCTTTAAAGGCGACACTTCCACTCCTCTAAGTGTACCACAATCTTCTATATTTACGATTACATCCTGAGCCACATCAACCAAACGACGAGTTAAATATCCAGCATCGGCAGTTTTAAGTGCTGTATCTGCAAGACCCTTACGAGCACCGTGAGTAGAGATAAAGTATTCAAGAATAGAAAGTCCCTCTTTAAAGTTAGAAAGAATAGGGTTTTCAATAATCTCTCCACCTGCAGAACTAGCCTTTTTAGGTTTCGCCATCAATCCACGCATACCTGTTAACTGGCGAATCTGTTCTTTAGAACCCCTTGCACCAGAATCAAGCATCATGTATACCGAGTTAAACCCTTGTTGATCTTCTCTAATACGCTTCATCGACAATTCGGTCAATGCCGCATTTGTAGAGGTCCAGATATCAATAACCTGATTATAACGCTCATTATTCGTAATAAGACCCATGTTATAGCTTCCTACGATTTCGTCCACTTTCTTATTAGCGTTTGCGATCATAGTATGCTTTTCTTTAGGTATAATAATATCACCCAAACTAAATGATAATCCACCCTGGAATGCAAAATTATATCCCAATGTCTTAATCTCATCTAAGAAAGCAGCTGTTTCAGGAACACTAGTAACCTTAAGGATATCTCCAATAATATCTCTAAGAGATTTTTTTGTCAATACCTCATTAATGTAACCAGCTTTTTCGGGAACTTTTTCATTAAAAAGAACTCTACCAGTGGTTGTTTCAATAATTCTGGTTACCAATTCTCCTTCTTCATTAATATCCTTTGTACGAACTTTGATATTAGCATTAATATCAAGTCTTTTCTCGTTATAAGCAATAATAACTTCTTCTGGAGAGTAGAATGTTAAACCTTCTCCTTTAATTTTTAATTCTCCTTCAGAAATACGAGACTTGGTCATATAATAAAGACCGAGAACCATATCCTGAGAAGGTACGGTTACCGGTGAACCATTTGCAGGGTTTAGAATATTATGTGATGCCAGCATCAATAACTGAGATTCTAAAATTGCTTCTGGTCCTAATGGTAAATGTACCGCCATTTGATCACCATCAAAATCGGCATTAAATGCAGTACAAACCAATGGGTGTAACTGTATCGCTTTACCTTCTATAAGTTTTGGCTGGAATGCCTGAATACCAAGACGGTGAAGCGTAGGAGCACGGTTAAGTAATACCGGATGTCCTTTAAGAACATTCTCTAAGATATCCCAAACCACTGGCTCTTTTCTATCTATAATCTTTTTGGCAGATTTTACTGTTTTTACAATACCACGTTCTATCAGTTTTCTAATTACAAAAGGCTTGTAAAGCTCTGCGGCCATATTTTTTGGAAGACCACACTCAAACAATTTCAATTCTGGTCCAACAACAATTACCGAACGAGCAGAATAATCCACACGTTTACCAAGCAAGTTTTGACGGAAACGTCCTTGCTTACCTTTTAATGAATCTGATAATGATTTTAATGGTCTGTTTGAATCTGTCTTAACGGCAGACGCTTTACGGGTATTGTCAAAAAGAGAATCAACAGATTCCTGAAGCATACGTTTTTCGTTACGAAGGATTACTTCGGGAGCTTTAATCTCCATCAAACGTTTTAAACGATTGTTACGTATGATCACACGGCGATATAAGTCATTCAAATCTGATGTTGCGAAACGACCTCCATCAAGTGGCACCAACGGACGTAATTCTGGCGGAATTACTGGTACTACTTTAAGAATCATCCACTCAGGGTGGTTTTCTCTATTTTTATTTGCATCACGGAACGATTCTACAACCTGAAGTCTCTTAAGCGCTTCGGTTTTACGTTGTTTAGAAGTTTCGTTATTTGCTTTATGTCTTAACTCATAAGAAAGTGCATCAAGATCGATTCTTCTAAGAATCTCGATCAAGCACTCTGCTCCCATCTTAGCGATAAATTTGTTAGGATCAGTATCATCAAGATATAAATTTTCTTGAGGAAGACTATCTAAGATATTAAGGTATTCTTCTTCTGTAAGGAAGTCCATCTTTTGTACTGGTTCTCCTTCTTCATTTTTGGCAATACCTGGTTGAATTACCACGTAACGTTCGTAGTAAATGATCATATCCAGTTTCTTAGAAGGAAGCCCTAATAAGTATCCTATTTTATTTGGTAAAGAACGGAAATACCAGATGTGCGCAACTGGTACAACTAAGTTTATGTGTCCCACACGATCTCTACGAACTTTCTTTTCGGTAACCTCTACACCACATCGATCACAAACAATACCTTTGTAACGAATTCTTTTATATTTACCACAAGCACATTCAAAGTCCTTTACAGGTCCAAAAATACGCTCACAGAACAAACCATCACGCTCAGGTTTGTGAGTACGATAATTGATAGTTTCTGGCTTAAGTACTTCTCCGTTAGAAACTGCCAAAATTGATTCTGGAGAGGCTAAACCAATAGAGATTTTATTAAATCTCTTTACTGTATTCTTATCATTATTTCTTGCCATTTTTTCTAGTATTCAGTATTAAGTATGCAGTATGCAACTTTAAAGCTACATACTGCTTACTGCAAACTATTTTTTATTCTTCTAATCTGATATCCAGTCCTAGACCTTTTAATTCGTGCATTAATACATTAAAAGATTCTGGTAATCCCGGTTCTGGCATAGGTTCACCTTTTACGATACTTTCGTATGTTTTGGCTCTTCCTATAACATCATCAGATTTTACAGTCAATATCTCACGTAGCGTACTTGATGCTCCATAAGCTTCTAGTGCCCATACTTCCATTTCTCCAAAACGCTGACCTCCAAACTGTGCTTTACCACCAAGTGGTTGCTGAGTAATCAACGAGTACGGACCTATAGAACGTGCATGCATCTTATCGTCTACCATGTGGCCTAATTTAAGCATGTAAATTACACCTACTGTAGCTGCCTGATCAAAACGATCTCCTGTACCACCATCATATAAATATGTGTGTCCAAATCTTGGGATACCCGCTTCATCTGTAAACCCATTAATTTGTTCAAGAGAAGCACCATCAAAAATTGGAGTAGCAAATTTTCTATTCAACTTTTGTCCTGCCCATCCTAATACAGTTTCATAAATCTGACCAATATTCATACGAGATGGCACTCCTAGTGGATTTAATACAATATCAACAGGTGTTCCATCCTCTAAGAATGGCATATCCTCTTCTCTTACGATACGTGCAACAATACCTTTGTTACCGTGACGACCTGCCATCTTATCTCCTACCTTAAGTTTACGTTTCTTAGCGATGTAAACTTTGGCAAGTTTTATAATTCCTGAAGGTAATTCATCTCCAACAGAGATTGTAAATTTCTCTCTTCTTAGATTACCCTGAAGATCATTTTCTTTAATTTTATAATTATGAATTAGATCTGCAACCATGCTATTAAGCTCATCATCTGTGGTCCAGGTTCCTTTGGTAAGGTGGGCATAATCATCAACGCTATTTAGCATTTTTTGAGTATACTTTTTACCTTTTGGAAGTACTTCTTCACCAAGATCATTCATCACTCCTTGTGATGTTTTACCACCTACAATAGCAAATAGTTTATCTACAAGTTCAGATTTTAATAATTCGAACTTGGTATCATACGATCTTTCTAAGGTTTCTATATCTTCTTTATCCTGAGAACGCTTGCGCTTATCTTTTATCGCACGGGCAAATAATTTTTTATCAATTACTACACCGTGTAGAGAAGGAGAAGCTTTTAATGATGCATCTTTAACATCACCTGCTTTGTCTCCAAAGATAGCTCTCAATAATTTTTCCTCGGGTGTTGGATCACTTTCTCCTTTTGGAGTAATCTTACCAATAAGAATATCTCCTGGCTTGATTTCTGCACCAACACGGATCATTCCGTTTTCATCAAGGTCTTTTGTAGCTTCTTCAGAAACATTAGGGATATCATTAGTTAATTCTTCATTACCTAATTTTGTATCTCTAACCTCAAGAGAATACTCATCAATATGGATAGATGTAAAGATATCATCTCTTACTACTTTTTCAGAAATTACGATTGCATCCTCAAAGTTATACCCTTTCCAAGGCATAAAGGCTACTTTCATATTTCTACCTAAGGCAAGTTCTCCATTTTCTGTTGCATATCCTTGACATAATACCTGACCTTTAGTCACCTTATCTCCTACTCTTACGATTGGTTTAAGGTTGATACTAGTACCCTGATTTGTCTTACGAAATTTTATTAGATCATATGTTTTTGAATCACCATCAAAGCTTACCATTCTCTCTTCATCGGTTCTATCGTACTTAATGGTAATTTTTTGTGCGTCTACATATTCTACAACTCCGGCTCCTTCTGCATTGATCAATACTCTAGAATCTGAAGCTACCTGTCGTTCTAACCCTGTACCTACAATAGGAGCATCTACTCTTAATAACGGTACTGCCTGGCGCATCATGTTTGATCCCATCAATGCACGGTTTGCGTCATCGTGTTCTAGGAATGGAATCAATGAAGCCGAAATAGAAGCAATCTGATTAGGAGCAACATCAGCATAATTCACGTTTGCTGGCTCAATCACCGGGAAATCGCCTTCCATACGTGCAATAACTTTTTCACTCTCAATAGTCCCATCTTCTTTCAATGCCAGGTTAGCCTGCATTATTAATTTTTCTTCCTCTTCTTCTGCACTTAAATATCTAAATTCAGAAAGATCCACTTTTCCATTCTCTACTTTACGATACGGAGTTTCTAAGAATCCCATTGAATTCACTTTTGCAAATACTGCAAGTGAAGAAATCAGACCAATATTTGGTCCTTCAGGAGTTTCGATAGGGCATAAACGACCATAATGTGTATAGTGTACATCACGTACTTCGAATCCTGCACGCTCACGAGATAAACCACCTGGTCCTAATGCCGATAATCTACGTTTGTGAGTAATCTCTGCCAATGGATTTGTTTGATCCATAAATTGAGACAGCTGGTTTGTACCAAAGAAAGAATTGATCACCGAAGACAGTGTTTTTGCGTTGATCAAATCGATCGGTGTAAACACTTCATTGTCTCTTACGTTCATTCTCTCTCGAATAGTTCGAGCCATACGAGCCAAACCAACACCAAACTGCTGAGATAATTGTTCTCCTACTGTTCTAACACGACGGTTAGAAAGGTGATCGATATCATCAATCTCGGCTTTAGAATTAATTAATTCTATTAAGTATTTTATGATGGTAATGATATCTTCTTTGGTAAGCACTTGCTTATCCATTGCTATATCAAGTCCCAATTTCTTATTCATTCTATAACGACCTACTTCACCAAGGTTGTAGCGTTGGTCTGAAAAGAATAACTTGTCAATAATACCCCTTGCAGTTTCCTCATCTGGCGGTTCTGCATTACGCAATTGGCGATATATGTGTTCTACCGCTTCTTTTTCAGAATTGGTAGGGTCCTTTTGTAGTGTATTATGAATAATTGCATAATCACCTTTTTGATTATCTTCTTTATGAAGCAAGATGGTTTTTGCTCCAGATTCGATAATCTCTTCAAGGTGGTCTTTGTCAAGAACTGTATCGCGGTCCAAAACAATTTCGTTACGCTCAATAGATACAACTTCTCCAGTATCTTCATCCACAAAATCTTCGTGCCATGTATTTAAAACACGTGCAGCTAATTTGCGTCCTAATACTTTCTTTAATCCAGATTTAGAAACTTTAACTTCTTCTGCAAGATCAAATATTTCTAAAATGTCTTTATCACGCTCAAATCCTATGGCGCGGAAAAGTGTCGTTACTGGTAATTTTTTCTTTCTATCGATATAGGCGTACATCACACTATTAATATCGGTAGCAAATTCTATCCAGGATCCCTTGAAAGGAATTACTCTGGCTGAATATAATTTGGTTCCATTTGCATGGAAAGATTGTCCAAAGAATACCCCTGGCGAACGGTGTAATTGAGATACAACAACACGTTCTGCACCATTAATACAAAAAGTACCACTTGGTGTCATATAAGGGATTGTTCCTAAATACACGTCCTGAACAATAGTTTCAAAGTCTTCGTGTTCTGGGTCTGTACAGAATAACTTAAGACGCGCCTTTAATGGTACACTATAAGTAAGACCTCTTTCAATACATTCCTGAAGATCATATCTTGGAGGATCAACAAAATAATCTAAAAATTCTAGTACAAATTGATTACGAGTATCTGTAATCGGGAAGTTTTCCATGAAGGTATTGTATAAACCTTCGTTTCCTCTTTCTTCAGACTTTGTTTCTAATTGAAAGAAATCCTGAAAAGATTTGATCTGAATATCCAGAAAATCCGGATAATCGGGTCTGTTCTTTACGGAAGAGAAATTCAATCTTTCTGTTTGCGTTGCTAACATCAATGGACGGAATTAAATTAAAATTTTAAAAAGGGTCGCGTATTTTTAACACTTCATGCTTATATACGCAAAATGGTTTAGACCTCAGAGAATGCTCTCTGGGTCTAAACCTATGTGTTTAATCTATGGTAAGCTTACTTAAGCTCAACCTCTGCTCCTGCCTCTTCTAATTGAGCTTTTAGAGCTTCTGCTTCATCCTTTGCTATTCCTTCTTTGATTGCTTTAGGAGCTTCATCAACTAATCCTTTAGCATCTTTAAGACCAAGACCAGTTAATTCTTTAACAAGTTTTACAACTGCTAATTTAGCACCACCAGCTGCTTTAAGGATTACATCGAATTCTGATTTTTCTTCAGCAGCTTCACCACCACCAGCGGCACCACCACCAGCAACAGCTACTGCAGCAGCAGCAGGCTCGATACCATATTCTTCTTTTAATATATCAGCTAACTCATTAACTTCTTTTACTGTTAAGTTAACTAATTGTTCTGCGAAATCTTTTAAATCTGCCATTTTCTATCGTTTTAATAAAATTTTTTAATTGAACTATAATTTGTTAAAAAGTGCGTACTCTATTATTGATTATCCTTCTTTCTCGGATAATGTTTTAAGGATACCAGCTAGTGTACCTCCTCCTGATTTTAATGCTGAAATAACATTCTTAGCAGGCGACTGTAATAAGCCAATAATATCTCCGATAACTTCTTCTTTAGACTTAATATTCACTAAAGTCTCAAGACTGTCGTCACCAATAAAGATCGCTTCTTCTATAAAAGCTCCTTTTAATAGAGGTTTCTCTGATTTCTTACGAAATTCTTTGATAACCTTTGCAGGTGCATTTCCAGCTTCGGAAAACATTAACGAGGTATTACCTTTTAATACATTTGGTAAATCTCCGAAATCCTTATCAGAATTCTCCATTGCTTTTGCAAGGAGTGTATTCTTAATTACTTTTAATGATACATTAGCTTTAAAACAAGCTCTACGTAAATTTGAAGTTGTTCCTGCATCTAATCCTGAAATGTCTGCTAAATATATAATAGCGTTTTCAGCCAACTGAGCGGTTAAGTCTTCAATTACTAGTGATTTTTCTTCTCTTGTCATAATCGTTTATCTTAATTACCCAGCAAAGTTTTTAGTATCTATTTCAACTCCAGGACTCATAGTAGAGGACATATATATTGACTTAATATATATACCTTTTGCAGTCTGTGGTTTTAACTTTACTAATGTTGTTAATAATTCTTTAGCATTTCCAGCTATTTTTTCAGCATCGAAAGAAGATTTCCCTATTGCTGCATGAACAATACCTGTTTTATCAACTTTGAAATCAATCTTACCAGCTTTTACATCTGAAACTGCCTTTGAAACATCCATGGTTACAGTTCCCGTTTTTGGGTTAGGCATTAATCCACGAGGTCCTAATACTCTACCTAATGGTCCTAATTTACCCATAACACTAGGCATTGTGATGATTACATCAACATCTGTCCATCCACCTTTGATTTTATCAAGGTATTCATCAAGGCCTACAAAATCAGCACCTGCTTCTTTAGCCTCTGCTTCTTTGTCTGGGGTTACCAATGCCAATACTTTAACATCTTTACCTGTTCCGTGAGGTAATGTTACCACACCACGCACCATTTGATTTGCTTTACGAGGATCTACGTTCAAACGAACGGCAAGATCTACAGAAGCATCAAAATTTACGTTTGTTATTTCTTTTATTAAAGAAGAAGCTTCTTCTACAGAATATGCCTTGTTGCTATCAACTTTAGCATTTGCTTCTTTTTGCTTTTTAGTTACTTTTGCCATTTTGTAAACTTTTTTGGATTAAAAAGGAGCTTGTCCTTTTACAGTTACACCCATAGAGCGAGCAGTTCCAGCAATCATTTTCATAGCAGATTCTACAGTAAATGCGTTTAAATCCTGCATTTTATCTTCTGCTATTGTACGAACTTGATCCCAAGTAACACTAGCTACTTTTTTACGATTAGGCTCTCCAGAACCTTTTTTCTGTTTTGCTGCTTCCAGTATTTGAACAGCCGCCGGTGGAGTTTTAATAACAAAATCAAAAGATTTGTCTTTATACACATTGATTACCACTGGCAATACTTTTCCAGCTTTATCTTGTGTTCTACCATTGAATTGCTTACAGAATTCCATGATATTTACTCCGGCAGCACCTAAAGCAGGTCCAACTGGTGGGGATGGGTTTGCCGCTCCTCCACGTACTTGTAACTTTACAACCTTACTTAACTCTTTAGCCATTTTTCTAATTTTAAATTAGAATTGTTCTATAAGTGGAAGCAAAAGAACAATTCTGGATATATAATGTAACAATTATTATACTTTTTCAACTTGCATATAGCTCAACTCTAATGGTGTTTTTCTTCCAAAGATTTTCACCATTACTTCTAGCTTACGCTTTTCTTCATTTACTTTTTCAACGGTACCATTAAATCCGTTAAAAGGACCATCAATAACTTTTACGGTCTCTCCAACTGTGTAAGGTATTGCAACGTTATCAGTTTTTACTGCCAATTCATCAACCTTACCTAACATCCTATTAATTTCAGCTTTTCTTAAAGGAACAGGGTCTCCACCCTTTACTTCTCCAAGAAAACCGATTACGCCATTAATAGATTTTATGATATGCGGTATTTCTCCTGAAAGATTAGCTTCAATCATTACATAACCTGGAAAATACACCCGCTCTTTATTTATCTTCTTTCCATTACGGATCTGAACCACTTTTTCTGTTGGCACAAGAATCTGAGCAACATAATCCTGAAGACCCATATGAGCAATCTCACGCTCTATATAGTCCTTTACTTTGTTTTCCTGACCACTAACAGCCCTTACAACGTACCACTTCTTTGTATTATCCACCTCGGCCATTTTCACAATATTTAAGATTTAACTAAAGTAAAATAATACTCTATCAAATTACTAAATACAGTATCTATTCCCCAGATAGCCAAAGAAAAAATAACTGAAAAAACAATCACCACCAAAGTAAGTCTCTGAGCTTCTGCCCAAGGAGTCCAAGTTACATGGTTCTTTAATTCGTTATATGATTCTGTTATGTAATTTATAAATCCAGCCATCTTGTTATTATTTAAACGAATAAACATTCAAAATTTATTCGCTATAAAATTTCTTATTCACTACAATTACTACTTCAAAAAACACTAATTGCAACTGCACGGGTTGAGAGGCTCGAACTCCCGACACCTGGTTTTGGAGACCAGTGCTCTACCAACTGAGCTAAACCCGTATACATAAGTCAAGGTATTCGCTTAAGCGAATACCTTACTTATCTATATATAATCGAATTAGTCTAAAATTTCAGTAACCTGACCGGCACCTACTGTTCTACCACCTTCACGGATAGCAAAACGAAGACCAACATTCATAGCAATTGGTTGAATCAACTCAACATTAATAGTTAAGTTATCTCCAGGCATTACCATTTCAACTCCATCAGGAAGCGCAATATTTCCTGTTACGTCAGTCGTACGAACGTAGAACTGAGGACGGTAGTTATTATGGAACGGAGTGTGACGTCCACCTTCTTCTTTCTTAAGGATATATACCTCAGCTTTGAATTTAGCATGCGGAGTTACAGATCCAGGTTTAGTAATTACCATACCACGAGAGATCTGAGTTTTTTCAATACCTCTTAAAAGGATACCTACATTATCTCCAGCCTCACCTCTATCCAATATTTTACGGAACATCTCTACTCCAGTAATAGTAGAAGTAAGTTTCTCTGCTCCCATACCGATAATCTCAACAGAATCTCCAGTATTTGCAACACCAGTTTCGATACGACCAGTTGCAACAGTACCACGACCAGTAATAGAGAATACATCTTCGATAGGCATTAAGAAATCTTTCTCAACATCACGCTTTGGTAATTCGATCCATGTATCAACAGCTGCCATAAGTTCCATAACTGTATCTACCCATTTTTTCTCTCCGTTAAGGGCTCCAAGAGCAGAACCAGCAATTACAGGCCCATTATCACCATCATACTCATAAAAAGAAAGAAGATCTCTTACTTCCATTTCAACAAGCTCTAAAAGTTCCTCATCATCTACCATATCCACTTTATTAAGGAATACAACGATTCTAGGAATACCTACCTGACGACCTAATAGTATGTGCTCACGAGTTTGTGGCATAGGACCATCTGTAGCAGCAACTACCAAGATCGCTCCGTCCATTTGAGCAGCACCAGTAACCATGTTCTTTACGTAATCGGCGTGACCTGGACAGTCAACGTGAGCGTAGTGACGATTTTCTGTTTGGTACTCTACGTGAGATGTATTAATTGTAATACCTCTTTCTTTTTCTTCAGGAGCGTTGTCGATAGTATCGAAATCTCTCGCTTCAGAAAGACCTGCTTCTGCCAATACTTTTGTAATTGCAGCAGTCAAAGTCGTTTTACCGTGATCAACGTGTCCAATAGTACCAATATTTAAGTGCGGTTTGGAACGATCAAAAGTTTCCTTTGCCATAATTAATTTATTTAATCTTAGTTATATATTAGTGTTCAATTTATGCTTTTGCACTAAGAGCCAATGACGAGATTTGAACTCGTGACCTCTTCCTTACCAAGGAAACGCTCTACCCCTGAGCTACACCGGCTTTAAAAAGTAGCAAGAAAAATCAGAGTTCTTTAATTAAGTATTAAAAGAAAACCGATTTACCTTTTACTTTATTTTAAAAATCCAATGCCAAAATGCATCAAGATTGGCTTTTTTGAGCTGGAGACCAGGTTTACCTCGACTCTGCCCGGCACAGGTTTCTCACCCTGTATTCTTCAATATACTAAAAACACATTCAAAAGAACATATCTTACACACCAAAGAATTTTCTTTGAGCGGGAGACCGGGTTCGAACCGGCGACATTCAGCTTGGAAGGCTGACGCTCTACCAACTGAGCTACTCCCGCTTTTAATTCAGAATTACGATTTACGAATTTTGAATTATGGTATTTATCTTTTAAAATCTTAAAACACAAAACTTATAAAAACAAGCTCTTGATACTTCTTTTGTTTTAAAATTATGTGGGGAGAGCAGGATTCGAACCTGCGAAGGTAAAAACCAACAGATTTACAGTCTGTCCTCGTTGGCCGCTTGAGTATCTCCCCAATAAAAATTCAGTATTTTACAATGAACTTTGTGAGTTTTGAGTGCGCAAAAATAGTCATTTATTTTACAATTCAAAACTCTATTAAAAAAGTATCGTTTTTTTGTTAAAAAACTTCTTTTTTAGTGCCGATAGAGAGGCTATCTTCGCCTACAATCAGGATAAACTTATTGCCCCTTTTTTGAGATATTTTTTACAATGCAAAATCTCTCAATTCCTGATGTTAATTTCAAAATTTCAAGAGCCGATAGAGGGACTCGAACCCACGACCTGCTGATTACAAATCAGCTGCTCTAGCCAGCTGAGCTATATCGGCTTTTCACTATGTTTTAGAACATAAAAAAGTCCGCTATTTCTAACGGACTGCAAATGTATAATAATTTATTTTTTACACAAAACTATTTTTCAAAAAAATAGTCAAACATGTGCATTTAATTTTTCTTTCCGTTTTTTTAGCTGCCTTTCCAAAGAACTAACACACTCATCCACACCTTCTTCAAATGTTTTGTTTATTTTTTTGATCATAAATTCATCTCCTGGAACGCTCAATAAAATTTCTGTGATTTTATTTTCTTTACCACTTGTATTCATAACTTTTAAGAATACGTCTGCATGAATAATACGATTAAAATAAGTTTCTAATTTATCCAATTTTGTTTGAGTAAAATCCACCAATTTTTGATCTACATTAAAATTTACGGATTGCAAGTTCACTTTCATAAGTGTTAGTTTAATTGGTTTAACAAATATTTTAAGCCTAAAAGATAGATAAGCGAGACTTATCAACTACTTTTTATTCCTTGGGTGAGATTGTTTATAAACTTTTGTTAACTGAGCTATACTATGATGGGTATAAATCTGAGTAGCAGCTAAACTGGAATGACCAAGCAATTCTTTTACAGCATTTAAATTTGCTCCTTCGTTAAGCAAATGAGTCGCAAATGAGTGCCTTATGATGTGTGGACTCTTCTTTACCTTTGAAGAAGCCTCACTAAAATAACTATTTATGATTCGATACACAAGTGTTTCATATATTTTAACTCCTTTTTTGGTTAATAATAAATATGGTTCATCGTGATCTACTTGTACATCTCTTCTAAGTTCCAAATACTGTTTTATTGTATCACAAACCGATGAAAGCAATGGCAAGTATCTTTCTTTATTTCTTTTCCCTAACACTTTGATTTGTTTTGCATTAACATCAACATCTAATACTTTTAAGCTCACCAATTCGATACGCCTAATGCCAGTTGCATAAAAAAGCTCTACAATAAGCCTGTCTCTAACACTTGTAAAATCTTGTTCATTTTTTAAAACACTAAGAACATCTTCTACCTCATCTGTAGAAAATGGTATCTGAAGTTTTTTTGGCGCTTTTAAAGCCTGATGTTTTGCTAAAGGGTTACTTTGTAGCTCTTCAATTTTAAGCAAGAATTTATAGTATGTTTTAAGTGAGGAAATTTTTCTGTTTACTGTTCTATTAGAAATCCCTTGATCAACCAAAACAACTATCCATGATCTAATTTGCTGATAGTTTGCCTTGGATATATCTGAGTTTTCATATTCTTTACTGTAAAAGTCCAGAAAAGATAACAGATCAGATTTATACGCAGTAACGGTATGCGCAGAATACTTTTTCTCCAAAAGTAGATAATCTATAAATTCAGAAATAAACATAAAAAAACCGTTAGAAAACAAAAGTATAAAACTTTTGGAATCCTAACGGTTCTATTTATACTGAAAAACGAAGTCTTTTCCTTAAAAAAGATTATAGACTAAGACTAAGCTTCAACTTTTTAAATCTCTTCCTGATCTCTTAAGTGCTGAATATATTGCGCTTTTTGAACTTGCGCTCTTCTTTCAACAGAAGGTTTTGAAAACGCTTGACGCTTACGAAGCTGACGCATCGTTCCTGTTCGATCAAATTTTCTTTTAAAACGTTTTAACGCTCTATCTATATTTTCTCCGTCTTTTACTGGTATAATTAACATAGTTGGACCTCCTTTCTTTAAAAATTAGGATACAAAGATAATATAAAACTATTACTTACAAAGCTTTTTTTAATGAAGTTAATTAATTTTACTTTTTTATTTCAAAGACCATACAGCATATCCTTTTGGTGGGGCTTGAATCTTAACCCATCGACCACCCTGAGTAACAGGTTCCCAACTGGAACTTCCGGTGTAATCCTTAATTCTTCTATTGGACCAATTGGTTTCTACCCATCTTTCTTTCCAAGAGTTAGAATTGTTGATATATACTATCAAACCATTCTTTCCTGCGCCTCCATTTCTTTTGGCTATATACTCATCATTATCTGTCCAAAGGTTTGTAGTACTACCAGCAGCAAGGTTGTTATGTATCCAAATCAGGTTGTTTAATTTATTCTTATCTAACCAATCCTCATAATCTCTATAGAAAAGAGCCGGATATCCCTCATGAGTTAAAATATACGCATATGCCAATATTTTATTATTGATAATTTCGTCAGTATCATGATTAGCAACGAAGGTCACGGCTCGAGAAGCATTTCTTTTCCAAAGCATATCGCCACTTAGTGCATTAAGATTATTGCCCATAAACGCATCTCTCATTTTATAGTAACAGGCAAAATCAAAGGCCGACATTTGTGCTTCGGTTGTCCACCAGTCCAGAGTATTTACATTTCCATCCCAATATTCTCCAACCGAAAATCCTCCAACATTGTTTTTCCATTCTCTTACCACCCATGGTTCGAATCCTTTCACATAGTCGAATCTCCATCCATCGAAGCCCATAGTGTTCTTATAGTACTTTGCCACAGAATTTGATCTTCCCCAAAGCCAATCTTGTACATATGGTTTGCTATGACTCAAATCAGGGAAACCTCCAAAAATTCCACTATCAGAATAATATTGATCATTTGGATGAAAATCGTATTTAGTTCTATTAAATTTACCAGACAATGGGTTAAACTCTGTATATGTATCCTTTCCTGCAAACTCATTCTGCTCTAAATCGCCTCCACTATTATGATTAATTACTATATCAGCAATGACACTGAGACTGTTATTGTGTGCGGTGTTAATAAGGCTTTCTAATTCTGATCTTGATCCAAATCGGGTTTCAACGCTTCCCATTTGGTTATACTCTCCAAAATCGTAATAATCAAAAGGGTCATACCCCATCGAAAAAGCGCCATTTTGAGCCTTACTAACTGGTGGAAGCCAGATTGCATCAACCCCTGCATCGCTCCAATCATCTACTTTACTTTTTACCACATTCCACCAGGTACCACCCGCTGGAACATCCCAATAAAATGCTTGCATCATAACTCCTGAACCTATAGGTTTGAGTGCCTTAGAAGAAACGGTTTCTTGAAAGTCTGCAGAATCTGCTTCTACAGCATCAAGAGCTTCGTCTTTACTACAACTAATAAACAAAAAAGTTGTAGCAAGAAATCCATAAAAAAACTTGCTGATTTTCATAATTACTTAGTGTTTGTGTTAATTTCTTATCAAATTAAAAATTTGGATAAGAACGAAAACGATTGCAACCCTACGAAAACGTTTTCGTGTTAACAAAACCACTAAAACAACTAATTAATACTAGTATAAACGAATAATTTTTTAAAACGGTATCGAGAATTTTAAAAAAGACCGAAAATGTTTCTGCCTTAATTAACCGTTTATGAAGTGGTTGAAACTTTTTCATTAAAATCAAAAAAGCTTCAACCATTTTCTTATGAAAAAAGAAAATTTATGTAGCAGGTTTATATTCTTTTTTATCAATAATCATCTTAGCTATAACCTCTCTTAAAATTTCAGATGTTCCTCCTCCTATAGGCCCTAACCTACTATCTCTAAACAATCGAGCCAAAGGATATTCTTCCATATACCCATATCCTCCCAGAAGTTGTAAGCATTTATATATTACATCATCGGCCATTTTTGTAGATAACAACTTAGACATACTTGCCTCTTTAACTGCATATTGCCCATTGTTGAGTCTCTTGGTAATAGAATAATTGAATTCTTTACACATTTCTATCTCACTAGCCATATCTGCTACAGCATGCCTTAAGGCCTGAAATTTATCGATAGTTTTTCCAAAAGCCTCTCTCTCTGACATGTATTGCAGTACATATTCTAAGGCATATTCTGCTCTAGCATGTGAATTTACCCCCATTATTAATCTCTCTAAAGCAAAATGCTGCATTATATAAGAGAATCCTTTATTTTCTTCACCCATTAGGTTATCAATAGGAACTTTGACATCATCAAAGGCTATCTCGCCAGTATCTGACGCTCTCCACCCTAACTTTTCAAGTTTTGTAGCAGAAATCCCTGGTACATCCCGATCAATTACAAAAATGCTAATTCCTTTATTACCCAATTCGGGATTTGTTTTTGCAGCGACCACCAGGTAATCACTATAAACTCCATTTGTAATAAATGTTTTAGAACCATTAATCACATAATGATCGCCATTCTTTACGGCCGTAGTTCTCATGCCGGCAACATCAGAACCACCAAAAGGTTCTGTAATAGCCAGGCATCCTATTTTTTGACCAGAAATACTGGGAGACAAATATTCTTCTTTAATCCTGTGGTCACCTTCTTTATTTAAATGGGTCATTGCCAAATATACATGTGCCCATATAGCCGCAGCAAAACCACCAGAATTAATTTTTTGTAATTCTTCTAAAAGTATCACCATATAAAAAAGATCCAGATCCAAACCGCCATATTCCTCTGGGTACGAGATACCAAAATATCCCATCTCCCCAAACTTTTCCCAAATAAAACGATCTATTACTCCTGTTTTTTCCCACTTTTCGATGTGTGGTGTAACTTCTTTTTTAAGAAAGTCTTTAAGGCTTTGCCTAAATAATTCGTGCTCTTCTGTAAAATACATGCTGTTCATATGACAACTTCTGCTTTTTTAGTTAACATAGTACTGTATTTTATGATGAAAAAACATAGCGTAGTCACAGATCAACAAATTATTGATCTCTTTTTGTTTTTTTAGAATTCATCAAAATTCACAGCAATTTTTTCCGATTTTTAATCTAAAGTCAAATATAAAGTTATTCTATCTATTTTTTCCAAAGAAAAACCGTTGATTTTTTCCAATTCTTCAAAACTCGAAATACTCCCTTTATTTTTAATATAATCCCTTATTTCTAATACCATTTCAAAATCAAAATACGGCACTTCTATCAATTCATCTACCGAGGCAGTATTTATATTTACCTTCGTTACAGCTTTAGGCGTTTTAACCGTGAAAAGAGAACGCATTTTTTGTCTTTGAATCTCATAAAGTCCAGAAACGTCTTTAAGTTGTATATCATCTACAAAACCTCCTATTTTGTTTCTATAGTTCACTATTCGTTGTGCTATAAAATCCGGAACATTTACCTTTTCCCGAAGTTGTTCTGCGGTGGCAGTATTTAAATCCTCTTTTTTATTATAGGATACTATTGGATACTTTTTTTTAGCATTCTTTCTTTTTGTATTTGAATTTTTTACCCATTCAGGAAACTTGAACAAAGGAGAAATTGTTACCAGAAGAGAATCTGAAACTTTTGTAACGTTTTTAAAGTCTGAAACAGAATTTATCCACTTTCCCTGGTTTCTGTAAGCGGCAAGCCGATCTAATGCTGTTGCCGATAGCCCAAGTTGATATCCTTTATGATCAGAAATGAAATTAGGGTTAAAAGGCTTTAATTTGTATACCTTTTTTTCTTCACCAACTATTTGCTTTAAAGAATCTATTTGATGTTGAAACTTTGTGAGTTCTACAAAATTCTCTTTTGACACTCTGGTTTTTGGATAAAAATAATAGAGCAATACACTACCAAATAAAAGTATAGCTAAAAGGAAAACCCCATTTCGAAAACGTGCATGCATCTCAAATTGGGGTTTACTAGTATTCATAAAAAATTTATGCTATTACTTTGCTGCTTTAATAGCATCAAAATATCTTTTCAACTGTTTTTTAACTACTGGGAACAAGAAGTATAAACCGATCATGTTAGGAAATACCATAGCAAAGATCATTGCGTCTGAGAAATCCCAAATAGATTTCATACTTGCCGCGGCACCAATAACAACGAACGTTAAGAATAATAATTTGTAAACTAAATCAGCTTTCTTTCCTCTTCCAAACAAAAATTTCCAGGATTGTAATCCATAATACGACCATGAAATCATAGTAGAAACCGCAAAAAGAACAACGGCTATGGTAAGGAATACATTAGAGAAAGGAATATATTTCGCAAATGCTTTTTGAGTTATCCCTGCACCTTCGTACGATGCTCCATCAATGATAACAGCTCCGCTTCCGTCTCCTCCATAAGCAAACGCTCCATCTGAATTAAAAATAATAATTACCAGGGCAGTCATTGTACAGATCACCACAGTATCGATAAAGGGTTCTAGTAATGCTACCAGACCTTCTGATGCCGAATATTTAGTTTTTACCGCAGAGTGAGCGATCGATGCCGATCCCGCTCCTGCTTCATTAGAAAATGCTGCTCTTTTAAAACCTACTAACAATACTCCTATAACTCCACCTACTCCTATGGCTTTAGGATTGAAGGCTTCAGTTACAATCATTCCGATAGCATCATCGATAAAAGAAAAATTACTCAAAATGATATACAAACAAGCAATTATATAAAGTAAAGCCATGAAAGGCACTACTTTTTCTGTAACAGAAGCTATTCGCTTAATTCCACCAATAATTATGATTCCCACCAAAATAGCAAGTATTATACCTATCCAAAATCCAGCCGCAGTACTTTCTAAACCTAACAAATCTTTTAAGACTACTGTTGCCTGATTTGATTGTGCAGCATTTCCACCACCAAAAGAACCACCTATACAAAAGATTGCAAAAATTACTGCTGCAATTTTACCTAGCCAAACGAATCCTTTTTCTTTAAGTCCTTTACTTAGATAATACATTGGTCCGCCGTATACAGTTCCGTCTTCTCCTACATCACGATACTGTACTCCAAGGGTACATTCAACAAACTTGGTAGACATTCCTAAAAATCCACAAATAATCATCCAGAAAGTTGCACCAGGACCACCAAGTGCAATGGCCAAGGCTACACCTGCGATATTGCCATTACCAACTGTACCAGAAACGGCTGTTGCCAATGCCTGAAAGTGAGAAACTTCTCCTTCTTGAGATTCGTCTCTAATAGTATCTCGAATATCTCCTTCAACGATGCTAACTTCAGGTTTTCCTTCAATCCCGTGCCCTTCTACATCATCATATTTTCCTCTTACTACATTTATTGCTCTTGCAAAATATCTGACATTCGGGAATCTAAAATAAATTGTAAAAAATAAGGCACTTAAAACTAAGAGTATTAAAACAAAAGGCGTCCCTCCAATTGTAAAGAAAATCACATTGGAGAAAAAATCAGAAACCGGTTTAAAACCTTCGTCTATTTTTTGGTCGAGGCCTTTTTCTATTGTTTCTTGTGCGAATGTTGTTATGGGGAGTGTAAGTGCTAAAATTGAAAGAAGAATTCTCTTCATAATTCTGTGAGTTAATTTATTTTTTGTGTTTAAGAAGTCAGCAAGATGCTAAAAAAAACGATTGTGTACAATTTTTAAGGAGTTAAATGTTTTGCAATTACTAAATATTGAACTCTTTATTTAGTAGATTAATTTGTTCTGGGCGGCCTAGAACCACAACCTTGGAACCGGGTTTTAGAAGTGTGTTAGCTTCAGGGTTTACGATATATTCTCCTTCTGGCGATTTATATCCTATGATTGTGCAACCAGTTCTTGATCTCATATCTATATTAAGAATAGTTCTTTCCTGTTGATCATCAAACATATCTTCAAAAGAGATCTCTTCAATATTAATAGACCTTTTTCCAACGATAGAAAGGTTGTCTAAAAACTCTATTAAATCAGGTACTACTACCAATGAAGCCATGTGGTCGCCCCCTATTCGATCCGGCATAATTACATTATCGGCACCTGCCAATCTTATTTTCTTGTACGATGTGTCTTGCGAGGCCCTACTAATAATCTTAAGGTTCTTATTGATCTGCCGTGCCGATAATACAATAAACAGGTTATCTGCATCTTCTGGCAATGTACAAATTAAACAAAATGCTTTTTTGATCCCAGCTTCTATCAAGATAGAATCTTCTGTAGCATTACCTTTCAGAAATAAAAGGTCATCATTTTGATATCTTTCTATTATTTCTTCATCCTTTTCGATGATAATAAATGGCTTATTGTATGCCAATAACTTAACTGCCGCTTGTTTCCCATTACGACCATAACCTATAATGATGATATGATCTTCCAGTTGATGTATCATTTTTTGTGTTTTTCTATGTTGTACTCTCTTTGGATCATTTTTACTTACAATATATTCTGTTATAACCGATACCGAATAGGCAAAAATAGCAACGCTGGTTGAGATAAGAAATACTGTAAATAACTTACCATTGTCATCGAGAGGCTGAACCTCTTCAAAACCAACTGTGGTCATAGTAATGACGGTCATATACAACGCATCAACCCATGTATAATTTGAAAAAAAACGAAAACCCAGTACACCAATAGCAATTACAACAATTAATAAAATTAATGCAATATATACTTTAGGCCTACCCCAATTATAAATTTTTATCATAAGTCAAATACAGAGGTTCGTTTCGTATACACCAAATCTTTCAGCTTTAACCAAAAGGCCATATTGAGGTATATAACAAACCCCAATCCGGCTGTTGCAAAAGTCAGATAAATAAAGAAAAGTCGTACATTTTTGGCTCGCATACCTAATCTATCGGCCAATCTAGAAGATACATAAAATCCATTTCGTTCTAAAAAATGTCTTAGGTTATAAAGCATGTTGCAAAGTAATTATATTATCCCAAATTTTAATCTTGATTCAATAAATAATTGCCAACGGCACATTGTAAACAAGCTTTTTGGTCACAATAATTATTCTTGAGTTGTATCATGGCCTGAGAATGCATAGCATTATTAACTGGTGCTTTTAAGGCAACAAAACCAGTAATAACACTATTCTTTTCACTTGGAATATTGGATATTAGTTTAAAAACTTCCTGTTCAGGATTTTTACCCTGATCTTTTGCATATATAAATTTAAGGGGAATTATAGTATTGATCAAAATCAAATCGATAAATGACTTTGTAAAATTCTTTCTCCTGGAGGTTGACTGTTTATCAAAAGTATAGTGATTTTTCCAAAAACTGCTGGTATCTACATCAAAGAGCTCATAAATCTCGTCAATGGTATCGGCCTGAATTATGTGGTTAAAAAGCGATTTGTTTTTATAGTATAACCCAGCAAATTGCGCTAGCCTTATTGTTGGAAAATTTGGAGGTCTTAATCTAAAAAATTGTAACGGTATAACCCCTAAAGTATCTAGCTTAAATTTGTTTTTTAAAAAGCCATATTCTTTTTGAAGTTTTTTAACATATTGACTTTCATTAGGATTATCCAGCAAACCTGATTGGCCAAATAATAATGCTTCTAATTGACATAGATCATAACGACATTTTCTAATTATTGAAAAATCTATAGAATTGGCAAGGCTCAAAAAGGATTCTCCATTTACTTTTAATCCAAAATTTTTGGCCAATAACCTAAATAGTACAGCCTCCCAATCATTTGAAGTGTTTTTTAAAAGATCCAAAATCAATTTCGATTTTTGTTCTAATCGCTCTAAAAACAATCGTTCTTGCCAATTGGACATTATAAAACTTGACACTTTTGAAAATTGTTTCTCGCACACTATCCAATCTTTGTTTTTTGATTTAAGTAATTTTTGATAGCGCATTAGGAGTTCCTCATGTACATAATCTTTTAACTGCAATGTTGGTATTGGTGTATTATCCTTTCTAAAAACCGAAACATCATCTTCCCAGACAACATGTAAAATCACATTGTCATAAGCCCTGTCATTTTCATGATTATGCGCATACCAATCACTAGATTTTTTATGTATTTCAACATTTCCTGCCCACTTTTGTCTATTAATACTCATTTGTGCATTAAAAAAATCCGGCCCAGAAGTATCGGTATTATGAATCCCGACTTTTTTGAGGATAATCTCTTGTTTATGTGTTGTTTTCAAGTTTGATAATGCAAACTTTTTGTGTTTCCACAAGTAATGGATAAAATCTTCATTCATTTGTTAATGTATAGCTTCATGTTCTTAATATTTACCAATTACAAGGTAAATTCTTAAAATCGGCTATTCACATTTTGGGTAGGATTAAGACAAATGTTGTAGCGTACTTGAAATAGTGGTCGAAAATTACAAAATTATTCTAAACCTGTAAGCTAGTTATACAAACATTGACTAAAAAAATAAACTAATTCATAAATGACATCCTTGTTAAAATCTATATTTATATCTGTTTTTCCTATAGTTGCGCTTTATTTTGCAATTGACAGTGTCATTCATTTACTAAGCCACGGAATATCCTATCGATACATAGGACGACTAATACTAGCTTCTTCTATAGCATTACTTTTTATCATGATCTTTATAAGACCCGTTGCTCGCACAGATGCAAATTTAAAAGCCTATACGCTGCCCATTGCTATTGGTTTCTTAATAAGTATTGTTTTTGGGGGCATTATTGAAAATGATATAAATGGCTCATTACCAAGTATAGGCTTATTTTTAGGATGGATTCTTTATATAAAGTGGTATTCGGTTTTGGGAAGCAGAGCTTCTCATAAAATTATAAAACTTGGTTACAAATTACCCGAATTTGAACTACAGGATGGCGAAAGAAACAAAATAAGCACTTCCAAATTTAAGGGTAATCCATCGATATTTCTTTTTTATCGCGGAAATTGGTGTCCGTTATGTATGGCTCAGATCAAAGAAATTGCTTCGCTATATAATGAACTAGAGAAAAGAAAAGTTAATATGATTTTCATAAGCCCGCAACCTCATAAGTATACCAAATCTCTGGCAAAAAAGTTTGACCTGAACTTTAATTTCCTGGTAGATCATGAAAACAAGGTTGCTAAACAACTGAACATCTTTGCTAAAAATGGAATCCCAATGGGGTTTCAAACCTTAGGATATGATAGTGATACTGTATTACCTACGGTTGTTATAACTGATAATGAAGGAAAAATAATTTTTGCAGATCTTACAGACAATTATAGAGTACGACCAGAACCCAAAACATTTCTAAATATTCTCGACAAACAGAATATCTGATTAAAAAACAGGTATTTGTATATCTACCCTAATAAATAGTAGGCTAAAACATTTTTTACTATAGAATTAAGACCTATTACCCCCTTACAAATAGCACAACGGTTATTTAAAACTCTTAAAACCAAGTTAATTACTTGTAGAAATGTACTATTGGTAAGATTTTATGTATTAATGGAAACCTTTACAACGATTTCATTTCTTTACTTTGTTCTGTAATTGAAGGGAAAATTATATTCAAAACAACATAAAGATTACAAAACCCTAAACTAAGTTGAGTTTGTGTTAGGTTATAGATGGTTGTCATTTTTTGGCGACCATCTTTATTTTTATAGGTTTATATCTGGATAAATATCAAACTTATTATAAAATGCTTTCTTAAACTTTGAAGAATTTGAATAATTAAGTGTATCCATAACTTCTTTAATAGATAGACCTTCACTAAATATCATGTTATATGAACTCTCTAGTTTCTTATTATTGAAAAACTCCAAAGGTGTTTGGTCATGAATTTCTTTAAACATATTAAAGAAATTTGTACGGCTCATATGTGCCATTGCAGCCAACTGATCAACACCAACAAAGGGTTCATGAAGATTCTCTCTAAGATAGTTACTTACTTTATAGATACTACCCACTTGAGTACTATTTATCTTGAAAGGGTTCCTTTCTGTCTCCCATTTTAAAACATCTTTCCAAAAAGTTTCTAATAGTCTTATCCCTCTAGCAATGTAATACAAATAATTCTCGACAGTTTCACTATCGGGATTAACAATCTGATCAAAAAGGTTAGATTGTTTGTATGACAAATAAAATTTATTAATGTATTGATGAGAATAGCGAATATAACTATCTACTTTTTCGGCCATATCGCTACTCTTCATGAAATAAGGTTTTGTATAAGAGCTCTTAAGCACGATCATTGTAGATTTTACTACTGCCCCTTTTGTTATGAAAACCTGTTCCCCTTGTTGTGCGTCCATACAACGCATGTTCCCGGGAGTATAACTATTGGAGTATGTACTAATGATCTGGTCTTTTTCTAATTGGTGATCTAGGGCATATTTTCTAAAATGAAGAATAATATCCTTTTCATTAATAGGTTTTCTTAGGTATTCTATATCCGCATTGGCGGTGTAGTTGTTAACCAAAAGAAAAACCTCGGGTGATATTTTATAATATGACAAATACCCCGTTCCTATTTCTGGCGGAAAGTAAATACGATCTGAAGAGCTATCAGGATCCAATTGGGATCTAAAGTAGTTTCGCAGATTATCTATATCAGAAAAGTCGAATGAATATTTATGCATAGCCCCTCATTTTACATGTTCTTTTATCTATAATAGATAAGTGCAACGTAGTATAGTTGCGTGAACAAGTATCCAAAATATATAAAACACCCCTTTATCGGTTTGTTAAAACCAATAGAGGGGATAGGCAATTATAGTATAAATATAGTAATTTATTTTATATGACTTATTACATCATACTTGGTGATGATATGATGTTTTCCATTTCCTAGATCCACTAAAACTGCTGGGTTACCATTTTTTATAAGTTTAGAAATATTGTCTAGAGAAGCTTTTGCACTTACTACAGGAAAAGGATCTTTCATTACCTCCTTGATAGGTGTACTATCCATGTTCTTATCTTCCATAAACGCCTTAAACAAGGCGCTTTCGTCTACAGAACCTACAAAACCTTCTGTATCCACCACAGGAATTTGTGAAATCTGAAACTTACGCATACGTTCTATTGCATGAGATACCAATTCTTCTGTCTTCACGGTAACCAATGGTTTATCTACATGATCTTTTAAGAGATCTATAGCTGTTGATGCCTCTTCTTCCAGAAAACCACGCTCACGCATCCAATCATCATTAAACATTTTACCCACATATCTACTACCGTGATCGTGATACAATATTACAACAACATCATCTTTGGTAAAATGCTCTTTTAACTGCAATAGCCCTTTTATAGCGGCTCCTGCACTATTCCCCAAAAACATACCTTCTTCTTTGGCTAATTTTTGAGTATAAATAGCTGCGTCTTTATCTGTTACTTTGGTAAATCCGTCAATTACAGAGAAATCAACATTTTTAGGGAGAATATCTTCCCCTATACCTTCGGTAATATATGAGTAGATTTCATTTTCATCAAAAATTCCAGTTTCGTGGTATTTCTTAAATACAGAACCATAGGTATCTACTCCCCAAACTTTGATGTTTGGATTTTTTTCCTTCAGATATTTTCCTACACCAGATATTGTTCCTCCGGTACCTACACCCACTATAAAATGTGTCACCTTACCATCAGTTTGTTCCCATATTTCTGGTCCTGTACTTTCATAATGGGCCACTGCATTTGAAGGATTATCGTATTGATTTACATACCATGAATTTGGCGTTTCTTCGGCTAAGCGTTTAGAGACCGAATAGTAGGATCGTGGATCATCGGGCTCAACATTTGTTGGGCATACCATTACTTTTGCACCTACAGCACGTAGGATATCCATCTTTTCTTTAGATTGCTTATCTGCCATTACACAGATGAGTTTGTATCCTTTTACAACAGCAACTAATGCCAATCCCATTCCGGTATTACCAGATGTCCCTTCAATAATAGTCCCGCCAGGTTTTAATCGACCATCGGCTTCAGCATCTTCAATCATTTTTACTGCCATACGATCTTTTACAGAATTCCCTGGGTTAAAGGTCTCGTATTTGGCCAATACCAAGGCATCTACATTCTTTACTAAGACATTCATTTTTACCAAAGGTGTATTCCCGATGGTGTCTAATATATTTTCTGCGTATTCCACACTTATAATTTTAAGAATCCCAGCTATGGGTATTTTTAGCTATGCAAAGATACAATCTAGATCAACTATTGACAATTTTTGATCGATAATATAGCTACTGAAAACGAATCGCTTTTGTCGGTGATATTTTTGAAACAATATAAGATGGAATCAATAACATTATTAAACACAGTAACATGGTTCCCAAATTGAGTACTACAATATACCCCACACTAATATACACTGGAGCTGTACTCACATAATACGTCTCGGGATTAAGTCCTACTATATTGTACCGATCTTGAATAAACAATAAACCAATCCCTATAAGATTTCCCCAAAACAAACCGATCAAAATCAAATAGGCAGCATTATACAAAAATATTTTTCTAATACTCCAATCTGATGTTCCCAATCCCTTTAAGATTCCTATCATAGGAGTTTTTTCTAAAATCAGAACCAGTAAAGCGGTAATCATATTGATACCCGCCACCAAAATGATAATGCTTATAATACCAATAATATTTAGGTCAAAAAGTTTTAACCACTCAAAAATTGTGGCATACTTTAGTGTAATTGTTTGACTATCTAGTGTAGATGGAATATTTTCATAAATCGACTGCCCTTTTTGATCAATTTCATTGAAATCATCTATAAAAACCTCAAAATTACCTATCTCATCTTCTTTCCATTTATTCATTCTTTGTATATGCCGTATGTCTGCAAAAAGGTAGGTTTCGTCAAACTCCTGAAATCCCGAATTATAAATCCCTACGATATTAAAAGCTCTGATAAAGGGTTGTGCATTAGATTTGGCATTTTTCTTCAGAAAATATGTTACTGCCTTGTCCCCTATCGTAAGACCCAATCGATTCGCTATAAAAGAGGACAATAAAATCTCATCATTAAGTTTTTTGCCAAAATCCGGAAGACGACCTTCTACTAGATATTCTTTAAAATATTCCCAATAATAATCCTTATCAACCCCTTTGACCACAACACCATCAAAATCTGTTGCGGTACGTATCAAGCCCATTTTGGTAGCAACAGCCTGCATATGGATAATACCCTCAACCTCTGAAAATTCAGGATAAAAATGCTGGTTCTTACTAAGAGGTATTAGAGATTCTACACTGCTGTTATTATCAAAACTGGTAATTAATATATGTCCATTAAAAGCGGCAACTTTTTCTCGTATTTTTCGTTGTAAACCTATACCTGTAGCAACCGTAATAAGCATCATGATCATACCAATAGCAATTGCCGAAATAGCGATTTTTATAATAGGAGTTGAAATGCTACTTTTATGTTCCTTACCTTTGATAAGGCGTTTGGCGATAAAATACTCAAAATTCAAGCTTAACTATGGTTTTTATTAGAAATGCATCTACCTATTTGGGAGACAGGTTCAAAAATACATTTTTATTCTTTTGTACGGTTCTTATTTTTTGCGGAACTACTACAAAAGTATCTTCTCAAACAATTTCTAATACGGTTCCAGACACAATTTTGGTTAATAAAACTACAGAAGCAACTGTTGTGCAACCTATTATAGTAGGTGCTAATCAAACCGAAGCATACTTACCATTACTGGAAGGGAAAAATATAGCCATTGTAGGGAATCAAACCTCGATAATTCTTAAATATCCCAATATTACTGCGCTATCTGATGATGAAAAAGGAATACGATCACTCAAAATTAAACAATATACACATTTGGTTGACTCCTTATTATCAAAAAATATCAAAATTCAGAAGGTTTTTGCACCAGAACATGGATTTAGGGGAAAAGCTGATGCAGGAGAATTAGTCGCCAATGGAAAAGATATAAAAACAGGACTTCCAATTTTTTCTTTGTACGGAAAAAACAAAAAGCCTTCCAAAGAATCATTAACTGGAATTGATATTGTAATTTTCGATATCCAGGATGTTGGTGTAAGGTTTTACACCTATATATCTACACTACATTATGTCATGCAAGCATGCGCAGAAAATAACATACCCCTACTCATACTTGATCGCCCCAATCCCAATGCGCATTATATAGACGGTCCTACTATGGAGCCAGAGCACACCAGTTTTTTGGGTGTGCATACTATTCCACTTGTACACGGAATGACCATTGGTGAATATGCTAAAATGGTAAACGGAGAAGGATGGCTGGGAGAAGGTTTAAAATGCGAAATCACTATTATTCCTGTTAAAAATTATACCCACCAAACGTTTTACAGCTTACCTATCCGGCCTTCACCCAATTTACCCAATGATAAAGCCATAAATCTGTACCCCAGTCTTGGTTTTTTTGAAGGCACCACCATTAATGCAGGACGAGGTACCGAAATGCAGTTTCAGATCTTTGGTTCTCCCTACCTTGCTATTGAAAAATATAATTATGCCTATATTCCTAAACCTAATTTTGGAGCCAAATATCCAAAACATCGTGGTGAGGTATGCTATGGAAATGATCTACGAAAAGTACCAAGATTAAATAGAATAAATTTGGATTGGCTTGTCAACGCTTATAAAAACTCTAAAGACAAAGAAAAGTTTTTTAATACCAAATCATTTACACTACATGCAGGAACACAAAAACTTCAACAGCAAATTATTGATGGTGTAAGCGTTACCCAAATTAAAAAATCATGGAGCAAAGGCCTAACAAAATACAAATCAAAAAGAAAAAAGTATTTGATCTATAAATAGTAAACCCCTGTTTTCAGGGTATTGTTTTTCACTATAAAAGGTGTATTTCTTAGGATAAGTGTCTCTCATCTTTGTGGTATGATTCTGAAGAAACAAACAGAGTATATAAATTATACTGCTAAAAAGTTTTTTAGAATCATAAAAGAAAACTAATTACTAACCCTTTAAACTATAAAATCATGACTTGGGGAATCACGTTAATTCTATTAAGTATCATAGCAGTGCCATCTTTATTGCTATCCAAAAAACCAAACGCAAAAGAATTATTAGAAAAAATCGAACCATATCAAGGTTGGATTGGGCTAGTGTTCTGTTTTTGGGGAGTTTGGGGAATTATTTCGGCTGTATTAAATATAGGTTGGCTTACCACATATCCTATCTGGTGGGTAACATTATTGACAGGAAATATTGTGGAAGCTATTCTAGGTTTTATGCTTGGTTTTGGCTTGATCAATAAGTTCTTTTTATCTAAAAATGAAGCAGCCAAAGAAAAAGCAAATCGTCTTAGAGAAAAATTAGCACCAAAACAAGGAAAATTGGGAGTTTTGGGAATCATAGTTGGATGTTGGATGATCGCAGCTTCTTTTCTCTTTTTTGTATAGATAGATACTAATAATTATTATACCTTAGATGTCCATCAAAAGGATTATCAGAGTAATACTAATCGGGTGTATGTCGCCTAATAATAAATTTAATACTAAATTAATTAACTATGAAAACAAAGATCCTAATTTTATTAAGTGCATTTGCCTTGATTTGCACTGTTGATGCTCAAGCTCAAAAATTAAAGAAATTTGGCGGTTTGACTGAAAAAAAGATAGGTCCAAAAACTATTAAAGTACCTTATACAGATGTTGTATCGTATATGGGATATGCGGCTCCTGGAAATGAAGATGAAGTAAAAGATGGTAAGAAATTTTACTACATCTACGTATGGGTTCCTGCAGTAGCCCCAGAACTTGGTGTAAGAATGATGTCACCGGTTGCCGGCACTAAAGTAAAAGGTGCAACAATGTCGAAAGCATATGAAGAGAATGCCAGTTCTAAAGAGTATTTTGACACCTACATAACCTTAGAGAGATCAGACATTATAAGTAAAGATAAAATTAGTGATGAAGCTGCAAAAGCGGCCAACTGGGTTACGCTTGAGCGTAATGATGATAGTAGTGAAATGCCAAAACAACCTAGCGGAAGTAGCTATAACTCACTGTTAAGATATAAAAGTGAAGCCGGTGACCCTCTTAAAGCATTAACAGTTGGTCTTTATAGAATAGGTTTTACAACATTTAAAACTGGAGAAGTAAAAGGTACTTTTCTCGCACAGGTTGCGGCACCAATCAAACTACCCGGTGTTGTAATGGCAAAAACTATAGAAGATTTAAAAAAAGGATTGTAATATAGATCCAAGATAAGACATACATCATTATATATTAATTATTCCTGTGTTTTCTTGTTAAGACACAGGAATAACTATTTTTATACAGGTATCCTAGCCTTCATCTTCTCTACAATATGATAAGCGGCCGGGCAAATTGTAACGTTTTTTAGAGTAAGATTAGAAATTTGCTGAAACTTTTTTCGGTCGGTATGCGGAAATTCGCGACAAGCCTTAGGTCTTACCTCATAGATTGAACAATAATTATCAACACTCAAAAAAGTACAAGGTACTTGTTGCAATACCAGATCTTCGTCCTCATCTCTTCTTAAATATTGTTCTTCAAATTTTTGAGGTTTTATTCTCAAGAACTTGGCAATGCGTGCCACATCTTTATCGGTAAATAAAGGCCCTGTAGTTTTACAACAATTGGCACACTGTAAACAATCGGTCTCAGTAAACTCTTCATCATGCAATTCTTGCATCATTTGATCTAGTCTCTTTGGTGGCTTTTTTTTAAGCTTGGCAAAGAACTTTTTGTTTTCGTTATGTTTATCTTTGGCCAGTTGTGGCAATTGGTCTATAAATTCTTGCATAGTCACAAAATTACAAGTTAAGAATTACCTAAAAGCATTATGAACAAAGATATTTTCGGAGAAGCAATCAAAGACTATTATGATCAGAACTATTCTGAAGATATCATCGTACAAGCACCCGATTTTGATGATGATATCATACCGATACCTTACCTTTTCAGATCTTATCCAGAAATGCCTATATTAGAACAAAAAGCGCTTGATCTATGCTATGGAAAAGTACTTGATGTTGGTTGTGGTGCAGGAAGTCATAGTTTATATCTTCAGAATGAAAAAAAACTAGAAGTTACCGCTTTAGATATTTCTGAAGGAGCTATAGAAGTAACTAAAAAAAGAGGAGTACAAGTAGCTTTTGTCGAAGACCTCTATAACCTTCAAAGTGAAACATTTGACACCTTGTTATTTCTAATGAATGGAAGCGGGATCATAGGAAAACTTGATAATATTGATCGTTTTTTATCTCATATAAAAAAGCTTATCAATCCAAAAGGTCAGATCCTTATTGATTCTTCTGATATTTCGTACTTGTTTACCGATGAAGATGGGGGCTTCTGGGTCGATGCTTCAGCCAGATATTATGGTGAGATGCAATACCGCTTACAATATAAGAATTTACAATCCGATTGGTTTAATTGGTTATATATTGACTATACTACCTTACAAAATGCTGCAAATGCACATGGTTTTTTATGTGAATTGATATGTGAAGGGGATAGCAAAGATTATTTGGCTAGGTTAACATTGAACAACTAGTTATTCGAACCAATTTGTTTGTAGTGATAATTGTAAAAGCATTAGTGGTATAATGTTTGTAGATGAAGTCCTGTTCTAAAAACAATGTTAAATGTAAAAGCAGGTATGTTGTAAATTTGTTTATTTACCCGCTGATACCGTAAAAATAGATTTCGTGCAAATTACAAAGTTATTAAGCTATCTTTTAATTTCTTCATTGATTCTTGTTGGATGTTCTGATGATGATTCTCCATTTGACAATAATCCTGAACAGGCTGGTAATAGACAACCTCTTGGAAGTTCTGCCAATGATATATTAAGTGATAATAACTTTAAAAGTATCACGATCGAAATGGTTTCTGTACAAGGTTTTGAACCAACTGCAGTTGCTGTAAATAATTTCAGGCAGTTTCTAGAGGATAGATTGTTTAAACCAGACGGAATCACTATCAATCAGCGCACTGTATCTTCATCCAGCAAAGCTCCTTTCAATATTGAAGAAATTGCAGAAATAGAAAATGATACCCGTACTTTGTTTAATGCAGGAGATGATATAACAGTTTATATATACTTTGCTGACGGAAGTAAGGAAGATGACACTAACGAACAAGTTACATTGGGAAGCGCATATCTAAATACATCGGTTGTTATTTACGAAGGTACTTTGCGCAGATTAGGAGGTTCAAGACCAGGAGCTCCATCGCTTAGTATTATTGAAACTGCTGCTTTAAATCATGAATTTGCTCACTTAATAGGACTAGTAAATATTGGCACGCCTTTACAATCACAACATGAAGACCCAGAATCCAACGGGCACTGTAATGTATCAAGTTGCTTAATGGAATCGGCAATAGAGTTTAGTGTGGGCATCATGGGTATGGGTAATGAAGTTCCTAAACTTGATGCCTTATGTATTGCCGATTTGCAAGCCAACGGTGGTAGGTAATCAATACTATCACACAACATTTACTACACATAAAATCAATAAAATATGAAATTCCTAAGTTATTGCATCTCATTTGCAATTTTGTTTATTGTTATTATTTCATGTACAAAAAAAATCACCCCAAAGCTAAATACCGATTCTGGGGTTAATGTTGGACTAATAGACACATTAAACTCAAACATCCTTGAAGAAAATAGGGAGTTAATAATTTATCTTCCAGAAAGTGCAAAAGATCCTAAACTCAAAAGAGAACAATATCCTGTTGTTTATTTATTAGATGGTAGATATGCCTTTCATCCATTTGTTAGTATGCTTCGCACATATAGCGAAATGTATGATAACAAAATACTTCCGGAAATGATTGTTGTAGGTATATCCAACACTAATCGAACTTTTGATTTTTCACCAACTACTGCTGATCATCCTGAACAATTTGGAGGAGGCGAAAAGTTTTTAGAATTTATTGAAAAAGAAGTATTCCCATATATAGAACAAAACTATTCTGGTTCTCAAAAAAGTAGAACCATAGTTGGACACTCTTTTGGAGGTTTGGTGGTGATGAACTCCTTAACAAGACACACCGAATTATTCCAAAACTATTTGTTAATCGATGGCAGTTTATGGTTTGATAACGAATTATTTCTTAAAAATCAAAAATATAGCGTTCAAGATAAGGATTTAAGCACCAAAAATTTGTACATCGCTGCTGCCAATACTGCTACTTATGGTAGTACACTCGAAACGATAAAAACTGATACCATTTCGGCAAACGACTATGTAAGACATCATTTAGAACTCGTTAAACAGATACAAAATATGAAAAATGGTATTCCTAATATGAGCTGGAAATACTACCAAAATGATACTCACGGCAGCACAGCCTATTTAGCATTTGTCGATGCTTTTCGTTTTTTCTATGCATGGTTTGAGTTTAAAAAAGAAACTAAGTACATGACCAAATACTTTGTTCCAGAAACCAATGAAGATCGATTTGCTATGCTTACAAAGTTGCATTTTGAAAAGGTTTCTAAAAAGTTAGGATATACTTTTTTTCCTCAAGAAACATGGATGCGCGATAACGCCGGAATGTTACTCAATTTTCATAATCAGAAAGATCAAGCCTTGGAAACCTACCTATTGAACAAAAAATATTATCCTAATAGCCCATTTACACATAAAGATCTAGGTGATTTTTACCTTTCAATCCAGGATACTATTCAGGCTATCCAGAATTACAAAAAAGTATTAGAATTAGAAGATATTTCTAATATCAGGCAAATACTGAATACGATTGAACATTAGTTTAATTAAACCTAATATACCTTTTCACCATTTACATAGGTAGCGCCCACCTTAATATTTGGGATTTTATCTTCTTCAATTTCCATAATATTATCTTCAAGAATCACAAAGTCGGCAAATTTTCCAGCAGTTATGCTTCCCTTTTCAGTTTCTTCAAAATTACTGTACGCTGCCCAAATTGTCATTCCTTTAAGCGTTTCTTCGCGAGTTAAAGCATCTTCTTTTTGAAAACCATCTTTTGGATATTGTTTTAAATCTTTTCGGGCAACAGCAGCATAAAATGTATAAAACGGACTTACATGTTCTACTGGATAGTCGGTTCCTAAAGCGATTTTGCCTGTTTTTTCTAATAATGTTTTATAGGCATACGCTCCTTTGATGCGCTCTTCTCCTAATCGTTCATCGGCCCAATACATATCACTTGTAGCGTGAGTGGGCTGTACACTCATGACCAGGTTGTCATCTAATAATTCAAATTCTTCAGTCGCCACTACTTGCGCATGTTCTACGCGCCATCTTCGATCCGATTTATCTTTGAGCACCTCATAATATGTTCTCATTACTACCGCATTGGCAGAGTCACCAATTGCATGAGTATTCATCTGGAAAGGAGAGCCTGCTAGTCGTTCAGCCAAAGCTTTGAAATCTTCATTACCAATCACCATAGCGCCATAATGATTTTCTTGATCAGTATACGGCTGTTTTAACGCTGCTCCTCTAGACCCTAATGCACCGTCTGCGTATACTTTGAATGAAGAAACATTAAGTTTATCGGTTTTATGAACTCCTTGTTGTAAGTAATGATCAACATATTCTGGTACATTACTTACCATCGCATACATTCTAATCTTAAGTTGATTATTTTTTTGAAGACTATCGATCAAAGCAATCACTTGCGGACTTAATCCCGCATCATCCACCGTAGTCAATCCATAACTAAAATTAATTGCTTCTGCGTCTTTTAAGGCCTGTACTTTCTCTTTAAGATTAGGTTCTGGAAGTATTTTGTTAATCAATATCATAGCATTATCGATCAATACTCCAGTAATTTTACCCTCTTTTTTAACAATTTCTCCTCCGATGACTTCAACATAAGCATTAACACCACCCATTTCTAGTGCTTTTTGATTGACTAGCAGTGCATGCCCATCTACTCGCGTTATTGCTATCGGCGTATCTGGAAATAAACTATCTAATTTATCTTTGGTAGGAAATTCTTTAACCTCCCAATCATTTTGATCCCAACCGCGACCAGTGATAAAAGAAACGTTTTTTTCTTTTTGAAAAGCTACAATACGATCCAATACCTCATCATAACTTTTAGTACCAACAAGATCTACTTTTTGTTGCTGTAGGCCTAAACCATAAAAATGGCAATGCGCATCTATTAATCCCGGAATAATGGTTTTGCCATTGGCATCTATTGTTCGCGTAGCGGTATAATTTTTAAGGATCTCATCATTAGTACCAACTGCCAAAAATTTACCATCTTTTACTGCAAATGCTTCTGCTTTTGGAAGGGTGTCATCTACCGTATAAATATTGGCATTGGTAACCACAAAATCTACTGGTGTAGGTTGTTGGCAGGAAACAAATAATAAGGTAGCAACGAATAAAAAAGTGATTTTTTGCATGGTGTAGTTGAGTTGAACCCGTCACAATAGTTATTAAGACAGAGCGTGTTTACAAATCCTAAAAATAGGGATAACTTGGTTTTACCAAGGTTAAGGTTTTCTTAATAAATCAAGGGATAACACAAAACCCTAACAGCTATACAACTTCAATAGTAAAGAGATTAATACTCTCGTGAATATTGCTCTTTTTCGGTAAGTGAAATGGCTTTTTTTCCTTTTCCGGTAAGGAATTTAGTTTTGAGCGTAACTCTTTCTTTTATTTTCTGAAGAAATACAATAAAATGAAGATGCGGTCCTGTAGCCCAACCCACATCACCACTATACCCAATAAACTGCCCTGTTTTTATTTGATCACCTACTTTTACTTTGACACCATCTTTTTTGATATGGGTATATTCTGCAAAGGTGCCATCGCTATGATAAATTAAAATGAAGTTATTATGCTTTGCACATCCGGGATCTGTACAACTCTTGCTAAAACTTTCTTCAATATCGACGACTACACCATCTCGGGCTGCATAAATCTTGGTACCTACAGGCATCTTGAAATCCAGCGCATTTTCATTTTTATGAGAAGTAGTGCCATTGTATCCTTGTGATAACCAAAAGGTAGCACCTTTTTCAAAAGGTAAGTAATACTTAAAATCTGTGTCATATTTTTTTAAAGTATGATCACCATGATTAAACGCAGATTCATAGCCAAATTTTACTCTTTTTTTTCGATCAACCACATTTAGTTCAGTAATGACATACTTTTTGGTTTTTGCCGGCACTACATATACTTTATTATTGCCATTGGTCGAATTCAGGTTCTCTAGCCTGAAATTCATTTCTGCGGAAACCGGACTATATTCATCATTATCTGCCAGGACTCTAAAACCTTGATCGGTTTCTTCGTAATATAACTTAAAGTTGTCTTGAGAAAACATGATCATTGAAAATAGACAAAAGGTAAGTATGAAAATACTTTGCATAGGTTCATTTTTACCTAAAATACAACAAAAATTGTACCTAATACATTATTATCTTCTGTCTCTATTATTTATAGGTTTTGTGTTAGTTGTTCGGTATCTTTATAGATAGCTCTTTAATTATCTGAAACAAAAGATCTCCCTGGCTTTCTCGGTATGAATTAGACGCTAAGAACACAAATACATCTTCTTCTATCAAATATACAAAATCTGCAAAAAAGATACCGTTACCACCATCATGTTTGGCGGCCAATCCATCACTAGTGTCAAGTATACCCCAGCCCAAACCTCTATAAAGTATACTGGTATCATCTTCTTGTATATACTTGGTATACATTTTTTGCTTGTTTATTTCGTTTATAAGATCTGATTTAATAAACTTGTAGTATTGATTTATATCATTTGCCGACATTAATAATCCGCCGTTGGCCTTTAGATTCCAATAGGGTCCATCGGTATCCCAAGGTTGCTCATTAGGTTTCCCAAGATTAGCTCCGGGAGTACCCAATAATCCTAAATCGTCATATCCATTGGCGATTATTGCTGTGCTATAATCGGGTATTAAATATCCGGCGGTTTTCATTTCAGAAGGAAGGAAAACTTGCCCGTTTAAGAACTCTTCATAAGATGTACTCACTGTTTCAATAATAATCCCCAAGATACTGAAACCCACATTTGAATATCCATATCGTTCTCCGGGCAAAAATAATAACTGTGTATCAAAACTTTGGGTGATATACATTTCTTTGGATATTTCATCATAATCATCACCAATGGCATCTGCAAATCCCGAAGTGTGTGTAAGTAATTGTTCAACGGTAATATCCTTTTTATCATCTGGTACTTCTGGAAAAAATTTTTCTAAAGTATCATCAAAATCCAATAAGCCTAGTTCTTGGCATTTAACAATACCCAAAGCTGTGAAAGGTTTCGTTATAGAGCCAATATCAAAAACCGTATTACTATCATTGGCGATTTGGTTTTCCCTGTCGGCATATCCAAAGCCTTTGCTGTATAGTATATTTTCTAAAGTTCCTATATGCACCACTCCGCTGAAATCAGTTTCTTCTTCCATTATTTTATCAATTCTAGAAGCTAAAGAGTTTTCTTGAGCGTTGTTGTCATCTTCGCATCCCAGTACCAGGAAAAAAATGGAAATTAAAATTAAGCTAGATCTATTCATCACAATTTTTTTTAAGATTAAGATGACTCAAAACTATCCCATAAAGGTTTATTTGCGCTTTTTGAAAGGTTGGAAAAAGGTTGGAAAAAGGTTTGATTTCAGAATTTACTCATTATGAACACATCTTGACTTTTTTTGACCGAAAATGAGTTGAAATTTGACCAGATGAGGCACTTTTGAAAGCTATAGCAACGCTACAGATAAGACAAATAACGAAATATGGGTGAATTTCAGGCATTTTTTAGGAAATAGAAAAAATGAAGATGAGTTTAATTATCGACTAGCAGCTTACTTAGTAATTCTCTTTTATTTTTTACAGCAAATAGTTTATATATCTTATTGGCATGCGATTTAACCGTAGATACTTCTATGAACAATGTTTCGGCAATCTCTTTTAACGATTTATTCTTTAATATTTCATCAAATACTTGTCTTTCGCGAATGGATAAGAGACTTATTTCATGAATAAATGGATTCTTAGGTTTTTCATTCAAATTACTTTTTTTGTTTTTCAAAAAAAAGAACAATCCAATCAAAACAATTGCCAAAAACAATGGTATTAACATGCCATTACTTTCTTCTTGTACCTCAATTTGATCAGGCACGATGTCCTGTTGTAATTTAACCAAATAAAACATAGTTCTAGTAATCAAACTTATATGTTACCCCACCCAAAACCTGTATGTCTTGCACCGGAAAATTGACCCATCGCTCATAATTTTCTCCTACCAGGTTATTACCTTTTACGAAAAAAGATAACTGATCGTTTAATCGATATCCTAGATTTACATTGGCGTCAAAATAAGAATCTAACGTCACCACGGCTTCAGGTAATGTAGGAACAGTTACAATGGTATTATCGATGTCTTTACGCTCACCTACATAAAAAAGTTGGGCTCCTGCAAACCATTGTTTGTTAATCTGATAATCAACCAATACCGAGGCTTTTACTTCGGGTAAATTCCAGGCTTCTTGCTCGTCTTCATTATCATAATTAAAATATTCTGCCGATGCTCCAAATTTAAATCTTTTACTTATTTCAAAATTAAGTTCTCCATATGCTACCAATGTTGTTACATCATCATAACGATACGAAAACGAGTTTCCGTAGTCATATCCTTCTAACAAAAGTGTTGTTGGCCGATTATTAACAAGTAGTGGTTTTTCATCTTCAGAAATATAACTACCTCTAAAATTATAACTCACTACATCAGCTATTTTTCCTTTTAATCCTACATAGGCGTCATATAAACTATTAGTAGGTTCAATAATTAATGTAGGGGATACATATGGATTTTGTTGCACAGCATCTCGATAGGTATTTTGCTTCAATTCTCCTTCTAGCCCGCCATAGGCTATAACAGCATCATCAAGCAATCGATAAGAAGCAGTAACTTTTGGGTAGATAAAGAAATCATTATCACTATTTTCGGTATCAATACTATAGTAAGCCGCAGCGCCCAAATTGACGGTAAGATTATCCCTTAGGATCACCAGACTTGGATTTACACCAAGATTAAGAATTCCATAATCATTTGGTATTTGCAGTACCGGATTAATATCTCGATCAAAACTTCCGCTTAGGTAATCTACAATAAAATTTGTGGTGATTAGTGAATTTCCCATCTCAAATTCGAAGGTTGGTTTGGCTACAACATGGTGTTCGGTCGAGCCCTGAGCATCTCCAAAAAATCGATAGTTTAGCGTTGCCTTTTTAAAATACAGATCATCAAACTGAAGTTTCCCTCCTAGCTTTACCCCATAATAATTTTGTTGTGGATCAATAGCATTAATTTGCTCTTGAGTCAGTGCAGGAAACTCAGGCAATCCATACCAATTATATAACTGATGCTCTACTCCGAGCTCGATACCGTAGGTATAATCCCTATTGCGTGAGGTATAATTAAGGTCCAAAAATGTATTGTAAAACTTGTCATCAAGCTGCACCTCATCGATACCTCCTTGCGAAGAATTATGATGGAGGTATAACCCTAAGTTATCCGATCGATTTAACTGAAAATTACTATAAAACTCTGCCAGGGCCGATGTAAAATTACCAAAACCCAAGGTGGCATAGTTATCATAGATCTCTATTGGTTTGGGTCGATCGATATTAGCTGCTCTTCCTTTTGCCGGGGTATAGGTAGAGGCTACAGGAACAGAAAAAATGCTATACCGTATCTGTTTTTTCTTCTGGGTCACTGAATCATTAAGAATTGGGGTAGATTTTACCTTGAACGCATCACTAATGGTAGGTGTATAAGCCTTAACGATGATTACTTTTTCTGTCTCCAGGGTTTCCTTTTCTTTTTCTTGCGAAATGCCCCCCCAGCTGACTAGTAAGCATATATAAGGGATTACTTTCTTAAAATATCTAATCATAAGATACAAATCGTTTTAAAACTGATAATTACTGTTCGGTTTGGATGGATGAATTAGTTTTTGCCTCTTCGGTTTTGATTTTTTTGAGTTCTTCTTTAGCTTCGTCTACAACCTCGGGGAAATCAATAAAGTTTTTGATAACACTTTCTAAAATATAAGTCGCCTGATACGCATCCTTAAGGCCATAGAAATTTTTTGCCATAAGTACCAACCCCTTGGACCCGTATAACCGATACCCAGGATAATCTTTGGCTAACTTTTGTATAGTTTCATTAGAGTTTTTATAGTTTCTTTCTTCATTTTCAAAATACGCTCGGTAGTACAATGCTTCTGCAGCTAGTTCTCCGGTTGCTATTTTTTCTACTTCGGCATATGCGTTCTTGGCTTTAGGCATATCGTTTGTCTGAAATGCAGCTTTTGCTGTAAATATTTTGGCATCACTTTTTACATCATTCTGAATTTTTGGATTGGCCAACACCTTATCAGCATACTCAATTGTTTTTTGATAATTAAGCAATTGATAGTAGGATTTCATCAAATTAGATTGGGCAAAAATGATATTTTGTGGATAATCGGCACCACTTTCCAATCGTTCCAGTATCGGAATTGCTTTTTGATACCTTCGATTTTCGAGATATATTTGAGATAATCTTGCTAGTGATTGTTCGGTAAACTGGGTACGTTCATTTTGAAGTACATATTCATAATGTAGAACAGCTGTATCTTTATCTCCTTTTTTGAAATATAATTGTGCGAGATGGAAGTGACTTTTTAAAGCGTGTAATCCATTTGGAAATTCTCGTAAATATTTTTCAAAACCATTAATGGCTCCACTATCATTATTCTCTAGAAACTGCTTTTCTGCAGCTTCAAAAGACGTATTATCCAGATCGGCATCGCTTACATCTACAAAGCTTAACCCTTTTACCCAAGAGGCGTATTCGTCTGTTCTTCCTAAATCAACATAAATCAATCTGGCAGTATTCACCGCCTGAACAGCTTCATCTGTTCCTGGATATTGTGCAACTACCTTTTTAAACTTAGACAGTGCCCTGTTACCCTGATCTCGGTTATAAAACACCAACCCTTGTTTCAATAATGCTTTGGATACATAAGAACTTCTTGGCATATCTCTAATCAATCGATCATACGCTTCTATACCTCTATCGATCTTATTTTCTGAAATATACACATCCCCCAAAGCAAACATAGCATCATCACGATATGTAGAACGAGGATATTTTTTGATGAACATCTTCAGATCCTGAATTTTTTGACCGTTCTTATTTACAAAACCATAGCTTATTGCTTTTTGATAATGTGCATAATCAGCATCGGGGCCATTTATCTTTATTGCCCTATTGTAAGCTTCCATTGCCGGCCAATAGTTACTGGAAATAAAATGACTATCCCCTAACCTGAGATAGGTATCATTTTTCCTTGCCTGGTCTGCATCACTTTTCTTAGAGAACGCTTCAAAATATTTTGCAGCTTGTGGGTATTCTTTTAATTTGAAATAGGTATACCCCAAATTATACTCAATTTGTTGATATTCGATTGTAGTTGAAGCTCCTGTATTTCCTTCAAATTGCTTGAAACCGATCAGAGCCTCATCAAAATCATTAAGCAGATAATCACTCTCTGCCTTCCAATAGATCGCTCTTGCTACAAAATTAGAATCTACTTGCTCTTTTAACGACTTATCAAAATAAGTAATTGCTTCAGCATAATTATTTTCATTGTACAATTCTATCCCTCGATAAAAGGCAACTTTCTGATACACCTCTTTATCTGCAAAATTTCGACTTCCTTCGAGTAGATCCATTGCCTCTTTATAGTTTTTGGAAGTGATATATGAACTGATTAATAACGCATTGATTTCTGCCTTGAATTCTGAATCTGGGTATTGATCCAAATACCCTAGCAATACTTTTGGTGCACTCTCGTACGAATTGCCAATCTCATAACTCAATTTAGCATAATTATATAAAGCATCTTCTTTGATTTTTGCTTCAAAATCCATTTCTGAAGCATTCTTAAAAGCATTAAGTGCTTGCTGTTTTTGATCTGTCTTCAAATACGATTCTGCGAGGTGATAATAGGCGTTTTGTGCCGTAGCATTGCGTCCCCCTACAATTTTGTTAAATTCTGAAATCGCATTTTGGTAATCCCCTTGTTTGTAATACGCATACCCCAAATAATAATAATCTGTATTGTTCCATTTTCCTTTACGACCTTTATAGTCTTTTAGATAAGGTATGGCTTTTTCATATTGGCCGAGTTTAAAATAACTCTCTCCAATAATTTTGTTAAGTTCGGATCTTTCTGAAGGTTTAGATTTTGGTAATTGCACAAGACCTTCTTTAATAGCTTCTTCAAAGTTACCGGACTTAAAATTCATATCACTCTGGAAATACGATAAATTCTTATTGTATTGATCCAGATCCTTGACTTCGTCAAATAGTTTATCTGCCTCTTTATAATTATCTCCTTCATAAGCAATGAAACCTAAGTAATATTTTGCTTTTGCACCATATTCTGGAGAATCCTGAACGCGGTTCAAATACTTCTTGGCCTCATTGAATCGTTGAATTTTAAAATATGCATACCCATTATTAAAATTAAATCTTTCCTTTTCAATACGACTTAAACTCCCTTCATCAACTTTTTCATACCATTTACGGGCATATGCATATTTTCCGTTATCAAAATAATATGTAGCTGCATCCAGGTAGGCAGAATTACGTTTGATACTGGTCGGATATTGCACCACAAAATTCTCTAGAAGTTGATCTGCATCTTTTTGATTTAACCAAACCGCACAATTTGCGATGTAATAGCTACAATTAGCATCAATATTTTCATCATCTACAGCATCACGCACCTTATCAAAAAGATTCTGAGCAGCCAAAAATTGTTTGTTATTGTATAATTCTAATGCCTGATTATACTGTACCAATTCGTTGGTATAAATTGCAGACTGTTGTGCAGAAAGTATTCCACACATACCAATCACAAAAAGCATCAAGGTGATGTGTTTGTTCATTTAATTATATTGATTTAGATTCTGGTCCAAGCCAGAATGACAATTTAATTGACCAAGGCAAGCCTTGAAATTTTCTAAAGTAAATATCGTTTCCCGCGAATAAATTTTGTGTTAAAGGTAGCCTAATCTTCATAGTAATAACGAAGGATTTTTAAGATAATTACAACACAAATCCAGAATTATGAATTCTTTATGAATATTCTAAATCAAAAGGATGCTATTGTTTGCTCTCTCTTAAAGGACCGCTTACCTGAAGCTATAGATAGGAATTAAGGTTAGGGTGTTAAAAAAATCCCCTCGCCCTAGGCTTCTCACTAAGAAGAAAGAGCAATATCTTTGTTTAAAACTAAAATATATAATTCGAAAAATGGTTATCTATAATACGTTGAAAACTATTTTTAACACTCGATATTTTTAACTGAAAACTTTTTACTTTTACCAAGTAGTATTAATTCTGAAATATAAACCATGTCCAATACGGTATTAAGCCTTAAAGATGCTTCTATTTATCAACGCGAAAGTTTAATTCTATCTGATGTTAATGTCGAAGTTAATAAAGGAGATTTTGTATACCTAATTGGTAAAACCGGTACCGGAAAAAGTAGCTTTATGAAAACGCTATATGGCGACCTTCCTCTGTTAGAAGGAGAAGGCAGTATTGTTGACTTCGATCTACCTACGCTGCAAGAAAATCAAATTCCATTTTTACGTAGAAAATTAGGTATTGTATTCCAGGATTTTAAATTGCTTAATGACAGAACCGTAAAAGACAATCTTTTGTTTGTGCTTAAAGCTACCGGATGGATCGATGAGAAGGCAATGGATAGTAAGATTGACGATGTTCTTGATAAAGTGGGTATGAAAACCAAGGACTTTAAATTTCCATATCAATTATCTGGGGGAGAGCAACAACGAATAGCCATTGCCAGGGCATTGCTTAATGATCCAGAACTAATCCTTGCCGATGAACCTACCGGAAACCTGGACCCACAAACATCGGTAGAAGTGATGGAAGTATTGCAAGATATTAACAAGAATGGAAATACGATCCTTATGGCTACCCATGATTATGCACTACTACTTAAATATCCATCAAAAACCTTGAAGTGTGACGGAAACAAGGTTTTTGAAGTAGTTCAAAGAAAAGGATAATACTTCTCCTACTTTTTAAATCCCTACCTAGTCAGAAAAAATAAATAGCTTTTATTAGGAAAAATAGTATTAAAAAGCAACGAAAACGTTATAGTTTAAGCATTTAATCGATATAAAAGTGTATTTTACCGATATTTTGTTGTTTTATACAAGTCTGTTTCTGACAAGGTTTCTTACATTTGTACTATAAAATTAATGGAAGCATTTCGCCCCAAAATCGAAAGCCCCAATACATTACCCCAAGATATTTGAATTAGCCCCAATTCATACCCCAAAATATCGACTATACGTCCCGAGCTCCCCCTCTCGGGACATTTTTTTATCATTAATCTCAAAATCGGCACTAATTCTTAAAGTTTTTATAAAAAATCAGATTTAAAGTAACTTGATCAGGTTTCTGTAGTCTATTAAGTAGAAGAATATTTTATTATTCTTTTTTGGGGATTGTATAACATATAAAAGTTAGGGGTATGAAATTATTTTACGGAGTTATGGTCTTAGATCTAAAAGCATTGAAAAACTTTTTGAGACAATTGCCGGGAGCAAGTAGATATGCTATGAGCAGGTAGTTCTTTTCAGAAGTTCTCTGAAAAATCAAGAACGTGTTTCTTTGATTACAAAACAAAAACCCGAGCAATGCTCGGGTTTTTGTTTAGATTTTAACTGCTTTACACAATTTTATTACGCTTGCGCTCTACTTCGGTAAGGAATACCTTTCTTAACCTAAGATGGTTAGGTGTTACCTCTACATATTCGTCTTTTTGTATGTATTCTAAAGCTTCTTCCAAAGAAAACTTTATAGCAGGAACAATCTTAGCTTTATCATCTGCTCCTGCAGAACGTACATTAGATAATTTTTTGGTTTTAGTAACATTTACCGTCATATCATCACCTCGAGAGTTCTCGCCAATAACTTGCCCTTCATAAATATCTTCTCCCGGATCGATAAAAAACTTACCTCTATCCTGAAGTTTATCTATAGAATATGGTATAGCTGTTCCTTTTTCCATAGAAACCAAAGAACCATTAATACGCCCTGGGATATCTCCTTTTAGTGGCTGATACTCTTTAAAACGATGCGCCATAATGGCCTCACCGGCCGTAGCAGTTAGTAATTGGTTACGCAAACCTATAATTCCTCTAGACGGAATCATAAACTCGCACACCATGCGATCTCCTTTGGCTTCCATACTAAGCATTTCACCTTTTCGCAGCGTTACCATTTCAACCGCTTTACCCGAAACATGTTCTGGTAGATCTATGGTTAACTCTTCAATAGGCTCACATTTTGTACCGTCAATCTCTTTTATAATTACCTGAGGTTGACCAATTTGCAACTCATACCCTTCTCGTCTCATGGTTTCGATAAGTACCGATAAATGCAATACACCTCTACCAAAAACCATAAACTTGTCTGCACTATCGGTTTCTTCTACTCTAAGTGCAAGATTTTTCTCAAGTTCTTTTTCTAATCTTTCTTTAATATGCCTTGAGGTAACAAATTTACCATCTTTCCCAAAGAAAGGAGAATCATTAATTGTGAACAACATACTCATTGTAGGCTCATCGATAGCAATAGTTTTGAGTCCTTCAGGATTTTCGATATCGGCTACGGTATCGCCTATCTCAAAACCTTCAAGCCCTACTAAGGCACAGATATCTCCCGCTTCTACTTTTTCCACTTTTCTTCTCCCAAGACCTTCAAAAGTATGTAGTTCCTTTATTTTTGACTTGATAATCTTTCCATCACGCTTTACCAAAGAAACCTGCATACCTTCTGTCAAGGTTCCCCTTTGCAAACGACCAATAGCGATACGTCCTGTAAAAGAGGAGAAATCCAACGATGTGATCAGCATCTGTGGTGAACCTTCTTCTATTTTTGGTGAAGGAATATGCTCAATCACCATATCCAAAAGTGGTTCTATATTGTCTGTTTCATTTTTCCAATCATCACTCATCCAATTGTTCTTTGCAGAGCCATATACTGTTGGAAAATCTAACTGCCACTCTTCGGCACCCAATTCAAACATTAAATCAAATACTTTTTCATGAACTTCATCGGGAGTACAGTTTTCTTTATCCACTTTATTTACAACGACACAAGGTTTTAATCCAAGATCGATTGCTTTTTGTAGTACAAAACGTGTTTGCGGCATTGGTCCTTCAAAAGCATCTACCAGAAGTAGTACTCCGTCTGCCATATTTAATACACGTTCTACCTCTCCTCCAAAATCGGCGTGACCCGGAGTATCAATAATATTAATTTTGGTACCCTTATAGCTAACAGAAACATTTTTTGACGTAATGGTAATCCCGCGTTCGCGCTCAAGGTCATTATTATCTAAAATTAGATCTCCTGTATTTTCATTTTCACGAAATAATTGACAATGGTACATAATCTTATCTACCAACGTAGTTTTACCATGATCTACGTGTGCAATTATTGCGATATTCTTTATAGCTGTCATAAACGCCTCATTTTAAAGGGTGCAAAGGTACGAGTTATTTCGACAGGTTGTATATGAAAATTCAATTAATAAAAAAGCTTTATAACCCGGTCTATAAAACCTTTATATAAAGCTTCTTTCATTTTTTGGTCAACTATGGCTATTTACCAAATGCCCAACCTAGTCTAAAATTAACTATTGGCGCGACAAAATCATCATTACTATCAAAAGCATATCCAACACCAAGTTCTAAGCCAAGGTTAAACCCTGAGTTATACGTACGTTGAAATCCCCACACCGGACCTACCTGCGCCAAATAATCTACATCCACATCCAAATCTCCTATAATTGGATCTCCGTTGGCAAAAAAAGTAGTCATTGCAAGGTAGTTTGCAGAATTTCCTGAAGTATTCTTTCCTTTACTTGCTCTTCTTGCAAAATTATAATAGTATCGATAAGCTCCTTCAAAAGTCAAAAAAATGCCATAATCCTCTTCATCATTTACTCTTACATAGGCCAAACCTGTACCTAACCTAAAATCTAGCGTGGCATTTTTTGCTACACCCACTTCGTATTCTAGCCCAGGTGTGATTAATAAGTTTGCCTTAAACATGTGCTTCTCTACTCCATCTGTAGTATTTTGTGCAGATAACATAATTGCACTTAGAAAGAAAATTGCTGTGATCGTTTTTTTCATTATTTTACAAATTTATGTGAATGGTTTCCCAATAATCAAACTTCTTGCCACAATTACTTTTACCTATAATTCTTTACTCAAAATATGAAAAGACTTATCTTTGCTTTTTAAAAAAATCATATGGATCTTTCTAATATCAAAAACCTAAAAAACCTTGATGCAAATAACTTTTTTCTTCTGGCCGGTCCCTGTGCTATCGAAGGAGAGGAAATGGCATTACGAATTGCAGAAAAAGTAGTTGATATCACTTCAAAGCTGAAGATACCATACGTTTTTAAAGGATCTTTCAAGAAAGCCAATCGCAGTAGGATTGATAGTTTTACGGGGATCGGAAATGAAAAAGCCTTAAAAATTTTACGTAAAGTTGGAGAAACCTTTGAGATCCCGACTGTAACCGATATACATGAGAATGAAGATGCTACCATGGCCGCAGAGTATGTTGATATTTTACAGATCCCTGCTTTCTTGGTGAGACAAACTGATCTTGTGGCTGCAGCCGCAAAAACAGGAAAAACCGTAAATCTTAAAAAAGGACAATTTATGAGTCCTGAAGCTATGCAACATGCCGTGAAAAAGGTAAAAGACAGCGGTAATGACAATGCAATGATCACGGATCGTGGAACTATGTTTGGCTACCAGGATATGATCGTAGATTTTAGAGGAATTCCTACCATGAAACAATACGGAACCACAGTTCTGGATGTTACCCACTCTCTACAACAACCTAATCAATCTAGCGGTGTTACCGGTGGAAGACCCGATATGATAGAAACCATTGCCCGTGCAGGGATTGTAACCGGTGTAGATGGTCTATTTATGGAAACGCATTTTGATCCGGCAAATGCCAAAAGTGATGGTGCCAATATGCTGCATCTGGATCATTTAGAAAAGTTGCTTAGTAATTTGGTAGCGATCAGACAAACGGTTAATCAGTTATAAACTTTTCTTTTCTGCAGGTATAAGCCTGCTCTAAAAGTTCGATAAGCACCTCATCATCGATATCATCAATATTTTGATACCGAAGGGATTTGACATATTTTCTTTTCCCAGACTCTAACTTGTCAAGATGTTTCGTAAAATACTGCGCTCCAGTAAAACCTACATCTACGTAACCTTTGGTTACATTAAAATAGCATATCGGATTTTTCCCTTCATAATAAAAGGGTATTCTCCACTTAAATAACAACTCAACATCAGGTAATGTAGTTTCTATGACTACTTGTAAATGCAGCAGTATAGATTTAAAAGGCTCTGGCTGTTTTAGGATGTATTCTTCCGCAGGATTCATATCGGATTGCGCATAATTAGTTGCTCGTCTCGCGCAACTAATTTAGCAAAAGGAAACCGAACGTTATGAAAATCCTACGGATTTCCTGAGTAGCACTTAACCAATTAATTATAGGACACGTTGTTAGTATTTCATTTTTTTTGACAAAATACACCTAATATCTTTTTTAGAATTTGAGTAATCTTGGTTGGTGACGTAAAGTTTTCATTTCAATCAAATTCTTGAAATCCATACTCCTTAATAGAATTCAAATCATTTTCACTAACCTTTGCGATAACCCTCTTACCGCTTAAACAAATACAGGCATTACATAATTGTGGAGTTCCTTTATTGTCAATTTTCACATTGGATATTTCAATATTTACCGCCTTTAAGTACTTCGTTATTTTGCCAGCTAATTCGTCGTCATTGTCCGCATAACCCCAAACATCAGCGCAATATGTTTGATTATATAAAACCAAAAAATCTTCATTTGAATCATCATCGTTCGAGCAACTTAAAAATGCTATTCCAATAAATATCAATACAATATATTTTTTCATAACAACATGTTATTTTATTTGTAGATGTCATTCTATGGGAATGGATGCGTTCAAACGAATGCTAACTCATAAATACAATTTTGTATTCATAAATTTTAAGAATTCATTTGCACAATTCAAAATTTTAATTTTACTTTGCATTTCAAAGTACTTTTAATATGAGCACAGAAGAATACTTAAAAGACATTACCGAGATCAAGGATATGATGAACAAATCGTCTCGCTTTTTCTCACTCAGTGGGTTATCGGGCATCATGGCCGGCATCTACGCCTTAATTGGTGCTGCTATCGCCTATTACCTGGTTAGCATTAGCGGTCGGGACTATCTGATTCTGGATGGAAAAATATTTAACTATATCCTTCTTGATTTAGTTGTCGTTGCTTTGTTAAGTATAGCCACAGCAATTATTTTAAGCACCAGAAAAGCCAAAAAGAATAATGAAACTTTATGGAATGGCACATCCAAACGTTTGCTTACCGCTTTCCTGATTCCATTGATCACAGGAGGTATTTATATTGCTATAAAGATATTCAGCAATCATTATGGGCTTACAGGTTCTTTAATGCTAATTTTTTATGGATTGGCACTGGTTAATGCCTCAAAATACACGATTGGTAATGTAAAATATTTGGGATATGCAGAAATAGTATTAGGTTTGATCTGTGCCATATACCCCGGCTATGGCTTTTGGTTTTGGGTACTTGGATTTGGGGTAATGCATATCCTATATGGGAGCTTGATTTACTTTAAGCATGACAGATAAGTACTAATGGTATAAAAAGATTTTCGCATACGCGGAAACGAGGATGAAAAATATTATAGACAATATAAACAAAGCTTTTGACCATCGAATTCGATTAGGAATCATGTCGATACTGGTGGTTAATGAATTTGCCGATTTTAAAATGCTGAAAGAATTACTTGGTGCTACCGATGGCAATCTGGCCAGCCATACCAAAGCTTTGGAAAAAGAAGAATACATCTTGGTTGAAAAATCATTTATCGGACGAAAACCAAACACAAGATATAGTGCAACCAAAAAAGGCAGAGAAGCCTTTAAGAAACATGTAGAGGCTATTGAAAAACTTTTGAAACAGTAGCTATATTTTTTTATTATTTTACTTTGATTTTCAAAGTACTTTTAAAACTATGAAATGAGAGCATTTATTTTAGAAACTATTTATGAATGGAGTAAGAAACCTTACCAAAAATGGTTCAAAAAAAATCAGGCATGGGACATTCCTGTCAAGAAACTAATCGTATACCCTAAAGAAAGTTTAGGATTCCATTTGGGTTGCTTTTTATTGAAATATGACTTCAATCCACAACCTAAGCTTGAAGATCATGATGTTATTCATGTACTTACAGATATAGGTATTACAGTTCCCGAAGAGATTGCCATGCAATATTACCTTTTGGGAAATGGCAAACGAAGTATGTATCTAATCGCTGTGATACTTTTAGGCACTTTTCTTTTTCCCGACAAAATCAAATTCTTCAGAAAAGCATACAAAAAAGGAAAAGCATCATATCCTTTTTATCAACTCGATTACAAGAAACTTTTGCATCAACCCTTGCAGAAAATACAAAACACATTTTTAATCACATCATTATGAGAATTTTTCAACCCGTAAATAAAAAAGCATTAATGGTATCGACCATAAGCTTTCTTTTAGGCACTATACTATTACTGCTCTTCATGATTTCTAAATCTGCTATTCTTGCAGACATTGGATTATTCTATGTCGTTATCGCCTTTGTCTTAAATGCAATGGTTCTTATAGGACTTATTATCAATTCAATAATTAATCATCAATATTATAGAGAAAACCTGGCGACCATACTGCTTTTTCTACTTAACATCCCGATCACTATGGGATATATAGTGATCGTTACAAATACTCATTTTTAAAACATAAGCAACATGAATAGAATATATGAACAAATGCCTTTTATCAAAGGATTTACAGTCTCGGCTTGTTTTAGTCTTTTATTATTAGTAATTCGAATCATGAAAACCGATTCTGTTTTTTACATATTTCTAGTCTGGAACCTCTTCCTGGCCTGTATACCATATGCGATTACTATCCTCTTAACCCTCTGTAAAAATAATCGCTTTGTCTTTTGGCTAGGTTTTATTATCTGGCTCGCTTTTTTACCGAACTCACCTTATATTTTAACCGATCTGCAACACATAAGATTAAGCACATTACAATCGGTTTGGTTTGATGTTTTACTCATCCTATCTTTTGCAGTTAACGGAATGATCATAGGATTTGCCTCTTTGCAAATGATGCAAAAATCATTACAAGATCAGCTATCAAGGCAAACCATCAATATCATTACGTATGTAATCCTACTTCTTTGTGGGTTCGGGATTTATTTGGGTAGAGTTTTACGTTGGAACAGCTGGGATATTATCCAGAATCCTATCGCAATAGTATCTGATGTAGGTAAAAGAGTGCTATTTCCTATTGAACATGTCAACACCTGGGCATTTACCATTGGTTTTGGCGGTTTTTTAATCATCACCTATCAATTAATTCAATATTACCAAGAGAAACAATAATATAAATACTATAAAATTTTAAATATATGGAAACCCAAAAACAAAAAAAATCGTTCGGGCAATGGCTCAAAACCTCAATAACTGTGCGCATGTTAATGGTTGGCATACTAATACTAACATTACTTATTCCATTATCCTATATCAAAAACCTGATACGCGAACGTGCTTTTCGACAAGAAGCTGTGGTTAAAGAAATTAATCAGAAATGGGGAAATGAAGTGCTTCTTTATGGTCCCGTATTGAAGATCCCTTATCAAATACATTCTTTAAAAAAAAGCTGGGATGACAAAACTAAATCTTATTTTGAAGAAGATCTCATAACCATAAATCATGCGTTCTTTTTCCCAAACACTTTGGAGTTCAAAACCAATGTAGAATCTGAAACCTTGGGAAGAAGTATTTATGAATCGGTTGTGTATACTGCCAGTATGCAAATAAATGGTTCATTTGTTACTCCTAATTTTGAAATAAAGGATATTGCAAATGAAGATATTTTATGGAACAAAGCCACTATCCTTATCAATTCTACAAACTTAAAAGGAATACGAAGTAATCTAGAATTAAAAATCGGAAAAGATAGTTATGGGTTACAATCTCGCTATGCTCAAAATTCATATACCAATACGTTGGAAACCGAATTTTTAAAAAACAATTCGTTACCCAAGGAAAACCCAATTGATTTTAGCATGGACCTTATTATCAATGGAAGTGAACAACTACGATTTATCCCTGTGGGTAGAGAAACCAATGTATCTATGACTTCTAATTGGGCATCGCCAAGTTTTAACGGTAATTATCTACCCGATACCAAAACTAAAGTAATTAGTAAGGATGGTTTTAAAGCCAATTGGAAAGTATTACAGATTAACAGAGAGTTTGAACAAGAATTCTTTGGTCAACTTCCTGAGATTGATTCTTCTGCCTTTGGAGTAAAATTATTAATCCCCGTAGATGAATATCAAAAAAGTGAACGCGCCAGTAAATATGGTTATCTGGTTATTGCACTTACTTTTCTAGTGTTTTTCTTAATACAGACGATTAGCAAGATTCATATTCATCCCTTTCAATATTTGATGATAGGATTAGCACTCACCATGTTTTATACATTACTCATTTCTATATCTGAGCACTCAAGCTTTTTGCATGCTTACATTATTGCTGGTATTGCAGTTGTATTGCTAATTTCAATATATTCAAAAGCGATTCTGAAAAGTTTTCGGTTTATGGGGTTTGTTGCTGCATCTCTTACTGCCCTTTACACCTTTATCTTTGTTATTATCCAGTTAGAAAATTATGCGTTGCTTGTAGGAAGCATTGGATTATTTATAATCTTAGGTACTATCATGATGATATCTCGGAAAATCGATTGGAAAAACGAATAAAAAATTTCTTGAAACCAATTATCTCCGAAGCATCGCTATCCTGGAATTATTTGGATTAAGCTTGGTATAAAAATAGAAAAGTCACGCTTTACATTTTTGAGGTGTGACTTTTTTATCTACATTTAGTCTTTAAAACCAATTTGATGAAAAAAAACAGTTATTTACCCTTAATAGCAATGGTAGCCATCGGTTTGTTTTCCTGTAAAACCGAAACTAAGAACGAACAGATCCTCACCAAAGAAATTACATTTACCAAAGAAGGAGAGCTTTCTTTATTTGACCTTCAGGATTCTATTCCCATGGTTATCCAAAAGTTGGATATTGAGATTGCCGATGATGAATATCAAATCCAAACCGGGTTAATGTATAGAAAGTCTATGCAGAATAACCAGGGAATGCTATTTACTTTTCCTAACGAAGCTCCTCGATCTTTTTATATGAAGAATACAGAGTTTCCATTGGATATTATTTTTATCAATTCTAAAAATAAAGTGGTTAGCATCCAAAAAAATGCACAACCCCTTAATGAGTCATCACTACCTTCTGAAGGTCCTGCCCAATATGTGTTGGAAGTAAACGCAGGTTTATCAGAAAAATGGAATTTAAGATCTGGTGATTCTATCTCCATTGTGAAATTATAGGTAAATAAAAAACTTCTTGAAACCGACTATTCCCGAGGCAGAGCCATCGGAGAATCATTTAGACTAACTGCTTTATCTCATGCATAAAACCATCACCAAAATAGTAGTTCTAATTGTTTGCACAATAACAATGCATGCTCAAAAAGGAATACAGGATACCAAAACTACAGCAGAACGAGATATTGAAAGACTTACGCAACATCAGCAAAAGGATTTCAACACACGAGATTATGAAACGTTTAAGCTATATACCGATTCAATTTTGGATATTGCTCAAAAAAACGACCTCAAAGAATTAGAAATCGATGCTATTATTAGACAAGGAGTATACTACAAGAAAATAGCAGCATATGACAAAGCCTTATCTCATTATCTAAAGGCTCTGGACAAATCTAAAGCTATCCCCGACAGCTATAAAAAGCAAACCGTTATTTTGATTAATAGCGGCAATATTTACAATGAGATATTTAATCCCGATGAGGCTATTATTAACTTTAACAATGCCTTGAAATATATAGAAAACCACAAGGGTCCTGATGTTTATAAAATGGCATGTTTAATAGGACTGGCAGATGCTGCTACCTTAAAGAAGGAATATAAAAAAGCATTAGATTACAACAAAAAAGCAAAACAAATTGGTGAACAACTAAAACGAAATGATATGATCATAGCTGCCTTAAATAATATGGCCAGTAATTATCTTGATTTGAAAAAATATGACACCTCACTTGAATGTAGTGAAAAAGCATTGAGCCTGCCTGATGATGAACAATCCTCAGAAAGAAGAGCATTAAGTTTTTATCTTAAAGGAGTAGCGTTGCTAGAATTGGAAAGGTATGATGAAGGAATTTTACCACTACAAATGGCCCAGGGCATAGCGTTTACAAACGAATATCGAAAGATACAAATGAACACTCACAAAAAGCTTGCTCGGGCATATGATAAAAAAAAGGATTTCGAAAAGGCCAATATGCAACGTAAAGGATATATTCATTATAAAGAATTATACTTACAATCATTATCCAAAACACAAAGGATCGAAGTCGAAAGAAGGCTAGAGAATACAAATAGCGAGAAAAGATACTACATATTTACTGGTCTAGTATGTATTTTGATTTTATCTGGTTTTTTATTTTTCTACATTAAAAAAAATAAATTAACCAAAGAAGAAGCAATTAGGCTTAAAGAAGATAGAATACTTCTGAAAAATGAAAATGAAGCGCTCAAAACAAAAATTTATAAACTCGCAAAACAAAATACTTCTTCAACAAATTCAAAAGAAAACAACTCTATTGCCTACCAAAAACCCTCATTAACCGAAGATGATCGAGAATTCTATCTAAAAAGAATTCTGGACTATATGGAAACAGAAAAACCTTTTCTTGATATGGATATTAAGCAATCAGATATTGCCCAAAATCTTTCAATGAGCGTACATCAATTTTCTGAAGTTCTAAATGTTTCCTTAAAAAAGAATTTTAACAATTTTATAAATCTTTACCGTATTAATGAAGCAAAAAAAATGATGAAAAAACCAGAGTATGAAAACTATAAAATTTTGGCCATAGCTTATGAAGCTGGATTTAATAGCAAAACATCATTTAACCGCGTCTTTAAACAACTGGTTGGGCAAACACCATCAGAGTATAAGCAACAATTTGTCTGATCAAGATCTAAGATTGTTTATAAAAGTTTCATGCTTAAAACTCCAAAATCTTATTCTTTACCTTGCCGAAAAAGTGAAGTGGTTTAACCCGTTTAAGCTTTTTTCAATTCGCTATAAAAATGTCCTTTTTTACTCAATTTTCATCTTCTTCTTACTTCGTAGCGCTGCTATGAAATGCAAAAAACACTTCAATTAATCAAAAAACACTTCAGTATCTCAATAAAAAATCCGTTGCGATTTGCAACGGATTTTTTATTAATCAAGCTCAAAAAGATGACTAGTTCTTTTCTTCACTATCTTTTTCTTTAGTCTTTAAACCAACTTTTTTTATTGTATCGTGCATTATCGGTGTCGCAATAAATAATGATGAATAGGTACCTATTAACACTCCTATAATTAACGAGAACATAAACCCTCTAAGTGGCACTGCAAAAATAAATATCGCTACAAGCACCAATAAGGTAGTTAACGATGTATTTAACGTACGACTTAAGGTACTATTTAGTGCTCCATTTACATTTTTATCTAATGGCCATGTGGTATGTTCTTTAAAGAATTCCCTGATTCTATCAAACACTACCACTGTATCATTCAGCGAGTAACCGATTACAGTAAGTATTGCAGCTATAAATGCCTGGTCAATTTCCATATTGAAAGGCATAAATTTCCAGGTAAGTGAGAACACACCAAGTACTACCAATACATCATGGAATACTGCGGCAACCGCACCTAAACTAAACTGCCATCTTCTAAATCGCAGTAAAATATACAAGAATACTACTATCAACGAAGCTAAAACAGACCAAAAGGCAGCTTGCTGAATATCATCTGCAATAGTAGGCCCAACTTTCATAGAAGACATGATACCCACTTGTTTGTTATCATCTCCATTTGCAAACTCATCATAGGTTAACCCTTCTGTTAAATAAGGTTTTAAAGCCTCAAACAACTTATTAGAGATCTCCCTATCAACCTCTTCTCCGGTTTCATTAACCTTATATTTAGTAGTAATTTTTAACTGATTGTTTGCTCCAAGAGTCTTGGCTTGTGCACTTTCAAAAACAGCAATAAGATCTTTTTCCACAGTCGTAGGTACAACATCCTTTGCAAATCTCACCGTATACGTTCTTCCTCCAACAAAATCTACTCCATAATCCAGATTATTTGTAAACAAAGATCCAACACCCAAAATGATAATAATTCCTGAAATAACATAAGCTATCTTACGCTTCTTAAGGAAGTTAATATTGACATTTTTGAATAGGTTTTTGGTTGCTCCCGTTGAGAATGGAAGTTCTTTTCCATTTTTACCATACCCATCGATAAACAATCGGGTAACAAAAATTGCCGTAAATAACGAAGTTAGAATACCTATTAACAAGGTAGTTGCAAAACCTTTAACCGGTCCTGTACCAATAACTAATAATATAAGTCCAGTAAGCCCGGTAGTAATATTTGCATCAAGGATAGATGATAATGCATTATTAAAACCATCTTTAATTGCGTCTACCTGAGATTTACCTTTGGCAAGTTCTTCTCGAATTCTTTCAAATATTAACACGTTTGCATCTACAGACATACCGATAGTTAATACAATACCTGCGATACCGGGAAGTGTTAATACTGCTTTTAATCCAGCTAATACTCCAAAAATGAATAAGATATTTACTACAAGTGCTACATCTGCAAAAGCACCTGCTTTTCCATAATAAAATATCATCCATATCAAAATTAATACTAAAGCAATCGCGAAAGACATCACACCACTATCGATAGCTTCTTGACCAAGTGATGGCCCTACCACTTCACTTTGAATGATATCGGCAGAAGCTGGTAATTTACCTGCTCTCAGTACATTCGCTAAATCTTGTCCTTCTTCTACAGAAAAGTCACCAGAAATCTCACTTCTACCTCCGCTTATTTTTCCTTTAGAAACTCCTGGCGCAGAGTATACGATATTATCTAAGACGATAGCTATTTGGCTTCTTTGATTAAAAGCACGCTCGGTCATTTCTTCCCATTTCTTGGCTCCTTTACCATCCATTTGCATAGAAACCACAACATTATTAGTTTGATCATAAGTCTGAGAAGCATCAGTAATAACTCCTCCACTTAATTCAGGTTCATTATCTCTATTTCCTTTAAGTGCATAAAAATCAATGATCTCGGCATCTTTTTTCCCTTTACTCCAAGCAAACTTAGTGTATCTAAGGTTTTGTGGAAGCAATGCTCTAATATCTGATCTCCTAAAAAATGTTCCCAACTGTGCCGTATCCTTTACATTTGCAGAAAACAATGCTCCTGGAACAAGAGGGAAACTTATCAGATCATTTACTGGATTTACCTCTGCTTCTATTTCAGTAGAATCTTCAGCATCTTCTAATAAATTCTCGATTGCCTCATCTGCAGAAGATTTAGTGGTATCAACCTGGGCAGAATCTACTACTTTTTCGATTGTTTCTTCTACCTGCTCTTTATTTTGTTCATTTTTAGAATCAAGCTCTTGTTTAAGTAACAAATTAGCTGCATTGATAAAATTGCCCAATTCTTGAGAAGTCTCTACATCCCAAAATTCAAGTTGCGCAGTACTTTGCAATAATTTCTTAACTCTATCTACATCCTTTGCCCCTGGTAATTCTACCAAGATACGTCCGGATTCTCCTAAACGTTGAATATTAGGTTGTGTAACTCCAAATTTATCAATCCGTTTACGCAATACTTCAAATGCAGAGGTCACAGACTCGTCTATTTTTCTTCTCAAAACAGGTTTCACCTGCTCATTAGTCATATCATAAATGATATCATCACTAAGGTTCTTATTTGCAAAAATATCTGGCGAAGCCAATTTTGCATCAGGAATCTTTTCAAATTCTATAAAGAAATCCTCTATATAATTATTTTGACTATTCTTCTGAATCTCATCTGTAGCCAACAATGCTTGATTGAATGATGGATCTTTGGATTTATTAGCTAAACCCTTTAAGATATCCTTAACCGAGATTTGAAGAATTACATTGATCCCTCCTTTAAGGTCAAGTCCTTTGTTAAGCTCTTTATTTTTTGCATAATTATAAGTAATACCGGCAAAAATTTCTTCTTTACCAATAGAATCCAAATAATCACGTTTTGCAGTTTCTCTTAATTTTGAATAGTTCTCTACGGTTTCTGAATACTTTTGTTGGGCATAAGTTTCGGCCTCTTTCTCTTTTGTGTAGGTTAAGTACGTATATGATAATTGGTATACACATACCAACCCAAATAAAATCGCAAATATCCTAACAAGTCCTTTATTTTGCATTATTTATTATTTTGGTCAAACCTCTATTAAAAATGAGTAATTATAAAACTCATCCAAGATTTGAAAATTATTTTGAATTATTTAATCCTATGTAATTAAGCTTTATCACATGATTGATTAAGCTATATTTAAAAGTTAAACTGGTTTTTAGGAATTTCTTAAAAGCTGTGAATTCCCAATTAAGCAATTGGCCCGGCTCTTACTTCTGGAATATTATGTGAAGTTCCATGTATTGTAATTGCAATACTAGTATTTACTTTTTGGGCAACTTTTACAAGCTCATCAATAGTATTAGCCTCAATTGCAGTAATAAAACTATACAAGTTAGCTCCAAAATCACTGTCCTGTTCTTGTTTTACTTCTACAACATATTTACCATTAAAGTCACACCCAAAATCCGTGCTTTTTTGGATTTCATGAACATCGAGGTTATAGTCTTTTGTGTTTTTATGTAAAGGAAATTGGTTGTTTTCTTCATTTTGGTCATAAAAACCATGGTCAAGCTCTACATTTTGAGCTATTGAAAGTATTCTTTTTATGCATTCTACATCTTCATCACTGTAATATGTAATTCTAAGGGTACCATCTTCTAATTCCTTTGATATCCTGGTGTGCTTGGCACCAATAGATTGCAATTGTTTCTTTACAATTGTTATTGCGCTTTGAGCTTCTGGAGAGGTAATCTCAATATTCACAAACTCTAACACAATTTCTTGATTAGGTATCACAGTTTGTTGCTGAGTAACAACAAGTATTGCCAGTAGAGTGATTAAAGTTCTGAAGTACCATTTTTTCTTCATCCGGCAAATATAAAAAAATAAAAACTGCATTTCTAAGGTCTATAGATAAATATCTGTAGAATCTTTTTAAGGTTACAAACCATTTTAAAAAAGCACAGCTTAGAAGCCTTCAATACATTTGTCTTTAAGCATATACACTTACTTTTGACTTTAGTCTATACTTTTGAAAACAAGTTGTAAGAATTATAATTTCAATAGGCATCAAATGGTCCTAATTGAAGACATCATTATTTTAATTTCTCTACATGAATATCTAATACACTTATTTTTGGAATAACGCCAGTGTTTAGAATATTTGCCAAATCTTGAGCTTCGTCGACTGTAAAATCCCCAGAAATTTCTGAAGCTCCCTCAGTAATCGGACCCGACGAAACACCTGGAGCACTATAAACCTCATCATCGATCACCATTGCAATTTGAGACCTTTCCTGATATACCTTTCTTGTCAGATCCTCCCATAACCGTGTTCCCTCTTCATTCATTTGAATAATTATCACAGCTTTTCCAAATTGATCCAAACCCATAGTAGATTGCATAACGACATTTCCGTTTAAAGCAGGTTTGGCTCGCCTGTTTAGTTTTAAGGCATATAGCGGTAAATTTTCTGTATTCTTGTCCTTTATTCCCCATAAAAACTTGATAAATCTTCTTTCTTCAGGAAGAGCACTATCAGCAGATCTTAAAGATAATAATGAATTGATTTTTGAAGTATCGTTTACAGATACATGGAATAGTATTGAACCTCTCTGATGCCCCTGACTTTTAAATAAATCAAATAATGGATTTTGCTCCTCATTACCATTTTTGGATACTGTATTAAGCTCGGTCATAAAATCAACCATACTATCCATTCTATAAGTTTCGTAGAAATCAAGTCTACCAGGGCAAACCATTAAATCTGTAATACGTTTGGAATCATAATGAGTCGCCGCTTCAAGGTAAATTTGATTTTTTCCATCAACGCGCTCTAGGCGATTAATAACTGCAACTTTATCGATTCTATTACGCAACGTTTTTATGATACTATTGATCTTGCTCTCTGATTGTAGTTTTTTGTCAAATGCAATATGTACACTAATAATCTTGTCGGGCACAGGTCCAGAATTACAAGATAAAATAGTAAAAGCAAAGATGGCAAAAAACAAAAATTTGAAGAATCTCTTTATACACATAGGTTTTTGATTAAAAAAAGCCACAATGAAGTGGCTTTGATAGTAACTTGATTGCTATTGGAAATTATAATTCTAATAATCCATTAGTTTTCTTAACACCTTCTGCACTTTCTGCTAGTTTTGCTTTTTCTGCATCGCTAAGTTCTATTTCTACAACTTTTTCTATTCCATTTTTACCTAAAACCACAGGTGTACCTATACAAAGGTCGTTTAATCCATACTCGCCTTCTAAAAAAGTAGAACACGGAAAAATTTTCTTTTGGTCACATGCAATTGCTTGCACAAGACCAGATACTGCGGCTCCTGGAGCATACCACGCAGATGTTCCTAACAATTTAGTAAGTGTAGCCCCACCTACCTTAGTATCGGCTGCTACTTGTGCCAATCTATCCTCAGAAATAAATTCTGAAACTGGAACACTATTTCTTGTTGCTAATCTGATTAAAGGTACCATTCCTTTATCGCTATGCCCGCCAATTACCATTCCGTCTACATCAGAAATTGGAGCTCCTAATGCTTCAGCCAATCTATACTTGAAACGTGCACTATCCAAAGCTCCTCCCATACCTATGATTCTGTTCTTAGGAAGATCTGTAGTTTTATGCACCAAATAGGTCATCGTATCCATTGGGTTACTTACTACAATAATAATGGCATTTGGTGAGTGTTCTATTAAACTAGATGATACTGTTTTAACAATTCCAGCGTTAATGCCAATTAATTCTTCACGAGTCATTCCTGGTTTACGAGGAATTCCTGAAGTAATTACAGCAATATCGCTACCTGCAGTTTTAGAATAATCTCCTGTAGTTCCTGTGATTTTAGAATCAAATCCATTTAAAGAAGCGGTTTGCATAAGATCCATAGCTTTACCTTCAGCATAACCTTCTTTAATATCTAATAATACTACCTCTGAAGCAAAATTCTTTATGGCTATATATTCAGCACAACTTGCACCTACTGCACCAGCCCCTACTACTGTAACTTTCATTGTATATTTTTTTGATTGTAATTAAATCTATTTGCCCTGCGAAAATACGAATTCTTAAATGAATTAATAAGCAAATAAAAAGTTAATTACCAGCCAAAAGCGAGGCCTAACGAAAGGTTACTGAAATTTTGCAATGTATAATCCAGATTCGCCTTAAAAACACCATATTGCACCCTTGCGCCAATGGTAGCTTTTATTCCATTAGTTTTGGTTTTCACACTGATCGGATCAGTTACAATATCTGAAGCAAATGGACCATTCTGGATTTGATAAGTTCCTAAAAGATCAGCATCATTCGAACCAAAATAGTATCCAAGTCCTCCATAAAAATTTAAAACCGGAAATTTGGTAGAAGCAATACTAGTGAGTATCCAAGAGTTTGAATTTAAGCGTACTTCCTGACCAAAGCCGGTAACTCCCGTTGTCGTACCAAGATCATAAAATCCTTTTACATTGGTGTATCCCAGTAATGCAGAAACTCTCATGGGCCATCTTTTTAAAGGAAAAATCCAATCGGTAAATTCATGTTGAAAAGCAACTCCATATAACTGTATCTCTGCATCTTGAACTGCTTTAACCCTCGGTAAAAACCTTAGTTTTATTTCTGTACTTTTTATTAAACCCATCGACCCTTGAATAAAGCCACCTGGTAAAGAATTAACTGCTGAACTACCGATCCCATCAGGTAGAATAACTTCTAATTCTGAAGCTTGTCCTTCATTAATAATAACAGATAAATTTTCAGGATTTGATCCAAAGGAAGAAGCAACAGATTGACTAAGACTGCCATCTCTGAAAGACACATTAGTATATTCTGCGGTTCTTAATAAAAAAGATTGTTTGTCCTCTCTAACAAAAGAAAGGTTACCTACAATCCCTACTTCAAAATGCCACAACTTTTTTGTTTTGGCGGTGGTATACCAACCATTAGACATATTGTTTACCAAAGACTCTCCTGCAGGCACAAAATAATCTTCACTAAATCGTTGTGCGTTTTCTATTCCTAATTCAAGGATTTGATTAATATCAGTTTGTGAGAAGGTGAAGTGAGTCAGAAATAAGGCCAATAGCAATGTGTATTTTTTCATTCGATCATGATTTAATGGGCAGTGCAATATAAAAAAAAACGCTCACATGCATATATGGTTAATATTCCAGAGAGTTTTTATTACGTTATTTTCAAAATTCTTTAACACAAGAAATCTCATAAAATTTTCTAAAAATATGTATTTATAAAAGGCGCGATAAAGTAAAAAGGATGCCTCTTATTTTATAGAAAGCATCCTTTTCATCTTAAAACAGTTCTGATAATTTATTTATAATCAAAGATGTTTAATGTTTTTCCTTTGCTATAGAAAACTCTTTTTTCTACTTGATCTACGTGATATTGAGGTTTATTATCCTCAAAAGTAAATTTATCCTTTTCTTCACCTGCATCCTTGGCAACCTGAACCAAGTATTTTGTTTCTGCATCATCTTTGGTAAAGAAGAAAGAATAATCTCTAGTATTTGCAGAACCATCATAACGATTTGGATTATACAGCGCTTCTGAGGCCATTTGCCCGTAGGCTCCTGCTTGGTATTGTACCGCTCCTTTATCTGCTTGCTTGAAACCTCCTGTACCTGGGGGTCTCACTCCTGTAAATGTTTCAGCAGCTCCAGATGTTGCTCCCATACCCATATTATATACCCCTGCAGTTTGATATGCTGCACCTGCAACACTACCAACTACAGATAATGCGTTAAGTAATTTACGCCCTGTTTCTCCTGGTTGTGGATAATATTTGGTTTTTTTAACTGTACCATCTTTTGCTACGATGGCGAACTCCCAGGGACTGCTTAAGAAATAATTATCTCCTCGTACTTCTAGTCTATTGAAATCCTTATGCTTCTTAAGCTCAAGTTTTTGACTATTATCTTCACCCCATCCTTTATCTGGGTTTAATAAATACAATCTCTTACCATCTAATACAATCAAATTCTTTTCCTTCTCGTCATAAGCGATTCTTGTTTCTTCATCAACACTAAATTTCCATACTGCCTTCTTTAGACCATCTTCGTAGTATGCTATTCTGTATGGTGTAGCAATGATACTTCCTTTACTATATCTAAATTCATCATAGGTGTCATCTTCTCCTACTTCGGCTAAGAAATCGTTACCGTTGAATTGTGGTTTTTTCCAGATTTTTTTTCCAGTGTCGTCTAATAAGATTTTTCTAGCACCGTAGTATACCATATACCCTTCATCTACTTTCTCTACTTCGTTAATCCTTCTTTTCTCAAAATCTTTCTTCCAAATTTTTTCACCTGTAGCATAATCATACACGCTACCTGCTTTTTCATGCTTGATAAATAGTTTTCCATCTACTTCTTGCTCAAACATAAAACCTTCATCTAACTTAATAGGTTTTTTCCATGCTTTGCTTCCATCTGCGGCGTTAAAAGCATAAATTTTATCTCCTAATGCTGCCAATTTATTCAAATTCATTGTCATTGCAGCCCCCATCATTGATCCAAGACCCCCTCCTGCAGCTTCTACAGCATACACTATATCTTTGGAAGGATTGAGGAATAATTTACCTATTTTCTCTTCTTCGTTAAGGATCACCGTTCCGTTATCACTATTAAGGATAAATAAGTTAGACCCCAAGCTAAATGCGATATTATTATTCTTATCTACAACAAGATTATCAAGGTCACCTTTCTTTTTAAGTGTTAATTCGGCATTCCATTTAGTTTCATTTGACTTTAAAGAAACGAGAAAGGCCTTATTCTTTGTTTTATCTTCTGTGGTACACTGAAAAATGAACGACTCTAACTCAGGAATTACCTGAAAAGACTTGATCTTCTTATATCCTTCTTTTTCTTTATCCAATAATACTTTACCGTCTCGCGTATCAATTAATAGGTTAGCAACAATAATGTAAGGTGAAAACGGAACCATTCTGTAATTGTCCTGATCTGCTTGAATAGCACCTCCTAAAAGAGAAATGCGATCACCTGTTACTTCCCATATTTTTGTTCCTTTCTCAGCATCGACTCCCGCTACAGTTTTATCTGTAAGCACAATAGGAACCGCAGAAAATTCATGGAAAAACAATTCTTCGATTTTTCCATCAAAGTTTATTTGCTTATCAGCACTTCGCTGAGCAAAAATAGCATTACAGGTTACCAAAAGAACCAGCAATGAAAGTTTAGATAGATTTAATTTCATTTTATAAAATTTAATTGTTTAGGGTTTTAAATTCAGAATTTGACAGAAAAGAAAATCCAGCATACCGTTTATATTTATCTTATTTGGACACACTTGAAAATATACAGTATACTTATACATACAAATTGGATTTCTAATCTAGTTAGTGTTCTGTTAAGAATTTGCTAATTTATGCAAAAAAAAGAACCTACCATAATTATGATAGATTCTTGATAAATTCTTAAGATTTAATTAATCTATTAAATAGATCTTACGCATCAATATTAGCATAAACAGCATTCTTTTCTATAAACTCTCTACGCGGTGGTACTTCGTCTCCCATAAGCATAGAGAATATTCGATCGGCCTCGGTAAGGTTATCAATACTAACTTGTCGAAGTGTTCTAAATTCTGGATTCATGGTCGTATCCCAAAGTTGTTCAGCATTCATCTCTCCAAGACCCTTATATCGTTGGATTTTGGAGTTTTCCCCAAATTCTTTAACGATTTGATCCCGTTGATCATCATTCCACGCATATTGTTTCTTTGCACCTTTTTTAACCAAGTACAATGGTGGTGCAGCAATATAAATATGTCCTGCTTCAATTAATTCTTTCATATAACGGAAGAAGAAAGTTAAGATCAATGTCGAAATGTGACTACCATCTACATCGGCATCACACATAATTATTACTTTATGATATCGAAGCTTGGAAAGATTTAAGGCTTTACTATCTTCTTCTGTACCTATGGTAACTCCTAGTGCAGTAAAAATGTTTTTTATTTCTTCGTTTTCAAAAACCTTATGGTGCATGGCTTTTTCGACATTCAGAATTTTTCCACGTAGTGGAAGAATTGCCTGAAACATACGGTCACGACCTTGTTTAGCCGTTCCTCCTGCAGAATCACCCTCTACAAGATACACTTCGCATAATGCAGGATCCTGCTCAGAACAGTCTGAAAGCTTTCCAGGAAGACCTCCAATACTCATTACCGATTTACGCTGTACCATTTCACGCGCTTTCTTTGCAGCGTGACGCGCTTGAGCAGCAAGAATAACTTTTTCGACTATTATCTTTGCATCGCTTGGATTTTCTTCAAGGTAATTCTCTAGCATTTCAGAAACTGCTTGAGAAACAGCCGAGGTAACTTCTCTATTCCCTAACTTAGTTTTGGTTTGCCCTTCAAACTGAGGTTCTTGTACTTTTACAGAAATAATTGCGGTCAAGCCCTCTCTAAAATCATCCCCTGCAATCTCGAATTTCAGTTTATCCAACATTCCTGAGGCATCAGCATATTTCTTCAGCGTTGATGTTAATCCTCTTCTGAAACCCGATAAATGCGTTCCTCCTTCGTGGGTATTGATGTTATTAACATAAGAATGTAAGTTTTCTGCATAAGAATCGTTATAAATCATTGCTACTTCTACGGGGATATCGTTCTTCTCCCCTTCCATCGCAATCACATTCCCAATGATAGGGTTTCGACTAGCATCTAAAAATCTAACAAATTCTTTTAAACCTTCATCAGAATGAAAGATCTCTGAGACGTATTCACCCTCATCATCTTTATGACGTTTATCGGTAAGCGTAATGGTAATACCTTTATTAAGATAGGCCAACTCACGCATACGACTTGCCAGGGTATCGTAATTGTATTCTAAAGTTTGCTGAAAAATAGTCGGATCAGGTTTAAAAGTAACCATAGTACCTCTAAAATCTGTATCACCAGTCGACTTTACCGGATATAATGGTTTCCCTTTCTCATATTCTTGTTCCCATACTTTGCCTTCTCTATAAACATAGGCATGAAGATGGTCTGAAAGCGCATTTACACAAGATACTCCTACCCCATGCAAACCTCCAGAAACCTTATAAGAATCTTTATCAAACTTCCCTCCTGCACCAATCTTGGTCATAACCACTTCTAAAGCGGAAACTCCTTCTTTTTTATGAATCTCTACAGGGATACCACGACCGTTATCTTTGGTTGTGATAGAGTTATCTTCGTTTATAGTTACATTTATGGTATCGCAATGTCCTGCAAGTGCTTCATCTATAGAGTTATCTACTACCTCATATACCAAATGGTGTAAACCTCTAGTTCCTACATCTCCAATATACATCGATGGACGCATGCGTACATGTTCCATTCCTTCCAGTGCCTGAATACTATCGGCAGAATACTTATCTTTCTTTTTTTCTTCGCTCATAAACCAGCTTTATTTTATGATAATTTTGGTTAACGAACAAAGATAAAAAAACAGTAAAAGATAAAAAGGTTTTATCAAAGATGATTTAAAGAGTTATCAACAATTAATTAAGATTAATACCAGAAAAAAGAAAAACGTTCTTAAAAACGATAAAAAGTACCTTAAACGGATTTTATAAAAATTTTAATATTTCTGAAAGCAGGAATTATTCACACTTCAAGTTTTAAAAAATATCATCTATAGCCCTTGACTTTATAACAAATCAATACGCTTACTAACTCAGTGTTTACGAATACTCAAGCCTTAAGATTAGTTAACACTTTTTAAAATATTTTTAACTTATAAAATTGTAATAACGGTTGAGCTTGGTTAGTTATCAACCCGTGACAAAACACAAACAAACTCATAATTTAAACTTTAACATGAAAACACAAAATCTAATTAATTTAGTAAAAGCTACAACATTAAGTTTAGGGATTTTCTTTACCTCTTGTACTACTGAAAACCTTGATGAAATTTCGGATCAAACTGGTGAGACAACTCAACTGATAGAAAAATATTTTCGAGGAGAACTTATAGAAGTTGAAGATTTGGGAAACGGAACACTTAAATGGGGAGACATTCTATTTGATGAAGCTCAATTATCAGACGAAAAGATTCAGTTTGATGCATTAGCCGCACCAAACCAAGGTATAGATGCAAAACTGGGCCTGGCTTCCAGAGTACGAAAATGGAGTAACAACACCATTGTATATGTTTTGGATAATAGCTTATCCAGCAGACAACGTGAGGTCACTTTTGATGCAATGGATGAATGGATTAACAAAACCAATATACGTTTTAAAGAAAGAACTAATGAAAGTTCTTATGTAACTATTCGTAATAGCGGCCGCAATTGTAATTGTGCTTCTGCTAGCTTAGGAGTGCAGGGTTCTCGAGGTACAATTAACATGGGAGTGAGAACCGGCGTTGGAGTAATGACTCACGAAATAGGACATACTCTAGGCTATTTACACGAACAAAACAGAAGTGACCGAGATCAATTTGTCAATATTTTCCCAGAAAACATTCAAGATGGTGCTATTAGCCAATTTAGAGTAGATAACAACTCAGTAAATCCAGGAAGATTTGATGTAGAATCTATCATGATTTACAGTAGTTTTACGTTTAGCAAAAATGGTCAGCCTGTAATGCTAGAAAAAGATGGCAGTCGTATTCCTTTTAGAAGTAGATTGTCTGCTGGTGATATTGCCGGGACTAACCAACTGTATCCAAGCGATACTGGTGGTGGTGATACCTGCGATGGTGTAGATGAGTGGGTTTCAGGACAGCAATATAATGTTGGCGATAGAGTTACCTATCAAGGATTCTTATATGAAAGAGATTTTTCTGGGTGGAATCGTATTCTTGAATGTGACACCCCGGTAATTGAAGATATTTGTGAAGGAATTTCAGAATGGCGTAGAAATGGAAGTTATTCTGTTGGAGATCAAGTTACTTATCAAGGGTTCCTTTATGAATTACAAAGTAACAGAAGATGGTCTAACCTTGGACGGTGTGGGAACTAAAATGCCGTACTGAGCTAACAAATTATATTTAGAATACAAAAGCTGTCCCGGTTGGGACAGCTTTTTTCGTCTTTTTAAAGTGATCATAATAAACTATTTATATATTTTTTGGTAGCGGGTAAAATACTTATATAAGCACAGATCCTAAGTCGAAAAAGAGCAAATGAAAAAATGAGGAAGATTTTGTGTATTACTGATGTTGTGTAATAATTTTTTAACGATATCGTTTTACAATCGTAACACATCTAAATCAATTCTTAAATCATGATTATGAAAAAATTTAAAAAACTTAGTAAATTGAAAATACTGGCAATAACTGCCGTACTATCACTTTCTTCTTGTGAACAAGACATCGTTAATGAGGTTATTACTTCTGAAGATTTATCTAGTGGCAAATTACTAGAAAAATATTTTCAAGGAGATTTGGTAACTGTCGAAGATATTGGTAATGGAGAGTTTTTGTATAATTCTGATATTATCCTTACTGAAGAAATGTTATCAGACGAACCTCCACACTTTGATCCTAAAAGAGCCCCTTCTCTTGACTCTGATCAAAAATTAGCCCTGTATGGCTCTGTTAGAAAATGGCCAAACAATACAGTCATTTATAAGCTAGGAAACTTAAACAGTAATTTACGTGCTAAACTAACCGAAGCTTTTAATAGATGGTCCAGTAAAACCAATATTAAGTTCAAAAAACACACTAATGAATCCTACTACGTAACAATTTACGAATCTACATCGGTGTGTTCGGGTTGTGGAAGTGCTTCTTTTGGTGTGCGTGGTACCAGAGGAGTAATTCGTTTAGGGTATAAAGCTTCTACAAGTCTTATCGCACATGAGATAGGACATACTCTTGGATTTGTTCACGAACAAACAAGATCTGATAGAGATAACTACGTTAAAATTCAGTGGCAAAATATCAAAAGTGGTAAAGAAGGTAATTTTAGAAAAAGTAGAAGTGCAAAATTACTAACTGATCAATTTGATATCAAATCAATAATGATGTACCATGCATACGGATTTTCTAAAAATAGAAAACCAACTATTACTTTGCTAAATGGTGATGTTTACAGAGGGGCACAAAAAACAATCTCTCCACTTGACATTGCCGGAACGAATAAGGCATATCCGGGTGAAACAAATGTCGATATTTGCGACGGCGTAAACCCTTGGAAAAGTGGACAATCTTATCGAGCAGGAGATAAGGTGACCTACAGAGGTTCTCTTTATGAGCTTCAGGGTAATTTAAGGTGGAATAACCTGGGACGATGTGGAAACTAACCTATAAGCTTTTAATTTATATACAAAAACCCTGAGAATTTTTCTCAGGGTTTTTAAGTCTCAATTAAACTCAACTTTCAGCTAATAAAAAGTAAACTGATACTTTTAATAATGGTTAATATGCTTCTTCATGAACATTAGCCACTGCTCTACCACTTGGATCATTCATGTTTTTAAATGCTTCATCCCATTCTAGGGCAATTTTTGTACTACAAGCCACCGAAGGTTCTTGAGGCACACTTAAAGCAGCCGCATCACTAGGAAAATGACCTTCAAATATCGAACGATAATAGAACTCTTCTTTATTTTGAGGAGTTTGTATAGGAAATCTAAAGCGGGCATTTGTCATCTGTTCGTCAGAGATTTCTCTTTCAACAACTTCTTTAAGCGTATCGATCCAGCTATACCCCACGCCATCAGAAAATTGCTCTTTTTGTCTCCAGACCACGCTCTCTGGCAAGTAAGATTCGAAAGCTTTACGAATAACCCATTTCTCCATTCTTTCTCCGTTAATCATTTTATCTTGCGGGTTAATACGCATGGCTACATCCATAAATTCTTTATCCAAAAATGGCACTCGACCTTCGATCCCCCATGCAGCCAAAGATTTATTTGCTCGTAAGCAATCATACATATGTAACTTGCCTAATTTCCGAACAGTTTCATCGTGAAACTCTTGTGCATTTGGAGCTTTATGAAAGTATAGATATCCTCCAAAAATTTCGTCTGCTCCTTCGCCAGACAATACCATTTTTACTCCCATTGACTTGATAACTCTTGCCATTAAATACATAGGTGTAGATGCCCTAATCGTAGTAATATCATAGGTCTCAAGGTTATAAATCACATCTTTTATAGCATCCAAACCTTCCTGGATGGTAAATTTAATCTCATGATGAACAGTTCCTATATGATCTGCTACTTTTTGTGCAGCAGCCAAATCCGGAGACCCTTCTAATCCAACAGAAAATGAATGTAGTTGTGGCCACCATGCAGCATCGGTATCATCAGATTCTATTCTTTTGTCGGCATATTTTTTAGCAATTGCAGAAGTTACCGAGGAATCTAACCCACCTGATAATAAAACTCCATAAGGAACATCAGACATTAATTGCCTATGTACTGCAGCTTCAAGAGCGTCCCTAACCTCATCGATACTTGTTTGATTTTCTTTCACCGTTTCATACTCTGACCAATCTCTAACATACCATTTTTTCAACTCACCTTCGTTACTAAGTAAATAATGACCTGGCAAAAACAACTCTATTTTGGTACAGATACCCTCTAGTGCTTTTAGCTCTGAAGCGACATAAAATGTTCCGTTTTGATCCCACCCCATATACAAAGGTATTATCCCCATATGATCACGTGCAATCAAATAAACATCTTTCTCTACATCATATAAAGCAAAAGCGAAAATACCGTTTAACTCATCAATAAAGTCTGGACCTTTTTCTTTGTATAAGGCTAATATAACTTCGCAGTCAGACTCTGTTTGAAAATTATACTTCCCTTCAAATTGTTTGCGAAGCTCTCTATGATTATATATTTCACCATTTGCTGCAAGCACTAATTTTTTATCTTCGCTAAAAAGAGGTTGTTTCCCAGAAGCCGGGTCTACAATAGCCAATCTTTCATGCGCCAATATTGCATTACTATCTGAATAGATCCCGTTCCAATCCGGCCCTCTATGACGAATTTTTTTAGACATTTCTAATAATTGAGGTCTTAAAACCTCTGCATCTTGCTTTAAATCAAAAGCACAAACAATTCCGCACATAATTCTCCTTTTTCTATTAATTGAGAGTTCAAAGATTACATTATAGTTACAAAATAAAAATAAAAATAACTTATTAGTTTATTATTGTTATAAATATTAGATATAAACACACTATAATGTAACTTATTTATGGTTTTTATTATCAAAATGCTATCAATTTGTTACTTAAAACATTTAACAGAATTTATAGAGGCGATTAACATTTAGTTGTAAGTTCACCTATATCTTTACGTCTGTTAAAGAAATAAAATCACTCTTATGAAAAAATCAATCTTACTAATTGCTATTATGTTATTGGGTACAATAACCTCTATGAATGCACAAAAATTTGCCGGCTTACAGAAAAGTCCAACTGATATTTCTTATGCTAAAGCCGACAGAAATGCCAAACCAGAAATTAAAGTTGTTTATAGTAGACCCCAGAAAAAGGGCAGAGAGATTTTCGGGGACCTTGTGAAATATGACAAAGTATGGAGAACAGGAGCAGACGAAGCTACAGAGATTAAACTTTTCAAGGATATGAAAATTGGAGACAAAACGGTAAAAGCTGGTACGTATTCTCTTTTCACAATTCCTGGAGAAAAAGAATGGACTATTATATTGAGTTCTGACCTTGACATCTGGGGATCATATTCTTATGAAAAGGGAAACGATGTTGCAAGAATAAAAGTGCCTGCCTCCTCTGGAGATGCCTTAGAAGTATTTTCGATAGCTTTCAAAAAAGTTGATAAAGGATACCATATGGTAATGGGATGGGATACCACCCGTGTAGAAGTTCCTTTTTATATGTAATCTACTTTATATAACAGTAAGAAACTAAATTAAAAAAGCTTGGCCGTTTGCCAAGCTTTTTTTTACAATTATTTTATGCCCCTAAAATAATATGATTTGATTATCCCATAAAAAAGGGATTATAAAAGTCGTGTGTACTACCTATGGATTGCATGCCCCGACGCTCCAGGTAATTCTTTTAGAAAATCCATTACAATTCTAAAAGTCAATCTAAATTTTGTGTAAAATAGCCCCATATTTTTATTTTAAATTATTATTAAACAAATATAACATCATAATAACATGATTTCAATAATTTATTTACATTTTAGATATAATCAGAGATTTTATCGATAACCAACACAGAAACCTAATTACCTGACAGTTAGTCCCAATTCTAACTGTTGTTTTTTACAAGGAAAATGGGGTGATTTCCCCAAATTGAATACATTTAATTTTTGTAATTCTAATTACAATTTCCTTTCATTATCAAAATCTTTTAATAAAACTCTTATCTATGAATTGCATTACTGCAAGCTGCAGGCAATTGTTTTAAAAAAGACTTTAGTGCTTTTATATCGATCACCAAAATACCGTAAAATAGCTTCATAATTATTTGATTTTTAATTTGTTACACAAAGTTAACATCCATACCAGATGCTAAAAAAAAATTAACACTCTGAAAAGGGAAATTTAGATATACAAACTTCATGTAACGGTGTATTACCGAAAAAAAGCATAACATTGTTAAATTTTGAAGAAATTACTTACATAAAAAAGTGCTGTTTTAGGGGTTTTCTCCCCTAATTTTTAATCTGTATCGCTTGTGATCACACTTTGAAAAAGCATTCTTTCCCCTAAAATTTATAAAATCACCATATTTTCCCTTTTTATTCAAAACCAGAATAAAAAAAAGAGACCATACCTCTATATTTTGGGGACAGTCTCTTTTATAATTCTTAAGCGTAATTGTTTTAGGCCTCCTAAATAAGCACCTAATTATTTTCGCATGGCATTACCTGAAGCGCCAGGAAGATCTTTTATAAATCCTACAAAAGCTTTACAACCTAACCAGATATTTGTAAAAAATTTATTCATTTTTAAATTTGATTAAAAAGTTAATTTAATCGTTATTAAATTTAATTAATACTTCTCAAAAAGTAAAGAATAAGACCAACTTAATTTACACTTTTTGACAAAGGACTTATTAAATAAGACGATACTATCTTTTAAATAAAAAACTTACACTTTTTTGAAGTTTTTTCTTACAAAATAGATTGCCTAATACAATAACGTATTATTTTTATTATTTACGCATTGCATAACTAGAACCGTTAGGCAATTCATTAATAAAACTGAGTACAGTTTTAAAACTTAATTCAAAAATAGTGTAAAATTGTTTCATAGCTTATTGATTTTAAATTACTTAATTCAAAGTTAAAAACAACTGCTACTTTTTAAGCATAAATATTAAAATAAAAATTAACATTTCGACACAAGCATATAAAGGGAAGGTAAAAAACGTATAGAAACTCTTAAAACTTCATTTTTTGTGAGTTTTTTCCTTCTATATCTTTTGTCTGCTCAGGGGAATTCCCCCCTAATAGTTAAGCCTTCTACTTCTTATTTGGTTATCAATTACCCTTGTGTTGTTTGAAAAACCACAAACTAGAAGTTGATTACGTTTTTTTAAGGAATATTTAAGTACTTATGCGTTTGAAGCGAAACTCGCCATTTTGGATTACGCATCACATAATCTACTAGTACAGGTATTACTTTATCTCGAACGCTCCATTCGGGCTGAAGATATAGTATACAGTCATCAGAAACTTTGGCAGCTTGTTCTTCTGCAAATGCAAAATCACTTTTGTTATAGACAATACATTTTAACTCATCTGCCACCTCATAGATTTCCTCTTTTGGTAATTTTACTTTTTTAGGAGAAAGACAGATCCAATCCCATTCTCCTGTTAATGTATACGCTCCTGAAGTTTCAATATGAGTTTGAGCTCCTTTATCTTTAAGACCTTTTGTTAGTAGTGTCATATCCCATGTAAGAGGTTCTCCCCCCGTAACTACAACAACCCGGCTATATTTCAATGCACTTTCAACTATTTTATTAGTAGAGGTAGGTGGATGTAAATCTGCATTCCAACTTTCTTTTACGTCACACCAATGGCACCCAACATCACAACCGCCTATCCTTACAAAATAAGCAGCAGTTCCTTTATGATACCCTTCTCCTTGGATCGTATAAAATTCTTCCATTAACGGGAGCATTTCACCCGTATTTACCATTTCTTGTACACGCTCTTGCATAAGCCTGCAAAGGTACACAACATAAAAGAATTATTTACGCAATATTAGTGCTGATTATATGATTCGAGATCATTTCTTAACTGCAATACATTCTATTTCTATTTTGGCTCCAACTGCCAAGCCTTTTGCCGCAAAGGTAGTACGAGCCGGTTTTTGAGGAAAATATGTCTTATAAACCGTATTAAAGGCAGAGAAACTCTCTATATCAGAAAGTATCACCGTACATTTTACTACATCATTCATTTCCATATTATGATGCTCCAAAACCGCTTTTATATTTTCAAGAGTTTGTTTTGTCTCTTCTTCTATGCCGCCCGCTACCAATTTTCTTGTTGTATGATCCATTCCCACCTGTCCGGATAAAAAGAACATATTACCTACCTGGACAACATCAGAAAACGGAGCTTCTGATTTTTTTGGCTCATGAGTTTTATGAAAAATCACCCTGTTTGTAGGTTTCAAAGATTCAGTATTACAACTAGCCAAAAAGATACAGACGAGGATTAATAAAAAAATGTTCTTCATAGTAATAAAATTTAAAACAGTGTTCTTTATCGATTATTCAGGATTAAAATTAACTTATAATTTCAATAGAAAAGTTAAGATTCCTATTTTTATCAAAAATTAAATCCACTATGAGCGACAATCAGGCATTTTTTGATCATATAAATGAAGGCTATAAAACCAAAGGTGATTTCATAACCATGGGGGCGGCTATGCATAATGGCGAGACAGTAACTAATGCCCATGTAAAAGTCCCTTTAAAAACATTAAATCGACATGGATTAATTGCCGGAGCTACAGGTACCGGTAAAACCAAAACTTTACAGGTGATTGCCGAAAATCTAAGTGAAAAAGGAATCCCTGTGTTACTTATGGATATTAAAGGGGATCTAAGTGGAATTGCAGCTGCGAGCCCCGGACATCCAAAAATCGATGAGCGTCACGAAAAAATTGGGATTCCATTTGAAGCAAAAGGTTTTCCGGTTGAAATACTCTCACTTTCAGAACAGGATGGTGTTAGACTTCGAGCTACAGTAAGCGAATTTGGACCTGTCTTATTATCTAGAATTCTTGATGTTACCGAAACTCAGGCCGGAATCATATCCATCATATTTAAGTACTGTGATGACAATAAATTGCCTTTGCTGGATTTAAAAGATCTCAAAAAAGTACTACAATTCTCAACACAAGAAGGTAAAAAAGAACTTGAAAAAGATTATGGCCGTATTTCGACCGCTTCTACAGGATCTATTTTACGAAAGATTGTAGAACTCGAACAGCAGGGAGCTGATCTTTTCTTTGGAGAAAAATCTTTTGAAGTTGATGATTTATGCCGTATCGATGAAAATGGAAGAGGTGTTATTAATATTATTAGATTAACTGATATTCAAGATAGGCCTAAGTTATTTTCGACATTCATGTTGAGTCTTCTGGCAGAAATTTACGGAACATTTCCAGAGCAAGGCGATAGCGGAAGGCCAGAATTAATAATTTTTCTGGATGAAGCACATCTAATTTTCAAACAAGCGTCTAACGCCTTGATGGATCAAATAGAAAGTATTGTTAAATTGATTCGCTCAAAAGGAGTTGGATTATATTTTGTTACTCAGAACCCTACCGATGTTCCTGATGGGGTTTTAGGCCAACTTGGTCTTAAAGTACAACATGCACTTAGAGCGTTTACGGCCAAGGATCGAAAAGCAATAAAATTAACTGCAGAAAACTATCCTATCTCTGAATATTATGATACCAAGGAAGTACTGACTTCATTAGGGATTGGAGAAGCGCTAGTTTCTGCCCTTGATGAAAAAGGACGCCCTACGCCTCTGGCAGCTACTATGCTTAGAGCTCCTATGAGTAGAATGGATGTATTAACCGATAGCGAACTAAAAACATTGCTTAAAAAATCAAAACTTACTTCTAAATACAATGAGGAGATCGATAGAGAAAGTGCTTATGAGCTTTTAGGAGAAAAAATAGAAAAAGCAGAGGCCGAAGAAGCAAAAGCCGCAGCAAAAAAAGAACGAGAAAAACTTGAAAAAAGTAAATCAAGTTCAAGATCTAGAAGTAGACGAACGAGCACTACAGAGAAAGCAGTAATTAAAGTACTTACAAGTGCCACTTTTATTAGAGGAGCTTTAGGAGTTCTGAATAAGTTATTGAAATAATTTACGTTTAAGAAAGAACAAATTATTTAAATAATGAACATCATGACAAATAGATTTTTTCTGATAGCTTTAACTTCGGTATTTATTTTTGGCTGTCAAAAAGAAAAAAAGCAGGATGCTTTTGAAATTACGAACAATAGGATTGGTTTTTTAACTCCTGAAATTCAAGTTAGTCAATTAGATTCGATTTTTAAAAACGATTCAATTATTAATGGTTCTGTAGGCAACAAACTTTTGAATGTTAATGAAATAATCGTTCATGAAAAAGGAGGTGCCAAACTTCTTATTTTAGAAGTAAAAACAGCCTCGGATCCGACCTCGACTATAGAAAATATTCAGGTTATTGATCCAAGATACAAGACCCTGTCGGGATTATCATCCGGAAGTATATTTAAGGACATAAAAGACAATTATGATATTTCCAAGATTAACAATACCCTAAGTACTGCGGTGATTTTTGTAGATAGCATCCAGGCATATTTTACTATTGACAAGAAAGAACTTTCGCAAGAATTTCGACAAACCACCGATATCAAAATCAAAACGTCTGATATTCCTGATAGTGCAAAAATCAAACACTTTTGGATACGTTGGGATGAAAATTAAATTATAAGTTATTTAGAATTGAACTCAAAAATTGACTAAATGGGTATATCTTGTGCACCTGCTCCAACAAATAAGAAAGAATATATAAGCGATATTGGCAGAATATTAGTTGAGGAAAATGGAAAAAAGAAATACTATACGCCCAAAGAAGTCAAAAATGCACATCACAAAAGTAAATGGTATGACGGACTAGATTTCTCGTGCTGGGCAATGAGTACTTTTTCATCACATGGTGATTTTGATATATATCATGAAGAAACTGGCGAAGTTTGCGATTATGTTGAAATGAAAAGCGAAATGCTAACTGGAATCTCAAACGCGCCTGCAGCCGATTGGGCATCGATTCCTGATATTGATCTAGATGCTTCTTGGTTAGACCTTGGAGAATTGTTTGAAGGGGTTCTAGAAGGAATTGGGGAATTTATTGCAGGGATACTTGACTGATTGTAGTAAAAATATCTAAAGGAAACGTCATGAACAAAAAATACCATATTCAAAAATCCCCATTCATTGTTCCAACTACCGATGGAAAATTAATTGAAGAACATTTTGGTAAAGCTACCGATGGGAATTCTAAAATCAGTATTGCCCATATGATTGCTCCACCTGGTTGGAGTGAACCTTTTCAAACTCCAGAGTTCGACGAATACACCTATATCATTCGCGGTAAAAAACAATTTATTATCGCAGGAGAAAAAGTTATTCTTGAACAGGGTCAATCTATAAAAATCGAAAAAAATACAAGAATTCAATATGCTAATCCATTTGATCAAGAATGTGAGTATCTTGCCATTTGTCTTCCAGCATTTACCATGGAAGCCACACATCGTGAAGATAAATGAAGGAAAAAATTGAAAAATATCTGCCCATCCTGATCGGAAAATACTTTCGGGTTTTATTCTTTTTCTCCTCTGAAAAAGCAGTCAGCAAAGCATATAAATTGTTTTGCACTCCCAGAAAAGGTCGCATATTACCAGAGCAAGAAGATTTTCTTGAAGAAGCGGCAGATGAAGTTATTCTGGTTAATGATGTTAAAATTCAGACCTATCGATGGCCTACTATGGGAGAAACCATATTAATGATTCATGGTTGGGAAAGCAATACCCACCGTTGGAAAAGTCTCATCAAAAAATTACATAAAAAAGGGTTTAATATTATTGGATTTGATGCTCCTGCCCACGGCAATTCTTCCGGCAAGATTTTAAACGTTCCCTTATATACAGAATGCCTTCAAAAAATAATCGAATTATACAGACCTAACCATTTATTGGGGCATTCGGTTGGCGGCATGACCACTATATATCATCAATATACCTACCCAAATCAGGAAATAGAAAAACTGGTAGTTCTGGCTCCTCCTTCAGAATTAGCTCGAATTATGAAGGGATATCAAAGAATATTAAAACTTTCGCCAAAGTTTATGAAGGCACTTGATCAGTATTTCAAGGACAAACATGGTTTTTATTTCAAGGAGTTTTCGGTCTCATATTTTGCACAAAACCTCACTCATAAAGGCTTACTGATTCATGACAAATATGATGATATCGCGCCATATAGAGAAGCTGAGGCTATTGGGGAAAATTGGACTAATGCCCAGTTTATCACCACAGAAAATTATGGACATTCTCTATTCTTCAACGAGGTAGACAATATGATTATTGATTTTTTGAAAGATTGATTTTTTATAGCCACCTTTGCATGTGGAAAATTCGAAACTCACCAGACTTAATAAATACCTTAGCCAAGTTGGGTATTGCTCACGTAGAGAAGCCGATAAACTAATTGATCAGGGACGGGTTACTATTAATGGAAAAGTGCCAGAAATGGGAACCAAAGTCACTTCTGATGATGTTGTATGCGTTGATGGTGAACGAATTAATCAACCCAAAGAAAAGCACGTATATCTTGCTTTTAATAAACCTGTAGGTATTGTTTGTACTACCGCACAAAACGAAAAAGACAACATTATAGATTATATTAATTATCCAAAGCGAATTTTCCCGATTGGACGATTAGACAAACCCAGTGAAGGACTAATTTTCCTTACCAGCGACGGAGATATCGTTAACAAAATCCTGAGAGCAAGAAACAATCACGAAAAAGAATACGTTGTTAAGGTCAACAAACTTATCAATCCACAATTTATAAAGCGAATGCGTAACGGGATTCCAATACTGGATACTGTTACGAGAAAATGTGAAGTTGAGCAGATTAGTAAATACACTTTCAAAATTGTGCTTACCCAGGGACTTAATCGCCAGATCCGCCGAATGTGCGAATATTTGGGGTATGAAGTAGTTACTTTAAAACGAATCAGGATCATGAATGTCTCTCTCGATGTCCCCGTTGGTAAATGGCGATATCTAACCGAAGAAGAATTGAAAGTTATTAATACCGATGTTGTAGATTCTAGTAAAACAGAAGAAGCCTCCATTATAGAAACGCCTAAACCAAAACATCAAAATACCGCCAGAAAAGGATCACCAAGGTCAAAAAGTAAAAAAAGGAAGGATCGCAGAAATTAGGGTTGCTGTTAATTAAATACTAATTTTCTACACAAACAGTTTCCTGATTTTTTCAAAATAAGTACATTATTACCTTATCAATAAATAATTTTTTATAGTATGAAGCATACCTTGTCACCCTTTCATCTGGCAATCCCAGTTGATAACTTAAAAAAAGCAAGAAATTTTTATAAGGAAGTTTTAGAATTAGAAGAGGGTCGAAGTAGTGATCATTGGGTAGATTTTAATTTTTTTGGTCATCAACTTGTTATTCATTACAAATCAAAATTTTCTTCAGAAAAAGATCATACCAACCCTGTCGACGGAAAAGATGTTCCTGTGCCTCATTTCGGGATTATTCTTGAATGGGAAGTCTGGCAAAACCTGGCTCAAAAACTTATAACAAAAAAAATAGAATTTGCTATTGAGCCCTATATCAGATTTAAAGGAGAAGTCGGGGAGCAAGCAACTATGTTTTTTTATGATCCATGCGGAAATGCTTTAGAGTTTAAATCTTTTAAAAACATGACAGAAATTTTCAAAAAATAAGTCCTTTTTAACATAAAATAGTATGGTTTTAACGTAAAATTATGACTGCTAAAGCTTTTTTAGTATATTGAAGGTTAATACTTAATACTAAAATAGTCCTAAAACGCCCTACTATGAAAAAAATTACACTAATTGGAGGCATCCTACTTCTACTATTTACTGTTAGCTGTGGTGTTCCTCAGGCAGACGTTGACAAGTTAAAAAAAGAGAATGAAGAGTTGAAAAAAGAACTTGCACAATGCGAGTTAACTCCTACTCAAATTCTGGATCAGGCTAATACATTTTATGATCAAACAGATTATACAAAGAGTAGAGAATATCTTCAAATTTTAATAGCAAAGTATGTTGATTATGATGAAACAAAAAAAGGTAAGCAGTTGCTTAAAAAAGTAGAAAACAAAATACTGGAAACAGCAAGAACAAATAGAGATAACGATAAAAAAGTTGAAGAAGATATAGCCGAGAACATCCAGAAAGAAAAAAGCGAAGAAGAAAGCTCTCAAAAGGTTGAAGAAGCAATTGCTAAAATGAAAATAAAATACGATATCAATGATGCTGTCACCTGGTATTCTGATTCGTCTTCTTCTGTTTCAAATGCCAAGAGTTATATACAAACATATATAGGTAAAAAAGAAAAAAAACCTTGGATAGGATTATCTGTTAATTATTTTTCAAAAAAGAAATGGTTACACCTAGAAAGAATAGAAATAACAGTAGACGGAGAAATTTTTGAAATAGAAGAAGAGACTCCGGGAGAGTTTAAAGCTGGTAAAGTATCTGGCGGGAAAAGAGAATGGCTAGATCGGGTTATAAAAAAAGAAGATATCCTACTTACAGAAAAAATCGCATCGAGTAAAACCACCAAAATAAAATTTGTTGGAGAAGATGATGTCTACACAAAAACTGTAAGTAAAACAGAAAAAAAAGCTTTGCAAAATGTCTTGGATGCTTTTATTGCTTTAGGAGGAAGTATGAATTAATTAATAGAATTAATCTACCCGGACCTATTTATTCATTCCAAATAATACTTTTTCCTTTAGACAATCGTTAAAAAAGTAGCTTTTAGGAGAATAACGGGTAAATTGTTAAAGGTATACTAAAAAATCTTCCTATATTTTGTCCCAATAAAAATTGAATGAAAAAAGAATGGATTTTACCAACCCTCTAGTTTATGGAGTACCTTGCTTTCTAGGGCTAATTTTGTTAGAACTTACCTACAGTAAAACGCATGATCACAAAAACAAAAATTTGTACAAATGGAAAGATCTTGGCGCTAGTTTATTCATGGGAGTGGGTTCTGCGCTGTTAGCACCTTTGATTAAAACAATTTCTGCTATTGTCATCTTCAACTATATTTATGAACTTTTTAATCCAGAGGTTTTTGGAATTCGTACTAATATTTTTGGATGGGAGTCCTTTGGGTATGCCTGGTATGTCTGGTTGGCTTGTCAACTTTTAGATGATTTCACCTATTATTGGTTTCACAGGCAAAATCATATGGTCAGAGCCTTATGGGCTGCTCATATAGTGCACCATTCTTCTGATAACTTTAATCTTGGAACCGCTGTGCGTAATGGGTGGTTTACCATATTATACAAACCTTTATTTTATATGTGGTTGCCCGCAATAGGGTTTCCTCCAGAGATGGTTGTAGTTTGTTTAGGAATAGAGGCGCTATGGCAGTTTCAGCTGCATTCTGTATATATCCCAAAGATGGGGTTCATCGAAAAGGTTTTCAATACGCATACCATGCATCAGGTACATCACGCAAAAAATGTGGAGTATATGGATAAAAACCATGGTGGCTTTTTAAACATATTTGATAAAATATTTGGCACCTGGAAAGAACTTGATGAAAACATCGAGGTCCAATACGGTGTAACGCATGCTCCAAATTCTTATAACCCATGGGTGATCCTCACTCACGAATATAAAGATATCTGGAACGACACAAAGAAATCTAAAAACTGGTATCATAAATTCATGTATATTTTTGGCCCTCCGGGGTGGAGCCATGATGGCAGTACTCTAACAGTGAAACAAATGCAACGCGAGCTTGAACTTAAGAAACAAAAAGCTTAACTTAGTTATCTAAACTACTTGTAAACTAATGGCAATTTCACTATGAAATATCAGGAGATTATAGATCAACAACGTCAGTTTTTCAATACAAATACTACAAAAGATATTTCATTTAGAATTAAGGAATTGAAACGTCTGAAGGCTATTCTGAAAAAAAATGAGGCGCAATTATACGAATCAATTTACAAGGATTTTAAAAAATCTGAATTTGAGACATACACTACAGAATTATCTATAATTTACCATGAAATTGATCTGGCCACTAAAAAAGTAAAAAAGTGGGCCAAAAAAAAGAAAGCTTCTACGGGACTAACAAATCTTCCGGGAAAAAGTTATATCATCCCAGAACCTTATGGTACTATTTTGGTTATTGGAGCCTGGAACTACCCGTATCAACTTTCACTATGCCCAGCAATCGCAGCAATCGCAGCTGGTTGTACCGTGGTCCTTAAACCGAGCGAAGTTCCTTCTCACACTTCAACTACAATGGCTCAGCTTATCAATCAAAATTTTGATTCAAATTTTTTTAAAGTGATAGAAGGTGGTGTAAAAGAAACTACAGAATTGTTGGGTATTAAATTTGATAAGATATTCTTTACGGGTAGTGTTCCTGTAGGTAAAATAATTTATCAAGCTGCTGCAAAACATCTCACACCTGTAACATTAGAACTAGGTGGAAAAAGCCCAGCTATTGTTACCAAAGATGTGAATATAGATATGACCGCCAAAAGACTGGTTTGGGGTAAATTTCTTAATGCCGGACAGACTTGTATCGCTCCAGATTATGTAATGGTAGAATCTGGTATCAAAGACACGTTCTTATCAGCAGTAAAAAAGCATATTGAGAAAGCCGATTATCATGTTGATAATGATAATTATACGCAAATTATCAATGACAAGAATTTTGATCGACTTGCTGGCATGATAGAAGAAGATAAAGTTTATATAGGTGATAAAGGCAATAAAGAAGAGAGGGTAATCCCTCCTACTGTAATGAAAGATGTAGAATTCTCTGATAAAGTAATGGAAGACGAAATTTTTGGTCCTATTTTACCCATACTCTCGTTTGAAACTATTGAAGAAGCTATCGAAAAGGTAAAGCAACTTTCTAAACCCCTTTCTTGTTATGTATTTACAAAAAACAATGCCATAAAAAAGAAAGTATTAAATGAGATTTCCTTTGGCGGTGGTGCCGTTAATGATACCGTAATGCACTTCACAGAGCAAACATTACCATTTGGAGGAGTTGGTGATAGCGGAATTGGAAATTATCATGGCAAATTTGGCTTCGAAACATTTTCTCACTACAAAAGTGTGCTTCAAAAACCATTTTTAATAGAACCAAATCTCAAATACTCACCTTATAGCCCAACCAAATTGAAGTGGCTTAAGCGTATTATAAGATAGTCAAGGTTGTAAGAAATATAGATGTAGTAAAATCCATTACTTGTAACTCTGTACTTTATCCTTCTCTTTTTCTAAAAAGCTCAAGATATACTGTTCTACCTCATCGGTATCCCAAATAGACGCTATAGTATCCATTTTCATTACCTGATCCATAATAGCTGCTTGCTGATCTCCTATTTTTAAGGCCTCAGCATACGGACGATGACTGAAAGTAACTCTAGAATACATTGGCAACCATTTGTCAGGATGTTTTTCAGAGAATCGTTTTTCAATCTTTTTCCTTAAAAGAAAATCGGGATCTGCAGTCTTACTACTCATCTCGATAAAATTACGGTAAGAAAGCTCGGCAATAGCATCGGCATTGGATTTTCTAGATTTCTGATAGGTTTCAAAAATGTTCTGCCAATTAGCATCCCCCAATGTATCAATAACTTCATCCAGGATAGAAATATCTTCAAATCCAGCATTCATTCCCTGACCATAAAAAGGCACGATAGCATGAGCAGAATCTCCTACCAGAGCAACTTTATCCCAGTAGGTCCAAGGGTAACATTTTATAGTAACCAAGGCACTTGTTGGATTATTCCTGAAATCATCCAACAACGTTGGCATCATATCCATAGTGTCCGGAAAATGTTGTTTCCAGAATCGCATCACCTCATCGTCATTCGTTAATCTTTCGAATGAATTTTCTCCTTCATGTGGCATAAAGAGTGTGCACGTAAAAGTGCCATCAAGGTTAGGTAAGGCAATAAGCATAAACTTGCCCCTTGGCCAAATATGTAATGAGTTTTTATCTAATTTATGCGTACCATCAGGATTGGCCGGAATTCCTAATTCTTTGTACCCGGTATCCAAAAACTTTTGTGAGTAATTAAATCTACTTCTTCTTTGCATTTTATGGCGTACTCTGGAAAAAGCACCATCGCATCCAAAAATCATATCAAACTGATATTCTTTCCATTCGCTTTTCTCGGTCTCACCGGTATAAATTTTTGCTTCTGGTAGATTTATATCCCAAACTTTTTCATTAAATCTAAAGACTGCTCCGGCTTCTTCGGCCAGAGTGATCATTCTCTTATTCAGAATTCCTCTAGGGATAGAAGAAATGGCCTCTCCATCTTTTCCATAATATTGATGGTAAGCAGGTTTCCCCTTAACATGCATTGTTCTTTTATGCATTGGGATAGCTAATTCTCTTACTTCATCTCCGATTCCAATTTTATTCAAGGTTTTCCAACCTCTTACAGACATAGCAAGGTTAATCGAGCGGCCACTAAATTGGATGGTTCTAATATCGGGCCTTCTATCAAAAACCGTAACATTATAATTACGTTTCCTTAGATACAGAGCTAACAATGAGCCCACTAGCCCACTTCCTACAATAGCAATATTTTTTGTTTGCATAAGGTATTTGCGATTCACAACCCGCTAGACTAAAACAAAGAATCTTAAGAAAATTCGAGTTTTAATGTCTCTAACAGGTTAGCTCTGTTTTTAAGAAGAGCATATGCAAACATTAAAACCTTCGGTAAAAATAGCAAATATTGCCGAATTATCCTTTTGTAGCTTTAATCGCAAAAAGTAAAGGGTATAATTTATTATTGGTTTCAAACATCACATTATCTTTTTCGACCAGATTCGGAAATATTTTATAAGGTGACTGATCGTACTCTTTTAAATACTCTATAGTAAGTCCTGCTTCGGATAACGATGAAATTACTTCGCCTAATCCATGATTCCATCCGTACTCCTTACTAATCATTTTAGACTTTTCATTGGCATAGGTCCCTTCATATTCTTCATAAATAGCATCTTTTTGGTGATATCCATACTTGATACTAGGCTTTTCCTCAAGATAATCAAACATCCATACGATAGGATGAAACTCAACCATATAAAAAGTACCTCCTTGCTTCAGGCGTTCGGCAATCATTTTACCCCAAGGTCTTAGATCAGGAAGCCAGCCAATAACTCCGTAACTTGTAAATACAATATCAAATTGATCTTTTATATACTTTGAGGTATCAAGCACATTGCAACAAACAAATTTTGCATCTAGTCCCAATTCAGAGTTGAGCTGGGTTGCAAGTTCAATACCTTTTTCAGAAAGATCTACACCAGTACATTGTGCTCCCATCCTGCTCCAACTCATAGTATCCAGTCCAAAATGACATTGTAAGTGCAGTAATGATTTGCCAGAGACATTTCCTAAGGCTTCAAGTTCGTATTGATTTAAAGAAGATTTTCCCTTTTTGAAAGCTTCCAAATCATAAAAATCACTTGAGGCATGAATATTTACTTTTTCGTTCCACGTTTGTTTATTAACTTCAAAATATTTTTTTATTTCCTCAGACATCTTATACAGATTAATTAGTTTTGAAAAATCACGCTCTTCTTATCAAACTTTAAATATACTATATAAATGAATCATTTCACTTTACATGATCTTAATGAAATGTCATCAAGACATAGGGCAAATCTAATTAATAGTTGTACGGGCTACAAATCTTGTAATTTGCTAGCGACCAAAAACAAAAATGGCACCACAAATGTTGCTGTTTTCAATTCTATAATCCATATTGGTAGCAATCCTCCGATGTTGGGTTTTATTTTACGTCCAACCAGCGTTCCAAGAAATACTTACAAAAATCTAAAAGAAACAGGTGTTTTTACGGTAAACCAGGTGCACAAGGATATAATTGAGGACGCCCATCACACCGCTGCCAAATATGATGAAGGAATTTCAGAATTTAACACAACCAAACTTGAGGAAGAATTTCGAGATGAATTCTATGCTCCTTATGTAAAAGATAGCCCAATACAACTAGGATGCAAGTACATAAATGAATATTTAATAAAAGAAAATGATACTATTTTGATTATAGGAGCTATCGAACATTTATATGTAAACGAAGAGATAGTACATAGTGATGGTTGGGTACAGCTCGATAAAGCAGAAACAGTTTCTTGCATTGGATTAGATGGTTATGCGTTGCCTAAGTTATTAAACCGTTTTGGGTATCCTAAGCCCAATCAGGAAACAAAATCTCTTTTGGAGAACCCTTAATTATTATAGGAACCATGGATTTTATAAAAACCTTAAGAATTGTAGCAGTTTTAAGTGTTGCAAGGAGGGTTTTTATTAAGTATTTTTAGGCAGATGAAACTTACTGCACAAAATCTTAGAGAAGTACCAGATTTCGCTAACGTTCCTGATCAACAATTACAATGGTTGATTGACAAGTCTGAATTTCAAACATTTAAACAAGGTGAATTTATATTCAAAAAAGGAGATACTATTGATCAATTATCGATACTTCTTAAAGGAAAAGTTGAAGTTAAGTTTGAGCAAAATGGAAATTACAAAGTGGTAGGCGAAATCAAAAAAAATAATATCACTGGATTATTGCCTTTTTCGAGAATGAGTACTGCGATGGGATATGGTGAAGTGATTGACGACACCGAAGCAATATTGTTGGATCGATCTATGTTTAAAGAGATGGTCGCCAATCATTATGAACTTACAGAAAGTTTGGTGCACAACATGACTTCGAGGGTAAGAGAATTCACCAAAAACAATGTACAGTCAGAAAAAATGATGGCGCTTGGTAAACTCTCTGCCGGATTGGCCCATGAACTAAATAATCCTGCTTCGGCTATGCTACGAAGTTCTAAGGCACTAAAGCAACATCTTGGTAACGTCCCCGAAAAGTTTAAAAGAATTATCTCTATTAGGGCATCCGAAGAAGAAGTAGATATTATTAACAATGTGCTTTTTGATAGGATCAACAGTCGGCCAGAGAACAACATGAAGCTCACCGAACGTAATGAAAAAGAAGACGAGCTCGAAGCGTGGCTTGAAGATCATGGGGTTGAAAATGCCTTTGAACTCACAGAAACCTTGCTCGATTTTTGTATGGATATCCCAGTTATGGAAGAAATTTATGAAGCCACTGGAGAACTTAATTTTCCCAATGCCATTGAGTGGATAGAAAATGTATTAACGACTGAAAAAATCGTAGATGAAATTGAAGAAGCTTCGGATAGGATTTCTGGCCTGGTGCAATCTATAAAAAGTTATACCCATATGGATCGAGCTCCCGAGAAAGTTGCGACCGATATTCATACAGGTATTAAAAGCACGCTCACTATGCTTAATCACAAACTGAAAAAGAAAAACATATCTGTAGAAAAAAACTTTGGATCCGAGCTTCCAGAACCCAGGATCTTTGTGAGTGAGATTAATCAGGTATGGACCAATTTGATTGATAATGCAATTGATGCTATGGAACATTCAGGAGTATTAGTAATTAAAACCAGCAAAGACAAGGATTTTGTAAAAATTGAGATTACTGATAACGGACAAGGAATTCCGGAAGAAGATATTAATAACATTTTTGATCCTTTCTTCACCACCAAGGGTATCGGAGAAGGCACTGGAATGGGATTAGAAGTGGTACAACGAATCATTAACCAACATAACGGAGACATAAAAGTAATTTCAAAACAAGGGGAAACGACATTTATAGTGTGTTTACCAATTACCTAATAAAAACATGAAAAAACCAATCATATTTGCCCTCGATGATGACCCACAAGTTCTAAGAGCGGTTACCCGAGATTTGAAGTCTGAATACCGCAAGGAATATAGAATCATGAGTACAGACTCTGCCAATGATGCACTAGAGGCCCTTATTGATTTGAAAAAGAAAAATGAAGTTATAGCACTATTTTTGGTAGATCAACGCATGCCCGAAATGTTGGGCGTAGAATTTTTGACCGAAGCAAAAAAACACTTTCCTGAGGCTAAAAAAGTATTATTAACCGCTTATTCTGACACCGATGCTGCCATTAAAGCAATCAATGATGTGCAGCTTGATTACTATTTAACAAAGCCTTGGAACCCACCTGAAGAAAAGTTATATCCTACATTAAATGACTTACTAGATACCTGGCAACTGGATTTTCAGCCAGAATTTGACGGGATTAAAGTTGTAGGGTATCAATTTTCACCCAAGTCCCATGATATCAAAGATTTCCTGTCGGCAAACCTATTTCCTTTTCAATGGTTGGATATTGAAACCAGTGAAAAAGCCAAAGAAATTGCCCAGTTGCATGATTTAAAAACAACAGATATGCCTGTTGTATCATTACAAGACGGCAACTGTTTTAAAAATCCAAGTATTGTAGAACTCGCCACTGCTTTGGGGTTGAATGCACATCCTAAAGACAATTTATATGATGTAGTTATTATTGGTGCAGGACCATCTGGACTTGCCGCTGCTGTTTATGGGGGTTCTGAAGGGCTTAAAACCCTATTGATAGAAAAACATGCTCCTGGTGGACAAGCAGGTACCAGTTCGAGAATAGAAAATTACCTGGGATTCCCTAATGGGCTAAGCGGTCAGGAATTAACCCACCGGGCAATCACACAAGCCAAAAGATTTGGAATAGAATTTCTATCTCCGCAAGAAGTTACTTCAATTTCAGAAAAGGATGGGTACAAAAGTATCACCCTTGGTAATGGAGCGTGTATTAGCACCAAAAGTGTTGTAATTACTACTGGAGTAAATTATAGAAAATTAGACGCCGAAGGTATCGAAAACTATACTGGAGCTGGTGTGTACTATGGCTCATCAATGACTGAAGCGCAAGCCTGCAGTGATAAAGAAGTTTATATTGTTGGTGGTGGTAATTCTGCCGGGCAATCTGCTGTTTATCTTTCGAAATTTGCCAAGAATGTATACATAACTGTGCGTAAAAAAGATCTAAGCAGTAGTATGTCTAGCTACCTTATCGATCAGATTAATGCCATTGACAATATTACACTATTAGGATACACAAATATCACCAAAGCCCTGGGAGAAAACGAGCGACTTACAGAGTTAGAACTTAGGAATAGTGAAACTTCTGAAACTAAAATAGCACCTGCAGATGCTTTATTTATATTTATTGGAGCCCGTCCTTATACCGACTGGGTCCAGTTAGATATTATAAAAAATGAAAGAGGGTTTATTGAAACGGGTAGAGATCTTACACGATATGATACTTTTAGGAAAGTATGGAAAAAAGACAGAGAACCTTTCTTGTTAGAGACGTGTAGTCCCGGAATATTTGCATCAGGGGATGTTCGTGCCGGTGCCATGAACAGAGTAGCCTCTGCGGTGGGTGAAGGTGCTATGGCAATTAAATTTGTTCATGAGTATTTAGCCGAAATTTAAGTATTGAACTAGCTAAAAAAAATATGAAATTACGAACTAAAATATGTGAGCACCTTGAAAGTTTTGATGCGGGTAATATCAAAAAAGATACGAGTTACCAATGTGCAGAATGCGTAAAAACTGGAGATTCGTGGGTACATTTACGTACCTGTCAGGAATGTGGTGTTACCCTCTGCTGTGATTCTTCGCCTAATAAACATGCCAGTAAACATTATGAGATGCACAAGGAACATACGGTTGTGATTTCAGCAGAACCCAATGAGCGTTGGGCTTGGTGCTATAAACATAAGTCTTTTGTTGAATATTAAACTAAAAATTAATCATGAAAGGATTATCTTTATTACTAGTACTATTTGTATCAATATCATTGTCTGCTCAAGAGAAAAACAACTGGAAACTTATTTATCATAACGATAAAGATGGAAAAACAATCGAAGGAAAATTAATAGATCTGGTTGAAGCCGTAAGACTAGGAGAAAAAGTACGAATATATTGGTCTTCTCAAAGAAAAAGCGATCCCACTAAAAAAGTTGAACATTTTGCAGATGCCAAATTCCTAACAGTCCTAAGTGATACTATTGTATTTGCCCAGATAGACCCTATTACAGGACAAACACCCAGTTTTGAAAAGCAAACAATACAACTAAAAGAAAATCTTGAATGGTCACTAATAGCGGCAAGCAATGGTAAATCAGACACTATGATGCGAAACGTGATCACAGGAGAAATTCTTGGGCACGGCCAAACTTCTTTTGCTATTAGATGGTATATAAAAAGATAAACCAAATTTCCTGACACTTATAATAAAAAAGCTGTAGAATACAATAAAACAGCACAAGAACTCGAAGAGAGTGATCCAAACTAAGGGATCGATTGAAGGTAAAAAGTGATTTGATCATCTAGCATTGAATTACAAAACCTATAAAAAAACCTATTAATTTAGATAACTATATATTAGAAAACAGAAAGACAACTGTCTTTTATCTATACGTTAATCAGTATCGATAAAAAAGATGGTCATTATGAATTGTATAAAGAATTCAATCTTAATTCTGTTCCTATTTCACCCTATTCTCACCAAAAGTCAAACTATTGAAAGTCCGGATTGGACTAAGGATTTAATAATTTATGAGATTTCTACAAAAAATTTCACTTCTCCTAATGGACCAGGAACAGGAACGTTTCAATCTACCAGAAAGAAGGCATCCTATCTTGCAGATTTAGGAATAAATGGCGTATGGTTAACAGGTCATAATTGGGCCGATAAAAAGCATTTTTACGGTTTATGGACTCAATATGCCACTGTTCGACCCGATAGTATTGACCCCTCGCTTGGAAAAAAAGAAGACTTAAAACAAATGGTAGATGAGTTTCATAGCTACGACATTAAGGTATTTCTTGATGTCACCACTCACGGAGTTATGAATTACAGTCCGCTTATAATCCAACACCCTGATTGGTTTGAAGGTAGTTCATGGGGAATGATCGATTATGACTGGCATGGTAATCATAAAGATCTTGACCAATGGTGGGTAAAAACTCATGTAGATTATGCATTGCAACAAGGAATCGATGGATACAGACTTGATGTATCAATTTATCGTCCTGATTTATGGTACGAAATCAAAAGACGGTGTGCAGCAGCAGGACATCCTATTGTCGTTTTTTTAGAATTTGAACGTACAAGCGATAATATATGTGATTTTTATCAACGTAGCAGAAAATTAAGTATCCAGACTGAAGGTGTTGACACCCTACTTCCAAACTACACCAATACCGTATTAGGTTTTAAGAATAAATATAACAATACGTCACATTATCAAGTAAAAGTGTTTTATAATGATGAAAGTATCGATGAAGGTTCGAGTTTACGTGGAGGAAAACTAGGAGTAAACATAAAAAACGAGCCTGTAACAATACTACCAACCGATACAACTCTTATTGAAAATGAGCAGAATTTTATAAAACTCTCTATAAACAACTTGGACACCAATCAAAGGATCTCAAAAATTAGAGTCCATAGTGATCCAAAAGACGGGTACAGAAAATGGAACTTATCTTCAGGTGATCCAAAAATTGTTTTAACAAATAAAAACAGTGCAAACATTTCTTTACCACCTCCTATACCTCAATTACAATATTACTCGGTACAATTAAGTGCTCATGATGATGGGTGGGATGGATTTCCTTCAGATAAAAATCCTTATGTTGCAGAAGGTAGCCGATGTCTGTTTGGGTATAACTTTCTTTTTACTCCCGCAATACCTTTATTTATGAGTGGTGAAGAATTTAATGCAAATTTCTCATCAAATCCAAACTTAACCCCTGATCTATTTGGTAAAGGCACAGCCGGAAAAGGAACATGGCTATATGGTGCAGTTATTGACTGGACTCAATTAAACAAAAAAGAGCATATAGAAATGTTGAATGATGTAAAAAAAATGATTTCAATTAGAAAATCAGAAAATGATATATTTCGGTCCTATTTGAACGATACCATGCCCGATATTTTTGAGTTAGAATATAAGACTGAAAAAGATCTTCCTGTTCCGTTTGCTATACAAAATAAAGATAAAATTATTATTGTCGCGGGTAATAACACAGAGGAAGATGCAGAATTAGAAGTTAGAATTCCGATAGACAAGGTAAATCTTTATCCTGATAAAATTTATACCGTTCAAGACCTTTGGCATGATACGAAGCGGAAAATAACGGGCAGAAAACTTCAAAACTTCAAAATCAACATAATCAGAGATAAAGTTTCATCGGGAGGAATAGCAATATTTAAAATCATCAAATAATACTTTTATAAATCATCTGTTTTAACCCGGTCTAATTTTTTGCTTTACATATTTGCGCAAGTGAATCCTTGCGCTTATATTTGCAAGCATATACTTGCATAAAAATACTACGATGGAGACAAGAAGAGATGTTTTTCAGGCGATTGCCGATCCCACTCGACGAGAGATCATAGGTATGTTGGCACAACAAAGCATGAACCTTAATGCAATTTCAGAAAATTTTGACATGAGCAGACAAGCGGTATCCCTACATGTTAAAATTCTTCAAGAATGTAATCTTATTGCTATCCGGCAGCAGGGTCGGGAACGAATTTGCGAAGCTAAGCTCGAAAAACTCAACGAGGTACATCAATGGACCGAGCAATTTAGCATCTTCTGGACCAAAAAATTACAGGCTCTTAAACAAGTAGTAGAAAACCCACCAAATATGCCGTCAAAAACATTAAAGAGCAAACCAATAGATTCACAAAAAAAGAAAGAATAATTATGAAAACAGTAGTTGTTGAAAAATTTTATAATGCCCCTGTAGAAGCAGTATGGAAAGCATTAACCGATAAGAAAGAAATGAAAAAATGGTACTTTGACCTATCTGAATTTAAAGCTGAAGTCGGTTTTGAGTTTCAATTTACGGGCCAGGGAGTAAAGGGTGATAATTACTTGCATCTTTGTAAAATCACTGAAGTAATTCCTCTTAAAAAACTTCAATATAGCTGGGAATATGAAAACCTAAGGGGTTATTCTTTGGTTACTTTTGAGTTATCTAAAGAAGAAAACGGCACACGATTAAAACTCACACACTCTGGCTTAGAAACATTTCCACAAGACAATGCTGACTTTGATATCAAAAACTTTGAAGGTGGGTGGACAGAACTACTTACCAAACTTTTACGAGATTATTTAACTGAGAAATAAAAATACATGTCTATTTTTCGGTTGCAGGCCCGATTTGATCTGCAGTACTTTGTATCAAAATACAAATGATGGATTTCAAAAACCTGCATCAGCAAAATACTCCATTACTCATCTGTAATGTTTGGGATGTAACCAGTGCAAAAATTGCTGAAAAATTAAACTTCAAGGCTGTCGGCACATCAAGTGCTGCCATTGCAGCAATGCTAGGATACCGGGACGGAGAAGAAATGAGTTTCTCTGAATTAGAATATATCGTAAAACGTATAACTGAAAATACCCATATCCCATTATCTGTAGATCTAGAATCAGGATATAGCAAAGAACCTTCAGAAATAGTTGAACATATCAAACGTTTAGTAGATTTGGGTGTGGTAGGAATAAATCTAGAAGATAGTTTTGTTAACACAGAGCGCATATTACTTCCAACTGGGAAGTCTTCAAAAATAATTTCTGAAATAAAAAATCAACTAACAAAAGAAAACATACATGTTTTTTTAAATATAAGAACCGATACCTTTTTGCTGAACCATGCTAACGCCCTTTCAGAAACAAAAAAAAGAATTAAACACTATGAAAACGCAGGAGCAGATGGTATTTTTATACCCTGTATCGTATTACAAGAAGATATCGATTATGTAGTAAAAAGCACTAGCTTACCGATCAATGTAATGTACATGCCTGATCTACCAGATTTTGATACATTGAATACCTTAGGAGTAAAACGTATAAGTATGGGGAATTTTCTATTTGATACCATGTACAAAAATCTAGAAACAACAATAAATGCTATTTTGAAGGGACAATCCTTTACACCTATCTTTTAATATGTTAATTACCGAAAAGAAAAAAATAGACACATACTATCGGGCACTTTTGAACCGAGAGAAAGGTTTTGTGGGTATCTTTTATGTTGGTGTAAAAACAACTTCTGTTTTTTGTATAGCTACTTGTCGAGCAAGAAAACCAAAACTAGAAAACGTGGAGTTTTATACCTCTTTCAAAGAAGCCCTAGACAACGGATACAGACCATGCAAAATATGTAAACCGACTGAAAATGCTAATGAAGCCCCCAAACAGGTTCAGATTGCCATTAATATGGTAAAAAACAACCCGAAAGAAAAGATTTCTGATGATCATCTTCGTGAAAATCAAATCAGTCCTGAAATAGTACGCAGATGGTTTAAAAGGAATTATGGGATGACTTTTCATACATACCAACGAATGTATCGAATAAACAATGCTTTTCAAGAATTAAAACAAGGTAAAAAAGCCACTGCAACAGCATTTGATATGGGATATGAATCTATAAGTGGATTTGGATATACCTTCAAGAAGCTTATTGGTAAATCACCACAAAAAAGTATCGGAAAAAATATTATTCTAATCAACAGGTTCACTACTCCTCTTGGTCCAATGTTCGTTTGTGCAACCAATCATGGGATCTGCCTTCTAGAATTTGTAGACAGAAGAATGCTCGAAACTGAGTTTAAAGATCTTCAAAAATTACTGAACGCTAAAATCATTACGGGCGAGAATGAGCATATCACGCAAGTTAAAAAAGAAATCGCCGAATACTTTACTGGTCAACGAAAGAGTTTTAACGTTTCACTGCACACCCCAGGAACAGATTTTCAGAATTTGGTTTGGCAAGGTTTACAGGAAATCCCTTATGGTAGCACATCTACGTATCAACAACAAGCAGAGAAAATCCAAAATCCAAAAGGAATTAGAGCGGTCGCCAAAGCCAATGGTTTTAATAGAATAGCAATTATTATACCTTGTCACAGAGTTCTTGGCAAGAATGGTAACCTTACTGGATACGGCGGCGGTATAGAGAGGAAACAGTGGCTTATTGATCACGAACAGAAAAATACCGATAAATAGGAAATGTGAAGAATAGTTTTTGCTTTACACCTAACTCAAAAAGAGGTAATTATGCCCTGCAAAGTCACGATATAAGACTTTGCAGGGCATACTTGCTTTTTAAACAGTCTCCTCTTCTCTTGACCGAGTTTTGGCAAAACTTTCGATCATATCCGGTACTTTCTCAAATAAAGCTGCTAATCCACGTGTTTTTCCAGCTGCGAGAAATGAAATTTCTTCTCCTTTGGTTACTAAGAAACCAATAGGTTCGATTCCAACACCGGCACCGGCTCCAACACCTTGTCCTTTACGAGCTTTTGATTCTGTACCTTCTCCTCCTCCAGAACCAAATCCCATACCTACTCTGATAACAGGTACGCATTTAAATTCTCCCAAATCGAAGGGTTCTCCGATAACAGTCTCAGTCTTTGCTTCACTTTTTATAAAATCAGTGATTTGTCCTAATAATTCTTCAAAATGTAATTCCATGATTGTGTGTTTTACTTGTTTATAAATGATTTAATGATGTTTATTGGTCTATTATGCATCTGCAATATCAATTGATTTCGACCTTCAAAATTGACATTGAATGTTCCCAAATAATAATTTAGCAATCCGAAAAACGGGTATAGTTTTGCATTCAGAACATCATCTCCTGTATCAATATCAATAACCATCTTTTTTACTTTAAAAGATCGTAACATTGATACCATTTTTCTGACACCAAATTTCGTTTTGCTTTTCACACTAGATTTCTTTGCTTTTTTTCTCTTCTTATCTTCTCCCAAGCTTTTGAGTGGGTAGAAATAAAAAGTGAAAAGAAAAATCTTTAGTTTTATTCGCAGTAGTTCTTTTTTATGTTCTTCTATACTTGCCTTTGCCATACCTTGCAATCGTATCTCATACTGATTCTGTTCGGTATCAACAGATACGATAATCGGAATCAACAGCACATAAAGAATCAGTAATAGAAACAAGATAAAAATCGCCGCAAACCACATGAGTTGAATTTTACAAGAAAGACGTTAAAAAATAGTAGAGTAACAATGATATTTATCATACTACCTGATAGATTTTGTTAATTTTTCATGGTTCATGTGTGATCAAAATTCAATGAATATAAAAACAGTAGCTTTGTATAGTACTGAAATATAAACAGGCCCACTATGAAAAAAACTATAGTAATCCTTTTGGTCTTTTTTATATTCACTTCTATATCCTTTGCACAAGAGGATGCAGAATACAATGGCGTATTAAAAACAATGTTTGAAGTTTCTGAAACCGAAGGCTCATATACAGCGGCGATCAAACAGATATTTGTTAGGTATAAAAACAAATATCCAAATGTGGATGCAACGGTATGGAGTGAGTTGGAAAGTGATTTTCTTAAAACTTCTTTGGATGATCTTGTGACCATGTTGGCTCCTGTTCATAACAAATACATGACAAAAGAGGATCCAAAAGAACTTATCACATTTTACAAAACTCCGGTAGGGCAAGAATGGGGGAATGAAAATTGGGCAAGAGTTTGATAAAAAAATAAAAGAAAAGGGATATTAAATTAGTATGAAAGATAATATCAACTTACAAAAAACGGCAGTTACTTTTAGTGTAGTTCTGTATGCGATTGTTGTGCCTTATCTAGAGATCAACAATACACATGTCTTCAATCCTGATTGGACACCACATGCCAAAATTCACGAAGTATGGCAGTTGATCACCAATACTAGTATTGGTGTGCTTTGCCTTTGGCTCATTTGGAAAAAACAAAATGTGCTACTCAGCACAATCCTAAGCATGCTTGTTACTGGTGGTTTTCTGATTGCTTTCTCTTTACAAAAGCTATACGGTGGTTCAATGAAATTTCTGGACGGAAGTGAAAAAACCATATTCGGGCTTAATATTGGTGTTGTAGGTTTTGGTATAGCTTTTATCCTATTGATTTTCTCTTTGCTTATGTACAGAAAGAAAAACAATAAAGTGCCGAGATGATCTAATAATATTGAAAAGGAGTGCTCGAAAAAGCACTCCTTTTTTTGTATAAAGTCTACCGGGGTTTTGTTAACTTTACTTCTATAGCTCCATAAATATCGATTTCATATCCTTCGTCTCGCGCTTTTAGGATCATATCTTTTACTATATTCTTTTCATGTTTTAGTTCTGAGATTCGTTTTGCAGAGTGCAAATTATCCAGATCAGATCCTTCTTGTATTTGTAACATTTGAAGATTATGAAATTTTATTTTGTTGGCAATCAACGAAAACAGGACATCTGCCGCCTCTATTGCAGAAAAAGAACCTTCAATAAGTTTGATATGTCTTTCTGTATTAGTCATAACATTACTTTTTTTAGTTAGGTTACAATATCATTGCCCCTGCCCCAAAGAGAATGATGGGGTACCATCAAAAGCATATAGATTTTCTGTCTTTATGACATCAATGTCTTTTGTAATTGCATCAGAAAGTAATTGTACAACCTGTTCTTTTGTAGTATTATCTTTCTGAGCACTAAACCTACATCGCCAATGGTCTGTACAAAAGGTTTCGTCGAAACCATTAGGCCATACTTTTATACCTCTGTTGGTGATCATCGAGAGGTGTAAATTTCCGTTATTTAATGCTTCCAATTTTTTGGCAATTGCATTGGCTTCGGTCCCTTCCCAATGAACAAACACATCAACTCCAAGTAATTCTTTTTTGGCTAATGGCTTACGCTTATATTTTGGTAATTGTATTGGGTTCTCATTATCATAAGAAACAGTATTTAATGTTTTAGGAGCTTTACCAAGGTTATTTATTACTTCTTGGGCAAATTCTCTGGTCCCTACTTTCTTATTGCTAACTCCCTCTTTATAGATATCATAGGTATGTATACCATCTTCTATTGTTTTTAACCAGGCATTTTGCACTTTTTCGGCGATCTCTGTTTGCCCAATATGTATAAGCATCATAATCGCCCCTTGCAAAAGACCTGATGGGTTGGCAAGGTTTTGTCCTGCTCTGCGTGGCGCAGAACCATGTATAGCCTCAAACATCGCACATTCTTCACCAATATTAGAAGATCCTGCAAGACCTACAGAACCCGTTATCTGTGCTGCGATATCAGACATGATATCTCCATAAAGATTTGGCATCACAATAACGTCGAATACTTCTGGCGTATCGGCCATCTTTGCAGCACCTATATCTACAATCCAATGTTCGTTTTCTATATCGGGATACTCGCTTGCAATCTCTTCGAATACTTTGTGAAACAACCCATCTGTTTGTTTCATGATATTATCTTTAGTAAAACATGTTACCTTTTTTCTATTATACTTTTTAGCAAATTCAAAAGCATACCTTACGATCTTTTCGCAGCCTGGGCGACTTATCAGTTTCAAGCACTGTACTACTTCGTCGGTTTGTTGATGTTCTATCCCCGCATAGAGATCTTCTTCATTTTCTCGAATGATCACAATATCCATATCAGGGTGTTTGGTAGCTACAAATGGATGTAAGCTTTTACAAGGCCTAATGTTGGCGTATAATCCTAAAAACTTTCTTGTGGTCACATTGAGACTTTTATATCCTTTACCCTGGGGAGTTGTAATAGGAGCCTTAAGGAATATCTTATTTTTACGAATGATATCCCAAGATGCATCCGAAATACCAGAAGTATTCCCTCCCAGATATACTTTTTCTCCCACTTCTATTTCTTCAATATTTAATTGAGCTCCGGCTGTCATAATGATTTCAAGTGTTGCATCCATGATCTCGGGACCGATACCATCTCCTTTGGCTACTGTTATTGTTTTCATGCGTCTATTGTTTAAAGTTGTATGCAAAAATCGCACAACTTTTTCATTTATTTTTATTTATATTTATAATGATTTGCATAACAATTATTTATGAATATGTTTTAAAATACTGCACAAAACCTTCCGTAAACCTTTCTTACCAAAAAATCAATATCTTTATCTTTATTCATCACGCATCAATCTAAAAAATGAAAATCAAATTTCCTTTTCGAATACTATTATTTACTACACTCCTACTCGCTTCATGCAAAAACCAAGAAGGTGACTATGTATGTAAACCTTGCGATCTATCCTGTGATGCACTTTCTTTTGCAGATCCTGGAGCATGCCCACATTGCGGAATGGATTTGATTAAGAAAAGTGTTTTAGAAGCCAAAAAAAACCTTGTAGTTAATGAGGTTAATATACGTGAAGGTTCGGGTGAATTCTTAATTGAAGGCGGTATCGGAAAAAAAGACAGAACTATTCGGGTATTTTATCATAAACCAAAGAACTATACATCCGATTCGAAAATATTGATCGTAGTACCAGGTGCCGGAAGAAATGGTGACAGCTACAGAGATGCCTGGATTGAAAAATCCGAGAAGCACAACATTTTAATACTCTCCCCCATGTATCCTGAGAAAGAATACGATTTTGGAGATTATCATCTATGCGGCATCATGTATGATCTGGATTTAAAAAATGGAGTCACGTATATCAAGGATACTAATATCGCAAAGATGGACGAAGAGAAGTTTACTTTTAAAGTGAACTCGAAACCTGAGGAATGGATTTTTGATGATTTTGATCGTTTTTTTGATTTGGCATCGCAACACCTTGGTTCAACTCAAACCACCTACGATATCTTTGGACATTCTGCCGGTGGGCAAATACTTCATCGTATGGCAATCTTTGACATCGATTCGAAGGTAAATCGTATCATCGCGGCAAACTCGGGATTTTACACTTTACCAAGTTTTGATTTCAAACTTCCGTTTGGAGTAAAAGATGCTCCTTTTTCTGAAGAAAATCTTCCTACTATATTCAAAAAGAAGTTGGTGCTGCTTATTGGCGAATTGGATAACGAAAATGAAAAAGGAGGTACATTATTACATTCGGTATCGGCCAACAAACAAGGAATGCACCGATTAGAACGAGGAACTTTCTTTTTTAATAGTTCCAAAGAAAAAGCAAAAGAGATGAATGTTGACTTTAACTGGAAGAAAATCATCGTTCCTGGTACCGGCCATAATCACAAAAAAATGGGAGATGCTGCAGCAGCATATTTGTATAAAGATGAATAATGATATTAACAAATAATGAAGTACTTACTCACTGGACAAGAAACCGAGAGATTAAAATTTAGACTCCTAAAACCTGACGATTTTGATTCATGGGTAGATTTGTTTAAAGAAAATAAAGTAGCAGGGTTTTTGGAAATGGATCCAACGCTTTCTCCTACTGACTTATGTAAAGCCTGGTTCGACAAATCATTTAATCGATATCAAAACGATCTGGGAGGAATGAATGTTTTGATTGATAAAAAGACGAATCGGTTTGTTGGGCAATGCGGACTTCTAATCCAAACTATAGAAGAAGTAAAACGATTAGAAGTTGGATATTCTATCCTTCCCAAATTCTGGAATCAGGGATATGCCTTCGAAGCTGCTTTAAAATGTAAAAATTACGCTTTTGAAAATAATTTTACCGATTCACTAATCTCGGTGGTGCATATCGAAAATATTGGCTCTGAAAAAGTTGCTTTAAAAAATGGAATGACCTTCGAAAAAAAACTTGATGATCTCTTTAATATTTTTAGCATTGATAAAAAAGATTGGAATCAATAAAATAAATGATTTGTGACTCGAATTAAAACAATATTATCATTCCATTTTGTAATAAGATGTATCTGTGTACGACCAATACGTCATGATTAAGGAATTTAAAGAATTTTCTACAGGAGCTTTACTAAAAATAGCCAATCAAGAGCTACTAGAATCCTATACTTCCTCGCAATTGCTAGGACTTTATACTTTTATTTGGGGCAAGGATGCTGATTTAAATATCGAGATAGATGGGATTTCGCTTACTGTCAAAAAGAATAAGATTGTAGTACTTACTCCAAACCAGTACTTCAGATTCGTTGATGGATCTAATGTTATTGTATATCAGTTTAATCGCGAATTTTATTGTATAAAAGATCACGATAAAGAAGTAAGTTGTATGGGTGTGCTGTTTTTTGGTAATAGTGTAATCCCAATTATTGATCTTGATGAAAAAAATAGCAATAAACTTGATCTCTTACATCAGATATATTTAGACGAACTTGATACCGTAGATACTATACAAGCAGAAATGCTACGAATGTTAATGGCACGATTTATAATCACTACTACCCGTCTTATCAAGCAACAAGACAATTTTGATAAGGTTAGGGATCAAGTAGATATACTAAGAGAGTTTAATGCATTGGTCGAGTTTAATTTCAGAAAAGAACATTCGGTTGGGTTTTATGCTGAAAAATTGTTTAAATCGCCTAAGACGCTGTCGAATTATTTTGCTAAATTTGAAAAAAGTCCATTACAGATTATTCATGATCGTATAATCTTGGAAGCCAAACGCCTACTTATATATACAAACAAAACTGCTAAAGAGATAGCCTACGAGATAGGTTTTGACGATGCATCGCATCTTAGTAGAATGTTTAAAAAGCATACGTCTTTATCTCCTTCAGAGTTCAAAAGACAATTATAGTGAACCGGAAGGAAAGTATTGACAAGAGTAAAGGAATACACTCTATGTTGACTTGACATATTATAGCCCCACTTTGTAGTTTATAAATTTAAAACTACCGAAATATCTTATATTAAAAGAGGTTCGGGTAAAACACATAGGCATGCAAACGCTCATCAGTTCTATTAAATTAATTCTATTAGGCCTTATATTTCTTACCACTTCAATAAGTACATCCCAAGTAATCTATGAGGATCAATTAGAAACCGTATATCTTAATCATAAAGGTGAGGAGGTTGTTTACACTAATAATTTCAGCAGGTTTAATGATAGTCTGATTTCGGGAGATGAAATTAATTTCAGAATAGAAATCCGAAAAGCAAAAAAAGATAACAGCTACTTACTGTTTCTTTCTGAAAGAAGTAATCTTGAGTTACCCAGAGCAGGGTATTTAAAAACAATTCGTAAAGGAGCAAATAAAAGTACCAATGTGAAAGCTTTTGAAAGTTACTTAAATGAAAAACTTCCAGAGTTAATTAATCAATTTAGAAAAGATAACAACCTGGAGGAATTGTACATCACCTCAAGAAAAAATACATTTAACGGAAAAATAGATTCATTGCCCAGTGTTCTCTCTATTGATTTTTAATAAACGAATAAACACAAGCACTTCCTAAACAAAATGAAAAAAATACTACCCCTATTGTTACGCATTATTGTAGCAATAATTTTAATTCAGACACTTAGATTTAAATTCACTGCTCATCCCGATAGCGTATACATTTTTACAGAAGTGGGCCTAGAACCCTATGGCCGCATTGGCACTGGGATTACCGAGCTGGTTGCTGGGATTTTATTACTAATCCCCAAAACGGTATGGATTGGAGCCATGCTAACGCTAGGAATTATTGGTGGGGCTATTATGATGCATGTCACAAGGCTAGGTATCGAAATTAACGATGATGGTGGGATTTTGTTTGTAACTGCATTAGTAACTTTTGTACTTAGTGCTATTATCCTTTGGGCAGAAAGAAAACAAGTCAAGTTTTTTTGATAAGTGATATAATCTTCTAAAAAAAATTCCATATAATGAACTCATCTTGAGTAATGCTTTTGCCTACAAAATTTACATTTTGCACTCTAATTTTGCTAATTTTTTTCAGCATAGCCATAGCTATGTTGAAAAAAATTAGCTTCATTACGGCACAAAAGCCAAACTTTTCGGCTTAAAACCATTACTCAAGATGAGTTCAATATCAAAAAACGAAGTAGAAAAGGATTAAAAATGTCATTACAAAAATTCTAAGTTTAAAGTAACTCCATTTGTTTATCCGCGATTTAGATTGCTTCGCTTCTCTTGGAATACTAATTTTTTGAACATCCTCTTTTTATTTTCGGGAAGTTTTGACAAGTCCCCGGGAAAAATAATCATTTCTTCAGCTGTATATCTGATGCATCTTTGTATTGAAAATTAGAACCAATACTAACACATATCCTGAAACGTACCTATAAGCATCCCGATCAGGATAAAACTTAAAACAATACCAAGATGACTATACAAAATAAATCAATTTTCAATTTGATAGAGATCTTCCGTCAGGAGAAAAAACAAATCATAAAAGCTATCAATCCAAAAAAACATTGTGAGCAAAAGGGAATTCATGATTTTTACTGTAATAAAGAAAAATCCTTTTAAAAACATCAAGAGTCGGGAAAATTTGACAAGCCTTCGGGAAAAACGACCATTTCTTGACCTCAATTTCGATTAGATCTTTGTACAAGAAAAATTAAGTAAAAAATTAAATACAAATATTAACAAATTCTCGATTTAATTCGGGATATCAAAAAAATAAAATTATGAGCACATTTAATGTACCAACAAGAGAAGAAGTAAGCACTAATAACCAAACTATATTTGATAACCTAAATAAAGCTTTAGGGTTTGTTCCTAACCTATATGCCACGTATGCACATAGTGACACCGCATTAGAAAACTACTTAAACTTTTCGAATGCTAAAACATCACTTTCTGCCAAGGAAAAAGAAGTAGTAAATCTAGCAGTAAGTCAAGTAAATGAATGTATTTACTGTTTATCTGCCCACACGGCAATAGGAAAAATGAATGGATTTACGGATGAGCAAATCTTAGAACTAAGGGCAGGATTCGCTTCTTTTGACAGTAAATTGGATGCTTTAGCAAAATTAGCTAAAAATGTTACCGAAAACAGAGGTAAAGCCGATCAGGATGTAGTCGAAAACTTCTTTGCAGCAGGATACACCAAAGGCAATCTAATAGATACTATAGTATTAGTAGGGGACAAAACCATATCCAACTACATAAATAATGTTACAGAAATCCCAGTAGATTTTCCGGTTGCACAACCTCTAGAAACTGCTTCAGTATAGAAGGTAATCAAAGTATAGATTTCCCCGATTATAAACTTTTCCGAAGAAGGTGAAATTGTATAGTCCGTTTCATCTTCCTTCGGAAAAACATAAAAAATAATATTATTCAACATTTAAATACATATCATGAAAAAGTTAATCACAGTATTCACCCTTATCTTAGCCATCACTTTTAGCGCGCAAGCTCAGGAAGTAAAAACCATTTCTTTAGAACAGACCAAAGGAGAATTCACTCAGAAAGAAGTAACATTATCAGAAGGAAGCTATGTTTTTAACATCTCTAATAATCAAGCCGGTACAGATGTTGGACGCTCTAGTTTATAATTTCTATTATTCGTATCTTTAATTCATGGATTTAGAAAAGATAAAAGTTGAAATAGGTAAG
>CANMLL010000007.1 GCA_947498775.1 uncultured Aquimarina sp.
GAAGAGCCGTATGATGGGAGACTATCACGTACGGTTCTGTGAGAGGGGGAAGGTGAAATTCCTTCTTCCTACTCGACACAAACATGTTACCCACAATTACATGAAAAATAAATTTTATTTAAAATATTTTTTGTTGTTTTTTTTTACTATGATTAGCAGTTGTAAAATTTTCAAGAAAAAGGAGGCTTTTATCACTGAAAACGACAAAATTATGGTCTGTAATGATACTACTAAAAATAGATATTACAGAACTAAAATTGATACTCTAAAACAAAGACTAAGCAATAATGTTTTTCCTTATATAGATATTAATGGAAAAAGTAAATATGCTTCTATTTTTGATGATTCAGAACACTATCACGACGTAGATATAAAAGCAAGAATAGTAATTGATAGTTTAATCAAAAGAAAAACTGACACTATTGTTTTTTATAGACATTGGCTTCATACAAACGGTTTTAATGGATATGGAAAATTACTTTGGAAAAAAAATAACGTTGTTAATGAGCTTCTTATTGTTTATAATGACTCTATACCAGAAACTATAAAAGCTGTTGAAGAGAAAATCAGCAAAAATGATATCGCTTTAAATTTTTATTTGGCAAATGACATCAATAATAATAAGTGTACCCCTGGGATTACTAAATTTATAATTTCTCATGGTTCTAGTCATTTTGTCTATTCCAAAATTAACAATAAAGAAAACTCCTACACAATGAGTGGCTCAGAGGTTTTATATTTTAAGGATAATACTAAAACTCAATTTATTGAATTACTTATAGACAACAAAAAAAGAGACTAGTTTTAAAAAATGAGTTATGAAATATCTTAAAATAACATATTGTTTTACTTTCTTTTTTATCAGTAGTTGTCAGAGAACAATGGATATAGATGATGCAAAAGAAGTTTATGAATCATATAAATTAAAAATTGCTGAATTTGAGATGAAGCTCAAAAACAACTTGCATAAATCTGATTTGTTTATTGTACATGGACAAGATAATTGCTGTGGTGATATTCCGCTAGATTCATCTCTATCTTTAATTGATGCTAGATCAAAAAGGCTCAAAGAGTTCGAAGAAAGATTGGCGTTTAACTTAACAGAAAACGGATGGATTTCTTTCTATACTTTCAAATATGAAGTGAATAATGATAAATTGAATCCGACAAACCCAAAGCTCAATAATTGGATTGATAGGGAATATATTACTGGTGAAAATTGGAATTACATTTTTGACGAAGACAGGTATATATATTGGGGTGAAATGATTGATGAATTAAATAATAAGGTAAGAGGTATTCAAATTAAAGGTCAAGTGATTGATCAGGATAGTCTACTTATTTATAAAACGGTAGACATCAATTACAATTTAATAATATTGGTAGAGGAATAAAACTGTTGATCATCTAAAAGCAAGTAAAGTCAGATATCGAATAGTACTAAAGATTTCTTAATCAAGGATAAATGTCCTTTTAATTCATTTACTTTTTTTTAACTTTAACATTTATCCTAATAAAAACGAATACTACTACATGTTCACACTCGAAGATCTCGCACATGCCAAAAAGCGGAAACAATTAATCAATATTGCCGATCAAAAGAATATTGATATTTCAAAAATTCAAAGAAGGTTGAGGTATGAAGATGAACTTAGAGTATTACAAGCAGAGCTTGTAAATCTGCAGCAATGGGTAGCCAAAAAAAAGCTTCGGGTGGCGGTTCTTTTTGAAGGAAGAGATGCTGCCGGCAAGGGAGGTTCTATAAAGAGATTCACAGAGCATCTTAATCCCAGATCTATGCGTATTGTTGCACTTTCAAAGCCTACAGAAGAAGAGCAAGGTCAGTGGTATTTTAGAAGATATATAAAAGAATTACCCAACCCAGGTGAAATTGTATTTTTTGACCGTAGTTGGTACAATCGCGCTGTTGTAGAGCCTGTAATGGGCTTTTGTAATAAAAGCCAGTACAGCAAATTTATGGTGCAAGTTCCTGGTTTTGAGCACATGTTATATGAAGATGGTGTTATAGTGATCAAATTCTGGTTTTCAATATCAAAAGAAGAACAGAAAAAGAGATTTGATTCCAGAATGCAAAATCCATTAAAAAAATGGAAATTTAGTCCGGTAGATATGAAAGGCCAGCAATTGTGGAAGAAATACACCAAATATAAAGAGCAAATGTTCTCTAAAACTCATACTACCTTTAGTCCTTGGATTATTGTTAAAACAAATGATAAAAAGACAGCGCGTTTAGAAAGTATCAGATATGTATTATCCATGTTTGATTATGTGGGTAAATCAAAAGCTAAAACTACATTGCTGCCAGATCCAAATGTAATCGTAAGATACCACCGCCACATAGAGCAAATAGATATATGATATGACAACAGCTAAAAAAAAAGAAATTCTGAATCTTAGCGAAGAAGATTTACAAATATTAAATTCACCCATTGGGCTTAGGTATCTATTTAATGATAGAAAGACAGATATTTATAAAGCGCTAAGAATGACGAAATATGAGCTAGAGTTGAGAGCGCTTCAAATAGAACTTATTAAGCTTCAAAACTGGTATATACAGAATAATAAGAAAATCGTGATTCTGTATGAAGGTCGTGATGCAGCCGGAAAAGGAGGTGCTATAAGAAGACTTACGGCACATCTTAATCCCAGACATTTTCGAAAAGTAGCCTTGCCAAAACCCACCAATGAAGAACAAGGACAGTGGTATTTTCAACGATATGTTAACCAATTACCCAAGCCTGGTGAAATGGTTCTTTTTGATCGCAGTTGGTACAATCGTGCCGTAGTTGAACCAGTTAACGGATTTTGTACACAACAGCAATATGAAACTTTTATGGGGCAAGTAAATGATTTTGAAAGGATGATTTTGGAATCAAACACTTATTTGATCAAGCTGTATTTCTCTATCACAAAAGAAGAACAAGAACGACGCTTTACTGATATCAAAACTAGCCCACTTAAGAAATGGAAAATGACCCCTGTAGACGAACGTGCTCAAGAGCTTTGGGATGAATATACAAAGTATAAAATTAAAATGTTTGAACATACAAATACGGCGCTTTCACCTTGGGTAATCATTGAAGCTGATCGAAAAACCAAAGCACGAATTGAAGCCATACAATATATTCTTGATACTATTCCTTATCAGGACTAAACCACGCTGCACTAAAAGTATAGAGGTTTTGATGCAAATCTGAAACCAATAAAACGTTTCGTAGCAAAGCGCTCGTTTACCATTCTGAAAAGTTATAAAACACTAAAGGTAAAAAACCATAATCAAGCGGTCTTTTACTTTGATAGTATTGCTAAACCAGCATTACCCTTTCAACCATGAATCTCTTAATTCTTGTTGTTTTTTTGTTGGATTCTCTATAACTGTAAGCTTTTTTCCACTGGTATATGATTTTGTGATCTTTGTATTGACAACTATATCTTCTCCTGCTCTTTTAAGTTTTATTTCCAAATCGTCTCCTTCCTCCCATTCAAAAGTACCACTTAGAACTTGATTTACATTTTGTATCGTCAACTTCTCACCATTAATTTCTAGAACATCGTCATTTGGTTTTACACCATTCTGTGCCCAAAAACTATTATCTACAACCTCTTCGGTAAAAAAGATACTTCCGGTAGACATATTACCTGCAAAAATTAAATCCCTTCCATTCTGTATATAACTGGTTTCTATTTTTTTATTTTTAACGGCCAAACCAACTTTATTAAAAAATTGATCATAGTCGATAGGTGTTGTTCCAATTACATGAGTATTTAAAAATTCCCCTACAGAAGGATAAGTCATGGATATGATTTCCTTAATTATTTTGTCATCCTCAAAGGGTTTATTTTTTCCATATTTAAGCGATAATTCCTTCATTAAAGACAAAATCCCTCGATTACCATTGCTAGCCTCACGCATAAGGATATCAATGCACATACCAATTAATGCTCCTTTTTCGTATACATTTGCATAATTAGATTCGTATTGTTTTTCAATGATATTCTCACTCATTACTGTGAAACTCATTGCATCATCAAATTCACTTGCATTTTGGATCTTATCTCTTATTTTACTAAAAAACTCTTCTTCATCAACTAATCCTTGGTTTACTTGAAAAAGTGTTGCAAAATATTCGGTTACCCCTTCGTACATCCATAAATGTTTAGAAAATGTAGGCGTATTATAATCAAAATAATGAACATCTTCAGAATGAACACTAAGTGGAGTCACAATATGAAAAAACTCATGAGATACTACATCTATCATTGCTGAAGCTAATGCCTCATCTGGCATTTGTTCTGGCAAAACAACTACTGTAGAGGTATGATGCTCAAGTGCTCCAAAACCGGTAGGAGCTTTTTCTGTTGGAGGAGCCAAATATAAGTAAATATCATATCGAGGTGTGGTGCTAATATCTCCTAGATATGCTATTTGCGCCTTCATCATTTTATATACAGTTTCCTTGATTTTTGAAGCTTTATGAACTTTATTAGGAGAATAAACACTTAATACAATTTTCACATCTCCTACCTGAAATTCTTCCACATCCAGATTACCATACATCATTGGGTTATCGGTAATGTCAAAATATCTAGATGCAAAATATTTATCAGTAGTATTAAGACCATCTTCACTAGTTTCCGAACCAACCTTTTGTAAAGCAGAAGTTCTTTGCATAGCGGTGGGAGCTTTTACCTTTAGTGAATATTGATTGTTCTTCAGCACATCAAAATAGCCAATAAAACCATGAAGATTAAGTACAAAATTGTCCGGTTCTATATTGGTCCCCGAAGGAGAAAAAGGAGCACCAATAGTTATATTTTCAATATCGTACGTGTCATTAACTTTATATTCGATTTTATCAAGCTGAGTAGCATTAGTAATTAACCATGTGTTATTATCCAAATTTTCGGCCTTGATTTCATTCCCTTCATAATCAAAAGCCTTAAAATCATCAATATATTTTCCAAAATCACTTACAGAATAGGTCCCCTGAACTACTCTGGGAAGGTAATATTTTACTGAATCCTGTATAAAACGTCCCGGGTTAATAATAACAGGTACCTTATCCTCTGTTACCCGGGTCAAATCCATAATGGCTGCTATAGGAAGATTTGTTGCAATATCATTTGAAGGATTCTTAACTCCACATCCAACCAACAACAAACCAATAGAAATCTTGACTAATATATTTTTCATCTGATTATTTGATTAATTTAAATATCTACTATGCTAAACTCTAAAAAAGTAGCAACGTTACAATGTTCACGATGCAAAATATACATTTTGTAACGACTTTGGCTTATTTTTAATATTTTTTAATAACAGAACTCCTGCTTTGAATTTACTAGTTTCAAGCCTTAGGATATGTTTTTCTGTAGTTCCTAGATTGAACAGGTCAATCGGTTTATAATTAGCATGCCTGTAGCGTGTTAAAGAAATAATAAAATCTGTATTATCTAGTAATTATTTAGAACCTTGTACTAATTATTCTTTTAAAAGTATTAACCAATAGTATTTTAATATGAAATTCATCAAATCAATATTCTTGTTGTTCTTAACGATTTCGATATGTAATGCCCAAGAAAATGTTGAATACCGAAAGCCACCAAAAGAAATTTTAGATTTAGTAGATGTATCCTTAGCTCCTTCGGTAAGAGTTGATTCAAAAGGAGAGCATCTTATTTTTTTGTATAAAGATAGTTACAAGACCATTTCAGAATTATCAGAAAAGGAAATGCGATTAGCCGGATTACGTATTAATCCAAAAACAAATATTTTAAGCAGAACCAATTATTTTAATAACGTAAAAGTCAAAAAGACTACTGATAGAGAGGCAAAACAAGTGATAGGATTGCCAAAAAATGCAAGAATTGCTAATTTTAATTGGTCTCCAGATCAAAGTAAAGTGGCATTCACCAATACTACATCGCAAGGTGTTGAACTTTGGGTTTTAAATGTAGAAGAGACAAAAGCCACTAGAATTACTAATGCCAATGTCAATGCAAACATGCGTAATCCTTTCCAATGGTTCAGAGACAATTCGGCCCTGTTAGTAAAGTTAATACCTGAGATGCGAAAACCCCTTGTTGACGCTCAAAAAGCGGTTCCTACTGGACCTACTATTACAATTAGCACAGGTGAAAAGGCTCAAAACAGGACGTATCAGGATCTTCTAAAAAATCCAAATGATGAATATAATTTTCAACAATTAGCTACCTCAGAAATAAAAAAAGTTTCGCTAGATGGAACCATAACAGCATGGGCTCCGGCATCGATGTATGGTAGTTTTTCTTTTTCTCCAAGTGGAGAATACGTTATTGCAACTGAAATACAAAAACCATTTTCTTATTTAGTTCCCTACAGACGTTTCCCCCAAGAAACCAAATTGTATAAAAATACAGGAGAAGTGATTAAAACAGTTAATAAAGTACCACTTATCGAAGTACTCCCCAAAGGGTTTATGGCAACTCGTACCGGAAAAAGATCGATGACATGGCGTTCGGATCAACCAGCAACTTTGGTTTGGGCAGAAGCTTTAGACAAAGGTGACCCCGATGTTAAGGTCGAATATCGTGATGAAATATTTCAACTTGAAGCTCCTTTTACAAACTCTCCAAAATCTATTCTAAAAACAATTAATCGTTTTGGAGGTATCAACTGGACCAATAATGAAATGGCATTTGCATATGATTACTGGTGGAACACCCGAAATACTAAAACTTATGTTTTTAATCCATCAAAACCTGATCAAAAACCCAATATAATTCATGATAGAAACTATCAGGATAGATATAGCGATCCTGGGGAGCCTGTAACTATCAAAAATAAATTTGGCTACGCTGTAATCAATGTTGAAGATGATACTATTTATATGATTGGAGATGGCTATACCAAAGAGGGGCAATTTCCATTTATAGATAAATTTAATTTAAAATCTAATACAAATACTCGTATTTACAAATCAAAATACACCGATAAGTTAGAAAACATTTATACTGCCATTGATTTAAAAAAAGGAGAGTTTTTGGTAAGAATAGAATCGCCTAGCGAGTACCCAAATTATTATATACGAAATATACAAAAAGAAAATAGCCTCACACAAATAACCACTTTTGATAATCCTTTTGCCAGTATACAAAATGTACATAAAGAAGTGATTAAATACAAAAGAGATGATGGATTAGAATTATCGGGAACACTTTATTTACCTGTAGGGTATAACAAAACTGTAAAAGAAAAAATGCCAATGATTCTATGGGCATATCCAAGAGAGTTTAAAGACAAAAGTAGTGCCTCGCAATCGACTTCTAACCCAAATAAGTTCACCTATCCTTTTTGGGGATCTATGCTATACTGGGTTACTAGAGGTTATGTACTATTAGATGGTGCTTCCTTCCCCATTGTAGGAGAAGGAGAAGAAGAACCAAACGATTCTTTCAGAAAACAATTAGTTGCTAATGGCAAGGCCGCTATAGATGCGGTAGATGCATTAGGATACGTAGATCGTGATAGAGTTGCTGTAGGAGGGCATTCATATGGGGCATTTATGACAGCTAATTTATTATCGCATTCAAACCTATTCGCTGCAGGAATTGCAAGAAGTGGTGCTTATAATAGGACCCTCACCCCATTTGGTTTTCAAAGCGAAGAACGAAGTTATTGGGAAGCCCCAGAGGTATACTATAACATGTCGCCGTTTATGCATTCTGACAAAATGAAAACCCCTTTATTATTAATTCATGGACAAGCAGATAATAATTCTGGAACCTATCCCTTACAAAGTGAACGATATTTTAATGCTTTAAAGGGATTAGGAGCAACTGCAAGATTGGTTATGCTACCTAAAGAAAGTCATGGATATAAAGCCAAAGAATCTATTCTTCATTTACTTTGGGAACAAGATCAATGGCTGGAGAAATATGTAAAAAACAAAAAGAAATCCAAACAACAAGGAACTAACTAGGAAGACAAAAAAACGAGATCAGAAAATAAAATATAAATAAGTTTCGTGTCACTTAGATCTCACATTGATCTTGTCGACTAGACTTAAGACAGGCATAGTCAAAATTAGTGCACGTCTGCCGGGTAGAATTGATATTGAAAAAGCATTAGATCTTGTTTCTCGACTCTAATCTACATGACAGTCAAAGTTACTTTGCAGACCTTTTTTTTACAATAAATTTTTTGCAATAATATTTCTGAGGTCATTTTTGTTTAAGGGCTTGTTAATGATATCATTCATCCCAATTGCCAAGCATTCTTCTTGCACTTCACTTAATTCTGAAGCTGTGAGTGCAATAATTGGGGTGGTTTGATCGAATTCTCGTATTCGTTTGGTAGCTTCAGTTCCATTAAGATAAGGCATATTAAGATCCATCAAAATTAGGTCAAAATCTTCTTTTTGCACCATTTGCACGGCATTAAAACCATTTTCTACAATAGTACACTCGTATCCTATCAGGTTTAAAAGGTTTTTGGTTACAATTTGATTTATTTTGTTGTCTTCTGCCACCAAAATTCTTCTAAATTTTTGATGTATCCCATTATTTTGAAGATCCAACTCGTTCTCTCCTTTATCGTCAATAATTTCTAATGCAAGATCAAAGTGAAATTTTGTCCCTCTTCCTTCTTTACTATCAAGATGGATTTCACTATCCATCATTTCGAGAAGATTCTTTACAATTGACAATCCCAATCCTGTACCTTCGGACTTGTTAAATTCTCTACCTACTTGAGAAAATTTTTCAAATACGAACTCTTTTTTATCTTCAGGAATTCCTACTCCGTTATCCTCGACCTCGTATCGGATAGTGATTTCGTTTTTTGCTATCGAAAGAATTTTTATTCTAAGCCAGATCTTACCATTTTCTGTAAATTTTGAAGAATTTCCGATTAAATTGATCAGTACTTCGGATAATTTAAGTGAATCAACACTTAGCACCTCAGGAAGTTCTTTTTGAACATCTAAAACAAGTTCATTATTCTTGTTTTTTGCCTGATACTCGAACGAATACAAGAGGTTTTGGGATAATTCAAAGAGGTTGGTAGGTGTTTTTGTTAGTTTTTCAGCTTTGGATTCTATCTTACTTATTTTCAAAACTTTGTTGATAAGATCAAGAAGATAATCTCCAGAAAATTTTAAAGAGTTAAGTAACTTCTTATGCTTCGCCAAAATATCCTCTTCTTCAAGCAGTAATGTTGTGATCCCTACTACTCCATATAAAGGAGTTCTAAGTTCATGGCTAACAGTTGATATAAACTGAGATTTTATAGTAGTAAGCTTTTCTGCTTCGGTTTTTGCCTGAATTAACTGCTCATTCTTTTCCTCTAATACAGCGCTAAGTTTTTTCTTTGATCTATATCCCCGATAAAAGAAAAATATTCCCGCTAGTAGCAAAACAAGGCTTATTGAAATGATATTTATGACTAAGTTACTTCTTGCTATTTTGGCTAAATATTCTTTTTCTTTCTTGGTTGCCTCTAATTCTCTTTGAAATTCGTCTAAATTAAAACTGGCATTGGCAATTTCAATCTGTTTTAGTTTTTCTTTATCAAAAAGCTGATCTCTGTAGTGCAGGTATTTTTTTATACTATAGAAAGCAGAGTCGGTATTACCTGCTTTCTGGAAAGCCTCAGACTTTGCTTTATACGTATCTATAAGAACAGATAATATTTCTTTTTCTTCAACCTCTTTAAGTACTTCATTAAACAATTGGTTTGCCTTTTGTACTTCATTTTTTCCTGTATAATATCGTGCAAGCAAGTATTTAACATCGTTTATTACCACAATATCTCCAGAATCTTTTGCCAATTCCTGAGCTTCTATTAAGTATGGATAAGCAAGATCAAATTCTTCTTCATCAATGTACATCCAGCCAAGATTTAATACTGGGGCTAGCTTTTCTCCTTTAGTTTTGACTTTCTTGGCAATATCAAGGGATTGATTGTAATAAAATAAGCCTTTTTCTATATCGTTATACCCTTCAGAGTATACGTTACCAAGCCCATTAAGATTACGCAATATCCTAAGTGAATCTTTGGCAATAATTGCATACTTTAGAGACTCTTTATAATGAAGTTTGACATTTTTAAAATCCTTAATAACTTCAAAATTACTAGCCATAAGATAATGGCCTATAGATTTGTATGTAGCATTATCTATTTGATGTGCCAAATCGACTATTTTGATCGCATGGTCTAGCGATTCTTTTATCTTATATTCAGAAAGTAAATCGCTGGATTTTTTTTTTAATGCCGACAAACTATCCTCTACAGCATGGTTTGCCTGATTTTGTCCATAAACAAAGTACACGCCACATATAAAACAATGTAAAAATAATATTATTCTTAAGGCTCCCAACTTATAAATTTGTGTGTATTCGATCTATAAATCGAATATCATATTACTAAAAATTTATACCCCCAAGTAAATGAGAACTTATATATAAAGTATTAAAATAGTAAAAAAATAGTAAAAAGTATTCAAAACAATATCGATATCTCTTATATCGTTATACCTAGAATGCTATTCTGATCTCTTTGAAACTATATAAATTCCTAAAATTACAATTCCAGAACCAATTATTTGGATAATGGATAACTTCTCTTCTAAGAAAATATAAGCCAAAATAATTGTTGAAAATGGCCCCAGGCTAGCAATAATAGAAAAATTAGAAGCTCCTATTCTTGCTATAGAAGCCGAAACCAAATATGACGGTATAATTGTTGAAAATATGGCCATTACAATGCAAATAAGGTATAACTCTACAGGGTAACTCATAATATCTCCCCTATCAAAAATCAGGTATTGAATAATTATACACATAGAAGAAACAATCATAGCATACGAAGTAAAGGTAACTACGCCAAATTTTGGAATCAGCCAACCACTTCCTACGATGTAAATGGCATATGTTAATGCACTCAAAAAAACCAAACAACTACCTAAAAAAAGATTATCCGCATGCAATTGTAATTCTCCCCAAAAGGTAACCACTATTCCGATATAAGTTAACAGAATAGCTAGTAACTGTTTATTATTAATTTTGTTTTTCAAGAATATTCTTGAAATAATAATTACCAATGTTGGATATAGAAAAAGAATAATTCTTTCTAGTCCTGCCTTAATATATTGCAATCCTAGGAAATCAAAATAGCTAGCCAAATAATACCCTACAAATCCAAAGAACAGTATCCATAAATAATCTTTGTGATCAATTTTCTTATTCTTGATAGGCCTGTTAAATATTGCAATTATAGCATAAAAAGGCAATGAGAATAACATTCTGAACAACAACAGATGCTCAGAGCTAATATCATACTTATATGCCAATTTAACCAATACTGCTTTGGCTGAGAATAGAACAACACCAATAATAGCAAAAATGATTCCGTAGGAAGATAGTTTTGTTCTTTGCATTTCTTAAAAATAGATATTAGTATTTTAAAGAGTTATGCTTCTTTTTTCAAATTACGATTCCCAATGAACTCATTTAGACTTTTTATTCTGGGCTGCAAATACATCATTTTGCGCCCCAATTTTGACTTTTTTTCTTATCGTAGCGCTGCTATGCTACTCAAAAAAGGCTTCATTAAGAAACAAAAGCTTATATTTTCGCCTTCAGACAAAAAGTCTAAATGAGTTCAATAAAAAAAATGTCTTCTATGTTGAACATAGAAGACATTTTTTTTATTGTTTTTATAGCTTACAATTTTTTAGCGTTCTTAACCTTGGTATTAGTTACAGCAATTTTTAATACATCACTCATATCTTTTACATAGTGGAAAGTAAGACCTTTTAGATATTCCTGCTTAATCTCATTAATATCGCGTTTATTATCTTCACAAAGTAACACCTCTTTTATATGAGCTCTTTTTGCAGCAAGAATCTTTTCTTTAATTCCGCCAACAGGTAACACTTTACCACGCAAAGTAATCTCTCCTGTCATAGCAATACTTTTCTTGACTTTACGTTGTGTAAACAAAGAAACTAACGATGTAAGCATGGTTACTCCTGCGCTAGGACCATCTTTTGGTGTAGCTCCTTCAGGAACATGGATATGCACATTATAGTTTTCAAAAATACCCTGATCTATTCCTAAATCACTGGCATTAGCCTTGATAAATTCCATTGCGATGGTAGCCGATTCTTTCATTACCTTACCTAGATTTCCGGTAATAGTAAGGTTCCCTTTACCTTTAGAAAGAATTGATTCGATAAACAATATATCCCCTCCTACGCTTGTCCAGGCCAATCCTGTTACGACGCCTGCGACCTCATTATTTTCATACTTATCGCGCTCTAATCGCGGTGCTCCCAATACTTCTATAATATCTTCGTTGGTAACTTTTATATTATATACTTCTTCCATTGCTATGTTCTTGGCAGCAAAACGTACCACTTTGGCTATTTGTTTCTCTAAACCACGAACTCCGGATTCTCTGGTATACCCTTCTACAATTTTTTCTAATTGTGCTTTACCAATCTTAAGATGAGATTTATCCAAACCATGTTCTTGCAATTGCTTAGGCAGCAAATGTTGTTTGGCAATCTCCACCTTTTCTTCAATTGTATATCCGGTTACATTAATAATCTCCATACGATCTCTAAGTGCTGGTTGTATCGTGCCCAAGCTATTTGATGTAGCAATAAACATAACCTTAGACAGATCAAATCCCATTTCAAGGAAATTATCATGAAATTCTGAATTTTGTTCGGGATCCAAAACTTCAAGTAACGCAGAAGAAGGATCCCCTTGATTTCCTACAGACAATTTATCAATTTCGTCCAATACAAATACGGGGTTACTAGTTCCTGCCTTTTTAAGGCTTTGAATAATTCTACCAGGCATTGCACCGATATATGTTTTTCTATGACCTCGAATTTCTGCCTCATCTCTTAATCCTCCCAATGAGATTCTTACATACTCTCTACCAAGTGCTTCGGCTATAGATTTTCCTAGTGAAGTTTTACCAACACCCGGAGGGCCATATAAACATAGTATCGGAGACTTCATATCATTACGAAGTTTTAATACTGCCAAATATTCAATAATTCGACGTTTTACTTCATCCAAGCCATAATGATCTCTATCGAGGATTTTTTTTGCGCGTTTCAGATCAAATTTATCTGTACTAAACTCATTCCAAGGTAGATCAAGAAATAGATCCAAATAATTACGCTGGATAGAATATTCTGCAACTTGTGGGTTCATTCGTTGCATTTTTGAAAGTTCTTTTTCAAAATGCTTTTTCACATTGTCTTCCCACTTTTTATCTTTACTACGCATGCGCATTTCTTCTAACTCATCTTCATGAGAAACACCACCAAGTTCTTCCTGGATAGTTTTCATTTGTTGATGTAAGAAATACTCTCGTTGCTGTTGACTCATGTCATGCTGAACCTTACTCTGAATATCATTTTTAAGTTCCAGTTTTTGAAACTCTTCATTCATAAATTTCAATGTAGCCAAGGCTCGTTCTTGAAGATCATTGATCTCTAATAACTTTTGCTTCTCACTTACTGGAAGGTTTAAGTTGGATGACACAAAATTGATCAGGAAAGAATTACTTTCGATATTTTTGATTGCAAATGAGGCTTCAGAAGGAATAGTTGGGCTTTCTTTGATAATCTCCAAAGCAAGGTCTTTGATAGAGTCAATGATCGCTCTAAATTCTTTGTTTTCTTTAGCCGGTCTAGCTTCAGGAACTTCTTTTACCTTTGCTTTAATATAAGGAATCTCTTCTTCTATTTCTTGAATTTTGAAGCGTTTCTTTCCTTGTAAAATAACAGTGGTATTACCATCTGGCATTTTCAGTACTCTTAAGATTCGCGCTACCACCCCCACTTTATTGATATCCTTTTGAGATGGATTTTCAACATCTTCTGCTTTTTGAGAAACTACTCCAATGGTCTTATTCCCATTATTTGCATCATTAAGAAGCTTTATAGACTTATCCCTTCCTGCGGTTATCGGAATTACTACACCCGGAAATAACACCGTGTTTCGTAATGGTAATATTGATAATAACGAAGGTAATTCTTCTTTATCAATTTCCTCTTCATCTTCTGGTGTTAATAACGGGATTAACTCTGCATCTTCATCGATACCCTGAAATGACAAACTGTCAAGTGTTGTAAATTTGGTTTTCGCCATAATTATATATCAAAGTCATTTTGTCATCAACACAAAATAACATTCTTTTTTAAAATTAATGTAAACTGATTAAAAATCATCATCATACGTTGTAAAATGGGATTTTTTTTGCAGTATTCTATTTATACATTTCAATTCTCATGCCATAAACTTTTAAAAAAAAAGTTAAAAACTGTAACAAACCATATCTAAGCCTATCTTTATGTAAAACAAAACAGATTTTTTTGTCACTAACCCAACTAAATACGGAGCAACTAATAGCAAAATGTCGCGAGGAAGATCAAAATGCGCAACTCGAGATTTACAATCGTTATTATAAAGCTATGTATAATACAGCATTGAGAGTCATAAAAGACACAGCAGAAGCCGAAGATATTATGCAAGAGGCCTTTTTAACAGCCTTTACCAAATTATCAATGCTTGACGACAATGCTTTGTTTGGAGCCTGGTTAAAGAAGATTGTGATCAATTCGAGTCTAACCGCATTAAGGAAACATGATTCTTATCGGGAGGTAACTTTGGAAACGGTAGAATATGCTCTTACCGATGTCGACGGAATTGCGGAAGATGATTTAACCACAATAAAAGCAAATACAATATTGAGTACACTAAATCAACTAAAAGACAGCTATAGCACTGCATTGTCATTACACCTTATTGAAGGGTATGATTATGAAGAGATCTGTCAGATTATGAACATATCATATTCTAATTGTCGTACGCTTGTTTCGCGCGCAAAAGAAAGTTTACGAAAAAAATTACAGTTTGTATGAAGAAAGAGGATACAATAAAAAAGCTATTTGAACGTATGCAAGATCAATTAGACATACATGAACCTTCGGTTGATCACCAAATACGGTTTTTAGAAAAGTTACAGCAACAAAATAAAGTTGTTACACTACCTACTAAAAAACGAAACTGGATCAGGCCGCTATCAATTGCTGCATCCGTAGCTGTATTGATAGGTATAGTTGCAATCTCATTTATATCTAACCCGATTCAAGAGGCAGATTTGGCTAGTGTTTCACCTCAAATGCAGGAAACGCAAGGTTTTTTTACCTCGGCTATTAAAGCGCAATTAGAAGAAATAGATAAAATTTCTTCGGCAGAAACTCAAGAATTAGTGACCGATGCTATGATACAAATGGAAAAACTTGAATCTGATTATGAAATACTAAAAAAAGATCTTGTTCATAGCGGTAATGATAAACGCGTAATCAGTGCAATGATCAAAAACTTTCAAAAAAGAGCAAACTTATTAGAAGAAGTGCTTCAAAAAATTAATGACATAAACGAATTTAAATTATCAGAAAATGAAAACTCTATACTATAACATCATACTATTATTATTGGTTCCGACTCTTATTTTTGCCAATGATCATGGTGATTTAAAAGGAAAATACAACAAAGAAAAGACGTTAAAAAAAGAATTTAATGTTAGTAAAGATGCTTTGTTAAAAATTAGTAACGATTATGGAAATCTGGATATCACTTCCTGGAACGAAAACCGAATCGTAATGGAAATCAATATCAAAGTAAGTGGTAATAGCGAAGAAAAAGTAATAAAAAAACTTGAATCTATTGATGTTGAATTTGATTCATCATCTCAAATGGTAAGTGCTAAAACTGTTTTCAACAAAGACAATGATTCTTGGTGGGGCAAATGGTCGAGTGGCTGGAACAATAATCTAAGCATGAAAATAAATTATACGGTAAAAGTTCCTGTAACAAACAGCATAGATCTTAATAATGATTACGGCAACATTAATCTGGATAAAATTGAAGGTAATGCCAAAATTAATTGCGATTATGGCCAGATTATACTTGGTGAATTATTGGCAGATAATAATTACATCAATATAGACTATACTAATAATAGCAGTATCAAGTATATGAAATCTGGAAAGATAAATGCCGACTACTCTGACTTTGAAATTGGAAATAGTGATAGAATTGAACTTAATGCCGATTATACTCAATCTAAATTTAAATCGGTAAAAAGATTAAGTTATAATTGTGATTACGGGGGGATACGTATTGAAGAAGGAGGAAAAATAGTAGGTTCGTCTGATTATGTAAATACAAAAATTGGAACTGTATCCAAAGAACTTAATATCGAATCGGATTATGGATCCCTTGAAATCTATGCATTACAATCTTCGTTTAACGAAGTAACTATTGATACAGATTACACCAGGATTGATATTGGCTATGAAGACGGGTGCAATTTTGATTTTGCCATTAAAACATCCTACGGAGGTATCAAATTAGATGAAAGTATTACAGTTCAAAAAAAATATGTAAAAGGTTCTAAAAAGGATTATGAGGGGTATAATGGCTCAAAAAATAGTGGCAACACAATTAATATCACTTCAACTTATGGAGGGGTTAAACTAGGAAAAAAGTAAAACATATAAATTAACTTAAGAATTCAATCAAATGAGAACAGTAAAAATAATTTTAAGTATCATGCTATGCACTATCACTTCTGTTAATGCACAATGGTGGGGAGGTAAAAAAGTAAATGGAAACGGTAATATGGTTACCAAAAACAGGAGCGTTTCTGATTATGACCAAATTAAGGTGAAAGGAAGCCTTGATGTATCATTGGTATCTGGTTCTGAAGGTGAACTAATAATCGAAGGTGAAAGTAATCTTATTGAACACATCCGAACTGAGGTTAAAGAAGACGTTTTAAAAATTTATGTAGAGAAAGAATATTGGCTAAAACCTTCAAGAGGAAAAAAATTATTAGTTACAGTTCCTTTTGAGGATCTCAGTAAAGTTACTTTGGCAGGTGCAGGGGATATTAATAGCAAAGATGTAATAAAAGCAACTAACTTTAAAGCCGGTATATCTGGTTCGGGAGATGTAAGACTGATCGTTAACACACAAAACACAGAAGGATATGTGACAGGTAGTGGGGATCTGGTATTAAGTGGTTCTACTAACAGTTTTGATTGTAAAATAACCGGGTCAGGAGATTTGAAAGCCTATGACCTCAATGCAAAAGATGTTATTGCATCTGTCACAGGCTCGGGAGATATACATGTAACAGCCACAGCTTCTATTAAAGCTCGAATTACCGGCTCTGGAGATATTACCTATAAAGGAAATCCCGAAATGGAAGACAAAAAAGTATCTGGATCGGGAGATATTTCAAGTCAATAACATAACATCCATAGTATATCTATTTTTACTGTTTATGAGTCAAGGCTCATAAACAGTTTTTTTTATGTACAATAATCTTTACATTTACGTTAAATCTATTAGTATTCATGTAAATAGGTCATTTTTACGTAACCCCAAACCAAAAGTACATTGTCATTTATATTAAAAAAAGAAGTTCCTCTTTCAAAAATTATCCCCGATGATTATATAGATATTCATTCGCATCTTATTCCTGGTATCGATGACGGGGTAAAAACGATATACCAATCAGCCTACATTCTAGAACAATTTGAAAGGCTTGGTGTTAAAAAAGTAATTACCACCCCACACGTGATGCAACAAATATGGCCCAACACTTCTCATATAATTAAAAGTGGTTTTGAAGAATTACGCAACGTACTTCCTCCCTTAGGGATTTCAAAAATAGAAGTACAGGCAAGTGCAGAATATATGATGGATGATTTGTTCTTTGAGCGAATAAAGAACAATGACATATTACCATTACACAAAAATTATATCCTTGTAGAAATGTCTACTTTTAGCCCTCCAATTAACTTGAGTGAACTCCTTTTTGAAATCAAAGTTGCTGGATATATTCCTATTCTTGCACACCCAGAAAGATATTCTTTTTATCATCAAAATGATTTAAAAAAGTATGCCGAATTGAAGCAATCAGGGTTTCTGTTTCAACTCAATCTACTATCTCTTTCTGGACATTATGGAGATAAGGTAAAAACTTATGCTAAAAAATTAGTGGATCAAAACTACATTGATTTTACTGGTACAGACGTACATAACTATCACCATTTAGGGCTGTTAGAAGATGGATTTAGCCCTAAAATTGCTGAAAAAGTTACTGAATTAATGAAAAAAAACAAGATCTTTTCTTAGTTTTTCTTATTACCATATCCATAACCGTAATTATACCCTGCGTGACTTCCTGCGGCATTAAGCAATACAGCAATATTTGGTAAACGCTTTTCGGCATAAAAACTTTGCGGCACATGCAAAATTCTCTTGTCCGAATATTTTTCGCGTACAATATATATACATAAATCCGAAAAATGTCCGATTAATAGTGTATCTGTTACCAAACTAACCGGAGAGGTATCTACAATAATATAATCATACTGTTCTTTAAGGTGTTCAAACATGATAGCAACTCTTTCATGCATCAAAAGTTCTGCAGGATTTGGTGGTATCGCACCCGAAGGTATAAAATCAAATGAGTCTTCACCCTTCTCTTTATAAGTAACATCTTTAGGCTTTAATTCGCTATTCATTATAAAATTGGTGAGCCCCTTGGTATCTCTTCCTTCCGGAAGATCTAAAAATTGATGGAACTTGGGATCTCTTAAATCCGTACCCAGATAAGCGATCTTTTTACCAGTAAGCGATAATGTTTTGGCTAGATTTGAAGAAACCATTGTTTTTCCTTCTCCTGAAACTGTAGAAGTAACAAAAATAACCTTGCCCTTATTATTATTTGTTCCTGCCATAAGAAAATCAAGATTTGTTCTTAAAATCCTAAATGCTTCACCAACTCCCGATCTATCATTTTTAGAAACAACAATAGAATACTTTTTGTTCTTTATTTTTGGTATTGTTCCCAAAATAGGTAATGAAAGTACTTTTTCAAGATCTTCTATAGAATTTACTTTTGTATTAAACAAATCTAAAAAGTAAATGGTTAAGAAGGGAATCAATAATCCCAGAAAAACGGCTCCTAAATAAACAAACTTTTTATTTGGAAATGCAATATACGACCCCACCGTAGAAGCCTTATCTATTATTCTGGCATTTGCAATTGTAACATGACTTGTTAACTCTGCTTCTTCTCTTTTCTGTAATAGATAAAGGTATAATTGCTCTTTTATAGTCTGTTCTCTTTCGATAACTCTTAAATCTTTCTGACGAATAGGAGCGGTATATATTTTACCTCTAAAATATTGATCTTGTACTTTTAAGCTATTTAATCTGGCGTTTATTGAGCTTTTCAAACCATTCAAACCGCCTATCAAAACCTGTCGCAATCCATCTATCTGTTGATCTATGTTTATAACTACTGGATTTTGCTCACTAGAAGTTCTGAGTAAACGTTTTCTTTGCAGAATTAGTCCATTATACCTTACAACTGTATTAGTTATTGTTGCATCATTGAACCCTTGATTAGGAGGTATCAAATCATATCTACCTTCCTGGCTCAATACAAAATTTCTCATACTTTCTATAAGACCAAGCTGTGTGCTTAATTGTGATATCTCTCTGGAATTTTTAGAATCAATATCTGCAACTCTTTGTGTTTGGGCTTCTACATCATTTGTTAATCCAAATTTTGACCTATACCCAGCTGCTTCATCATCAACTTCAGATAAATCTCCTGATATTAGATCCAACCTTTCACTAATAAACAATGCAGTCTTAGCAGAAATCTGTTTTTTATTTTCAATTGTAGAATTATTATATTCTTCGACCAGCTTATTAATGATATCCTTTGCCTTTGCCTTTACAGGATCATTTAGCGATATCTTCACAATAGAGGATTTATTGCCTACGGTTTCAATATCTATTTTACTTCTATACAATTGAGTTATAATTTCAACAGGAGAAACTTTAATCGTAATAATTTTTCCAGTACTTGATGCTATATTTTCTACATTGGGTGTTATCACAACATCTCCTATACTTGTATTGATATTTTTACCAAAAGAATATTCACTTAATTTATCTCCCTTTTTATTTACAAAAGAAAAGGTCGTAGCAGAATTAATGAGTACCCGAAAAGTTTTTGAACTATTATTAATTATTGAGTCGTCGGCCAATAAATTAATCTCAACTAAAGATTTAGGATAATTCTCTATTTCTAATATCCTTCCCGTTGAAAAATATTGAATATTTAACTTTAGTTTATTTACAACATTGTTAATCAAAGTTCTAGATCTCAAAATCTGAATTTCATTTTCTATTTTATTTTGAGTATTATCTAGTAATCCTAAGTCCTTGAACGCAGAGAGTTCGGATCCGCTCACACTTTCTTCTTGTGAAACTAATATCGTTCCCGAAACATTATATTGTGGGATAGTGTATCTAATATAAAGAAATGCTAATATTCCAAAAATTATTGTACAAAAAACGAACCAATACCATTTTTTTAAGTACCTAAAAACCTGATCTCGAAGATTGAAACTAGTCTCAATAGCATCAATGGTATTATTAGAAGTGGGGTTATTATTAAACATAATCTTTACTTTATCCTTGAAAAATTCAAATCTAATTTATAAAAAGATTTAATGCTGCTAGGGTAACCCCTAGAATACCCAAAACAACAGGTGTTATATTGTCCCGACCTTTAGAAGTTTTAATCTTTGCTTTGTTCGGTTCTATATAAAGTACATCATTTTGAGCCAAATAATAGACTTGGGAGTCAAAAATAGATTTTGAAGTAAGATCTACGCGATGATATGTATTAGCACCTTCACTCTCCCTTATCACTACAATATTATTTCGCTTTCCTGTAATTGTAATATCTCCTGCTAATCCTAATGCTTCGATTATCGTTATTCTTTCATTAGGTATACTATAAGAACCGGGGCGGTTTACCTCACCAATAACAGTAATTTTAAAATTTTTAAGTCTTACATTAATAGTGGGATCCTTTATGTAGATTAATAGCTTTTCTTTAATCATTTCTTCGGTTTGTACCCTGGTTAAGCCTGCTATTTTAAGCTTACCAAGAACCGGAAAATCTATATTTCCTTCTTCATCAATAAGGTAAGTGGGATTTGTGCCACCAACTCCAGATGTATTTACCCCTGTACCTTCGACAGCGGTAACTCCAGAACTTTGCATAAAATTAAAAGGCCTCGCCGCCTCCATATCTGTGGCTGAAACCAAAATACTGAGTATATCATCTACTTTGAAAACAGGTGTGAATGAGTTTTTCGATACAATTTTTTCAAGATTCTTTGAGTCTTGAAAATAAACAACATCGACAGGTGTTTTACAAGAAAAAAACAATGATGATACGGTTAAAAAAAGTACAAATTTGTACAAATGCATAGGTTAAGAATTTAATATCCCAATTAATTCACAAAAATATAATAATATTTAAGCTTGTTGTTACTTTTTGATAGAAAAGAAAGAATTATACAAATACTTTTTGTTCTTTTCTTTGATTTCCTTTATTCTTTTTGTCAATACTCTCAAAAGTAGAATTATTAGAAATGTATTCCGGCACAATTTCTTTAAGTTTACCTACTATTTGATGATCTTGATTAAATAAGTTCATGATGCATAAATCATCTATTTTATCTTTAACATTTGCACAATCATTATCATCAAATTTACTAATCATAATTTTCTTATGATAAGTAGGTAACGTATTCTCTGTATCTGCTAATAATTCTTCATACAATTTCTCTCCTGGTCTTAGGCCAGTAATCTTAATATCTATATCATTAGGATAACTAAGTCCAGAAAGTCTGATCATTTTCTTTGCAAGATCAAAAATCTTAACCGATTCTCCCATATCGAAGATAAATATTTCTCCACCTTTACCCATTGTTCCTGCTTCAATAACAAGCTGCGAAGCTTCTGGTATAGTCATAAAGAAGCGGGTTACATCTTGATGTGTAACCGTTAATGGGCCTCCTTTTTGTATTTGTTTTTTAAACAACGGTATTACAGAACCATTAGATCCTAATACATTACCAAATCTAGTTGTAATAAATTTGGTTTTACTAGTTTTATGAAGGCATTTAATATACATTTCTGCTACTCTTTTGGTAGCACCCATAACATTAGTAGGATTCACAGCCTTGTCTGTAGATACAAAAACAAATTTTTCTACCCCAAACTCTGACGATAAATCTGCCAGTTTTCTGGTTCCTAAAACATTAATTTTAATTGCCTCACAAGGATTAGATTCCATTAAAGGAACATGTTTATAGGCTGCAGCATGGAAAACCATATTTGGTCTATACTTTTCAAATATTGTTTCCATTCTTTGGTGATCTCTAATATCTGCAACAATAGGAATGAAATTGGTAACACCTTTACTCAATAATTCTTGCTGTAAATCGTATAATGGGGATTCTGCCTGATCAACCAAAATAAGATTTTTATACTTATAATATGAAGCTTGTCTCACTATCTCGCTTCCAATAGATCCTGCTGCACCTGTAATTAAGATTGCTTTATTATTAAGCTCTTTCTTTATATTTTGATTCTCCATATTAATCGGAGCTCTTTCTAACAAGTCTTCAATCTGAATTTCTTTTATTTGAGAGACCTCTAACTTACCATCAATCCAATCGTTTACAGCTGGAATGATTTTCACTTTTACAGGTAGTTTCAATAAGTTATCCGAAATCTCTGATAATCTTTTCTTACTTATATGAGGAATTGATACTACAATTTCCTTAATATTATTTTTAGTAACAAAACTTTGAGTTAAGACATCAGAAGCATACACTTTAATACCATTAATCGTTTTTCCTTTTTTCTGAGGATTATCATCTACAAAACCAAAAACAGATAATAACCTATTTGAATCATTTGTTATGGCGGCAAGCGTAATTAAACCAGAGTCGCCAGCTCCATAAATTAAGATCCTAGAGGTTTCTCCTAGTTTTGATTTGATATAATAGTAGCAATATTTAAATATTAAACGACTCGTGGTAAGCGTTATAATATTCAACATATAGTGAATACAAATAATAGAAACAGGTATATTTAATAACTCTGGAACTAAAGTAGATCTACTCAAAAGCATCAAAAATCCAGTAAGTGCTATTAAAATAGTAACAGACAGGAATAGATTATATGCATCTCTCATTCCTGTATGCCTCACTACTCCTTTATAAGAACCGATCACTAAAAAACTCAATGTTGCCAAACCGGCTACAATTGGTAATTGATACCACATATTGGTAGTATCAAAATCTAATGTGATCCCAAATCTAATAGCATACGCCAAAAAGAAATTAAAAATCGTTATTGACACATCTATAGCCAACACTAACCATTTTGAGGCGTGTTTGTGCGAATTATTTACTAGGTAACTCTTAATCATCTCAATACATTTTTAATTACTGATACAATTCGATATAAATCATCTTCTTCAAGATTAGACCCGCTTGGTAAGCAAAGGCCACGATCAAATAAGTCATCAGAAATTCCATTGAGGTACGCATTACAATCTGCAAATACAGCTTGTTGATGCATGGGTTTCCATAACGGTCTTGATTCTATATTTTCTTCGGCTAAGGAAAGTCTTAATCCTTCCCTTAATTCGTAAGAACTAGTTTCTATACAGGTAAGCCATCTATTAGAATAAAATCCTTTAGGTTCTTCCAGAAAGCTTATTTCTGAAGAATCTGCAAGATGTTTTTTATAAAAATCAAAATTCCTTCTTCGATTAGCCACATGTTCATCTAATACTTGCATTTGTCCTCTTCCGATTCCTGCAGTAATGTTACTCATCCGATAATTATAGCCTATTTCTGAATGTTCATAATGAGGAGCATTATCTCTGGCCTGTGTAGCAAGAAAAATTGCTTTCTCTTTGTGTTTTACATTTTTCGAAATTAAGGCTCCTCCTCCAGAAGTAGTAATTATTTTATTTCCATTAAATGAAAGAATTGCTATATCCCCAAAAGTTCCACACTTCACACCATGGTATGAACTACCAAGTGACTCTGCGCTATCTTCTAAAACAGGGATTCTATATTCTGAAGCAATAGCATGAATAGCCTCAACATTATACGGCATGCCGTATAAGTGTACGACTATGATAGCTTTTGGTTTTTTACCTTTTGATATCCTATCTTTTATCGCGATTTCAAGTTGTTCTGGACACATATTCCAGGTCTCCTTCTCACTATCGATAAATATAGGTTTAGCACCCAGGTATACGATTGGGTTTGCAGAAGCAGCAAATGTCATACTCTGGCATAACACCTCATCGCCGGCAGAAACTCCTAAAAGTTTCAATCCCAAATGTAATGCAGCCGTTCCCGAACTTAATGCCGCCGCAGATATGCCGGTCATCAAATAGGATTCAATATCCTTTTCGAATCCGTCTACATTTGGTCCGAGTGGTGCTACCCAGTTTGTTTCAAAGGCTTCTTTTACGAAATCTTGCTCTGTTCCACCCATATGAGGCGAAGAAAGCCATATTTTTTTTGAATCAATTATATTCATATCCTCCCATTAAAAATGAACAATAATTCTCTATTGACTACAAATCATAATCTATGATTCATAATCAAATTCTTTTTCATGACAATCTAAAAAACGCTGGAAGAAGGGGGTAGAAACTTCCTTTTGTTGAATTTTACTTCTAATACTTATTTTCCGATGCTAAAATAGTTCAGTTAAATCAATTATCAACTTAAAACTTTATTTTTTAGACAGAATGCTAAAAATATCGTTTAACAGTTAAATTTATCCTAAAAACACCCTAACAATACGTTAATACCGTAAGAAAAGTATGATATACATTAAAAAAAATACAAGTAAGACTAAATTAATACCTTTTTAATTATCCTTATCGTATACTAAAAACATCAAAATTTTTAGTATTAAACAACCCAATTAGTACTTATAAAATTTCATACTTACTAGTGACATCACAATGATACTCTATAATTCTATCAAATAAGAGAGTTTAATGCCTGTTATTTTTAGGGGTATTTTCCCCCATCTACAAATCAACTATCACCACTACTTATCCGATCTACCACGCTAGTATATGATAAACATTGGAACAATAACAGAAGGGAACGTATTGCTGATTTAATTTCTACATATGTCCACTAGAATGTATTTAAAAAAATAACTAAAAATAAACCAAAAACTACTTTTCATCATTCAATCTATAGAAGGGGAAAAAGCAATTTTTAAAATCTGTTTTGTGTACATGTACATACTCTTCACTGTTGTGAGCATGGCATAATTCGTCGTAGACCTTTTGGTTGATTATTTTTTGCCCTGTTTTGAAAATTATATCTTCATCATTTGGAAAAAATGCTTTTTTATATTTATACAGCCCATCATCATCTTCTCTCCCTCCACCAAGTACGTAATGTTCAATTCCTCTCTCTCTTGCCCAGTTCATAACTTCAATTTTTAGGAAATCGTTAGGCCTGGTATAAAAATACTCTGAAAGTGTACCTCCCAAATAAGAATAGATTGTATTATTAACTGTCAAAATCAGTTCGGTAGAGATAGGTTTTGAATCTTTATAAACCATAGCTATAATTGAATTCTCTTCATTTTCGGTAATCAATTTTTCAAAATAATCGATATAATGGAAAAATTGGTTATCTGCATTATTACGCTGCATGGTTAGTATGTAAATATCATAAAAATCTTTAATTACTTCCAAGGGTATTGGATTGTAATATATCTCTAATGTAAGTCCATACTGGATTGACCTTCTATGATTGTTTCGAACTTTAGGTTTAAATTTGCTCCATTGTTCTTCTTCATTTACAATAACACCTTTCACATTTTTAAGAGCCGGTACCAGTGTTCCTGAATATAACCTGCTATAATCGTTTAAACTAAATCGTATAAACTCAGTTATTACATTATTTTCTTTATACCAGCTATCTACATGTTTCCAAAATTCTACAATATTTTCATCTAGTATTGCATCCTTAAATAAGGGTCCGCTATAACCATAAGGGCTCACAACATCAAAATATGATGTTTCTTTTTCATTAATTCTGATTTCTCTAAGAATAAATGGCATTAGAATTATGGGAGCATCTATACTCTTAAAAAGAAAATACTTGAGTTTGCTGTACGCATTATTAGTGAAATACGTTAAATATTCGAAAGAATAATAGGCATTATTATCCCACTCCTCTTTTAAGAGTGTTTTGTACTCTTTTATATCTAAATCACTTACAAGATTCTTTACTAATAATTCGTAATGTTGTTTCAAGGGCTAAAATTTAGGTAGGTTTGATTATGAAAATAAATCACTGATTATTAACTAGTATTCTTTTAATTGGTTTTTTTCTATGAAATAGTTTGCTATTTCTTTAGAAAGCACATTTGACAACCATATTATTCTTCCACAGTGTTCTAAATGCCATACTGCATTACCTTCAAAAACATTTCCAGCAAGTAAGGGGCCAACAATGTGTAAATTTTCTGAAGACTCTAGTGAATCATTTACTTCGAAACCTATTTTTGAATCATTTGGTTTACAATATCCTTTATTCATCATACTTTTTAATAATTCAGGAATATTATCGCTAAACAAATTTGTACTTCCTATACAATTAATTATAATATGTACAGGGTCGTTATATGTCTTATTTTGTTTTGATTCTGTATCTAAATACTCTAATTGATATTCATCATTTGCAGCTTTTTTGATCGTACTAAATCTTCCTGCAATGTGATCAAAGCGTTTCTCCTCTTTTAAACTATCCACGGTTTTAGAATAATGAAAACCTGCACATCGTTGTCTTCTGCCAATTGCGTTCCCATAAAGACAAGCAAACTTTTTTAATTCTTCTTCGTTAAGTTTTTTTAATAAAGCCCCAAAAGCTTTTGAAATGATATCAACAGTAGAAGCTGCTCCCAAATTAATATCGTCTGCATAGTCAAGATCTTTGAATGCTGCATTGGCAATTATTTCTGCTGTTATTGTAGTCTCTGATTCCAAAGCCTGCAAATTTACCGGGTAATACTCCTTGCGAATTTCCTCATCAACAACAGCATCTGGCAACAATCCTTGGGTAGAGAGCACTATAAATTTGTTGATCCTAGATTCTATTTCCTTAATATCATTTAATTTATAGAGCATCTCAAGGCCACTTGCGTTTGCACCAACAACCAAGACATTTATTTTTTTATCTGTATTATGTGCTGTAAAATTATCTATCTTCTTTAAGACTGTTTTTAGCTCTGGTTTATACGGATCGTTGACAAATAATAAATTATCTTCTTCTATAAGATCCTGATTCTTCCATAATTGATTTACCGGCAAAGAGCCAATAGAGAGTACTAATTTTTCAGATATCAGCGTTGTTTTATCTTTAAGATATAGATCATATTTTCCTTTATTTTTTTGTAGATCAATAACTTCTCCGGTAATATAATTGACATCAATGGATCCTTTGGCTTTAAAATCTTCTAACCTACGTGTTACTTTTTCATCTATATACCAACCAAAAAAACGTCTAGGTATAAAAAGGTCCTCCCATTGATTATTCTCGATTCGATTTGCGTACGTGGTGGTCCAATCGATAGCTAAAGCTCCTCCATCTTTTTTAAACTCATCTAACAACCAATTTTTATTATTATTAATCCATTTTACAAATTTCCCCAGTTCTGGTTCGGGTAAAAAGTTTTTTAAAGATGTAATCAAATGCACTGAAGAGCCTGACCTATCACCATAAGGCACCCCTGTATGAAACTCTTGATACCTATCAATTATAGTAATATTTATTTTCTTTTTGATTTCATTATTCTCAATACGATCCAAAAAATGTAAAATTGTAAAGGATGAAGATATACCGGAGCCTATAAAAGTTATATCTGATGACTGCTGTGTATTATTAACTGGCAATTCGGGTACTTTTGTTTTGATAACTTTACCCGGATTACCAACGACGGTAGAATAATCTGGAACGTCTTTTAAAATAACAGCCCCTGCACCTATAGAGCACCACTTTCCTATTTTAACTTTTGGTATTATCACTGCACCTACTCCTACATGAGAACCTTCTCCTACCTCTACGTGACCACATAAAGCGGCTTTTGGCGAGATATGTGCAAAATCTCCTATAATATTATCGTGATCTATGCTTGCTGCAGTATTAATGATTACATGTTTTCCTACAGTAGTATTTGGCTGAATTATTGCTCCTGCAAATACAACGGTACCTTCTCCTATTTTTGCGGTTGGTGCTATAATTGCTGAGTTATGTATCGCTCTTTCAAAATTACTTTTAAGAAAATGTGCTATTTCAGCTCTTTCTGAGTTGATACCTACAGCAACGATTACCGGGTGTCCTTCATGTGGAAACTCTTTTAGGTTTTCTCTTGCTCCTGATGCGACATTTTTTGATGCATAATGTCTGCCAGACGGTTTATCATCAAAGGTCATTGTTACTTCGTAGCCATTATTCTCCAACACTTCACGTATAACCTGTGAATGCCCTCCTGCCCCGTAAATTCTAATTTTTTTATTCTCTTTGGTTGTCTTCATTTTCCTCTATAATATAAATAAGTTGATTTGTTGGTCTTTATGAGTTTTGATTATTCCCTTCCCAAACGGGCATTATAGTATTTTGATCAATATTTACCCCTTCTTTTTTAATCACTTTTTTTACTGTTAAAAAAAATATTTTTACATCTAATACAAAGCTAATATTTTCTACATACCAAACATCATACTCAAATTTTTGACCCCAGGATATTGCGTTTCTACCTTTTACTTGAGCCCATCCGGTAATACCAGGTCTTACTAAGTGTCTTTTTTTTTGAATATCATTGTATAAAGGTAAATACTCTATTAGAAGAGGTCTTGGTCCAATTATACTCATGTCTCCTTTTATAACATTGATAAGCTGTAATACTTCGTCAAGAGAATACTTTCGAATAAAACCTCCTATTTTTGTAACACGAGAAACGCTATGAATATCACCTCCTGTATCAGATTTAAAATCAGCCATGGTTTTAAACTTGATGATATTAAAAAGTTTTTCGTTTTTTCCTGGTCGTTTTTGCAAAAAAAATGGCCTCCCATTGTTAACAAAAAACAATATCAAAACTAATAATAGAATCACAGGCATTAGACCTAGAAGTATTAGTAAAGCCAGAAAGAAGTCAAATAATCGTTTTAAAAACAAGTGATACATAAAAAATATTTTAGTAATAGCTATACGTCTTATTCATAACTTCTTGAGTTTCCTAGATTTTTCAAGGCACAAAATTATTAAATTAATTTGGTTATGATAAAAATCTCATCAATAAGTCTCTTTATATTAAAGCTCTACATTTACATTTCTGATTGAATTGTATTAATTAAGTCTCCAATATTGTTCATATTCATTAGGTCCATAAGTTTAAATTTAATACTAAATGATTTCTCTACCTCTGCAATAATAATCATATGCGTGATAGATTCCCATCCATCTACATCACTTGCGGTTGTTTCATCGGTAAGCTCAAAATTATCGTGTTCTAAAACAGAAACGAAAGCGATCTTTACCTTGGACAAAATTTCTTCTTTATTCATTATTTAGTGTAATTAATTAGTAATGCTAAATAATTTTCTCAATTCTTTCCTATCGACTTTTCCATTGATATTATGAGGAAACTCTTTAACAAATTTAACTTGTGTAGGGATCATATAATTTGGCACTTTAGTTTTCAAATACCTAAAAATTTCCTTAGTATCAAATTTTTCGGATTCTATAACCAGTCCCAATTCTGTATTACCTAAAGTATTCACTATATCAACGGCAACTATATTGGCTTTTTTCTGAGATTTAGATTTGGCATGAAATTCAATTTCTGCAAGTTCTACTCTATATCCTCTAACTTTTACTTGAAAATCCACTCTTCCTACATACATAAAATCCCCTTCTTCATCTTTAAAACAAAGATCTCCAGTTTTGTAATATCGCATATCATCTATTTCAAAAAATGATTGATTATTACGTTCTTGATTCATCCAATATCCAGGTGTTAACTGTGCTCCACCAAGGCATAACTCTCCAGTAACCCCACAAGGAACTTCTATGTTTTTTTCATCAACAACAATATATTGAACATTGGTCAAAGGTTTTCCTATAGATATAATTCCATTATAATCTTTTTCTGCAAAACTATTTTGATATGCATAGTACCCACTATATACAGTATATTCTGTAGGGCCATAATAATTAAATATCTGACAATTAGGAATGCAATTACTCCATTCAGAAACAATATCAGAATATAATGCTCCTCCACCAAAACTACAATATCTTACTTCTGGAGCGTGAATTTCTGAAAAATAAGGTTTTAAGTAATTAATAATCGATGGTACCATAGTTAATACCGTCAGTTTATGTTTATTAATGAGCTTGAAAATATAAAAATATTTTATAGCATCTTTAGGAATTGTATATATACATGAACCACTTAATAATGGCAATACATAGGTCACTAATGAAAAATCAAATGTCAACTCAAACATTTGTAGACACCTGTCGGAGGATAAAAGGTTAAATTCTGAATCTGAATCGATAGCAGTAACTAAACCATTTAGATTACTAAAAGTAATTGGCACTCCTTTTGGTACTCCTGTTGTTCCAGATGTAAATAAAATATATGCAAATTGTTCTTCATCAAATTCTTTAGGTTTTAGATCTATTTGTACGTCTGGTAATTCTTTAGATGCTATGACCTTAAATTCTTTATAAAGTGAGTCTTCTGAAGAATCAATTACATATTTAATTTTTGTTAATTCAAAAACCTGAACATTTCGTTCTATTGGTGCTATAGGATTTACAGGTACATATGCTTTTCCTTCTAACCATAGCGCAATAATAGCTGCATAGGTCTCTATATCATCATTAGTCACTAGACCTATTAACTTTTCAGAATCGCCAATACTGTTAATTATAACTGATCTTATTTTTGACACTTGTCTGGCTAATTCTGTATAAGTATAAAAATTATCATTAATACAGAATGCATTAAAATCCGCGTGTTTAGTTATGGATTTATATAATCTATTTATAAATATCATTACTTCAAATTAATAAAAATGTCCGTCTCTATTATATACTTTAAGGTTTTCAAAATCTAATTGAGTTTCTTTATGCGCTATTGCTTTTTTAATAACCTTATAGATAAAAATGGTTTTATATCTTTTAGGGATTCTTTCTGCCAATTTGCTATCATCTGTGAAAATGTAGTTAGTTTTAGCTTTAATAAAATGATCTATTAAAGCGTCTACACATACATCATAATTCTCGCCTTCATTTACCATGAAATACTTTACATTAAACTCGGTATAGTTTATTGTATAACACAAAAAGCCTATGAGCTTTTTATTTACAATAATTTTCACATTATGTAAATGAATATTGTTTCCATTACCTGCTTGTAAAGATTTATATTGAAATTTATCAGAAACCGGTACTTGTGTATATTGATTATTATCTATCTGCCAGTTAACATACTCTTTGGTTTTTAAAATTAGGTCGTTCTCGCATAAAGGTTCTATGAATTTCCATGTTTCATTGTCTAGTTGTGTTATATAGTCATATGAAAGAGTTTTGGTTCTATTCTTAAGCTTGAATCTGTTAATATATCTAACACCACCATTTACAATAACATTTAATTTATCTAATAAAAATTTAAAAGGTTTCAAAAACGAGAACCTTCCTATAAGTATTGACGAGTCTATAGCAAAAAACAGTGTATATCGTAATCTTGAAGTTATTACTTCAAAAGGTTGTTTTGCATAAAAATCATTTACCTTTTCTGCATAAGCCTTAATAATAACTTGCTTACCTGCTAAATTAATAGCTTCATTATAAATGTATGTCCCCAAAACTGTATCCTGATAGTTTTTATCTACCCACCATAATATCATCCAATAAACTTTTTTTATATCAGAATTATTAACTTTCAATAGATCAGGAATCATGTAAACGAACGAAATTATTTTTGTATTATCAAAAGCAAGGACTCCACAAAAGTCTTCTTCCTGTATTCTATTATTAGAAACTACCCATAACGCTTTACTTTTTGGCAATGGAATTACAGTATCTTTCCAATAGGTATTTTGATCAATAGCTTCTCTTAACATTGTTTTGGTTAATGGAACTACTTTCAAATTTTCACTCATACACTGTTATTGCTTCCTGAAGTGTCTCTCTTCAATTAATTTTATCGTTTTTACTATTATTTTTTTTCCTTTTTTGGCAAACTTGGGATATAATGTATCAAAAGTGTCATTATCATTAACTTTTATTACTACTTGCTCTAAAATAATCCCCTCATCTAATTTGTCATCGATAATATGAGTTGTAATTCCTGTTATCTTAACACCATACTCTAGAGCATCTTGAATTGCTGTTTTTGTTCCTAAAAAACTGGGGAAAAGTGATGGATGAATGTTTAAAATTCTATTAGGGAAAGCGGCCAACATTTCATCTTTAATTTGATATTTAAAAGAGAGCATAAAGATATAATCAATATTTCGTTTTTTAAGTTCTATTATTAGTTTCTTTTGATAAGAAACCATATCCGAAAAATTGTTTCTATTTAACCTTAAGGTTTCGATATTTTGCTCAACAGCTTTTTCCGCAGCCCCACAAGGTTCTTCTTCATATACTAAAAAAGTAATATTACTTTTTATAAATTTCTCATCTTTAAAAGCCTGTATAGTATCTATAGCATTGCGCCCCCAACCTGTAACAAGAATTGCCCAATTAATTTTATTTTTTGTATTCATTTCAATTATATGGTCTCTAAATACCCTACTTAGGCTCTTTGAGATAATTATATTTTAAATTACTTAAAACTAGTATATTTATTTTCAGATTTAAGAATTATTTCCCTTAGCAAAAATAAGCAAAAAGAGTTTTGAAACTAGATCAAGTATCACCGGAATAGTAAAAATGCGCCAAAAGTTCATTTGATCCCTCTCCATCATAGCCATACTCCTGATACTATTTTAATCTCCCTATAAAGAAAGTAATTGGAAATTATATATTAACTAACAACTTTATTTGCTTAATCTTTTAACATACGTTCATCATCTAAATCAATCATTACAGAATTTGGGTCTACAACTATATCTTTTGAAGTGATCACATTTTTAATTGTTCTAAAAATTATTTTAAGATCTAATAAGAAAGAAAGGTTATCTACGTATTTGACATCTAGTCTTAACCTATTGTCCCAATCAAGCAAGTTTCTACCAGAGATTTGAGCTAGTCCTGTAATACCTGGCCTAATAGAATGCCTTTTTCTTTCATTTTCTTTATAATGTGGTAAATATCTTATCAACAAAGGTCTTGGTCCTATAAAGCTCATTTCACCTTTTAAGACATTAACTAATTGAGGAATTTCGTCTAATGATGCTTTCCTTACAAAACTTCCTACAAAGGTTAACCTATCCTTGTCTGGTAATAAATCACCTTGTTGATCTCTTAGGTCTTTCATTGTTTTAAACTTTATAATCTTAAATATTTTTTCATTTTTACCAGGCCTTTCCTGAACAAAAAAAGGCCTACCTTTATTTGTAACAACAAGAAATATGATAATCAATAAAAACAAAGGAGAAATTAGAAGTATTAGAAAAAGTGCCGCAATAAAATCAAGGATTCTTTTAACAAATAACTTATACATTCCACTACAATTTAATTATGAATTCGTTTAAACTTTTTCATTTAATAATTATATTTACTTACCAAGAAACCCTTAACTCAAGCCTTTTATACTTCTTTTATTCCTTATTCAATATTCCCCCCTGCAACAACGCTCTATATTCTTTTAATAATTCATCCCAAATAAAGTTACGCTCATACCTTTTAGTAATAACAGATCTTGAATTTTCCGATAATTTAGACAACAAGGTTTTATCTTCAATCAATAACTTCATGTTATCATACAACAGTTTTTGATCTTTTGGAGGTATAATAATTCCATTAACACTATGATCAATGATTTCATTACAACCATTAATATCAGTTACAATACTAGGTAATCCCATAGCGCCAGCCTGCATAACAACATTCGGGAATCCTTCTCGATAACTTGGAAAGGTTAAAACGTCTGCTATTGCAAAAAATGGTCTAACATCATCTTGCCAGCCTACAGATACAATATTAGGGTTAGTTTCAATCTCATGATCTGTTTCTTTTAATAGAGGATCAAGATCGTTCTCATGAACACCTACTAAGAGTAGTTTTACATTCTGATACTGTTCGGCAATCTTTTTGAATGCATGGATTAACTCATTCATTCCTTTATCCTTAACAAATCTACCAACATATATAAAAAGTAGATCAGATTCATCTATCTTTAATTGCTTCCGTAAATTTTGATTATTCTCTTTAGAATATTTTTGAGGATTAAAATATGAAGTATCAATACCATTAGAACTTCCTTTTCCTATAACTTTAAGCTTGTTCAATTTAGTATACTTATTTTGAAGGACAATATCCTTAAGTCCATAAGAATTAGGATAGATCATTGTGGCGCATGAATATGTCAATTTCTCCACAATGTCCAACAACTTTCTTTTAGCACCTGTTGCTTCTAGAAGAGGTAACCCTGCTATAGTATGTAAACGGTGAGGAACACCTGCTAATCTAGCTGCAATCATAGACAAAGTTCCCGCTTTAGGCGTATGACTATGAACAATATCCGGTTTTTCTTTTTTAAAAATCTTATAAAGTTTATATAATGCTTTCAAATCTTGAAATGGTGTTATTTTTCGGGTCATTTCTACAGGAACAACCTTAATTCCCTCTTTATCTGATACGTTTCCTAACATATCTCCTCCTCTACTAGAGATTCCTAAGACTTCAAAATATTGCGACATGAACTTTGATTGTCCTTGTAATAATCCACCTAAAGAAATTGGTACGGTAGTAACCCTTATAAGTTTTTGCATTATATATATCTGCTAATAATTAAAATGAATTGCGATCATAATCCCTGAACAAAGATAATTATATACTGTTATTTTTAATTAACTTTTATAGGGTTTCACAGATTTAAATAAGTATTTCTATACCATTTTTGAAAACAAAAAAATGTCCAAACCATAAAAGTATTATCTATACCATTTAAATGATCTCTTACCAATTTGGTAATCATTTCTACCTGAAAAATATTCTGAGTTTTTAGAAATGTTCCATCTATATATTTCTCTAAGTCCTTTTTTAGTGAAGAACGTAACCAATCTCCTATCGGAACACCAAAACCAGATTTTGATTTATCCAAAAAATCTTTTGGAAATTCATCTCTAAAAGCTTCTTTTAATATAAATTTCTTGTCCCATCCTTTCATAAGGTATTGTTCTGGCAGTGTATTAGTATAATCCCAAAGTTTTTTATTCAAAAAAGGGGCTCTACACTCAAGCGAAGTCAACATACTCGTACGATCAACTTTTACAAGCATATCCCCTTCTAAACTCATGAACTTATCAATCGTTCGATATTCTGTCAAATTACTAGGGGATTTTATACCCGTTTGTTTTTTATAATATTCAAAAGGAAAAGGTTCAAAGTGATTTGGTAACAAATACATAGCTAATGTATCTGCAGCATATCCTAAAGAAATTATATCCCAATAATAATTATCCGTGTAATCAATAGCCTTTAATAAACGTTTGATTTTAAACCTTTTACCTCTTCTATCACTTCGAGTATTCATAAAAAAATTCACCGATTTTGCTAAGTAATTATGTACTCCTTCAGGAATCAAATTAGTATATTTTTGATTAATCTTTCCCATATAATACTTATTGTAACCTCCAAAAATCTCATCTCCTCCATCACCTGTCAAAGCTACTTTAACATGGCCGCTTGTCTTATTTGCAACCAAATAGCTTGGTAAAGAAGAAGAATCAGAAAAAGGTTCATCAAAATTTAGTAAAATCTCACTCACATTATTCTCTAATTCTTTTTCATTTAAGATAAATTCGTGATGGTGGCTATCAATTAGTTTGGCAACTGTGCGGGCTTTATCAGATTCGTCATATGATTTTTTTTCAAAACCTATTGAGAACGTATTAATTTTAGACGTATTCATTTTTGACAAACACAATGACACTACAGACGAGTCTACACCTCCGGACAAGAAAGTACCTATAGGAACATCAGAAACCGAGCGACTTTCTACACTTTCTTGCACCAAATCTTTAACCTTAGATTTTGCTTCTTCTAAAGTTATATTTTGCTTATCGATAGCTTTTGGCTCTTCAATAACTTCTTTAGCCAATTCTCCAGTATTGAGATCATATATTAAAAAATGATTAGACTCTAATTTGCTAACACCTTCATAAATGGTATATGGCGCGGGGATATATGTTAATCTAAAGAAAAGATTTAGACCCATCTTATCAATTCCGGGAGTAGTATTCTTAAGATTTAGTATCGATTTCAATTCTGAAGCCCAGGTAAAATTGCCGTCTTTTTTTGTGTAATACAAAGGCTTTTCGCCAAAAAAATCTCTTGCAATGAACACCTTGTTTTTGTTTTTATCGTAAATACTAAATGCAAACATTCCATCTAATTTCTTGAATGATGAGATACCTTGTTTTTCATATAACTTTAGAATAACCTCTGTATCACTTTTTGTATAAAATAATACTCCTTGTTTTTCCAGCTCTTCCTTCAAGGCTTTATAATTATAAACCTCACCATTAAAAACAATAATGAGTTTCCCATCATCAGAATAAATAGGTTGTTTGCCTGAGTTTAAATCTATAATGGACAAGCGCCGCATTCCCATAGCTATTGAAAAATCACTTTCAGAATGAACAAATACCCCATCATCATCAGGTCCCCGATGTACGATCATATCATTCATTTGATTAATTTTATTTCGCAATTGAGTTTCGCTTTCTTTATTTTCAGTAATAAAACCGTTTATTCCGCACATTTAACGAGTATTTTAAAAAATTCTTGAAGTTTCATCTACATTTTCATAAATAGTATATGCTTTACAATAGATTTTCTCTTCTTTTAATGTATAAATACTTATAATAGATCAATGATTTATAATAAGGAGCAAATATAATTATATCTTACCTTTAAATATTACTAAAAAGACTCTTTTCTTTATTCTAGATATACCTAAAATTCACTTCAATAAAAACACTAAAGGCTCTGTAATTCATATTTTTTTACGGTTATGCCGTAATAGAATAAGTGTTTCTGTGTCAACGGTTTATGTATTACAAATTTTAACATTTTAAATCGACATAATACACAATACTGACGATGAAATTGCGTTTGGATATAAAATAATACTAAATTAGCCCCCCATGAAAAAATGTAATTCCCAAACGAAAACCTTATTATTTCATCTATTTGCTATCATAGCTTTATGCTATACTTCCTGTAGTAGTGAAAACTTTGAAGAAATTACTCCAGAAGTAACTGAAAAACCGACTCCTGAAGAACCTGAAAACAATGCTACTGATCCTTGTAGTTTTGTTATATCAGAAATTACTGCTGGGTCCACAAAAACAATAGACTGTATTTTAGATCTTAAAGGAGAAACATTCACTCTGCCCACAGACGTTAAATTAGATTTTGATGGTGGGGACATAATTAATGGTACCCTCATATTTACAGGAGAAAATAGCACTATAGACGGAAGACTTTTAAGTTCTAAACTTGAAATCGAAGGCAGTGTAAAACTTAAAGATCCTTCTTTTAATTTTTATGCTGTAAGATGGAATATTATTGAAGGAAAAACGTCTACTGAAAATGCGTTGAATAACAAAAATAATATTAACAAAGCTATTAAATTAGTTCATAAATTAGGTGGAAAGATTTTTAATATAAATCAAATTGATGCCTATTTTGATGTAGTTGAAGTCTTTGAAGATGTAAATGAAGAAGTACAATCTAGTAAAGCTATTCTAATTCCATCAAATTTCGATTTTAGAATGACTGACAAAACCCATTTAAGAGTGCAACCAAATAATTCGCCTGCTTATAATTTAATGTCAATTTATAAAGGAGAAAACATTAAGATAAGTGGTGGTAATTTATACGGTGACCGATGGGAACATGATTATTCACCTGTAAATGATATTAGAGGAAACAATCGAGACACCCATGATTGGGGACATGTTATGGTTGTTTCTGGAGGTGTTAATATTTTAATTGAAAATATATATTTAGCTGATGGTAGTGGAGACTCCTTCATTGTTAATGCAAGCCGTATAAGAAATACAGATGGAACACCAGGTAATGCTATTATCTCTAAAAATGTTACTATCAGAAATAGTGTAATAACTACTGCAAGACGAAATAATATAAGTCTTACTGATGGGGACGGTATATTAATTGAAAATAATCAAATTACTGATGCCGCATTGGGTGATGCCATTCCAGGTAAATACACGTCTGCAGGAGTAGCCCCAAGATATGGAGTGGATCTTGAAGCATGGAGAGTAAGAACACAAAATGGAGAGTTGTTAGAATATGAAAGAATCGAAAATGTAACGTTTAGAGGAAATACGTTTAAAAACAACTTTGCTGGTGATATTGACTTATATACGTGCTCCAATGTAATTATTGAAAACAATTTTTTTGATGGTTGGATCGCTAATATAGCTTCTCATGATATTACGATACGTAACAATAATATGAAAGCAAGAATAGGTGCAGATGGGAAACCCTTTCCTAATGCTATACTATTGACATCTGAACGAAAAAAACCAGACGGAACTAATTTTAATTACAACTACACTATCCATGATAATACTATTGAAGGATATAGTAATGGAATGATATTAGCAGGAGATTCTTATACCGTTTACAATAATACATTGCTTGGTTTTAAATTTGGAATAGGGATAGGTTCAATGAAAAATTCAACATTTACAGAAAATAAATTAGACACAGACGTAGCTAATAGTGTAGGTTACTACTCGCGAGGAGCTACAATTGATAATGTGGTTTTAACAAATGAATCTGCTGTAGTAACAAGACATGCAATGCAATTCTCTAAAATTGAAGCTTCTCCTACTACTACAGACAGGCATTTAAAGTTTGTAGGTGGAGATTTTTTCTCAAAAGGAGAAAATACCAGTACTATTAATGAATCAAAAAATATTGAAATCAGAGGAACTAATTTCAATACTGAAATAGACATTATCAATTCAGAAAATATTAATATTATTCCTTCTAACTAGAAACATATGAAACTAAATCTCCCAATGCTTTTGTAGTATCGGTGTTCGGTTTTAATCTCATAATTGAGACTCATAAAAATTTGTTGGTGCATGAAATTATAATTTCATGCACCAATTTAATATAACGTTATTATATTGATATTATGTGTTAAAGAAAACTTTCAAACTTTTAACCAACCGTCTATAAGTTTTTATTTTGATATAAGTTTAGTTCCTAAAGAAGTCATTGTTTCGCTCTCAAAACTATATTTTTCATTTAAGTATTCAAAATGCTTGAAAATATTTTCTAGATTATCAAAATTCTGTTTCATGTTCATCCCAAAATTATGCGGATGCCACCATAAATGATATAGCTCATTTTTTTTTGCCGCATATGTCATGGCATTCTTTATTCTTCTCAATTTTAGAGGTTCTAAATGTCGTAACTTTTTATTATAAGGTCTTAAGAAACGAGATGACGGAAGATTTATGCATTCTCCACTATTGCTTTTCAATCCAGAAACAGGATATGTACTTGTACCAAAAACATTGACATAACAATCTAACAATCGTAACCCTCCTAGTACTATTCTGGAAATAACAGAGTTTTTTCCGTTTATTTTTGGGCTATAAGCAATTCCTTTTTCTGCACCTCGATAGGTTATAATTCCGTTTTCTAAACACACTCTTAAATAATCATCTCGAACTTGATTTCTAGGAAAAACCAAACTTTTAATAGTGACATCAAGGTGTTTTCCTATACGTTGTGCTGCAATTACATCCGCTTCGAATTCTTTTATATCTTGTCCCTCTTCTCTGCAATAATAGTGAGAGAATGTATGCGAACCTATCTCATGTTTATCATCTTTCGATAAATTTTTAATAACCTCTTGTGCATAGTGATAAGGGTCTTCTAATTCATTTTTCCCAACAATATCCATACTATTATATGCACTAAGCTTCTTATCAATAAAAGAGGGTTTCCTTGAAGGAAAAAATGACTCCAGTTCCTTCTTATTTCCTGCAAACAAAATCCCTACGGTAGAAAAAGTCAACCTCACATTATAGCGATTACTTAATTCTACTAACTTATAAACCACTTCACGAACATTATCCAGGTTCTGCTTATAGTCCTTAACTGATTTAATATCAAAAATCCCCCAGTGTAGTTCAAAATCTAAAGAAATTACAAATTTTCCATTCATTCTATGTACTATTTTACACCATTAATTATGCGATGATAAAGATAAGTGGTTATGGTTGGATGATAGTATAGCTTACTTTCTAAACCGTTATCAATGGTAACTATATTATTATTGTTTACTTGATTAAAAGCATCCTCAACACATTCTAATCCTTTTATAGATTGAAGTAATGGGTATGTACTATAATTATCATTTTTGGACGGTGTGATTGTTTTTTGACTTATAACCCCGCCTGTATCAATACCTGTATCAATTAAGTGAACAGTAACACCACAATTTTCCAGGTCTTTATTAACCAAAGCCCAGTAACCTCCATGTACTCCTCTATATTTAGGGGTAATTCCAACATGCATATTAATTAGAGGTGCATTAGTTTCATCAATGATATGTTTCTGTATGAGACGTGTACCCATAACCATAATGACATCGGGGTTCAGTTTATTTGTAAAATCAATTACCTCTCTATCATTAATTGAACTCGGTCGTAATATATTATTATAATTTGCCAACGCATTTAAATCAAATTCTGAAAGAAGTTCTTTCTGTCTTCTCTTACTTAAAAAATCAAGAATAGGAACCATCGCCTTCATAAAGATTAATTGCAAAAAAACCTTATAATAACCTAATTTCTTAATTCTTTTTTTTACCATCTTTTTTTTAGAGCTAGGTCCATCAAACACAACTCCTAAAACATCATATTTTTTGCTTAAAAAAGAATATATGATTTGACCACTAACTTCTGGGTTTGTAAACAATACGACTTTGGTTTTAACTGCACTCATAACATTATTATTAATTGGACCTTTATGGAAATAAGATTACATTATTAATTAAAAAGTAAAACAATACTACTAGACTAGATATATATATATTTTTATCCGGAAAGGAAAAATTAGCCGTCGTAAAAAGTAGTATAGGAATAGCTATCCAACTGTAAAGACCAACTCGATCTGAAAACGGAATTCCAAAATTAAAAAAGAAGATCACAGAAGTTAAAATAAAATATTTAACTAAAATCACTTGAGTTTTATTTTTGAGATCACCAAACTTCATAAACAAGAATAGAAAAAAAGAATTATATAAAACAAAATCTAATCTAAACCCAATACGATAAGTGGTTTCTCCACTAAAACTTAGTTTTTGAAAATCTTCTGCTTCTAATGAAGTAAGAAAAGCAATTTTATGAAACCCAAAATCAAGAAATGCTAATAAAACTCCAACAATATAAACACCCATATAATGTGTAATCCTTATTCTAGAAGAAAAAGTAGCAATTAGAATTACAGCAATTGGAATGATCGCAGTACTATGAAACAAAAATGCAATTACAAAGAATACAACACTAAGCTTAAAGTTACGCTGCAATATATAGTGTATTGCTAACAATATAAAAGAAATAGATAGGCCGTTTCTTATGATATTCATTTCTAATTGTATAAAACTAAAAGAACTTGCAAAAGCAAGAAACAACAAAAGACTACTTCCTTCTTTACCATTATTAGTAAATTTTCTAACAAACTTGTAGAGTGTTATATTAATAATTAGTGCAATGGATATTAAAAAAAAAGTGTAACTCTTAAAATAAAAAGTTAAATACATTACTACTTTAAATAAAAAATCTGTGTCGAAGTATTTAAAAAAGTCAGTTATATTGTCAATTCTAATTCCTGGTAAAAAATAAAACTGATAATAATTTGATGTATCTGTGCCTACTTTTATACCTCTAGTACCTGCTAAAAAAATCATAAATAAAACAAATACCAACAACCAATTACGATCCTGTCTCAAAAACAAGTCTTGTCGATATTCTGTAGCTCTTAGCACCAAAGCCCCTACGATAATAAAAAAAATCGTAAAAAACCTGAAAATTGAGACATACTCGTCCAATCTAAAATCTCTAAAAAGGTAGTCCATTATTTGAAATTGTATAACTACTTAGCGTATACCCTAATGCTTACTCTGTGTGACTTCTTTCAAAATATTCTCATAATATAGCAATAAATCACTTTCCAAATTCTTTGATCTCCGTTTTACAATAAAACTCATAAGTCCACAATAGTAAAAAAGCAAATAAATCGCCAATTTAAGAATTTTAGTACAATAGAAAATAAAAACATAATGAATACCAATTATAGCCCTATTCTTCCAATATAATCTAAAAGATTGTTTGGTAGAAATTATATATTTTTTCAAACTTAAATCACTTTCTTCTCTATAAAATAACCCGAGAAAATCTATTTTTGAAAATGTACTATTGTTAACCGTTCGAACCCAAAGATCAAAATCCTCTGTCCTAGTTAAGTTTTCATCATATTTATTATTTTTAAACCAAGAAGTTTTCCCTGTTATGGTTGGATGCACACTCCATCCTCCGTTTAGTATATCTTTTAGTGCATATTTATCTTTAGTTTCTCCTTTCCTTATACCTATAATTCTATCATTACCATCTATGGCAATCAATCCGGTGCCCAACAAATCCACTTCAGGATGCTCTATTAAATAATTAATTTGGGTTTTAATACGTTCCGGGTGCATAATATCATCTGCATCCATACGTGCATAATACTCTCCTTTGGCAAGGCTAGACAATTCATTTAAACGTTTTGGTAATCCCAAATTTTCACCAGAACTAAATACCTTAATTCTATCATCATCTGCCGCATAAGATTTTGCAATTTTTACAGAATTGTCTGAACTACCATCATCCATAAGTAAAAGTTCCCAGTTGCTATATGATTGTTTGATAACAGACTCTATTGCATGTCCTAAATATTTTTCAGTATTAAAAAAAGGGATCCCTATGGTAACAAGTATGGTGTTAGAATTATTTCTCATAGAATTTCTCTAATATTTTTACGCTAGAATTAATATCAAAGCCTTTTTTAGCTAAAACGTCTCTTCGTTGCTTTACACTTACTCTTTTTTCTTTCAATATAATCTTTAACTTATTATACCATTCTTCAAAACTTGCGTCTAAACTAGAAAAATGTACTAGATCAATACCCAAATCTACTTCAGATGAAATGCTTTCAGATATTAGTGCTGGCACTCCTGCTGCTTGAGATTCTACCAAAACTACAGGAAATCCTTCGTAAAATGAAGGCATTATCATAATATCAGAATTAGACAAAATGTTCTCTATATCTTGTCTTATACCCAAAAAAGTAACCTTTTTTTCTAAACTAAGATCATTCCTCAGTTTTTTTAAATCATTCTTCAAAAAACCATCTCCAACTAACATTAAATGGAAGTCTACCTCATTATCATTTAAATACTTAGCAAAATTTAACGTGAATTCATGATTTTTAACCGGACTAAACCGACCTATTTGAGATATAACAATTGTATTTTTTCCTATTTTATGTTCATCAAGTAAAGTTCTTTTTACACCATCTTCTTCAATCATAAACTTATTGACATCTATAGCATTAGGAAGAAAAACAACTTTGTCATTACCTGGAAAAAGAAACTTACCCGCATTTTCACCACATGCGATAAAATGAGTTGCAAATCGCGACATTATAATTTTTGCGAAACGTTGATAAATGCGACCTAAAAAACTTTCACTATTAACATCACTGGTATTATGCGAATGTGCTATTCTCATTTTCACTCCAGCAAAAAAAGCAGCAACAAGATGAAAAGAATTGCTAAAAAGCTGATGGCACTGTATAGCATAAAATGGGGATTCTCTTTTAATCAATTTATAAACAAAAAATGTTCGTATTATTGGATTTCTTGAATTTTTCTCAGAAATTCTAAAAATCCTTCCTCCCAATTCAATGATTTCATTGTCATAGTCACATTCTTCTTCGGTAAAATATATAAAATCAAACTGATATTCTTTTCGGTCTAATTTTCGGTACAGGTTCATTATCATAGTTTCTGCACCAGCTCTATTCATTAATCCAACCACATGTACAATTCTTTTCATAAAAAATTAATTTTTACTGAGTTTTTGATAAAGTGAATAACTTTTTTGATATATAAAATGGTAAAGGTTTAAATTTAGATTTATTATAAAAAAGTCAATTTTATTAGCAACAATCTTAGTTTTATTAAACTTAATTATTTTTAATACTTGATAAGCAGAATGAGGTAATTTTAGTTTTGCCCTCGCACTCATTTTTATAGTATCTATATAGGAATGCGATATAACTAAATCAATTTTACTGCTAAATTCATCAGAAATCCCGGTTGTTTTTTTCAGTTCATTTAACCTATCTAATACAAAAAAACGATCCTCAATATTTTTATCTTTTACATTTGTAACAATACTGCCTTCTCGAACCAGATAATAATAATAAGCATGAGGTATGGTTATACAGGTTCTGGCTTTTAAAAGAGCCCTTGGAGTAAATTCTAAATCTTCATAAAGAATCCCCTCATAGAAACTCAATTCATTATCCTGAAGAAATTCTCTCTTATAAATAAATTTCCAAATAAAGAAAAGATTGTTTAAGTGCGAAATAAAGAATTCTTCTCCGGTAATAGTATTTTGTGTTTTTTTTGGAACAAACAACCTGTCAAGTTTATCATTTAACACAACCGTATGGCCTAACCAAGAAATATCTGCTTTGTGTTTGATTAATGTATCAACAATACTCACCAAGCAATCTTCTTTAATCCAATCATCAGAATCCACAAACCAAACATAGTCTCCTATAGCATTTCTTAGGCCTGTATTTCTGGCTCCACTAAGTCCTCTGTTTTCCTGGCTTATGATTTTAAGTGAAGGTATTTCAGCTTGTAAATTCTCACATATTTGTAAACTATCATCTTTTGTTCCATCGTTTACAACTATAACTTCATAGCTATCCATACTTAATGATTGGTTATAAACACTGCGAATACATTTTTCTACATATTTTGCAACGTTATATACCGGAATTACTATTGTAAGTACTGGTTTCATAAAATTATTTAGAAATTACACTTTTTTTAAATTCATCATAAAAAGGCACCAGGTCTTTTTTCGAAATCTGCACGTTATCACTTTTCAGGGTATTGATCAAATTTTGAATTTTTTCTTCAGAAAAATCTTCAACCAAATTAATATGCTCTGCATCTTCTATCCATTTATAAGAAGATTTAATTTTATGATTATTATTTAAAAAAACAAGCGCAGGAGTTCCTGTAATATAACAAAAGATCATACCGTGTAAACGATCAGTTATCACTAGTTCTGCAGTCATAAAATCGTCCCAAATATTAAACAACGATCTCGTTCTGTTAATAAGAGATAAATTCTCGCCGCCTATGTGAGTATCCCGCTTTTTAAATCCTCCAAATTCCTTATTCACTATTTTGAACAACCTGTCTTCCTCATTCGCCAACAATTTCTTTTCTTTATCATCTCTCAAGCAAATTATGGCCCCGGATCGTTCCTTGACCATTGATCTTCTATCTTGAGTTAGTACAACATCCGGTACTAACAATGTTTTATTCTTTTTAAAATTGGTTTTAAAAAAATCAAAAGATTTTTGTTCTCGAGCCAATAACAAAAGGTTTGGATGTTTTGAGTATACTTTGATTGCTTTTGCCAGCGCTTTTTTTCCTGGTTTTGATTCGCTGAAATCTATAGTTTGAGGGAACGAAATAATCTGATTTTTCTTAAAACCTCTGATCACCATTTGTCTGTAATGCTCAATCATAGGATACAAATCTCCCATATTACCGCCTCCAACCGTGGTAATTATGTCTGTAGGATGTATAATTTTACTCACAAAAGCGATTCCTTCAAAAGTATGACTTATCGGAATTTGTGTAACACTATAGTTTGTAAAGGATTTCTTTAAAAAAGCATGTTGCGCATAGGTAATGGCAACATCACCCAAATTACCATAATCTGCAGCCAGAAAAATAAAAATTCTATTACTTTTACTTTTAGGAACTTTGAAATTCTTTAAGCTTTTTAGCGGTTTTGTTTTGTAATAAATCCCCAAAAGATCAGCTTTCATCGAAAAGGGTATATATTTTTTTATCATCTTCGTCCTAATATTTTATAAATTTGCACCAAACCTTTTAACCATCGTTTTCTAAAAAAATAAATGACTACTCGTCTTCTCAATGAAAGAGCATTTGACCCTTTATAATGCTTAATCGCATATTGATACATCTCAGAATTCCAAACTTGAGCAAGAAACTCTGCGGTAAGGCCATTATCAGCGTTTTTTTCGTTTGATATTAAATAAAAAAGACTGTGTTCTAAATAATAACCCGCCAGATAGCGTTTATACTCAATTGCAGTTAACCTATATTCTTCTAAAATAGATCTTTTTCTAACGAATTGATTATTTATGTCATTAAAAAGATGCTCTCTATAAGATTGCGTAACCGATAATGGATTATTAACATAATAATACAGAGGATCATTTATAGCGTAGATTCCTTTTGCATTTAAATAACACAATAGATTAAATACTCCATCTTGAAAAATCAAATTCACGTCTCTCTTTATATTGTAATCATCTAATAATTTTTTCTTGACAAAGTTCATAGTTGCAAACCACAACAAGGTTGACTTATTAGGAATATTAGGGAACGAAAGTAGTTCTAAAAAATCCTTTTTTTCTAAAACTTTATTTTTTGGAAGAATAGAAGTTCTTCTATATTCTTGTCCGTTTGTAACATAGAAATGTGAAAAGTTTACAATATCAACATTGTACTTTTTGGCAATACTATAAGGCTTGCTTAAAAACTCTGGTGCTACATAATCATCACAATCAATCCTTGCAATATATTCTCCTTTAGCAAATCCATGACCCCAGTTAATAGCTGTTGAAGCCCCTTTATTTTCCTGATAAAAATATCTAAATCTCTCATCTTTTTCGGCATAAGAAAGACATATCTCTTCAGTTTTATCTACAGAACCATCATTTACCATTATCAACTCATATTCCTTGAATGTTTGTGCTTTTATAGAATCCAAACATTTAACAAGGGAATCAGCTCCATTGTAGATAGGCATGAGAATAGAAATCTTAACTTCTGACATTTGGTTATTTAATTTTCTTTAATAAAAAATGAAGCGGATAGAAGAGTTTCAAAACAAATAATGAAATTAGTATTTTTTTGTTTCTAGTACACTTTTTTGAATGTTTGTAATGCTTACAGCAAAAGACAAACATGGGGTCTCTACGGATTTTTTTTACATTATCTAATGCTTTTTTATTGGGGTGATTAATATACTCGTTACGAATAAGTTCAAAAAGCGAATGCTCTAAATAATTCCGAGAAATCTCGACAATATAATCTTTCTCAAAGATACCATAATCCTTATACACTTTAATTCTCGCTTTGAATTGAGAACTGAATTTTTCAAGTAACCCTTCTTTATATCTATGCTGAGTTAAAGAATTAGCATTAAAAACATAGTAATACAAATTATCATCGATACTATAAATTTTTTCCGCACTTAATAAACTTCGTAAATTATAATCAGAATCTTCTCCTAATAATACACTCTCATCAAAAAATAATTTATTCTTATTCACATATTGAGTACGAAACAAGTAAAAACAACTAAACCATAGTAATTTATTTTTAAGAGGATCTTTTTTTAACAAATCCAAAATAACCTGCTTATCAAAGACTTGATTTTTTGGAAGTACAGATGTTCTTTTTTCAGCATTCTCTTTTGCATCAAAATAAGTATATCCAAAATTTAAAAGATCAACACCATAGTGACTTGCTTTCTCATAAGCAATTTCATAGGTGTTTTCAGAAATATAATCATCACTATCCACATAAGAAATATATTCTCCTGTAGCTCGTTGTATACCAAAATTTCTGGCGGAAGAAAGTCCTCCATTTTGTTTATACCAATATTTAAACCTTGAATCTTTTTCACAATACCTTTCACAAACATACTGAGAATCATCTGTAGACCCATCATCTATCAAAAGAATTTCTATGTCACTAAACGTCTGTCTTTTTAACGAATCCAAACATCTGGGAAGCAACAAAGATGTATTGTATATAGGAACAATGATGGTTACTTTGGGGTTCATTTCATTTTAAATTTGGATATATTTGTAAGTCCTAGAACCTTATTAACCAAAGATTTGATTAATGTTATTTCGTAATCTGTATTAAATCTGGCCATTACAAAAAAATATAACACACTATAAAACAACATATTACCCATTAAAACTATTATATTTCTATTTGGCAAATAATAATTAATAATTTCTAATAGAATTACTGATATTACTGGAACCAATACTAGCGGTGCAATTTTGATATAATATCGTTTCATGTCTAAACTGGCATGCTTTTTATAGTAAGGGATTATAAGTATTCTTTCCAATAACATAAAGATCACAGTTGTTACAATCAATGGGGTTATTCCATAATATTTTGCCATAAAAAAGCCAATAATGGCACCAATAACTGTTAAACTAAGGAGTAATATTCCTCTAAAAGCCAGTAAGTTTTTTGCCAACAATAAATTATTCGCAAAACCTTGAGTTAAAATTGGGGTTAGACCTATCATAATTAAGATAGTGTAATAATAAGCTTCCTGATAATCATCTCCGACCCAAAAATAAATAAAGTCCTTTCCTATAAGTACAAAACCTCCCAAAATGTAAAACAATACAATTAGAAGAATACGTGATATTTTAATAAACATATCTGTCATTTGATCGACTGGCACATTTTTAACTGTCATCTGGATAGCTCTTGGTAAAAAAACACCTGATATTGCTCCCGAAAAAGCCCCATAATAATTCCCTAAAGTAGTTCCAACCGCATAGACTGCTATAAGAGAGGTACTATAAAAAAGACCCAAAACTAATTGTCCAAATTGCCATCTAAGTTGATGAACCAATGCAAATACAAAAATCCAAATTGAAAATCCCAACATAGTTTTTAACAAAGGTATTTCTAATGCATGCAACTTGATTCTAACTTTAAGCTTTTTAAAAACTACAATGCCATTAAAAGCAATAATTATCAAATTCATTATCGTGTCTAAAATCACGATTGAAACAGAGTCTCCTCCTTTAAGTAAAATGGCTACCAAAGTAATACTACGAAGAATATAACGGCATATATTTATAAACTTGGGTAATACAAATTCTTCATAACCACTGCAAATACCTAAAAAAGCACCTCCTGGTAATACTATGGCTAAATTGAAAATTAAAATCATAACCATCCTCTTAGCCTTATTCAATTGATCTACAGTGAGTGTTTCATTATAAAGACTATCTAAATTAAAATATAAAACCAGGCCTATCAAAACCACAACTAAGGATATGAAAAAATATATCAGATAACTATGCGCAAGAAAATTCTCTTCCCCCTTCTTGTCTTTTTCTGCCTGATATTTTGCTACAAAAGTTACAATGGTGCTATTCAAACCAAAATCAAGGACCGATAAATAACCAACAAGTGCTCCTATCATTGTGTATAACCCATATTCGGCCTGACCCAATGATCGTATTATAAATGGAGTTAAGAGAAGACCAACTATATTTGTAAGAAAAATACTTACATAAGATAGTACAGCACCCCCCTTAAGTTGATTAATTTTCATTTTATAAAGCTTTCGATTGTACCCAAGTTAATACCATAATCATTAATAATATTCTGTATTCTCCTTCTGGAAACCAATCTTAGAAATCTTGGTATCGTAACCTGAAAAATAACCTGACCTATTACCTTAAATAAACCTAGTCTTTTTATTCTTCTTTTTAAAAAAGCCTTTTTATTCATTGGCCCATCCATAATTATTTTAACGATGTTATTGTCATTTTTTAATGCATTATAAATAGCAAAAGATGAATGATCTCCTCCTATTAACATTACGATGTTTTTCATCATATTAAGTAAACTTTTACAACCTTCCCTGTACTTCTTCTTTAGTTATTCCTTTAACATCATACAAAACTCCATTTTCCTTTAATAGAGATCTTAGGTTAAGATCCATAAATTCTTTATGCGCAACAGTTAGCACTACTGCATCAAATTTTTGATTTGGCAAATTAGTTGTAGTTTCCAGATTATACTCATGTGCTACTTCGGCAGGGTTTGCCCATGGATCAAAAATTGTGACATTTGTCCCAAAACCTTTTAAATGTTCAATAACATCAACTGCTCTGGTATTACGCACATCAGGGCAGTTTTCTTTAAAAGTTATACCTAACACCAAAACATTTGCTTGTTTGATCCGAATATCGTGTTTAACCATTAACTTAATAACTTCAGAAGCTACATATTGCCCCATACTATCATTTAATCTTCTACCCGCAAGAATTATTTCTGGATGATAACCAAATTCTTGAGCACGCTGAGCTAAATAATACGGATCTACACCAATGCAATGCCCTCCTACAAGTCCAGGTTTAAAAGGAAGAAAATTCCATTTTGTACCGGCTGCCTCTAAAACATCATTAGTATCGATATCCATTAAATTGAAAATCTTTGCCAGCTCGTTTACAAAGGCTATATTAATATCTCTCTGAGAGTTTTCTATTACTTTTGCCGCTTCTGCTACTTTTATTGTAGGTGCCAAGTGTGTTCCTGCCGTAATAACCGAAGCATATAATGCATCTACTTTTTTTCCAATCTCTGGCGTAGATCCTGCGGTAACTTTAAGAATCTTCTCTACAGTATGTTTTTTGTCACCCGGATTTATACGTTCTGGCGAATATCCAGCAAAGAAATCTTTATTAAACCTTAATCCGCTAATTTTCTCCAACACAGGAATACATTCTTCCTCAGTAACACCTGGGTATACTGTAGATTCATAGATCACTATATCCCCTTCTTTTAATACCTTAGCAACCGTTTCACTTGATTTATATAAAGGCGTAAGATCGGGTCTATTATTTTTGTCTACTGGTGTGGGAACAGTAACTACATAGTAATTACAATCTTTAATATCGTCCAAATTTGCAGAACAATATAGGCCCTGATCCATATTAGGAGTCTTTTTTAGTACCGCTTGTAATACCTCATCTTCTACTTCTAATGTCGAATCTGTTCCAGACCTTAATTCATCAATTCTATTTTGATTGATATCAAAACCTATTACTGGAAATTTAGTAGCAAACAACCTTGCCAACGGTAACCCTACATAGCCTAATCCAATAATGCCTATTTTAATATTTTGCATAATAATTTATTCTTTTAAATTTTGTAGAAGATGTTATTTTAAATTTTCCCAATACCACTTTACTGCTTCTTTTAATCCCGATTTCATATCATATTCAGGGGCATAACCAAGAAGTTTCTTTGCTTTATCTACAGATGCCAAAGAGTGCGGAACATCTCCTTTACGTTCGGGTCCGTATTTCACCTCTACATCTGCTATTGCTTTGTCGTACGCCGATAAATTCTCTTTTAAAAGTGTGGTTAATTCGTTTAGTGTGGTTCTTTCTCCAAAAGCAGTATTGTAAACATTGTTTAATGCTTCTGGATTATTAGATACCATTGCTCTTAAATTCATTTGGATTACATTATCAATATATGTAAAATCCCTTGAAAATGAGCCATTTCCATTAATAACAGGGGATTCATGTTTCATAAATTGCATTACAAATTTTGGAATTACTGCTGCATAAGCTCCGTTTGGATCTTGCTTGCGACCAAATACATTAAAATATCGTAATCCAATTGTATCCAGATCATATGTTTTTTTGAAATTATCTGCATACAACTCATTAACATATTTTGTGATAGCATACGGAGACAGTGGTTTCCCTATTTTATCTTCAACTTTTGGAAGGGCTTTAGAATCCCCATAGGTAGAAGAGCTCGCCGCATAAACAAAACGTTTTACTCCAGCATCTCTTGAAGCTACTAACATATTTAAAAATCCATTAACATTTACTTCATTACTTGTAATAGGGTCATTAATCGATCTGGGCACAGATCCCAAAGCTGCTTGATGAAGCACAAAATCTACACCTTTACAGGCCTTATTGCAATCGTCTAGGTTTCTTATATCTCCTTCAATAAAACTGAAGTTTGCATGATCAATTATAGCCGAAAGATTTTTTCTGTGACCAGTTGCAAAATTATCCAAAGCAACTACTGTGCTGCCTATCTCGATTAATGTTTCACATAGATTAGACCCTATAAAACCGGCAGCACCGGTCACGAGAATCTTAGAAGAACGTAACTGTTCTAGTTGGTTAGTGTCCATAAATAATAATTTAATTCCCTATTTTTTTAGCCCCCACAGACTATATTTGTATAGTCGGCGCAAAACTACTACTTACTTACAGAACATACAACTATGTTAAAGGGGATTTTACCCCTATTTAGAATTCGTTTGCTTCTATTTGTTATAAAAAAGTTAAAATAGCTAATTACAAACACGTAAAAACCTAATAATCAAAACATTAAATTATAAATCATTTTTTATTAACTATAACGTTTTCTTAAATTAGCATTAGAATTAGTAGTCCATTAAAATTAATAATTCTTTTTCTAATCGCTTTTTTCCCAGGTATTGGTTTTCGAGATTGGTATCAAACGGAATTGGAGTTTTCAGGCTTGCTACACGTTTTACCGGTGCATCAAGAAACTCAAAACAATGCTCCATAATCAGTGCAGAAATATCTGAAGCAACGCCACCAAACAAAGAATCTTCTTGCAATACGATAACCTTGCCCGTTTTCTTTACTGATCTATATATCGTTTCGGTATCCAAAGGTTGTAATGTTCTTAGATCAATAATATCTACCGAAATATCCGGGTGCTTATGCAATGTTTCTATTGCCCAATGCACCCCTGCACCATAACTAATAATAGTAATATCATTACCCTCCTGCAATAAAGATGCCTTACCCAATGGCAAATTGTAATACCCTTCTGGAACTTCTTGACGAATACTTCTATACAATGCTTTATGTTCAAAAAACAATACCGGATTAGGATCTTCAATCGCAGTAGCTAACAACCCTTTTGCATCATATGGAAATGCAGGATATACTACTTTAAGTCCAGGTGTTTTTGTAAACCAAGCTTCATTAGTCTGGCTATGAAAAGGCCCTGCTCCTACTCCTGCACCACAAGGCATACGAATCACTACATCAGAGGCTTGTCCCCAGCGGTAGTTTGACTTGGCCAACAAATTTACTATCGGGTTAAATCCTGAAGACACAAAATCAGCAAATTGCATTTCTACAATGGCCTTATGGTTGTTTATCGAAAGCCCGTACCCGGCAGATACAATTGCAGATTCACAAATTGGCGTATTGCGTACCCGGGCTTTACCATATTTTTTCACAAAACCTTCGGTTATTTTAAAAACACCTCCATACTCAGCTATATCCTGCCCCATAATCACGAGGTTTTCATATCGCTTCATAGATTCATTTAATCCATCAGCTATGGCATCAATCAACCTAAGTTCTTTAGTAGAATGATCAGGTTTTATTTGTTGAAAATTAAAGGAAGCGAATACATCCCCTTGCTCCTCTTTTAAATCTACACCGATAGGCGGTTCATTATTTGCACGTTCCCAATGTGCATCTATTTCTGACTTAATCCCCGATTTTTTTTGAAGATCTTCTTCTTCAGAAATAACCTGTTGATCAATAAGGTATTTTTTATAACATGCTATAGGGTCTTTGGCAGCCCAATGGTCCATTACATCCTGAGGGACATATTTTGTACCACTAGCTTCTTCATGACCTCGCATTCTAAAAGTTTTAAATTCCAGCAATACAGGTCTGGGATTCCTTCTCATACTATCAGCAAGTTTACGCACTGTATCATAGACATCAAGGATATTATTTCCATCAACAATATGTGATTCTATACCATAACCACCTCCTCGATCAGCTAGATTCTCACAATTATATTGTTCGTTGGTTGGTGTTGAAAGACCGTATCCATTATTTTCTATACAAAAAAGAACAGGTAAATCCCATACCGACGCAATATTAAGTGCTTCATGAAAATCTCCTTCACTTGTACCTCCTTCTCCGGTAAAGACTGCTGTGACTTTATTATTGTCTTTCAGTAAGTTTGCCAATGCGATTCCACAAGCAACTCCCATCTGGGGTCCCAAATGTGAAATCATTCCTATAATTTTGTACTCTTGCGTCCCAAAGTGAAACGAACGATCACGACCTTTAGTAAAACCACTTGCTTTACCTTGCCATTGCGCAAAAAGTCGGTACAAAGGAATTTTTCGAGTAGTAAAAACTCCCAAATTGCGATGCATGGGGAGTATATATTCGTTTTTTTCCAATACAGCAGTTACACCAACAGATATTGCCTCCTGTCCTATGCCACTAAACCATTTGGAGATCTTTCCTTGTCGCAGCAAAACAAGCATTTTTTCTTCGATCAACCTAGAAGTAAGCATACCATCATACAATGAAAGAAGTTGATTCTCACTGTATTCTTTTCTATCAAAAATTAGTGGTGATTTTTCTTTTGAAATATGCCCCATACTAGAAAGTTAGTTACGTAAATGTAATTATTTTTATTTCAGAACATATATCAACAAACATAATATTATTAAGTAGTTGTTAATTTAGCCCAAACAATTCTACGAATTAATTAAATTTACTATTATTTTTAAAATTCATGTTTCAAAAATGATTAATTTGATTGCTAGTACATATTGTTAATTTTTTTAGGAACAATACCGTATTTTTAACTGAAATACCCCTATTTTAGTTTTTCAATTTATAAGACCACACAAATGAATAATATACCCAGCGTTGATTTGGCAGACTTTTTATCTAAAGACCCATCTCGTAAACAGAAATTTGTTAACGAAATTGGAAAAGCTTATGAAGAAATTGGTTTTGTTGCTCTAAAAAACCATTTTTTGAGTGATAATCTTGTAGAAGACCTCTACAAAGAGGTAAAAAGTTTTTTTTCTCTTCCTGCAGATACCAAAGAAAAATACGAAATAGAAGGATTAGGTGGTCAAAGAGGATATACTTCTTTTGGTAAAGAACATGCAAAAGGGAAAAAAGAAGGGGATCTAAAAGAATTTTGGCATTTTGGACAAGAACCTGATGCAGATGCTGATTTAGGCGAAGAATATCCTGATAATGTACTTGTTGAAGAGCTGGATAATTTCAATAAAACCGGAATGGAAGCCTATAGAATGCTAGAAAAAACTGGAATTTATGTTCTTAGAGCATTAGCCTTATACATTGGATTAGATGAGTATTATTTTGATCATTGGGCCAGTAATGGTAATAGTATCTTAAGACCTATACATTACCCTCCTATTACTGAAGAGCCTAAAGGAGCAGTGCGTGCAGGAGCTCACGGAGATATAAATCTAATTACTTTATTAATGGGAGCTTCTACCGGAGGTCTACAAGTACAGAAAAAAGACGGAGCATGGATTGATGCCATACCCCAAGAAGATGAACTCGTGATTAATGTTGGAGATATGCTGGAACGACATACCAATAACAAGCTAAGGTCGACAATACACCGAGTAGTAAACCCTCCAAAAGAACAATGGAGCAAACCAAGATATTCGATTCCTTTCTTTATGCATCCAAGAAGTGATATGAAACTAAATTGTCTTCAAGAATGTATTACCAAAGATAATCCAAAACATTATGATGATATTACAGCTGGCGAGTTTTTGCATCAAAGACTAGTTGAAATAGGATTAATTAAGAAATAACTTCTGTATGGATTTACATGATCAATTAAAAAACCTATTCCCTGACCACAACTATCAAAAAGAAACGCCTGCTAAAGATAATAAAGAAGAAATCTGGATGCAGAATGACCCTATTATTTGTAAATATGAAAAACGAAAGGGAAAACCGATAACCATACTAGAAGGGTATACTGGTGCGGATAAAGACTTCAAAAAACTGGCCAAAGAATTAAAAACCCGATTGAGTGTAGGAGGAAGTTTTAAAAATGATAGCATTATTATTCAAGGGGATTACAGAGATCAGATCATGGAAATTCTTAAAGAAAAGGGGTTCAAAGTAAAACGCGTAGGCGGATAAATTCACAAATATCTTGACGAAAAACACATTACATATAACCAATGGGGATACTCTTACTCACAGAATACAGGAACTTAACCTGGTTGAAGGAGAAATTCTTACGTGGCGCGAAATGTTATGCGAAGGACCTACAGAGATTAAAGTTGAAACAGAAAACTCAATTAAAAAACGTAAGGCGTTCTTAAAAAAATACTACAGAATACCACCAACAGATTATGAAGATAAATTCGTTTCGCAACTTAAAAAAATAGAAACTCTAAAAAAGTATGACGAAGTCATTCTATGGTTTGAATATGATCTATTTTGTCATATCAATATGATAGCTGCAATAAGTCTGTTGATGCGCAAAGGTATTGCCGACATTCCTGTTTATTTGGTTTGTAGTGGTAGAATACCCCACGAAAAAAAACTCTATGGGCTTGGCGAGTTATCTGATATTCAACTAAAAGAGCATTACAAAAACAAAATACTTTTAACCATTGATGATCTTGAACTTGCCGAATACATTTGGACATTATATTGCGAATCAAATCCAAAGAAAATTGCAAGTCAGATCAAAAAGAATTCTTCTTTTGAATATCTTTCTATATGTCTTAGAGCCCACTTGCAACGTTTCCCGAACATGTTAACGGGACTTAATGTATTAGAACATAATATTTTGGAAATGGTAGATACTTACCAAATCAAAAACATAAAACAATTAATGGGCTATACACTCGAATATCAGGGATATTATGGATACGGTGATATGCAAATGAAACGCGTTTTTGCAAGGCTCTTTCAATTCCTGGATCAAACTAAAGATCGATTACAGCTATCAGAGAGAGGAAAATTAGCACTTCAACAAAAAAAGAACTTCTATAACACCCAAATCCTGGACTGGTATTACGGAGGAGTCAAAAAATACGATTACCTCTATAATAATGAAACTCACACTTTATTAAAATTATAATATGCCAATAGCCGAATCCGAACTCATTCTCAATCAAGACGGTAGTATTTACCATCTTAATCTTAAACCAGAGCATTTGGCACAAACAGTAATAACCGTTGGTGACCCCGATCGCGTTGATCAGATAACAAAACATTTTGAAAATATCGAATGTAAAATTAGAAAACGTGAGTTTCATACCCAAACCGGTAGCTATCAAGGGAAAAGAATTACAGTAATTTCTACTGGTATTGGCACTGATAATATTGATATTGTACTCAACGAATTAGATGCTTTAGTCAATATTGATTTCAATACTCGCGAAGTAAAAAACGAGCAAAACTCCTTGGATATTATCCGAGTTGGAACTTCAGGGGCCATTCAAGATGCTATCCCAGTTGATAGCTTCATTGCTTCAGAATTAGCTATTGGATTTGATAGTCTACTTCATTTTTATGATAGTCAACATGTGCAGTTTCCTGAAATTTCAAAAGCACTAACAAAACATTTAAACTGGGATCCTAAAAAATCTTTGCCGTATGTAGTTTCTGGAGATGACAAATTAATAAACCACATGTCGGGTGATCTAGCACAAAAAGGAATTACCATCACCAATGTGGGTTTTTATGGACCGCAGGGAAGAGTTTTAAGACTACCATTACAAGACAATAATTTAAACAACAAAATTGCCTCCTTTAGATATCTAGAAAAGAAAATAACCAATTTAGAAATGGAAACCGCTGCTATTTATGGAATGTCAAAAATACTAGGACACCGAGCAGTATCAATGAATGGGATTATAGCTAATCGTGCTACAGGAAAATTTAGTAGCAATCCAAAAGATACGGTAGAGCGATTAATTAAATATACTTTGGATAAAATTGTAAATTATCCAGAATAGAAGCAAATCATGAAAACAAAAAAAGGATGGAGATAACTCCATCCTAATTGAATATAACATCATTAAAAATACTTAGTAAATACTTTGGGGGAAATATTAACTAAACAATATTTTAAGACTAATCAGCAAATTTGTCAACAATAGTGCTCCAATAAAAACAACAATTCCATTTTCTATTGGATTGTTTTTTAACTTAGCAACCTTTACGTAGGCATTCTTTTTTTGGGGAAAATTCTTTTTCATAGCAATATTGTTTTTATTTTGTGTTTAAAGATTATACAAATATAATTTTTCTTGGAAGAATTATAAGTCAAATATACTAAAAAGTATTTTGTTTTATCGTTAAAAAACAAAAAAAATCGATGAAATACACATAATTTAACTTTTGCGCGATATGAATACTATAAAAATAGGTGGTGTCCCAGAACATTTTAACCTTCCCTGGCACCTTACTATAGAAAACGGAAGTTATTTACAAAACAATATTCTACTAGAATGGATCGACTACCCCGGTGGTACCGGAGCTATGTGCGAGGCTTTAAGAAAAAAAGAAATTGACGCTGCGGTAATTCTGACTGAAGGTATTATAAAAGATATTATAGCAGGCAACCCTAGTAAAATTGTTCAGACCTATATACAGACTCCTTTGATTTGGGGAATACATGTAGGTGCAGCTTCAAGATATACCAGTATTTCAGAATTGGAAGACGCAAAAGCTGCAATAAGCAGATATGGCTCAGGTTCTCATTTAATGTCTTATGTAAACGCTCAAAATCAAGGATGGGATACATCAAACCTTCAATTTGAAGTCGTAAAAAACCTTGATGGAGCCGTAGAAGCTTTGACCAACGGAGCAGCAGATTATTTTATGTGGGAACATTTTACAACAAAGCCGTTGGTGGATAACGGCACCTTCAGAAGAGTAAGCGATTGCCCAACTCCCTGGCCATGTTTTGTAATTGCAGTTAGAGAAGACATACTTAATACAAAACTACCGGATATAAAAATACTATTAGATATTATAAATTCTACCACCTTGGATTTTAAAAAAATACCTCATATCGATAAGATTCTTGCAGATAGATATGAACAAGAATTAGAAGATATTCAAAAATGGTTACAACTTACCGAATGGAGTCAATCTTTAATCAAAGAGAGTACCCTGGATGACATCCAAAAAAAGCTATATAAGCTAAGTATTATTGACAGAAAAATTGATTCACAAACGCTCATTTTTAAGTTTTAGTATGTATTTATATCAAAAATAGTATCGAATTTTTTAAGTTTAGTGGTAGGGTTGATTAAAAGTTGAACGTTATACAATAAAGAATACGTTAAAAATTAAGACTAAAATTATGAATATTAGCATTTTACAACATAAATTTTTATAAAATATCGAATTTTTAAATATACTTGAGGCAAGTGTATTGGTGAATAAAATATTTTTGTACATTTGCCGAACCTACCCCACAGACTAATTATTAACGCATAAGCAACCAATTAGACATAAGTGCATCTAATAATTAAACTAACAATCTATTATGATCACATTTTTACTAATATTACTAGGCTTAGTAGCCTTCAATTTTGTTCTACTGAAATTTAGTATGCAATCTGTAGATACTAAAAAGAAGAATACTAGAGCAAGCAAAGTTCAGATCAACCACATTTCTGAACAAGAAGCAAAGTCTAAGAGTTCAGAAATACCAACAGCGGCCTAGTTAGTTACCAATTTATATTGGCCTGACTATTCTTCTGTAGGTATTCATTGGTTCTGCTAAAATGACTGTTGCCGAACCAATATCCTCTATTTGCACTTAATGGTGAAGGATGCCCACTAGTAAGTACATGGTGTTTAGATCGGTCAATCTTCGCGCCTTTCTTCTTTGCATAACCTCCCCAAAGCAAAAAAACAACATTTTCTTTTTTTTCAGATATTGCCATAATCACAGCGTCTGTAAACGATTCCCATCCTTTGTTTTGATGAGATCCTGCTTGATTTGCCCTTACGGTCAAGGTTGCATTTAATAATAAGACTCCCTGTTCGGCCCAGCGTTGCAAATTTCCGCTCGACGGAAATGGAATTCCTAAATCACTTTCGATTTCTTTGAAAATATTAATTAATGAAGGAGGCATTGCAATCCCATCATTCACAGAAAAACATAAACCATTGGCCTGGCCTACTCCGTGGTAAGGATCCTGACCAATAATAACTACTCTCACATCATTAAAACTGCAATGATCAAAAGCTGCAAAAATCTCTGACCCCTTTGGATAGCACGTATTTTTGTGATATTCGGCTTTTACAAAATTTGCCAATTCAGGAAAATATGGTTTCTTAAACTCGTTTTTAAGTTGTTCTTTCCAACCTTGCTCAATATTTACATTCATATCTCTAACGAAAAATTACTGTAATTATGTACTTTTGTTTCGTTCTAAAAAAGATGGAAGATAACCCAAAAATATGGGTAAAAAAATTATGATTCGTATTTCAGAAAAAACATTAAAAGACTTAGAGTTTGACACAATCCTTGATCACATTGCAGCGTTGTGCAATACCGATTATGGAAAATCAAAAGCGCTAAAAGTTATACCTTTTGAAACCGAACAAAAACTCAAAATTGCTTTACAAGAAGTTTTCGAATACAAATCCTCTAGTTTTAATGATACTAGAATTCCGAATCATGGATTTGACAGTATCAACAAAGAAATTCAGTTATTAAACATAGAGAATACTTTTCTGGAGGCTTCTAATCTTAAAAAATTGGTTTCTATAAGCATCACCAGTAATGATTTGCTATCATTTTTCAAATCAAATAAAGAACTTTATCCTATTTTATATCAAACCTCTACTAATGTTCCTTTCACAAAAGAAATCATTAATCTAATTGAAGCCATACTGGATAAATTTGGTGAAATAAAAGATAGTGCATCTACTACCCTGCTTGGCCTAAGAAAAGAGATTAATATCATTCAGGCAAAACTAAATGGAAGTTTTGGGAAAGACCTTACTCGTTATAATAGTTTAGGATACCTGGACGAAATCAAAGAGAGTGTTGTTGATAATCGCAGGGTCCTTGCAGTTAAGTCCATGTACCGTAGAAAAGTGAAGGGAGCTATTATGGGTAATTCTAAGACCGGAAGCATTGTCTATATAGAGCCTGAAGCCACGCTTCAGTTTAGTCGTGAGCTAAGCAATCTTCAATATGAAGAACGCGAAGAGATCGTAAAAATATTAAAAGAACTTACAAATAAGTTACGCCCTTTTGATGAACTCCTGCAGCAATACCAGGAGTACCTTAGCGACATTGATTTGGTCTCGGCCAAGGCAAAATATGCATCTAAGCTCAATGCAGTTCTCCCCAAGATCACAAAAACACGAGAACTTACCCTAAAAGAAGCTTATCATCCTCTTCTTCTGCTTTCTAACCAAAGTAAAGGAGAAAAAACATTCCCTCAAACAATAAATTTGGATCAAAACAATAGAATAATTGTTATTTCTGGACCCAATGCAGGAGGAAAAAGCATTACTTTAAAAACCATTGGGTTACTACAAGTAATGTTACAAAGTGGGATGCTAATCCCTGTACATGAATATAGCAGAATGTGCCTTTTTGATATTATTTTGACCGATATTGGCGATAATCAATCGATCGAAAACCATTTAAGCACCTATAGCTATCGCTTGAAGAACATGAATTATTTCCTTCGGAAATGTAACAATAAGACCCTATTTCTTATCGACGAATTCGGAACCGGTAGTGACCCAGAACTGGGCGGTGCTTTGGCCGAAGCTTTTCTAGAAGTTTTTTATGAACGTGAATCATTTGGCATCATAACTACTCATTATGCCAATTTAAAAATGCTTGCCAACGAGCTTCCCAATATGTCCAATGCAAATATGCTTTTTGATGCAAGAACACTAGAGCCTTTATTCAAATTATATCTTGGTGAAGCCGGAAGTTCTTTTACATTTGAAGTAGCACAAAAAAATGGAATTCCGTATAGCTTGATCAACAAAGCAAAGAAAAAAGTAGAACGCGGTAAGATTAGGTTTGATAAGAGCATTGCAAATCTTCAGAAAGAGCGATCTAAACTTCAAAAAACAACTTCGACCCTAAAAACAAAAGAGCAAAAGGCGGAAGAAGAAAAAGAACGATTAGAAAGGATAAATGATCGTGTACAACGTAAATTAGAAAGCTATCAAGAACTATATGACAGCAATCAACGAATGATTTATCTAGGTAAAAAACTTGATGATATAAGTGAAAAATACTTTAACAATAAAAAGAAGCGCGAATTGATCGATGAGTTCATGAAAATTGTTCAAGTCGAAAATTCTAAACGAAAGAAACAATCGGCTAAGCAAAGAAATGTAGAAAAAGCCAAAAAGAAAAAGGTTGTAGAGGAAGTAGAAAAAAAGGTAAAAGTAATTCGCGAAAAGAAAAAAGAAGAAAAAAAGAAAGAAGAGAAAATAGAACAGCAAAAACCCAAAGTAACACTTAAAATTGGTGACCGTGTGCGCATGATCGATGGAAAATCAATCGGAACCATTGATACCCTCGAAAAAGGCAAAGCGGTGGTTAACTATGGTATTTTTACAACTAATGTAGCCGTTGATCAACTTGAATTTGTAGAACGAAAAAAGAAATAATACTACTAAATCCTGCTAAAATCTATTCTTGTTAAAGTATCCTTAAACAACAATCCTGACAGTATTACTTTTATATATTTGAGGCATTACATCAAAACTACTTCAACAATTATGCGAAAATTACTTTTTGTAATAGGGCTATGCCTTTTTATCCCTTTTATTTCAAACGCGCAAAAACCCAATAAACCTAATGCTTCAGAAATTCATGAAGCCATCAAAAAGCTAAATTTTTTAGGTTCGGTTTTATATGTTGCAGCCCATCCAGATGATGAAAATACCCGATTTATCTCCTATATGTCCAATCATCAAAAGGCTAGAACAGCTTATTTATCAATGACCCGCGGAGATGGTGGTCAAAACTTAATAGGCCCTGAAATCAGAGAACTTCTTGGGGTTATTCGAACACAAGAATTGTTGGCAGCCCGCATAACCGATGGTGGAGAGCAAATGTTCACACGAGCCAATGATTTTGGATACTCAAAACATCCAGATGAGACACTCACTATATGGGATAAAAAAGAAGTTTTAAGCGATGTAGTTTGGGCCATCAGAAAATTTAGACCCGATGTCATTATTAATAGATTTGATCATAGAACACCAGGGTCAACACATGGCCATCATACTTCGTCGGCTATGCTAAGTGAAGAGGCTTTTGGACTATCAGGAGATAAAAACAGGTATCCTGATCAGTTACAATATGTTGAATCTTGGCAACCAAAAAGATTATTTTTCAATACATCTTGGTGGTTTTATGGCAGCAGAGAAAACTTTGAAAAGGCAGACAAATCAAAACTATTAGTGTTTGATACAGGAGTCTATTACCCTTCTTCAGGTCTATCAAATACCGAAATCGCTTCATTAAGTCGAAGTAATCATAAATCTCAAGGATTTGGTAGTACCGGAACTCGAGGGAAACAAAATGAGTATATAGAACTGATAAAAGGAGATCTACCTACAGATAAAACTAATATTTTTGAAGGGATTGACACCTCATGGAATCGTATTAAAGGAGGAAAAGCAATTGGCGATATTTTATACCAAGTTGAAAAGAATTTTGATTTCAGAAATCCGGCGGCTTCTGTCTCAGAACTGGTAAAAGCGTATCAAGGTATTCAACAACTGGAAGATGATCATTGGAAAACCGTTAAATCAAAAGAAATAAAAGCGATTATTGCCGCTGCATCTGGATTATATCTTGAAGCAGTTTCTTCAGAATCGAATACTACCAAAGGAAGTGAAGTCGCTTTAAAGATTGAAGCCATTAACAGAAGTAATAACAAAGTTACCTTAAAATCGATACAAATTGCTGCCTTGGGGATTAATGATACTCCTGCAAAAGTTTTGGAGAATAATACCAGACAAAATTTCGAATTTAAGGGGATTATTCCTTCTGATTTTGGGTATACCAACCCATATTGGTTAAATAAAAAGGGAACTCTTGGAATGTACCAGGTCAATGACCATAAATTGATTGGCAAACCAGAAACCGAACATAAGATCAAAGCAATTTTTTCTTTAGATATCGAAGGAGTGGTTATTCCATTTTCCAAAGAAGTGGTTTATAAGACTAATGATCCTGTAAAAGGAGAAGTATATAAACCTTTTGAGGTAATTCCTTCGGTTTCGGCAAGTATAAAAGACAAGGTGATTATTTATGCCAATGGTCCTGCAAAGCAAATTCCCGTAATCATAAAAGCAGGAGAAGCAAATATTAACGGATCTGTCTCTTTAGCGCATCCACAAGGATGGAAAGTTTCACCAGAACGTATCGATGTTAATTTAACTCAAAAAGGAGAAGAGAAAACAGTAGTTTTTACGTTGACTGCACCAGAAAATCAAAGTGAAGGGTATATTTCGCCTATCATCGATATTAATGGAAATAAACATTCTAATGAATTGGTAACCATCGATTATGAACATATTCCCTTTCAAACTGTCGTACTACCCTCTGAAACTAAAGTAGTACGACTTGATATCAAAAAGAAAGGCCAAAATATTGGATACATTGAAGGTGCTGGCGATGTTGTCCCCGAAAGTTTACAACAAATAGGGTATAAAGTGACTACGATCAATCCCGAATCTATTTCACCTGAGATCCTGAAGAGTTTTGATGCTATTGTGGTTGGTATTAGAGCATATAATACCGTTGAACAATTAAAATTTAAACAGCAGTTTTTATTAGATTATGTGAAAAACGGAGGGAATTTAGTCATTCAATATAACACAAGTCGAAGGCTTAAAGTTGATGATAATTTAGGCCCTTACCCTCTTAAACTATCTAGGGATCGCGTTACCGATGAAAATGCAGAAATAACATTTCTGGCGCCAGATCATCCTGTGTTAAACTCACCCAATAAGATTACCCAAGACGATTTTAAAGGATGGGTGCAAGAGCGTGGTTTATACTTTCCCAATGAATGGTCAAAAGAATACACAGCTATTTTGGCTGCTAATGATAAAGGAGAGTCACAAAAGAAAGGACCTCTATTAGTTGCTCAATACGGTAAAGGGTATTATGTATACACTGGTTTAAGCTTTTTTCGAGAATTTCCTGCTGGAGTATCTGGTGCGTATCGACTCTTTGCCAACATGTTATCTTTAGGAAAATAAATAAAATTATGTATGGCGCGTACAAAACAAAAATTTGTCTGGAAAAAATTATATTCTGCGGTATTAATTGCTAATGCCGTATATATATTGCTATTTTATCTGATCACTAATTCTTTTTCGTAGTGCAACTTGAACAAATAATTTTCTAATCATCCCTTTAACTAATTACCATATCAACATATGCAAATCATAGATTGGATCGTACTTGCCGGAACATTACTATTCATCGTTTTATACGGAACCTGGAAAACCAGAGGAAGTAAAAATGTACAAGAATATATTCGTGGTGGTAATGAAGCCAAATGGTGGACCGTTGGTTTATCGGTAATGGCAACACAGGCAAGTGCAATTACTTTTCTTTCTACCCCCGGACAGGCATTTCATAGTGGGATGGGATTCGTGCAGTTTTATTTCGGTCTTCCAATTGCTATGGTAATCATTTGCATGGTATTTATTCCTTTATACCATAAACTTAATGTGTACACGGCCTATGAATATTTAGAAAGTCGGTTTGATCTTAAAACCCGTAGTTTAACTGCTATCTTATTCTTAATTCAACGAGGGTTGGCCGCAGGGATTACCATCTTTGCCCCTGCCATTATTCTATCCGCCGTTTTAGGTTGGGATCTTACTACATTGAATATTATTATCGGGATCTTAGTAATTATCTACACTGTTTCCGGCGGAACTAAAGCCGTAAATGTTACCCAAAAGCAGCAAATGACAATTATCTTTACCGGAATGTTTATCGCTTTCTTTTTGATTATTAGTTATTTACCTGAAGGGGTTACCTTTTCAAAAGCATTGGATATTGCCGGAGCCAGTGGAAAAATGGAAATCCTGGATTTTTCTTTTAATCTTGATAATCGCTATACATTCTGGAGTGGTATTATTGGTGGAAGTTTCCTTGCCCTCTCCTATTTTGGAACCGATCAAAGTCAGGTGCAACGGTATTTATCAGGAAAATCGATTAAAGAAAGCCAACTAGGCCTTCTATTTAATGGTCTGCTAAAAGTGCCAATGCAATTTTTTATTCTACTTGTTGGTGTCATGGTTTTTGTTTTTTATCAATTTAATCCATCACCATTAAATTTCAATCCACAAACAAAAGAAGTAATTAAAGATTCTGAATATACCCAAGAATATAAGGTTTTAGAAAGTAAACTCGTAGAAGCAAATGAGCTTAAAAAAACCTATATACAAAAGTACCTAATTGATAATGACGAAGCCAATAAAGCTCGTATAGGTGAACTAAATATTGCTGATAAGCAAATACGTGATGCCGCCAAAGAATTGATCAAAAAAGCAGATCCAGAGGTAGAAACCAACGATAAGGATTATGTTTTTATTCATTTTATCTTAAATAACCTTCCTCGGGGATTAATTGGTCTCTTATTAGCCGTAATCCTATCTGCTGCAATGTCATCGACTGCTTCAGAATTAAATGCCTTGGCGTCTACTACCGTTGTAGATCTATACAAACGAAATATTAAAGAAGAAAAAACCGACAAACACTATGTAAATGCTTCAAAGTTCTTCACACTAATTTGGGGTATTTTGGCGATATTGATTGCTTGTTTTGCCAATCTTTTTGACAATTTAATTCAGTTAGTCAATATTATTGGTTCTATCTTCTACGGAAACGTACTTGGTATTTTCTTATTGGCTTTCTTTATAAAATTTGTGAGTAGCAATGCAACTTTTGTAGCGGCATTAATAACCCAGGTGATTGTTATTATTGGTTGGTACTATGACTGGATGCCTTATTTATGGCTCAATCTGTTTGGATGTATACTAGTAATGGCAATTGCAATGATTTTGCAACCGATACTCGGGTCAACTACAAAAGTAAGCACGGAATAAACCAGAATATTAGATAAATAATCTGTTTACTCAGGAAATTAGGTCTAGCTAAACCAATATTAATGATGTATAGCAGCTTCAGAAAGATAAGAAGAAACAGACTTTTGGAACATATAATAGCTCCTCATAATTTTATTGATTTCTTCGCCAATGCTCTTGGATAACTTTACAGAATCCTGAGCTAGTTCCTTGAGCTTATCTATACCTTGTTTTAATATCTTGCCATCGTGATTTAATTCTAAGTATTGATCGTACATCTCTGAAGTACAAGGTTCACAACGATACGAATTCAGTTTAGAAAGCATACTGGTAAGCTCATTATCCATAAGACTTAACTTCATAAAATGTGGTTGTCTGTTTGAAGTGGTCTTGCTAGCGTTTTTGGTTTTCATAGTGGTAAGGGTTCTAATAAGTGAGTATCTTAAATATAAGAAAAGACCTCAAAACAAACAAGTTACAGAGCTCTAATGTTTATGAAATTACATAAATCGCAAAAAAACAGATGTTTTATAATCAATCTTCCTGATTACAGACCGCTCAATACTTGTTGTTTTTTTAAGATCCAAACGTTACGTTTTAATTACTTTTGAAATTAATAATGATATCTTCATCTATGCAGAAAGACAAAACAATAAAATGGGGAATTCTGGGCTGTGGTAAAATAGCAAACAAGTTCGCCGAAGACCTGCTTACCATACCGAATGCAAAAATAGAGGCTGTTGCCAGTAGGCAACTTCAAAAAGCACAAAAGTTTGCTTATACATATGGAGCAAATAAATACTACGGAAACTATACCGAATTAGCCAAAGACTCAGAAGTTGATGTAGTCTATATCGCAACGCCACATGTTTTTCATTATGAACATACGCTCATGTGTCTTACCAATAAAAAGGCCGTTTTATGTGAAAAACCTTTTGCCATGAATGTTTCTGAAGTAAAAGAAATGATCGATACAGCAAAGAGAAATAACGTGTTTTTGATGGAAGCGCTATGGACATATTTCCTGCCACATTATCTTTATGTTTTGAATGTAATCGAATCTGAAGAACTTGGCGCTATCAAAAGTTTGAAAGCAGATTTTGGTTTTGCAACTACGTTTGATCCTAATGGACGAATTTTTAATAAAAACTTAGGTGGCGGCAGTCTACTCGATGTAGGCATCTATCCACTATTCGCAGCTTTAAGCATACTAGGATATCCCGATGAAATTGAAGCTACATCGAAAATCGGAAAAACGGGAGTCGATGAAACCTGTACAATGCAGCTGAGCTACAATAATGGGGTCTCTGCATCTTTATTTAGTGCTATTACTCAAAAAACAAACACCGAAGCAATTATCCAGTTAGAAAAAGGCACGATCACTATAAATAGTCGTTTTCACGAACCCTCTTCGGTAACCATTTATCAAAATGGAAAATCAAAATTATATGAATTTGAAGTAACCACCAATGGATACAGCTTCGAGGCAATCCATGCACAGGAGATGTTGCTTCAAAAACGTACAGAGAGCACGATAATGAGCTTCGGTAAAAGCTTACAACTTATTACATTGTTAGATGAAGTTAGAAACAAAATCGGATTGAAATACGAATAGATGTATGCCAACAAAAAAGCGTTCCAGTTTTGGAACGCTTTTTCAAATGATTTGTGTGTGAAAAAGAGTGCTTATTTTGCTCCCCACTCTGCAAGGGAGTCTTTATTAAGTTTTACATAATCGGCGTTATTAGCCTTCTCTGCTAATTCTAACGAAGTTTTTGCTGCTTTTATTGCACCATCCTTATCTCCCGTCTTAGCATAGATTAAAGATTGTTGTCTATGGAACCAGAAAGCAGGCTCTTTGCGCATAGCAATAGCTTTATCTATATGTTCTTTTGCTTTCGCATAGTCTTCTATATCCTTAAAGAATACCGCTGCCTGATAATGATCTTGATCAGACGGACCGGCCATTGTTTTTTCAATACTAGCTAAAGCAACCTTTTTTGAAGGAACTTCAATTTTTACTGCAGCCTCTACATTTGACCATATAAAACTAAGAATAGCCGAATCCATTGTAAAGTCACTAAACATAATAGAAAATGTTTCAACATTTATAGGAATGGTAGTAGTCTTTACAGTAACTTTCGCAGCAACCTTGGCATCATCCCATTCTCTTGGAGTTCCCCAGTTATTAGTATCACTATAAAAAATTACTTCCCAATTCTCTTTTCCTGGTTTTGTAAAAATAGCGTAAGTACCTTTTTTCAATTCCTTACCTTCAAGTTTTACATCATCGCTAAATGTGATCTGAGTATTTTTATTAGCACCTGTTCTCCAAAGTTTGTCATAAGGTACCAAATCTCCAAAAATAGTTCTTCCTCTCATACTAGGACGAGAATATTCTACTGAAACGTCTGTTAATCCTATAACCTGCTCAATTTTGGAGGTAGGGCTGGGTTGCGGAGTTTTAACCTGTGCTTCAATACCAAAAGAGAATAAAGCTACAGCAATAAATAAGACAATATTTTTCATTGTGTTTAATTTAGTTTGTTTGAATTTATTAGTAACGAAAATAAGGATTACACGAACATTAAAAGTTAACAAAAACTTAAATTAAGGAATGGTATATTTGCCATTGTATTACAATCAATATGCGAAAATACATTTCAGAAAGTATAGGAACTTTTAGCATGGTATTCTGCGGTACGGGAGCCATGACCATTAATGAAGTTACAGGAGGTGATGTTACTCATGTGGGAATTGCTATCACCTGGGGGCTTATCGTTATGGCCATGATCTATGCGTTTGGAGAAATATCCGGAGCACATTTCAACCCCGCAGTAACCATTGCATTCGCATACGCCAAAAAATTTGCATGGAAAGAAGTTCCCAAATACATTATTGCACAATGCATTGGAGCAATCGTGGCAAGTGCTATTTTACTTTTTTTGTTTCCAAAAAGTGAATTTTTGGGAGGAACCATCCCCACAGTTGATGCTCTAAGGGCATTTATTTTAGAACTACTTCTTACCTATTTTTTAATCGTAGTAATTATTAATGTTTCTACGGGTTCCAAAGAAATAGGAACTATGGCAGGAATCGCCATTGGTGGTGTCGTGCTTCTTGAAGCAATGTTTGCTGGGCCAATCACCAAAGCTTCTATGAATCCTGCAAGATCATTGGGACCTGCACTTTTGTCGGGTCACTGGGAACATCAATGGTTGTATTTTACGGCTCCGGTGGTCGGGGCATTATTAGCAGTGCTTACATGCAGGCTTGTTAAACCAGATAATTACCGCGACGATTGTTAAAGTCTAAGTTCTAGGCCCCCATAATTTGCATAATTACTCCTTTTTCACATATATTTATCGGATACTAAATTACTATGCACTAAAGGCACAAGGATTTTCCAACTAAGAAATGAAATTCCTTTTGGGTAATTACGAACAAATTTGTAGTAAGCGGTGCATAGTTTTAACTATTTTTGATACTAATAAATCTTCCCCCCTATGAAGCATTTTTCTAACGAATTTTGCCAGATGCAGTTATATGATCAGTTCGTTGTGCTTACTATCAACGAAAATGTTGAATTTACTTTGGAAAAAGCATCTATCATAAGAGATAAACTACTTCAATATTATAAGTCAAAAAACTTTGTACTAATTAGCCACCGTAAGCATAAACATAATGTTTATCCCGAAATATACAAACAGGGGCAACTAAATAATATGAAAGGTCTTGCCGTTGTTTCCAGTGATGATAAAGAAAGAGATAAAGCAATTATTGAGCAACCATTATATGGTAAATCATTTGTCTTTTTTTCCTGTCTTGAGGATGCCAAATCTTGGGCAAAAGGGTATTTCTAAATCTGAAAAATTATTTTTTGTTTAACTTTTATTACTCAAATGTTAAACAAATTGGTTGTATTTTTACTTCAAATTTTTCAAAGAATGAAGATTTATACTTTAAAAGCAAAGCAAAACCTGCCTATTTCTGTAGAAAAAGCCTGGGAGTTCCTTTCGGATCCAAAGAACCTAAAAGTTATAACTCCAGATTATATGGGTTTTGAAATTATATCGGGTGCAGATCGCAAAATGTATTCTGGACAAATTATACAGTACATTGTTACTCCGGTAGCCGGAATTAAAAACAAATGGGTCACAGAAATAACTCATGTTGCAGACAAACACTATTTTGTTGATGAGCAACGCTTTGGTCCCTATGCATTATGGCACCACAAGCATTTCCTGAAAGAAATCCCAGGAGGAGTAGAAATGGAAGATATTATTGATTACAAAGTGCCTTTTGGGGTTTTTGGTCAGCTCGTTCATCCCATACTAGTAAAACCAAAGCTGAAAGAAATTTTTAAGTATCGTGAGAAGAAATTAATCGAGTTATTTGGTAACTTGGATATTGAAACAGAGACAACGATCGAATTTATTTAAGTAATCATCGATGAGAAAAAATATCTTACTTATAGGAGGAAGCCATGGTATAGGTTTTGAAATTGCCTTAAAACTTTATAGTGAGCACAACATATTTATTGCATCAAGAACATCTGAAAATCTCGGTAATCTAGAAGTGACTCACATCCCGTATGATGCTTCAAAGGACGAAATAGACACTTCGGTATTACCAGAAAGAATTGATGGATTTGTGTATTGCCCCGGTAGTATTAATTTAAAACCCTTCAAAATGCTCGATCCCAAAGCTTTTGAAGAAGATATGCAAATCAATTTTATGTTCCTGGTCAAAATTATTCACAGCTTACTTCCCAAACTCAAAAATTCTGATCAGGCTAGTCTTATTTTCTTTAGTACAGTGGCAGTAAAAGTAGGAATGCCTTTTCATACCAGTATTGCCGCAGCCAAAGGTGCTATTGAAGGGTTTGCCAAAGCATTAGCTGCAGAGTATGCTCCTCAATTCAGGGTTAATGTGATAGCACCATCACTTACAGACACTCCTCTTGCTGAAAGACTCCTAGGGAACGATAAAAAGAAGGAGTTAATGAACAATCGTCACCCCATGAAACGAGTTGGTCAGGCCGAAGATATAGCAAATATTGCTAAGTTTTTATTGAGTGACGACAGTAGCTGGATCACGGGTCAGGTAATTGGTGTCGATGGTGGTATGTCTACCCTAAATGTAAACTAGCCATGAGTCAAAAAATATCTGTTTTCTGGTTTAGACGGGATCTTAGACTTGATGATAACATAGGTTTACTACAATCACTTAAAAGCAAATATCCCGTACTTCCTGTTTTTATTTTTGATAAGAGTATTTTGGATCACTTACCAAAAGATGATGCCAGAGTAACTTTCATTTCTGAAACATTACAAAAAATACAACAAGAACTTCAAGAAAAACACAAAAGTTCTGTAGCGCAATTCTATGGTACTCCAAAAGAAGTTTTTGAAGACCTGATCGCCAGATTTCAAATACAAGAAGTTTATGCTAATCACGATTATGAACCTTATGCAAGAAAACGAGATTCAGAAATTCAAGAACTATTAACCCGCAACCAGATCGAGTTTAAAACTTTTAAGGATCAGGTAATTTTCGAGAAAGATGAAATTATAAAAAATGACGGTACTCCCTATGTAGTTTATACTCCTTATAAGAATAAATGGAAAGAAGTATTCGATCCTTCAAAATTGAAAACACATGACACCAACCCTTATTTAAAAAACCTAATTCAAGAAGCAAACTTTCAACAACTACCTCTTGTAGATATGGGATTTATCAAATCAGGTATTAAAGTGCCAAAATTTGATAGTTCTGCTTCTCTGATTCAAAATTATGAAGCGACTCGCAACTTTCCATCTATAGATAACGGAACCTCCCGACTTGGACCTCATTTAAGGTTTGGCACCATAGGAATACGGTCCATTGTACAAAAAGCGATTGCTCAAAAAAATGAAGTTTTTTGGTCAGAACTTATATGGCGTGAGTTTTTCATGCAGATCCTTTGGCATTATCCCCATACCAAAGACAAAGCCTTCAGGCCAAAATATGATCGAATCGAATGGAGAAACAATGAATTTGAGTTTGAACAATGGAAAAAAGGAGAAACCGGATATCCACTGGTGGATGCCGGCATGCGCCAGCTTAATCAAACGGGGTATATGCACAACAGAGTGCGTATGGTCGTAGCAAGTTTCTTATGTAAGCACTTATTAATCGATTGGCGCTGGGGTGAAGCCTATTTTGCCGAAAAGCTATTAGATTATGATATGTCTGCAAATGTAGGAAACTGGCAATGGGCAGCAGGTTCCGGTGTAGATGCAGCTCCGTATTTCAGAATTTTTAATCCAACTACTCAGATTACTAAGTTTGACAAAGAGTTGAATTATATTAATTATTGGGTAAAAAATCTAAATGAACTTACTTATCCGCAACCCATAGTAGATCACAAAATAGCAAGAGAACGCTGTTTACGTACCTATAAAGAAGCCGTTAATTAACAAGAGAACTCATAACAATTTTTTAAAATTTTAAATTGAAGTTTTTTGTACTTTATACCTTCATAGTACAACCCATAAATTACAATCCAATGAATACAAAACAGGTTGCCAGTAGATTAGTAGAACTTTGCCGCATCGGTGAAAATATGCAAGCGATAAAAGAACTTTATGCTGATGAAGTGATAAGTAAAGAAATGTCCGGAGTCCCAAATGCTGTGGTCTCTGGTAAAGATGCAGTGCTTCAAAAGGGTGAAAATTGGTTTGCTACTGTAGAAGAATTTCATGGTGGTGAAATTTCAGATCCGCAAGTTGCAGAAAACCATTTTAGTTGTACCATGAAATTGGACTGCACTTTTAAAGGACAAGGGCGTATGCAAATTGAAGAGGTCGCCGTATACCAGGTAAATGATGGGAAAATAACTGAAGAACAGTTTTTTTATACCATACCAGGGTAACAATTCTCTTTACAAAATTTCAAAAAATTACGTTTCCACCAACTTCACAAGTAGAGGAATGTTGAATAGAAACGTATTTTGTTTTTTTATCTTAATTAGAATTCTGAATATCCGTAATTGGTAATAATTCTATCTCACCGTCATGCTGAACTCGTTTCAGCATCTCATAAAGATATGGTTTTTAGTGTTTTGTAAATTGAGACCCTGAAACAAGTTCAGGGTAACGTATGGATTATGAGTCTTAACGGACATTCAATTTAGAATTTAATCCCTGTAGAGAATTGAAAAACTGAATATTGTCTAGAAATTTCTATACCATCCAATTCTATTATATCGGTAACGCCCAAATTATAACGTGCCTGGAAAAATGCTCCCATCTCGAGCTGATATCCCAATCCTAAATTAATGGCTACATCAACATCAGAAGTAAATTCTTTAAAATCAATATCAGAAGTTTCGGTTACTCCTCCTTCAAAAACATTTTTACGTTCTAATATTGCCGAAGTTAAAAACCCAATTTGCGGACCTGCTTCTAAACTAAAGCCAGGAACCACATAAAACGGATAATATTTGATCATTAAAGGAAGATAAATATAGTCGAATTTAAAATTCTCTTCCTCAAAATTAGGTTCTAAGCTCTCTGCACTAAATCCCTGGAAAGAATATAACAATTCTGGTTGAAACCCTATGTATTCATTGATAGGAATTTCTGCTGCCAGTCCTATATGGATACTACTTCTTGAATCCAAATCATCGACCTCGTCCCCTCTTATACCTGCAAGGTTAAACCCGAATTTGACACCGATTTCAAAATCCTCAACCTGAGCATTCATTTTAGGACAAGCCAGTCCCATAAGCAAAACAATAAAAAACAGCTTTTTATTCATAGTTTATAAATTTGGAGCATTACTATTTAAAGCCAATATTATTAATCTTTCCTAGTTAAAACTGAGAAAAAACAATAAAATTATGCAATCAAAAGTAAACAACACGATCCAGAAATAAAAAAAAATCTGGTTATTGTAAGCATGAAGACGCTCAATACCTCTTTAAAACCCAATCAAACCACTAATTTGTTGTAGTGCCGGATTGCGATTGTTTTCCTTCCAAATTACCGATAAAACGGCAGTTTGTTTTATCCTGGGGATTTCCAGGAACTTCACATTAAGATCAAAACCATGTTGTAAAGAGGTCGGTACAATGGCCACTCCCAAACCACTTTCAACCAATTTAAATATAGTCTGACCATGCACTGATCTATGCGAAACTCTGGGAGTAAAGCCTTTATCTTCACAAATGCTCATGATCTTATCATAATATAGCGAACTATAATCTGATGAGAACAAAATGAAATTCTCCTCTGAAACCTGATCTATACGTTTAAAAGAATGTATATCCAAGTGATGATTCTTCGGTAAAACCAAAGAAAAAGTATCGGTATGAACGGTTTTCATCTTTAACCCTTGGGGCACTCTCGCTAGTCGCACAAAACCTAAATCCAATTCATCTTTTTCAATAGCCTCTACCTGCAGATAGTTTGACATTTCTTCTAAACTAAACTTTATATTAGGAAACTCGGTATTTGTTTTTACTAATAACTCTGGAATAACCATTTGCATGGCAGATCCCAAAAAACCTATTCTTATTTCGCCTTCGCTTCCTGCATCAATTAAACGGGTTTGTTTTATGGTAAAATCAATATGATTAAAAATGTAATCCAATTCTTTTTTAAGATATTCTCCCGAATTGGTTAAACTCACATTTCTTTTATCTCTATCAAACAATTGAACTCCTATGATCTCTTCCATTTGCTTGATTTGCCTACTCAATCCCGGCTGAGAAATAAACAAACGATCCGCTGCCTTCCTGAAGTGTAGCTCTTCGGCTACTGCCAAAAAATAACTAAAATGCCGTAATTCTAATTGATAACTCATAGTTATTAATAATTGATAAAATAAGTATTTCTAATTATCAAATGTATGTATTATTTTAGTAGAACAAATCAGAAATCACATAATGTCTACAGTATCAGATTATTTTTTATATGGAGAAGGCTATTTAACTGCAGGAACAGCAGTAAAAATTGCTCGAGGAGAGATCAAAGGAATGATCTCTAAAGCATCTCGCGAAAAAATCAAAAAAAGCAAACAAGTAGTCGAAAATATTGTTGAAAAAGGGCATCCGGTGTATGGTATAAATACTGGTTTTGGACCTTTATGCACAACCAAAATATCCAAAGAGGAAACCAAAATTCTTCAAAGTAACATTTTACAAAGTCATAGTGTTGGTGTTGGTGATCCCATTGATACTGAAATAGCAAAATTGATGATGATCCTAAAAGTACAATCCTTATCAAAAGGATACTCTGGAATAGCAGAAGAAACTTTGGATCGCATTATGTGGCATATAGACAACAATGCCATACCGGTAGTACCAAGTCAAGGTTCTGTAGGAGCTTCTGGTGATTTGGCACCACTTTCTCACCTCTTTCTACCTCTAATTGGTTTAGGAAAAGTGGTGTATCAAGGAAAATTGATCGAAGTAAGCAAACTTTTCAAAACAACTGGATTAAAACCACTGGATCTAGGTCCAAAAGAAGGTCTAGCTCTAATAAATGGCACACAATTTATTGCAGCTCATGCAGTGCAGGTTATTGAACGGTTACATAGCTGTCTTTCACAAGCAGACATTATTGGTGCTATGATGATCGAAGGCTTGCAAGGTTCGGTAAAACCGTTTTATAAAGAATTGCATCAGTTGCGCCCCTTCAAAGGAAATATACATGTGGCATCAAGAGTAAAATCGTTGCTAAAGGGTTCAGAGATTATGGAGGATCATATTGACTGCGATCGCGTTCAGGATCCGTATTCGTTGCGTTGTATACCACAAGTTCACGGTGCTTCCAGAAATGCATGGTTACATTTAAAAGAGCTTTTGGAAACCGAACTAAATTCGGTTACAGACAACCCCATAATTATTAATGAAGACCTCACCATAAGTGGTGGTAGTTTTCACGGGCAACCACTAGCAATGGCGATTGATTATGCATGCCTTGCTGCTTCTGAAGTTGGTAATATTTCGGATCGTAGAATTTACCTGGCTTTGGAAGGTAATTCTCCCGGAGTACCAAAATTATTGATGGAAAATACCGGAATCAATTCTGGATACATGATCCTTCAATATACTACTGCAGCGCTGGCGAGTGAAAACAAAGGGCTTTGTTTTCCTTCAAGTGCCGATAGTATTCCTACTTCTTTAGGACAAGAAGACCATGTGAGTATGGGGTCTATTGGAGGTAGAAAAGCGTTGAAAGTGATAGAAAATGTTGAAAAAATATTAGCAATTGAACTCCTGACCGCAGCACAAGCTTTTGAATTTAGAAAACCACTGAAATCTGGAATCATCCTTGATGAAATTTATAAAAAAATACGTACCAAAGTTTCTTTTGCAGAACATGACAGAGTATTTGCAGATGATATTGAAGAAGGAATCAAACTCATTAAAAACAAAACGATCATTGATATTGTAGACCAGGTATCCAGGAAGGAAAGTTTATCCCTGGAAACTCCTTTTTCTGATGTATTTGAAGTATATTAATTAATGAAATCAAGCTTTTGGAACTTTTATTCACACTATGAAGAAATATAAATTAATTGGCCCGATTACTCAACTTCTAACCATGGAAGGTATTTCAGTAAAAGGAGCCCTAAAAGATGAAGATTTATCTATTCTGGAACAGGCGGGAATGCAGATCGAAGGAGACCAAATTCACTCGATAGGTACGTTTTCCGAAATGAAGGAAAAGGCAGATCATTCAGAAGTGGAAATTATCGAATTGCATGCAGATCACGTTTGTGTTCCTGGTTTTATCGATGCACATACACATATCTGTTTTTCGGGTTCGAGAGCTAGGGATTATGCCATGCGCAATGCCGGAAAATCATACCTTGAAATTGCAGAGGCTGGTGGAGGAATATGGGATACAGTTACCCAGACCAGGAAAGCAGATCAACAAGAGCTTACCTATGGTATTATCAAAAGAGCAAATGCTCTTTTAAAAAAGGGTATTACTACCATTGAAGTCAAAAGTGGCTACGGACTCTCTGTTCAAGAGGAACTAAAAATGTTACGTGCGATTAAAGATGCAAACAACAGTACCCAGGCAGATCTAATTACTACATGCCTTGCAGGGCATATGCTTCCAAAGGATTTTGATGGGGATCACAAAGCATATCTCGAATTTATGGGCAATTCCTTGTTTCCAATTATAAAAGAAGAAAAACTCACCAACAGAATTGATGCTTTCATTGAAAAAAGCGCGTTTTTACCATCAGATATATATCCTTATTTCAAAAAAGCAAAGGCTATGGGATTTGATATTACGGTTCATGCAGATCAGTTTAGCGTTGGTGGTAGTGAGGTAGCCGTAAAAATGAACGCCATAAGCGCAGATCACCTTGAAGCCAGTACCGAAGACGAAATAGAAATGCTTGCCAATAGTGATGTAATTTCTGTTGCACTACCTGGAGCATCTATAGGATTGGGATGTGATTTTACTCCAGCAAGAAAAATTCTGGATGCTGGTGGAGCCCTGGCCATCGCCAGTGATTGGAATCCGGGATCGGCTCCTATGGGAGACTTATTAACACAGGCATGTATTCTGGGAACATTCGAGAAACTATCGAATGCTGAAGTACTTGCTGGAATAACTTTCAGAGCAGCAAAAGCTCTTAATCTACATGACAGAGGACAACTTTCGTCTGGCATGTTGGCTGATTTTAACCTGTTTCAAACAAATCATTACAATGAGATCTTCTATCAACAAGGAAAACTTGTACCATCTCAAGTATGGAAACGAGGTGACATAATGTACTCTAAAGAATAAGAAACATGACTTTCAAAGAACAAATACTTCAGGGAATTCCTAAAATATTACCTGCAAAGAAAACTTTAGACCCAAAAATAAGCCGCGCCCCTAAGCGAAAACAAATTCTTTCAAAAGAAGAAAAAAAGCTGGCACTTAGAAATGCACTTCGATATTTTCCGGAAGATTGGCATCATGAACTTGCCATTGAATTTCTAAAAGAATTGAATGACTTTGGTCGCATCTACATGTATCGTTTTATGCCTGATTATAAAATGTATGCTCGTCCAATAAACGAATATCCATCAAACACCAAACAAACGGCTGCCATCATGCTCATGATTCAGAATAATCTGGATCCTGCTGTGGCTCAACATCCCTACGAATTAATAACCTATGGTGGCAACGGCGCTGTTTTTCAAAATTGGGCGCAATACCTGCTTACGATGCAATATCTGTCCACCATGACCCAGGAGCAGACATTACACATGTATTCTGGACATCCAATGGGATTATTCCCTTCGTCAAAAGATGCACCTAGTGTGATCGTGACCAACGGAATGATGATTCCTAACTATTCTAAACCAGATGACTGGGAAAAATACAATGCCCTTGGTGTAACCCAATACGGACAAATGACCGCAGGAAGTTATATGTATATTGGTCCGCAAGGGATTGTTCATGGTACAACAATTACGGTGATGAATGCCTTTAGAAAAACATTAAAACCAAAGGAATCTTCTGCCGGTAAAATTTTCCTAACTGCCGGTTTGGGAGGCATGAGCGGAGCCCAACCAAAAGCCGGAAATATTGCAGGTTGTATCACCCTTTGTGCCGAAGTAAACCCAAAAGCAGCCCAAAAACGTCATGAACAAGGGTGGGTTGATGAAATTCTGGATGACATGAATGATTTAGTTTCCAGAGTAAAAAAAGCCGTTGACCAAAAAGAAATAGTTTCGATAGCATATCAAGGTAATATAGTGGATATATGGGAACAGTTTTATGAAGAAAATATCTACGTCGATCTTGGATCAGACCAAACCTCGTTACACAACCCATGGTCGGGTGGGTATTATCCGGTAGGATTAAGCTATGAAGAATCCAATGCTATGATTAGTAACGATCCCGAAGCTTTTAAAGTTAAAGTTCAGGAATCACTTCGCAGGCATGCAGCCGCGATTAATAAACATACAGCAAAGGGCACCTATTTCTTTGATTACGGAAATGCTTTTCTGCTGGAGGCATCGCGTTCGGGAGCCGATGTCATGGCCAAAAACGGGATTGACTTTAGATATCCTTCGTATGTACAAGATATTCTTGGGCCTATGTGTTTTGATTATGGATTTGGGCCCTTCAGATGGGTATGTACTTCGGGGAAACCTGAAGATCTTGACAAAACCGATCAAATTGCCCTTGAAGTGATGCAATCTATCAAAAAAGTTTCTCCGAAAGAGATTCAACAACAAATGCAAGACAACATTACCTGGATACAGGAAGCTAAAGAAAATAAGTTGGTGGTAGGTTCGCAGGCTCGTATTTTATATGCTGATGCCGAAGGAAGAATCAAAATTGCCGAAGCTTTCAATAAAGCCATCAAAAATGGAGAAATTTCGGCTCCGGTTGTTCTGGGAAGAGACCACCACGATGTTAGTGGTACCGATTCTCCCTATCGTGAGACCAGTAATATTTATGACGGTAGTAAATTTACTGCCGATATGGCGATTCATAATGTAATTGGGGATAGTTTCAGAGGAGCTACCTGGGTATCAATACACAATGGCGGTGGTGTTGGCTGGGGCGAAGTGATTAATGGTGGTTTTGGTCTTGTGCTTGACGGATCAGAAGATGCTTCAGAACGCTTAAAACGCATGTTGTTTTATGATGTAAATAATGGGCTATCCCGTAGAAGTTGGGCCAGAAACAAAGAAGCATTATTTGCTATTAAAAGAGAAATGCAACGTACACCAGAGTTACAGGTTACCCTTCCAAACATCGTTGAGGATTCTGTACTGAATAAAATTCTGTAATTTGCATACACTTCATCATAACTAAATGAAAAACTACCAAAAACCAAATCCAAAATTATGGACAGGACGCTCTTCAGATAAGCAACTGTATCTACATGAAAAGATTCGTTGTGTAGATCTTGAAGAAAGTGCTTTGTTAACAATAAACGGAAAAAGTTTTGCTTTTTTAGGGTATGCATGTGATGAAGGTGTCAAAAGAAATCAAGGAAGAATTGGCGCCGTAGCGGGTCCAAATGCCATTCGGAAAATGTTGGCGTCGTTATCTAACCATTTTTCAGAGGAAGTAAGTATTCTTGATGTTGGAGATATCACTTGTAAAGATCAAAATCTTGAAGAAACACAACGTGAAACCGCCCATAGCATTGCATTGCTGTTAAAACATCAGGTGTTTCCGATTGTATTGGGTGGCGGTCATGATCTTGGGTATGCCCATTACAACGGGATCAAAAAGCAATTTCCCAACAAAATTATTGGGATCATTAACCTGGATGCCCATTTTGATCTTAGAAAAGTTACCAATCAAGGAAACTCAGGCACTCCTTTCTTTCAAATCGCGCAGGAGAATGAAGATTTTAAATATTTATGTTTAGGAATTCAAAAAGAATCAAACAATAGCGAATTATTTGAAACTGCTTCAGAGTTAAATGTTTCTTACTTGCTCAATACCGAGTTTACTATTCAAAACAAGGAAAAAGTAGCCCAAACTGTTGCAGATTTTATCGCAAGCGTTGACCATGTGTATCTTACTATTGATATCGATGGTTTTTCTTCAGCCTATGCTCCAGGAGTTAGTGCTCCTTCCCCACTTGGGTTTTCTTTAGATATTGCTATGGAAACGATACAACGAATCTGTGAATCCAATACGTTAGTTAGTGCAGATCTTGTAGAACTAAATCCCACCTATGACATAGATAATTGCACTGCCCGCCTTGCGGCAAGACTAGCATACCATATGATCTCCTGGCTGTAAAACGCGGAGGCGAGTCATTTATAAAAAATGAGGGAGACAAACCCGCTCCGCATTCATACACCAAAATAAATCTTTGTTTTTGCCTTTTGACTTTTAAATCAAAAAGGGACTACCAGAAAATAATCCCTTTGATCGATTTAAAAAACACAAAACCAAAATTGGTTATATCTCTATTACTTACGAATCGCATATCTAGAAGCTTCAGGGAGTTCTTTTAAAAAATTTACAATACTGGTAAAGTTTAGTCCTAAAATGGAAAATAAAGTATTCATGATCGCGTGATTTAAGGTTAATTGATACTAATTTAAGTAGTTATCAACAATTAACAAAATAAAATGTTGATTATTTGTTAATAATTTGTTGAAAATTACTTTTTATTCGTTAAAAAACACAAAACATACACTATCTTAAAATCACTATACGTAAAAACCTACTTTTTTTGTTAATAACTATGCTAATAACTCTTAAAAAGCCCTTAAACACAGGGGATTGAACAGTAACGCAGTCAACCAAAAAACTTAAGAATCATATAATTAGACTAAAAACAAAGGTTTTATTCACAAAAACATTTAGAAGAACACAACCCGACTTGTACTATCATTTTGTATAAATTGCGGCTATGAAAACCGCAACTGTTAAAGAACTCAAAACCGAATTAGCGCATCGTTCTGCACAAGAACTTATCGAGCTATGTCTTCGGTTATCAAGATTTAAAAAAGAAAATAAAGAGCTCCTCACCTACTTATTATTTGAGTCTACTCATGAAGAAGGTTATATAGAAAGCGTAAAAAATGAAGTCGATAAACAATTTGAGTTGATCAATACGGATTCTTATCATTACATCAAAAAAAGTGTACGCAAGATCCTACGCATGATCAAAAAATACATTCGCTATTCTAAAAACAAAGAAACAGAAATAGAACTACTGCTCTACTTCTGTAAAAAGTTGACTGGTTATCAGCCGTATATTAAAAGAAACAATGTATTGCAAACCATATTACAGCGTGAGATTACTGCCGTGAAGAAGAAACTTACTTCCTTACACGAGGATTTGCAATATGATTATGCGTTAGAGTTAGAGTCCTTGTTATCTTAATACAAGTTCGACGTAATAAAACTTGCTTGTCTTAGAAACAATCCCAATTACCATCCGCATCACTGAGACTGATGAAATTTTCTACCAAAAAAACCCGAATAGACGGTTTTTGATTATTCGTTCGGAATACGTTCGTCTATAAACTTCAATGCAGCATCCCCCATAAGCTCAATCATATCAAGAATATCACGAATGGTTTGCTCCTCTTCCATTTGTTCTTCTACAAACCACTGTAGAAAATTCTCGGCACCAAAGTCATTTACTTTTCGGCAGGTAGCCACAATCTTATAAATGGATTGTGTAATAGCAATTTCCTGTTGTAGTGCTAATTCAAAAATCTCTTTTAAAGATGCATATTCGTGCGAAATATTAGATACATCCGGAGAATGCGCCGCACCGCCACAATCGTTAATGAATTTGAAGATTTTCATCATATGCTCTCTTTCTTCTACAGATTGCTTGTAGAAAAAAGAAGCGCTTCTGCTCAATCCCTTTTGATCACACCAGGAAGCCATTGCCAAATATACCGAAGAAGAATGTTGTTCTTTGGCAATTTGCTGGTTTAGCATATCCATAACCTCCAAATTAATACTGATTTGTTGTCTTGCAATATTTTCCATAGTAAGCACCTTTAGATTTTGTTATAAAATTACAGAAAATTAGGCGCTATAGCGAGTATAGGTAGTAATTTATAGACAGTCTAAATCAATGTAAAATTAAGCGGTAAGTACAGTATTCAGTTCCATCATAGCAAAAGTGCCGTGGATCAGTTCGGTAAAATCCAAAACCTGTAAGGTATCCAATAAAATTAAATGCTCTTTGTCACAAAAAGTGAGCAACGTTACATCACAATGATTCAACATATATGCTAAATGCTCGTGAGATGATAATTGCTTGGCTTTATATCGTAAACTAAGTAGCTGACAAAAGGAAACCTTGACCATTTTATGGCCAAAATCGATATAAAAACATCGATCTGCTGTAGACTGATACGAGGCGTAATATTTTGAGGTAAAAAGTAATTCCATATTCCGAATGCGAAACTAATTCTTATTTAGATTTATTCCAAATATTCTACCGAGTTTTTGAGTGTTAAAAGTTCACCTTATGGGTCCTGATCTTGTTATAGGCCGCATTTCGAGTAGCCTCAATGCTCGATTATAACCAATCCTGAGCGGAGTCGAAGGGCTCAATATTCGGGACTACAATTTCTTCTGTATCCACTTTATGATGGTTTTTAGCATTTTGTCTTTTTCAAGGTCTTTGTGCAGTTCGTGATAGCCTCCTTTAAAAAGTACTAGCTCAGCTTGATCTGTTTTTTCAGAAAATTCTTGAGAACCTTTATAATCTATAATTTGATCATCGGTACCGTGAAGTACTAATACCGGTGTTTCTAGTGTTGCAGCATTCTTGATAGCCCATTCCCCAGCTTCTATGATCGGAAATGAAAAATTAGGGCTCACTTTATCATGCACCAACGGATCGTTTTGATATTTCTCGACCTCTTCTGGAATTCGAGAAATGGCATTTACATCCAATCCCGAAGGCAGCGTAACCGAAGGTGCTATTTTTTGCATCAGTTTCCCCATCGTCATTTTCCAGGCCGGGGGTTGAAACGCCAATCGTAAAAACGGACTGGTTAGTATCGCTCCCGCCACATTGGGTTTTTGGCGAAGCACATAATTAATCACCAGGTTACCACCCATACTATGCCCATACAGAAACACAGGAAGGTCTTGAGCAAGTTCTTTTGTTTTTGAAAACATACCATTCACCACCTCTAGTAATGCTTCATAACCTGGGCAATGCCCTCTTTTACCACTACTCTTGCCATGCCCAAAATTATCGTAGGTAATCACCCCTATATGTTTTGCCAATAGCTCTGGGATTACATCATCGGCATAACGAGTAGAATACTCTCCCATACCATGGATTAATAACACCATGGCTTTACAATCATTAGGCACCCAATACTGACCAAAAAGTTGTTGTTTTTTATGCTCAAAAAAGAATTCCTGGTGTTGCATGGGCTAAATATACGAGTTTCTACTTTGGATTCTGACCGAAGTTTATCCTGAGCAATAGCCGAAGGGATGGAATGACAAAAAACATAAACTTGTCATTCTGGCGCAGGCCAGAATCCATTTTTCTAAACTACCAATTTAATTGACCCTATAGAAAAATCACTCCTAATGTGGATTTCCGTAAGAAATTGGTTTTTGATTGTTGTAGTTTGGGTGGGGAATAACAAAAAGAGTTACAACCACTTTTTGCAATTCGAAAACTATATTACTACATAATCCTGAACAACCTCATAAATAAAAATGAACAACTTAAAAATTAACCTAGAGAACTGCTTCGGTATTGGAAAATTTAATTATGAATTTGATTTTACAAAAAGTGATACATTTCTCATTTATGCTCCTAACGGAACAATGAAAACTTCTTTTGCAAAGACGTTCGATCTAATTTCAAAAAATGATTCTCAAAACAAACCATGCGATAGAATATACGAATCAAGAATTCCAAAATTTGATATTCTTGTCGACGACTTGGATATAGATCCAAATATGATTTTAGTCATAAATGCTGAAGACAATAGTTTTGACGCTTCAAATAAAATAAGTACGTTCTTAGCTAGTAAAGAACTAAAAGAAAAATATGATAGAATCTACCTTGATTTAAATAACATGAAAGGAGAATTTATCAAAAAACTAAAAGTTGTTTCACAAAGTTCAGATTGCGAAACTGAATTTACTAATACATTTTCTGAAAATTCAAACAACTCTTTCTTTGAGCTATTATTGAAACAAATAGATAATTTAAGCGACTCATTTATTAAATATAAATTTAAGTACAACGATGTTTTTGACAAAAAAGGGAATGTTAAAAAGTTTTTAGATAAAAATAAGGGTATACTTGAACAGTATGTAAACAACTACAAAAACATAATTTCGAAATCTAAGTTTTTTAAAGAATCACTTAATAATACATTTGGAACTTATCAAGCTAATCAAATAGTAAAATCTATTGAAGATAATTCTTTTTTTGAAGCTGGTCATAAATTTGTATTAGAGGATGGTACCGAGATCGAAAACATTGAAGAATTACAAAAAATCATTCAGGAAGAAATTCAAAACATACTTAATGATGAAAAATTGAAGAAAACTTTTCAGAAAGTTGATAATGCTATTGGAGCAAATATTGAACTTAGATCATTTAAAAAAGTAATTGAAAAGAATAAATTAATACTCATTGATTTAAATGATTATGAAAAATTTAAACGAGAAGTATGGATAAACTATTTTTCAGAAATCAAACAAGAAGCTACAGAATTAATTACACATTATAAGAACAAAAAGGTAGAGCTAGAAAAAATAGTAAGTGAATCAAAAAAAGAATTCGCTTTATGGACAAAAATCATTAGCACTTTCAATTCAAGATTCTTTGTTCCTTTCAAAGTAATAATATCAAATCAAGAAGATATTATCTTAAAACAAGAAACGGCAAATTTAGAATTTGATTATTCTGACAGAAACGATGATCCTGTAAGACAAGATCGTATCAGCCTGCTAAATATCCTCAGTAAGGGAGAACAAAGGGCCTATTTTATACTTCAGTTTTTATTTGAAATTGAATCTCGAAAACTAAGTCATGAAAAAAGTTTGATAATTTTCGATGATGTAGCGGATTCTTTCGACTATAAAAATAAATTTGCAATAATAGAATATATAAAAGAAATACATCAATTAGCTAGTTTTCGGACATTCATCTTAACTCATAATTTTGATTTTTACCGAACGGTAGCTTCAAGACTTAGATTAGACAGAGATGTGGTTTACATGACCACGAAGTCTATTAGTAATGAAGTCGCAATCCATAAGGGTGAATATATTAATGATATTTTTACCTACTTTATTAAAAACTATTCCAAACCAAAAATATTCATAAGCCTTATTTCCTTTGTTAGAAATTTAATAGAATATAGTGAGTGTAAGAAAAATGCTGAATATTTAACTCTTACAAGTTGTTTGCACAGGAAAGATATTTCAGACAGCTTAACTGTAAATGATATTTTTGATATTTACAAAAACCGTTTGGTAAAGCTTAGTGATAAAACAATTTCTTTTGGCGGTGAAAATTTAATTCAGTTAATTTTAGATACTGCGAATTCTATTTGTAATGAACCTGATATTAATGAAATCATAGTTGAGAATAAAATTACTCTTGCAATTGCCATTCGGTTAAAAGCTGAAGAGTATTTAATTACAAAATTACCCGAATTAGATTTAAATGCCATTACTAAAAATCAAACACAGGTATTATACAGAAAATACCTAGAAGAATTTCCCGAAAGTGAATCAATTGATATTTTAGATAAAGTGAACTTAATGACTCCAGAGAATATCCATATAAATGCATTCATGTATGAACCATTAATAGACATGTCCGTACATCACTTAATTGATTTATATGAAGATACATGCAATTTAAACTAACTCGATAGCGCGGATCATAATCCGTGTAATTTTATAAACAATTTCTACCCCTCAAACATCAAAGAAACAAACTCGGCCACACAAGCGGGTTTTTCGACACCTTCGATCTCTACAGAGCAATCCCAGGTGATTTTTAGTCCGTTATCGCCATATTCTTCGATCTTTTGGATACTGCTATGCAATCGTAATCGGCAATCTACTGGTACCGGGTGTGGGAAACGTACTTTATTAAGTCCGTAGTTTACGCCCATCGCAAAGCTTTCTACCACCAAAAGATCCATCAACATTTTAGACAATAGCGATACCGATAAAAATCCGTGTGCGATTGGTTTTTTAAACGGGGATTCTTTTTTGACACGTTCCAGATCCACGTGCACCCATTGGAAATCCAATGTTGCCTCGGCAAAGGCATTGATCATCTCTTGTGTAACGGTAAGCCACTCGCCTGTTGGTAGTGGTTTTCCTTCGTGCGTTTTAAACTCTTCAAAGTTTTTGCAAATAAGTTGGTTCATAGTTCTATTCTTTTATAATCAAATTCAACCTTATTCCTACTATTTAACCTTCTGTTCATTTTCTTTGCTTGTCCAAAGAAAACGAACCAAAACCTGCCTGCCATCCGCCAGGTAGGCAGGGAAAAGGACACTTTTTCAAGGTGTTTTTCAGTTTCACCGAAAACCGAATTTGGTTTGCTAAAATCTTTCCAAGGCTTCAAGATTTTTTAACCTGCCTTTGCCGGCAGGCAGGCGCAAACAAAATCCTACACTGGTGAAAAAGGTTTTCAAAGCGCCGCTTTGGAACGGTTTTCCGTTTCATCTAACCCTTCGAGAGCCTCAGCGTTCGGGTGATATTTGAAGGGTGAGGCTCTCGAACCCTGCATATCAACTCACCTCTCACCGACTAAAATACTCACATACTAACCCACTTACCTCTACCGCGAGATCCCCCCATCAATCGTCAAACAAATACCAGACACATACGATGCTTCGTCTGATGCTAAGTATAAGTATCCATAAGCAATATCAATCGGCATGGCAGCTTTTTGTAATGGTATTTGTTTTTTCAAGCCTTCCAAATGCTCCTTTGGGATCTGTTCAGTCATTTCGGTAAGGGTAAAACCAGGTGCTAGTGCATTGGCTGTGATTCCGTATTTACCAAGTTCCATGGTCCAGGTTTTAGACATGGCAATCACCCCGGCTTTGGTAGCTGAGTAATTGGTTTGCCCAAAATTACCACGCAATCCCACATTGGATGCTGCCGATACAATTCGGCCGTATCCAGCTTCTTTCATGTATTTTGAGACTACCTGGGTGCATAAGAATACCCCTTTCAAATTCACATCGATCACCGCATCCCATTCTGCTTCACTCATTTTATGCAATGTGCGATCCTTGGTGATCCCGGCATTGTTGATCAGGATATCTATTTTACCATATTTATTATGGATTCTTTCAGCTTCCGCCTCTATCGCAGCTTTATCGGTTACTGATATTTTGGTAAACTCTGCTATACCGCCTTCATCATTTATTGATTTAGCTGTTTCGGTTCCTTCATCCAATAAATCCCAGATAATGACAGAGGCACCTTCTTTGGCAAAGAGAGTCGAAACGGCTTTTCCGATACCGCGGGCTCCGCCGGTTATAATGGCTATTTTGTTTTTTAGTCTCATATATTATTTTTTTTGTGTGATAATAACTGGTTAATATTAAAACTCATCGTTTCTCTTTGGCCTTCTGTTCATTTTCTTTGCTTGTCCAAAGAAAACGAACCAAAAGAAAGGACACTTTTTTCAAGGTATTTTTGTCTTCGACAAAACCAGATTTGTTTTGCTAAAATCTTTCCAAGGCTTCAAGATTTTTTAACGCAAAATAAATCTTATACTGGTGAAAAAAGATTTTCAAAGCGCCGCTTTGTAACGTTATGGTTAGTACCCATACTTACGAACATTCGATCACTGCCTTACCTTTTACTTTTCTCTTAGTCATGTCCTCCAAAGCATTTGATGCTTCGGCTAGTGGGTATATTTTATGAATATGGGGTTTTAGTTTTCCGGCTGCGTACCATTGCATTAATTGCATGGTGTTTTGCATGTTTTTATCCGGAGTTTTCATGGCAAAACTTCCCCAGAACACTCCAACAATGGCGCATCCTTTTAGCAAAGCCAAATTCAACGGAATTTTAGGAATATCTCCGGCTGCAAAACCAACCACCAGATAACGTCCCTCCCATGCCATACCTCGTATCGCAGGCTCTGAATATCGACCACCCACCGGATCATAGACTACGTCTACTCCTTTACCATCTGTAAGTTCTTTGATTCTGGTTTTCAGGTCTTCGGTATCGTAATTAATGACGGCGTCGGCTCCGTATTCCTTACATAATTCTAGTTTTTGGGTAGTAGATGCCGCAGCGATGACTTTGGCTCCCATAAGTTTTCCAAGTTCTACAGCCGCCAGTCCTACACCTCCAGACGCGCCTAATACCAACAGGGTTTCCCCTTCTTTAAGTCGACCGCGATCCTTTAACGCATGGTACGAAGTACCATAGGCCATCATAAACGATGCTGCTACCGGAAATTCCATTCCGGGTGGTTTCGGGAAACAGGCATTACCGGGTACTACTACTTCTTCGGCATAGCCTCCATGCATTACAAATCCAAAGACCTCATCACCCGGTTTTACATGTTTGATTTTAGCTCCGACTTCTTTTACCACTCCGGCGATATCACTACCGGGAGTAAAAGGTAATTCAGGTTTGAACTGATACAACCCTTGGATAATCAACGTATCCGGAAAATTTACTCCGCATGCCTTTACTTGTACCACGACTTCCTTCTCTCCGGGCTTTGGACTTTCTATATCGTCAAGAACCAGGGATGATGGTGGCCCGAATTGTTTACAAACTATTGCTTTCATTTTTGGTTTGTGAGTTTTATGAGTTTTTGAGTATGTTAGTCTAAATGATTTAATTCGTCATGCTGAATTTATTTCAGCATCTCATCTTGTTAATAATTTCATTTTCTTAGTGAGATCCTGAATCCCCATCTGCCGGAAGCATAGGAAGTTCAGGATGACATTCAACTTGAATAAAAGTTGTTCTCGAAGTGACGCTTTTTATTCCTCAATTACCTTCAACACCAGTTTTCCCATTTTGTCACCAGAGAACAGGCGTAAAAAGGTTTCGTGGAAGTTTTCTATGCCTTCATAAATATCTTCTTTGCTTTTAAGCTTTCCTTGCATGATCCAGCCTCCCATTTCCATAGCAGCTTTGCCATAATCTTTGGCGTAGTCCATCACTAACATTCCCTGCATGGTTGCACGGTTTACTAATAATGACAGGTAATTACTTGGTCCTTTCATCGCCGTTTTATTATTATATTGTGAAATCGCTCCGCAAATCACAATGCGAGCATGCATACGTAATCTAGCTAAGGCTGCATCCAGAATTTCTCCTCCTACGTTATCAAAATATACATCAATACCTTTAGGGCATTCTCTTTTTAATCCAGCATGTATTTTTTCAGATTTATAATCGATCGCGCCATCAAACCCAAGTTCATCTACCACATATTTGCATTTATCAGCTCCTCCAGCTATTCCGATCACGCGGCAGCCTTTGATTTTTGCAATTTGTCCTACTACACTCCCAACAGCTCCTGCTGCACCAGAAACCAAAACTGTATCGCCTTCTTTGATCTTTCCTACTTCTAAAATTCCGAAATAGGCTGTCATCCCAGGCATCCCCAACGTACCAATGTACATCGGCAACGGAGCTAAACTAGGATCTACCTGATACCAATTACTACCATCGGTCACCGAATATTGTTGTACGCCACCCCAACCGGTAAGGTAATCTCCTTCTTTATACTTGGGATGATTATTGGCTTTAATCACTTTACCCACAGATCCGGCACGCATAACGTCTCCAACTTGTACAGGTTCTATATAGGATTTCCCTTCGTTCATCCATCCTCTCATCGCAGGATCCAGGGATATGTAATGTTGCTGAATTAAGATTTCGCCCTCTTTTGGTTCTGGAATTGGATTTGATTGTAATTCCCAGGTATCCGCCTCGGGAAGTCCCACAGGTCGTTTTTTGAATATTAGTTGTTTGTTACTCATGATATTTTTATTAATTGAATTATATAGCTAAATCTGTAATAAATAACACTAATCTTCGGTGTAAAAAGATAAATTTTTTCGTTAAAAATACTCGTCGTAGCTAAGGCTATGCCTGTGCTTTTTGCTTTAAACTTCATCTTTTTTCATTCAAATCTTCTGTGCCATGTATTACAGATTTAGCTATGTGTTTATAAAGATGTTCCTCCGTCTAGTGTAATCGTCTGCCCGGTGATAAACTTGGTGTCATCTGAAGCCAGCCAAACAACCGCCTCTGCAATCTCCTGGGCCTGACCATATCGTTTCATTGGAATTACACTTTTTAAGCGTTGATCCATATCGGGTCTAGCAGATAATAGTTTGTCGAGCAAAGCAGATTCAGTATAGCCAGGACAAACCGCATTGATACGAATGTTCTTGGTGGCATATTCTAAAGCAGCGGATTTTGTCATTCCCACTACGGCAAACTTGCTGGCACTATACGAGATATTATTCAGCGATGCTTTTAAACCTGCCAAAGAAGCAATATTCACAATATTACCACCTCCTTGTTTAGTCATTTGCTGCAATGCCTGTTTCATGCAGTAAAAAACACCGGTTTGGTTTACAGCGATCACACTGTCCCAATCGTCCAAGGTATATTCTCCTACTCTGGCCATATTTCTGGGTCCGATACCGGCATTATTGACCAGCACATCTAATCGCCCAAACTGCGCTACTGTATCAGAAATAAGTCTTTCTACTTCGTTAAATTTTGCCACGTTGGCGGTTAGTATCGTGGCACTACCACCTTCCTGCTTGATTTCGTTTGCTATTTGTTCTGCTTTTTCTTCTTTAATATCTGAAACTATAACATTAGCCTGATGTTTAGCGAAATGCTTTGCAGTTGCAGCTCCTATCCCAGAACCGGCACCTGTAACGATTACTATTTTATCTTTTACTTGCATGTGTATCTATATTTAATTGGTTATTGAGCAGTACTTAGTATCAATCTTGAATCTTCCAGTGCTTGGCTACGCATTTTTGCAGGATACCCTTCTGAAGTAATCATTTTTAAAAAATCTTCTTTGCTAGCATATTCTACAATCAGTATCTTATCCCATTCTAAATTATCATTCGGTCCTATCAAAGTAAAATGAGGTTTTCCTTGATAAATTACTTTGGCTTTGGAAGCTTGAAAAAAAGGAATCACAGCCTTCATATATTGGTCATACGCCTCAGCTCCGGTAGTTCCGGTTTCTTCAACTTTATCTTTGAACTTCAATAGGTTTAACATCTGAAAAGGCCCTTCAAGAGGCAACTGACTAAAATCCTGAAATTGCTCTGGGGTAACCCCAACATACGTTTCGCTCATGGTTTGATTTTTTATCTAGTTTACTTTGTTTTATATCCTAACGATACCTGAATCCTGGGACAGGTTAACAATTTCAGGATAATGCGTCTTCATATTATCAATCATAAAATCAAAAGGAACATCTTCAAAATGACCGTAGTCTTCCAGATATTCCATAAAAATGTTTCCTTCGCTATCATATTCCTGAAACATGGAATCGTTTTCACCATCAAACTCCAAAGGTGCTACATTGCATTTCTCGCACAGGGTTTGATTAAATGCGGGAGAAGCCTTCACCCATTTTCCGTTAAGTTCTATATTCACCATCCCATGTGGTGTCAATTCATTGGTTCCGAATTTTTCAGTTAGCTTTTCAACAGCGATATGATTCTTTACCTTGGCCAAATGAATTCGAGCAGGTATTTGTAGTGCACGCAAACCTGCGATCAACAAAATTGACTTATCCACACAATGCCCGTATGGTTTTTTGGCAATTTCACTTGCCCTGTATCCTTCTTTTGTAAGGTGTATGTTATACGGATCGTATTTCCATTGATCTCTCACCTTAAGATATAATCCTATGGCTTTTTCTTTTGGTGTTAGTGTATCGGTATTAAATTCTTTTACGAGCTCCTGAATTTCATCGGACTCGTAATCAAGAAAATATGTAGGATCTAAATACTTCATTCTAAATTGGAATTGTTAATCAATTTTATTTTTCTGAATCGCCTGCAATGCAAGATTACACAGCAACTCTGCCGCTTTATTTAATTGCGCAAAGCGTGGATCTGTTGTTAAGCCTTTACTATATCGATAATATATCTGCTGTGCAATCACCGCTATTTTAAATAGCCCAAAAACATAGTAAAATATAAGGTGATCTACTTGCCTCCCACTCTTTTTGGTATATAGTTCAACAATTTCACTTCTTCCCGGGTTCCCTTCCATGATTGTTGGCGAAGGGATTCCTTGTTGCACAAATGGATGGTCATTGGCCATGGTCCAATACCCAAGTGAAGTTCCCAGATCCATCAAAGGATCTCCTAGGGTTGCCATTTCCCAATCTAAAACAGCAACGACTTCTTTCCAGCTATCATCTTTAAAAACGATGTTATCGTATTTAAAATCATTGTGTACCAGGCTATGTTTATATGTCGTGGATTGGTTATTCTCCATCCAACGCATTACTTTTTCTGCTGCAGGTACATCTTCGGTAGCCGCTTTGAGGTATTGTTTTCCCCAATTGAGCACCTGTCGTTCTACATACCCTTCAGGTTTTCCTAGATCTTCTAGTCCTACCGCTTTATAGTCAACATTATGAAGCTCTACAAACGTATCTAGCCAAGAATCTGCTATGGTTTTAAAGTCATTTGCAGGAATATTTCTTTTTTTGGCTTCTTTCACGTTAAGAATAATACCATCTACCTTTTCCATGATGTAGAAAGGACAACCTAAAATACTTTCATCTTCAGCATATACATACATTTTTGGCACCTTCGGGAAAGCTTTATAAATACCAGATTGTACTTTAAATTCGCGCCCCATATCATGACCTCTCTTTATAGCTCCAAAAGGCGGACGTCTTAGCACATATTCTTTATCTTCTATATTTATTAAATATGTGAGATTGGAATACCCATGTGTAAACTGAGTAACCTGCCAATCACTTTGGTTATTATTTATTAATCCTTCTTTCTGAAGGAAATCTTTAAGTGTTTTTTTGTTTAGTTCTTCGCCTTTACGTACGTTTTGCATTTTATTGTATTGGTTAATTTAAGTTGTTACTTAATATTTGCTCTGGGACAATCGTTTCCTCTCCCCCTGGGAGAGGATTAAGGTGAGGGTTTCTAATGTGAAAATCCCCTCATCCTAACTCCTACGCCCCATCTCACCCATTCCTATTGCAACGTCGTCCAAGGAGAAGGAACTTCGAATTTTCATTAAGACTAACAACTTAAGTTACTTATATCTTGATATTTGCATGTTTATTAATCACGCTCTTACCCAGTTGATACATATGCACCTCATCGGGTCCATCGGCCAGACGTAACATTCTTGCGGCTACAAAAAAGTGGGCCAATGGTGTATCAGGTCCTACTCCTTTTCCGCCGTGAATCTGCATGGCACGATCAATCACATTTAAGGCCATATTGGGAGCCACAATTTTGATCATAGCAATAAGATCTTTTGAAGTTTTGTTTCCTTCTTTATCCATTTTGTCTGCTGCGGAAAGCGTTAGCAATCGCGCTTGTTCTATTTCGCACTGAGATTGAGCGATTTCCTGGCGAATACTACTGAAATCTTTGAAGGTTTTACCAAAAGCAATTCGTTCTGAAGCACGTTGAGACATTAATTCTAAAGATCGTTGTGCCATCCCTATCAAACGCATACAATGGTGGATACGGCCAGGTCCCAAACGCCCCTGAGCAATTTCAAAACCTCTGCCCTCACCGAGGATTAGATTTTCTTTAGGTACTCGTACATTCTCTAATACAATTTCGGCATGTCCTTCAGGTGAATCATAAAACCCGAAAACCGATAATGGTCGTATTATTTTAAGTCCGGGAGTATCCATAGGCACCAAAATCATACTTTGTTGTTGATGCCGTGGGGCATCGGGATCCGTTTTCCCCATCACTATAGCGATTTTACAATGAGGATCCATTCCTCCAGACGACCACCATTTACGACCGTTGATCACATACTCGTCACCATCAAGGGTAATCGAAGTTTCTATATTCGTAGCGTCTGAAGAGGCTACTTGAGGTTCGGTCATTAAAAAAGCCGAACGTATTTCGCCATTCATCAACGGTTCTAGCCATTGTTTTTTCTGATCGGCAGAACCATACTTTGCCAACACCTCCATATTTCCGGTATCTGGAGCGTTGCAATTAAATACTTCTGAAGACCAAAGTACACGTCCCATAATCTCGGCTAATGGTGCATATTCAAGATTGGTAAGTCCAGGACTTAACTCCCCATATTTTTTTGGTAGAAAGAGATTCCATAGGCCTGCTGCTTTTGCTTTTGATTTAAGATCTTCAATCCCCGGCCAGCGTTTCCATCTATTGTCTGGATTATAAACAAAAGCACTAACTTCTTCCTCTACCGGAAGTATGTGTTCTTCAAAAAAAGCATTGAGCTTTCCCTGAAGTGATGTTATTTTTTCGGTGTAATTGAAGTTCATATTTTGTGAGATTAATAATAAGATTCCTGCCTACGCAGGAATGACATAAGACCCTTTTATCCGGCAATCATATACCCACCATCGGCATTATAAACACCACCGGTCATGTAGGCTCCTGCATCTGAAGACAATAGACATACTATTCCTGCCATTTCATCAGGCATTCCCATTCGTGCAGTAGGCAAGGTTTTTTCAATTTTCTGGAGTAATTTTTCATTTTGCCAGAGTGCCGCGCTAAACTTCGTTTTGATTAACCCCGGGCATACTACATTAGCTCGTATACCATGTTGTCCCCACTCTTTTGCCTGATTTTTGGTAAGCATTAGCAAGGCCGCCTTACTGGTGCTGTACAACCCCAGTCCGGCACCAGGATGTAATGCTTCCACTGAAGCAATATTGACAATACTGCCCCCTCCTCGTTCTTTCATCGAGGGCATTGCCAGATTAGACAACATCCAAGGAGCTTTTACGTTTACATCCATAATCTTATCAAAAACAGCTTCTTCAGCATCTTCAATTGGGCCATACACGGGATTTATTGCGGCATTATTTATTAAAATATCAATGCCTCCACATTGCTCTATGGTTTTTTGTACCAGATTTTCACGTTGTTCGGCTTTACCTATATGACATGCAATACCTACGGCCCGAAGGCCAGCTTTTTCAAACTCGGCCACAACTTCATCCACAGCTTCCTGGCTCCTACTACTTATGACTACTTTGGCACCATGCTCTGCAAGACCCTGTGCGATTGATTTTCCTATTCCTTTACTCGAGCCGGTGATAATGGCTACTTTTCCTTCTAGATTGAAGGATTGTTTTATATTGTTCATTTATTGAAAAAGTGAGTTTTGTAAAAGTTGATGTTTAGTTAAGTATTTCCTTCTCTCCGGCAATCGTAAGTGTTTCCTCATCCAATAATATTTCTGCCAAACCACTGGTTTTAGGTAGTTCATACTTGAAAAAGAATTTCATAGCGTGGATCTTGCTTTCATAAAAGTCCTCTGTGTGTGTTTTTTGACCCGTTACTAAAGCATTTTTAGCATGGACAGCAATGTCCAACCATATCCAGGCCATAGTAATGTTACCCAGAAACTCCATAAATGGTGTTGCATCTGATAAGAATCGTTCAAAATCACCTTTTTGAGCAAACCCTACCAAAAAGCCTATTACCTTTTGCGCTAGTTGTAATTTTTCTCCCAGTTTTGAAGCATGCCCTCTTAAATCATCATATTTTGATGCGCTTTGAATGGTTTGCATCATCTCTGCGGTAAGCAACTCCAGTGCTTTCCCGTTTTCCATCAGCAATTTTCTTCCCAATAGATCTTGAGACTGGATTCCAGTCGTTCCTTCATAAATTGGAAAAATACGGATATCTCTATAGTACTGTTGTAAGATAAAATCGGTACAGAAACCATATCCACCCAACACTTGTAATCCATTAGAAACTGCTTGTGCTCCCATCTCTGAGGGATAGGTTTTTACCATCGGAATGATTAACTCAAGGAGTAATGCATATTTTTCTTTTTCGGCCTTATCCTGAAGCGTTTCTTTAAGGTCATAATATTTTGAAGCCAGTAACACCAAACTTAAAGATCCTTCATATACGACCTTTTGTTGCAGTAACATTCTGCGAACATCGGGGTGATTGATGATTAATGTTTGTCCTTGTTCTGGGTTTTTCTTTCCATCGCTAGAAAGTTTTCGACCTTGCGGGCGTTCTTTGGCGTATTGTAATGATGCATGATATGCTGCCGATGCAATAGCCGCAGCTCCCCGACCTACTGCAATACGAGCGCCGTTCATCATTAAAAACATATATTTTAATCCTTGATGTGGTTCTCCTACTAACCATCCATGACAATCATCTGCATCTCCAAAACCTAAATGTGTGGTGCAATACCCACGTTGTCCTACTTTTTGAAAATCAGCTACTGTTGTAACATCATTGGGAGTAAGGTTACCATTAGCATCCGGTCGTTTTTTGGGTACTACAAACAAAGAAATACCTTTGGTTCCTGCTGGTGCTCCTTCTATGCGTGCCAATACTAAATGAACGAAGTTATCTGCATATTGGTGGTCTCCACCAGAAATAAATATTTTTTGACCTAATATTTTGTAATGCCCATCATCTGTAGGTGTGGCTTTTGTTACTACATCGGATAACGAACTACCGGCTTGAGGTTCGGTAAGGCACATGGTACCTGCCCATTCGCCCGAAAGCATTTTAGGCACATACATATCATTAAGCTCTTTATTACCAAAATGCACGATCAACTCTGCGGATCCAAGGGTAAGCCCGGCATAACCCGGCAAATGGTTATTGGCAGCATCCAAAATGAAAGCTGCAGAAGTAAATACCATCATAGGTAACTGTAGCCCACCTGTATCATAATCAAACGTACCCGAAATGAGTCCCATTTCACCACCTTTTTTCATCATAACCTCAACCTGTGGGTGTACGATTACTGTTCCATCTTTATGATACGCAGGTTTTTCATCCATCTCTTTGATATACGGAAATAGTTCTCTGTCTGAAAACTCTTTAACCGAATCCAAAAACATATCGAGTGATGCCGTATCATGATCTGCAAAACGATCCGCTTGTAATACATCATCTAACTGATGTACATCGTATAAAAGGTACTTTAACGTCTCGAAATCTATATATTGATCAGCCATTGTGTGAATTTTTTGAAGTTGGATATTAAAACTGTAATAAATTTCGGAAATATTTGATGAATTCTCATTAAACTAGTTTAATAAATATCGAATTTTAGATAGTCTTAACTTTTACCAAATCAAAAGGCAAAATTGAAGCAACGATAAACAACTCAAAATAAGTACCGATTATTTTTGGCTGAGCCGTTTTCTGATTTTGGAAAGTCCAACGGGAGTTAGGCCAAGATATGAAGCTATCAAATATTGAGGTACTCTTTGAAAGAGTGTTGGACGTTTTTTAAGTAATTCGAGATAGCGTTCTTGATTAGAAAGATTTCTAAGTTGATTAATACGCTGAAAATTTATAACAAAAGTTCGTTGCATAGATAATCGCCCAAAGCGTTCCAGTTGGTGCGAGTGATCAAAAACCTTTTGCACATCTGTTTTAGAAATAGTATATACCACAGTATCTTCTAGTGCTTCCAAATATGATTGAGACTGGATATCTTCTATATAAGCATATAAATCAGTAAAAAAATAACCTTCAGTAAAAAACTCCATAACCTGTGCAGTGCCTTCTGCCATAGTATAATATGAGACACACCCTTGTTTCATGAAATAAAAACTATCAATATACTGACCGGGTTTAAGCAGATATGCTCCTTTCTTCAAGACTTGTTTTTTATAAAACTGAAGACCAAATTTCATATCAGCATCGCTAACATGTGTATAAGATCGTATGGTTCTTTTTAAGTCCTCCAAGGTTATGTGGTGTTTTTAACGAAAAAACGAAATATTTTTGACATTGCAAAAATTAGCGCTAGTTGTCTCAAAATGCACACTATTTCTCCTAATTATTTTATCTGAAATCACTTTTTTTTCAATTTTCTCAAATATTACGGGTTTACCGCAGCCATAATTTAACTTTTGTTTGTAGCTTTAAAGAAACTCTAAACTAAATTAAAACCTATATTTGCAGCGCTTTCCAAAAAAGGGCTCTAAAAACCTATCCAATGTAGTATTGGATTTTATGGACACAATAAATTTTTATCAAATATCAATTTTCCTTTTTCAAGGATTAATAGTTGCATCATTAATACTGCTATTATTTCGCTTGCGTACGATCATGGGAAATGGTTTGTTGTTTACTACGTTAGGTTTATTTCAATTTATACAAGTTTTTCTAGCCAGCACACTTTACTTTGAAATTTCTGATACACTTGTTGTATCTCCTGGTTCTGCAATTTTATTTACTGCCACCATGTTTGCAGTATTATTGATTTACATAAAGGAAGATGCTATTACTGCCAGAAGACTAATCTATGCTCTGGTAATAGCTAATTTAGTTTTATGTTTTCTTTTACTTTCTTTTCGATTAAATATTGAAGGTGCCTATAGTTATAATCCCTTTGATGTTTCTACAGAATTCTTTTATACTAATGTGTTTGTTCTTTTTGTAGGAACGGGTATCCTTTACATCGATTCTATATTAATCATTTTTATCTTCGAATTTATTTCAAAACACATTAAAACTTTATTTTTTAGAATATTAATAACAATGATCATAGTGTTAAGCTTTGACGCTATCTGTTTTACTCTTGGTTCATTTTGGTTTTTTGAAGATATTTTAAAAATTCTTTATTCGGGATTAGTTTCAAAGATTTTTATGGCACTCTTCTATAGTATTTTGTTTACATTGTATTTAAAATATATAGAAAAAGAAGAATTTCGTGCTAATTATCTCACCTTTAAAGATATTTATCACTCGCTTACCTATAGACAAAAATTCGAAGTTGTAGAAAAAGCTATACAGCTAACCGAGAGTAGGTATCATACATTGACAAATCTTGTGCCTGTAGGTATTTTTATGACCCGAGCAGATGGAAAAACCACCTTTGTAAACCCAAAATGGTGTTCAATATCAGGATTAACCCAAGAAGAAGCTTTGAATGACGGATGGTTAAATGCTGTACACCCGGAAGACAGCATAAAATTAAAGAAAGGGTGGTATGATGATGCTGTTAGAAGAAAAAATTCTGATGCCGAATATAGGTTTCTGAAACCAGACGGTTCGATTACCTGGGTACTAGGGCAGGCAATACCAGAATACAATGACAAGAAACAAGTTATAGGATATGTTGGTACCATAACCGATATTACTGATATCAAATTATATGAGATAGAACTCAACCGACTTAAAGAAAAAGCAGAAGAAAGTGATCGCTTGAAGTCGGCATTCCTGGCCAATATGAGTCATGAGATACGCACCCCAATGAACGGGATATTAGGCTTGGCTGAATTACTTAAAGAACCTAAGCTATCGGGTGATGAGCAACAGCTATATCTCGATCTAATCAAAGAAAGCGGAGCGCGAATGCTAAATATTATTAAAGATATAATTGATATTTCCAAAATTGAAGCAGATCAAGTAAAAGTCTCTATCAATGAGGTTGATATTAACAAACAAACGGAATACCTATATAATTTCTTTAAACCAGAAACCAATAAAAAAGGAATAGATCTTCTATTAAATAATGGATTACAAGGAGAAGACGCATTTATAGTCACAGATAAAGAAAAATTTAATGCTATACTTACCAATCTGGTTAAAAATGCAATTAAATACACTAATGAAGGTTCTATAGAATTTGGATATCAACTGCAAGGTGATTTTCTAGAGTTTTATGTGAAAGACAGTGGTATGGGCATTGAAAAAAACAGACAAGAAGCCATTTTTGAACGATTTGTTCAAGCCGATATTGAAGATCGTTATGCCCTAGAAGGTGCCGGAATAGGGCTATCTATCGCCAAAGCCTACGTAAAAATGTTACAGGGTAATATATGGTTAAAGAGTAAAAAGAATAAAGGTTCTGTCTTTTATTTTACAATTCCTTATAAGAAAGCATAAAACCTCTATATTCTACTAATCTTTGCACCTATAGCTCTAAGACGTTCGTCTATATTTTCGTATCCACGATCAATCTGCTCTATATTATGAATTGTCGACGTTCCTTTTGCACTTAATGCCGCAATCAATAAAGAAATTCCTGCTCTAATATCCGGGGACACCATTGTAGTAGCTTTAAGTGTCGATTTAAAATCATGTCCGATAATAGTAGCTCTATGCGGGTCACACAAGATTATTTTTGCGCCCATATCAATTAATTTATCCACAAAAAACAAACGACTTTCGAACATTTTTTGATGTACCATCACTTCTCCTCTGGCTTGTGTTGCTACTACCAATATGATACTTAAAAGGTCTGGTGTAAATCCTGGCCACGGGGCATCAGAAATGGTCATAAACGATCCATCGATATAACTCTCTATTTGGTAACCTTCTTCATGTGCCGGGATATAAATATCATCACCTTTGCGCTCTAGTGTAATTCCTAATTTCCTAAACGTATTTGGAATAATCCCGAGATTTCCCCAGCTTACATTCTTTATGGTAATTTCGCTTTTTGTCATAGCTGCCAAACCGATCCAAGATCCAATCTCTATCATATCTGGCAATACACGATGCTCACAACCGCTTAATTCTGTTACCCCTTCAATAACCAATAAATTAGAACCTACTCCTGTAATCTTGGCTCCCATCGAGTTTAGCATTCTACATAATTGTTGAAGATAAGGCTCACAAGCAGCATTATAGATTTTGGTTGTTCCTTTTGCCAATACCGCCGCCATGACTATATTTGCCGTTCCTGTAACAGAAGCCTCGTCTAGTAACATGTATGCTCCTGTTAGACCTTCGGGTGCCTCGACCCCATAGAAACGTTCTTCTTTATTATATCTAAACGCTGCTCCCAGATTAATAAATCCTTCAAAATGGGTGTCCAAACGTCTTCTTCCTATTTTATCTCCTCCAGGGCGTGGAATATATCCTTTTCCGAATCTAGCCAAAAGCGGACCCAGGATCATGATAGACCCTCTAAGACCACTTCCTTCCTTTTTAAAACGTTCACTTTCAAGATATTCAAGATCCAACTCATCACTTTTAAAGGAATACATTCCCTTTCCAAGTTGCTTGATTTTTACTCCAAGGTTACTAAGAATCTCGATAAGTTTATTGACATCTCTTATGTCTGGAATATTAGAAATTGTTACTTCTTCGGGAGTTAATAATACCGCACAAAGAATCTGAAGAGCTTCATTTTTTGCGCCCTGAGGAGTAATTTCTCCTTTGAGCTGATGCCCTCCTTCTATCTGAAAAGTACCCATAGGTATGTAAGCGTTTGTTTGTGGTTAGTAATCGTAAATGGGTTAGTTATTTAGTAACGTTTTTTACCTCTGCTTCTATAGCTCTTTTTGCTTCCCCCGCTACTCTTTTTCTTTTTTCCTCTCATTAAATTGGAGGAATCTGTAAGGTCTTCTTTGCTACCAATAAGGTTTATCCTGCCATCACTTAACTCAAAAAGGTGATCAAAAATAACACTATCGTCGACGGTATCTTTATTCCAGTTTAAATAGCATTTTTTCATATGATTTGCAATGGTATATAGTAGCGCTGTTTTTAGCTCTCCTTCTTCCCACTTATTTGCAACATCAATCATTCTCTTAATATTATTTCCATAAAAGCGATATTTAGGAAAATTTTGAGGATATTCTAACGGTTCAGGTCGCTCCTGTAGTTTTTCTTTAGTCAAAATAGGAAACGGTGCTTCAACATCAAGTTTGAAATCACTCATAATAAATAATTGGTCCCATAACTTATGCTGAAACTCTGGAACATCACGCAAATGTGGTTGTAAATTACCCATTACAGCAATAATAGACCTGGCTACTTTGTTTCTTTCTTCTTTATCTTTAATAGACACGGTATGATTTATCATCTTCTGTAAATGGCGTCCATATTCAGGTATGATAAGTTTTTCTCTTTCGGTATTATATTCTAAATTATCAATTATCATAAAAAAAATTTAAGTGAACCTGTATATCTACTAAATAAGATACACATAATTCGTCTTGCAAAATACTAAAATAAAATAAGTAAGCTATGGTACTTATATAAAATTATTTACTTAGAAATATTGACATATACTGACAGTAAAACAACATTCCTTAAAAGTAGTTTTAACCCGTGTTCTATGATTAAGACAAGCTTATAGTGAAATTACATCTTCAACTTTTGAGGCTACTTCTTTATATTTGAGAATTACATGATCAGGGTTTTTCATTCTCACATTAATAGACACACTGGTATATTTACCATTCTTGGATTGTTTTTTATTAATTACTGCTCCCAGGTTATCAAATATAGATTCTACTTGTTCAATCTTGGAAGTATCAGTAGGAACAATAAACTTGTATAAATATGCTGTTGGCCATTGTGCAGTATCGGCCAATTGTGTTTTTAATTTTTTATAAAACTCTTCGGGATCTTTCATATGCGCTATCTCACAAATTTTAGATCAAAGATAAGGGTTATCCTTCATAAAAACGAGTCCGCAGACATAAACTCATTTTTAATTTGGATTACTTAGAAAATTTATTGTCAATTATTTTTTGATACTGTTGTTTGGTATCAATATCAATTCCTTTTTCGACAATAGAAATGGTCTTTATTTGATTTATGTATTTTTTAATAATATAGCGCGCCCCGTAGTCTTCTTCTAATTGCATCAACTCCATAAAAATATCCTTCGAAAAGATAGCAGGTACACCTATCCTACTTCCTAAATCTGAGGCTACAATAGGGTTAGTATTTGCAATAAATTTGGTAATCAAAGCATTATAATCCGCAAGTTTTATTAAAGGCTGATCAATCAACGAAATTAAAACTGCATCAAATGACAAATCATGTGCTAGTATAGTTTTTACACCAATCTGGATTGATGATCCCATTCCGGATTGCCAGTTTACGTTATTCAGTATTGTGACAGAAAATTTATTGATTTGGTTATAAATCAACTCATAATGAGCTCCTAAAACAACAAAGGTTGATACCTCTTCTATTGCCAACGATTGTGTAATTGCGTGACCAATTAATGTGGTATCTTTCCATGGTAATAATTGTTTTGGGGCTCCCATTCTACTTGAGGCTCCTGCTGCAAGGATAAGTTGTGCTATTTTAGGTCTTTGTTGAGATGACATTTATGTTTTTCCTTTTTGGGTCATCATGAATAGCTCCATCCTTATCTTGCAATGGTATAGGTTCCTGATTTCTGATTACCGATAAAACCTCTGCAATTATAGAGATTGCAATCTCTTCTGGAGTTTCTGCCCCTAAGTTTAATCCGGCTGGGCCATGAATAGTATCTAAAAGACTATCTGTAACCTCGGGGTGATACTCGATAAATGCCGAAAGTAGTTTCTCACGGCGCCGTGCAGGCCCAAGTAAACCAATATACACAGGACTTACATCTTTTATGGCTTGCAGATACAATAGATCTTTGGCAAAATTATGAGTCATTAAAACAAAGGCAGTTTGTTTATCAACATGATTAATTTTTAAATCATCGGGAGCACTATTATGAACTTTAATAGCTCCTGGAAAATCTTCTACTTGTTTTGCATTATTGGGAGAACCCACCACCTCGACCTCCCAGCCCATAGAAGAAGCCAGTCCGCAAAGCTTTATAGCATCATGCTCTGTTCCTATAATCACCAAACGAAAACAAGGATGCATCTCTCTTTGAAAACATCCCGATTTTGGCTTTTTATTATCACCAATAAAATCTATTCTGTTAGAAAAAGGAAATCTCTTGCCTCCCTCAAATTGAACCACAGATCCCATGTCACTAGCTATTTTTTCTTTTGAATAAAATGATGCTATCTCGAATGATTTTCTGGATATTAATTGTTCTTGGATAGTAACTATAACCTCTTCATGTATATCAAAGGTTTCTATAAGAATATACAATAATCCTTCACAGCCTAAACGATATTTCCCATCATAGGTCATAATTTTAGGGTCACCGGTATCAAATACCGATTGTGCCTGCCTTAGTACTTCTTTTTCGACACAACCACCACTTACAGCTCCTTTGGTAATACCATTTTGTAGTATGAGCATTCCTACTCCCGGTCTTCTGTATGAAGAACCTTCTACATCAACTACAGTGGCCATAACAGCAGGTATCTTCTGCTGTTTGGCTATTGTATACGCTTTGATAATTTCTTTAAATTCGTGTGTCATATATTTTATCCCAAAGGAGCTTTGGCTGTCATATGCTTTATAAATGGTTGCTTATATAATCGTATCCCTTTGGCTGCTTTAATAGCATTTGCAACCGCAGCTCCAGCAGGTGGTAATGCAGGCTCTCCTAAACCTGTTGGGGACATCTCATTTTCTATAAAATGAGTCTCTACGACAGGAGTTTCGTTAATACGTATTAAACGATATTTATCAAAGTTTTTACTTTGTGGTTCTCCATCTTTAAATGAGAAATCACCATACATTGCATGACCAATACCATCGATTACACCACCTTCGATTTGATTTCTGGCTCCTAACGGATTTACAACGATTCCACAATCAACAACACAGGTAACTTTCTTAACCACCGGAACGTCATTTTCTAGTATTACTTCGGCTACTTCAGCGACATGGGTATTATGACAATAGTATGCACTGAATCCCTGATAAACGCCTTCTTTAGCATTTCCCCAACCAGATTTTTCTACAGCAATTTTTATTACATTTTCCAATCGTTCAGGAGAATATTGAATTCTCTCATCGGTAGTCCCTTTAACCTTTTGTAATAAATCCAAACGAAGTTTGATGCGATCCACTTCGAGTATTTCTGCTAGTTCATCAAAGAAGCTTTGCTCTGCAAACGATAAGAAATTTGTATATGGAGCTCTCCAGGCACCTGTAGTTATTTTACTATCATAAGAAGCAACATCCACCTGATAGTTTTCTATCGCTCCTGCCGGGAAAAAGTTAGGAATCAATCCATACATATTCGAATTTACAGAAGCCTCTTTGAGATGGTATCCTGTAATTTTACCATCCTTTACAGAAGCACTTATCTTATACTTTATAGAAGGCCGATAAATACCAGCTCCCATATCATCTTCTCTCGAATATATAACTTTCACAGGTTTTTTTGCCAGTTTTGATATTTCGGCTGCTTCCAAAGCAAAATCTCCGTATAATCGTCTACCAAAACCTCCTCCCATACGGGTCATTTCTACAGAAACATCCTCTACTTCTCTTTCCAACAATTCGGCAACTCTTCTTGCTGTTCCTGCGGGAGTTTGTATCGGACCTACTAATCGCACTTTTTCTGGAGTTACATCTGCAAAGAAATTCATAGGTTCCATACAGTTATGCGGTAAGAAAGGAGATTCGTATGTTCTTTCTATTACCTGATCTGCAGTTGCAAAAGCTTTTTTTACATCACCATCTGCACGCATGGTCTTAAACTTCTTACCATTAAGAAGATCTGTCAAAATTTTATCATGACCTTCAGTAGATTCAAGTTTTGAGTCGGTTGTCCAAGTAGCTTCTAAAGCTTTTTTACCTTTCATTGCGGTCCAAGTATCCTTAGCTAAAACAGCAATTTTATCACCAAACTTAATTACATCTTGTACTCCTGCTATGGATTTGGCGGCTGTATCATCACAAACCTCAAGCTTATTACCAAAGGCAGGCGGCCTTAACACAACGGCATGTGCCATTCCTTCTTCTTTATAATCAAGCCCAAATAAGGGTTTCCCAGTTATAATCTTATCGATATCCACATTACCCGCATCTGTACCAATAATCTTAAAATCTTTTGGCTCTTTTAAGGTTACATTTTCTGGTACTTCAAGAGCCGCTGCTTCTTTTACTACTTCACCATACCCGAGTTTATCGCCATTTCCATTTGTTATTACTCCGTTTTCTGTTTTACAAGTAGAAGAATCAACTCCCCATTTTGCTGCTGCCGCATTAACAAGCATCTGCCGAGCGGTAGCTCCTGTTTGACGTAAGGGCTCCCAACCAAAACGTATCGATTGGCTTCCTCCAGCTACCTGGCGGGTAAAATTTTTGGTATCCAAAGCTCCCTGTACTACATGTACATTATCCCAAGCCACATCCAATTCTTCTGCAATAATCATAGGCATCGATGTTTTTACCCCTTGTCCTATTTCTGGATTAGGTGAAAAAATGGTGACCATACCATTATCTGCAATTTTTATAAATGCGTTAAAGTCGTTAAAATTAAGTTGAGAAATATCAACAGGAGGTGCTACTTCGGGTTTACAAGCTTGAAAAAGGTTAAACCCGATCAAAATTCCGCCACCAGCCAAGGCTGTTGTTTTTATAAAAGACCTTCTGTTAAAAGAAGGTGATATTGTATTTTTCATTTCTTTGCAATTTTAAAGTTAGCTCATTTTACTAGCTGCAAGCGCCACGGCTTTTTCTATTCTATTATAAGAAGCGCACCTGCAAATATTACCACTCATAGCATCTCTAATCTCTGACTGGCTCGGATTGGGATTTTGCTTAAGAAAGGCTGTTGCAGACATTATTTGTCCCGACTGGCAATACCCACATTGAGGCACATCGACTTCTTTCCAGGCCTCCTGTATGGGATGCGAAGCATCCTCAGAGATTCCTTCGATAGTCGTAATTTCCATAGTATCTGCCATAGAAACCTGAATTAAACAGCTTCTAGTAGCGGATCCATCAACATGAACAGTGCAAGCACCACATTGACCAATACCGCAGCCAAACTTTGTACCTACCATATCCAAATGATCTCTAAGCACCCATAAAAGAGGGGTGTCTGGGTCTGCATCAACAGTGTGAGACTGACCATTTATTGTTAAATTGTAAACCGGCATGAGTTTTAGTTTTAGGATTTATTCTTAACTAGTCTAAATAAAGCAATTTGAAAGGAATTGCTACTGAAGTTAGTAAAAAAACACTTTAGCAAATTCAACTTTAACAGAGCTTTATACTTCTGTTAATAGTATTTTTTAATTCATTATTTAATTCCGAAATTTGTATCAAAATTATTCCTTTGACAAAGAAAAGATTTGTAATTACCGGGGCTCCCGGAACGGGTAAGACTTCTATTATCATTAAACTGGAAGAATCTAAATTCTTTTGTTTTCATGAAGTTATCAGAACGATGACCCAGGAGGCTAAAAAAAATAATGGTACAAAAAGTATGGTTTCTAATCCTATAGTATCTGTTTCTGATCCTTACCAGTTTAATACGACAATCCTTAACGCTAGAATTCAGCAATTTACAGATGCATCCATCAAAAAAGATGATGTTTTGTTTTACGACAGAGGTATACCCGATGTATTGGCCTATATGGATTATTTTGAGCAACCTTATGAAGATCACTTCATAAATGAATGTAAAAAGTATATTTATGATCGCATCTTTATAGTACCTCCATGGAAAGAGATTTATATATCAGATGAAGAACGTTTCGAAAGTTTTGAGCAGGCAGAAGAGATTCATCATCATTTATTAAACACCTACAATACATTAGGGTATCATTGTATTGAAGTGCCTTTTGGAACTATTGCAGAGCGCAACGACTTTATTCTTAATAACATAGCATAACTTGGCAAAATCCCCTCTTCAAATATTACAAGAGCACTGGAAACATAATAGTTTCAAACCACTTCAGGAAGAAATTATTAATTCGGTTCTGGAAGGAGAAGATACGTTTGCTTTATTACCAACGGGCGGAGGCAAATCCATTTGTTTCCAGATACCGGCGATGTTAAAAGAGGGGATTTGCATTGTCATTTCTCCACTTATTGCATTAATGCAGGATCAGGTGAAAAACCTTCAACAAAAAGGAATAAAAGCCATTGCACTACCAAGTGGGATAAAATATACTGAACTGGATACGCTTTTAGACAATTGTATCTATGGCAATTATAAGTTTCTTTACTTGTCACCAGAACGGCTTCAGCAAGAAATCGTGCAAGAAAGGTTACGACAGATGAACATCAATCTTATAGCTATTGATGAAGCGCATTGTATCTCGCAATGGGGTAATGATTTCAGACCTTCATACAAGAAAATTAAGACATTAAAAGAGCTTCATCCACATGTCCCGATTATTGCTTTAACAGCTTCTGCAACAAAAAAAGTGGTCGATGATATTATTACAGAATTAGATCTTTTCCAGACTAAAATATTTCGACAATCGTTTTTCAGATCTAATTTGGCATATTGGGTTATAAAAACAGAAGATAAAACCTATAAAATCATCCAAATACTAGAAAAGTATCCAGGACCATCGATAGTATATGTACGAAATCGAAAAGCTTCTGTAGAACTAAGTGATTTTTTAAATAGTAATGGCTATACCGCCACCTTTTATCATGGAGGTGTAGACGCTCACGAGAAAAACACACGCTTTAATCAATGGCTGAAAGAAGAAGTTCGTGTGATGGTAGCTACCAACGCTTTTGGAATGGGTATTGACAAACCCAATGTCCAAACTGTAATACATTATAATATCCCCGAAAGTATAGAGAGTTATTTCCAGGAGGCCGGAAGGGCCGGAAGGGATGGCAAGAAATCGTTTGCATTTCTTTTAAAGAATGAAAATGATAATCAACGCCTTAACAACCAATTTATCAAAGTATTACCTAATATCGATACCGTAAAATTAGTGTATCGAAAACTGTGTAATTATTTTCAGGTATCTTATGGAGAAGGAGAACAAACAATACACGAATTTGATTTCAATACATTTTGCAAGACATATGAAATCAATACGTTGACCACCTATAACGCCTTACAATTTCTAGATCGTTGCGGTGTGATTAGGTTTACGCAACGATTTGCACAAAAAAATAGCTTAAGAATGCTTACTTCGGGCAATCGTCTTTTGGAATATCTAGAAAATAATAAAGAATATGAAATTATTATTAAAGTGATCCTAAGAACCTATACTGGAATATTTGACGAAGAGATACATGTTAATATCCCAGCCATAGCGTCAAAAGTAGATCAACCCGAAAAAGAGATTGTGCGCGTATTACATAAATTAAAGGATATAGAACTGCTCGAGTTTAATTATAAACTTTCGGATGCTCAAATCATTTTTTTGGTTCCCAGAGAAGATGACCGAACTATTAACAGGATCAAACACCACCTTACCGAACAGAATAATTCAAAAATAAACAAGGTAAAAGCAATCTTACAATTTGCCGAAAACAATAATGAATGCAAAAGCAAACAACTACTTCGTTATTTTGGTGAAAAAAATGCGGCCGCCTGTGAAATTTGTAGTTTTTGTGTAAACAAGAAAAATAAGAGTAAAAAACCCGATGTAAACAAAATACAAGAAGATATTATAGGGCTTTTACAGAAAAAAAAATTATCTTCAAGAGATTTGATACTACAATTAGAATATCCAGAAAGTATTATACTGGAAGTGCTACGCCAAATGAACGAACATCAAATCATAATAATCAATCACGATAATAACTATCAACTAGTATAAAAAATGAGAGACTTACGAATCGTCTTCATGGGGACACCGGATTTTGCGGTGGAAACCTTAAAATCAATTATCGCACATAACTATAATATAGTTGGTGTGATAACCGCTCCAGATAGACCAGCAGGTAGGGGCCAAAAATTAAAAGTTTCTGCCGTTAAAGAGTATGCCATATCCAAAAACTTAAAAGTGCTACAGCCAATTAATTTAAAAGATGAGCATTTTATTAAAGAACTAAAGGCGCTTAAACCCAACCTTAATATAATTGTAGCTTTTAGGATGTTACCCAAAGTAGTTTGGGATATGCCAAAATATGGCACTTTTAATCTACATGCGTCCCTTTTACCAGATTATAGAGGAGCTGCACCAATCAATTGGGCAATTATTAACGGGGAACAAAAAACAGGTGTAACTACTTTTTTTATTGATGAAAAAATAGACACGGGACACATTATTTTTCAGAAAGAGGTAGAAATTAAAAATAGTGATAATGCCGGTGCGCTACATGACAAATTAATGGTAGAGGGAGCACAATTAGTAATAAAAACAATAAAAGGAATAGAAAATAACTCAATCGAAGTACAACCTCAACCCAAAGAAGATACTTTTAAAACAGCTTATAAACTAAATAGAGATAACACCAAAATAAATTGGGAAGAAGATATATATACCATTCATAATCTGATTAGAGGCTTAAGCCCATATCCTGTTGCCTGGAGCAAATTATACAATAAGGGTACATCGATTTCTATTAAAATATATGAAGCAACTCCTATTCTAGAAACTCATAATTTTGACATTGGAAAAATAATTGTAGAAGATGCTGTAATTAAAATTGCAGTTGCACAAGGATACATGGTCATTAAGAAACTTCAGTTACCAGGTAAGAAGGCTCTGGAAAGTAACGCATTATTAAATGGATACATTTTCTATAGAGATGCCAAAATGATGTAAAATTGATTTAATAGTATGGTTTAAAAATCTATAAAAATCATTGTTGTTTATTAACAATCGCCTTGAGTTATCAACAAAACCCTGTATTTACTGGGCTAATCCTTGCACGAATCATAAATCCGTATAAATTTGTAGAGCGTTTAACATAAAGATTGGTTTAACCAACAATTAATTTAAAAACAGAATTATGAACAAAACAGAATTAATCGATGCAATGGCAGCTGATGCTGGAATCACTAAAGCAGCGGCTAAAAAAGCCTTAGAATCTTTCTTAGGAAACGTTGAAGGGGCTCTTAAAAAAGGAGACCGTGTTTCTTTAGTAGGATTTGGATCTTGGTCAGTTTCTAAAAGAGCTGCAAGAGAAGGTAGAAACCCACAAACTGGTAAAACTATCAAAATCGCTGCTAAAAACGTTGTTAAGTTTAAGGCTGGTGCTGATTTATCAAGTTCGGTAAACTAATCAGTTCGTTTTCGATATTATTAAAAAGCTCCTGAAATAAGGAGCTTTTTTTATGGTTTTACCACAAAAAACACATTACCACTTTGATTATTAGAAATTATTATTTAGCTTTAAGATAATCAAAACCACCACATGATATCACTTCAACCCTCAAAAGGACATTTATTAGTTGCCGAGCCTTCAATTATTGGTGATGTCTCTTTCAATCGATCTGTTGTTTTACTCGCAGATCATAGCGATCAGGGATCTATTGGTTTTATAATGAATAAACCTCTTGAATATCTTCTTGCCGATTTGGTGCCAGACATAAAATCTGAATTTAAAATATATAATGGCGGACCGGTAGAACAAGATAATTTATACTTTATACATAAAGTTCCTCATTTAATACCAAATAGTGTAGAAATATCAGGCGGAATATATTGGGGAGGAGACTTCTCTGTAGTTTCTGATCTTATTGCCGAAAATAAAATCACCTCTAATGAAATTCGCTTCTTCTTGGGGTATTCTGGTTGGGATTCAGAACAGCTTAATCAAGAACTTGAAGCTAACTCATGGGTTATTGTAGAAAACAACTACAAAAAAAATATCTTCGTAAAGTCATACAACACATTTTGGAAAGAGAAAATGTTGGAGCTAGGCGGAGAATATATGCTTTGGTCCAACGCCCCTGAAAACCCTACCTATAACTAATTTCCTAATCTTATTTTTGTATTAAGAATCCCTAGCAATCTTTTGCTTACTTTATGATCATATTCTTTTTTTCTAAACTTGCTAATTGGCTGAATGCCTATAATGACATTGGTGATAAACAATTCGTCGGCCTTTTGCAATTCGAACGGAGAAATGGAAGCTTCCTCGAGCTGGTAATCAGGTAATTCTTTTAAAATCCTTAATAACTGGGTTCTTAGCACCCCTTTTAGACATCCATCAAATACTGGTGGAGTTTTAATTACGTTATTTTTTACCAGAAATAAATTTCCATTCAATGCTTCGATAATCATTTTATTAGAATTCATCAATAAGCTATTGTCAAAATTATTTTCTTCGGCAAAAATACTTCCTAAGACATTCACTATTTTATTGTTGCTCTTTAATGTAGATAGAAGATCTGCAGCAATATAGTGGTCCTTGTATAACACCACCTCATAAGGCTCTGCCGAGATACTGTAAAAACCTGAATCTAAAGATGAGGCAGCTATCAAATATTCTACGTCATTAGAAATGGGTGTATAAAATCCTCCAGACACTCTATTTACCATAAATTTTACCCTTGCAGAAGAATTTATCAAATCATTTGCATTAATAATTTCCAGAATTTCTTTTTCCAAAAACTCCGGAGTGAATTGCAAGGGAATCTGCATCCTGAGAATACGCATAGAAGCCATCATTCTAAAATAATGATCCTCCCAAAATAAAATTTTACCTGCATTAACACGTATTGTTTCAAACAAAGCATCCCCATAAGTATATCCACGATTTCCAATCTCTAGTGATGCTTTATCAACTTCTACTAAATTACCATTAATATTGATCATAAAAAAAGTCCCATAAGTACTAGATCTTTATGGGTATAAAATTTGTATTAAAAAAAAGAAGAATTATGCCGAACCTAAAACATGCTTAAGGTTACTTATCATATTGTCCCAAAGCATTTTATTTTCATCTATCTCATCATCTTCAGAATAATCAGTGACCATAAGCGAGACGTCTTTGGTTATTTCATCAACCTGGATACGTAGTTCAAAGAAATAATCATTACCATCATCTTCGTCCTCTACCCATCTAAATTTAATACGTTCACCGCTTTTTTTGCTTAAAAGTTTTGCATCTTCTTCAGAATCATCCCAAATAAAAGTGAATAATTCTCCTCTAGAATTTACGTTATCGGCAAACCATTCTGAGAGTCCAGAAGGTGTAGAAATATATTGATATAATAGTTGTGGTGATGACTGTACCACAAATTCAAGTTCATATTTTATTTTTTCAGACATATCATTAATTGTTGATAAGCCAATATATAGATTAATTGTCGACTTTAAAAGGACAATGAAAAAAAAATTAATTCTTAATTATTGTTTGTGTCAATCCATTTTGTTTTTATATTTGCACCCGCATTTATTATTAATGTAGCATCTATTTGGCGAGGTAGCTCAGCTGGTTAGAGCGTTGGATTCATAACCCAGAGGTCGGGGGATCGTGCCCCCCTCTCGCTACGATAAAAATAATATTTGCAATATCAATGAAAAAGGTTGCTCTTGGCAACCTTTTTTTGTTTATCAAATGATTAATAATCGTATTTGCATTTTTGTAGAAAGCGTATTAATTTGTTTTTATTTTACCTATATATACTTACTCAAATTCTTCGATTTCTTCTCCGGAAAGAATACTCATAATACGGTTATGTCTTGAAAGGCACTACTTGCACTATTCAGCTTTAACCCGTTTATACATTGCGTTTTGCATTACCCTTTTTTAAATGCAGTATGAAGTTTCTATCTATTAATTTAATGAATTTTTATTGCAAAAGCGTTATTAATTCTCCTAAATTCATTTCTTCCTGGGTGCCTGACTCCATGTTTTTAACTGTAAATGTTTGTTTCTCTATTTCTGAAGTACCGGCCAATACTGCATACCCAATCCTTCTTTTATTGGCATATCCCATTTGTTTCTTCATCTTGGCATTATCCGGATAAAGTTCTGCAATAATCCCTTTATTTCTTAGTTTGGTTACTGTTTTTAGGCAATAAAGAGCTTCTTCTTCTCCAAAATTGATAAACAATGCTTTTGTTGCAGGTGCTACTGTATCAGGAAAAAGGTTTAATTCTTCTAGGACCATATAAATTCTATCCAATCCAAATGATATCCCAACCCCGCTCACGTCTTTAAGTCCAAAAATTCCTGTTAGATCATCATATCTTCCACCACCACCAATGGATCCTATTCTAACATTACTTGGCGCCGATACTTCATAAATAGCCCCGGTATAATAATTTAGCCCCCTGGCCAAGGTAACATCAAGATCCAGGCTAGCCATTTTTAAAGGAACCTCATTAATTGAATTCACAATGAACTGCAACTCTTCAACTCCTTGCATACCTATTTCTGAAGTAGCTAATAGTTCTTTTAATTTATCTATTTTTTCTGATATAGTACCGGTAAAGTTAAAAAGTGGTTTCACCTTCTCTATGGCAGACTCAGCAATTCCTTTTTCGAGCATTTCTTTTTTCACACCATCTTCACCTATCTTATCTAACTTATCAAGAGCCACAGTAAAATCAATGAGCATGTCACTTGCTCCAATTACTTCGGCAATACCAGATAATACTTTTCGGTTATTGATTTTTATGGTTACTCCTTTCAGGTTAAGTTGTGTAAAAACACTATCATATAACTGGATAAAATCCACCTCTTGCCATAATGATTTACTACCAACCACATCGGCATCGCATTGATAAAACTCTCTAAATCTTCCTTTTTGTGGTCTATCTGCTCGCCAAACGGGTTGTATTTGATATCTCTTAAAAGGAAAATCAATTTCATTTTGATGTTGCACCACATAACGGGCAAAAGGTACTGTAAGATCATAGCGAAGGGCTTTCTCACTTATTTTGGCTGTTATTTTAGAGCTTTCCTTACTGGTGTATAGATTTTCGTCCACTTTTTTTAAATAATCACCACTATTAAGAATTTTAAAAATAAGCCGATCCCCCTCTTCACCATATTTTCCCATCAAAGTCTCGCTTTTTTCAAAACTTGGGGTTTCTATGGGTTGAAAACCAAATAATTGAAACTGTTCTTTTATAGTAGTAATAATATAATTTCTCTTTGCTACTTCTACAGGAGAAAAATCACGAGTTCCTTTTGGTATAGATGGTTTTTGTGCCATTATTAATCAGTTTATAGTTTTAAGGTTTTCAGTTTCAGGTTTTAGTAAGTAAAAACTTTGAACCCCAAACTTGAAACTCAAAACCAATAGGGCTGCAAATATCATAAAAAAGTACAAAGACCTTTCTACCAAAAGCAAAAAATCTTCTTTTTTAAGTAACTTTAAACACATTATGTAGTCCTATAATGCAAACTGGTTAATAACACCTATTATGTTTTCACTTTTTAGAGAGAATATCCACATCGCTTTAGATTCTATAAAGGGGCAGGTTCTTCGTACTGTTCTTACGGTACTAATTATTGCAATAGGTATTACAGCATTGGTTAGTATTCTCACTTTTTTAGGAGCATTAGAAAAAACAATAACAGGTGATTTTACCTCGATGGGGGCAAATACATTTAATATTCAACGCTATGAGTTTGCCACTAGAAACAATAGGGAAAGAGAAAAAGTAAACCCAGTAATTGGCTACCGCAATGCAAAAGAATTTATTGATCGATTTCAGTATCCTTATTCTAAAACCTCAGTTTTTTTTACGGGTACTAGCAGTGCAGAAGTAAAATATGAAAATGAAAAAACAGATCCTGAAGCCCAGGTTGTCGGTGTAAATGAGTATTATATTGAAAACACCGGAACAGAAATCGATAAAGGAAGAAATTTTACGTTTTTTGATATCGAAAACAATAATCATGTATGCCTTATCGGATCAGATTTTACTAAAAATTTATTTAAAAACACCAACCCTATTGGAAAAACAATCAGTATAAGAGGTGTAAAGTTTAACGTTATTGGTCTTCTGGAAAGCAAAGGAGCTACCTTTAGGAATAATCAGGATTTAAAAGTTCTTATCCCATTGCAAGTAGCCCGATCTATATACACGTTACCAAACATAAATTATAATATTAGTGTAAAAGTAGACGACAAACAATTTTTGGATGGAGCTCAGGACGAAGCAATTATAACCTTCAGAAATATAAGACGATTAAACCCCGTTGAAGAAAACAATTTTGGTCTAGAGCGAAGTGATGATCTTATAAATCGTATAACAAGCATTACTTCTTATCTATATTATGCAGCCTGGATTATTAGTATTATTACCATTTTTGGGTCTTCGATAGCTTTGATGAACATTATGTTGGTTTCTGTGACCGAACGCACTCGTGAAATCGGTGTTAGAAAAGCCTTGGGTGCAAAAAAACACACCATTTCTGGACAGTTTTTTATAGAAACAGTAATAATTGGTCAGTTTGGAGGTTTAATTGGTATCATTTTAGGTATTACCATAGGAGCTCTGGTTGCATCACTTTCTAATTTCCAGTTCAGCATACCGTGGTTAGCAATTTTTGCAGCAGTTGTTACCTCTTTTTTGACCGCTGTTGTATCTGGACTGTACCCGGCAGTAAAAGCTGCAAAACAAGATCCTATTGAATCTCTGAGATACGAATAAAATCTAAAAAACGCTTCTATTAGTTCTTATTTTGAATTATCTTTTCAAAATAATAATATAATTCTCCTTTGGTGATGTTAGCTCCTTGTTGTAATAACTTGAATTTATCCAGATTTTTATCATCTCCATATTCCTTGGAAGCATTATAAAAAACCACTTCATCATTTAACAAATTATCTCGCAACCAATCATAGCCATCGTTTGTAGTAACATCTATCGTTTCATTATTTATCTTTATTGCTATCAGATTCATTTGATCTTCTTTTAGTTCGAATAAATGAATCTGATCTTTGGAAAAATGTTCAAGATATTGAGCATTGTTAAGGACTTTTTCCCATACCAAATCACTAAAAACATCTATTTCCTCTTCGGCAACTTCTGGTTTATTGGCCTTTATTTCGCTCCATTCTTCAGCTGTAATAGATTGCGTAGCCAAAAAATTAATAAATTCGGTGTGTAGTTCTTCTAATTGTTCTTTGGTAAGTCTTTGGTATTTCAACGTAAAATTATTTTCAATTAAAATGGATGCAAAAATAGTTATAAAAGATGGTTTACAAACTATTGATTTCTCTTTATCTTAAAGTTATCTATTGGTACTTTTTTACAAAATAAAATGCTTAAAGTATGTATATTTATATCAAATCCAATAAAACCTCTAAAATGAAATCATTAAAAATACCCCTGTTATTTCTTTTTGTGCTTTTCCTCTGTGGAAATACAATTCAAATTAGCGCACAAAAACTATCAAAAAAAGAAAAAAGTATCGTTAAGATTGTAGAAAGTAACCATCAAGATGCCTTAGCTTTTCTAGAAAAAGTAGTCAACATGAATAGCGGCACGATGAATCATGCTGGTGTAAAAGAAGTAGGTATGGTTTTTAAAGAGCAATTTGACGCTATTAATTTTGATACCCGTTGGATAGATATGCCTGACCAAGTAAACAGAGCAGGTCATCTTTTTGCCGAAAAAAAAGGAAAGAATGGAAAAAAAATACTTCTAATAGGACATCTGGATACCGTATTTGAAAAAGATAGCCCTTTTCAAAAATTTAAGAAAGAAGGTGATATAGCCTACGGGCCTGGGGCTAATGACATGAAAGGAGGCGATGTTATTATCCTGTTTGCTCTAAAAGCATTGCATGAAAATAAGCTTCTCAACGATGCACAAATCATCGTTGCCTTTACCGGAGATGAAGAAAGCACAGGAAAACCTCTTGAAACAAGCCGTAAAGATCTGATCGATGCGGCAAAAAGAAGTGATGTAGCTCTTGGGTTTGAAACTTCTACAGGGTTCAACTATGCTACAGTCGCCCGAAGAGGTTCATCGGGCTGGTTACTGGAGGTAAGCGGTAAAAGAGCTCATTCTTCTGGGATTTTTAATAAAAATGTTGGAGCCGGAGCAATCTTTGAAACTTCTCGCATACTAAACGCCTTCTATACCGATGTAAAAGGGGAAGAATTTCTAACCTTTAACCCGGGAGTGATTTTAGGAGGTACTGATATTAAATTTGACAAAGAATTAAGTAAAGGAGAAGCCTTTGGCAAAAGCAATGTGGTTTCGCAAACAGTTATGGTAAAAGGCGGTTTGCGTTTTATTTCTGAAGAACAAAAAGAAAATGCCAGATCCAAAATGCGAAAAATCGTAGAAGAAAATTTACCACATACCACTGCAAAAATAAGTTTTAAAGATAGTTATCCTGCTATGCAACCAACCGACGGAAACTTAAAACTATTAGCACTCTTAAATGAGGTAAGTAAAGATTTAGAACAAGGAGAAGTAGAAGCTTTTGATCCGGGTAAACGCGGAGCTGCAGATACTTCTTTTGTTGCCGATTATGTTGATTGTCTAGACGGACTTGGAACCATGGGTAACGGAGCGCACACTCCCAATGAAACCATAGACCTTACTACTTTTGAAGCCTTAACAAAACGTACCGCTTTATTGATATATAGATTGATTAATCAATAGTTTGACATTGATTCTAATAGGCTTTAGTTTAGAATAGCATTGATTCGTTAAGATTATCAATACCATTCCAAACTAGAGCCATCTTGTATAAAAAAAGAGGCTGAATTCTTTGTTTTTTAACTTAGAATTCAACTTCTTTTTTCCATGAACTCATTTGAACTTTTAATTAAATATATATCTCACCCCTACCTGTGCTTGCCATCTAGAAGCTAAACTAAAATCGTTGGCAAAAGTTTTGGTTTGAGAAGTATCAAAAGTATATGTAGGCGTACCAGTATCATCTACAGAAACACCAATGGGTTGGTCATTCACAGGAATCTCAATCACGCCCCAATCAGAGTTTAATAAGTTACCAAAGTTTAGAATATCTAAACTTAATTGAATAGTATTCGTTCGCTCTCCTATCCTAAAATCATAGTCTTGTAATAATTTCACATCCCAACGTCCTCTCCATGGACTTAAAATTGCATATTTTTCGGCATAGTTTCCTCTTCGGTCTCTTAGATATTCATCCTGTTCGATATATGCTTCAAAAGCAGCTCTTTGCTCACTTTGTTCGGCTATTGTTCCACTGAAGTTGTACGTAGCTAAATCGTCTGCCGTAGGAATATAGATTAAATCATTTAATGGCGAACCATCTCTGTTTATATCTCCGCCATACGTATAAGAAAATCTTCCGCCTTGAGCATACTCATAAAAAGCTCCCAGAGAAGTTCTCCATTCTTTATTTTTACCATAACTAAACGACTTATTAATCTGACCTACAATCCTATGTTTATCACCATATCTTGCAGTCGTACTCACTGCTTGATTTACATTTCCTAGTGCCGGATTTCTATCAAATGCATCACTAGAAATTTCTGCATCCAATGAGCTAGCATCTTCAGCCTCCAGATAATTATAAGCAATACTTGCAAATAATCCGTTGCTAAAATTCTTTTGCAATTTGAAAGACCAATTAAAAGAATATCCAACATTGGTGTTTGTAAAAACGTATGCATTCGTAGGCCCTCCAAATTCATTCAAAGCCCTATCCGACGGTTGATAAATAGCTCTACCATCTACTCCGTTAAGAGTTCCTGTAGGAGTCCCTAAACCATAATTTCTAACCATCTGCGCATTCACATCTTCGGTGTATATCAAATCGGTTGAAGCTACAATTCCGTTTTTAAATTTGTAATCAACTCCTAAACTGTTTCTCCATACCTGCGGAAATCTAAAATTAGATGCTGATGTCGTATAGAAAAAGAAATTAGGGTTTGCTACCTGATTTCCTATCCATACAAAAGGCAAACGTCCTGTAAATATTCCTGTTCCACCTCTAACCTGAAAAGTTTTATCTCCTTTTACATCATAATTAAATCCTAATCTTGGAGAGACCAATAACCTTCTTGTGGGTAAATCCAAACTGTTAAGTTGTGTAGGGTTTCCATTTTCGTCAAAATAAGTAATTCCTGGTTGGTAATTACCATCTGGAAACGTTCCTCCTGCTCCTCTTTCTATGTTTTCTGCTATTTTATCTTCTGTATCAAAATACAAGGGTTGATCAATTCGAAGCCCGTAGGTTACCGTGAGCTTATCGTTCATTTTCCATTTATCCTGAGCATAGAAAGCCAACTGACCAACATTGGTTTCTGCCAAAGCCCAGCTACCAGAGGTATTATTTCCATTAAACACATTTTGTGCATTGCCTAGTGCATCTGCCAAAAGACCATTATTGACTGCTTCTTCAAAGCTGAGAAGACTTGGGTCTGGTGGTGGATTTGAAGGGTCTGTTCTTACACCAAAGAAATCTGCTGCAAACGTACCCACCCCTTGTCCATTATTATTGAAAAAGGTATATACTCCCAAATTAAACGAGTTATCGAATTCAAATCTTTCAAAAGAACCTCCCAAAGTAATGGTATGGTTACCAGTAACAATATTTAAATTATTGGTAACCTGATAAACTTTTTGTTCTAAGCGATTATTTATAGAGAAAGGTTCATGCCCTGCTACAATATACCTTACACCATCTTGTGCGATATTGATCGGAGGAGCAGGTGTAGAAAAAGGATCTCTACTATCATCAAAAAACGTATATCCCGCCTGAAATTTATTAGAGATATTTCCTGTAAAATTTGAATTTAATTCTACCAAAAATGAACTGATCTTATTATTGATCCGATATCCAGAATTTCGAAACTGTAGTGTAGTTAAATCAGGCCCTCTACGCCCTATAGCTTCTGGATTTGCTGGCAAGTCTCTTGAGGCATCCAAAAAATTATATACCAAAGCCATACGATGCTTATCATTGATATTCCAATCTAATTTAAGGATCCCTTTTGTCGATTCTGTATCATGTGTATATCCTTCATAGGGCCCTGGATCATACCCCAAAGCTCTTAGCTGTTCGGATACATAATCTAAATCCTCTGCTGTAACCCTAGATACATTGGCACCCGAAACACCCGGTCGTGCTGCTAGAAAGTTTGAACCTAAGTCTTCACGATCGTCTTTTTCAAAGTTACCAAAGATGAAAAGTTTATTTTTTATAATTGGCCCGCCAACACTAACACCATATTGCGCTTGGGTAAGATCAGGAACAATAATATTATCATCCCCTACTTTATCACCTGTCATATCCTGGTTACGATAAAAACCATATACGGTTCCTTTCCATGTATTTGTACCACTTTTTGTAACTGCATTAACAGATGCTCCAGTAAACCCAGCTTGCGTGACATCATAAGGCGCAGTAGATACTTGTATTTGATCAATTGCATCCAGCGATATAGGCTGTGCATTGGTTTGGCCTCCTGGAGTCGCTGCATCCAGACCAAAAGGGTTGTTAAAAATAGAACCGTCTAAACTAAAATTATTAAACTGGTCATTCCTACCTCCAAAAGAACCGTTACTTGATGCTGTTGGTTCTAATCTATAAAAATCAGCTGCAGAACGTGTTATGGTAGGAAGTGCTTTTAATTCTCTACTACCAATACTTGTTTCAGCACCTGTTCTTTCGCTACTAAATGTGTTGTTTTTATTTGAAGTAATAATAACCTCTTCCAGCTGATTATCGTCTTCTACCATAACAACATCCAAATTAAATGTTTGTCCTAACTGAAGATACACATCATCAATGAGTTGTTTCTTGAATCCTACATAACTTATCGTAACTCGATAAGGCCCTCCAACTCTAAGATTTATCAAATCAAAACGGCCGTCAAAATTCGTAACACCCCCATAAGAAGTCCCCGTAGGGGTATGCACGGCAGTTATGTTTGCTCCTGGAAGTAGTTGATTAGTATTATCATAGACGACTCCCGAAATGTTTGACGTAGTCACCTGAGCATTAGTAATAAATCCCGTTACTATCAAAAAGAATAACATTATAAGTTTTTTCATATAAATAATTTTGTGAATAAATATTTGTAAACCTGAATAAAATTAAAATAAAAAAATCGCTCGAATGAGCGATTTTTATTAATGTTATAAAACAGTTATTAACTGCAAATACTATATTTATTTCTTTGTCTGTGCTGCCACTATTTCAAAAGCAACAGGTGCAATAACTTCTCTATGTAGACGAACTGAAGCTTCGTACTGACCCAGACGCTTAATGGTTCCACCAGGTACGGTAATAAACTTCTTTTCTAGCTCTACGCCTTCTTTTACAAAAGCTTCGGCTACATCTGCATTAGAGATAGAACCAAATAATTTATCTCCTGCTCCAACCTTAGCAGAAATCTTAATTTCAAAACCACCAAGTTTTTTTGCAATCTTTTGGGCATCCTCTATATCTTTCTTTTCTTTAAAAGCACGTTGCTTCAAAGTTTCTGAAAGCACTTTTTTGGCTGAAGGAGTTGCCAATACAGCAAAACCCTGAGGGATTAAATAGTTACGTCCATAACCATTTTTCACTTCTACCACATCGTTTTCGAATCCTAGATTCTCAACGTCTTTCTTTAATATAAGTTCCATAATGTTACGACGAAATTTTATTTTAATAAATCACCAACGTATGGCATTAAAGCCAGGTGTCTTGCTCTTTTTACAGCAACACTAACTTTACGTTGATATTTCAATGAAGTTCCTGTTAAACGACGAGGTAACAATTTTCCTTGTTCATTTACAAATGCCATTAAGAAATCAGGATCTTTATAATCAATATATTTGATTCCGGACCTCTTGAAACGACAATACTTCTTAGTTTTTGTTGTATCTATATTAAGAGGAGTAAGATATCTGATCTCTCCATCTTTTTTACCTTTTGCTTGTTGTTCTATAGATGACATAATTAAGCTTTTTGTTTGTTTCTAGTTCTTCTTTTTTCTGCCCAAGCGATCGCATGCTTGTCCAAACGTACAGTAAGATATCGCATAATGCGCTCATCTCTTCTGAACTCTACTTCTACAGCGTTAATAGCTTCACCAGGTGCCTGGAACTCAAATAAGTGATAAAAACCACTTTTCTTGTGTTGGATTGCATATGCCAGCTTCTTAAGCCCCCAATCCTCTTTTGATATCATCTTGGCACCGTTAGAAACAAGAATGTCTTCGTATTTCTTAACTGTTTCCTTTATCTGGTCATCAGATAAAACGGGATTCAAGATGAAAACAGTTTCATAATGATTCATAAAAATCTATATTAAATTAAAATTGGCTGCAAAAGTAAGACTATTTTTTTGATTTTCAAACCTTAACTATATACTTTTCGACGATTATAAAATCATTGAAATATCTCTCTAACCGCAGTATTATTCTAAAAAAAACTATAATAATTTGTTAATAAATTATTCGTCTAATAACTAAATATTTTAAACCAAGACAACCAAAAAATGAATAAAACTTACTGTAGGACAAGGTTTTCTGATACTCCAATTTAAGTAAAAGTCTACTATTAAGTAGGCTGAGCGCCTCGATGAAACACTATTTTTATCGACAAAAAGCCAAAATTGCTTGTGGGAATAATATATATTCATTAATATTGTATTAGCATATAAAACACTAAACAAGTGGAACAACCTCAATTAAAATGTGCGGTGGTAGATGATTCCCGCCTTCAAAGACTGGCTATAGTTAAGCTAATAGATGAACATTCTTCACTAGAATTAGTGGCTGAGTGGAACAATGCTATTGAGACTAAAAATGGTTTGTTGGATACCAAGGTTGATTTATTATTCTTGGATATCGAGATGCCTATCCTTACTGGTTTTGATCTTCTTGATGATCTAGAAAACAAACCTCATATCATATTTGTTACCGGGAAAACTAAATACGCATTCAAAGCGTTTGATTATGATGCTGTTGATTATTTAAGAAAGCCTTTAAAAAAGGATCGTTTTAATGCCGCTGTTGAAAAAGCACTTAGTATGTCTCGCATAGGAGGTGAAGGAGCTGCTTTAGAAGATGATGATTATATATTTGTGAAAAGCAATCTTAAAAAACGAAAAATTTTCCTTAATCAATTAAAATATGTTGAAGCTTTAGGTGACTACGTAAAATTAATTATGGAAGAAGGTGATCCTATTGTTGTATTAGCAACAATGAAATCTTTTGAAGCACAATTACCTGATGATCGTTTTTTAAGAATACACAAATCTTATATCGTAAATCTTGACAAGGTGGAACGATACAATAGTCGTAACATTGAAATTGCTGACGAAAAAATTCCTTTGAGCAGACATAAGAAACACTCTCTGATAGAAGCATTGAATAGCTAGTAATTATCTACATTTATTATTATCCTAACTCCAGTGAATTCTTTTACACTTTTAAAAGAATTATGTATTTTTTTGATTGCTTCTTTGGTCTTATTCAAGGATTGTTTTTGAGGTATTTTTATCAAAACATTCTTGTGATATTGATTTCTTATTCTTGAAATTGGAGGAAACTCTGGTCCCAACACATTTTCATTAAAAACATTTCTCAAAGATCTGGACAACCAATTCATGGCGTCATTAACCTTATTATAATCTTTATGTTTCCCGGTAATCTTTATGATCCTGTAGAAAGGTGGATATTTATATTGATGTCTTTCTTCGATTTGATCTTTGTACATCCCTAAATAATCATTTACAGAGACTTGCTGAAGGATTTGATGAAATGGATTATACGTCTGTATAAGCACTTTACCCCTTTTTTTGGTTCTACCCGCTCTTCCTGATACTTGTAGCATTAATTGAAAACTTCGTTCATGTGCTCTAAAATCAGGAAAATTAAGCAGGTTGTCGGCATTCATAATACCTACCAGGCTTACATTTCTAAAATCCAACCCTTTTGAAAGCATCTGTGTACCAACAAGAATATCAATTTCTCCACTCTCAAACCGGTTTATTATCTTTTCATATCCATGTTTTCCTCTTGTAGTATCCTGATCCATTCTACCTATAGTATGTTCAGGAAAAAGCTCTTGTAACTCGTTTTCTATTTGTTCGGTTCCAAAACCTTTGGTAGATAGTTCTGAACTTCCACAAGCCATACATTGTTGAAGCATAGCCATATGATACCCACAATAATGGCAACGTAATTGATTTCTATAACTATGATAGGTAAGACTTACATCGCAATTTGGACATTGCGGTGAGTGACCACAAGTATTACATTCTACCACTGGAGAATATCCTCTCCTATTTTGAAAAAGAATCACTTGCTCATCCTCTTTAAGTGCATTTTGAATACTTTCTAACAACGTATCACTAAAATGCCCAGTCATTTCTTTTTTTTTGTATTTGGTCTTTATATCTACCAAATTAATCTCTGGCATTAGCACATCGCCATACCTCCTGGTAAGTTGTACCAACCCATATTTTTCTTGTTTGGCATTATAATACGTTTCAAGAGCAGGGGTTGCAGATCCTAACAACACTTTGGCAGCAAACATATTTGCCAAAACAATGGCAGTATCCCTGGCATGGTATCTCGGAGCAGGATCATATTGTTTGAAAGTACTTTCGTGTTCTTCATCTACTATAATTAATCCCAAATCAACAAAAGGAAGAAATATAGCAGACCTGGCCCCAATGACTATTTGGGCCTTTGATTTTTTATTCTTTACATTATTCCATGCTTCTACTCGCTCGTTTACCGAATATTTAGAATGATACACGGTAAGTTTTTCACCAAAATACTCTTGCAATCTACTGATAAGTTGCGTTGTTAAAGCAATCTCAGGCAGTAAATACAGCACTTGCTTTTCTTCTTTAAGGACATGCTCAATAAGTTGTACATAAATTTCTGTTTTTCCGGAAGAAGTAACGCCGTGCAACAAACAAACTTCTTTTTCAGAAAAAGAAGCATTTATTTCATGAAGTGCTTTTTCCTGATGTTCATTCAGTGCTTTTATATTGGAACTACCCTCTCCTTCAAATTGCACCCGATCTGTTTGTAAATGATATTCTTGAAGGATTTCTTTATCAATAAGCGATCTAATTACCGATGAAGAGGTATTTGATTGCTTTACCAATTCTTCAACCTTTATTGGCTTAATAGTTTTGGCCTGCAATGTAAATAAATGCATTAGTGCTTCTCGTTGCTTTGGAGCTCTTGTCATTGAATCCAATAACAAGCGTAATGCTTCTTCCTTACCATAATCAGGGTGTAGCTTAACATACCTAACAATTTTGGGTTTATACTGCTCATAAATCTCTTCCTGAACATTGATTACCTTCTTCTCTATCAATCTTTTTATTACCGGAAGTACATTTTTTTTGCTAACAATATTCATGATCTCTTGTATTCGAAGCAAACTTTGATGTTGTAATGCTTCAAATATTAGAAACTCATCATCTTTTAACAGAGATTCATCTACTGTTGTTTTATCATTTTTAAGGATTATTGTTTCGCTTTCTAATAGGAACGCACTTGGTAACGCTGCCCGCATTACCTCTCCCTTTGTACACATATAATATTGAGAAATCCAGGACCAAAGCTCTAATTGATTCTTGGTTACAATAGGTGTTTCATCCAGAATATGTTCTATTTCTTTGGCTTCATAAACCTGTGGCGGATTTTGATGTACTTTGGACACCAAAGCTGCGTATACTTTACTTTTACCAAATTGAACGGCCACTCGCATCCCGGGTTTCAAGAATGCGGCTTCATTTTCATTAATGCTATAAGTAAACTCTTTATCGAGTGGTACGGGAAGGATTACATCTATAAAATATGGCATTATCATTAGTAATGAAAAGCAGAAAATTATGTTCTATCCGACAAAAATACAAGTTTAACCGAAAGAACGTATTGTAATTTTAATAATAAAAAAGTCCGGTCAAAATATCAAACGGACTTTTATTTTTTAGTTTATGGGATTATTGGCTCAACCCAAGCATTCCTCCTTTAATAATTTCACATGCAGGCTCGTTACCCAGCCAAATCTTAAATAATGCATATTTAAAATCGCGTCCTTCTATAAATCCTAATTCTTTACCATTTTTATAGGTTTTTACTCCTTTTCCTTTAAGGTAAACAAGATCATAGAAATCATTGATCTGCATTGGTGAATCAAATAGTTTTAGAAAATCTTCAATTCTAGCATCTAGACTTTGAGTATTACCAAACATAGCATCATCAAATCCTTTTCTAAAAACTTTGATCATTCTTTCATTAGTGACCTTTTTGGATGCGATGTTTAATCGAATTGCCATTGTCTCATCAGAATCCAAAACTGTTTTATCATTTGTATACTTGTTTTTGGTATATAAGGTTCCTGAATAGGTCTTAAACGATAAAACTTTTCTCATGGCTCCGCCGTTAAACACGAGCTCCTCTGCTTCAAAAGTTACTTTTTCGGGAACGACAATATCGCCAATCCTAACCTGGGCAACGATCACATTAGAAACAATTAATAAAACTAGTAGGGTAGTTATTCTTTTCATAGTTTGGTTTTTAAAGATTACGAAAGGTTAGTTCAATAATCTTCAAAAAACTAACATTAAAAAAATGTTAAAACATGATTTCAACCTAAAAAAAGAAAAAAAAGTCGTTTAACTTATACCCTAATCCATTTTTGTGTTCGATACAGAAAAGCAATATACCCTCTTACATTCAACACTTTAGGGTTTTCTTTATCCACCCATATTTTGCAGCGATACACTTTTCCGTTTTCGGGATCCAAAATAGTACCATCTTCATACTCACTGCCATCTTTCTCTAGCCCTTTGATAATTACCATTCCTTCGATAGGCTTATTATAATCACTTCCTTTACATTCTTCACAAAGATTCCCTCTTTCTGATTCCTCCAGAATGCGTTCAATCTTACCGAAGATTTTATCTCCATTTTTATAAATTTCGACAATAGATCTTGGCTTACCGGTATTATCATCTATGGTTTTCCATTTACCTAACACCTCTTGCTGGGCATTGATAGTACTTGAAATCATTACTGCTGTAATAAAAAATATTTTCGAAAAATTCATGGTAATAAATAATTTGTGTTTACAGATTCAACATAAAGTTTGATAAAAAAGTGGTTTAAACCTTTTTAATTTGCTCTAAAAATGTCCTTTTTCAGTAGAATTGAAAAAGTTTAAACCACTTCAAAAAAAGCTACCTGATAAACTCCAGATAGCTTTAATTTATTTTGTTATTTTGAAAATATTAAGATTTTATTGTAATCCCAACATTCCTTTTTTTAACTGTTCGCTTGCAGGTTTGTCTCCTAACCAGATTTTGAACAAAGCATACTTAAAATCACGTCCTTTGATTACTCCAAGTTCTTTATCATTCTTATAGGCCCGCACTCCTACTCCTTTTACGTATACCAGATCAAAGATATCATTCTTTACTATTGGTTCTGAAAAGAACTTTATAAAGTCATTAATTCTTTCATCCAGTGCTTTGGTATTACCAAAAGTTGCTTTAAAAAAACCATCCCGTACTGCTTTGATCATTTTCTTTTGGGTCACAAAACCAGAAACAATATTTAATTTTATTGCCATCGTTTCGTCGGCATCCAATATTTCTTTTGGGTCCTTGCTTTTACCCTGCAGATAAAGGCCTCCGGCATACAAATCAATCCAAAGCATTTCTCGCAATCCTGCTCCGTTTAACTTTAAATCAGTCTCGGCAAAGGTTTGCTCATAAGGTAAAATTGCTTTACTACCAACTCTAATTTGTGCAGTAGCAGAAGTTAAAGATAATAGTGCTGCTACTACTACTAAAGTAATTCTCTTCATTCTAAAATAAGGTTTACTTGGGGTAGTTAATACTAAATTTTACTGATTTTTGGAGCGAACAAATATAGAAAATATTATGCGCGCACAACATATTTAGATATGTTTACTTGATTTACAATACAAAAATACAATTATATCTTGTGGATTAATAATCTCCTAGTAATTCTTTTTTAAGTCCTTTATCGGCTGGTTTATTACCCAACCAAATATTAAACAATGCCTCTTTGAAATCCAATCCTGCAATATATCCCTTCTCTTTTCCATCTTTATAAAGTACACTTCCTTTTCCTTTTTCATATACGATATCATATATCTGATCCACTTCAATTTCATCTTTTATAAAACCTACAAACTTATCTATTCGCTCTTGATATGGTGCTAGATTACCATTGGTTGATTTTTCAAAACCGGTTCTTAATGCGCCCTCCATTTTGTTTCTTGACATTAATCCAGATACAATATGCAATTTGATCGCCATGGTTTCATCAGCTTTTGCAATTGCACTTGCATTATTACTTTTTTGTTTAAGATACAATCCTCCGGCATAGATGTCTATAAATATTTTTTCTCTCAGCCCATAACCATTTATAGTCAGGGTTTCTCCATTAAACATAACAGTCTTAGGTAAAACTGCATCACCTACCTCTATTTGAGCTTGAGCAGATATAACAGAAATTAGAACAAAAAATAATACGCTTAGTTTTTTCATTTTTATATAATAGTTAATTGTTTATGTTAAATTATGTGTCAAAGTTTTTTCTTAATTGATTAAGGGACGCATTTAGTTCAAAACCTAATAGCAATAAATTAGCATTAAGCCAGATATAAAGCATCAATATCAAAACTGCTCCAATAGAGCCATATAATTTGTTGTAATTTGAAAAATTATCAATATAAATTCCAAATAAATAGGTGGTTATGATGATCAAAAATGTTGTCATAAATGCTCCTGGTGAGAAGAATTTATTTTGTTTCCCTTCAGAAGTGCCAAAATAGAATAATGTTGCAATGATTACAAATATCATGAACACAAATAATGAATATCTTCCTACTGTTAACCAAAAAAGGGTGTCATCAACTACTCCCATTTCATTTAAATCATTCACCAAATATGTGAAATACAAAGTTCCTATTACCGTGATTAACAATAACGATGCCACGATTATAGAAACTCCTAAAGCAACAATATACTGACGTACAAAATTTCTATTAAGGTTTACATGGTATGAATATTCAAAACCGGAAAAAACAGCATTAATACCATTGGTCATAAATAAAATTGAAAGTATAAATACGGTAGACAATAGTCCTCCTCTGGGATTTGAAGCTATATCTTCAAAAATTCCCGAAAAAAAACCTGAGGTTTGTGCGGGTAAGGCTCCATTAATAAACTCGAAGAAGTTCTTTTCGAAACCCTTAATCGGTACATACGGAATAAGATTTAACAGAAATAATAAAAATGGAAATATCGAAAGAAAAAAGCTCCAGGAAATAGCACTAGCTCTTGCAGAGAAAGTACCTTTTATGATACCAATAACATAGATTTCTATCAAATCATATAAGGATAAGCCCTCAAAACCAGGAAGAATAATCTTTTTCCCAAATTTCACCAAAAAATTAATCCCTGGAATTTTACTCAGCTTATCTTCAATAATTTTGGTCATAGTCTATACAGCTTTCAGGCTTAAATCAAGGTTATAAACTGAATGGGTTAAAGCGCCACTACTAATATAATCAACACCACATTCTGCATACCTACGTACTGTTTTTTCATTAATCCCTCCGCTAGATTCGGTAAGACAGGTATCCCCTATTAACGCTACTGCTTTTCTGGTATCTTCATAATTAAAGTTATCGATCAAAATTCTATATACTCCTGGTGTTTTAAGTATTTCTTTTATTTCATTAAGATCTCGGGCTTCTACAATGATCTTAAGATCAAGATTGTTATCTGAAAGATATTTTTTTGTTTTTTCGATGGCACTGGTAATGCCCCCTGCAAAATCTATATGATTATCTTTTAACATTATCATATCATACAGGGCAAATCGATGATTTTCTCCACCACCTATTTTTACCGCCCATTTTTCGAGCGCTCGAATACCAGGCGTGGTTTTTCGAGTATCCAGAATTTTGGTGCCTGTACCTTCAAGAAGTTTTACAAAATGATTTGTTTTGGTGGCTATAGCGCTCATTCTTTGCATAGCATTAAGCACCAATCGTTCTGCTTTCAAAATAGATTGTGAACTCCCAGACACATAAAAAGCTATATCCCCATGTTTAACCAAAGACCCATCTTCTAGTTGCACATCGACCACCATTTCTGAATCTACATAATTAAATACTTTCTTGGCGAATTCAACTCCGGCTAAAACACCTTCATCTTTTACCAAAAGTTTTGCTTTTCCAGTTGCATTCTCAGGAATACATGCCAACGAACTGTGATCTCCATCTCCCACATCTTCGCGAATGGCGTTGGCAATGATCAAATCAATTTCTATATTGAATTGGACTTCACTAATCATATTGAATGGTTATTTTTGCTAATGTAAAAAAAGAAGTCGGAAGTACGAAGTATGAAATAAAAGGTATTTCTATTTACTACAAAGATTAAGTATAAAATTCACCTTTTTTGAAGCGAGGATAGAACTAATTATTATCGAATATGAACATCAAACTACTGGTAATTGGCAAGACAGATAATAAACAACTTGAAGATCTTATCAATATCTACATCAAGAGGTTAGGACATTATATCAAATTTAATCTTGAGGTCATTCCGGATATAAAAAATGCTAAAAACTTAAGTGAGGTTCAACAAAAAGAAAAAGAAGGGAAATTAATTTTAAATAAAGTTGAAAATTCCGATTCTTTAATTTTATTAGATGAAAATGGAAAACAATATAACTCTATTGGTTTTTCTGATTTTTTACAAAAACATATGAATAGTGGTGTAAAACAATTGGTTTTTGTGATCGGAGGGCCTTATGGTTTCAGTCCTGAAGTGTATAGTCGGGCCAATGGTAAAGTATCATTATCCAAAATGACATTTTCTCACCAAATGATTCGATTATTTTTTATCGAACAATTGTATAGAGGTTTCACCATATTAAAAAATGAGCCCTATCACCATCGATAAAGCATTTTTCAATAACAAGAATAGGCAAACAATTTTTGAATAATTAACGCATCATAATAAAAGATCAGATTAATTATATTTGTTCACTAATCAACCTATCACCTATGCTACACTACCTGAAGCTAATACAATATGACAACCTGGTGCTAATTGCTTTTGCACAACTTTGTGTTAAATATGGACTTTTTGAACCTTTTGGAGTAGCCATCACACTTAGCGATTTTGGCATGGCATTGCTCGTCATTGCCACTATTTGTATTGCTGCAGCAGGCAACATCATTATAGCTATTTATAATCAAGAAGGGCGAGTTTTACTGTATGCCTCTATCACCGAAACATCTGCCAATAGATTATTCATTATCTTCAATGCAATTGGGGTTCTTATAGGTTTTTATCTATCTAATCTTATTGGGAAACCTGGATTTGCAGCTCTATTTGTTCTCGTTTCGGGTATCTTCTATATTTACGCTTCGTATCTAAAAGAAATAGTAGGGGTCAAAAATATTGTTATTGGTATATTGGCCGCTTTAAGTTTGATCGTTGTTGGAATTTTTGATCTCCTTCCGGCCATTACTGAAAAAAACAGAGAATCACAGACCGTAATATTCTCTATTATTCTTGACTATTCGATATTTGCCTTTATTATAATTACTCTTAGGGAACTAGTGAAAGATTGTTTAACGATAGATAGAGGTCACAATATTGGACTTAAAACCATTCCTATAGTTTTTGGAAAAAGCCGAACGATTAAATTAATTGGTGCCACAGCATTAATCCCAATTGCCGCTGTATTTTTTTATATATACACCTACCTTTTTTCTAATACCCAAGCCGTTATTTTTATATTAGTATTACTTATAGCTCCTCTTCTATACTTTATGATCAGAAGTTTTACTGCAGCATCGGATAAACATATTATTCACCTAAAACTAATCTTAAAAGTTATCTTGTTTACCGCTTCGATATCTTTGTTATTTTATCAATTTATTCTGAAATAAATCATGCTGAAAGAGATACTAAAAGATCACACCATAATTCTTGCCTCAGGATCCCCTAGAAGGCAGCAGTTTTTTAAAGATCTAGATCTAGATTTTACAATACAGGTAAAAGAGATAGAAGAGGTCTATCCGGATCATCTTGAAGCAGAAGAAATTTCAGATTATCTGGCACAGTTAAAAGCTAAAGCCTTCACCGATCTAAAATCGAATGCTATATTAATTACCAGCGATACAATTGTATGGCATAAAAACAAAGCCCTGGGTAAGCCAAAAAATCTTGACGAAGCCAAACAAATGATTGCTTCGTTATCTAATGACACACATACGGTTATTACTTCAGTTTGTTTTAGAACAAATAAACAAGTAAAAGTAGTTAACCATACTACAAAAGTTACATTTAAAAAACTTACTACAGAAGAGATTACATATTATGTAGATACGTATCAACCATTGGATAAAGCTGGAGCATACGGAATACAAGAATGGATCGGTTTTATCGGAATTACAACAATAGAAGGAAGCTATTTTAATGTTATGGGACTACCTACCCATCTTGTTTATGAAACGTTAACTTCTCTTGCCACATCATAGGTTTATTGTAATTTGCGATGTAAGTAAATTAACAAACGTAACTATGAAAAAGTTAATCATACTATTCGGGATTTTATGTGTTCTAGTGATTATCGCTTGTAGCAATATCAAAGCAGATGAGTCTAGTAAAATTATAGATACTTCAACTGAAAACAATAAAAAATCACCAAAAAAACTTTCTGAAGCTTTTAAAAAATATTGGTATGCCGGTAATGCTGAAATCTCATCTTATCAGCTAGAACAAGCCCGTTACGGAGAGGTAAGAAAAGGCAAAGCTGTACTCATTTATGTAACCGAAGATTTTTTACCAAAAGAACAAGTAAAAGCAGATGGACAAAACCCTAATAATATACCCGTACTAAAGTTAAATGCTACCAAAAAATTCAATACTGGCATTTATCCCTATTCGATTATGCAGAGCACCTTTTATCCGGTTTCAGATAATCAACATGCTGTAAAAGTATCCAGTTCTATGCAAGAATGGTGTGGGCACGTATATGCACAATTAAATAATCGAAAAAAATTCGAGATTATATCTCACTCCTACTTTCAGAATGAGGCCGATCAAGAGTTTTCTTTGGATAAAGCTATTCTGGAAAATGAGCTCTGGACCAAAATACGTATCAATCCAGATGATCTTCCGCAAGGAGACATTAAAATCATTCCTTCTTTTGAATATACCCGATTACGGCATAAAGAAATAAAAGCTTATGCTGCAAAAACCTCTCTCAAAAATGAAGGTAGTACAAACATTTATACTGTCGAATACCCAAAGCTAAACAGAAGTATTAGTATAACCTTTAACAGTTCTTTTCCGTACGAAATTGAGGGATGGACAGAGACTTTTAAAAGTGGTTTTGGACCAAATGCCAAAGAACTCACAACAAAGGCTACCAAAATAAAGCAAATCAAATCTGCCTATTGGGGTAAGAACAGCAACAAAGATCAGGTTTTAAGAGAAGAACTAGGATTATAATGAATAAAACAATCACTTGAAATGAAAAAATTATCAGAATCTGAAATACAAGAACGATTAAAAGATATTGATGGTTGGGAGTATTACGAAAATGCAATCCATACTACTTTTGAATTTAATGATTTTAAAGATGCCTTTTCAGTAATGACGCGTATCGCATTTGAAGCTGAATTACAGCAACACCATCCCGATTGGTCCAACGTATACAATAAACTGCAAATTAGTCTTTCTACACACGATGCTGGTGGAGTTACTGAAAATGATTTTAATCTTGCCAAAACAATCGAAGATATTATCCAAGGGGAATAATTTGTAAAGAACAAAAAATCATATTCTCATTTTTGAATGGATGCCACACAAACATTTGCCAAAAACTTCCTTTCTACTTATGTTTGTATTTAGATTTTAAAATTAGCATATGGGAAGAGCTTTCGAATTTAGAAAAGCACGTAAAATGAAACGTTGGTCTGCTATGGCCAAGGCGTTTACAAGAATAGGCAAAGACATTGTAATGGCTGTAAAAGAAGGTGGTCCAGATCCGGCTTCAAACTCTCGTTTAAGAGCTGTTATACAAAATGCGAAGTCTGTAAACATGCCTAAAGATAATATTGAAAGAGCAATCAAAAAGGCTTCAGATAAAGAACAAGGAGAGTATAAAGAAGTGCTTTTTGAAGGATATGCTCCTCATGGTATCGCCATATTAGTAGAAACTGCAACAGACAACAACAATAGAACTGTAGCCAATATTCGATCTTATTTTAATAAATGTGATGGAAATTTAGGTACTTCGGGATCTGTAGAATTTATGTTTGATCACACCTGTAACTTTAGAATAAATAGTGAAGGTATTGATCCAGAAGAGCTAGAACTTGAGTTTATAGATTTTGGCGCAGAAGAGGTATTTCAGGATGACGATGGAATTTTAATTTATGCACCTTTTGGAAGTTTTGGCGCTTTACAAAAAGAGCTCGAAAGCCGAAATATTGAGATTTTATCATCTGGTTTTGAACGCATCCCCCAGGTTACCAAAAAATTAACTCCAGAGCAAGCCGCTGATGTAGAAAAGTTATTAGAAAAAATTGAAGAAGATGATGATGTACAAAACGTATATCATACCATGGAAGAGTCTTCTTCTGAAGGATAAATAGCAATAATCATAAATCACTTTAAAAGGTCTGAAAAGTATATTATTTACGATCCTGTCACATTAGCAGAGTCGAAATGTATTGAAAACCAAAGGTTATTATTTCTCGACTCCTAGTTTATACTGAGCAAAGTCGAAGTACTCGAAATGACAGAGAAAGTTACTTTTCAGACCTCTTTATTTTTAATATTTTCGCCCTCCAATTTATAAACCTAAAAATACAATCAAAACCTAATTTATTTATTTGTTCTTGCGTTTACTTCAATTTTATCTTCATGCTCGAGTGATGATGATACTAACTCTCAAGAAAATGATAATTTCATCTCATTTGATGAAAATAACGTCTCAATTAATTCGGTAATTATTGAAGATTTTGGAAGCATCGTTGAAGACACTTATTATACATATAATTTCCTATTTACTGGTGCTCAAGACGGAAAAGAATATTTCGTTGTTTTAGTATGATTATCGCCTAATGAAGGAACTAGTAACTTTTCATTTAGACCAGGCACATTTAACTATGTAAACCCAGCACCAGCAGAACCGACTTTTTATTTAGAATCTGGTGAATTATCAATAGATAACGTAGACCAACCAAAAGGAAAAGTCGGTCAAGTTATTGTTTCCGAAATTGGAGAAGACAGCTATGATATTTCTGCCAACGTTACTTTGAAAAATGATAAAGTAGTTACTCTAGAATACAATCGTAAATTTAAAATTGTAGAACAACCACAACCATAAGTAATGGTTTCTTGGCTATTATCTCAAAAAGGGTTTAGTAATACTAAGCTCTTTTTTTGTTATGTTTAGTATATCTAATCGACTACATATAGAAGTAAGTTTAAACTTTTTTATTCTATCAGAGGACCACGCACAAAAGGAGTCAGTTAATGCGCTTGCAAGTGGTTTTTGATCAATCTAAGTGTTTTTCGTATTTCATAGCTGCGCTACTAAGTAAGAAAAAGACAAAAATTGAGTAAAAAAAGACATTTTTATAACGAATTGAAAAAAGTTTAATTCACTTCATAAAATTCAAAGCATGAAAAAATTACTAATACTACTTCTTTTTTCTTTAGGATATTTCTCCTATGCCCAAAATATGAATAATGATACAATACAAGAAATTATTCAGAAACATGCAGATACCCTTGGAGGTACTAAAGGTAATTGGAAATTTATATACAAAGAAATACCAATGCTTTGCGTTACCGATGAGCAAAATAATAGAATGAGGATCATTTCCCCCATTACAGAATCAGACAATCTAGACAAGGACCTATTACTAGATTCAATGACCGCTAATTTTCATTCTGCATTAGATGTAAAATATGCTATTTCTAATGGAATTTTATGGTCGGTGTATATCCACCCATTAAAAGAACTCACTAATCAACAAGTAGAAAGCGCTATATCTCAGGTGTATTATGCTGCCAGAACTTTTGGAACGACATTTACCAGTACCGAATTAATTTTTGGAGGAGGAAATGTCAAAGAAAAACAAGAAGAAAAAATAAAAGAGGAGAAAACTCGTAAGTTTTAATCTACATTAAAACTATATTTTGGTATTTTTCCCTTTACTCCCTTAAAGAAATCATACATAAATTTCATATCTTTTTCCATGTTATCTGTAGGGTAAAAAGGTTCTGAAATCTTATTCTGTTTCTTCCCAAAGTCAAAAGTGACCATAATAATAGGAACTTTTGCTGCTTTTGCGATATGGTAAAAACCCGTTTTCCACTCAGAGACTTTTTTGCGCGTGCCTTCTGGTGCAATGGTAAGACGTAACTCATCTCTTTCTTCGAATGATTTTGCTATGGCTTCAACTTTATTTTGACCAGGAGTTCTATCCAAAGGGATACCACCTACTTTTTTAAGATACCATCCCAAAGGCCATTTGAACAATTCTTTTTTTGCCATAAAATGTATTCGAACACCATCAATCTTCCGAATTAATAATCCGATATAAAAATCATGCCAACTCGTATGAGGCACAGCAATAACAACGCACTTATTTACCCTATTTTTACTGAAATCCCCTATCATTTTCCAACCCAAGATGTTATGATAAATAAAAGAATAAAGAAGTTTCATAAAAATGAGTTGTAATAGCGAGATTTTAAAAAAATATTATAAAGATCGATAGATCTTTTTTAGCGTACTGGGGTTCACTTGTGTTCTCCAATCAACACCCAATGCATTTTCCCATAAAGGCTCAAGACTTAGGGCAACGGTAGTCATTGTATTTAACTGATCCTCGGTTATGTTTGCACAAATATTATCTGGAAGATTAATACTATGATAATCTTTCATTTTTTTAAATACTGCAACACCTTCTGGATAGTATTTTTCTAATTTATCAAATACAATACAATTACCAATTCCATGTTTTATACCCAAAACATAAGCTAATCCATAGCTCATTGCATGAGCTACGCCCACTTGAGAATAAGCAATACTCATTCCCCCATGCCAGGAAGCCATCATTAACTTCGCATCAGCTTCTTCTTTGCTTAAACCATTGCCTATAAAGATTTCTTTGCATAGATCCAATGCCTTTTCTCCATAACTTTGGCTAAATGCATTTAAATACGTACCATCAAGAGATTCTACACAATGGATATAACAATCCATACCAGTATAAAACCATTGGTCTTTCGGGACGTCTTTAACAAGCTCCGGATCCAAAATAACTTGATCAAATGGAGTAAAATCAGAATTGATTCCTAATTTACGTTCGGGTCCTGTAAGCACGGTTGTTCTAGAGACCTCTGCCCCGGTACCCGAAATAGTAGGAACACCTACATGAAAAACGGCCTTGTTCTTAACCAAATCCCAACCTTGATAATCCACAGCACTGCCCGGATTAGTAAGCATAATTGCAACTGCTTTACACAAATCTAAAATTGAACCTCCTCCAATTCCTATTATTCCACTAGGAACATATTGATACTTTCTTTTTAATTTAGAAACAATGTCATCTACCTGAGAAGTTTTTGGTTCTTCAACGGTAGATACATAAATTATTTCATCGGTAGAAGACAAAGGTATTCTATTCTCTATAAGAGAAGTTTTATTTTCAAAAACACTATCTATCAAATAAATAAATGGAGCAACACCTTTACGTTCACATGATATAATGTTCCCTATTTGATTAAATGACCCTTTCCCAAAAACTACTTTAGGCACCATCGGGAAATTTCTATGATTAGACGTATACACTTCGGAAGTGGTAGCTATATATTTTGTACTCAAAATATCTTCTTTATTAATTATTTTCTTTGCTCTTTCTAAATCTTCCGGGGTATCGATTTCAACACCTTCGTGTTGCGTTTCTATCATTTTAATATTTTTGCCATATTCGAGATATCTAATGCACTCTATTTTTTCTGAAGCTTCTAAAGAACGCATGGGGAGGTTATAAAAATCTAAAATGGCTTGTTTTCTAAAAGCATATACGCCTTTATGTTTATGGTACGTATACTCTAACTCTTTATCCCGCGGATAAGGAATTGGTGCGCGAGAAAAATATAGGGCATAATTATTTTCATCTACAATTACTTTAACACTATTAGGATTCATGATATCATCCCAATCACTTATAGGGGTCATCAGGCTTGCTAAATCTATACGATCCGAATCATCCTCATAGAATACATTTAAAACCTTTTCCAGACTTTCTCTATCGGTAAACGGTTCATCCCCCTGCACATTAACAACAATATCAACGTCCATGTCTTCAACAGCTTCAGCAATTCTATCACTACCGCAACTATGTTCATTCTTACTCATAATGGCCTTACCCCCATGAGCGATAATTTCTTGATATATTATATCACTATCTGTTACGACGTACACAGACTCAAAAAGCCCTGAATCAACTGTGGCCTCATATGTACGCCTAATTACAGTTTTTCCACCAAGATCTTGCATCAATTTACCAGGAAATCGCGTTGCAGCATATCTCGCAGGTATCATTGCGATAATTTTTAAAGTATTTTTGTTCAAAGTTTGTTGCTTTTCTGTATTTGCAAAATTAACTTTTTTAAACCAATTTTCTTGCCAACATACATCTTTACTTTCGCTTTTTTATCTTAAAAATATCTTAAATAATATCAAATAAAACACTTAATGATACTAATTCTCAGTAAAAAAGTCATTTTTGAATCCTATCAAATATAATTTTTTCTTCGCTCTGGTTATGGCTGTATAAAGCCACCGCAGGTAATCTTTTGTAATTCCATCAGAAAGATACGGTTGTTCTATAAAAACCTTATCCCACTGCCCTCCCTGAGATTTATGACAAGTAATTGCGTATGAAAACTTAACCTGAAGACTGTTAAAATACTTGTTATTTTTAACTTTTAAAAACTTCTTATATTTTGATCTTTCTTCCTCAAAATCTTTCATGATTTCTTGATACAGTTTATTTGATTCCTCATAGGATAACGAAGGCGTTTCTGAGGTTAATGTATCTAATAATAAAACTGTTTCAAAAGGTTGTTGATCTGGATAATCGACCATGCTTACTTTTACCTCTGCAAATCGAAAATCGTACAGCTCCTTTATCGAGAATATTTCAAGAATTTTAATAATATCACCATTAGCAATGAATCCTGCTTCACTTTTATTGTTTAACCAGAAATAGTTATTTTTTACAACCATCAAATAGTCGCCAGCAGAAAGTTCTTCTTCCTGAAAAAGTATCCTGGACCTGATTTGTTGATTATAAACATTTGCTCGCTTATTAGATCGAAGAATAATTACAGATTCTTCGTGTCCAGAACTAGCATACGCATCATTTAAAGCTTCTATAATTTCATGTCCATCTAAAAATCGAACAATATCTGAATACCCGGAAATTTGAAATCGAAATGAATCATAAAAACCATCATTAAGGAGTTTCCTTATAATTGTTGCATTCATTAAAATCCCACTACCCTCAGCCTGTCTTACTACTTCATCCAACTCTATCTGCACTACCTCTTTATTAAATCCCAAAGATAGATTGTCTGCATTTAAAGCAGGACTTACCTCTAGCCGTACCGGTGGCAATTGTGCCGTATCACCAATAAAAAGAATCTTACAATTATGACCAGAATACACATGCATCATTAAGTCATCAAGCAAAGAACCATTCTCAAACAATTTACTATCGCTTGGTGTATCCGGAATCATTGAAGCTTCATCTATAATAAAAATTGTATTACGAGACTTATTTTGCTTCAGCTGAAAAGCCAAACCTCCCGTCTTATTTTTCTTTGGATAATAAATATTTTTATGAATGGTTTGCGCCTGTCGACCTGAATAACTACTTATCACCTTTGCTGCTCTTCCTGTAGGCGCCAAAAGTACAACGCTCAATTTTGCTTTCGATAAATTCTTAACAAGAGTTCCTATTAGGGTAGTTTTCCCAGTGCCGGCATACCCTTTCAAAAGAAAAAGAGCGTCCTTTGATCCTTCCAAAATAAAATGAGACAATTTCTGTAGCACTATATCCTGTTTTAATGTTGGTTCAAAAGGAAAATCCTTCTTTAATAATCCATAAAACTCTTTTTCCTTCATCAAATTGTCAAATATTGCATTGATACTTTCGTTAATAAATCAAAGATAGGGATGATTTTTTGGCAATAAACTTTTACGATTAAAAAAAAATTGTAGATTTGCGTATACACTAATGTTTAAAGTTAAATCATAAAATGAAAATTGTTATTCAATTAGTTCTGTGGGCAGTGATAGGTTTTTTGGGATACTTGGTATACGAATCTGTTATGGGACCTGTAAGATTCAATGAAATAAAAGAGGCCAGATATGCAAAGGCCGTTGAAAATCTTAGAGATATCCGTAAAGCGCAATTAGCGCATAGATCTGTTACTGGAAGATTTGAAAAAGATCCTGAAAAGTTAATATCATTTATAGACACTGCAAAGTTTACTCTTACTCAACGAAGAGATTCTAGTTTTATTCGATTTAATAAGATTCTTAAAATTGACGAACCAAAAGATACTGTAGTGGTAGACACGCTTGGTTATGCTTCAATAAAAGATTCTTTGTTTAAAACAGGAAGACATAAGACCATGATAAAAATACCTCTTAAAGATGTTGATGCAAATTTTGAAATGAATGCTGGTTATATCAATAAAAATGACCTAAGAATTGCCGTTTTTGAAGTAAAAGTAGCTAAGGATGTTCTTTTAAGTGATTTAGATAAAGATTTATTATCCCAGGAAAAAGAAGTAGTATCTGTTGATGGAGTTAATGGACCTTTCCTTTCTGTAGGTTCGATGACTGAAGTAAAAACTTCTGGTAACTGGCCATTAACTTATGGAGCAAACGACCAATAATATAAGTACGATATCAAATACATTGTCCATTCAGGTTAGCCTGAATGGACTTTCTTTTTGCACTATAGACAACAACCGTCAAATAACTGCTATAGTGAAAGATAATTTTGGCATCCAACTTACGCCAGAACAAGTCCTTGGCAAAATCAAACACATTTTTGACACTACCCCAACCCTAAAAAACAACTTTAAAACAGTAGAAGTTATCTATCAGAATGATCTCTACACTCTTGTTCCTAATGCTTTATTTGATCCAAATATTTTAAAAGAATATCTCAAGTACAATATAAAGGTCCTCGAAAATGATTTTATTGCATATGATGAATTGAACCAGCATGATATGGTTACTGTATATGTTCCCTATACTAATATTAACAATTTCTTTTTTGACACTTTTGGATCATTCACGTATAAGCATTCGAGCACAATCTTAATCGGTTCTTTATTGTCTCAGGAAAAAAACAGTGATAGCGTTACGGTTTTTGCCAATATGAATGAAAAGTCGTTTGATTTAATAGTAATAAATAAAGGAAAATTAATATTAGTAAATACTTTTAATCACGAAACAAGAGAAGATTTTTTATATTATCTATTATTTACTGTAGAGCAGCTCAAACTTAATCCAGAGAACTTTGGACTTATTTTTTTGGGAGACATTCAAAAAGATAGTAGGTATTTTGATCTTGCGAATAGATATATAAGAAATATAGATTTTGGTCATCACGAACAAAAATACATATTGGCAAAGGATATGAAAAGAATTGAGCCGCACCACCATTTTGTTTTATTAAGTCATTTCTAGCATGCGTATTATTTCAGGGAAATATAAAGGAAAGAGGCTTACAGCTCCAAAAAAGCTGCCTGTTCGACCCACGACAGATATGGCAAAAGAAGGGTTATTTAACATGCTAAACAATCAGTATAATTTTTCGCATATATCTGTACTTGATCTTTTTTCAGGAACAGGTAATATTAGTTATGAGTTTGCTTCGAGAGGAACAAATGACATCACTGCAGTTGACGCTCATTATGCTTGTATGGGATATATTAAAAGTGTTGCAACAGAACTGGACTTTACTATCGAAACTATAAAAAGTGATGTTTATAGTTATCTGGAAAAAGTAAACCGAAAAGTAGATGTTATCTTTGCCGATCCTCCTTATGATTTTGAACCTCTACAATTTTTAAAGATTTCAAAATTAGTTTTTGAAAAAGAATTACTACATGACGGAGGAACTCTAATAATCGAACATTCCAAACATACAACATTAGAACAGTCTCCATACTTCATTAATTCACGAAAATATGGAGGTTCTGTATTTAGTTTCTTTAAAAAATAAATTCGTTGTTTAATCCTTCATTACAGATGTTCTAATCGAAAATTCATCTATAGTAGTAAGATTACTAAGAGAATTAATCTGATGAGATGCGTTGCTAATAATGTCTTCATAAAAAGATAAAACTTTAGCATCAAACCCAGGAGTATCTTCTGCCGTTAGTTTAAAAATATCCATTTGATAGATAAAATTATTTAAAATATGATGACTAGATGAGAGCATTGCTTTATAAATATTCAATTTTTCGTTTTCCATTTGAACTTTCCAGTTGTTTCTTAAAGTATCTGTGAATAGAAATACAACAAAGATCAAAAAAGGAATGATCATTTCATCGATTTCATACGTTTCCAAGCGAGCCAAAAAAGCTACAAATTGTTCAAATAAATCAAGTTCTAAAAATACAATAGAAAAATAGATAAAAACAGACACTACCAATCCGAAAAGCGTTAATCTATAGTTACTCATTGGTTAGGGGGAAATTAATGTTAGGGAGTTTTCTTTGTGTGAGGTATATTAGGTTTACGATTAACAATTTTAAAAAAAATTGTATGTACGTTTAAGAGTCCGATCGATTAAATATAACAAAAAACCATCCGAGTAATGCAATTTACAAGTAATTTAACATTAACATTTTGCTGTAAACCCATAAAAAATAAAAGCGAAATCAATAGAAATCAAACACTTACAACCAATAATCACTAAAACCACCTTGCACTGCAAGTACAGGGGTTTTGGCACGGAGTACATTGCTTTTTGTTACTTGTTAAAAGTTATTTGGTGTAGGGATAGACAACAGAGAACTTTTAACGCATAACTTTTAACTACTAACGTCATTTAAAAACAGATTTTTAAGCCACTTCTTCTCCTGTGGAAGCCTCCCATATCATAAACCACTCTTCATCTGTGATTTCTATTTTTAAAGATTGTATAGCAGAATAAATTCGGTCTATTTTTGTAGAACCTATTATTGGCAAAATACCAGAAGGATGTTTGATAATCCACGAGGTTAGTATTTGGTCTGCTGTGGCTTCATATTGCTTTGCCAATTGATCAACAACAACATTAATACTTGCAACTCGTTCTTCAGGTTCTTTGGCAAAAAACCTTCCTCCAGCCAAGGTAGAATATCCCATAGGTTTAACGCTCTTTGTTATACATTGATCCAAAGTGCCATCTACAAATGGTTCTAAATGTAAGGGCGATATTTCTACCTGATTAGTTTGCAAAGGAATAAAACTATGTAGCATATCAAACTGTGTCGTGGTAAAATTAGAAACCCCAAAATGTAAAACTTTGCCCTGATCCTTTAATTTTGAAATAACCTCTGCTATTTCTTCGGGATTTAGTAATGGGCTTGGTCTATGAATCAAAAGAAGATCTATATAATCAGTTTGTAAATTATTCAAGGATTGTTCAACCGATTTGGTCATATAATCTGCCGATATATTGTAAGATTTGATCTGATTTTTTGGTCGATTTGATGACTCCAATTTAATACCACACTTTGTCACTAGCTGCATCTTATCTCGTAGTGATGATTTACCTTTGATTGCATTACCAAATAATTCTTCGGTGGTGTAGTGGCCGTAAATATCTGCATGATCAAAGGTAGTTACATTAATAGCCATACAATCTTCTATAAGTTTTTGAACTTGGTTAACAGCTAAATTAGCTCCCCATGTACCCCAGTTCATACATCCGGCTACAATACGGGAAAAAACCGGACCATTTTTAGAAATCTCAACTTTCATAATTTTAATTTTTAGAAATCATAATAAACATCAAACAAGAAATCAATAATCTATGGCTTCATAAATAACTCTTTGTATTTCTGATCTAATATCGTTAGAAATCAATTTTCGATTCGCAGAATCGGGAAATGTACGATTACTCAGGAAAACGTAAACAATTTCTTCTTCGGGATCGGCCCAAGTAAAAGTTCCTGTAAAACCACTATGTCCAAAGCTTGTCATGGATATACATCCGCAAGTTGGCCCTATATCTCCTAATTGTGGTTTATCAAAACCAACTCCCCTACGTACATCGTTATGGCAATAATAACAGGTATTAAACTCTTCGAGCGTTTGACTTTTAAAATATTGTTTCCCTCCATAATACCCTCCATTAAGATACATCTGCATTATCTTAGTAACATCATTAGCATTTGCAAATAAACCAGCATGCCCGCCAATTCCACCAAACATAGCCGCTCCTTGGTCATGAACGTATCCATGCACAATCTCATTTCTAAAAGCTTGATCATTTTCTGTTGGAACAATCCTTTTCTTTTTGAATTTTTTCAGAGGCAAATACGAAGTATTATTTGCTCCCAAAGGCTTATAAAAATGTTGTTTTGCAAGAGCATTCAGTGTACCGCCATAGTGATTTTCTATAAATGCTTTTAAAAGATAATATGGCAAATCACTGTATTTATACCTTAGTTTTTTACGTAGTTCACTATCCCGTAATCTTAACATCATAGAATCTCTCATATCACTTCGCAGATAAAGATTATTGGTAACTTCTATATTAAATTCCTTTGAAAAGTTATTTCTGTAATATTTTCTATCCGGGTTTTGGGTAATGGTATCCAGGGTTTTTAGATAAAAAGGAATCCATGCCCTTAGTTTTGCATAATGTGACAGCATAGATCTTACCGTAATATGTTCTTTATTAGAATCTTTAAAAGAAGGTAGCATATCTCCAACCCGCGTATCCAAAGAAATTATTCCTTTATCCTTTAATTCAATAGTAAGCGGTAGTGTTGCCAATATCTTGGTTAACGATGCAAGATCATAGACATCAGACCCTTTCACTTTGCGTACTTTGTTATAGGTATGATATCCATAATTTTTATTAAAGATCACTTTCCCTTTTCGTGCCACAATTAATTGCAAACCCGGAGTCATTTTCTCTTTTAAAGTACGATCAACTATAGAATCTATTCTTCTAAGCCTATAAGAATTTACCCCTACACTTTCTGGTAATCCATAGGTTAATCTTTTTAAAGTTCTGGTTTCATTGCCTGTTCCTCTAGGAAAATCTTCTCCTAAGCTTACCGGAAGCTTCCCTTTTGCTTCAATGGCTCCAAAAAGTAGCTGAGCAGTTTTTTGTTGTGCAACAACACTATTCTGATAGGCCATTACAATGCTTTCAAAATTTGCAGTTGTAAGCATATCCAACATGGCATAAGGCCTTGCAAAAATACTTAGAACGGTCGTGTTGAGCCTTCCAATTTCATACAACCATACTAATTCTTTGTCGGTAAATTTATAGTCTTTCCAAGGAGAGCTATCCGATTTATGAAAACCTACAATCACATAGTTATAGTCACGTAATTGCGTAATCATATCGCTTAGTTGATTTGCCTTTACCCAATCGACTTGAGTATATTTACTAAGTTGTTCATAAAAAGCTTCTCCCGAATCGTCTCCTAACGAAACGTAAGCTATTTTTTTGAGATCCAGATTCTTTACTGGCAATGTTGCCCTAGCATTTTTTATGACAGTAAGCGAATTTTCTACCAATTCATGATGCAGGACTTTATTTTTAACACTATTCAGCTCTTCATGCAAATACAAAAGTTCTACCGGCTTATAGTTATGGAGTCCTACCTTATATTTTGCTAATAAAATTTTTCTAACCGAATTGGCCAAACGCTCTTCGGTAATAATTTTTGAATAATAGGCCGAAATGATCTTTTGAGAGGCCAGTGGAACATCTTCAGACATCAACAAGATATCATTACCTGCCAAAAAAGCTTCCACATCAATATCTCCTGCACTTTTAAAATCTGAAGCACCCTTCATATTTAATGCATCGGTAATAATCAAACCATTAAACTTCAAGCTATCCTGAAGCAGAGAAGAAACTACTTTCTTTGAGATTGAAGAAGGATATCCAGATCTGGGTTCTAAACTAGGGATATTAAGATGGGCCACCATTATACTAGAGAGTCCTTCATCAATAAGTTTTCGATATGGGTAAAGCTCTACACTATCTATTCGTTTAGCATCAAAACTTATAGTAGGCAGTGTTTTATGAGAGTCGCTATCGGTATCTCCATGACCAGGAAAATGCTTAGCACTGGCCATTATGCCTTCTTTTTGCATTCCTTGCATAAAAGCAAGCGATTTTTGAGTCACTTCTTCTTTATCCTCTCCAAAAGATCGGTTGCCAATAATAGGGTTATTGGGATTTGTATTGATATCTACCACAGGGGCAAAATTAATATGAACTCCCAACCGTTTACAGTGCCTACCTATTTGCCTTCCTGTTTCTTCTATTAAATCATTATTTTGAATAGCGCCCAAAGTCATATTCCAAGGAAATGCTTGGGTAGAATCCAATCGCATTGCCAATCCCCATTCTGCATCCATCCCAATTAATAATGGAACCTTGGACAATGCCTGGTATTGGTTAGTGAGTTTTGCTTGTCGTTTTGGGCCACCTTTAGAAAAAATTACACCTCCAACATGGTATTCTTTAATTAACTGTTTTATTTTATCAGTATCCTTTTGGGGTTTTGAAGAGAATACATCAACCATAAACAATTGACCGACTTTCTCTTTTAATGTCATGGTATTATAAACACTATCTACCCAACGCTTTTGAGATTCGTAGTCCTCGATAAACAAGGGACTCTCTTGTTGGGCATACATACCAAGGGTTACAAAGAAAATTATGAAAGAAATGTACTTTTTAATTATATGCCACACGAAAAATTTAGTTTAAAAAACGGTTGTGCCAACTCTCCTTTGCCGGCACTTCCCAATTAGTTCGATATTCAGCAATATTAGTTACCAGGTTATTAAAAACGATAGTATTTGGGGATACTGCTTTATTTTTTGCCATTTTCTTGAAATCTGCCAGGGTTTTATAGGCCACAAATTCTCCTTGCTTGAAAGACACATTCATTTTATCCATTAAATCAACCTTGTATTCTTGTTCTAATTCCAGAATAAAATGGACAGAAGCATCGATAGAACATCCAGAAGCTGCATTGACCCCTTGATCCAAACCAATGGTTATAAATCTTTTATACTTAATATCATAGCCTGCCTTAAGATCAGCACCATGAGCCGTCCATTGGGTTAGAAATGTATCTAATTTTTGTTTTATCTCCTCTAATTCTTCCAAAGAAAATGACCTATTTGCTTGATAAATCCAAACTCTGGATATTTCAGGAAGGTCATTAAAATCTACCAACATTTGCTATTCTTTTTACTTGTTACTAAAGTAACAAAAACTATTACTATTTACTTCTATAAAAAAGAGTTAATATGAACAACATATTAACTCTCATTAAATTGTATATGACTGAACTCATTTTGACTTTTCTATTTCCTAAAAAATGACTAAAATTCACCCATATTTCGTTACTTTTCTTACCCGTAGCGCTGCTATTACTTTCAAAAAGTGCCTCATTTGGTTAAATTTTAGCTCATTTTCGGTTAAACACAAAAAGTCAAAATGAGTTCACTAAGAAAAAACTATAAATCCTGAGCATTTGCAATAAGTTCTGCAACATCCATCACTTCAATACTATCTTCTTTCTCTTTACTTTTTACACCGTCGGTCATCATGGTATTGCAAAACGGGCATCCAGCTGCTATGATATCAGGCTTTGTTTCAAGCGCATCTTCGGTTCTTTCGACATTTATATCTTTGTTACCGGGTTCTGGTTCTTTAAACATTTGTGCTCCTCCTGCACCACAACATAAACCGTTGCGTTTGCAACGTTTCATCTCGATAAGCTCAACTTCTAATTTTTTGAGTAAATCTCTTGGCGCTTCATAAACATTATTTGCACGACCCAAATAACAAGGATCGTGAAATGTAATTCTTTTCCCTTTAAACTTACCTCCTTCTACTTTAAGTTTACCTTCATCCAAAAGAGATTTAAGGAATTGGGTATGGTGCATTACTTCATAATCTCCACCCAAAGAAGGATATTCATTTTTCAAAGTATTAAAACAATGAGGACAAGCAGTAACCACTTTTTTAATTTCGTATGCATTCATTACCTCAATATTGGTAACTGCCTGCATTTGAAACAAAAATTCATTACCTGCTCTTTTTGCAGGATCCCCGGTACAACTTTCTTCTGTACCCAATACAGCAAAGTCTACATTAGCATTATGAAGCAGTTTTACAAAAGCCTTTGTTATTTTTTTGGCTCTGTCATCAAAACTACCGGCACAACCTACCCAAAACAAAACCTCGGGTCTTTTGCCTTCTGCCATATACTCTGCCATGGTTGGCACCTTTATAGTCTCACTCATACGCAATACTTTATATTTCTTAATTTTATAATTTAAAGGTAGTAAGACCCTTTAATTAATCGTGTTTTCCATCATCAAAAACCTCTATAGTTACCACTCTTTCTACCAATTCGGTAAATTTACCTGTATAACGCGTAGCTTTTACCAGGTGATTATCAATCCAATGGTAATTTCCTCCTCTTGGTTTCCCCATTAAAAGGCTATGATATTTAAAACCATGTTCCTTTAACCATGCTTCTGTCACTTCTCTATGGTCTTCGGTTCTAGATGTGAAAAAACAGATCACATGCCCTTCGTCAAACCATTTATTTAAAGTAACCAAGGCATCTGGAAATGGTATACAAGTCACCATTCGTTCTGGTTCTTCATTAGGTACATCTTCGGTGATGGTACCATCGATATCGATAAGATAATTTTTAATCCCTTCTGGTAACACAGGGCTTATGTGTTCTCCTGCTTCTACCTTGTCGTGCAATAATTTTTCTACTTCTTCCTTCTTCATAACGTTTACTTTCTCTTAATTTTTTATGGTTTTTACTTGGTTAATGTTTTAGGTTAATTTTACTATTCATTCACTATTCATTACTCCAGTTTAATCGATCCATTTGGTTAAATGGCCATGGAGCTCCATTATTTTCAATATTAGACATCATATTATTAAGGTCCGATGGTGCAGCACTTTGCTCCATCACCAAATACCTTCTCATATCCATAATAATTGATAACGGACTAATACTTACAGGGCATGCTTCTACACAAGCATTACAACTGGTACACGCCCATAATTCTTCGGGTGTAATATAATCGTTGAGCAATTGCTTTCCATCATCAACAAAACTGCCATTTTTATCTATGTTATCCCCTACCTCTTTAAGGCGATCTCTGGTGTCCATCATGATCTTACGAGGGGACAATATTTTACCTGTTTGGTTTGCAGGACATTCACTAGTACAACGCCCACATTCTGTGCAGGTATATGCATTAAGCAATTGTGCCCAGTTAAGATCCATGACATCAGATGCTCCAAATTTTTCTGGTTCTCCTTCTGATTCATCTTCTGCAGGAGCTGCAAAAGGATCTGCACTTGGATCCATCATTAATTGCACCTCTTTGGTTACTGCTTCCAGGTTATCAAACTCTCCTTGAGGTTTTAAATCCCCGTAATATGTATTCGGAAATGCCAAAAGAATGTGCAAATGCTTTGAAAAATACAAGTAATTCAGAAAAACCAGTATCCCAAGAATATGTAACCACCAGGCTCCTCTTTCGATCAATATCAAACTTCCTTCAGACATCCCGTTAAAAAGTGGAGCTATAAACTGGCTTACAGGATACGATCCTGCCTTAATATAATGATCTGCTCCTAATTCTTGTAATTGTAAATCAGCTGCATTCATTGTTAAAAACAATGTCATTAGAACCACCTCAAAATATAAAATAATATTCCCGTCATTTTTGGGCCATCCTTTTAAGGTTTTGAAACGTCTTATATTAATTACATTTCGACGAATCCAAAATATAACAACACTAACCAATACCAATAACGCCAAAATTTCAAACGATGTTATTAAAAAGTCATAAAAGCCACCCATGAACGCAAAAATTCTATGCGTACCAAAGATACCATCTATGATAATTTCTAAAACTTCAAGATTAATTATAATAAAACCAAGGTATACTACAACATGCAATATTCCAGCTATCGGCCTTCTTACCATTTTGGACTGTCCTAGGGCAATCATAGCCATATTCTTAAATCGTTCCCCTTTATTGTCTGATCTGTCTATATCTTTACCCAGACGAATATTGCGAATGACTTTACGGATATTCTTTATAAAATATCCAATTCCAGCCACCAGAGCAATTACAAATAAGATATTAGGTAGGTATTGCATAGTTTTTAGTTTATTGAGTCTGTTGGTTTTTCGTATGGCGCATTTTTCTTTCCAAAAACAGAAATATGAACGTATCGTTTAGGGTTTAATCGTAGATCCTGAAGTAGTAATTCCAGTTGTTTACTTGTTCTCTCTAAATTGGTATATAACTTCTCGTCTTTTAACAACTTACCAGCTGTTCCTTTACCATTATTGAGATCTTTTGATATTTTTTCAAAATTAGCTAATACCGTTTCTAGTTCTTTTCCAATTTGCTTAACATTAATTTGAGAAAGAGAATCTGAAACTTTGTTAAGTTTAGTTGAAATTTCGTCTGCATTAGCGAAAGCTTTATTTAACTTTTCTTCATTATTTGCTAACAAATTATTTAGTCTAATAGAGGTTCCTTTAAATTGTTTAACGCCAATACTCAAATCCTTAAAAATCGAATTCAAATTATTTTGGTTATCTATATTTAAAATTCCATTAACAGAGGTTAATAAGGTATCTGCATCTGTAATTGCAGCTTCCAGTTTTTCTTGCAAAGGTGTTAGTCTGTCATTTACCAATTCGAGTAAACCTGCTTCTATTCTGCCAGGCAATGTATCGCCGTCTTTTGCTTCTAGTCCTTGTTCGTATTTTGGGGCAATAGCCAAGGATTTTCCTCCTATTAATCCGCCACCATATACTTTGGCTTCACTATTCTTTGAAAAAGAGAACTCACTATCCACATTAAATTCGACCACCAAATTACCTTTTACGTCAGCAAAACGTATAGCTACTACCTGCCCTACAACCAAACCATTTATCGTTACAGGAGAAGAAGGTATCAGGCCTTCTACATTATCATAGACGGCATAAAATGTTCTATCATTTTCAAGAAGGTTTTTTCCTTTTAAAAAGCTATATCCAAAAACTAAAAGAGCTATTGCACATAGTGCTAATATTCCGGTCTTGACTTCTCGAGTAAATTTCAAAATAGATTAAATTTTAGTTGACAAATTTAGAATAAAAAATACATTTCTACTGATTATTCTTTAAGGAATTCTTTGTATTTATTAAGATTAGTTTGAAGATGTGTTAGCTTTTAGCGCTTCTGTTAACGGAATCGATTCATTATTACGAAAAGCCACTACAAAACTAGAGTCAAATCCTTTTCCAACGGCAATTTCTCTTAATTCTTGTATTAATGTATAGTTTGAGGTACTTCCGAAGTAATACTTATACAAATCTCCTGCTTTGATCCTTGATAATTGATCCAAGCCATTAAAATTAAAAGGTTCGAGCTCAATATCGGTAGATCCCGCAGCAATTTGCACTTTAAAAATCACATCTTCATATACCTTATCTCCATCCATCTGAGCCGTAACATTTACAACTTCAGGGGTTTTTGGTTTTGCTACATAATAAATTGCATCAAGACTTTCTTTATAATCAACAATAGACGTGGTTATTGATTTTGCCATTTGTTCCTGCCCATTTTTCGAGTTCAAGTATTTTCCTTCACCATTATTAGTCAGGAAACCTAGTTCTATAAGAACACTTGGCATGTAAGTTTGATGTAATACTACAAATCCGGCTTGTTTTACTCCTCTACTCTTTCGCTCTAAAGACTTCTTAAACCGATTTTGCACAAAACTTGCTAGTGTAAGGCTTTGATCAAGATATTCTTCTTGCATCAAAGTTAGCCCAATTATAGATTCTGGTGAGTTGGGATCAAATCCATCATAGTTGGCTTCATAATTATCCTCTAACAAGATTACTGAGTTTTCGTTTTTGGCGACATTAAAATTTTCATCATTGGCATGTAATCCCAGCACAAATGTTTCTGTACCATAGGCTTGTGAGCGGTGCGAATTACAGTGCACCGATACAAAAAGATCTGCATTTGCTTTGTTAGCAATTTTTCCTCGTTCATGCAACTCTATAAACTCATCTGTTTTTCTAGTATATACGACTTCAAATCTTGGGTCTTTTTCAAGTACAGCACCAATCGCTAAAACCACATTAAGCGCAATCTCCTTTTCTTTATATCCATTTCCTCTGTTACCAGAATCATGGCCTCCATGTCCAGCATCCAAAACCACCACAAACTTTTTTTCTACTTGTGACGTTTTGGGTAATTGAAATCCAAATAAGATAAAAATTAAACCTCCTAGAAAAATACTATATACTATATTCCGTTTCATTAATAAAAATAATTTTATACAATACTTGAAACATTCTGTTTTTGTTTCAGTATTTAATAACAAACCTTTAGAACTATCACGTTATGAACCAAAAAAACATTTCTATCTCCCTATTGTTTAAACGCTTTTAGGGGCATACTTATGACATAATTTTTTATTTTTTTACCAATTACAATCTAAGCATCAAAAATATATGTAATTTTGGCACTTCAAAAACTAAGCCATAGTTATACAAAAATAGGATTTAAACCATTGCAAACAACGGTACGATACATACTTTATTCACTAAGTTTTTCACTTTTTTGTATTTGTCAAATTACAGCACAAGAAACAAATAAGACTACAGAGGTACCAATTCCTGTAGAAAAAGACTCTACATTGGTTGACACCACAAAAAAATTAAGTATCAATCCCGAAGAGCTTTTAAGTGAAGAGGCACAGGATACTACCCTACAAGACACACTTGCAGAACCTCAATTCCTGACTGACAAGGTGGACTACAAGGCAACAGATTATATGAGACTAAGTCGTAGAGAAAACAAAATGTATCTCTATAATGAAGCCGAAATCATCTATGGTGATATGCAAATTAATGCCGGACATATTGTTGTTGACAACGAAAAAAATGAAGTCTATGCCTATGGGATTAAGGATTCTTTGGGAGAATACACACAAACTCCTGTTTTTAAACAAGCACAAAATGTAGTAGAACCTGATTCTATTCGATTTAATTTTGACACAGAAAAGGCGTTAATATATAACTCTAGAACCGAGCAAAACGGATTTAAGATCAAAAATGAGATCTCAAAACGTGAAAATGACTCTGTTATTTATATGCAAAATGTAAAGTTTACTACCTCTGAAAATATTGAAGATCCTGATTACTATTTCTATGCCAGACGTATCAAATTTGTACCCAAGAAGAAGATTGTAACAGGGTTGGTAAATATGTTTATTGCAGATGTTCCTACTCCATTAGGGTTGCCTTTTGGATATTTTCCGCTTAGTGAAGATAGAACCTCTGGATTTATTATCCCTAATCCTGGAGAAGAAAACAATCGTGGATATTTTCTGCAAAACGGAGGGTATTATTTTGCGATGAGCGATTATGTTGATTTGACAATTCTAGGGGATTATTATACTAATGGAAGTTATACCCTAGCCTTAGAATCTGCCTACGCACTTCGATATAAGTTTAGAGGTAATCTAAGATTTCGCTATGAGAACAACCTAACTAGTGAGCGAGGTTTTCCTGATTTTTCTCAAAGAACAACCTATAACATACAATGGACCCATAGCCAGGATGCCAAATCAAATCCAAATTCTCGTTTTTCTGCTTCGGTTAACTTTGGTAGTAGTGATTTCTTTCAGCAATCTACCAACCAGTTAAATACCGGTAATTTCTTAAATAACCAGATTAGTTCTTCGGTATCCTACTCAAAAACATTTCCTGGTGATCCCCAGGTAAATGTTAACCTGGCCGCTACGCATAACTCAAATACCAATACGGGTATCGTGAATATGTCATTACCAAATATGAATGCAAGTGTATCCAGGGTATTTCCATTTGCACCAAAAGTTGGTGTTAAAAAAGGAATTATCCAAAACATCAATACACAATATAATTTTAGGGGCGAAAGCAGAATAGTTACCACCGACGATGATCTTTTTTCTGCAGAAATGTTTGAAGGAGCTACTATTGGGATGCAGCATTCGATTCCTGTAAGTACAAATTTCAAGATTTTCAAGTATTTAAGTGCCACAGCCGGAACAAATTATCAGGAAAATTGGGTTTTTGAAACTATCAAACAAGATTATGATCCCGATGCTAATGATGGTGCCGGGGCCGTAGTACGTGATACCATTCAGGGGTTTGACTCGTTTCGTACTTATAATTTTTCTACAAGCTTAGGAACAACTATTTATGGGACTTTCAATTTCAAAAAAGGTAAGAAAATACAAGCCATCAGGCATACAATGCGACCATCGATAAGCTACAGCATCAATCCTGCATTTGATGAGTTTTATGAACGTTTTGAAAACCCAGAACCAGACGATCCCACTACTGAAATTAATGAATCTGAATTTGAATACTCCAGGTTTGAAGGTGGTTTTTTTGGTGCTCCGGGTAATGTTTTCTCAAGTAGCATAGGTTTTTCACTAAGTAATAACCTAGAAATGAAAGTAACTGATAAAGATACCACAGCTACAGAACCCAAAAAAGTCATATTGCTAAACAACTTAAATTTTAGTACGGCATATAACATTGCTGGAGATTCTTTGAAGTTAAGTCCGCTATCTGTTACCGGAAACATTCCTATCATTCAAAACAAACTGGACATCAATTTCAACGCCACATTAGATCCGTATGCTCTGGACAATAATAATCGCAAAATCGATGTCTGGAATATTGAAAACGGAGGAAGCCTGTTTAGGCTTACCAGAGCCAGTGCCAATTTTGGGTATTCATTCTCCAGTGAGGACTTTGAAAAAGGGAAAGTCATCGAAGACCCTCTAAAAAATCAAAATTTCAGGAACGAGGGCCGACCCGATGATCTTTTTGGCGGTGTTACCGATTTTGGTGACGACCGTTCTTTTGACAGAGATCGGAGTAAAGAAATAGATCCCGATACTAAAGATTATAGCTATAAAATACCCTGGACCTTGCGGCTATCCTACAATGTTAATTATAGTAATAATGCCAGGCAAAATACCATATCCTCTCATTCACTTCAGTTTTCTGGTGATATCGAAATTGCCCCTAGATGGTCTGTTGGCGTGTCATCGGGATATGATTTTGCAAATCCTGGGTTTACATTTACAAATCTAAGGTTTCAACGAGATCTAGAGAGTTGGAGAATGAACTTTAACTGGATTCCATTTAGTGATCGAACATCCTGGAACTTCTTCATTGGGATAAAATCCTCGGTACTTAGTGATATTAAGTGGGACAAAAGACGAGAACCTGATAGGCAATTGTAAGTTTGAGGTTCTGACCCTTTGGGCAATAACAAACACATGCGCATATTACAGTTTCAGTACCTGTAAACTGCTAACTGAAAGTAACATCTCACATGGCATTTTTAGAACCTGAAAAGGAAATGCACTAAAGTGCATAGTTTTGCCTATTTTTGAAGGGAATAAATATACTTTCACATGAAAAAAATCATCACAACAATCAAAGCGCCTGCTCCTATAGGTCCTTATAGTCAAGCTATACTTAATGGAAACACTTTATATACCTCTGGACAAATAGCAATTAATCCTGAAAACGGAGAATTAGTTCTTGATGACATTAAAAAAGAAACTGAGCAGGTAATGCAAAACCTAAAAGCAATTCTAGAAGAAGTTGGTATGTCCTTCGAGAATGTCATTAAAACGACCATTTTCTTGAGCAATATGAATAATTTTGCTCAGGTAAACGAGGTATATGGTAGTTATTTTAATGAAGATATCGCCCCAGCAAGAGAGACAGTAGCCGTAGCCGCACTACCCAAGTTTGTAAATGTCGAGATTTCTGTACTTGCTGTGATGTAATTAATGCTATCTTTTTGTTATTTCAAGCATACCGAATGCCTTAATTGGTATGCTTGAAATGGCAGCAGAAAAAACCTCAAAAAAAACCCTTTTTCTATTTCTGTATTGCTATTTGATCGCAATCCTTCTTTTGCTTCTTATAAAAAATAGAATGTATATTTGATATGCAATAACAACACTTTTATTGATCATAAACACCACACTATGAATTGTCTTAAAAACTTTATATTTTTCAGTATCATCGCCCTAATGGTAATCGGGTGCAAGCAAGAGGAAACCGTTTTTGAAACCACAGTTTCTTCTCCATCAGAACAAATTTCTATCAATTTTGATTTGCACGACAATGGCACTCCTTTTTACCTTATAAAATACAAAGGGGCTACAGTAATTGACACTTCAACTGTTGGTTTTATACTCAAAGATCACACTCCGCTTCAGAAGGGATTCAAAGTTATTGATGCATCTGCTACGTCATTTGATGAAAACTGGGAAATGCCCTAGGGCGAGCAACGTACAGTAAAGAATCAATACAATGAAATTACCATTAAACTTCAAGAAACTAAGACACCTAATCGTTTGCTTACACTATATTTTAGGGCGTATGATGACGGAGCCGCCTTTAGGTATGAATTCCCAGAGCAACCTAGCTTAAACGAGGTAATAATTCTTGATGAAAATAGCCAGTTTAATCTTACTAGCAATCATAAAACCTGGTGGATTCCTGGTGATTGGGACATCTATGAACACCTATATACAGAATCTGATTTTACAGCTATCGATGCGATTTCAAAACGTGGTCATAAAGCATTGGCTCAAACCAGTATTCCAGAAAATTCGGTCAATACTCCGGTAACCATGCGCACCGCAGATGGACTTCATCTTAGTTTCCATGAAGCCAACCTTACAGATTATTCGGGCATGACCTTACGCATCGATAAAGAAAACCTAATGATGACCAGTGGCCTGGTAGGTTCTGATATTACAGGATATAAAGTAAAGCGTACCCTACCTTTTAAAACACCATGGAGAACCATTCAGATTAGTGAAGATGCAGCCGGCCTTATCGAATCAAATCTTATTGTAAACCTTAATGAGCCCAACAAACTGGGAGATGTAGATTGGTTTACGCCTATGAAATATGTTGGCATCTGGTGGGAAATGCACCTCGACAAATCCAGTTGGGATCTTAAAAGTGGAAAGCACGGTGCCACCACAGAAAATACAAAGGCCCATATTGATTTTGCAGCACAAAATAACATTGGTGGCGTACTGGTTGAAGGATGGAATACCGGATGGGAACATTGGATCGGTTTTGAGGACCGCGAAGGAGTGTTTGATTTTGTAACGCCATATCCTGATTATGACCTCGAGGAAGTTGCAAAATATGCCAAAGATAATGGCATACAGATTATTATGCATCACGAAACCTCATCGGCACCCAGAACTTATGATAAGCAAATGGACAGTGCCTATGCGCTTATGAACAAGTATGATATTAGGTCTGTAAAAACGGGATATGTGGGTAAAATTATCCCAAAAGGAGAATACCATCATGGTCAATGGATGGTAAATCATTATCGCAGAGCACTCAAAACGGCGGCAAAACATAAGGTAGCCATCAATGCTCACGAACCTATAAAACCAACAGGGATACGTCGCACCTACCCAAATGCAATCTCTCGCGAAGGACTGCGCGGACAAGAATTTAATGCCTGGTCTCCCGATGGTGGCAACCCTCCTGATCATCTTCCTACTGTAGCCTTTACCAGAATGCTGGCAGGGCCTATTGATTTCACCCCAGGGGTGTTCAATATAAAATTAGATCCCTATAAAGCCAATAACCAGGTAAACACTACCCTAGCACATCAATTGGCATTGTATGTTGTTATTTACAGCCCAATACAGATGGCCTGTGATCTATTAGAACATTATAAAGATCAACTTGCTTTTCAATTTATACGTGATGTTGGCGTAGATTGGGAACAGACCAAAGTACTTCATGGAGAAGTTGGAGACTTTGTAACTATAGCCAGACAAGAGCGAGAAACCGGAAACTGGTTTGTGGGGAGCATTACCGACGAAAATAAACGACAAATCACAATCAATTTTGATTTCCTTGAAAAAGACAAAGAATACGAAATAGTCGTTTATAAAGATGGAAACGATGCCCATTGGGATGACAATCCTACGAGCATTACCATCGAAAAACAGACCATCAATAGTACCACAAAAAAGACATTTAATTTGGCACCAGGTGGTGGTTTGGCCATAAGTTTAAAAGTTAAAAAATAAAATCGTCTTTTTTTCGTTTATATACTACTTAAACCTATAAGCGAAATGACGTATTTAATTTACATTAATCGATCTTTTTGCTACCTGAGAAGATCGATTTTTTATTGCTCTATATTGATCTTTGCCCTAAGTTGCTCTTCGGATGACTCTGAAAACGAAGGAAATAATGGTGGTAACGAAAACCCTAATCTCGAAAACATAGACTTTACCAGTGCTACAACGGCTACAGATAGTGATGGCAACACCTATGAAGTAGGTTTCAATCAGGTTTCTTCTATTAATCAGGATCCTTATATACGAAAGAAAAATTCTGCCGGCGAAACGTTGTGGTACGTCGAACATGAAAAATCTGAAGTCGACGGAAGAACTAAGATGATTCTGATTGATAGTAATAATATCCCCTGGGTGGTATTTACTGTTGTAGGCGGAAGCAACAATTCTACCTATATCACTACCCAAGAGGTCGAGGATGGTGCTTTCTCTAATGTATACCAGCGAAATTATGGTACTGGTGGTGGACCAAAAGTGTCAATCATCGCCAAGTTAAATCCTGATACAGGTAAGATCCAAAAAGCAACGTATATTATAGCTAAGAAAAATGATGGTAAGACCAATGGGTTTAAAATCACAGCTATTGGTATCAAAAATCAAAATATAGCGGTGCAAGCAGAATCGGTTGCCTGGCCTCCGGGAATGGGAACCAGCTATCAGCGATTTCCAGACATTACCGATGCCGACCGGGTCGACGGCGCTTTTAAAATGTATTACGAAGTAGCCGCTAATCTTACCGAAATCGTAGATGCCCAGATTTTTAATAATTAGAAGGAATATTATCTGTTCACATCATCTGAACATCGGCCGTTGGACCGAAGGAAGGCGGAACAGCAATTTCTAATAACCTGAAATACACACCCAATTGTGCTCTGTGGTGAATCATCTGCCCCAATGCATGCCGAATCACTTCGTATTTGGTAAACACCTGAAACACCTGATCCCCGCTACGCATGGTCCAATTTGGAAGTAAATCTTCTTCTCTAGCGTTACTCAGGGTTGTTTTCCCTTTCTTGAAAGATTCCTCTAATACATCCAACAACTCTTTGGTATTTTTTACCGGGGTTGGCTCATACGGAGTTTTGGCAAAATCCAATTCGGTGGTGGTCAGTGCCATATCAACCCAGGCCGGTATTTCGGCCAGGTGAACCGCCAGCATTTGCATCGACATACTTTTTTCGTGTGGTCTCCAGTTCAATTTATCGGTGGGTACTTGCACTAAAAATTTTCGTAAGATGGTAACCTCGTCTTCTAGCTCTTTGAGTAATAGCGGAATAATTTGCATGATGTGTGGTTTTAATAGGTTGCTGTTCCTAAAGATACCACTATCCAGCTCACCAACTTGTTGTCGATTTCTTAAAAATAGGAGAAATGGGCTATGGTAAGTTGAGTTTGGTATAATTTAAATTTAAAATCTGTATTAAGCAGTTATTAATAAACATATGGAGTTTCCTCTCCCTCTGGGAGAGGATTAAGGTGAGGGTGACCACTATGAAAAACCCTCATCCTAGCCTTCTCCCAGAGGGAGAAGGAACTTATCAAGTTTATAAAAAAACAGATTTTAAATTTAAATTATATCAAACTCACGTTATATCATGCCTTTACTACCCTCGTCTTTGACAAGGTATCGTGCCATCCCGGGCCGTCTCCCAAAAACGAAAATGCATCAAAAGGTATGTAACGACAAAGGCTACGCACTAAAATCGTACCAGCATCGGGTGTATTGCCCTCTTCATCTACCACTTTGGTGCCGGTAATTAATTTACCCAAGGTTCTAGATGTGATCATCTCAAAAAGGGTGTAATAGATCATCCCAATAATTATCCCAAACACATAATCCATTAATCGTCCTCCTTCCTCTAGGACAGATACCGTATCAGGGGACACCAATGCCCATACAATACCGATCACAAAACCAAAAACTAAGATAAATATATAGTCAATCAAACGATTGGCAAAGCGTGTACCCTTGCTTACCTCGCTATCATATACATTTCTGGCAGCCATTGTAGTGGCTTCTTTTTCTTTGAGTGCGGTATCCTCTTCAAACGAAGGGCACGTATCCTCAAAATCGGCTACGGCATTCCTAAGACCACAGATGATCCCTTGTTTCATATCAAACTTTTGGTTTTTGCAGATCCTGCAAAATTGTAATTGTTCTTCTCTGTTCATGATGGTTGTTTTTTGTTTTCCCGGTTAATTATAAGATTGCAATATCGTATTTTATTTTAGTACGTTCCCTATCGTACAATATCTTACCTTTTTTATTTTTTTATTGCTATTGGTTTATGTAACACTTATTGATTTTGTTACTTTTTTGTTGGAAATATATGATTTCTTGAAAATTTTGGGTTGCGCAACAATCACTGATTTTGTCTGTAGCCATTATCTTTTTAAACTGGTTGTCTTTATTATTTGAAGTTTTTTATCAAATGTAAAGATATCTCCATATTCGGTGGTTGCAATTACATTTTGATTTTTTTCGTTAATAACAAGTCCCCAGAACAGACTTTCTTTTTTACTCGATTTTATTATTTCTCCCTCTTCATCCCACATTCTAATTCTATCACTTGCAGTTAAAAGGTTCTTTCCATTATTTAACCATTTTAAGTTTCTAATTTCGGATTCACTACCTTCAATATCTTTCAATTTCGTTCCATTAGAATCCCAAAATTGTAGAAGTGGGGGATAATTGATATCCGAATTCCCATAATCTCCTGTGGCGAACATATTACCTGAAGGATGCCACTCAACACTTAACATCAGAATTTCTATATCTCTTGGCATTATTTGCTTTTTGTCATCATTCTCAAGACTTATGATTTCAATATGGCTTCCTACAGTAGCAATTTTATAGTTGTGAGGATGCCAGCTTAATCCTGTAATGGCTTTTTGTTCCGTTTTTATTCGTTTAACTAATTCTCCTTTTACATTGAAAACACTAACAATTCCAATACCATCACCAATTGCCAAATATTTTCCATCTTTACTCCATCCTAACCCTCGTCCTCCATAGTTATCAAGTTCTATTGTTTTACCTGATTTTGTGTCAATTAGTTTTGCTTGACTGTCATCAGAACTACTCTCGTCATTCCATTGTCGAATAACTGCTAATAGATTTTCGGTTGGATGCCATTCAACTTTTGTAATAGTGTTTGGCAACTCATACGTCTTTACAATATTTAAATCATCGGTTGATAATATACTTAAAGCTCCGTTATTTCCACCAACAGCAATTTTGTTGTAAGAAGGGTTCAAACTTGAAGTCCACAACATATCAGAAAACTTCACTAAAGGTTTTGAAGTTTTACATCCAAGAAAAAAAGGAAATATGAGAACCAAAATCAGTGTTCTATTCATTCTATTAGTATACTTTGGTTCAGACAACGACTCTTATATGTTTAGTATGCCTGCCGAAGGCGGCATATGCAATATAGAGCAAATTGTTATCTCGTGTTTTATTTAAATTATAATTCTCTTAAAATCGTGATATAAACTTATCAATTTAATCCATTTGCTTTTTTGTATTCATAACTTTTGCTTTTAAAGTATTCCAAAATTTGTAACGCATTTGTAGTGTCCCGCAATTTAGAAAAATCAGGTTGATTTAGGCAAAAGTCAAGAAAATCAGCAATATTCATTTGAGGAATTCCTAGTTCTTTGGATAATACTTTTTTTGAAAACAAATTATCTATTTTATTTTCAATTTTGATATACTTATCAAGTAAGATTCGATCTTTAAGTTCTTTTGTTCTTCCTGAAATCTTATTAATTAATTTAGTAATATTTATGGTTGCAGCAACTCCATAAAATTTGATCAATTTTCCATCGTCTGCCTCAAAAAGTAGCCTCTCGTTTTTGGTCTTAACTTTTATATTTGCTTTTGGTAACCCTAAAGATGAGGAAGTAATACCAGGTTTAGTATCAAATGCTTTTATATCGAGAGCGACTTGACCTGTTAGATTATGTCGTAGAATTACTACTTCGTCCAAATTGACGACTTTCTCTTCTAAATCAACTAGGATTGTCTTCTGATTCAAAACTTCATCTATTATAATGATTTCTTTCGTTCTATAATGAACAGCAGAGAATTGTAATGTATCGTGCGATTTAACTTCAATACTGAAAACCCCTTTAATATTAGTAATCGTTGATTTTTTAGAATTTATATTGACAACCAAAATATTAGAGACACTATTATTTTGACTTGTAACGGCGCCAGTCAATTCCACAATATTTTCTTGACCATATGCGATCATTGAAGTCAATAAGATAGGTAATAATATGAAAAGGCTTAACGAGTCTTTATTATTCACATATTGAGCGTTAGGTTTTAATACAAAACCTCAAAATATTATGATTGTTGCAGATTTATATGACTAAGAGATAATTGTATAATAACAATTACTAGTATTACTATTACTTCCATTATATTTTAAAATTATGGTATACTCAAACCATAATTCTGTGAAAAACCACAGTATTAAGTTTTAATCTAAGCCTAATAAAAAACGATGAAAAGCGCGTGAGAGATCACGAATCTAAGTAATTAATTTGAAAGAGGTTTACGGATTTCCGTAAGAGATACAGGAGATTTTTCCCCTATTGGTGGCTTGTAAGGCTTACTATTACTAAAAAAAGTACGACGAAAAATTTTTGAAAAAAATTTATACCTGCGAAAAAAATACCTCCCTCGCCCTCCTCGAAGAGGGAATACACTCGTTTTCTATTTAAAAGAAAGTATTATACCGAAGTAGTTTTTTCATTACAGGCAGATTGTTTCGTTATGCTCGCAATGACATTGTACTCACACCTCGACTCCGCTCGGTGTTCGTTTTGAGCTCAGTGTACAATAACAGAACCTGTTCAGTATCGATGAAGGGCTCAGTGTATCGCTTAAAAGATGCTTTGTTGGGCACCTATACTTTTTAGGTATTGTAATACTAAGGTGTAAGTGAGAAAATTAAAACGTTATTGGATTATTCAACACTTCTTCCAAATCCGTTAACGGTTTTTTCTATTAATATATCTTCGTGCCCCATTTCTTCAATCCAAACCCGTATTCGTGTGTTTCCCGCACTATCAAGGTAAGTGCCTTTTCCGTGAGTATGTTCAAACTTCACTATATAGGTTTTTCCTACTTCAAAAGAAAATGTTTCAAAAGGCTCGATAGGAATAGCAATTTGACCTTTAGATACAAATCGCATTTGTATTTTATGTTTTCCTGGTAGCAACAGAATCTCTTGAGCTCCCTTCATCAAACTCTTATTGGGTATATCCTTATCATTTACAGCAATAAAATATGCATATTTCTTACCCACAGTCTCACTTATCAATCGTACTTGTTGTTCATTTGGGAGTTCTGGTCCGTCGTATAGTGCCAGTGCAGTAATTTTATGTTTTTTATTTTTCTTGTTTTTCTTCCTTTGTGCGTTTCCGGGTGTTACTGTAAGAAGTGCCAATGCAGTAATCAATACTATTCTAATTATCTTCATCTTGATTATATTTTAATTAACTGTACTTTTCAAATATAAGTTCATATCAACTATTTCTTATATACATATGTAAAGCGATTATTGGGTGGCAAACATTTTCTTTCGTATACGGCTTAGCTGAGTAGGTGTAACACCAATAAATTGTGCTATATAATATTGATTAATCAAGGTTTCTAATTCGGGATATCTTTCCCTAAACAGTTTATATCTACCCTCTGCTTGCAATGTAAAGTATTCAAATTCCCGTTGTTCTTTTCCAATAAAAAACATCTCTGTGAGTTTTCTGTTCCATTCAGCAACTTCTCTATTTTCTTTTATTAAATGTAACAAATCTTCGTATTTTCCTTCTAATATCTTTACTTCTGTTAATGCTTCAATAAACACTCGATTAACCGTACAGGTTACCAGGGATGAAAACGCTCCTATAAAAGATATTGGAGTTTTAAAAAAGATCGGAGTAAAGAAAGTCTTTGTATATTGAGTGCCGTCATCTTTGGATATATATGCCCTTAAAACACCATGTAAAACAATTCCAAATTTATTTTCTATACGGCCGGTTTTCGCAAAAAAAGTCCCTTTGCTATATTTTTTCTCAATAAGAATACTATTGATCTGGTCAAAGGTATCATTGGAAATAAGTGACACCCTGTTAAGGTATTGTTTTACTTCTGGCATAATATCATATATAAGTGTATAATGTTTGCTAAATCTTTCTCAAAAAATCTATAAACCTTTCAGTAACAACTCTGCAGTAGCGGGATTGGTGGCAAGAGGTACGTTGTGCACATCACATAGTCGCATGAGCATCGAGATGTCGGGTTCGTGAGGGTGTTTGGCCAGTGGATCTCTAAAAAAGATCACCATATCCACCTTTTTTTCGGCCACGTCGGAGGCGATTTGGGCATCACCACCCAGTGGTCCCGATAAATACGGCATTACTTCGAAACCGGCCCTAGTGGCTTTCTCACCTGTTGTGCCAGTAGCGATCAGCTTGACACTTTTTGAGTGTAGTATCGTTTCATGTTCATTTAAAAACTGAACCATTTCGGCCTTTTTGCCATCGTGTGCGATGATTGCGATTGTCATAATTTAGTCAATTGTTAATAGTCTATAGTAAAAGATTTATGGACAATTGACTATAGACAATGGGCCATAAACCAATTTACGTTGAAAGTATATCAGAAATACGCAGCAGTTCTTTATTAATAGCGTGATCTCCTGATAGCCCTTCGTCAAAACTTGTAGCTGCTACTTTGTTATTAATAAGTCCGACCATCACGTTCTTTTCTCCATCCAATAACAACTCTACTGCTTTTACACACAGTCTACTCGCCAGAGTTCTGTCAAAACACGAGGGCGAACCACCACGTTGCATATGACCCAAAACGGTTACTCTTACATCATAATCGGGCAGGTTATCGGTTACATAGTCTGCAAGTTCGTATACATTTTTACCGATTTTGTCTCCCTCGCCTACCACCACAATACTCGAGGATTTCCCTGATCGTTTGCTGCGTTTTAGAGACTCTAGCAATCGATCGAGCCCCAGATCTTCTTCTGGGATCAGGATCTCTTCGGCTCCGGCTCCTACTCCGGTATTTAATGCTATAAATCCGGCATCGCGCCCCATCACTTCGATAAAAAACAAGCGATCGTGTGAGCTGGCTGTATCCCGTATTTTATCGATGGCATCAATCACGGTATTGAGTGCCGTATCATATCCTATGGTAAAATTCGTACCGGCAATATCATTATCGATGGTACCAGGAACCCCAATGACCGGTATGTCGTATTCTTCGCTAAAAATTTGCCCTCCTCTAAAGGTTCCATCACCACCAATCAATACCATGGCATCCACGCCTATTTCTTTGAGGTGTGCTGCGGCTTTTTTTCTTCCTGCGGAAGCTCTAAACTCTTTGGATCTGGCAGATTTTAGGATAGTTCCTCCGCGGCTAATAATGTTACGTACACTTCGGGCATTCATAAGACAATGATCCCCTTCGATCATCCCTTGAAAACCTCTGTAAAATCCGATACAACGTACATTATAATAAGCGCAAGCCCTGGCTACTGCTCTAATTGCTGCATTCATTCCAGGAGAATCCCCTCCCGAGGTCATTACACCAATCGTTCTGATCTCTTTTGCCATATTGTATTGTCGTTTAGTTGGTTATTAAAACATGTGGATCCCGGCCTAGACCGGGATGACAAAGAAACAAACAACCCTTTATCAACACTTGATTATTAACTATCAACCATTGATCAAATTGTTACTTATTCTTCTCTGTAAAGTTAATAAAATCCGGAGGTTCAATTTTTACTGTATCCTTAGGTTTTATGATTGAATCTTTAACTTTTTTGCTTTTGAAGATCTTGGTGTATAACTCATTAAAATTATCAAAATCTACCGAGTATGAAAGCCCTACTCCTTGTTCGTATCCCTGATTGGCAGTTCCTATAAACTGAATATCATCCTGTCGGTTAAAAATCTTTCCTCTTAAAGAACCATCTTCATTAAAAAGATATTCGACCTCAACATCACCTACTACTGTAGATTCTCTAACGCCACCTATGGGCACTCCTACTCTACCATTGATCAGGATTCGATTATTGATCTGTGTAGAAAGTGTGAGACCAAACTGATCGGCATCTTCCTGATCGAGGTTACGCACTCCTTGCACATAGTTGAGTCCTACCTGAAATTTATCATCTTCATCAGAAAAGATCCCGTTAAAAAGACTAGAGGCCCTCTCGGCCAATAATCCCCCGGTTATCGCACCTGTATTCAAGGTACCATTATAAAATTGTCCGGAAGACACCAGAGACAAAGCTTGAATATCTTTATTGGACTGATCACTTAGCTTATAATCCAGCTCACTTTTGACCACCGAGCTAAGGTTAGGAAACTCTATATCAAAATTGATGTCGGGTTGTATCAATTGTCCTTGCAAATCTACCACCACTGCTACTGGTATTTTACGGTTGATTGACGCATTTTCCAGCAATATTGCTGGGTTTGCTTCAGTTTTATATACGGCGCTAAGATCCAAAACTGCACGTGTAGGGCTTCCATCCCAGTTGATGGTACCCCCATCGCGCACCGTAAATATTTTCTCTACCAGGCCACGGTATCTAAAATTATAGGTTCCTTCGTATGCCACAAAATCTCCCCACATATTAAACTTACCATTGGTATTGATCTCGATAAGCAAGGTTCCTGCTCCACGTCCTTTAAGCGAGCTTCCTGTACTCTTATCGATTACAATTTCTACTTCGGCATTATCAGTGACATCCAATTCAAAATTAAGTTCGAGTCCTTTGATATCGTCTAGCACAATCTCTTTTCCTTCTAGTCGGGCACGTTTTTCTTCGGGACTCAAGAAGTGGATATACGAATTATCTCCAATAGATTCGGTTTCATTTAGCGGAATCTTGAAAACCGTTCCTGCTTCGGTAGTAGCGTTTACATCGATCACCAATCCATCGGTGGGTCCGGTTATTTTGGCTTCGCCGCTTATAAACCCCGTTCCGTAGTACAAGGATTCTTCATCTTCTTCGGTATCAAGCACCAGCAAGCGGTCTTTGGCCAGAATCTCTAATCCCAGATCCCATTTTGAAAACCGACGATGAGCAATGTATCCTTTAAGAATACCTTCGGTACTGTATTTGGTATCGGTAATATTAATGTCATCAAATTCGAATCGTTGTTTGGTTAATACAACGCGAGAATTGTTCTCAAAATCCAAATCTACATTAAGGTATGGAAAAGTAAGTCCGACCTGATCCAAATACAACATTCCATCGATATTCGGATTTTTATAATTTCCTGATACTTTGGCCTCACCAGAAACAAATCCTCTGATATCAGAAACCACAACACCACCAAGAGCACCAAATTCTGTAATAGCAAACTTATCGAGCTCAAGATCAACATCTATCGATGAGTTTTCTTTGGAAACGTTAATACCACCAATGGCAGACAAAGTTTTTTGATTCTCATTGTTAATCAGTCTTGTATTAATAGTATACTCGGTTAGGTCTGCATTTCCTGCCACATTAAGTTTGAGCACTCCCAAATCTGTTTGGTTAAGCGATAAATCGCTTATCTCGATGGTAGAATTTGGAAAATATAATCCGTTCTCCTGCAAGATTGACAACTCTCCGTCTACTTTACCCCCAAAGTTTAAACTATCGATCCTGGGTGTAATCTTGTTAAGGTCTACATTATCGAATGTGGCTTTTATGTTTTTATAATCTTTACCTCTGGTAATTCCGTTTATTTTGATTTCTTCTTCTTGATAATTAAGTATGATCGACTGTATATCTATACTTTTAAAATCATTATCAAAGACTACTTTGTTTTTGTCTTTACTTTTTTCGCGATTCGCGTACCAGGTATACCCTTTGTAGGTAAAGTCTGATTGTCTAAACCCTATCACCGAGTTGTTTTCTTGGTTTATCGTATGGTAAAACTCAAGGTTGAAGTTATCCTCATTATTTCGCCCACCTCTAAATTCAGAACGCATGAACAATGTGTCTTTTAGCGTTACATTAATCAAACTAAACTCTGAGGCATCATAATATTTTGAGTTGATGCTATCTATAGCCACATAGGTGTTAAAAAGTGGATTTTTGTTATCTACCTGAACGTCTATATCTTCCATATAATTACCAAAAGCAGTAATCGAGGGAGATTTAAATGTAAGTTTAAACTCTGATTCATTACTTTGTACTTTTCCTTTGATAATGGTATTTGGAGCAAATTGAATTTCTGGAAAAAAGACATCTACAATCTTATTGTAGATACTAAAGTTAAACTCCATAAACTCATTATCCGTAATTTCGGTAGCTTCAAAATTAGTATACAGGCTTCCTATAGAATTTCTAAAGAGGTCGTATACATTTTCGAATCTAAAAATACCTTTTACATTACCTTCTATAATATCAGGACTATTGATGGTGATGGTACGAACTCTTTTTTCATCAAAGCTTGAGGTAATATCAAAATCTTCAAAATAATATCCTGCGTTTTGATTGGCATACAGTGTTTTTGCAAACGAAATGGTACCAAAAGCATCATTAAGACCTGTACCTTTCATATCCATATACACATCTCCATTAAGTACTGCTATGCTGTCACGAGTAAAAATATTGAGTTTGTTGAGATCCAAGTGATCTACATTAGCTACAAAATCATAATTATTAATTTCTTCAGAGAGATCGGCAACTCCTTTAAAAACAAATCTTGCATTGGGATCTCTGGATTTTAAATCACCATCAAAAACCCTATCTTTAAGATTTCCGATAGCCTTTAGATTTGTATAAGAATATCCGTTTACTTCTAATTTGCTGATATCACCTTCGATTTTTGTATTTAGACTTTCTAGTGTAAAACCACTTCCGTCTACATGAATATCAAAAGCAGCGTTACCTATGGTTTGTTGTTCTAATAATTTACCAACATTAAAATTGCTAGAAATTACATTTCCATTATAGGTAGATTTACTAATATCGTCCAAATTTTCTAGCAATACAAAGGCATTAATTTTACCCAGTTGAGAGAAGAAGTCCATATCGACATCTACCGCTTTGGTAGTTACAATGGCATTACCAATTGCCATGACACTACCAAACTGATGTAATTGTTTTGGCAAAGAGTTTCCTAAAACTTTTGGCATTAGGTTTATCAAATCATAATAATTGGTAGTAAGGTTCTTAAAATCGCCTTCTAATTTAAATTTTGATGCGTCAGATACCGAATTTTGGATTCTGATATCCCCTTTTACTGTAGTTCTATCCAGCCCATAAATATTGGCATTAACGATTTTAAAATCATTGAGATTACCTTGCACCGAAGTATTTCTCATTTTTATTCTTTGGTTTCTTCCAAAACCTTTATAAAAAGGGATCAGATCGTTTGTAGAAACTGTAGCGCGATTAAAAATCGCGTTAATGTTTACTTTATTTTCAAAATCACTTAACCCTCCAACGGCATACGAAAATCGGATATCCCCCCCGATCTTGGAATCGGCAGTTTCTATACTTAATTCCTGAAAATGCATTTCTTCAGGTTTAATAGAGAAACATGTTTGCAATTTGGAAATACGAAGCCCTCTTCGATCATCAAATCCCAGGCTATTAACATTTAAATATACATCCGGGCCATCGACCATTAGATTTTCTGCGTCTAGTAGAATATTGTAGTAGTAAACAACATCAGGTTTTTTTAGGTTTTCATTACTAAAACTATACGTACCCTTATTAATAGAAATATTTTGGGTGGTAAGGAGAAATCTTTGGCTGGAAGATGATGTATTATCGCTTTCAAACTTACGGATAAATGTCATTAGATTATCGCTATCTTCATCTTTGTAGATTTTCATCTTAAATATTAGCTCTTCGATGGATACCTTACCTAACTCTGGTCTATTGTTAACTACATCGCTCATACTACCAATCGATGACTCGATACTGGCAGCATAGAGTAACGTATCTTGGTGGTGATCTCTTACAAAAACTTCTTTAAGTTTTATATCTCCTGCATAGGTAAATCCTATGCCATCAATATTGATATCAACCCCATATTCTGAATTAAGATAACTGGTTAGCTTTTTTCCAAAAAAAGTTTGAACTCCAGGTATAGAAAACGTGACCACTAAGAACGCAGAAAGAGATAAAAGGACAAGAAATATCCTCAACAATATTTGCCTTAATTTTTTGATACGTTTTATTGTTTTAACTTTGTAGACAATATTAACAATTTCTATGCCCTTTTCCTCATAATGAACCCACAAAAAATATACATTCTAGGTATTGAGTCTTCCTGTGATGATACCTCTGCAGCTATATTATGCAACGGAAAAGTTTTATCAAATGTTGTAGCCTCACAAAAAATTCATGAATTGTACGGTGGTGTAGTACCCGAACTTGCTTCGAGAGCTCACCAGCAAAACATCGTTCCTGTGATAGATCAGGCCATCAAACAAACAGGAATAGACAAGAAAGATATAAGTGCCATTGCTTTTACACAAGGTCCCGGTCTAATGGGATCTCTGCTGGTTGGCACATCGTTTGCAAAGTCTTTGGCTTTGGCTCTTGATATCCCATTGATTGATGTAAATCATATGCAAGCTCATATTTTGGCTCATTTTATAGAGGAAGATGAATTTGAAAAACCAGAATTTCCTTTTCTGGCAATGACAATAAGTGGTGGACACACACAAATCGTAAAAGTAAATGATCATTTTGATATGGAAATTATTGGCGAAACTATTGACGATGCGGTTGGAGAAGCTTTTGATAAAAGTGCTAAGATCTTAGGACTGCCCTATCCCGGCGGACCACTAATAGATAAATATGCTCAATTGGGGAATCCAAAGGCATTTCCGTTTCCTAAACCAAAGGTAGGTGAGCTTAATTTTAGTTTTAGTGGCCTTAAGACTTCGGTACTTTATTTTATCCAGAAAATGGTCAAAGAAAATCCCAATTTTATTGAAGAAAACCGTAATGATATTTGTGCTTCGCTTCAATATACCATCATCAATATACTAATCGATAAGTTAAAAAAAGCTTCCAAACTATCTGGTATTAAACGCATTGCGATCGGCGGCGGAGTCTCGGCAAATTCGGGCATTAGAAAAGCTTTGAAAGAAGGCGAGCAAAAATACGGCTGGAAAACCTATGTTCCAAAGTTTGAATATACAACAGATAATGCAGCTATGATTGCTATTGTAGGATATTTAAAATTCCAGAAAAATGAATTTACGGATCTTAATGTAGTAGCGAAAGCCAGAGCTAAGTTTTAGTTGATTGATGGTTGATGGTTGATGGTTGATGGTTGATGGAATTTAAAAATTGTTTTTGAAACTCTGAAACTCTGAAACGCTGAAACTTTGAAACTTTGAAAACTTCTATAATTTCTAACGACTACCTACTGATTACTCAATACTAATAAAAATGCAATTATTCTATAACCATACACTTACCAAATCCAGCTCCGAAATAAAGTTCTCAAGAGAGGAAAGTAAGCATATTGCCAAAGTTTTACGTAAAAAAGAAGGCGATATCTTATATATTACCAATGGAAAAGGTATTTTATTTACTGCAAAGATTACATTTTCTAATCCATCCCAATGTCATGCGGTTATAGATTCTCATGAAACACAACCGCGCAAATCATACAGCCTTCACCTAGCCGTAGCCCCAACCAAAATGAACGATCGTTATGAATGGTTTTTGGAGAAAGCAACAGAAATAGGTATTGATCAAATTACACCCATCATTTGTGACCATAGTGAGCGAAAAGTGGTCAAAGAAGAACGTTTTGAGCGCATTCTGCAAAGTGCCATGAAACAATCACTTCAATGTTATTTACCCCAACTTAATCCTGCAATCTCGTTCTCAGACTTTATTGCACAAAAAAATGACGATCAGTTATTAATTGCACATTGCGAAGAAACCAAAAAACAATCTCTAAAAGATGTGGTTCAACCAAAGACCAATGCCACTATCTTAATTGGTCCCGAAGGTGATTTCTCGACAAAAGAAATTGAATTGGCATTATCTTCAGGGTTTGTGCCAGTAACTTTGGGCGAAACAAGATTACGCACCGAAACAGCCGCCATTGTTGTAGCGCATAGCGTTGCATTTATAAATGAGTAAGTATTTATTTTGAGTTAATAAAAAACTGCCACATTTCAGTTTCCATGAAGTGACAGTTTAATACCAATTCTGATAGTTTGAACCCCCATCTTTTTCTAATTTTTTAGAAATTTAAGGATTTGGGTTTTACCATTTTCGGATGTTAGTTTTACAATATAAACCCCTGAATTTAAAGATTCTGTAGAAATTACAATTTCTCCTGTTTGACCTATATCAGCATCTCCAACAACCTCTTTTCCTTTCATATCAAAGATTTTCATTTCTATTATTCTTGATACCTCACCAGTCCTGATTGTTAAAAGGTTATTCACCGGATTGGGAAACAACTCTACTTTTGGGTTCTTTTGGAGTGCTTTTATTTCTCCGGTTCTGAAACCACTTGCCGTGCCACATATATCTTCTTTGAGTTCAACTTTAATTACAGGATGCTTTATTTCTCTATAATCATCCACAAAGATCTGCTGTACACTGCGCGTAACACATGGTTCGTGTTTAATTTCTTTGAGATCTATTTCTTTTTCGCAAGGTGTTCCTGTTTTACCTGTATCGGTAGTTTCTACCAGGTATTTGTCTATACCACCAGCACCAATAGAAGATGTATATCCCGTAAAGGCAAAACCTTTATCAAAATCATCACTTACAAGCTCCATCCCTATTTCGCTTCCATTTCTACCATAATTGCGAGCCCATAATAAGTTACCCCCACTATCGGTCTGAAACAACATCGCTTTACGAGTAGAAGAAAGATTATTCAATCCCACTATCGTATATAGCTGTTTTCCAGAGGTATCTTCGGTGACTTCAATGCCATATCCATATTCACTTCTTTCGGTTCCGTAGGTTTTCATTCCTAAAAAATTACCTCCATTACTCATGTACAATAAGAATGCATCTTGCGAATTATTAATTCCGAAGCTATTGGTGTATCCCGTAAGTACGAAGTCCCCATCCTTATTTTGCTTTACACAAGTCGCTTCGTTTCTGTAACCAATAGTAGGGTCTAGTTCGTCTGGATATCCAAGTATTCTATTCCATTCAAGGTTAAGATCTGGTTTTAACTTCACTACAAAAAGATCTGTTGGGGGGTTAGTCAAAGCACCACTTCCGCCACATCTTCTGTTGGTAGTAGACCCAGAAATAACATATCCGCCATCTTGTGTTTGTTCTATCGATAATCCTCTTTGGTCTCCTTCGCCACCAATTACAGTAGCTCCTGTAAGGTTTCCTTGAAAATCGGTTTTTACCACATATATATTTGATCCTGGATATGCATTCCCATAACTTCTGGTTTCACCAACCATAATATAACCTGGTTTTCCATTTTCATCTTTGATACTTTGTACACAATGGAAGGTATCTAGTCTTTCTCCCCCAAAAACTCTTGAGAAAACAGGAAAGCCGTTAGTATCTACGCCTACGAGAAACGCATCTCCTTGTCCGGCCCCATAACTATATGTGATTCCTGCTGCAACGTAGGCTACAGGATTATTAGGACTGAAATAATTCGATTGTCGAACCGAATTGAAATATTCGTGACGCTCACCTCCATAAACACGCGACCAAATCTGATTTCCGTCAAGGTCGGTCTTGACTAAAGTGGCTTCAAGACTACCAATATAACTACGGGCGGTATACCCCGCTATTACATATCCTTTTTCTACTTTTTTAAGCTGAGTAAGTGATCTACCCATATCCGACGTTTCCGTTCCGTAAGAATGTTGAAACTGTGAAAAGCTCATGCTCACAATAAAAAAACAGGCAATACAATAATAAATTGTTTTCATAATGATTTGTATTAAATTGGTTAATAAATATGTTTTCCTGTAATCCTGTGCAGTTTACACTTAGACAATCTGCAACTGTAGTTCGAAGTTTTTCTGAATATACAGAACGGGGTAAGTAAATGATATAACATTAACAATGTTGGGGGCAAAATAATAACATCCCCTTATAAGTTCCTAGAGGTATACACCTGATATACAAGGGTTAAATACCTACACCAAAGTAAGGTTTTACTGTATAACTAAACCAACACGCACTGTAAGTGTAGGGGTTTTGATACGCAATACATCGATTTTTGTTACTTGTTAAAAGTTATTTGGTGTAGGGATGGATGACAGACAGACAACTTTTAACAAGTAACAGTATTGAAAAACAGATTTTTTCGCAGTACTAAAGTGCTGCAATAAAATTGCAGGGTTTTGAACCCAAATCTGAGGCCAATAAATTTAAGTAGCACATTTTCAAAAGCTTGAATTTCATTAGAAATCAATACCTTTACATCTTCACAAGATGTAGTATTATGCCAAAATCGATGTATAGTATTTTACCTTTATTTTTCCTGTTCCTGAATTGTTCTTCATGCAGCAATAATCCTGGAACTTCCAGTCCGGATACTAATCAAAATACAATTAGTGCAGTCAAATTTATCGATGAATTTGTTTTTCCAGATCAGGAGATTAATGGCGTTCCTATAGGTGGGTTCTCGGGAATTGATTATCAAAACGGAAAATGGTATATCATCTGTGATACTTCTAATCCTCCCATTCGTTATTATGAAGCCAATATATCATATACAAAAGATGGATTTCAGGATGTTGGTATTACAAACATGATCGAAATTAAAGATGCATCTGAAAATCCTTTGGAACAAGGTGTTGTAGATCCCGAAGCGATACGGCTTGATCCAGCTACCAATACTATTTTATATACGAGTGAAGGCTCTATTAATAATGGTATTAATCCCGCCTTGATCGAACTTTCGGCACAAGCAAATCAAATAAGAAGTTTTACCCTACCCGATAATTTTAAAGCGAATGCCACTGATGATACCTCGGGTCCAAGGCATAACGGGGTTCTGGAAGGATTGTCGTTAAGTTTTGATAATAAAGGGTATTGGGTTTCGTTTGAATTACCGCTTATCGAAGATGGTCCAGAACCGACTACGACCGACACCAATTCGCCAGTTCGGATCACATATTTAAACAAAACAACCGGAGCTGCAGAACGACAGTTTGCTTACGAACTTGACCCGGTAGCACGAAAAGCCACCCTGGGAACCACTTTTGAAGTGAATGGTTTAGTAGAAATTCTAGCATATGATGAAAATAAATTTTTGGCATTAGAACGATCTTTTGCTTCTGGATATTTAGACGGTGGAAACAATGTAAAAATCTATAAAGTAGACGCCAGCAATGCTACAAATATCTTATCACTAGAATCACTAGCCAATGCAACATATACCAAAGCCACCAAAACGTTGCTATTCGATTTTGAAACAATTAGAAGTCAATTAACCCGAACCACCGTAGATAATCTAGAAGGAATCTCCTTTGGCCCCAAACTAGCTGACGGCAGCAGAAGTTTGGTAGTGATCTCTGATAATAACTTTAATTCATTTTTCCCACAGCTTAACCAATTGATTGTTTTTAGGGTTGTTCCTTAGAACGAATAATTCATATTCATCAGAAAATATATAACCAAAAACTTTATTTAATCTAAATCTTAACCTTTACGGCCCCCATTACCTTTAGGAAAACATCTTGTGTGTAAGCAATAATAGAGACTTTGTCTTCTTCTGTAATCCAATCAGGAATAGCTACGGTTACTTTTCCACTACCCTCTTTGATAACTATACGATTGGCCACAATATTAGTATTTCTCAAGGCCCTATTGCGATTTTCACCTCTTGAAACTTTGGTAACGCGTTCAGAAACTACCAAGGCGAATGTAACCTTATGAAACTTGCTTCCTTTAACATTGTAATTTAGAGATATATTCTCACTTTCTTTTTTGATATCATTGATTCCTATGGTGTTACTTACTTTTGATCTTGCATATCTTTTAAGTGCTGTATCAGCCTTGTATCGGTTAGACCCTGTAAAATGTTCGCTTCCGTTGACCACCAATTGTGGTGTATAAATAGATCTGCTATTAAATTGCTGCGCGTATTCTCTCTGATAATCACTATAGGATTCCTTGCTAAACGGATCCTTCCACCCTAACCTGTTCCAGTAATCTACATGATACGACAATACAAATACGTTTTGATTTTGATACTGTTCTCTGATCTCATCCAACAATTCATCGGCTGGTGGGCAACTACTACATCCTTGCGATGTGAATAATTCTAATACAATAGCGGATTCATTATTTTGCTGTGCATACAAGGTTATATAAAACACACTTGTTAATAGAATCAAAAGCTTCTTTTGCATCTGTTTTATTTTAGTACATTTAGACTTTATTTTAGACGTTTAGTATGAATAAACTTACGGGGTATCTTGTTATTTTCTTGATTTCGATAACTGCGCATAGTCAGGATATTGCTGTTTTACATTACAAAGGAGGCGGTGATTGGTATAGTAATCCCACAGCATTGCCTAATCTTATTAAATTTTGCAATCAAAATATTACTACCGCGATTTCCAACAAACCCAAGACAGTAAAGCCAGAAAGTGCAGATATTTTTCAGTACCCTTATATACACATGACCGGGCATGGTAATGTGTTTTTTACGGATCAAGATGCCGAAAATCTACAAAATTATCTACTTAGCGGTGGTTTTTTGCATATTGATGATAACTACGGAATGGAACCATATATTCGAAAAGAGCTTATAAAAGTATTTCCCGATAAGGAGTTGGTAGAACTTCCTGTTTCGCATCCTATTTTTTCTTCTCAGTATAGTTTTCCACAAGGATTACCAAAAATTCATGAGCATGATGGTAAACGCCCACAGGCATTAGGAATTATAAACGAAGGTCGGTTAATAGTACTATTTACCTTTGAAAGTGATCTGGGTGATGGTTGGGAAAATCCTGAAGTACATAACGACCCCGAAGAAGTTCGTCTAAAGGCTCTTAAAATGGGAGCCAATATCATTAAATATGCTTTTGAGAATTAATGGATCAACAACTGCATCACAATAATAATCATTTTGCAAAAAAAACATTTCCAATAACACTAGTATGTGATCATGTTAATTCACCTGCAAATATTGGTAGCATTTTTAGAACTGCTGATAGTTTTGGTGTTGAGCGAATTTATTTTTGTGGAGAAGACATCACCGTGGTAAGCAAAAGAATGCAGCGCACCGCTCGATCAACTCATGAAGTGATACCCTACGAGCAATCTGACGAAATTATCAATGTGGTCCAGCGACTTATAACTGAAGGTTATACTATTTTATCTCTGGAGATTACCAAAAACAGTATTCCCATATCAGAATATAGTGTAGAACCTTCTGAAAAAATCGCACTTGTGATCGGAGAAGAAAATCTGGGAGTATCTGAAAATGTTATTGCCCTATCAAAACAGAGCATACATATCACCATGCATGGTAACAATAGCAGTATGAATGTCGCTACTGCAACTGGAATTGCTCTATATGAAATCACAAAGCAATGGCTGATGATTAGTGAAATGTAACGACTTTATGTTTTTACAAATTTTTATTTTGAAACTTAAAAAAATTTGGATCCAGGTTTCTTTGTAGCTTTAATTCTTAGAGACTTTGTAACTTTGTGATCTTGTACCTTTAAAAAATGAATTCAAAAACAATTGCATACGGTATCATAAGAGCAGTAGCTATTATAGTTGGTGTTTTGGGGTTATTATGGTTTTTATATAAAATACAATCGGTCTTAATTTATATTGCTTTTGCTTCTATAATCTCACTTATGGGAAGACCTTTGGTATCTTTTCTAAAGCGAAAACTAAAATTTAATAATACTATTGCGGTGGTTTGTACTTTGTTTATAACTATCACACTGTTTCTAAGTATTTTTACCTTATTTGTTCCTATTGTGGTTGAACAAGGACAACTGATTGGTGAGATTGATGTAAATAGAATCGGAGATGATCTTGATAGGCTTAATCAAGAGGTAAGTGATTATTTTAATATTGAGAAACTTAGTCTGATAGAGCTCATCAAAAAAACTGATCTAATGCAATTTTTGGACCTTAAGGCAGTTCCAGATACGATCAACTCTTTTTTAAGTGGTTTTGGATCGTTATTGATTGGTGTATTCTCAGTTTTGTTTATTTCTTTTTTCTTATTAAAAGACAGCCTTTTACTAGAAAACAGCCTACTTGTATTCGCCAAAAAGGAAGACGAAAACAGGTTTATGCGAGCTTTTACAAAAATTAAAGATCTGCTATCCCGTTACTTCGTTGGATTGCTATTACAGGTTTTTATTTTATTTGTTCTCTATACTATTCTACTATTAATTTTTGGTGTTAACAATGCTATTGCCGTAGCATTGATTGCTGCAATTTTTAATCTAATCCCGTATATCGGACCCTTGTTTGGTGGCATATTTGTGTTAATTCTTGCAACAACCAGTAATCTGGGGTATGATTTTCCAACAGTTATATTGCCAAAACTAACTTATATATTAATCGGTTATCTAATTATTCAATTGATCGATAATTTCTTAAATCAACCATTGATCTTTGGTACCAGTGTAAAATCTCATCCCTTAGAAATTTTTCTTGCTATTCTAATTTTTGGATTATTATTTGGCATCGGCGGATTAATTGTAGCCGTACCTTTTTATACCGCTATAAAAGTAATTGCCAAAGAGTTTTTATCCGAATATAAAATTGTAAAAACACTTACCAAAGATTTGTAATTGAATGCGCTACTATTAAATAAAGAAGTACAGGAGTTTATTGTAAAAAAATCCAACAGCCCAATTGATATCAGCAAATTGATATTAGGCAGTAGTCCTTTTGAAGGAATTTCTACTCAGGAATTGGCGCAACAAATCGTTGGAAGACAAAAAGCTAAACAAAAGCTGCCGCATTGGTTTTCAAAAAGCGGTATGTATTATCCTCCTAAACTCAATCTCGAGCAAACCTCTTCGCAAGCAACTGCCCTTTATAAGTGTAAACTGGTTTCAGGAGGTATTTTGATTGATCTTACTGGTGGTTTTGGTATTGATGCTTATTTTTTTTCTAAAAAAATGCAACAGGTTATTCATTGCGAACTTAATACCGAATTAAGCACTATAGCGCAACACAATTTTGAAATTCTTCAAGCAGATAGTATAACGTCGATCATAGGAGATGGATTAGAGACTCTTAAAAACCTGGAAACCGTAGATTGGATCTATATCGATCCCTCGAGAAGGCATAGCAGTAAAGGAAAGGTTTTCTTTCTTGAAGATTGCTTGCCTGATGTTCTCGGCAATTTGGAATTCTTTTTTTTAAAAACCAAAAACATCTTAATCAAAACTTCTCCGCTACTAGATCTTAGTGTTGGTATAAATTCTTTACATGATGTAAAAGAGATTCATGTAATAGCTGTTGAAAATGAAGTTAAAGAATTGCTTTGGGTCTTGGAAAAAGGGTTTGAAGGAGATTGCACCATTAAAACTGTAAATATCATAAAAACTCAGGCCCAGGAATTCTCTTTTACACTGCAACAAGAAGCACAGCAACCTCTACACGTTGGAGAGCCAAAATCATTTCTATATGAACCAAATGCCGCAATTTTGAAAAGTGGTGGATTTTTGAGTATTGGCAATACTTTTGATTTAAAAAAGCTTCATTTGCATTCTCATTTATATACTTCTGAAAAGAAAATTGACTTCCCCGGAAGGTGTTTTGAGATCATTGACGTTTTTCCGTATCAGAAAAAGATGATCGCTAAAGCAGGAATCACAAAAGCCAATATTACAATACGTAACTTCCCCGAAAGTGTCGCTAACCTAAGAAAAAAGTATAAAATTAAGGATGGAGGTGATATTTACCTCTTTTTTACCACCGATCTTAACGAAAAAAAGATCGTAATCCAATGCAAAAAGATGTAGCTTATGGCTTCGAGAATACATCAGAGTACGCTATGTATCCTTCTATATATTCCTTCAGTTCTGTAGTAGCGACATTCTCTAAATTATTAAGGATAAAATCTTTATCTTCCTCGATATTCTTATGATACCCAAGTATTTTAGGGACATTGGACTGAATGCTTAATCGTATCATTCGCAGTTCTATATTGTCGGATTCTAATTGTATTGCGGCATCAATCGTTTTCTTGGCCTTATTAAAATAAGACATCTTGCTAATCGGGTTCCAGGAATACGAAGCTTTTAGTGCCAATGCAGCACCATGATACCCCTGATAAATAGCCTCTTCGTTTTGTAGTGCTTCTTTGGTGAGTTCATAAAAATCTTCGGCATTTTCTTTTGATTGATTGCAAATTTTATATGCTTCCCGTATTTTCTTAACACTTATATTTTCAGAAATAGTATTCATACAGAAAATTGCCAGCACTATAGAAATGATTTTCATTTATAAAAAAGATTTGTTTTATAAAACGTTAAATCTAAAAAGAAGTTGCATTATTATCTATTTTGCCAAAGAAATTTTAAGCAATAAATTATTCTTTTTACCATCATAGACCTCAAGAAGAATATCTTTATTAGGTAACATAGCTGCTTTGGTAAGCTCTAACACATCAAGTCTAGAATTCCTAATATCACTTCCTGTTAAAATGGCTTCTTTAGACACTTCTCCCGTGGCATCATCAATTATATAAGATGTAAGATAAATAAACTCCTTTTTACCATCAAAGTATCGTGTTGGGGTCTCTTCAAAAGATCGTTTAAGATTTGTAAAATCATCAATAAAAAACAAGTAATGCTTTCCTGCTTCTTCAAAATTTAAATACGACATACTTCTTTTACCTACGGAACCCATTTGCCATTTTGGAAGTTTATGCATCCACACCATTTTTCCTTCTGCCGATAATTTGAAAGCAAAAATATCGCGATAATAATATTTATAAGTGGTTCTCGATCCTGAAGAGCTTGATGTAGTAAAAGCATCCACAAAACGTTGTTCACCAAATATGATGGTACTACCATCGGTATTAAAAATGACATCATTTACTCTTAGTTTTTCTAGATCCTTCAAATCATTCTCTTTTTGTGTTCCTTCATTGATGCGCGCTTCTCTTTGTAAGGTTAGATTTTGTATAGTTTCTGCCGGAATATCACTTTTTGCCAACGAACTTATAGCCCCATCATCAGCCAAAGTAGCTGAAAAAACTCCTGAAACTTCAATCTTATTCACAGTACTGACATAAAACCCTGAGACCTTTGGTTTATCTCCTTTATCAAACTCGATAACCGCATCTGTAATTGAGTGACCTGGGATATCGATTTTATGTTTAATCACTTCTTTACCGTTTTCTGTGATTTTGAACACTTCTGTTCTGTAGGAAGATTCTAATTTGTTTTTTTCCTGAGAAGGTTCGCTAAAAATCGAAGCTGTCATGTAGAAATTCCCTTTATTATCAATGGCAAAGTCCTCGTTCTGTAATATATCAGAAGTATAAGGCATGGTTACCTTTCTTCTCCACAACATATTTAAGCCATCACTAAAAACAGTAATTCCAATTTTGTCTGCCTTATTATCTCCAGTCTTAATACGAAATAAAGTTAATAGCTTTTTACCATCTGGGGATTTCTTATAGGCAAATTTATTTATTCGCCCTCCTGCATCAAAACCATAGGTACTTTTAAAACCAAAATCTCTATCAATATTTTCCTTGTCATTAATAAGAAGAATCGGCTTTTTGGCTATGATCCCCGTTGGAGAAATTTTTTGACCATAAGCCTTATCATTATTAGAATAGAACACAACTGCATCATTCCCTAAGTGCATCACAGTCTCAAAATTACCCTTGTCTTCTATTACCTGACGCATTTTTACGTCTTCTACAAGCTTATCAAGGGCATACCGCTGCACGGTCATCGAATTGCGTCCTTTTTTAATAGAGACTAATCGATTACCCGAGGCGACATGATAGGTGTTTACACTTTTAATTCGTTTGTACTTCTCTCCTGTTTTAAATTTGAAATCCTTAAGCAATATCGGTTTTTGTGCAAAAGCAACACTACTAATAAACAGGACAAAGAGGAAAATAGACTTGGTGTTCATTCTTGATCGGTTTTTATAAATACTCATAACATGCTTTAATAGGTCAATTGTATACAAATATATAAAAAGGTTTTTTTGGTAGTTATACAAAGTTCGGGCCAATTTATTTGTAAAGAAAAAACTGATTTTCAAGTTTTTAAAAATAAGGGGAAATCAAATGAAAAATAATGCAAAAAAAATGTTGCATTGTAGGTACATAAAAGTTACATTTGCATCCGCATTTGAAATAGTAATGCAACGTTCATAACAAATTTATTGGAGAGGTGCCAGAGTGGTAATGGAGCAGATTGCTAATCTGTCAACGCGTAAGTGTTGCCCGGGTTCGAATCCCGGTCTCTCCGCATTTTTTTTGTTTTCGGGGTGTAGCGTAGCCCGGTTATCGCGCCGCGTTTGGGACGCGGAGGTCGCAGGTTCGAATCCTGCCACCCCGACAAAATAAAGCATAGAGTTTTTGTAGAAAGCTTGTTTTCTTAAGAAACCGGAAGGGTTTATTTTTAAATTGAAGCATAGCTTTAATTTGCAACGACCTCTTTCAGGATCAACATAGTTCATCCTTCCAAACTAAAACAGTCGGGTCGCGTAGCTCAGCTGGATAGAGCATCTGCCTTCTAAGCAGACGGTCACAGGTTCGAATCCTGTCGCGATCACAAGAAGCCTTACTTTTGTAAGGCTTTTTTGTTTTCAAAAGAATACTAATGTTTACAGTTTATATATTATTTAGTGAATCACTAAACCGATATTACGTTGGACACACGGGTGATCTTAAAGATAGACTTATTAGACATAATCAAGGTAGAAGTAAATCCACCAAATCAGGAATACCATGGAAAATTATGTACACCGAAGCATATCAAACCAAGCCTGAAGCTTACCAAAGAGAAATGGAAATCAAAAAAAGAAATCAAGAATATATATTGAACGATTAATCAACTCAGCTGGATAGAGCATCCCGATTGGAAATCGGGATAGTTACAAAAACTTTACTGAATTTAATTCAAAAACCATTCCTTTTAACCTTGGTTCATTAATTCTAAATTGGATTGTTTAAATCCAATCTATTGATCATAAAACAGAGAGCTAGATTACAAAGTGATTAGATTTAAAACACCTATTATCATAACAGCATTTTCTTATTTTTTTTGATCTAATGACTATTACTTTATTCTTTAAAATACCAATATTAAACAAACTTTATGTTAATATATTGACAGTCATTTAGATTTTTTTAGTGATTTTAATAAAATATTATTGTTTTGTTAACTTTTTATTATGATATTTGATGCTAGGGTAATACAAAAATCAATTATTTATGAAAACAAAGATTAATACTATTCTAACATTACTTTTGATGTTAGCCATGCAGAATATTTCTGCACAAAGCAAGACTATCACCGGTGTGGTCACAGAGCAATCAGGCTTACCTTTACCTGGCGTAACTGTCACTGTCAAAGGAACTGCAACTGGTGCCCAGACCGATTTTGACGGCGAATATCAACTAGAAGCCAGTCCTTCAGACGTTATCGTTTTTAGTTATGTAGGTATGCAAACTCAAGAAAGAATTGTAGGTTCTTCGGATTCCTACAATATTACAATGTTGGAAGACACTTCTGTGTTGGAAGAAGTAGTAGTAGTAGCATATGGTACAACTACCAAAGAAGCTTTTACTGGTTCGGCCAGCGTTATAAAATCTGAAGCCTTACAAACAAGAAGTGTAACGTCTCCAATTTCAGCTATCGAAGGTAAAGCAACCGGAGTACAGTTTACTTCACCGTCTGGCCCGGGAGAGTCGCCTGGTATCGTTATACGTGGAGTAGGAACACTTAATGGTAGTACAGATCCTCTGTATATCGTTGATGGAGTACAGTACAATATGCCATTAAACACCTTGAATCAAGAAGATATTGCCTCATTTACTATTTTAAAAGATGCGGCTTCTACTTCTCTATACGGTTCTAGAGCTGCTAATGGGGTGGTAATTATTACGACCAAAAAAGGAAAAAAAGGTGGTATAAAAGTCAACGCCTCTATGCAGACTGGTTTTGTAACCCGTGGCGTTCCATTTTACGATCAGGTATCTCCCGGTCAATATTATGAATTAATGTGGGAAGCACTTAAAAACTCTAGAGCTGGAGGTGGAGATCCTGTGTTTGCTTCTGAAAATATATACAACCAATTGGGATACAATCCTTTCAACGTACCAAATGATCAAATCGTAGGTACTGATGGTCGCATTAATCCTAATGCAGAAGTTGTTTATAAAAGCCTAGATTGGTTTGATGAACTACAACGTACAGGTGTGAGAACTAACTCCAATATTAATGTTTCTGGAGGTGGTGAAGATCATTCCGTGTTTTTCTCAGCATCTTATTTAGATGACGAAAGTTTTGTCATAAGATCAGGTTTTAAACGATTGACCGCTAGATTAAATGCAGAATTCAAGGCAAGTAAACGCTTGAAAATAGGGGGTAGTACAAATATAGCACTTACCGAAACTCGAGGCCCAAGCGCTGCGGGAGCGGGGAGTATCGCTAACCCATTCAGTTTTGCTCAAAACATAGGGTCTATTTATCCTGTGTTTGTAAATGACAGACAAGGTAATATTGTTACCGACGAAGCAGGGAATCAAGTTTGGGATAACGGTGAAGGATTTTCTGAATTTAATATTGGCTCAAGACCAGTAAATCAAGGACGTCATGCAATTCAAGAGTTAACATTAAATAACGAATTTGATCAAGATAACACTTACGGGTTTAGATTATTTTCAGAATATGAATTTTTAGATGGTCTAAAATTAAGACTAGATTATGGTCGAGATATCACCGATTTTTTTGAAAGTGAATATGAGAATGCTATTATTGGAGACGCTCAGCCTGAAGGTAGATTAAGTCAAGATAGAGCACGCCGAGATGTCGAGAATTTTAATCAAGTTTTAACTTATGTTAAAAATTTTGGGAATCATAATTTAGATTTAACCGCAGGCCATGAAAGCTTCAAAACTTCTCTTAGCGATATTGCTGGTTTTAAAAATGGTCAAGCTACAAATACGATATTTGAGTTTGACAATTTCGCTAATATTTTAAGCCTTGATGGATCAACATTCGACAGGTCTCTAGAAGGATATTTCTTTAGAACGAATTATAATTTTGATAACAAATATTACTTAAGTGCTTCGGTAAGGACCGATGGTTCTTCAGTTTTTAATGAAGATAAAAGATGGGGTACCTTCTATTCTGTTGGTGCTTCATGGCGACTGGATCAGGAAAGATTTCTACAAAATGTATCCTGGATTAATCAGTTAAAAATTAGAGGTTCTTATGGAGAAATTGGAAATGATAACTTAGTTCCGGGCACTAATTTGTCTAATTATTATTTATCACAAGCAAGGTTTAATATCACATCGAATGCAGCGAATCCTGGACTTTTGTTAGATAGTTTAGGTAATCCTGACATCTTATGGGAAACGACAGAAAGTTATGATGTAGCTTTAGAGTTTGGTTTTTTCAATAATTTCCTTGAAGGATCTGTAGAATATTACCGACGAAATTCAACTGACTTGCTTTACGAACTTCCTATAGCACCTAGTAACGGTATTAATGTTGTTCCTGTAAATGCGGGGGATTTAGTTAATTCGGGTTGGGAATTAGGGTTAACTGCAAATTTCTTTAATAGAAGCGATTTTAAGTGGAGTTTAACTTTATTAGGGACTACACTAAATAATGAGATCACAGATTTACCTGACCCTTTTATTAATGGTTCTAAGAGATGGGCTGAAGGAAGATCTATTTATGATTTCTTCTTATGGAGAACAGCCGGAGTGGATCCTGCAACCGGAGACCAATTATATTTTCAGTACGAATTTAATGAGAATAATGAAAGTGTACCTGTACTTGATGCAGATGGTAATCATTTGACAACCAATGATTATCGTACTACTGAACGTGCTTACACAGAAGATTCAACTGTGCCTGACTTCTTGGGTTCTATTTCAAATAGTATAAGCTATAAAGGATTCGATTTTGATTTCTTAGTAACCTATGGTATTGGTGGTAGTGTATTGGATAATGCTTATGCCGACTTAATGCATGCTGGTGTGTATGGTAATGCATTTCATCCTGATATTCAAAATGCATGGAGACAGCCTGGTGACATCACCGATGTACCAAGACTAGAGAACGGAAATATTCTTCTTGCACCATCACAAACCGATAGATTTATTACAGATGCTTCTTTTTGGGCGCTTAGGAATGTAAGTATTGGCTACAATTTTAGTGCCAGCAATGTGGAAAGATTTGGTCTCGATAATTTGAGAATATCTGTAGTTGGTGAAAACTTATATCTTAAAAGTAAAAGAGATGGGTTAGATCCACAATATAATTTAGCTGGTACAGCACCAGGAGATGATTTTGTACCTGGAAGAATTATATCACTAGGAGTAAACTTGTCATTTTAATAAGCAATAAATTAACTGTTATGTCATATAAAATAAAATATTTATTATTGGTAGTTATGTTTCTGCCAATAATATCGTGTCAAGACGATTTTCTTGAAAGAACCCCCACAGATGCTGTGTCAGATGTTGAGGCACTGTCTACTGTAGAAAATTTACAACTCATATTAAATGGAGTTCATAGAGGTTTATATTCGCAATCACAAACTGTATTTCCAGGGGGTAATACGGGGCGCGCAAATGATCATTATTGGACACCGTTAGGAGATAATCTCGCAGGATATCTAATTCATAGTGCAAACGCGAACAATCTGGCTTGGAGAAATACAATGCAATGGAATGAGCACACCATTCCAACATCGTTAACGACTAGACTTTTTTGGTATCATCGTTATAATATTATTTTACATGCCAATATTGTCATAAATCGTATTAATGAAGACGTTTTTAGCGATTCTGAAGAACTTAATGAAGTTTTAGGTCAAGCTTATGCGTATAGAGCTTTTGCTTACTTATCCTTGGTACAACATTACGGTAGAGGATACCTGATTGGTAATCCTACTACCGATCCCGGTGTTCCCATTTTATTCTCAACAGAATCTCCTTATACTAGCGAACCAAGATCAACAGTAGAAGAAGTATATCAGCGTGTAGGCGAGGATTTGGATAGTGCTATAGCAGCATTCGAATTAGGTTCGGGTAGAAGCGGTGGCGGTCCCGTAGCAAAGTCTCAATTAAATATTAATGTAGTGCATGGTCTGAAAGCAAGATGGGCTTTGTCTAAAGGTGATTGGGAAACAGCCGCGGAATCTGCAGTTGAAGCTCGTGCTGGATTTCCACTGCTGAATGAAGATGAATGGCTGTCTGGATTCAATACTACCGAGCTTTCTGAAGTAATCTGGGGGAGTAATGTAATACCAGCAGAAACGGCTTTCTTTCGCTCCTATTTTTACTTAGCTAGTAATACTTTTAATGGTTCTCAGGTAAGAAATAACACCAAAATTGCTGATCGTCGATTAATCGATGCCATACCAGCAACAGACTATAGAAGAAAGGCCTTTTTACCAGACGCTCCAAACTCAAATTCATCTGCTGCAAACGGCGAAGGTGGATGGGATAATAATACCAATCCTCTTTATACAACCGAAGACGAATTTGATGAAGCTATAGCTGAGATAAAAAGTGAATATGGCTTAGTTTCAGGACATAATACTCACCCTTATATGCATTTTAAATTAAGAAGCTCTAATCCGGGGACTAGTGATCCAGATGATATAATTTATATGCGGTCTTCAGAGATGTATTTGATCGAGGCTGAAGCCATGGCAATGATGAATGATGTCTCGGGAGCTCAAGCTGCTCTAGCTACCTTGGGCGAGGCGCGAGATAGTGCCTTTGATGCAACTGTATTTAACACGCAGGAATCATTGATGGATCAAATTAAGTTTCAAAGACGTTTAGAGCTTTGGGGTGAAGGTTTCGGGTATACAGATAAAATTCGCTGGGATGAGGGGATAGACCACTTAGCAGACGGAGGTTCTGGAGCTTCGGCAGTATTATACCAGCAATCTATTCAAAGAGAAAGACCATCGGTTAATGATGACTGGATCTTTAAGATTCCACAAGCAGAAATTGATGCGAATCCAAATATTAGTGCTAGTGATCAAAATTAATTTGAAATAGCCATTTTTTAGAAAAAAACCGCCTCAGAATTTTTAGAGGCGGTTTCTTTTTGCTTTTTAGTTACCACAAATAGCCGTTTTTATAAGACAAATCAAAACGCCACGCTTAAAATTGTTTTACAACACAAAAAACGATATTAAACCCGGTTTAATAAAATCAATTCTTAGGCAGCACTCACCATCGAGATATTCTTTTGAAATATACTATCAAACAGACTTAACATACTTCTTCTTACCACTATTCTGTTGCTGGAAATAAAAGATAAAAATCGATGATTAAAACAAGGTGGATAAGAGACACCGTCTAGCAACAGCTGGCGGCTTCAAAAGGGTTGTTTGTCTAATCAAAATCATCTTTGCCATAGATAAAGCTATCTATTCATTTTAAAACTACAACTATAATGAAAAACTCTATTGCGCAATCCTAGTTATGACTGTACAACACTTTATTACGAGCCGCTCAAGTAGTTTAGCATCTAATTATTTTTACAAAAATTAACTTTTTTTACGGGAAACCGTAAATAATTAAAAGCTTATTATTATATTGTAGGCTATAAAAGGTAAGGAAATTCTATCCTAAAAATAATTTTTTGTTTGGATTCGTAACTAAATAACAAAAAAAACAGTATTGTTTTTTCGAGTTATTTACTTGAAATAACATCCAATATAATGGTTGATTTATTAGATCAATCGTTATTCAGACCCTGCTTTTGTTGGCTCGCCAAAGTTTTACAATTGCGGGGTTGTTTTATTTTTAATCTTTTTTTCTACAAAAGACCCAAATCTTTGGTCATGGCAATTAGATGGATAGCATTTTTGGCTTTAAAATTATATTTCAGCTTATTCAATCTTTTTTCTATAGAACTTATGCTGTTGGGTGAAATATGATTTTTCTTAAAATATGCCCCTATTTGCTCTTGTGTAAGTCCATCTGATAAATGTTTAAGCAATAAAAGATCATAGTCTTGAAGTTCGAAAATATTATTTTTATTCATAGCATTCGACAATAATGGCGAAATAAAAGTGTTGCCATGATATATCTCATTAACCGATTGCACTAATTCATTAAGACCATATCGCCCCTTACATACATACCCATCAATACACAATTCATCAAAAAAAGATTTTACCTTTGCTGGTCTATCTTCCATAGAATATATAATCACTTTGATTTTGGGTTGTATGGCTCGTAACGCTTCAATCAGCTGAACACCAGACACGATATTGCGTTCACGATGACTATCCTTAAACGAAAGATCTGTGATTAACAAATCAAATGGATTACGATCCCTACGGGCTCTTCTAAACTTTAGATAGGCATCATCACAATACTGCGCCTGTTTTATTTCTTTGATCCCGGTTCTTTCATGCAAAATATTTGATATTCCGTGATTGATACTCCCCAGGTCCTCTGCAACTAAAACTTTCTTGAACATAAGCTCGCTCTTTTAATTAATTTGGAAAATGTATCCTGGCTTTAAAGCCTTTTCCTTCTTCAGAGTCAAAGATAAATGATCCTCCAATAGTTTTTATACGGTTTTCCGCATTTTGGAGCCCACTACTATAAATCATCTCATTTTTTGCTACTCCAACACCATTATCAGCATAGCTGATTTCTATGGTTTTATGGGTTTTTTTGAAGGTTACCGCTACGAGCGAAGCATTGCTATGTTTTTTCATATTCACCATTAATTCTTGTATAATTCGATGAATAATTATCTTTTTTTCGGGGGTGATTGCACCCCAATTTATGTCATCAATATCTTTGATAATGATTTTGGTGTGATCAGATCCATAACTACTTAGCATTCCGCTAAGTTCTTGCGTATAACTTTTACCCAATTTGAAGCTGCTATTCTCTCTTGAAAAATCACGAGTACGGCTATAAATATTTTCTAGTTTGTCTAATACTTCTTGATCGTTGCGTTCATTTTGTATTTGGGTCATTACGTGATATACGTCATTGGCAAGCTCGTCGTGTAGTTTTTTAGAAATACGAGTCTCTGCATTAAAAACATCCCGTATGCGTTCTCGTTTATGTTTTTGTTGTAGGAGATAAAACACAAAACCGCCTGATAGTATTAAAATAAGAGTTCCTAAAAGATAGATGATATTTTCACGTTCTTCTTTGGCCTTTTCTATAGCAAGTTTGGCATTATCGGCTTCGAGTTTAAGGTTTTCATTGGTAAGATTTTCATTTTCATATTTGGTCACCGCATAGATCTCGCGATTGCTTTGATTGATCTCGTTTAGTTTAAGATAGGTTTCATTAAATACTTTTGCCTCTTCATTAGTATCTTCTTTTAACTGAAATATATACCCTAAAGCTTCTATGATTGAAGTCAAGCTTTTTAATTCTAAAGCATTTTGATAGGCTGCATTTGCATATTCTAGAGCCTTTGCTTTATTTTTTTTTAAATGGTAATTAGTCAGGTAAATATTGCTAGCAAATAAACCATCTACATCCCCAATACTGATCCTAATCTTCTTGGTCTCAAGAAATAATTTTTCCGAAATCTCATTATCTTTATTTTGTAGCCATTGAACATATCCAAGATTAGCAATTACTCGGGCGTATTCTTTTTTATTATTTCGAACTGTGGGATTCTCTTCTAATTCAGAAAGAATGAATAAAGCTTGATTATAATTTGTTGTATCGGCAAGTATAAGGGCTTTTGTGTTTTCAAATTTTAATACATTATTTATACCGATAGAATTAATTGATATACTATCTTTCCCTAAAGCTAAAGCCAGAGAATTATATTTAAACGCTTCCTTATAATTATTCTGTTTCCTGTTAGCCACCGAAATAATATGATACAAACCAGAAAGGCTAATTAAATCCGCAGTACTTTCAACATATTTAAGACCATCTATTGCTGTTGTTTTACTTCCTGAATAATCTCCAAGCATAGTTTGCATATTTGCCATATTTAACAGGCTTCTTCCTGCTCTTAAGGTATCTTTAAGTTCTCTAGAAATTTTAAATATTTCGTTATAGTATTGGAATGCCTCAGCAAATTCATCATTTTTTTTATGATAAATTCCTAGCTTTAGTAATGCACTTTTGATATAAAATGTGTCTCCGTTCTGTATTGCTAAATCATATAATTTATGAGAGTAAATAATGGCACTGTCATATTGTTTAGTTTTTCCTAGTAACCAGGTTTTCTGCATTAACCCTTTATAAATAAGAGAGTCCTGTTTATATAAAAATGCAGCATTTAAAAAAGAGGATGCAAACGTAGATCTTTTTGGCAACGACAAAGAGTTACTATTGCTTAATTCGTAATACTTAAAAACACTATCTAATTCTTTTTGCGAGGGAATTTTGGTGTTTTCGGCTTGACCAAAAACCACCGAAATGCTTATACAACAAATTATAATCCTTATACTAATAGACAAGGGGGAAATGGCGCGCCAAAGTTTCATTTCCCAAAATTACTAAATTAAATTTGGTCTATGCCTAATAATAATTCACACATAGACCAAATTCAATAAAGAAACAATCTTTAATCTTTATAAATTAATTACCTCCTCCTACATCTTCATCCGGATCTACAGTTCCATCTTGCCCATTAGTTGCAACTTCTTCTGTTGAAACATCAACATTATCAGCAACACTATCTGCGGTACATGCAGTAAAACAAGTGGTCATAAAAAGGGCTATCAATATATAAAATATAGTTTTCATAATCTTTACTTTTTTAAAATTTGACAAAGCGATTACTGCCTGAATATTTTTCAGGAAATTCTGATACCAGTAACCATTACTAAAAAGGGAGTACTCCTTGTTTTTTTGGAAAGTAAAAATCCGATTTGAGTAATTTCTGGCTACTTTCCGTTGGCTTTCAATTACTCTTTTACGGATTTCCGTAAAAACCGGGTCATAACATTTACTATGTTAGCAATGTATAACCGGAACTAGTTACTGTGTGAATGTATAGAGACTTTTGAAGTTACCTCGCAATCGATTCCAAAGATTCCAAAGATTCCACAGAAAGCTTGAAGATTCCAATAATTCTAAAAGCTATGGGACGAAAAACAAGTATTACTTACATGAATGAAATTCTTGAGAAGTACAAAAAAGAAAAGGGAGGAGAAATGAGTAGCTATCTGCTCGAACCTACTCGAAAACAGATCAAAGAAGCCTGCTTATGGTTACTGGACCGAAGAAAAGAAAAATACGACGAACGTATATTGGACCGCTTTTTTAAGTTTAAAGAAGGCGAAAACAAAATGCATGCTATCGAACGTGTAAAGGGAGATAGGTTTAAACCGATTGTAAATTTTTTGACGGGGGAAACAAAATCAACTACGCCGGCAAACCTGGAGTTAATAAGTTGGCTCATCGATTTTAAACCCAGGCCATTGTCTGTTTATTTGGGGTCTATTTATGAAAGTGATGAAGAAATCACACAGCGATATGACCACCAAAAAAGGCAATTAACGCAATTAAAAAAAGAAGTTGGAATCACAGAAATCCCTGAAACCAAGGTTATTCATGAGAACAATAAGAGCATAACAATAATTTCGCAAATTAATCCATCGCTTAAGATCACTACCATAGTATCGTTATGATATATAGTACGTGACTGGATAAGATCTGAGAAAAGTGTAAAAACCAGGAATACGAAAATAATTTAGGGGCTCATTATTTACTATTAAAGACCAGTACAAAGTAGTATCTACTTTGTAGTACCCCCATTTAATAAAACTACTTACTCTTTATTATAATTTTGTTTTCTTTGTTTCTTTTGATTCGTATAGAATCTCTGAACACTTTTTTTATAAGCATACCATCTACCATATCTCCTTCTCTTACTTTATAAAATTTGTTGTTTATCTTTATCAAAACAAGTTCTGAGGTACTTTTTACACCTCTTACATATCCATGATAGCTGCATTTGGGCCATGGTACTAGTGAATTTTTTGTATTCCTAGACGTTTTGTTGTTGGTTTTACCAATACCTGTTTGTTTTGTTTTTTGAGCTGTTACCTTTTGCCTTCTTTTCCCTGAGGAGGTATACCTACCCAAAAATGGATCTCTTGCTATTTCCTTAAGATTAAACGTATCTTTAGAAAAATTTATTCTTGGATCAACAATAGTGGTAGCGGCAAATTGTGCTTGCTCCTCTTGTTCGTTATTACCAAAAAAGTCAAAAATCTTATTGAATACAATTGCCCAAATGACCAACATAAAAATAATCAGTACGCTATTTAAAACTTTCTTATTCACAATAACCACATATTAATTACTCTACTGTTATTTGTCTGGCTTCACTCACCGTGCCTTGGTTACCTGCTTGATCATTGGCTCGTACTCTCCAAAAATAATCACCGATATCGGCAAAATCTAATTGTTGCGAAAGCTGATCTGTAGTTACCGTCTCGACAATGTTCGAAAAACCTTGATCGGTTGCAATTTCCAAAACACTCGAAATAGGAGATTGTACTTCTCCGGTATCGCTACCCGTGTTCCAGGTAAAAGTAACGGTAGTCGATACCCTGGCTTCATTAGCAGGAGCCGTCAAGGCTGGTTGAGTGGGCACCTGTGTATCCAAAAGGATCCTCCTTGTAGAAAATGGAGTTTCGCTAGTTTCATTAAGTGCTTGCACCTTCCAGGTATATATTGCATCTTCACTTAAAACAACGTTGCTTAACGTAAAATTAGTGTCAGTAAGGTCTGGTGTTTGAATTTCGGTTGAAACATTACCTTGAAGGGTTTTTTCGACTATAATAGTATAAGAAGTAGCCGCAGTCAAACGGCTCCATGTCAAAATAATCTGACTGTTGTCGTTGGTATAAAAATTATCTGAAGGTGATGTTTGAAATACAATCTGATTAGATAAATCATCTGATGAGCTAAGCGTAAAAGATGAAGGGAATGTATATCCGGTAACATATGCAAAATTCTCTCCACGTATTCTCCAAGTATACGCTCCCGGATTAAGTCCATAAGTAAAACTATCACCCGGTACCAAAGAATCCAATACTCTTCTTTGCGTTTCCTCTTCTATTACCTGAATCCTATATTCTTCTGCTCCTTCTAACGCATCCCATACAAATTGCACTGCGTTTCCTTCTAAGTCTACCTGATCTTTTGGCGATACAATAGTCACTACATCGTCTGTAATATCATCTTCTAAAACATCATCACATGCGATACATAGAAATAAGCTACTTAAAATTACAGGTATATTAATTACTCTTTTCATAATTCTGAAATATTATCTTTACTCTTAATTTATTTTTTCGGGTTTGATACTCTTTTTCTTTTACAAAAGAAACACTTACAATATTTGAAAACCTAAACTCTTTCTCAAATGCATATACAGCATCTAATAAAGAATTAAAATCCCCTTCTAATGTTAATTGGTTACTGATTACAGAAAAACCATTACTTTCGGCAATGTGAATTTCATCCAAATTATACACCAAAACACGTTCATATTTTGTGGCAAAATCAAGTATCTGCTGCTGAATTTCTTCGGGTGCCACTCCTTGTTCCCCTATAATCTTATCATAAAACTGAAGTTCTACCTGGGTTTGACCAATATCTGTTGTCGAAGAGTTTACATAATTTAATTTATCTTCTAATTGACGAACCTGATTATAGGCCTGCCTGGTAACTTTGAAAGATCGTTTATTAGCGGCAAAAAATAACAGCACCCCAACCACCATCAATCCTAATAATTTTTGTTTATATGTTAAGTTTGCAAACACTATTTTACCAATATTTTTAGAGTGAATTCACTTCTTTTATTTCTATTCTTACTGAAATCAATAATTTCTATCTTAGACACCCAATTCTCTTTTTTTAATTCTTTTACCCATAAGTTAATCGACGCACTAGAATCAGAAGTACCATTAATTATGATCACACTAGTCTCAAATATTATTTTATTAAAGTCTTTTATTTTTTTTTGTACAGGATTTACTTTCAAAATATCAAGCCCTACACTATTGGGTATAGAATGAACAATCTGATACATATAAAACGAAAGAAAATGTTGACTTAAAATACCCGATTCCTGCAATATTCTGGTCTTATTTTCTTTCTCTTCTTCTAATTTTTTAACCTGATTATAGGTGTCATTCAGATTATATAACTGAGACTCGTACGCAACATACTTATTGTTATAATACCCCTGCAACAAATAGCTAATTAGTAATGCAGACAAGAAAAAAACAACCATGGCAATGGCTAGCGTATTAAAGGCCTTTTTTAATACATTTTCCTGCTTATTCCGGGCCAAAAAATTTGCCGTATAGTCAATATCTTCTGAAGGATATAAGTACTGCAACAATGTAGAAAACAATGGAACCTGAACATTATTAATTGTTTCTTCTCCAATAGTATATTCTTCACTAACCGTTTCTTTTCTTTGACATGAGATCAGATAATTTTCATCAAAATTCAATTCATAATCATACGAGATATATGACAATTTATCAGATAGATTTTTAAACAGCACTCCAACAAAAGGACCGATACCGTAGTCTAGTACCAGATATTTATGTTCCCGGAAAATGTTAAAAAATATATCCAAAGCATCTTTTCTGGCAATTGAAATAAATTTTTGATCCTTTTGATGCAGTTCATAGATATAAAAATCATCAACAGACGCATTAAACAGTACATCTTTTAAATAATCTCCTGTGGCAGCTACTTTTTTATTTATCACCCCTTTACCATAATAATGAAGCAATATTGGTGTGGTGGTACTTACCTTATCCTTTATGACTTCAAGATCTTCTGTAGTAAATGATGTATGTATCGATAAATCATTAGACTTCTTATCTACAATAAGTACAGTATACACAGGTATATCTCCCAGGGTAATGCCTATAATGGCAAAGCGTTTTTCCTGAAAAGCACCAACACTAATATTTTTAATTTTTTCTAACATTAGTAAACTACAGTAGGTTTTATAAACACGTGTAACTTGGACTTGCTTTTTCTTTTGGTTTTGCTGCTAAAAAACCATTTTATCACCGGTATTCTTGATAAAAGAGGGGTTCCTGTTCCAGAATCTTCTCTTTCCAACTCATCTAACCCTCCTAACAGAATCATTTCTCCATTTCTTACTCTTACCAAAGATTCAAATTGTTGTGTTGATTTTCCTGGAGGAGCATTTTCTCCTGCTCTACCCAAAAAGGAGCTTTTTTCAACAACAATGGTTAAGGTTATTTGCTCGTCTTTAGAAACAAAAGGTTTGATATTTACGCTAAGATTTGCATCGGTTGCTTTCCATTGCCCTGATTGTAAAATATCATTTCCTAATCCGCTATTAATTAGTCTATTATTTTGTTCAAAATAATAATTGGTTTCCCCTATCGAAAGTTTAGCTTCATGTCCACTAAGTGTAGAAATCTTTGGTGTGGATTGCAATCTGATCACAGAGTTGTTTTCTAATGCTCTAAGGTTAAGATAAAAATCTTTGGCAACCTTACCGAGTTTGAAGATCCCAAATCCGTTAAAAGCATCGATCAGATTATTTACAGAATTAGCATTCAAGGTAACATCAGAATCGGGAAATAAAACCCCTGAAGTCACTCGTTGATTCTCTGGATCTATTCCGGCTTTGATTCCTGTTTGGATATCATATCCTTTTTGATACTGTACAATTAGCACCTCTATAAGAATCATTGGTACGACCTTATCTATTTGTTTTACATATTCTTTGAGTTCTAATATTCTTGGTCTAGACCCTGATACCATAAACCCATTAAGCTCAATGAACTCTTTAAGCTCTACATTTTCTATTAAGTCCTTTGGCAAGGTTTCCAAAACAGTTTCTATGGTTCTGTTTTCTAATTGTATTAATTCTGTTGTTCTTAACCCTTCTGCATTTTGATTTCCGATAAGATAAAAATCATCGGTCTTTTTATAGGTACTATTCTTTCCTTTAAAAACATGATCCAAGAGTTCATCAAAGGTAATTTCGTTGACCACCAAAGTAGTTGTAGCTCCTTCGGGTTTATCATACATAAAATAGTTTACATGAAGCTTCTCTGCCGCTTCTGTTATCAATGAAGTAACCTCTGCATCGAATGCTTCTATGCTTAAAAACCCATTGGGCTGTACCGTTATTTCTACAGAAGACTCTGATGGTTTTCCTTTTTTACCCTTTCTGGCCGAGGATCCTGCGGCACCAGCAGATAAAGGAGCTTCATCTTTTTCTATATAGTAAAAACCGTTTTCATCTTTTAGTACTGTTAATCTATTAGACTTAGCAATCATATCCATTACCTGATCAAAAGGTCGATTAAGAATATATGCTGAAACTTTTTCGTTTTTTACATTGGGCCCTAAAATGACATTTTTACCTGATACATCAGTAATTTTTTTGGCTACCTGAGGCAATGAATCATTTTTAAGTTTTACCGCCAAAAAATCATTAGTCTCATTATAGGTAACATCAATCTCTTTGCGTGCTTTTGGTTTGGGTTGTTCCTTTTTTATCTCGGCCTTTTTAAAAACAATGATCTTATTAATTATTTCTATGTTCAGGTTGTACTTTTTGATTACAAAAAGAAATACATCCTTAACCGGAACATCAAAAAAGCTACTTGCAACGATTTGATTAAGATCTGGATCTGCGCTAATATTTAATTTGTGCTCAATAGCAATCGAGTTTAAAAAATCATAAAGGGTAAGTCCCGAAACATCTATCTGAATTGTTTCATTAAGCTCAGGAGTTTCCGTTGCGTATTCATTAATTTGTTGTTCTATATTTTGTATGTCTTGTTGGCCATACGAAATAGCGGTTATACAAACTAATATTAAAAAATATAACAGTTTCTTCATAATCATGCATTGATAAGCAGCGAATAAATTTCTTCGAGCGATGTTTCTCCTGTTTCTAACAGGTTAAATGCTTTATCCGCTAGGCTTTGATATTTGTAACTTATATTTTGTTCTAAATTTTTGCTATTATTTTTTATGGCATCAATCACATCATCTGTAATAGATACAATCTCGTAGATTGCCGTTCTACCTCTGTATCCTGTATAGTAACATTCCTGACATCCTTTGGGAACAAAATGTGACTCAAGGTTTCTGGGAACCTTATAATTTCTTGGCAACTCATTTTCATTAAAAGGGGTTTCTTTTTTGCAATGGGTGCATAGTTTCCTAACCAATCGTTGTGCTACTGATAAATTTAATGTCTCTGCAATGTAAAAGGCAGGGACCCCCATATCTACTAGTCTGGATATGGTTCCTAATGCAGAATTTGTATGTATCGTAGACAACACCAAATGCCCTGTTAACGAAGCACGTATCGCCATTTTTGCAGTTTCTGCATCTCTAATTTCTCCTAACATGATGATATCCGGGTCTTGTCTTAAAAACGATCTCAACGCCGACGAAAATGTGAGTCCTATATCTTCTTTTAGTTGTACCTGGTTAATACCATGTAGTGTATATTCTATCGGATCCTCTACGGTTACGATATTTCGTTTTACATCATTTAGCAATTTTAAAGTCGCATATAGTGTAGTAGTTTTACCAGATCCCGTAGGGCCACTTATCAGCACAATACCATTACTCTTTTTGACCGCTTCAAGATATATTTGTTTTTCATCTGCTTGCAGTCCTAAATCTTCTAATTTTATATTGGATGCATCTTTTCCCAAAAGACGCATTACTACTTTTTCTCCATGTAACGTAGGTAATATAGAAACCCTGATATCAAAATCTTTGTAATTTATTCTACCATCCTGCGGAAGTCTTTTTTCTGTAATATCAAGGTTAGACTCTATCTTGACCTTGTTTACCAATTCTAAATAATTCTCCTTTGGTACTTTATACTTCTCGACTAAAACTCCGTCGATACGAAGCCTGGCTCTTGCTTCATCTTCATAAACTTCAAAATGAATATCACTACTACCAATTGATTTTGCTTCAAATATTAACGTATCCAAAAAACTATGCTCTACCGACGATAAGCTTTGGGTAGTTGTCTTTTGATTTGCTTGATTTTTTCGATAATAAACAAATAAGGCTTTCTGTAGCCTTTCTGAAGATATCTTATCAAACACCAATGATCTGCCCAAATACAACTCAAGTTCTTCTTTAATATCAGAAGTCATCTTTTCTTCATCAATGTATAATTCTAGGACATCGGCTGTATTATTTTTAGGAATAATATGATAATGATGCGCCAGGTCAGCATTGATAAGCTGCTGCAGTTCTACAGATACTTGTATGTCGGTGGTAGTGCTCAAACTATAAAATCGTAAAAAATATTAGTTGAAAAAAATTGATTAGGTATCATTAATAACATAATGTATAATGAAAGATATCCTGCCAACGGAATCGTTTGTTGGTTATCTTTGTTTTGAAAAATACCATATAATACTAACGAAAATATCATCCCCGAAATAAAGAACAACATATAATTCCGAAAAGAAAACATTGGAGTTACCGCTACCAGAAACACAAGATCTCCCATCCCTACATACGAGCTGAATGGATTTTCAATTTTTGAGTTTTTTATCGAAAAATAGATCGTAATAGCTCCAAAGTTAATTGCAATAAACAGCGCTGATTTTAGTATCTCAGCCAGGCTAATTATTTCGATGTTCATATACACAATGATTGCGAATATTAGGATAGGCAAGCCAATATGTATTTGCCTGTATCGTATATCCTGATATAGTATAATCCCAAAAGAGATAAATAAGATCGAAAGTAAAAAATACATCATCAGTCCTTTACAGTTTCTTTTAATAATTTGTTATGATCAATCTCCCAGGTATTAAAACTTCCGTCTCCATCAAAATCTGATAAAGAAACCGCTCTTGCTTTAAACGAATTGGTCGATGCCTCTACGATTTCTATTTTATATACCGCTTGTCCTCCCTCGCTTATTGCAGTAGCAGGTTCAAAACCTAATTCTTCAAAATCTGTGGTATATTTTGAGTGTCTATAGAAATAACTTTTTTGCAGACCATACAAATGGTTTAACATGCTCTGGGCCTCTATCGCTTTTGCTTGTGAAACCACCGAGGTTTGATTTGGTAATACCAATAGAATCAAAATACCGATGATGCATAATACAATTACCAATTCTGACATCGAATATGCCTTTAGGTATGCTTTTTTCTTATTCTCTCTATTTATTTTCATTTTCCTTTTCTTAAGAAGGTTGAATTATTTTACTTAAATCAAACATTGGTGAATACATCGCTATCAATACCGTACCCACTACCAAACCTATGATCACAATAATCAACGGCTCCATAATAACCCCAATCATTTTGGTTTGATGCTGTACCTCTTCATCATACTGTTTTGCCAAACGCTCAAACATATCATCTAATCTATTTACTTGCTCTGCGACACTAACTAATGAAACGAGCTTGAAGTCATAAATCGAATGCTTAGACAATGCTTTAGAAAAAAGCGATCCCTTTGTTACCTCTTTTTTAATCATATCTAGACTAGATTCTAACGGGTAAAAAGAGATCATTCGTTGAATAAGATCCAGAGAAGTTACCAAAGGTGTTTTGGCGGATAATAGTAAACTTAATGATTGACAGAATCGAGTGATGTATATTTTTTTTACAAGTTTTCCAAAAAACGGAATTCTTATAATAACATTTGAAACTGCTTTTCTATAAAAAGTACGATCTTTAAAATAAAAATGCGTGCCTATAGCTAAGAACAAAACAGCAAAAAAGGTGAAACTTATTGTCGAAAAATGTTCTGATACATAGATTATCTTTTTGGTAAGATTGGGCAAATCTTTTCCAAATTGTTTAAAAACAGTAGCAAACATAGGCACCACATATTTCATCATAAAATAAAGCACCCCAAAAGTCAGTAAGAGAACAAATGAAGGATAGGTAAAAACAGATAGCAACTGTCTTTTCATTTTCACCTTTCTGTCAAAATATTGATTGAGTTCTAACAGCACATCGCCTAATTTTCTTGTTTCTTCTCCTATTTTTACACTAAAATATTCGTATGGTGAAAATTTACCAGAATCTCTTAAGGCTTCAAACAAAGCTTTACCCTGAACCACTTCTTTTGTAATCGCCTGGATCAGTTCTTTATGTTTGGCCTTTTTTTGTTGATCTTTTAATATTTCTAAAGCTTTTCTGAAATCTACCCCAGAGCTTAACAAGACCGAAAGTTCTTTGTAGAACTCCATCTTATCCTTATCAGAAAAACGACTACCTAGCGCTATTTCTTTAGAAAAAAAGCTTTCTCCTTTCTTCTTGGTTTTAGCGACATTTTTTGTCTTGTATGTAGAAATATTAATGCTCATTCAGTAAATAATCATTCATTCGTTTTGCCAGAGAAATTTCTTTTGATTCGAAAACCTCAAAACTTGCTCCCAGTAGTTCTGTTTTTAATTTTAAATATTGATATTTTTCATCTATCTTTTGTTCATCTTTGAAATCTATGCGTACTACCTTTAATTTAAATGTATCCAAGGTTTCTGTCTTTCTTATAATGTGCTCTTTTTCAAAAAAATAATGAATCTCTTTGTCGTGTATATTCATTACTATATGTTCTTCATCAACAACACTTACCTCTTGGCTCAACTGTAAATCTTTTGAAAACAGCCCTTCAAACTGGGTATACACCATCAATTGATCCTGTTGCCTTGAATACTGCATCACTTGCCTGGATAGGTTATCATAAATAAAATACACCATCGTGATAACCAGCGAGGATATCACCATACCGATGACCAGCTCAAGCATCGTAAAAGCCGGTAGGTTTGTATATTTTTTAGTCTCTAACAACGTATTGAAATATTTCTTTTTTTGACTGTACTTTTATCATAAATACAACTTTATAGCCACTATCATTTTCTAATTCTTCCACTTTTTTATGTACTGTAAAAGATTCGAAATCATAATCTTCATCAATAAATAATTGTTCTGTTTTTGTTTCCCATAGCAATTCTTTTACCTTTTGCCTGGCCTGATAATTAGCGATACTATGATCGGCATCCAGTACTCTTGCATAAATTATCAATGCCATCGACAAACAAACCGCTATGATTGTCATTGCGATCACCGACTCTATAATAGATCCGGCTTTGATTTTATATTTGCTTAATGATCGCATAGGGTTTTCTATATTCACTATTCTTCTTAAAAAGTGGTATCCTCACAAATTCTTGAGGAAGCCCCTTTCTATCTATGGTGCCATTCAAAATATAATTATCATAAGCAGAAGCTTCTGTTCGCAGATAAAAATTACTGGTATACACTGTTCCCACAACATTTCCTTTAAGTTGTAATTTTCCGCTGCAATAAATATCTCCTACTACCTCTGCATCTTCTTCTATGGTTATTATTTTATCCAGTCCCCTATTATCATCGCTGATTACGATTCCGCCGAGAATCTTACTATTCTTTGCCATGATGATCTCTCTTTTATCAACACTACCCGTATGCATAAGAATACCCGATGGGTATCGCAACACCACATTTTCTTCTAAGCCAACCACCTTTTGGGCCAATATCTGGATAGTACCAGTAAAACCAGCCTCGAAGGCCACTTTTGGGGATTCTATAACAATATCTTCCAAAATGTTGCTCTTCTTTATATAGATGGAATCTTTGGATTTTATAACAATATTTCCTGAAAGTCTTTTGTTTTCTAATACGATGGTATCACTTTCTACAATAAGTGTTTCTTTATGAAAACCATTGTATAGCATAACATCATCTGTTAAGTCTTCTAATTGAATTTGGCGAACAGCTTCGTCATAGCCAAAATTCATGTGATCTATTTTAGGTAAGCTTGCTTTTGAAACTCGTTTTGCGCCTACCAGATATTTAGTATCTCTATACGCATTCGAAGTGATGTATCCCGATTTTATTCCTGCTTTTGGCAAAAAAGCATCTCCTGTAATCTTTGCTTTTTCTACCATAAACAAAGGTTTTGAAGCATCAGACAGATACAATGCCAGATCCTCTTCTTTTTGCCACTGCCCTATCAATGCGGTTCTTTGTATGGTATCTTTTTTGAAATATGAGGTGGTAAGTAATATTTTATAAAATCCCCATGGTTTTATGGTTGCTACCGAAGTAATACCATTCTCAAAGAGGTCGGTAGTCATGGGTTTTTCCTGGATTTCATCTACCTTGCCAAGAAAATATTGCTGTGCAGATTCATTATTTGCCAATACTTCTGAATGGGTGTCCAGCATACGGGTATATATTCTTGAATATCCACTCATCAAAAGAAGTGCATAACAGAATAGTCCCACTACAATACAAATGAGTATTGCATACGCTATAGACCCCGCTTTGATCATGTAGTTTCTTTTTCTTTTTTACCAAACAATCGTTGAAAGAAGTTTGGCTTCTTCTTCTCGTTTGGATTTTTATTTTGTTTTACTTTCCCCTTTTTGCCTTCAGTTGGTTTCTTGTTTACTTTTTTGGAAGCTGTTTTGGTACTTTTCTTAGTTTTTTTTGAAGTATTGGTTGTTCCTTTTTTAGAGAAAAGCCTCTTAAAGAAATTTGGTTTCTTTTCTTGGTTTATCGTATCTTTTTCTTTCTTCTTAAATATCCTCTTAAAGAATCCGGGACGTAGTGTATCTTTTTCTTCGACTACCTTTATTGCGCCTTTACGATATCGTATGGTATCTCCTTTTTGTGGAAATATCCATGTACCCGATCGTCTGCCTTTGGTATATTTGCCTGTGGCTATTAAGTTTCCGGTACTATCCAAAGAAACACTTCTACCGTTTAACCTGCCATTTTTGAAACGCAATACAGAAGACAACTGACCTTTTTTATGCCAGGTTTTCCAGACTCCTGTTTTTTTGCCTTTATTAAAATTTCCTTTCTCGGCCAGTGCATTGCCCTGATAATACTTGGTATATACTCCATCTAGAAGTTCGCCGCCATAATCCCCTTGAGAAGCTTGCACCTGCCTGGACTTATACCAATAATATTTGATACCCGATCGTGCTGCCGGCTCTTTATCGGTAATCTGAAAACTCTCTTTGTATTCCTGATTACTAGTATTTTTTTTATTGAATGGTGCTATCGCTGTTTTACAACTTGCAAAACAAATCAAAACAACACCGATATATTTTAATTTTTGCATGTGTTTAAAATACTTTCCAACCGTATCGGTTATTAATTTTTTGAGCAAATTTGCTAGTTACATATTTTAGGTGTTTTGCCTTTATGATATCATTGGCAGTATGGTATGAGCCAAAACTAGCACCTCCAAAACCTACTATCGACAAAATAGCACCATCTGCTGCATCGGCCACGACCCACATATATAATTTGTGATGGTGCGACCATATAATCTTGATGTATGCTTTATCAGGTTCTTTATTAAGAATCAGATTTTCGTACTCCTGAATGTCGACCAACTCATATTTGTGATCATAATATTTCCCTATTCTATCATGATCTTTTTCTTTGAAAAAATTCTTCGGTAACATCAAAGTTTTTGCGGTTATCGTTTCTATATTTCTCTTTACATTAAAGTATTCTTTTGTAGTTTTTTCTTCTGAAGCAGCACGTACTAATCTAGATAGTTGCTGACAAAGAAAAAGATAGTCTGTCTCTAACAATTCTGCATTTGCAAAACCGATGCTGGTTACAAATTTGTAATCTCCGTCAATGCTAACATTTAAGTAACAATTATAATATCCAAAAGTAAAGGCATTGTACTGTATTCTACCTCCCATGCCATCGCCATAAGGGTGAATAGAACCATCACTATTAACGTGCCTGTTTCTAGTTCCACTATACTCAAAATCATCCTGAAACACGTAAGAATAGCCGTTTTGATGTTGCTCTGCCAAACTATCAATTTGTGACTGGGTAAGAAATAATACTGCGGTATGCTTCCAATTATTTTTGAATACAGATTGAATTGCTGTATTTCTTGTGGCTACCACTTTATTATCTCCTTCTAGAAGTTCTACAACCAGCGTAGTTGCAAGCACTTTCTTTGCCAAGTCAACTTTTGGATATGCATATTGCGCAAAAGCACTTGTGGATATTGTTACTAGTACAATTAGAAATCTAAAAGTCATTAGCTATTGCGTTTGTTTATTTTTTGAACTACCATTGTATTGTTTGGTTATGATTTATGATACTATCTTCATTGTAGTACCTATGGTTATACTTTATGGTTACTTCTTACAAAATGTTTCATAAAAACTATTAGCGTTTTCCCAAAAATAAGGGGCAAATATATTTAATTTACTGTAGTTAAACTGTTAAGTTTTAACTTTTTATTATGACACTATAAATACCTTGAACATCCAATATTATTATTTATTATGATTATCCGTAATATGTAATAATGTAATTCTTTAGCGTTATTCTGAACCTGCCTGCATTACCGCAGGTAGACAGGTTTATTTCGGAATCTCATTTCGTTCATGAACAATCAGTTATAATGAGAACCTGAAACGAGTTCAGGTTGACGATTATGGTATATGATATATTACGGATTTTCAAATTATTTATTGATGCAAGGATACGAAGCACGAGTTTCATTTTTCGAGACTGGGCATTATTTTTTTACTTTTTTTGTTTTTTTACTTTTAAAGTCAACAAAAGCTACCTATCGCTAGGCAGCTTTTATATCTATTTTTTCTTACTCTTACGCTTCACGGAATGCAATTCTGCGCTATCATATCCAAGCGATCCGGCTATTTCTTACTCTTATCCGCCGCTCTGGTACGGTACCCGACAGAGTCGAGCACTAGCAATCACTTTCGGGCGCCATCAGGGGATACAAGAGCCATCCAGGGCAATAAACGTTTGTGTTTAATCACTCTACGCTGAACGGGTCTAATAAATCTCTAAGATCATCCTTTAAAGATTCAATTTTTGTATCCAATTTCTTCTTAGTAATTGTTGCTGCAAGTACGTCTAATTTTTGCAAAATAGAAAAAATTATGAAGTCGTAACGACCAGATTCTGATTTGCTAAAGAAATTTTCATTATTAATAATTATTGGTATCCCGATTGCCCTCTCTCTTTTTCTATAATTTTCGATATTCTTTAAGTTATTCAATTCATAAGGTATAGGGTTAACATAAAATTGAAACAAAATACGTTTTATGTCTTTTCCATAATCTTCATAATTTAATCTTTTCATAGTTTGGTCTATGCCCTTATCTCCCCAGAGGTACTTTCGAAACGAATCTCCTTGCTCATCATTCATATTCAAAGAAACAAAACATCCTATTATATTACTTTCATTACTCATATCTTAATGCATATTTTTATTCAACGGACCTCTATCTATTGTATTTTGAAGAAACTCCCAATCATAGGCTTTCCTTCTATTTGGGAACAAAACTTTTTTCATGTATTTATCAGACATAAACGATTTTGTATATCTAGCTTCCGCTTTTGCAGCTGAAGTAATTCCATTTTTCAAGAATGTTCCATCGTTTAAATATAATTTATATCCCCATGTGGGCCTTTTACTTGCTAGAGAGTTCCCATGAATAACTTCAGAACCCTTCAACAACCTTAATGCTGCCAACTCAGTAAAGGCTGTCGTGTACACACCAATATTTAAGGTATGCGATGACCATTGACGGTCAACACTTGTTATTTCATAATCAAATACCGCAGTAGGCGAACCACCATCTGACCAACCTGTATTAAGGTAAGTATCAAAGGATACTCCATAACCTACTTGACCTTCATTCTTTATCAATCCCCACAAAGCATCTGTAGCAACAGTAGTATCATAATATCCAGACATAACATGTCTTCGGAAATCAGTATTCCAATCTATCATGAAACCATAGTATCCTCCTGATGTTGAGGAAATATCAAATCCATTTCCAGTCATCTCATCTGCTCCTATGATATAATGAGGAGATCCAGGGTAATAATCTCCAAATGAAAGAGCTACATAATTTCCTGCATTTGCTCCACTTGTTAGCTTCCATGCCGATACGCTTGATCCATCAATATGACCTTTATATTCATTTGAAAAATCTACATGTTCTGTTCCGACATCTGTAGCTGTTGCCTCATCATTAGTCATATCCCAGGTTTCATTAACAGGAGCTTTTTCAAGACCTTCCAATTCGACATGATCAATGACATTATTTTCACTAAAAGCGTATGTAGAATTCCATGGATAATCGGCTGCAAGGGGATCCACAGCAAAGAACCTACCTAATCTAGGGTCATGCATTCTATACTTATAGTTTACAGAATTCCCTTCTCCTTTAATCTCATCATCGGTTTCTTGTCCTTGGAAGCCGTAGCGATAGGACTTAGAATCTTTATGACGATTTGGTTGCAGCATCCCAAAAGCATAGTAATTGTTATAACTTTCTACTTTGGCGGTTAGATCTCCGGTGGTTGGATCCAGATTTTTACGATCGTTTACCACTACACGCACATTACCCAAATGGTCCTTGAGCTCATAGTACTTGTTACCCAAATCACGATATACCAATCCATTGGTTAACTCGTCTTGCTCGGTTAAGATGGTGTATGCCTGATAGGGTTGATATCCTGTGGCACCGCCAACCGCAGTTGGCAGGTTGTTTAATGCCGTGCTGGTTTGGGTATCCAGGTTCCACTCTTGCCCTGTATTGGTATCACTTGCAAACTGGTAGAGTTTATCGTCCTTGTTTACTCGTAAATCCCCAAGTGTGTTGGCCACCACTTGATTATCTGAGGCACGTTTTACTACTTTGGTATCTGTATTGGTGCTAACTTCTTGTGTATACTGCGTATAGTAGATGTCATCTCCTGTGTTTATCAAAGAACCTTTTCCAATAGTACCGTTGGTTACTGTGATCGTTGCTACGCTTTCTGCAACTGGCAGCTTGGTAGTTTCATCAAGTTTCCAGGTACGTATCTCTGCATCTGTGGCACTGGTCCACTGTGCTGGTAACGACGTATTATGATACAAACTAATCGCACTACCATCGGTGGCTATTTGTAACTCTCCATTACCTTCACTATCAAAACTACTAAAGTATTCTGGTAATATGGTACCATCAAAAGTTGTATTACCATATTGATCAATAGTAAATCTAACCAAGTTTGTCCCCGGTGGTGAGGTTACGTTACCATCTGCATCTACTGTACCTTCGGTATGCATGGTGGCATAAAGGTACGCATTTTTTTGCTGTTCATCTTGTATGACTGCCATGTGGCGCCCATAGTTGCTGTATGCAAAATCCTGATGGCTGTAGTTGTCTATATAGGTATAACCTTGTCCAGCTTCTATAGTCACACAATGCAATCCTGAAGCTATATCCCTATAGAATAACAGATATTGACTAGGATATGATGGATGCTTTACCACCACTGTTTTGGCCTTTGGATCAATTGGGGTGCTGGCATCATCGTTAATACTTTCTAGTCCTTCTACCAGGTTACCTTCTTGATCATAAATCAATAGTACAGGTCGATCTAAATCGTCACTATAATAATTATTAGCTACTACGCCATACATCAACATATCACCCTGTGCATTCTCGATCAGGAACATATTGTTATCGGTAACAATCGGCGTGATCGCTTCATTCTCTTGTTGTAACCCTTCATATTGTAAGGCGTTAAACGTTCGGTCTACCTTTGCTTTGGCAAATTTAGTTCCTGCAATCGCTACAGTATTGCCATCGGTATCAGTAAGTTCTTTGGTATCATTTTGTACCAGGAAAACATTATTTAAGGCATTTGTGATATTTTTTCTGAATGCTACAGCGATTTCTTCATAATTCTCTGCAATATCAAATCCATAGGTACGTGTATATATTACTTCTTTAAGGACATCTTGCCCTACACGATCACTACCATAAATAGGACGTTCTGAGATACTAAAGGCTGCTGTATAAGCATTATCATTTGGATCATCAGGATTCACTTTTACATCTTCGCGCCTATAAATCCCCATAACATTACCCGAAGCATCGCAGGTATAATATGTACTCTCTACAGCTGCGGGGTTATGAATTTGTGGCCCTTCTCCTGCGTCGTTATACGGCATACGATTTACCTGTTTCATAGCACGCATTCCCATACCGTCATAGGTAAATGACATGTGTACTTTTTGCGTATCCGGATTACTGGTATCATCGGGTATAATCTCTGAAACTTTTCCGGCAGCGGTCCAAACATAGGTTAATCCTTCACTATTGTCTCGAATCAACTGTCCTGTTTCATCATAAATATAGTTCCCTAAATTTTGATCTGGTAGATCATTGATCTCTGCACTAATCTGTCCTGCAGCATCGTCAACATGCGTTAAACGGTTTGATAAGTTTGGATTCTCCAAATCATAATGATAGGTAAGGTCATCCATCAGTTGCCCGTCGTCTTTATGACGTTGCAATCGTTGCAGGTTCCCATTTTTATCATACTCGTACGACGTCTTAAAGGCATTGGCACTGCCTCCCATGGCTCCATAAGTTTGATTTGTATCACTATATAGCTGCGTCGTAGCTTCTTTTATTCGGTTTAACTGGTCATAACGGTATTTGTTTCCGGTAAGGTAACTGTCCCTGTTTTTCTCTTTGGCTTCTTCTGCCACCTGAGAAGTCCAGGTGCTGATATTACCATTATACAGATTTTGCTGTACCCCATTTACTGCGTTTTCCAGATTAAATGGATTGGCTGCCGTAAGGCTAGAATTCAACACTCCGTCACGAGTAAAATCTCCCTGGTAATATCCCAGAGCCATACCAAACTCGTCCTTGGCATGTTTGGTTGCCAGGTCACCTCGTTTGTTATTTGCATCAGGATTATAGGCGTTTTGTGCCAAATCTGGCGTATTGATTCCTTTTAACCATCCATGAATGGTATAGGTAAAGTCTAATCCCTGTACTTTATCCTCTCCTAATTCGGTTCTTGCTAATGGCCCCTGTAAATAATAGTCATAACGTGCATCTTCATCCCATAGGTACCCATCTTTTGATGTTTGTACAGCTACAATTCTATTATCCTCATCGTAGGTATACTTATGACGATATTCGTCTACACGTCCTTTATTGAAATGTACTTCGTTTACATTACCCGAAACCAAATCATACGTATAGGCAACTGTCGTTCTTCTAATACCCGGCAGTTCTTGCACACACCATTCTACGTTACCGTGTGGATCGTAACTATAATACGTCTTTGTAACCTTTCCGTTTTTATCTTTATTATTGATAAAACTTATATTGTTACGTAAGAAACGCTGTTTTTGGTCCTGATAGGTAATGCCTTCAATTTGATCGTTATATGTTGTTTGGATATACTCAACCTTGTCTTCTACAGGAAGTGTAATGGCCACTTGCGGATTCGCCTGATTGTTGATCAAGAAATCTGCAGGGAATGCTTTTCCGTTTAATGTAGCTTCTCCTCCTTCTCGTACGCGTCCTAACTTATCATATACCACATAAGAAAACACCCCTTCACGAATTTGGCGTTCATTTTGAGAATACCATAATTGTCCTATATCATTATATACAAACTGTGAGGATCCTCCATCTGGTGTATTTTGGCTTGCCAATTGCGCGATACTGTTATAATCATATCCTGTTACCAATGTATGCGCGGTAGCAGTCCTATCGTTTACTGTTCGCACTCCTTCTGGCGGTACGGTTCTTACCAAACTACCTGCTCGGTCATAATAATACAACGTAAAATGATAGGTATCACTGGTTCCTTGTGTGTAGTCTAATATGACAGCATCATCCAAACCACCCGCATTATAAAGCACTTCATTAACACTGGCTTCAAGTTGATCTTTCTTCTCAATAACACAACGCTCTACTTTTGCAGCAATAGCCTGTCTGAAACTCGTTGCCGGTATAGGCTCTATAGTTCTTGTGCTATCTGGTTCTTCATCGTTACGTTCTCTTAGGTCTGGACTCTCCCAACTTAAACATATATTATATTTACGTAAAACCGGTGGTTGGGTAACTGCGGTAACGGTACTTTCTGCAGTACAGCCATTAGCATCGGTAACTATAACTTTATAATTTCCTGGAACAATCCCTAGATATGAAGATATTTCACCCTCTTGGATAACTTCTTCGAATACTAATGCTTCTACTTGTTCCTCTACTGTGTTTCCATCGGCATCAAAAATATCTTCTTCGGTCACCAAATACCAGGCAAAAGTATAAGGAGCCATACCCGATGTGTATCCTTGTGCAGTACTTCCCGGAGTTCCAGATCCCGCACTGGCGTCACAACTGGTTTGAATATCTTCAATTATTGGCGGATCCAAAGGCGTTGGGTCACTTAATGTTACAAAAGTAGGCTCTGGTATACCACACATAGATTCATCAACTATCGTTACTCTATACGTTCCTGCCACTAGTTCTGTAGCTCTATACCCTTCGGAAACTACTTCACCTGTAGACCCTAATACCCATTCATAGGTTACATTACCATAACTACCATACACTACCATCTCTGCACTTCCGGATGCCTCTCCGTTACAAATTGGATCATTTACAATGGTATCTACAGAAAACTGCGATGCTGTAGTTACACTAAAATTTAAAGAAGTTTTACAAAGTTCGGGCGAGCCACTATAAGAAGTAATACTATTTGGCACAACCTCTACTCGATAATTTCCTTCACCGAGCTCTTCAAGAGTAAAAGAACCTGAAGTAGTAAACTCCTGAACGTCTCCTGTAAATGTTACACTATTTCCTTCTCCAAAGAAAACAGTATAATCGGCAGCTACCTCAAATGCAGTACAACGATTAATATTATCACTAATATTGATAGGTACATCTACAGTCTCATTCGCAAAACAAAGACTTAAATCGGTACCATCCGCTATTTCAGCCTGGAGTTGTAGGTTATATGGACTAAATGGTCTTGTAAAAACACAACCATTTGCAGCGGTAATCTCAAGAACATAAGAATCTCTTGATACCACATTGGATAACACTTGAGTTTGAGTGTCTGCAAACGTTCCTGTAAAAGTTAGTATATCGGTATTGTCACCACCTGTGGCATGATACACACGTGCATTATATACCGTTCCTGTAAGAGCAGAATGCACATCTATTGTTGTAAAGGACATCTCTACATCACCACCAGTTGCAGCACAAGGCAACAAAGAAACACAAAAATCTCTAAGAGGAGTAGTTACTCTATTTACAGTTATTGTCTTTTCAAATTGACATCCATATCCATCTTTTAAGGTGATACCAAAATCCCCTTCAGGAAGATTCTCAATCGTCAATACTTCCCCACTTGCCAATTGTTGACCAATAGTTACTACACTAGGATTAGTGGCGCTAACAATTTCAAAAGGTTCTTGTTCAAGGAATCCTGTTCCTTGTTCACCTGTGATGGTCATTGTTGCTTTACCATCGGCCTGGTCTTCGCAACTCACTCCTTCTACCAATTGCAAATCAAGATTTGCCCCAGGATACACGTCTATAGCTATAGTAGCCGTATCACTACAATTAGGTGCCGGATTAGTAACGGATTGAACTGTTACCTGTAGGGTAGTAGAATTTAATAGTCCAAATGTAAATCTATTTCCATCAGTCGCTATTGGTTGTATGTTCCATGTATAAGTATATGATCCTCCAGATTGATCCCCTGCCAACCCTACTTCAACCACGACATTTTCTCCCTCACAAACAGGTCCAGTAGTAATAGGAGTAATCTCTAATCCAGGGAATGGTGTATTTACTACTTCTATAGTGTCGCTAGCCGTAGTCACCTCCAGATCACAAACTTGATTATCTGCTACACATGTTGCTTGTCCATTTTGTATTGTTTCAACAGTATATTCAAAAGCTGTTGCCGATACATTGGTTAAACGCGTATTGATCTTAAAGGTTTGATTCCTATTGGTATCAAGATCTGTAAGACTCCAGGTTACCTCATTACCAGTTGTGGTATCTGGTGCAGGAAATCCATTCACTACATTATCGTATGACACCCCAGCTGGTAATGTTAACACCAATTGCTGTTGTGCAATAGGGTCAACGTTTGAATTTGCCACGGTTAACGTTACTTCATTAAGATCGTTACATACCAAAAAGTTATTGGCCGCGATGGTTACGTCCATATTTGGAGTTGTTATTCCTTTAATGGGAATAAAACGATCAAACTGCAAATTGATATTTTCTGAACAGTTTGTAGTTCCTTCTAAGAAAAACTTAACTGGTGTGCCCGGATTATAATTACAATCTGAGGTAAGATTTACTCTAAAACTGATTTCATTTTTACCTGGTAATCGAATCCCCGGAATCGTACTTTCATCTGCATTAGCAATATCGCCTGAAGCCACCAATAATGAAGTAACCAAATCTGAAGCCCCTATAATTAAATCCCGTGTCGCAGATACATTTTGTTGTATAAACGTTGCTGGAACCGTTGCAGATGCTCCATTAAAAACATACGTAATATTGTTTACATCTGAAGGAGATACCCCCGAAGGCAAATCTACAATAACATTAGTATCATATACATTGGCAAACTTAGAGCTTACGACTTTTACATCGAAAGCCATATTTTCGCATAGATCTACCTCATCGGCTAGGCGTTTTACCTCCCAGTCCAGATCGCCTGTTTTGTAACGTAATGTAGCAATGTCTTGTTTATATTCGTATTGACAGGTAAGACCCCCATCATACAATATAGAATTTACTGCTATTAATTCAGCTTCAGTATCAAAAGCTTCTCCAGATAATGGCCATGTATTACAATACCAACCAGAAATAACATCAATATCTTGTTCCACATCATTTTCACAAACTCGGTATTCTGCTATTGGATAAATGGTAAGACAGCTATTTCTGTACACAAAAGAATTCTGAACTCTTACCAACATGTTTCTTGGTTTGCCTGAACGTGGGTTTATAGGACCATAAAATATAATGTCCTCAGTTGGAATGACACTTCCATTTTGATCCGTGGCTCCAGTTAAAATTGTACTATTATCACCATTCTTAAGTTCTAATGCAATCCAAATGTTTCTCATAGTTAAGCTTGAGGATTCATTGCATATAGCTACGGGCCAGTCAGTGGAGCGTTCAAAACCTTCCTGAACTTGATTTGTAGACATATTAAACGGTATTGCATAACGTTCATAAGCATTTCTATTAATGCCTAATCCGTTAACTTGAGAATAATCTAAAATTTCCGTAGAACTACTAGATAATGGACTAATATAAAAAAAGTTAGATGTAAAGTTTTCTATGCTATTGTATGGTGGCATTGAATAATCACTAGAACAGACAGGCTCTAACTCTACATAAAAGTAAAAGTATTCAGAAAAGTTATCAGATAAGACACGTAAATTATTACTTAAATCTATAGTGTATGTATCTCCAGACTGAGTGAACTCTAGAGGTCTATAATATGAAATCCTACGATAGCTGACAGGACTATCTGTCTTTGTTGGATTAGTACTTAATTGATAACCATTTGGAATAGTAAACTCATACTTATCTAAAATTAACAATGGCCGAAATTCATTTGGGAACTCATCTCGATTTGCAGGACCAGCACCATTTTCACCTATTACTCCTTCTAAATCACAATATAAAAACAATGGATTTAACCTTTGATTAATACCGGGAACAAAAAGATCAAAGTTAGTTCCTATTGAGTTTCCGCAACTTGCGAGTTGATCATTAGTATTTTTTCCAAGAAACTTTCCTCGAAAAACGGGCATACCATACGAACCTGCCTCTAAAAGAATATCATCCAGACTCAAGAATTCAAGCTGTAAATCTTTGACTTCAAGATTAATATTAGATCCAGAAACAGGATTTATTGAAACTTTATAAGCATAAGTAATTCTTGATCTATTATCAATATTTATTACGGGATTACCCAAACTATATTCACTATTTCCAATAATAAGGACACCATTATCAGTATGTTTAAGTAATTCTACATTAATATCATTTGGTAAATTAAATGCCATTTCAAAAGAAATTTCATTATAAGCTTCTCCGTCATCGGTATTTAATACACCTGTTGCAGACACTTTTACTTTATCTGAAGGATAACCCGCATCCAACTTAATATCCGGACTATCGGCATTAACTTTTGGTCTTGAACTTAATCCCGCACCAGTATAATCATATTGCGATCCTTCAACATACCCAAAAGAATTTCTCGCTACCTCAAAAGTCATAGTTTCCAAATCACAAATATCTTCATCTGTGGAACCTCCTCCAGTACCACCTCCTCCATCAGGACACTTTTCAAAGGCAGTGAAAATAGCAGACGAAGTTGATGCCATCTCTAATAATTCTAAGCTACTATAATCACCACAAACATCTAAAAACATTTCCCATTCAATATCTTCAATACTTTCTACTCTGCTACTACAACCAACACGTACATCGACTTCATAATGCCCCCAAATACCTCCGCCTCTAACTTCATATTGGTTAGAACCAGAGGAATTTACTGGTAAATCAGTTATCTGTTGTGCATAAACCCATTTTACACCTAAAACCTCATAATCTTGAGGGACAGTAAATCTTGAAAGATAATTTTCAGGAATTGATACAGCTTGAAAATTATATTGCCTAAGTACATGACCATAGCTCACATAAAATTTAAGAGATGCAGTATCATCAGTCTTTAATTCACTTGGTATTTCATCATAAGCTTCTCTACTTTCTAATGTTGATAGTCTAGTGTCCTGATAAGAACCATAAACTGAATACTCGCATGTATTAGGTTGATAATTAAGTCTTGTTTTATTGAGATCAAGACCATTATAAATAGTAAGAAATGATGGATCATAATCTAATTTAAGGTCTATATCAATGGTCAAGGTAGCTCCTACTGGTAAATCATCATAAACTCCATCTTTATCAATATCGTCAAGTCCAATACCTGGTCCATCTGGATCTGTAGTGAATGAATTAAAGGCATATCGCCAATTCACAGAGCTTGTAAAAGTTGTGTTTAGAACTATACCATTAATTGAAAAACTATTAACCCCCATATTTCGAAACACCTCCGATGATTCAATAATATATAAATTAAATGCAGTATCTGCATCTGGCACACTTGCCCCTCTACCGATATTAGTATATTGGTATTGAATTTTGATTTCATCACCGCATAGATCTCCTGATTTAACAAATACTCTTTCTACGCTCATATTTGGTAATCCAGTTACAAAACTTAAATAATTAACTGAAGTCGCATCTAAATCCGTAACTAATTCACATGAATCTTGACTATTACATCCGTATACTGCTGTATAATTAGTTTCCATTTCCTGAAAACAATCTCCATCTTTTACAGAAACATCATCTAAAAAAGTTAGTTTTTCGTTTTGCTCAAACAAATTATCACCATCTCCAATGTCAGTAAAATCAGTAATTTTATATGCCAAACGTTGTAATCCAGCAAAACGAGGGATAGAAGAGGGAGAAGGGACTGCTGGTCCTGTAGGGTTTAATATTTCACCCGTTGACAATCGCAATTCATTAAAGTCTATCTTAGGATCATAGTCTATATAAAGTGTAAACTCTCTAACGGCCCCTAAACCACTGTTGATTACTTCTACCTCCCTATTAAAAACCGTACCATCTGCATCTTTTTCAATTACACCAAACTCAACATTGGGATTTCCTTTTACCTTCACAAAAAGTTCTGGAAAGTTCACATTATAAGATTCCGAAGTGCTTGATAATGTTTGATTTACTCCATTATCAACGCTATATGTAATCGAATTGTTGTTCCGTACCACAAAGGTTTCATTGGTTTGTGTAGCCCCATCAAACTCAGTAAGTAAGCTACAGTTTCCCTTGGCGTTATAAGTAAACGTAGCAATACCATTCCCAGGTATGTCTGGTATCGAAAAACGAAGTCCACCTGTGGTAGATTCATTTACATACTGTGAACTAACCAGTTCAATCCCTATTGGTAAGGTGGAATTATAAATAATATTAGTTAAAGTACTGCTTGTATTTTTATTGGTTACATTGATTGTAAACGTAACCTCATCACCACAAACTACTAATGCTGCATTTGATGATGTTTCTATCAACAAATCATTATTATTTTGTGCATACCCGACTAGAGTGAGTACTAAAAAAAGTGCGGTATATAATTTTTTCATCTTGTCTGTATTCAAGTTGGTTATCTTATTTGTTTGCGGTTCTTAGTAATTACTTGAAAGTCTCTATTCAAAAGACGAACCTCAATAGCCATTGATTTTGGATTTGCTCTACCCCATTTTTTTTCGATAATAAATTTAAGATCATCCAAATAGGTCAGGGTTTCTTTTTGATTATAGAACAAATAGAAGTTATTATCTGATTTTTTATTTAGAATTGCTTCTTGGCTATCTAATACCCTACCTTCTTCTAGCAAATCTATTTGTATAAATTTTAATTGCTGTACATCATAAAGTTCCAATGCAATCTGAAATTTATTTTTTTCCTGCTCATAAACCTGAAAGTCAAAAGCTTCTTGTTGTGCATAGAAACTGGTCATGCAAAATATTGCTATGCATAGGATTACTATTTGTGTGATTCTATTTTTCATTTTTACTTTCAGTTTAATTGTTAGGATTATTGGGATCTATAGTTACATTGATTCCTGTTTTTGGTGACTCTACAGGATCAAAATATGGGTCATTTGGAGAATACGGCCTATTTGAAGTATCCTTGATATATACATCTCTATCTACAAATGTATCTCCTGGGCCATCTGGATTCTCGCGATTGATATAATCCTCTTGATTCGTACACACGCCATAAACAACACTTTCTGGAGTGATTAATGGTTGATGATCTGCACGAGATTCAAAGAATTGCTGTACCCATTTTTTGATCTTAAAATTAAAAACGTATACAGGTTCTACCGGTAAATCGTCGGCATCATATGTAAGATCTGGATTGTAATTACCAGCTTGATCACATTTACTTGGAATATCCAAATTCACTTTCCATTCTGTGGCTTGCTTTAATCGAGTTGATTGCGAATACGTAAGAGATTGACGTATATCCCAAATAGTTACAAAAGGAAACGCAGAAGTATTATATGAATATTCAATTAATCCTGAAGCAGTTGGTGTGCTTATGATAGGCAACTCATTGGTTTGTGTGGTTGTATTTGTTAAAGGATCAAAGTACTTCAGCCTTTCATCTTGTCGCGAAGATAATCCTTGAACCACAGGGCCAGAAACTCCCAACTCTGGAAAGCTTAAATCAATAGTGAATCTTGCTGTGGCCGTAGGGTCAGTACGATCTACTCTAGTAGGTGCTCCCAAAAGTCTACAACTCTCATCAATACATGCATAGGTATCTACTTCACATTGGTTTTTGCATTGTAATACCATTTGCTCTACCAATACATCAATATCCTCCTCTGGCACGATATTATCATTAGGAAATATTTTACACGCTCCTATTACATAACATCGATCTTCGAACAATTGTATTAGTTTCTGTTTAAATTCCTCTTTTCTATCATCGCAACCTTCATTGCAATCCTGAACAAGTTCATATATTTCATTCTCGATAATACTAACCCCTTCTTCTAATTGCTCTCCTTTAAGGTTATGAAACCACTGTCCTTGAGGTATTGGAGGCATATCTGCCAAAGTATTAGTAATGTACCCTCCGTTTTCGGCAAATAAATCCTCAGATAAAAATTCTAATGAGGACAATGTTCCCGGTAAAACTTCGTCACTATCAAATGTTAAAATAAAACCGCTCTCTTTATCAAAATCAGGATTTAGTACGTATTTGGTAGCTTCAAAATAATTATCACAATTAACAGGAACAATATCAGGTACAACTTCTTCTTTAAAATCTTTTATCAAGTTGTAATAGGTTAATCGTTGGTCACAATCCCAACCCGAAGAAGTAACCTCACATTGGATATAACCTACATCACAAAAATTACAAGGAATAGGAGTTCCGTCAGGATATTCGCCGCAACACCCAAATTCTTCTCCCGTAACCTCATCAATACAAATATTAGGGTCTCTAAAACAAGTTTCTGCTTCCAGAATAGGAAAAGTTCCTTCCTTATACTCGTAATATTTGAAAGCATACACCGGATCTCTCATGCTAAAATACAAGTCTCTTAATATTGCTATATTTTCCTGTTCTGCCTGACCTAAAGAGTCTACAGCTTGCTCTGGAAAATCAATATTATTAGGGTCTTGAGTAAGCAATTGCCAATCATCGACATTACCCATAGATGGATGCTTAAGTCTGAATCGATCATACTTTGTATATTCTTTACCCGTTAATGAATTGGCAAGTGTATCAAAATCAGGTTGAAATACAGGGAAGTTTGCGCCTGGAGCCTCGTCATTATCAACTTCATTTATGATATCCCCAAATTTATATCCAGTACATTCAAGGAATTTATGCACAACGCTACTTACTTGCTCAATCGCAGCATCCTGGGCAGCTCCTCCTGGGCTCACTACTTGACCTCGCAATCTTCTGATTAGTTTACGCTTAGATATCCATCTTACAATAAAGTTTTTAATGTTTCTGCTGAATTCTCCCTCGCTATTACCTCCTCTTGCATCATAACTTTGTGATATATTATTCTCATCATCCTCATCAATATCATATCCACCTATACATAATTCATTTATTAATTCTATCACAATAGGCTCCCAACACTCGGCCAAATCTTGTGCTGCATATTGTGCTTCTGGCAATCTAACCTTTGGTTTTGGGTAATCGCATATTTCATAATTACCATTAGGGGCGGGATAATCAACTTCAGGAAATTCTTCTTTAGGACAATCCTGATCTCCATAAGAATCCATTACCATATGGTATACCATTTGATTAAATAGGCCTGGTCTTTCCCACCCTCTTAGTTTGGTATAAATTTCTCTTGCTGCATCTTCTCGAGTATATGTTGTATTTAAAGGTTTTTTGCACTCATACAACATGGAAATAGCATACCCTTCAAAATCAATTGGATAAGCATCCGTATTTTTTAAAGTTACTACGCCATCCTCAGACTCCTCATAGGTAAAATTATCTTCTGTATTTAATAAATGGTTAGGGTTTGGATGTATCCAGTTATTCGCTGTATCATGTGTAGTAAGCGGCGTATCACCAGTTCCAAAATATGATGTAGACTCTATAACCTGATTGGTTAGTTGTGCGTCTGCACGATATAAAGCTAGTGCTTCTGCCGGTGGGGTTTTAAAAGGTGGCGTAAATAATATTGGTATTTGAAACTGGCAACACGGAGTTTCAAACTCAACCTTTACAGGTCTTCTATCACCAAGAGTCGTATCTTGATCATAATTAAAGGCTTTTAGCTCACCAGTAACATCAAAATAATATACTGTAATTCTATATTGATCCTCTCTTCCTATATAATAATCTAAAAACCTGTCTTCTGCTTCTGGATCAGAACGGTCTTTTCCTGCAAAATTTATTCTTTCCTTCGAACATCCGTCACAATCAAAATCAAACCATAAGTTTCTGCTCTCTGTATCTGGGTTTACAGTCATGTTTGAAGTAAATTGTCTTGTATGGATTTGCCTTCCGAAATGGTATATGTCATTATATAAAAACTCCATTTCTTCTTCGCAATCTATTTTGTCTGAGAACTCAATTATCCAATCAAAAAATGGTTTAATAAGATTATTAATTGTATCGCCTGAGCTTACTAAATCGAGTTTAATATTATCGCTAGGCACTAGTGTTTTTTGCACGTAATATGTTCCGGCATTTAGAGAAACAGTTCCAAAATCTACAGTGACATTATCAATTCCGTCATTTGTTGTGTCTGTTAAATCTTTTAATGTTGGCTCATTAAAACTATGAATAACATTACCGGTATTTACATCAAAAACCTCTATTTTCAGGCTATAATCAAGGTCTAATTCTAAGTTATGGCATAATCCTTCTAAAATTGGCCTCGCTATTGTATAGCTTATATTGACATTTGTTCCATCCTCAAGGATTGAAATACGCTTTGATGCCATAAAACCACTGGTGGTTTTTATGTTGTTTGTAATTCTATCGGTAATCCCCTTTACCGTATTATCTGGGTTGGTATCTTTCACACTATCTAAAACATCATCATCTTCACTAAAAGTTAATCCTGTAGCTATAGTATTCCCTTCTTTGGTGATATAAGATACCGATCTTGTATTATTAGGATCAACGGTAATGATTTTTGCCACATCTTGATGATTGGGTGCTTCGTCCCCAAATAGTTTTACCAATTCATCTTCGGTAGGAGTAGAATACAAAGTTCGTGTGGTTCTGGTTTTTCCATCTGCAGTATTCCCAATCATATGCGTTTTACCAACTCCCGATTGTTCTACAACACGATCTGTACCGTCATTACTATACATTACTCGGGTAAACGGATATCCTTCTGCATCTGCGATTCTTTTATCACCATTAGCACTAGAATAATATTCAAAAGCTCCCGTTGCGTCAATCATTGCAGGGGCATTATAGTTATCCTGATTATCAAAATTACTTGCTTTATAAAGGTTACCACTGGCCTGAACGAAATTCTCTTTATATTGACTTATTTTCTCTCCTGAAACAGGAACTGGCAAGGTGCTAAAGGTAGGTCTCCCTGAATTATCAAGAATAGTTTGAGTGATTACTTTATAATCTTTTGATGGTAAGTAACGTTGTGTTTGTTTTACTTGGTTTAATGAGGTTGCATAGGTAACCTGCTCACTAATTTTGTTTTCTTCTGTAAAAACTCTACTATATTGATAATTTTTTTGGTCATCGGGATCTGTAAAGAAAAATACTTGATGTGCACTGGTTGTTGCCGTAAAGACACAAGATGTACAAGTTGGGTAATCTAGGGCATTCCATGCTCCCCAGTTTTTATTATTTCCTATTCCATTTTCATGGTATGTCCCAATTGGTCTTACTCGCCATACATAATACCCTTGCCCTTCTCCAATACTAAGATCTATAGAGGTTGTTGATCCATCTACGTGTAATGACAATGCTTTATTCCAATCGATAGCTGTGGTAATAGTTCTTTGATCAGAAACAGTAGATGTACTAGTGTTGTAAAGCCTAAGTATCTGAAACTCATATCCTGGAGCTTGACAATTACTATCCCAGTTAAAAACGACCGTTTTGGTCCCGCCAACAGCATTTTTGTTTAAATTAGTAATTGAATTTGTACTTACATCTATACCATAAGCTATTTCATAATTTAATTTTACTTTTAAATCGGTAGTAACATTTATCGCGGCGGCAGTATTAGTAATATTACTTATGGTAGCTTCAACGCCATTAATTTGGTTGTTATTATAAGAAAAACCCGTTCCTGTATTTTGATTATCAACGTATTGATCTAAATCCAAAAATATAATACTTTCAGGTGTATTATTATTAAGCTTAACCCTAAATGATATTGTTGGTCCATTAGAAGAGTTTTGGGTTAGAACTTTTAAAGCTAAGTCTAATTCAATTTCAAAAGGAATTCCAAAATTATCATATCCAAATTCGTAATTTTCTCCCAGATCAATTTTCGCCCATACCTTACCTTCATTGACTTTAAAAGTAGAGCATGGAGTAATGAAATTTAAACTACCCGAAGATGATTGCCCAACACCAGGAATGCTTAACATCGTATTATCTAAGTAGATCCCTTTGTCTTGCGCCAATAATACATTGCAAGTAAAACAAAGTAAAAAGATGATTTTTGTGATTGACCAGTTAATTTTCATCTGTGATTTTTAATTTAAAAGTTGTCCGATAGATTTTATGTATTAAAAAACCATACTAATTTGTACGATTCTTCCCCAATACAAAATCATCATTTATTTTTTCTGTTATTTATAATCTCAAAATTCCTGTAAGCAGGTTTAAGCTCTGTTCCATTAAAAATATACTTCAACGGCTCCTTAATCTTAGTATCACTATTATACTCTATGGCATGATAATGCACTACTTGTTTTTTAATCTTGCTTTTTTTGTTGAACCTATTTTCTACACTAATGACCCTTTTCGACTTTAAATCATATACCAAAACTTGTTTTAAAAGCCCGGTCTTTTTCTCAAAATCTTTATTAGGGAATATGGTAATCTTTTGTGTATTTTCTATAGTATAACATGTAATAGAATTTGAAGATTCTAGTAGTGATCGCTCTATATCAAGGAATTTTTTCTGTGAATTATTCTCTGAAAATAATCTAGGATCAGAATCATTCCAATAAATTGTATTTACTTTAGGCAATACAACAAACATTTCTTCTTCATTTCCATATATTTTCATGTTTTCATCATCCATCATAATCTTATTTCCAGAAATAAGCATTTCTGTAGTTGTTGATGAAGTTGGAACTTTATATTCTTCAAAAAAAACTGTATTGGTACTATACTTTATATAATATACCTGGTCTTTCTTGGGTGAAATAATCTCCTCCATACCATCCAAATAACTAATTATTTGGCTCTTACACATACTTGAAGTGTCATTTTGAGTATATCCAAAATGCAAACAACAAATAGTTATCCATACTATAATCTTAAATTCTCTCACGATTTTCTTTTGGTAAATTATATTGCGTTTCTGTAATAATTTTTAAGCCTTTTTCAGTTTCAATTAGTTTTCGTACCAGTTGTCCTTCGCCATTATATTGATAGAACAAACCAAAGTGTTGATCATCAAATAGTGTTAATAATCGAAGTGATTTCACATCATACACATAACATGTGGTTTGTGCTTCTTTTGGATTAAACTTAATATCATCTATATACACCTGAGGGTTTTCAAAACTTAGGTTTGTTGAAACTTCCTGGCCCACAACAAATGAATCCGGGGTAATAAATACTCTATACAAAGACCAGGCTCCTGTTTTGGCCATAAATTCAGGCACAAACGTATTTCCGGCCACTGTAATTTGAGGATTTATTAAATCTTCATCCGACTTTGTCCAAAACTTAAGCCACCCCCCGGTAGTAGTCAATAAATCTCTAGCTGTAACATTTTTCAGAATGTTTTCTCCCGAGACGATCTGCTTAGAATACACCCCTGAGTGTGCAATACCACTTGCCAGGCTTGCTTCTACTGCAACTTTATCTTCAAAATGCTCAAAATACATTTCATCATAGGTAGCGTTTTTGGCAATCATGGTTGGCAATGTAAAATTGTAACCATATTTTGCAGCGCTATATACCCCCAATACATCTTTTTCTTCAAGAGAAACTCCATTAGGAGAATACTTGGTTACTTCATTAAGTTTTACCCATCGTTGATCTTGTGCATTATTGTTATATACAAATGGCGTAAAGTTTTCTACTATTCCTCCTTCATAAATTTTTCCAGTATCTGTATTACGATTAGAAGATTTTTTCACATCACCTTTAAACGCATAACTTTCATGCATCCTAAATACCGAAGGATTACCTAAAGAACCATAAACATTGTTAACGCTTTGATTGTTCACCCATTCAGATACACTAGCTAATGTACTGTATGTATTAGCCCCTGCAGATATAATTTTATTTGTTTTAATACTCCAATTACCATCTTGATCTATTGGGTTTGCATTTGCACCGTATGTAACAATCTGACCTGAACTTGCAAGAAGTTGGTTTGTGTTATTTGTCAGGTCGGATTTTTGTCCCATTCCTGAATAATTCCAATGTGCCGGAAGATTAAGGTTGTAAATAGAGCCATCATGAGTAACATTTGAATTTGCCAATTCTATATCATGATACGCATCATATGTTTTTGTTAATACAGGGCGTCCTGTTGCGTAATCAAATGCCAGATTCTCAGTTGTAGAAGCAATATTATCAGTATAAGAGATAGTTCTTTTCTGAATTACAGGATACTTAATCACTTTTGAGGTAGCATATTTGGTAAGTAATTGTTCTTTATACCTAAACACCAAACCAAACGACACAAAAATTGGTGGTGGTAGTGTAAGTCCTACACTAACATCAATTTCAAATTCGAAGTCCAAATCTTTATTATCAATTCTGTACCCCTCTTGGGTGATATCCATTTCTTTTCCTGGAACATCCCATATGTATTTACCAGAGTTTTCTCCATCAAATTCGGTAAAAAGCTTTACTTTTTCTCCCGGTTCATAATAATAGAAATCCTGACCAGAGGAAATGTAGCTTGTATTTCCTGATTGATAGACCCCGCCATAAGTTCTTACCGACTTTGGAACCCCATGCATTGAATTCTGTATAAATCTAAATCCTTGGGAAGCCCATGCTTTATCAAAACCGTATGTAAAATAAGGTGTTGGTAAGTTAAGCCTGTCATCATGTAAATTGTCTTGCAAAACAGAAAATGACACACCTCTTTCTGGCCTTTTATTGGCAAAATCAAATTGTCGATCATCATTCTTATATAAACTATAGTCATATAATTTATCGTACGGATAGTCTTTACAGGTATAAAATTCATGAACGGTATACCCCGTCCCTGTTTTACCAGTATGAATATTCTCTACAACCACTCTCGAATGGCTTACAGAAGCCGAGGGCAATAAAGATTCACCGATTGGTCCTTCTGATTGTTCTTTATCTTTACCTGCTACCAATCTATTAATCCAAGACTGATCTTTTTTAGGAAGGAAACCTACTAACGGATTTTCTTCTCTCATCTCTTGTGGTTCATTGGTTGCAATACCACTCGATCTTCCATCTTCTAATTCATATCTATATAGCTGTCCATAAGTAGCAGCATCTCCGGATTCTATCCCTTTATCATACATCAAAAGTTTTTTCACTCGGATCCCTCCTCCTCTTTTTGCTTTATTGATCGGGATTTTTAGATATGAAAGCTGAGGATTTAAGCTCATACAAACCTGATTTTTCTTTGGGAAACTTGTATTAATTTTTCTATTCGCCAATCCCTCTATGCCATCCTGAGCATATTCTAAAGCATCCAATGCTTTCCCCAAACTCGTGCTACCAATATCTCCACAATTCATCAGGTCATTATTGATTGCTGCTTCATACTTTCTTTCAAAAACCCCTTCGCATCCTGCGGTATATTTGCCCCATCTTTGTGTAATGTAGTAGTCGTAACATGCCTGACGTGGCGTTAATCTATAATTGTTATCCTCTATATGTTTTTCTGTGAATCCTTCTCCTATATAATGACCAAAAGTTCTTCCTTTTAATTCAATTTCAATCGAGTTACCTGTACAACGAATATCCTTAATCTTGGCGTATCCAGTAATGTATTCTGATTTACAGCCCAATAAATCCGGCCTATTATTCTCTAAAGCATAAAGTAATTTAAAATATATTCTCTTGCGTACATCATCATCGCCTCCACCATTGGCTTTTCCTTCAAGGAAATATTCTGTAACTTTTTCACATAAACCATCAGAATACCCACCTATATCAGATAAATCTAAGGTATACGTTGGATCGTCGTATGAATTCTCAGCACTAGAGAGACTTACCATCGCCATAGCATCTCTGTCTTGTACATACAAATAATCTTTGCTTTCGTACTCTACCAAAATCTCTCCTCCTGATGGTAATACAATTTGTTTTAATTGCCAAGCTGCTGGATCAAATAGTCTTGGTGAAATATCGCCCTGATACGGCCAGGTTATCAGATTTAAATGTCTATTCTCTGCACTATTTGCATTCCCATTAACATTAAATTGGTTGAAACCCCAGGCATCTAAAACGTGTGGCCCATAATCTGGGTTTTGCGCTGATAAAGAATATTGCGTAGATATTTGATGGTTATCTGTATACTGATATCCAAATTTGTAAGAACTGATTCTAGCATCTACTACTCCTTCAAATTCTGACCATACTTTCTTTAAAGTCAGTTTTCCACTATTTGTTGATATTTTATTATTAGGATAATTCCCATTTACATTATTTGGTAAGTTTTGAATTAATGAATAATCATATTGAAAATTAGTGACCTGTAAAGGCACATCCATTCTTGCCTTAGAAAACAACACAATTTTTTCTAAATACTCTAGCTCATCTGTTCCTTTGGACCTTGCACTTTCTGAAGCAGGATCCATTGTTGGTGACAAATTTTCTGCGGCTAAACCATCTAATCGAGATTCCTGAGATCCTGATAGGTAACTTGAACCATCACCAGAAACTCCAAATCTTGCAGCATTAGATTGATTGGTTACAAAATAGGCTATATGTGTTTTTGTTTCCACTTTTTTAAGGTAGAAAACTTCTTTTTCTCCTGTTGACACATACCCTGTATCATCCTTAACATCTGAAATAGAGTTTTTACTGTAGTAAAGACCATTGTATGGTATTCTCCAGCGATACCATTTTCCCTCTTCACTAGCTTCTCCATATTTCTTGTGATACTCAAACGAGGTCCAACCACCAAAATCATTATCATCTGGCCCTGCTTCTCCAAGATCAATATAATCCGGAGTAGTGATGACCTTTAATAATGAAGTATTTTCATAGGGTATTGTTCTTACTTCCCCTGCAACTCTTTCTTGAGCACATACTTCTACCTCATAGGTGTCTTTTAGATAAGTTTCTGTATAGGCCAAATAATTTTTTTCAACGATATCCTTATCATCAACATCAAATGACAAGTTTGTTGTGTTTTTGATCATAACTGGTTGTGAGTACTCATACTTGATTCCAGATTCATTGTAAATTCCGAAACCTCCGGAACCTAATTTTTCGATGTGTGATGAAGTATTGAGATCGGACGACAAAGAAGTATCAAAAAACGCTTTACCCTCGTCCTTAACAGCAGTACTAACTTGTTTAATACCCGGGAAATCAGGATTAGCCCCCAATTCTACATAGGCTATATCATTGTTAGCAAAATTAACTTTGCCCCCTTTATCACCATAAAAACGATATTTTATACTACTGTGCGATCCTCCACCTAAGTTAGCACGGGGTTTCATTTCTGATGTACTTTTTCCAAAAGAAAGGTTAACACCTACACCTATATTGGTTCCTAACATTCCTTCTAAACCAAGTCCATAAGTTTTAATGTTATTTTTGGTATCATCATTATTGGCATAAGCCCTTGGGCCATCTGCAAATGCTCTAAATCCTCCAGATAAACCTTCACCAGACAAGGTGTGATTATCGGGACTACTAAAAGGAACACCAATAAAGAAATCTCGTCTATCAAAAGGTTGAGACTTCTCTGTAAAATAATCTGATCTTGCATTAACTGAAGAATTCAAGTATCCTGAAGCATTTAAGGTTCTGCGCGCAGCAGAATGATTTAGAGAAAATGTACCATAAACTCCTCCTTCAATACCAACCGGTGCGACAGCTGGATTTACTTGACCACCATAACTTAGATTTACATTAATCCCCTTCAGTTTTGTTAATGAAACAGACTGTCCTACATCTGTAAAAGACTGCAAACCAAAAGTAGAACCTAAATTGAGACTTCCCCCTCCTCTTATTCCAGCTGCAACTCCACTCTTATCCCTAACTTGTTTACCATTTTTTTTAGTCCTTGACTTTATTTTTGACTTCTCATAAGATAAATCAGGGACTCCTGTTTTTAAAAGTGCAAAAGGGTTTATCGTGGCGCTAAATGTTACTCCCGTTGGAGAACGATTTAGCGATAAACTACCAAAACCTTTAGATAAACCTATTGAGGTTGTTCTGGAAACTCCCTGGTAATTATTATATCTAACATTTAAACCAGCGCTTAGACCAAACCTCTTAGTTTGACTTTCACCTCCATCAGAATTATTATTTGACTGACTAAAAATTTCCAAATTTCCTTTTCCAGATCCGGTCATTGTCCAACTAGGTCTGGTTTTATTATATACATCGACCGGAGCATTATTATAATCATCAGGATACCCCCGGACATTGGTGTTAATAGCACCTGGATTTAATGTCCAGCCATGACCTACCCAGGATGCTTCCTCTTCTGAAGAAGCTCCACTATGATAGGATAACGACATAGCATATCCCCCGCCATCTGGACCAGGGATCTGGATAACCGGTAAATTGTATGTAAAATTACCCGACAATGGATCTACCAGATTGGTTGTTGCCACTGGCTCAAAACTTGAAAATTCGGGTGAGCTAGGACCTGATGTTAAGGCATACAGCGCATCTGCCGATGGTACAAATATCCCTATCAACATATCACATAATAAGAAATATGTGATGACTTTAATATTTTTCTTACTTATTGAAATCATAAGTGCTCTTAATTAAAATTTAAACTTGGTAGATTATTTATTTTTTTGCTTTCAAAAACAAAATGATTGATTCCGGTATCCAAAAAAGTATCCTGAAATACAATATCAAGTCGTTCTGAATTCAATATTTCTTTTTGATCATCGGTAAATACTATATAAATAGATTTCTTATTTGAAATTTCATACAGATTCTCCATAGTTGTTAGTACTGGTTGATATTTTTTACCCGAACTTGTTTTTAGAACTAATAATTCTTTAATGTTAAAGCTCAGATCCTTTATTCTTTGGTCATACTCTCTAAGATTGGTAACATCATAATTACCAGCATTCACAGAATTTTCTTCATTACTAATCATCAAAAGAAAAGTCTTTGAATCCTTGAATTTATTTACATAATCTTTAAAATATTTCATGTCAGATTTACCATCCTTTTCCATTTCATTCAAGGCCAAATACTCTGCCGGTAAATATTTCATAGATAACAAAAACCCATTTGCTTTTGCTTTCTTTACAAAACCGTTGTCCTGATCCCCCAACCATTTCAGAAATTCTTTTTCGTTATCAACAGAGGAGCTGCAACCCATCATGCTAACAAGAAAAACAAGTGCACTAATCTTTAATCCCTTCAACATATTCTTTATTTATACCTTCTATTATATCTTGTGTAACATCAATTGCATCAGAGGCATACAAAATATTTCCCGAAGTTGTTGTACCTTCTATCAAATCAAGTTTGTTTGCCTCTGCATATCTCTTTACATAGTCATTAACCTTGTTATAAACTCCTTGCAACAAATCATCTTCTTGCGTTTTTGCCTTATCTTCTATTGATTTTCCCAACTGAATTATTTTTGCCTTCAGAATTTCAAGTTCTCCCTTTTTAACCTCTAATTCTTTCTTAGATAATTTTCCAGAAATGATTTTAAGCTCATTAGATTTAGACTCATACAAACTTTTTTGTTTTTCAAACATCTCACTCATTTCTTTGGTCTTGACTTCATATAAATCCTGAGCCTCTTTAAAACCATCATATTTTTCTAAAACAATCTGGGCATTTACAACTGCTACTTTTTTGGTATTATTCTGCTGAAAAAACAAATACACCAAAAGCAAAAGCATGAGTATTGTGATTAGAAAATGTACTTTATTGATAATTTTCACTTTACTTATTTTATTTATTTATAATAGAAATATATAGTAGGGCCTAAAATTCTCATTCACTCTCACTAAATGAAACTAGGAAAGCTCCTTTAAACGATTTACCCTGAATGGTTAGTATAAACTTATAAGAACCTGAATTCCAAATAGATCCATTAACTTCAAATCCATTAATATTTGGGCTGGGCTGAACTATTTCACTGGTATTCTCAAGAGGTCCACCTTCGCCAAAACCTTCGGGTAATATAATCTCTAAAGTAGCACCTGTAAGATCTATACCATCATCAACAGTAAGAACAAGTGGTCCCGCTGAAGAATCGTATTGAACCCCATTGACCAAATTCATCGTAAATGGCACCGAAACCGATGGCCTTTTATTCATAAAATATATAGTCTTGCCTTCTATGCGATAGAATTCTGGTGAAAAATCCAACCAATTGTTATTACTTAGTACCTGAACATTTGATATTTCGGTACTACTTACTGTAAATCGAAGGTCTAACTTTGCAGCATTTTGTGATGGTTTTACGTTAATTAAAACGATTTTATTCTCGCCTGTATCAGCCCCTAGATTTACTAATGTTTCACTATCAGGGTTTCCACTTGCCAAATCCGGCATTGTTACATCCCCCGAAACAACATCAAAATTGGCATTAGGAAGAGCTACAGTATTTATAGTTACTCCTAACTCATTTCCAGTTGAAGTTATAGACAACGTAATAGGGTTGCGCTCTAAAATTAAATCTGTTACACTACTATTTGTAGCTGTAAAATAATATACTCCAGCATCAGCATCAACAGCATTTTCTATAAGCAAATCCTTAGTGGTGGCACCAGTAATTGCAACATCATCTTTGTACCATTGATAACTATTATTTGTACTGGTCAAAGCCGTAGTTGATAATGTTATCGATCCTCCATTTGGAATAGATAAGGCTTGTATACTATCTACTTTGGCCTGTGGTGCATAAACAAAATCAGCGCCCAATTTTGTAGCATAAGCGGTAAACGATTGCTCCAAATCTGAAAACACAAAATTATTCTGATCAACCTTAAAACTATTAAAATCCACAATGTCACTCAACTCAGACGGAATAGCTCCTGTGAGTTGGTTTTTACCCAATCCCAAATGCAGTAACTTGGTTAATCCACCTAATGCTACCGGGATGTTGCCAGTAAGGTTATTATTGTAAGCATCTAGTCTTTGCAAATTTGTCAATTGCCCTAATTCTGCAGGAATAATTCCGGTGAGCTGGTTACTTCCCAGATATAAATTTACTAGGTTTGTCATCTGACCTAATTCTGGCGGAATAGTACCTGTAAATTGATTATAATAGAAAGCGAGAGTTTCCAAATTTGTTAGCTGTCCTAATTCTGCAGGAATATTTCCTGTAACTTGTGTAGCGTATAAAACAAATGATTTTAGATTTATTAATTGCCCTAGTTCTGAGGGTAGATTACCTTCAAGTGGATTTTCATGCAGGTACAAAATTTCCAAATTGACCAACTGCCCTAAAGCCCCAGAAATTGTTCCTGTCAGATTATTATCATGAAGATCTAACTCAGTAACTTTATCATCTACCACAGTAACTCCATACCAGTTACAAACAGGTGCTGTGAGATCCCAGGAATTCGTCCAGTTTGTCCCACTTGTAGTGTTATACAAATCGATTAGTGCCTGCTTTTCTATATCAGAAACCCCGCAAGTGTTAACTGCTGGTGTTACCGATAACGTAATTGGATTACGCTCTAAAGTCAAATCTGTTACACTACTATTTGTAGCTGTAAAATGGTACACTCCAGCATCAGCATCTACGGCATTTTCGATAAGTAAATCTTTATTAGTGGCATCAGTAATTGCAACACCATCTTTGTACCATTGATAACTATTATTTGTACTCGTTAAAGCCGTAGTTGATAATGTTATAGATGCATTGGTTTCAACAGACAATGTTTGTTCACTATCTACTTTGGCTTGAGGGATATAAGTAAAATTATTTAAATTGGTTTGGTAACTATTAAACTCGGTTTCAAAACTTGAAAATGTAAATTTATTTCCTGACAAGTAAAGCCCTGTTATAGAACTAATTTCAGAAAGCCCGGAAGGAATAATTCCAGAAAGCTGATTATTTGCCAATGTCAAAGATTCTATACTAGCAAATTGACTGAACGAAGCCGGAATATCTCCGGACAACTGATTTCCATAAAAATTTAAATCCTTAAGATTAAATAACTGACCCAACTCTGGAGGAATAGTACCTGATAGTTGATTATTATACAAATAAAGTATCCTTAAATTGGATAATTGACCTAACTCTGCAGGAATACTACCGGATAATTCGTTTTGGAATAAATGAAGCTCCTCTAGATTTCCCAATTGACCTAATGAAACAGGAATATTTCCTGATAAATTATTGTTATTCAAATAAATACGCTGCAAACTACTTAACTCACCTAATGCTGAAGGTATAGTACCAGAAAGTTGATTTTGTTTTAACTGAAGACTTTGTAAGTTAACTAATTGTCCTAATGTCCCTGGTATATTACCTGATAATTGGTTTACATTCATCGTCAGGGATTTCAAATTAATTAATTGTCCCAACTCAAGAGGAATATTACCCGAAAGTTGATTATTTGAAAGTACAAGAGTCTCTAAGTTAACTAATTGACCCAAAGTTGCAGGAACACTTCCTGATAATTGATTCTCGTGCAGGTAAACAGTTACTAAATTAACTAATTGCCCTAAAGAACTAGGAATGCTTCCTGAGAGTTGATTGAGTTTAAAATCAAGAGTTTCTAGACTCCCTAAGTTACCTATTGTTTCAGGGATAACACCTACTAATTGATTACTGCGCAAGTTAAGAATCGTTACCTTACCGCCAATAACAGTTACCCCATACCAATCGCAAACCGGAGTAGTAAGATCCCAGGAATTCGTCCAATTTGCACCATCTGTTGCGTTATACAAATCAATCAGTGCCTGCTTTTCTATTTCAGAAACCCCACAAGTGTTCTCTGATTGAGAAACAGTAAGTGTCAAATCATTACGGTAGATATTTATGCCTGTTATAGTACTATTTGTAGCCAGTAGTTTATAAACACCTGCATCAGCTTCTGCCGCATTAGAAATTGTATATTCCTTGCTGGTTGCACCAGGAATTGCCGAATTATTTTTATACCATTGATACTCATTATTCGGACTTGTAAAAGAATCAGAAGTCAATGTTATACTACCACCAATTGCAACATTAAGTGTTTCTTCACTATCAGTCTTCTGCATTTGGTTATATGTAAAACTTGATATATTTGTGTTGAAAGCAGTAAAATCAGCTTCAAAGTCTGAAAATACAAACTTGTTACCCGAGATACCAAAGGCGGTTAAATTAGGCAAAGTGCTAATTGCACCAGGAACCTTCCCTGAAAGCGCATTACCATACAAATAAAGAGCCTTTAAGCTAGTTAATCCACTAAATGAATCAGGAATTACACCAGTAAAATTATTATTATGTAAATGAGCATGTTCTAAAGTTGTAAGCTCCCCAAACTCTGCAGGGATGTTTCCGGTAAGTTGATTATTCCTTAAACCAATGCTTTTTAACTTCGGTAGCACTCCTAATCCAGGCGGTATACTTCCACTAAGTTGATTATCTCCTAATTGCAAGTTTTCAAGCGCTACTAATTTATCAAACTCAGAAGGAATACTTCCTGTAAGATCATTGCTTGTCATATAGAGACGAACAACCTTTGTCAATTGGCCTAATTCTGGAGGAATCGTTCCTGTTAACTGGTTTCCATTTAAACTTAATGCATACAAATTAGTAAGCTGTCCCAATTCTGGTGGAATTGTTCCTGTCAATTGATTTCCCGCAAAAGACAAAGACCCAAGGGTTGTCAAATTACCTAATTCTGGAGGAATCGTTCCTGTAAAATTATTATCAGTAAAAGTAAGAGTCCTCAAGTTGGTCATCTCACTTAATTGTGGAGGAATGGCGCCAGAAAGCTGATTTCCGGAAAAGTATAATGACGAAATTTTCTTTAATTGAGAGAACTCAATAGGTATACTACCGGTTAACTCGTTATACCCTAAATTAACAAACATAAGGTTGGACAATTGTCCTATTTGAGGAGGAATAACTCCAGAAAAATTATTTCTGTCAAAATATAAATGGGTAATCGCTGTTGCATTTAATATTTTCAAAATAGGTATTGGACCTATGAATTCATTACCACTTAAGTGTAAACTTCTTAATTTGGTAAGTTGTATTAGACTATCCGGTAACGCTCCTCCAATATCATTACTACTAAGAACCAACTGGTTCATCTCAGTAAAGACTCCAATAGTAACTGGCAATGTTCCCGTAAGGTTATTTTTAAACATATCCAGCTTGGTTACCTTTCCATTGGTTACATTGACTCCGTACCAATCTGTTACCAAAGAATTTGGATCATTAACTAACCACGGCTGATTATTTTCTGTCGTATTTTTCCAGTTATCTCCATTGGTAGCATTATAAAAATCAATTAACGCTTGTCGCTCTTCGGAAGAGACCTGCGCGTACATAGAGAGTACCGAAAAAAATGTTAAGAATATGGATAAAACAGATATAATAGAGCGGTTGGAGCTCGTTCTTCTTTGCTTCATTTAGCTATGCTTTTGGTTTGTTAGCAATATTTATAATTTACTTAGATCAGAAACTAATTCGTTTTCACTAGTAGTTCATAGAAATAAGAATTATTTATTGGTTGTTTTTGATCCTTAATGGATCAAAACCATAAACATATACTAGGTTAAGTTGTATAATTTTTTGTACTATTTAGTAAGTGGGCTCCTACTAAATTAACATGGTTTTTTGTTAATTTTTATCAGCGTGCAAAACTACGGTTTTAAGGTTTTGAAAAAAATAATAACTGTTAAATATTCTTTAAAAAAAGGACATCCATTATATTATAATTCACAATACTTTTTTAGTGTAATATGGACGTAATATTAGTTATTAAAGGAAATACAAAAGTTCTGGATCTTAAACTTCTTGAAGATCCAGAACTTATTTTATGAAGTTTATTAGTGTTAAATTTTTACAAAACACTGCTTATCAACAACATAACAAAAAAACTTAATTATGTTAATTTTATTTTTTTTAACCAATCATTTGTAGGATTTTTTTACAAAAGTTTAAGTTTTGTTGAAAACTAAAAATCAAGAATACCATAGTATGAAGAAAAAATTGAGCGCGTAAAGTGTAAATGTTAATCAAACTGAACTACCATATAATAAAGACGCATAGATTTTCCAAACTAAGGAGTAATACCAATTCTGATGTAAAATTTCTTTTGGGTAATAACAAACAAGTTCGCACTATGCAGTTTACAACTACTGAAACTGTATACTAAAAACCACAGTATATTTTTTAGAACTTGAAAGGTAAATGCAGGAAAGTGTATAGTTTCTAAACTACTATCGACTTCAAGCTGATAGATAGCTTTTGTACTACGACTTAAATTGACTAGAGTTCAGCGCTAAAACAACTCAACAATAAAGTGATAAAAACAATAAAGGCGAGGGATTTTCTCCCATTCCCGGATGGAGACATCAATACTAAAACTCTATTCTTAAGTTCTTGATCTAATTGAATATAAGTGTTCTTTTGGCTATTATTAAAAAAGGCTTAAACCACTTCATAGTCAATTACTCATCATCTGCTGAAACCAATTCTTTCTTTTTCTTATAATGTACTTGGTTTCTCCAGTAAGAGAATGCGCCAAGTATGATTACAAATGCTATAGAATAAAACACAAAATTTGGAGTAATTACTTTGTCCCCACTAGCATAAGAGTGTAGCCCTTTGAGATAAAAATTTACTCCAAAGTAAGTCATTAGGATAGATGCGACTGCCACTACAGACATTAGGTTAAAAAACCATCGACCACGTAACCCCGGAATCAACCGCATATGAATTACAAAGGCGTATACCATGATACTAACAAGAGCCCAAGTTTCTTTGGGATCCCAACCCCAATAGCGACCCCAGCTTTCATTGGCCCACATACCTCCTAGAAAATTACCAATTGTAAGCATGACCAAGCCAATAGTAAGTGCCATTTCGTTAATAATAGTAATTTCTCTGATGTTAAGATCCATTCTTTTCTTATTGGCTTTGGTAGTAAATATCATTAAAAATAACGCCAATATTCCTAGAATAGCTCCTACAAAAAATGGTCCATAGCTACCTACAATGATCGAAACATGTATTAAAACCCAATAGGAATCTAGTACTGGTTGTAGATTAGCAATTGCAGGGTCTGTCCAGTTTTCGTGTGCAAAGAATAATATAATCGCTGCCACCAAAGTTGTAGCTGAAATGGTAAGGTTACTTTTTTTACCGAAAGCTAATCCAATCGCGAGAGTCATCCAGGCTACATAGATCATAGATTCGTAGGCATTACTCCATGGTGCATGACCTGAAACATACCATCGTATTATTAATCCTGCCGTATGTGCTATAAACAATAATATGACTAGTCCGATGGTTGTGTTAATTAATCCTCGAACAATTTTTGATTCTTTAAATATCCTAAAGATTACAAAAACTATCAAAAACAATCCTATTAAGCCATAATACCGATATAATGTTCTAAAGATATCATATTTGTTTAATGCGATTTCTGCTTTTATCTTTTTATCATTAGGCAATACCTCACCTCCAAATTTTCTTTGAAAACTCTTTATACTCTCTACATACTTATTTGACTTACTATAATCCCCTGTTCTCCTGGCCTCTTGAAGAGATTGGCGATATATTGAAACAATTTGTCGAGTATATACAGAGTCCATTCCGCTAAAATTATATTCATTTAACTCAGGAACAGAAACCCATTTGTTTCCTTCATCTCCAGGTACCGGAAACACTCTTAAAATCCCTCCGCCTAACGCTTGATTAAGTAGGTAAAATTTTTCATGAGTTTTTAGAAAATCTTTCTCAAAGCTACTAGGGGTATTTGTACTACTTGCACGTTCTAGGTAGGGAGTTAATTTATACGTTCCGTCTGGTTCTACAAGATCAATTAAAGATACTCTTCTTTCTGTTTTAGGAACTCCTAAAATCCTACGAATACTATCATTCTCTTTTTGTATTTCGATAATAGGAACACTATACCAGAGAAATGGATTTTCTACCATAGAAACAAAGACCTGATCCGCATTTAGGCCTTCGTAGGTGTCTTTTTTACTGAGTTTACGAAGTAATTCTGAAGAAAAGGTATTTACAGGTTTCATTCGGCCACGTTCATCCTGGATCACAATACTTCCAAAATTGGATGCATGTTCCTTATCTACAGCATTAGCTTTGATTACAGAGTCTAATTGGGCTTTGGTAGGAAGTGTTTGTAAATGATCTGTATGATTTGGTAATTCTTGAGCAAAAGAAAATGATGAAATTATCAACAACACTAGTGTTGTTAAACTTTTCTTTTTTGATTTAACCTTATTCAGCATGTTTTCAAGGTCTTTAAAACGAGAGCCCTTGGTAAAAAGAATTAACATCATTCCCAAATACAATAGCATATAACCCGTATAGGTTATCAAGGTTCCCCAGCGATCGTGATTTACAGAAAGTACTGTTCCTTTTTCATCGGGATCAAAAGAAGCTTGAAAAAACCTATATCCCTTATGATCCAACACATGATTCATATAAATATCATACGGACGAGATGAAGTACCTTCTACAATATCCACTTTACTCTTGAAGGATTTATAAACATTTTCTGTACCCGGATATTTTTCTGCGATAAAATCATTCAGTTTCAATGCAAAAGGGAGTTCCATTTGTTTTGAACCATATTGAAAATACATATCGAGGCCACCTAATGATACTTTAGTCATATCATTGTTATACCCTTTTCCCCCTAAGAGTTTAATTTCTTTTGTTTCTCCATTAGTTGAAACATTAAAAATTAAAGCATCTTGTTCTCCTTTATCTTTTATCGCAATAGGAACCACATCATACTTCCCCCTAATCACTGGATCGGGAATAACAAATTGCATCCCGGCCGTTTGATATAATGACCTAAGCATTAACGGCTGCACGCTATCTTTAAAAATTAGTCCTTGATATTGATCTGCCATTCGCATAAAAGAACCATCAAAGGGAGATTGCATAAAGTACTCATCATTTTCATACGTAATATTAATAGCTCCTTCGGTAGGTTTATTAAATGCAATCAATACGTTATGAATATTTGAGATCTCCCCTTCCTGAAGAAAATGGTCGTGACGATCACCATCTCCTGCTTCTACAATTTTTAAATATCGATCGCCTTCTTCAGATTCAACCAAACCCATCTCTGCTCCTTGAATAAAATCTTTATATTCAACAATAACAGGTTGATTATTATAATCGGTACTGATTGTAAAATCATTATTTGTAGCTTCGGCTAGCTCAAAAGCTTCAGAAATAATCCTTCTTCTGGGTTCTCCATCTATTTCTCCATCCAAAAAGATCGTCAAGTATGTTTTTTCCGAAAGAAACATCGAGGTTGTTTCTCCTTCGCGTATAGGCATTACACCTTCATAACTAATATATCGCGTAACAAAAGCACCTATAATAATTATAATAAACGATAAATGAAGCAAAAGCGTAGCCCACTTGTCTTTTTTATAAAGTTTGTATCTAACAATATTTCCGCAAAAATTAATGGCAAAAAATACCATTATGGCTTCAAACCACCATGTGTTATATATCCATATTCTTGCCGCTGTAGTCCCATATGCATCTTCCAAGAAAGTACCAATTCCCATAGAAACTGCAAAAACAATAAATAAAATCGCCATTAATCGTGTAGAGAACAAAATGCTTGCTAGTTTATCTTGCATAGTACCTTTCTTTTTTTGCTCGGCAAATTTAATGTTTTTAACAGGATAAAGTATCATTATTAAGCTTTGATTTAACGGTTTTAACAGAAGTGTTAATCTTGTTTAATTTTTTGAAGGAACTTCCTTATTTTAGCCAAATGATTAGAGTTGTAATTCTAGGTGCCGGAAATGTTGCACAACACTTGTATGCCGCTTTTATGAATCAAAAATCTATAGAAGTAATACAATGCTATAATCGTAAAGGCAGACTATTACATCCTGATCAAAAAGAAAGTTCTGTAATAAAAGATATTACTACCCTACAAGAAGCTGATGTTTATATATTGGCAGTACGCGATGATGCTATCAAAAAAGTGTCTTCGCAATTGCCTTTTCAAAACAGATTAGTAGTTCATACTTCGGGAAGTGTTCCTATTGATATGCTAGGTAATTTAAATAGAAAAGGCGTGTTTTATCCTGTACAAACATTTAGTAAAGACAAAGATGTGGATTTTGATAACGTTCCATTTTGTGTAGAAGCCAGAAAAGAAGACGATCTACATCTGTTAAAAAATCTTGCCAAATCTTTATCAGAAAAAGTGTTTGAAATCTCTTCAGAACAACGTAACATATTGCATGTATCTGCAGTTTTTGTAAATAATTTCACCAATTACCTGTTTTCAATTGGAAATGATATCTGTAAAAAATACAATGTTCCTTTTGAAATATTGCACCCTTTACTTCTTGAGACTGCCAAAAAAGCAATAAAAATGAGCCCTGATCAGGCACAGACAGGTCCCGCTATTAGAAAAGATAATCAAACTATAGAGCGACATTTACAAATCATATCAGACCCACTACAAAAAGAAATATATCAGACCTTAACAAGGGCAATTCAATCTAAATATGGAAAAAAGTTATAAAGAATACTTACAACACATTACTACCTTTATTTTTGACGTTGATGGGGTACTCACTGATGGCACAGTACTTATCAACACCGAAGGAGAATTACTAAGGACTATGAACATCAAAGATGGATACGCATTAAAAGCAGCAATCCAACAAGGATATAATGTGTGTATCATTTCGGGTGGTAAAAATGAAGGTGTGCGTAAAAGACTAAAAGGGCTAGGAATTACAGACATCTATCTTGGCGCCCATCACAAAGTAGAACAACTGGATGAATATATGGACATCTACACTATCAAATCTGAAAATGTTTTGTATATGGGAGATGACATTCCTGATATGCCAGTAATGCAAATGGTAGGATTACCTACGTGTCCACAGGATGCGGTTGCAGAAATTAAGGAAATTTCTAAATATATATCTTTCAAAAAAGGCGGAAAAGGATGTGTAAGAGATGTAATTGAACAAGTACTGAAGGTACAAGGGAAATGGATTTCAGATTTTGACGCCGAAGCATAGATATGGTTGATGGTTGATGGTTGATGGTTGAAAAAAAACCTTTGTGAAAAATTGAATAAAAAAAAGTTATTATTTGTCTAAATGAAATTAGTATTTGCTACCAATAATCTTAATAAGCTAAAAGAAGTTCAAATGCTGATACCTTCACAAATCCAATTGTTAAGCCTTGCAGATATTGGGTGTACAGAAGATATTCCGGAAACCTCATCGACAATCGAGGGAAATGCAAAACAAAAAGCACACTATATAAAACAACACTATGGTTATGATTGCTTTGCAGATGATACGGGTCTTGAGGTTGCCGCACTAAACGGAGCCCCAGGGGTATATTCGGCCCGATATGCTGGCGAATCAAGAGATGCCAATGCAAACATGGATAAGCTTTTGAGTGAGTTGGATGGAAAAGAAAACCACAATGCACAATTTAAAACGGTCATTGCTCTGGAAATTAATGGCAAACTTAAAACATTTACAGGTATTTGTAAAGGGAAGATTACACATACTAAAAAAGGTACAGGTGGATTTGGGTATGACCCAATTTTTCTTCCAAATGGATATTCTAAAACCTTCGCTGAGCTACCATTGAACGAAAAAAATAAGATCGGTCACCGAGGAAAAGCGGTGCAACTTTTAATTAATTTTTTAAACCCCTAATCCGCTCCCGGAAAAGCAAGCATCTCCCCCATTCCCACAGTAAAAAGCCAATTACCATAGATTGCATGTTCTATTGACACCAATGTGGTAGATTTTGTTTTTTGGTATGTATAAGCAAACAATACCCCTCCTAAAAAAGTAAGTATTTGAACCAGAGAACTTCTTAAAAATAGATGTGCCAGTGAAAAAAGAATAGCATTAATAAAGACAAACAACCATTTATTATTAATCAACCCCGCATAACGTTCATAAAAAAATGTTCTATAAATAATTTCCTGCGGCCAGACCGATAAGAAAGTATACACGAATAAGATTATAATCCATAACTGGGGTCTCTTAATCAAAACCGAAAACAATTTATCAGGAGCTATAAAAAAAACATACAATCCGGTTACAATGATCACAATAGCAAGCTTGATACTAGTTTCTTTCCAAAATGGTTTCCAATACGTTTTATTTGGAAATCTCAATTTTAACAAACCACTTCGTTTTAACAAAACCAATATGTAAACAAAACCAGTTAAGGTAAGTATTACCTTAATAACAATAGCATAGTCTAGTAAAAAACTTAAAGGTAATAGAACAAAAAGAAGAAATAACTCAATGCCTTTGTAAGAAGTAGTTTGCATTATTTTTTTGTCTAATTTCTGGATAAAAATTGAAACAATAATTATTTTAACAAAAAAAAGCCCCTGGGGTTGGAGGCTTTTCAATCTTCGCTAAATTTAATTTTAACTAAAAACAGTTCTAATGGGGGCAATCAATATTTTTTTATCATTCAAGTTTTAAAAAGCCTCTGGGGAACGAGGCTTTATAAAGTTTAGGGATCAAATAATTCGGGGGAATTATTCTTTCTAAGGGCAAAAAAAGTGTAAACAATCAAATTCCAATTTTTCTCTTATTCTTTTTGTTTTACATTTCAAAAGTAGGCTGATTTATAATTTTTCTAACAAAATCACTACGCAATAATACAATTATTATCGACAAAATACATATATGATCGACAAAATACATATTTTTATACTAAAATTACTTATTTTTAGTTCATGTACCTCTAAAACTTTTCTTTTCTAGAGTAAATTAAACTGTATACATCCGTTGCATACATTTTATTAATATCGTAACATTACATCCGTAAAATTTCGAATACAACCTATGGAAAGTCAAAACATTACTCCTAGCAATCCCCAAAACGAAGATATTATTGAAAATAAAGAGCTAAACATCTGGGAAGCATTATTACCGGTAGTAATTCTAGTGGGAATGTTATTCTACAATGTATATTTGTTTGGTGATGATGCTTTAAGCGGTAGTAATCAATTCATTTTACTTTTGGGAGCTGCCGGAGCTGCCATTGTAGGGTTCTTCAACAAAGTGTCTTACAAGCAAATGATGGAAGAAGTAGCTCGTAACGTAAAATCTACTACTGGCGCACTACTGATTCTATTAATGGTTGGATCTTTGGCAGGAACCTGGTTAATAAGTGGCATCATCCCCACGATGATTTATTATGGTTTACAAATCTTAAATCCAACTATTTTTCTGGCCGCTTGTGTAATTATTTGTGCAATTATTTCGATCGCAACCGGCAGTTCATGGACCACATCGGCTACAGTAGGTATTGCACTTATCGGAATTGGTGACACATTAGGTATCTCACTGGGTATGACTGCCGGTGCTGTAATTTCGGGAGCATATTTTGGAGATAAAATGTCTCCATTATCAGACACTACCAATCTGGCCCCCGCTATGGCAGGTGGAGAATTGTTTTCGCATATAAAATATATGACCTATACTACCGTACCTACTATTATTATCACATTGATTGTTTTTATCATTATTGGATTTGCAATCGATACCTCTGGAACTCCTCAAATAACCGAACAATTACAAGCTATTAAAGGGGCTTTTAATATCACGCCCTGGTTATTTATAGTTCCCATTTTGGTGATTGGGCTAATTATAAGAAAAACACCACCATTGATAGCCTTATTAGCAGGAACCTTATTAGGAGCAATTGCAGCCATTATAGCGCAGCCTGATATTGTAATGAAAATAGCAGAAAGCAACGAACTTACATTTAGCTCGGCTTATATGGGTGTAATGAAGGCAATGACTGTAGATACGGCAGTAGAAACAACAAATGCACAACTTAATGATTTGTTTTCTGCAGGAGGGATGTCAGGCATGTTAGGTACAATCTGGCTGATAGTATGTGCCATGGTTTTTGGAGGTGTTATGGATGCCATTGGAGCATTAGCTAGAATAAGTAAAGCACTCCTTAATTTATTCGATTCGGTGTTTGGTCTTTTTGCCAGTACAGTGGTTAGCTGTTTGGCTTTAAACGTTACGGCATCAGATCAATATTTGGCTATCGTAGTACCAGGAAGAATGTATTCTAAGGCATTTAAAGATAAAGGACTTGCTCCCGAAAATCTAAGTCGTACCCTGGAAGATTCTGGCACTGTGACTTCTGTTTTAATCCCTTGGAATACCTGCGGAGCCTACCAAAGTGGTGTTCTTGGTGTACCTGTTGTAGATTATTTCTTTTTTGCAATATTCAACTGGTTAAGCCCGTTTATGACACTGTTTTTTGCAGCTTTCAGAATAAAAATTAAGCAATTGGCAAATAGCTAATGGTTTTTATAGTAAAGAACTTCGGGGCAAGCCCACGAGGCATTTGTAAGAAACTGATTTTTGATTTCGAGGCAAGCCTCGGAGCATTTAAATCTCGATTATCGAGTAAAAAGAGTATAATAATGCTCTTTTTTATTCCCTTCCATCAATAATCGGAGTCGGTTTCTTATTATTATCAATGGCTACAAACTTAAATAGCCCGGTAACGGCCATTTCACGTTCATAACTGTACATATCTTCTTTGTAAATATCTACCCTAACAGTACAACTGGTTCGTCCTACTTGAGATACTTTTGCTATAAGCTCGATGATGGTACCTTCGGGAATTGGTTTTTCAAAATCTATTTTATCTGATGAAATGGTAACTACTTTTTTTCTACTAAATCGAGTGGCACAAATAAAAGAAACTTCATCCATCAACTGTAGTGCAGTTCCTCCAAATAAAGTTTCATAATGATTTGTTGTATTTGGGAATACCGCTTTAAAAATTCGCGTCTCAGATTTTTTAATCAGGTTATCTATGTTGTTCATGCAATTTGGATATAGTTTTTCTTATCATTTTATATTTCAAAGGTAAATGTTATCCTACTATCTTTGTATTATATTTAAAAAAACTTCGAATGAATATTATAGAGAGTTTGCGATGGAGATACGCCACCAAAAAATTTGATAGTAACAGAATTCTTCCAAAGGAAAAAGTAGACATACTCACTGAAGCTTTTAATCTCACAGCTACATCTTACGGTCTTCAGCCTCTAAAACTTGTAGTGATAAAAGATAAAGAATTGCAAAAAAAGCTGACGCAACATTCTTGGAATCAGCAGCAGGTTGCAGATGCCTCACATGTACTAGTTTTTTGTATTGAAAATACTATTGGCGAAGATTATATCACCAAATATTTTGACAATGTAAAAGTTACTCGTAATACTTCCGAAGAAATATTAAAACCCTTTAAAGAACATCTTGTAGATTCTTTCAAAGGCAAACCCTCTGAAGAAATATCAATTTGGGCCACAAAACAGGTTTATCTTGCTATGGGAAACCTATTAACCGTATGCGCTATGGAAGAAATAGATGCATGCCCCATGGAAGGCTTTATTCCTGAAAAATATAACGAAATTCTGAGTTTAAACGATTTGGGTCTTTCTTCTGTATTGGTATTGCCCGTTGGGTACCGAGCAAAGGATGATATGTTCTCAGACTTTAAGAAAGTAAGGCGTTCTATTTCTGATACAGTAATTACTATGTAAAGAACGCATCTTGACTTTTTCTATTTCCTAAAAAATGACTGAAATTCACCCATATTTTGCTACTTTTTTGATCTGTAGCACTGCTATAGCTTTCAAAAAGTGCCTCATCTGGTCAAATTTCACTACTATCGCTACGTCTGGCCTCTCCCTGTCAGTCGATCCTGGTCAAAAACAAAAAGTCAAGATGAGTTCAAAAAATATTCTTCAAAAAAATCTAAAAAATCGACTGTAAAATCAGAACTCTTTTCGGTATTTTTGCTTGAACTAGAATTAAATACAATATTACTATGCCAGGATTTGAGTTATTTGGTGCTGAAGAAAAAAAAGAAGTTCAAGATGTTTTGGATAATGGGGTTTTGATGCGATATGGTTTTGATCCTATGAGAAATGGGCATCACAAAGCTTTGGAACTCGAGAAAGATCTGGCCAATAGAATGCAAACCAAATATGCTCAAGTTGTGTCTAGTGGTACTGCCGCTTTAACCGTAGCACTAGCTTGTGCAGAAATTGGTGCCGGTGATGAAGTCATTATGCCCACCTTTACTTTTGTAGCAAGTTTTGAGGCTATATTATCTGTTGGTGCGGTCCCCGTGCTGTGTGATATTGATGATACCCTAACATTAGATCCAAAAGCTGTTGAAGCAGCTATTACAGCTAAAACAAAAGCCGTAATGCCTGTGCATATGTGTGGATCCATGGCGGATCTAGGAGCTTTAAAAGCTATTTGCGACAAACATAACCTTATTTTATTAGAAGATGCTTGCCAGGCAATAGGTGGAAGCTACGGTGGTAAACCATTAGGAAGCTATGGTGACTTAGGTTGTTTCTCTTTTGATTATGTAAAAACAATTACTTGTGGTGAAGGTGGTGGAATTATCACTAATTCTGAAAAGTTTGCCGATCGCGCTCATAAATATCAAGATCATGGGCATGATCATGTTGGCAATGATCGTGGTGCCGAATCCCACCCTTTTCTGGGATATAATTATCGATTATCCGAGTTAAACGCTGCTGTAGGAATTGCACAACTTAGAAAATTGGATAGTACCCTGGCAAAGCAGAAAAAAAACTATACCATTCTACGCCATTCTTTGGAAAAAATTCCGGAAGTTACCTTCAGGCGGGTACCAGAAACTGGAGTTGAGAGTTATGCTTTTCTAAATATATTTTTACCTACTGAAGACCTTGCCAGAAAGGCTCATAAAGCTCTGAGTACTCACGGAGTTGATGCTTGTTTTTATTGGTATGACAATAATTGGCATTACTACAAAAAATGGGAACATCTTTTAGAGCAAAAATCTTTGGGAAAACTTTCTAAAGAAGTACAAAACGGATTACAACAAAACAATCGATCTTTTGAAGCCAGTGATGCCTGGATGGGCAGAACGATATCTTGTTTGATAAAACTAAACTGGACAGAGACAGAAGTTAATGAAAGAGGTTCAAAAATGGTTGACGCAATAAAAAGTATATTGTAATACTATTATTTCTTAATACTCTACATAATCCACAATCTCCAACCCATACCCTATCATTCCAACTCGTTTTTGTTGTACGGTATTTGAAACCAGACGAAGTTTATGCACATTGATGTCGTGTAATATTTGCGCTCCGATCCCAAAATCTTTGGTATCCATATCAATTTTGGGTGCTTTTTGAATATCCTTACCGTCCTGGATTTCTTTTAAAGCTTTTAAACGATTGAGCAAGTTAAAGGATGTACTCTCCTGATTAATGAAAATAATAGCACCTTTGCCTTCGGTATTAATTCGTTGAAACATGGCATCCAATCGCTTATCTGCATTATTAGTAAGTGTTCCTAAAATATCATTATTAAAGAGTGTAGAATTTACCCTTGTAAGTACTGGTTCATTTTGCTTCCAATTTCCCAGCGTTAATGCAATATGAATCTGATTATTGGTAGTTTGTTTGTAGGCTCTTAATCTATAATTTCCGAAACGGGTAACAATATCAAAGTCCTCTTTTTTCTCGATTAAGGAATCGTGTTGCATACGATACGCCACCAAATCCTCTATCGATATTAGTTTAAGGTCAAATTTCTTGGCAACTTCAGCCAATTGAGGAAGACGTGCCATGGTACCATCTTCATTTAAAATTTCGACCAAAATACCTGCCGGATTTAATCCAGCCAGTCTAGCCAGATCAACCGAAGCCTCTGTATGCCCTGTACGTCTTAAAACCCCTCCATTTTTTGCCTTCAACGGAAAAATATGTCCTGGCCTTCCTAATTCATGAGGTTTTGTATTTTCATCGACCAAAGCTTTTATGGTTTTTGCACGATCATGTACAGAAATTCCTGTAGTACAACCGTTACCTATTAAATCTACAGAAACTGTAAATTGTGTTTCGTGTAATACGGTATTATTTTGAACCATCATCTCCAGATTTAGTTCATCACAACGGTCTTCAGTAAGTGGAGCACAAATTAAACCCCTACCGTGCTTGGCCATAAAATTAATCATTTCGGGAGTCACTTTTTCTGCGGCTGCAATAAAATCTCCTTCATTTTCTCGGTCTTCATCATCTACAACGATAATTACCTTTCCTTGTCGAATATCCTCTATAGCTTCTTCTATGGTATTCAACTTAAATTTCTTTTTGGTTTCGGTAATCTGCGACATACTAATACTGTTAAATAATTACGTACAAAGATATTCAAAAAGAAATCTATTCTTTGGATTTAGATGATCGTTTTGCAAAGAAATCTCGTATCGGTTGAATAAAGTTATCAAAACTGAAGATTCCTCGATCAGTTGTCGCTCTGCGTGTTAGAAAAATACTAAGTGGAAATATAATGGCCGTAGAGAGCCACGAACCAATAAACGGAGGAATACCACCTTCTTCTGCACTATTTTTGGCAAAAATACCTATAAAATGATAGGTGAGAAACAAAACCACACCGATTACAATTGGTAACCCCAAACCTCCTTTTCTAATTATTGCGCCCAAAGGAGCTCCGACAAAAAACAGAATTATACACGAAATCCCCAGAGCATATTTATCATGTAAAGACATCTCATATTTATTAAGAGCTCTTTTTCTGTTTACCGTTTTTGTTTGAAGCGTATTGATCCTTCTGACAACTCCTTCTGCATTAGAGGTTGCACTTAGGTAAATTTGTATCTTTTTTGTAGTATCAAAATGGGTCATGACATCCAATGTGTCTTTTTTAAGATCTTGTATGGTATCAATTTTTATGTTTTTATTCAGGCCATTAAAACCAATTCTTCTATCTACCTCTACCCCCATAGCCTTTACATCTCTATTCACTTGTATAGATAAGGTATCTATTTCTTTTTTCAACCCATTAACATTAAGCATATTGTACCCTTTACTATACTGTTGGGAATCCATATCAACATTCCCTAAAGAAGATAAGTCTATATTGAGAATATATTTTTCGAAATGAGTTTTGGCAAAGGGTAATTTATTTCTTCTTGAAGATGTTTTTTGCTGAATTTCATCATAATAATTACCATCATTCAAGATCAAGGTAATCAAATCAGAGTTCACATTACCTTTTAATTCTCCATCCATAGCTTTTATAACAGTAAAATTACCTGGTCTTGCAGCTTTTTTATGTATAATAACATCCCTAAGAAACTGATCATTATCTCCATACTTTTCAGAAACTTTGATATTAATATCTCCCAGATCATTAAATTGATTTGGAGTAATAACCATAGCGGGTTTTACTTTGACTATGTTTTTTCTAAGATTAATAAATCTTTTTTCAGAAGAAGGGATAACAGTGTTAGAAAAAAGAAAAGCTCCTATGCCCACAAAAAAGATAAAAACAGATAATGTACGCATTGCTCTTTGCAACGATATCCCTGAAGATTTCATTGCAGCAAACTCATAATTCTCTGCAAAATTACCAAAAATCATAATCGAAGTAAGCAAAATGGTGAGAGGAAGCACCATAGGGATCAACCTTGGCGTAGCAAATGTTAAAAACTTTATAATCACAGATAAATCAAGATCTTTTCCGGCCAACTCTGATATAAACAACCAGATGGTTTGCAATAAAAGAATAAACATAATAATTATAAAGAGCGGAAAAAAGGTCTTTAAAAAGGTTGTTAAAATATATCTATCAAGAATCTTCACCTATTGTCTTTTTGAAAATTACCTGCTGTAAAAGTAATTTAAAAATTAAAGAACGCATGTAATTGCACACCCGTTCTTATCCTATTTTAAAAAATAAAATTCATTTATAGAAGTATCAACTAATCTAGGCGATTAATATAATAATTCTCATATTTTGATTCATCAAACATAAACAATGTTTCAGATAGCGGTTGATTGGTTTTAAAACTATTCACGGTAATTGTAACATTTGTACCATTATTTTGCTTCTGAATCATTTTATATATGTGTTTGGTTTGTTTATCGATACCAAGTAATATTTCTTTCAGATCACTTTTGGAATCCATAGGTATTAATTTTACATACTGAATTTTTCTTCCACTCACATTCTGAACTATATCCATTTTATAGGTATACCCTTCTTCATAGAACGTTAACATTTTAGAAGGGGTAACACTATTTTCATCTTCATCACTCTGAGAGGATATATTGATCTCTTCATCTTCAGGAATAATAATATGTAATTTTTTTCCATCATACATCTGCTCTGTTCCCATTAAGTTAAGAAGGTATTTATTTCCTTGCAACGTTACATCGCCCCGTGTTTCCTGAGAAACATTTTCTGCCGGATTGTTAAGCGTATATTTGAAACCGATTACGATATTATTATAGCTTTTTACCTTTTTAGACACCTCATTAAGAAGCTCTTTTGCTGTTTGAGCTTGTACAGCAGTTACACCTAATACAAATATTAATAGTATTATTTTTTTTATCATTTTTGTTTTTTTTCGTCTTTTATTTTTCATTATTCAATAACTGTTGAAGCGAAATTAAATCATTGACCAACACTTGCCTGGCTTTACTTCCTTCGAAAGGCCCCACTACTCCAGCCGCCTCTAATTGATCGATCAATCTTCCTGCACGGTTATAGCCTAATTTTAGCTTTCTTTGTAATAAAGACGCAGAACCTTGCTGTGCTGTTACAATAACTTCTGCTGCTTCATTAAACAGCTTATCTCTATCGCTTTTATCTATATCAAGACTTGTGCCACTTTCTTCACCAACATACTCTGGTAACAAGTGTGCATCTGGATATGCTTTTTGGCTACCAATATACTCTGTGATTCTTTCTACTTCGGGTGTATCTACAAAGGCACATTGTATTCTTATAAGATCATTCCCTTGAGTGAATAACATGTCTCCACGACCAATTAACTGATCAGCTCCCCCAGTATCCAAAATTGTACGTGAATCTATCTTTGAGGTTACTCTAAATGCTATTCTAGCCGGAAAATTAGCCTTAATCATACCCGTAATTACGTTTACCGAAGGTCTCTGGGTAGCAATTATTAAATGTATCCCTATAGCACGAGCTAATTGCGCAAGTCTGGCAATAGGTGTTTCTACCTCTTTGCCAGCAGTCATAATAAGATCTGCAAACTCATCTACTACCAATACAATGTAGGGTAAAAATCTATGTCCATTCTCTGGGTTGAGTTTCCTGGTCTTAAATTTTGTATTGTATTCCTTAATATTACGCACCATTGCATTTTTTAACAGGTCGTAACGGGCATCCATCTCCATACATAATGAATTAAGCGTATGAATCACCTTGGTGTTATCTGTAATAATAGCTTCTTCGGTATCTGGTAGCTTTGCTAAATAATGGCGCTCTATTTTATTAAACAGCGTAAGTTCTACTTTTTTAGGATCTACCAACACAAATTTCACTTCAGCTGGATGTTTTTTATACAGCAAGGATGCTAGTATAGCATTAAGTCCTACCGATTTACCTTGCCCTGTTGCACCAGCCATAAGAAGGTGAGGCATTTTGGCCAGATCAACGACAAAAGTTTCATTTGAAATAGTTTTTCCCAGTGACAAAGGCAACTCCATTTCTGCATTTTGAAATTTTGAAGAAGCAATAGCAGAGCGCATAGATACGATCGTCGATTTTTTATTTGGGACTTCAATACCAATTGTTCCTTTACCCGGTATGGGTGCAATAATACGAATCCCCAAAGCCGCCAATGACAAGGCTATATCGTCTTCAAGATTCTTTATCTTAGAAATACGAATTCCTGCTTCGGGAACAATTTCATAAAGTGTTACAGTAGGTCCAACTGTTGCTTTAATTTGAGCGATTTCAATTTTATAATTCTTTAAGGTCTCAACAATACGGTTTTTGTTTTCTTCAAGTTCTCCTTGATCGATAGTAATACTTCCTGTTTGACCTGTATAATCTTTTAAAAGATTAATACCCGGAAACTTATAATTACCCAGTTCTAGTTTTGGATCAAACTCCCCAAAATCCTTAACTAATTTATTGCTAAGCTTTTTTACCACCTCTTCTTCTTTGGTAGTTTCAACCTCCATCGCAATATCTTCGGGATTATCCTCAGATTTTATAATTAGTTTTTCGGGAACATCGCTATCTCTATTACTCGGATTACCATAAAAATCATTTATTGTTGGATTTAAGGTAATCTCATTTGTTGCAGGTTCTTTCTTAACAGGGTCATCTTTCTTTACAACCTCCTTTTTAGTGTTATCTTTTTTACCTAATTCTTTTGACCTGGCAATAATAGCATCTATTTTTTCTTTAATACTAGAACCAGCATCTTCTGTGGTTGAAGTCGGTGCTACATAACCATTACTATTAGCACCAGCGCTAGCAGTCGAAGTAGGTTCAAAATCTTTGTTAATACTCTTTTGTGTGTTTTTTAGAGAGGCTGTAAGTTTCTCAGGAGTATATCTTAAACGTATAACTATATAAACAATTGCAAAGAAAGCCAAAACCAGTACAGTTCCTATAAATCCAATATAATCTTGTAAAAAATCATTGGTTTCATATCCTATAACTCCTGCCAACAGTCCGTTCTCCTTTTTCACGAAACCAAGAACAACCGATATCCAAATCATCACCAAGGTACCCCAAAACCAAAATCCAGCCAATTTTCTTTTGCTCAAGTCAAAAAACAAATACACCCCGGTTAAAGAAGTTAATACCGGCAGAATTAGCGAGGAAACTCCAAAGCCTTTAAAAATAAAGAAATGACTTACTGTTGCTCCAAATTTACTGAGCCAGTTTTTTGGAGAAGAAGCTCTATTATAAAACTGTGATATTTCACTTTGGTCTATTTTCCAATTGAAAAAAAACGAAATAAAAGCAAAAAAAAGTCCTATCCCCAAAAAGAATAAAAAACTTCCCAAAACTACTTTTTGCTGTCTTGATAAAGCTAATCTTTCTTTTAATGGAGTTTTAGGTTTTTTTGTTGTTTTCCTTTTTGTACTTACCTTTTTTTTAGCCATTTTTTGGATGTCTTATCGCAAAAATACGAATATCTATATTGGAACGTAAAAATGCCCGAAAAATTTTCTAAATCAAATAAGGAATATAAATTATTAAACCAATAATAATAGCTGTAATTGCAGCAATAAAAACTGCGCCGGCTGCAACATCTTTTATAAAACCAATCTTATCATGAAAATCGGGGTGTATAAAATCTGCAATTGCTTCTATTGTTGTGTTTAACCCCTCGATACTCATGACCAACCCGATAGCAAATATTTGTAAAATCCACTCCGTCAAAGTAATGTTAAAATAGAATCCGAGAGCAGTCATAATTATTGCTATTCCTGTTTGCACCTGTATACTTGGCTCTGTTTTTAATAACAATAGTGCACCTTTAAAAGCATAACCACAACCTCGAAGCCTGCCTACAACAAATTTGGAAATCTTATTCATTAATTTTAGGACAACATTTTTAGCGCTGCAGCATAATCTGGCTCTTGCACAATTTCTGGAACTTGTTCTGTATAAACAACGGTTCCTTCCTCATCAACAACAATAACTGCTCTTGAATGTAGTCCTTGCATTGGCCCATCTACAATTTCTAACCCATAATCCTTACCAAACTGCCCCGTTCTAAAATCAGAAAGATTAATCACATCTTCTAATCCCTCTGCAGCGCAAAACCTACCCTGAGCAAAAGGAAGATCACGTGATACACATAAAACTTTGGTATTGGTTAATCCACTCGCTTCTTTATTAAATGTTCTTGCCGAAGCTGCACAAATTCCTGTATCAATAGAAGGAAAAATGTTTAAGATCACCTTTGATCCTTTATAATTTGATAATTTGGAAACAGACAGGTCAGCGCCAACCAATTCAAAATCTGGTGCCGTTTTACCTGTTTCTGGTAAATTTCCGTTCGTATGTATTTCGTTTCCTTTTAGTGTTATTGTTGCCATAATAAATGATTGTTATATTTTGAGCTATAAAATTAGTAAGATTATACGGTAATTTTGATAAAGTTTTTAGAAAATAAAGGCTCTAGTTTTAAATAGTATTAGATTTCCTGTACAATTATCCCATCCCCCACCCTTTGGGAAGGATTTGGAGTCTGTTCTGAACTTGATTCAGGAATGGAATGCGTATTGAAAATTAGTCGTATAAACGTATTTAATGAAAAAACCTTCCAAATTGGAAGGTTTTACTTTTTCTTTTTCATGTGTCAATGGATCCCAGGACCCTTTGCATAAAATTATTCAACGCCTCTTTTTTTGGTGTTCCCTGTTTAATCATTTTATGGACCTCTAGAGCACCATACATATTAGAGATCAATTCACCAATTACATCCAGTTCTTCATCTTTCAGTGTAGGTACTTCGGTTAATGCCTCTAAAGTTTCAATAGTTTCGACCAAAAAATCTTCGTCATTTTCTTCAATAAAACCGGTAAGGTGTTTAATTACTGGTAACTTCATCTACTAATTCTTTAAGGACATCAAATTTATTGGTTTGTACCTGATTTACAAAAGCTCCATCCTTAAAAGCCGCAAAAGTTGGAAGATTATCTACAGTTGCCATTTTTCTGGATTCAGGATATTTCTCTGCATCAACTACAACAAAAATAGTATCGTTTTTTTCTGTGGATAATTTTTTAAACTTTGGTTTCATAATTCGGCAATTACCGCACCACGATGCTGAGTATTGAACAATCACTGTATTATTATCGGTAACAACCTGAGAAAGGTTATCTTCTGTTAGTTCTTGAATCATTTGAGTCTTTTTTGAATTAGATACAAAACTTCTCCAGAAAATTTTCTGGAGAAGTTTTTACAATAATACATTATTAGTTTGAAGCCAAATATGAAGCTACTCCTTCTCTATCAGCATTCATTGCATCTTTTCCTTCTTCCCAGTTTGCCGGACATACTTCTCCATTCTTTTGAACATGGGTATATGCATCAATAAGTCGTAAGAACTCGGCAACATTTCTACCTACTGGCATGTGGTTTATACCTTCATGAAAAACCGTTCCTTCTTCATCAATAAGATATGTAGCTCTATAGGTCACATTATCTCCTTCTACAGTTACAATACCTGTTTCTTCATTATAGGTTTCATTAGTAATATCCAGAATCCCTAAGGTACTTGCCAAATTGCGGTTAGAATCTGCAAGTATAGGATAGGTAACACCTTCAATACCTCCGTTATCCTTAGACGTATTTAACCATGCAAAATGCACTTCTGGAGTATCACAAGATGCACCAATTACTATCGTGTTCCTTTTTTCAAATTCTTGAATTGCTTCCTGAAAAGCATGAAGTTCTGTTGGGCAAACGAAAGTAAAATCCTTTGGATACCAAAAAAGTATTACTTTTTTATTTTTATTCTTTGCTTCTTCTAAAACATTAAGCTTAAAAGTATCCCCCATATCATTCATTGCGTCTACGTCTAGATTTGGGAATTTTTTACCTACAAATGCCATATTTTTAATTTTAAAATTTATTAATTATTTGTTTTTAAACGACGCAAATATACAGCTAGTTATACAACAAAATTTAGAGCTTAATTTTTATTATTTATGTTCCGATAGTTTTTTCTAATCATTAAACATTTTCCTATAAATTTCATCTTATTCTTACAGAAACAGGTTTTTACTTACAAAAATTACGGATAAATTGCACTTTTTTTACGGTGAATTACACTTCCTTAAATCTATTTTCGTATTTTCGCCTTTCAAATTGACCAATAATCATATAAGAGTTGAAAAACTTTATTCTACATATAACCCTTTTATTTCTAATAGGTTTTACCCCAATTGTACAATCTCAATCTTCTCTAATTTCTGATAGTATACAGAGCTATATTAAAAAAGCCGAAAAACTACAGGAAGAATACAAATATGAACAGTCTTTGGAAATTGCAACGGCCGCTCTACAAAACGCGCAATATAACAACGACGATAAAAGTCTTGGTTATATCTATACTATCATTGCCAAAAACTACGAGATTAATGAAAATGATATTAAAGCCAGAAGCAATTATCGCAGAGCAATGACGCATGCAAGAAGTTCTAAGAGCGAAACATTAGAAACAGATCTTTATAATAATCTTGCCCGAGTATACACTAAACACAACTTAACACGTTCAAAAGGAGTTGATTATTACAAAAAATCTTACGAGTTTGCTGTAAAACTAAATGATACTGCAAGAATGATAAGACCATTGCTAAATCTTGGTGAATATTATATTTCCAGAAACGATTTTGATAGTGCTTATGAATATCTTGCTCCTGCAAGGAAACTAATTCATGAAAACTCTTCTAATTTGGTTAAAACTAAATTAAATGGGCTATTAGGTAAATACTTTTTAAATGTTAGAAGATATGAGGTTGCAGAAGAGTATATTGATCGTGCAATTTCTTTTGCTTTGGGAGAAACTAAGAATAAGAACAATAATGACGAAATGGTTTCTACATACTATGAAGAGTTAGCCTCGGCTTATGAAACCAAATCTGAACTGTACCGTAAACAGAAAGATTATCAAAACGCATATAACTTTCAGAAAAAACAATTTCAAAATATATTAAGAGCAAAAGACTTCAAGAAATTAATTGAACTTCAACGTGCCAATATAATGTACGAAGTGGATCAATATGAAGAAAAAATAAAAAAAGCAGAGTCTGATAAAAAGGAAAGTGAGTCTGAAGCCCTAAAATGGCGAATTAGTATTATTCTTGGTGTTATATTGATATTAATTTCTTTAGCATTCTTAATAAGCTCATACAAAAATAACATCCAGAAAAGGAAGCTAAATAGTGACTTAATAGAAAAAAATAAAGAACTTATCGGTGCCAAAGAAACCGCAGAACAAGTATCTACATTAAAATCACAATTCATTTCTACGGTAAGCCATGAACTTAGAACACCGCTTTATGGTGTGATTGGACTCACCTCATTATTGATGGAAGACCCAGAAAAAAAGAAAAAGAGTGAATATCTCGAATCGTTGAAATTTTCTGGAGATTATTTATTGGCGTTAATTAACGATGTTCTGCAATTAAGTAAGATAGAAACGAATGAAGTAAGACTAGAGAAGGTTTCTTTTGACATAAGATCTCTAATAGAAGGAATTGTCAATTCTTTACATACTAAGCAAAAAAGTAATAACAATACCGTACATATTGATATCGATAAAAAAATTAATACTACGCTACTTGGAGATTCTGTAAGACTTTCGCAAATATTGATTAATCTTATTGGCAATGCGCTTAAATTTACAAAAAATGGAAATATTTGGGTAACGGTAAAATGTATGGAACGTAATGATGATAACTATTTACTTCGTTTCATAGTTAAAGATGATGGTATAGGAATTCCTAAAAATAAACAACAAACTATTTTTGACAATTTTGCTCAGGTTAAAAATGAAAATCAAGAATATGAAGGTACAGGATTAGGGCTGGCAATTGTAAAAAAATTAATTCACTTGCACAACAGTGAAATCCGTATCAAGAGTCAAGAAGGAAAAGGTTCTGAATTTTATTTTGATCTTACTTATGAGAAAGCGGTAAAAGAAGAAGAAATATTATTGCAATCGAGAGAAAACATTAGTATAGGTACAAGCAACTTCAACGTTTTAATTGTCGACGATAACAAAATTAATCAAATAGTTACTCAAAACATCCTCAAAAAGAAAGGATATACCTGCAGTATAGCTAGCAATGGAATGTTGGCAATTGAAATGCTAAAGAACGAAAAATTTGATCTGGTATTAATGGATATTAATATGCCCGAAATGAACGGGCTAGAAGCTACCAAAGTAATACGAACTTTCAATACACACATTCCCATAATTGCATTAACCGCTGTTGAAGAAGGAGAAATAAGAAATCAAGCCTTATCGGTAGGAATGAATGATGTAATTATAAAGCCTTATGATACACAGCAATTTTTCCAAACTATAATGAGAAATATCTCAAAAGTAAAGATGGCCTAATTCATTTATCAACGGGATATAGAATTCTTATTATTTGATTTAAATCTGTTAAATGTATTTGATTTCTTCTTAATATCTTAATTTAGCTTTAAAAACTTCAAGTTTACTGCAATATTATGGATTCTAAAAAAATAGGTTTTAATACCATTTGCACACATCTTGGTGAGATTAAAGATGAGCAATTTAGAGGAGCTGTATCTCCAATATATCTATCTACCTCGTATGCCTTTGAAGGTGTCGATATAAAAAGATATCCCAGATATTTTAATACTCCAAATCAGGAAGCGCTATGTAAAAAAATAGCTGCTCTCGAAAAAGGCGAATCCTCTTTGATTTTTGGAAGCGGAATGGCTGCCATAAGCACTACACTATTTGCTTTTTTGCAAAAAGGGGATCATATCGTACTACAACGTGCACTTTATGGAGGAACAGCTAATCTTGTAAATGAAGAATTCGAAAAACATGGAATAGAATTTTCATATGTAGACTCTCACACTCTTGAAGGTTTTGAACAAAAAATAAAGCCTAACACAAAGGTTATTTATATTGAAACACCATCCAATCCATTATTAAGCATTATAGACATAAAAGCCATTTCTAATCTTGCCCAGAAAAATAAGATCACAACAATGATTGATAATACTTTTGCATCACCTGTAAATCAAAATCCAATAACGATGGGTATTGATATTGTACTGCATTCGGCAACTAAGTATTTAGGTGGCCACAGCGATATTCTTGCGGGGGCAGTGGTGGCCACAGAAAAAAATATCAATCAAATTTTTCAGGTTGCCAAAAATTTTGGTGGCAGTTTGAGCGATTTTACAGTTTGGATGTTAGAACGGAGCATAAAAACGCTTGGTATTAGAGTAAAAGCTCAAAATAAAAATGCCATGAATTTGGCTAAATGGCTTAATAAACTTGATGATGTTTCTGCTGTTTATTATCCAGGTTTGAAATCTCATCCCAATCATGAAATTGCAAAAAAACAGATGAAAGGTTATGGAGGTATGTTATCCTTTGAATTAAGAGAAGGAATACATGCAGGTAAATTCCAAAAAGAATTAAAACTTATAAAAAGCTCTATGAGTCTTGCCGGAGTAGAAAGTACCATACTTTCTCCTACTGTTACTTCGCATGCCTTACTCACCGAAGAGGAAAGAAACTTGCAAGGTATACGAGATGGATTGCTTCGATTTAGTGTGGGTATAGAAGAAAAGGAAGATTTGATGCAAGATATCCTGCAGGCACTTGAAAAAACAAAAACTACAGCCCTTCAACACTAGAAATATATGAAATTAGACATTCTTGCCATAGGAGCTCATCCAGATGATGTAGAGTTAAGTTGCTCTGGAACAATAGCCAAAGAAGTTGATAACGGTAAAAAAGTTGGAATATTGGATCTTACCAGAGGAGAACTCGGAACCAGAGGAACACCGGAAACAAGAGATACAGAAGCAAAAAAAGCTTCAAAAATTCTTGGAGTACAAATTCGTGAAAATCTTGGTTTTAGAGATGGTTTCTTTACTAATGACGAGAACCATCAATTAGAAGTAATAAAAACCCTACGAAAGTACAGGCCTGAAATTGTATTATGCAATGCTATTGATGACCGACATATTGATCACGGAAAAGGAAGCAAATTGGTAAGTGATTCTTGTTTTTTATCAGGTTTAAGAAAAATTGAAACCTCGTTTGAGGGTAAACTTCAGCAGACTTGGCGGCCCAAACATGTATATCATTACATACAATGGAAAAATATTGACCCCCACTTTGTTGTAGATATTAGTAATCATATGGACAAGAAAATAGAAAGTGTACAGGCATATGCATCCCAATTTTATGATGCCGATAGTAAACAACCTTCTACCCCAATATCGAGTAAAAACTTTTTGGATAGTATTAAATACAGAGCAGCCGATTTAGGAAGAATTATTGGTGTTAATTATGCCGAGGGCTTTACCGTAGAACGCTATGTAGCAGTAGATTCTGTTTTTGATTTAATTTAATATAAAAAAATGTTTGTAGAAATGTAGAAATACTTTATTTTTGCTGCCTGAAATTACATGGTGGTTGTAGCTCAGTTGGTTAGAGCACTGGTTTGTGGTACCAGGGGTCGCGGGTTCGAATCCCGTCTTCCACCCAAAAGCAAAGCTTCTCAGAAATGAGGAGCTTTTTTTGTGGTACACCTCATATAACCATCGATCAAGAAACCTCATATTAAGTATAGACAGGACGAAATTAATCTTTAGCAATAAAAAAAGCCCTTTTTCAGGGCTTTTTTGTTTTATATCCAGTTTTTATTCTTTACTACTCGCCCGCATTATTAGTTACGTCCACCACTATTCTTTCTGGTCGATTTGCCACTTCCCAAGCAGTATAAAATGTTAACCGCGCTCGTTTTGTCATTAATTCATACTCAATTTTATCTGCAGTATCTGTGGGTTTATGATAATCCTCATGAACTCCATTAAAGTAAAATATAATCGGAATGTTATGCTTGGCAAAATTGTAATGATCACTTCTGAAATAAAATCGGTTAGGGTCATTCTTTGCATTATAGGTATAATCCAAATCTAATTTGGTATACTTGGTATTTGCCTCTTCACTTATGTTATGCAAATCTGTACTTAATCGATCACTTCCTATCAAATATATATAATTACTTTTTTCTTCGGGTTCATGATTTTTATCAATTCTTCCGATCATATCAATATTGAGATTGGTCACTGTATTTTCAAGAGGAAAAACAGGGTTTTCAGTATAATATCTAGAACCATATAAACCTTTTTCTTCTCCGGTAACGTGTAAAAACAAAATTGATCTTTTTGGCCCTACCCCATCTTTTTTAGCTTTCATGAAAGCTTCAGCGATTTCTAAAAGACTAACAGTACCCGATCCATCATCATCGGCTCCATTATAAATATTTCCACTTTTATCTATACCCACATGATCATAATGTGCAGAGATAACAATTATTTCCTCTGGTTTCTCGGTTCCTTCAATGAATGCCAAAACGTTTTCTGAAGACTTTATCCCTCCTCTGAAATAGCTTTCTGGGATTTCCTGAAAATAATCATCCTCTCCTAATGGAGATGGAATCCCCATTCTTTTATATTGTTCCTTTAAATATTCTGCTGCTTTCTTTTGACCTAGTTCTCCAGTATCTCGCCCTTCAAAATCATCTCCCGCAAACGTATATAAATACTCTTTTAATTCTTCTGAAGTTATACTTTGCGCATATGAAACAACTGTCGATTCACTATTAACGGTAGTATCTACTTTTGTCGTAGAAGAAGAATTCTGAGTAGTACCACAACAAGAAACGATAAATGAACTAATCAATAAAAAAGTATTTTTCATGTATTTCTTTAATTAAGGATGCACAAGATACTGATTTCATACCATATGATTTAAGAACCCCTAAGAAAAAAGAAAAATCTAAAAAATTATTTTAAAAATATTCTTTTTAGAAATAAAAAAGGTTTTATATTTGCACCCGCAAAGGAGAAATGGCAGAGTGGTCGAATGCGGCAGTCTTGAAAACTGTTGAGGGTCACACCTCCGGGGGTTCGAATCCCTCTTTCTCCGCAAGAAGCCTTGTAAATACTTAATTTACAAGGCTTTTATTTTTTAGTTGACGAAATATCTTTTTTAGAGCTGAATTTAAGTTTGAAAAGGTCAAATTCTCTCAGCATTTAAATAATCTGTCATTAAATAATATAGAAATGTTTATACTATTATATTATCATCTCGCGAACAGTTTACTTGCCAAAAGTCTTGACTCAATTGAATAAAATAACGCTCTAGTTTATAATTTCTATTATTCGTATCTTTAATTCATGGATTTAGAAAAGATAAAAGTTGAAATAGGTAAG
>CANMLL010000008.1 GCA_947498775.1 uncultured Aquimarina sp.
TTGAAAGAAACAAAGTATTGATGAAAAGGATGACGCGTGTGTGCGTAAAAGTGTGCAGGCTTATACTATTACGGAGCTAGATATTATGATCCGAGGACAAGTGTTTGGATCTCCGTCGATCCACCCATCTTAGGAAAATTTTTGGATGGAATTCATAATGGGGGGGTCATTAATTCATTTAATTTAGCTGTATATAGTTATACTTATCAAAATCCTATAAGATTGATAGATCCCAATGGTAAGCAGGTAGATATAGTTAATCCTATTGGAAGTCAAATAGTTCAAAATTATAATAATTCAAGTAATAAAATGCCTGGAGGTTTATGTTATGTTGTAAGTAAACAAAGATTTGCAACAGCATTTGAACAAGTAATGGATCAATCCGTTAACAGCGGACTTCCTTCGGATTCAGGAAAAGGTGGAAATACTCCTAAGTTAACTTATGATATCTTATTTAACAGCGCTACTGGAAATTATAGAGGTTGGACGAGTATTCCTGTTGAATTTAGAGGAAAAGGTGGGGCAGGAGCTTTAGCAAATGCGGGCTTTGGGGAACTTAAAAATCAAGAACAAATTTGGAATGGAGAACTAACACCAGGAGCAATAGTTCAAACATTTGGAACACAAGAAGAATTTAATGATGTAGTGAGTGGAGATTCTAATGCTTATGGACATTCATTTATCTTTTTGAACTACGAAAGAGACGTTAATGGAGCAATTATTGGAATGAATATTGCTGATCAAGGTTACCAAAGTGATAATTATATAACCGAAAGTTATTATGGAGTTTGGAACGCGGCAAACATAACAATTGAACCAAGAGAAGAAATCACCCCAATAACTATAAAACCCAAAGGGATTGAATTAGCTCCGGTTTCAATTCCTACAATTCCTATTATAATTGATAATTAAATGAAAATGATAATATTTAGATATATAACCGTTTTTTTAGTCATTTCTTCAAATTATTCACAAGAAACTGGCGAATATACGAACTTGTTACTAGCTACTAAGAATAAAGAGGATGTGCAAACATTGGTTCTTTGGAACGAAAATATAACAGATGAAATATATGAATTTTCTGAGTTAGAACAATTATTACTTTATGAATGCAATATTGACTCTATTTCACATAAAGTGATGAAATTGAATAAACTAAAGATTATTAGTATTGAAAGATCTGATTTAAAAGCTGTATCTAAAGAGCTCTTTAATTTAGAAAGCCTTGAAAAAGTAAGATTAGGGGATAATAGATTATTAAACCTAAATTTTATGGGTGTAAATACATCAATCAAAAGCCTAGACCTTTCTTATAATAAAATTGAAGATTTGTCTAATATTAGTAAACATCTAAAAGGATTGGTTAAATTTTCTTGTAGATCTTGTGGTTTAAGCGAAGTCCCAGATAATATTTTTACAAGTAAACTTGAAAAACTAAATTTGATGGAAAATAAGATTAAAAATTTGCCAGAGAATATTGGAAATGCTATTGAATTAAAGTCTTTATATTTAGACAAAAATGAAATAGAATCTTTACCTCCAACTTTTTTTGAATTAAGTAGACTTAAACACTTACATCTTGCTAACAATAAGTTAAAAAAAATAAATAGAAAATTCCAAAATTTTAAATTACTTCAGTATGTAAATTTATCGTTTAACGAAATTGAGTACATTGAACATATTAATTTCAAAAGCTTAAAAACTCTTTTAATAAGAGGTAATAAAGTTAGTGATATAGATTGTATAAAGTCTTACATAAAGGAATTTAAAACAGATCTAAACTCCCCATAATTGAATCTAGATCTCCTAATAACGAAAGGGAAAACCTGATCTGGGATGCCTGCCTGCCGAAGTGCAACGGAGGTAGGAGGAAAACAGGTTGACCGCAGTAACCGAAGCTGCTGATGACGGGATCGTGTTGTATAACATCTATGATGCAGGGGGCGAACGGGTGTTAAAGACCAATAATGATAATAATGTAGAAATTACCATTAATGGCACTATAGCTACTCCGGTAGCAGTAGATAAGTTGGATGATTATGTTACCTATGTAAATCCCTACTATGTTTTGCGTAAAGATTATTTTACAACTCATTTTTATATCGAAGGAGAGCGCGTTGCGACAAAGCTGTCAGAAGAGGATAAAGATCTCGGATTGTTTTTTCATCATAAAGATCATTTAGGTAGTACGGCCTATACTACAGGGATCAGTAGTGGTGAAACCACGCAACATATAGAATATTTTCCTTTTGGAGAGTCGTTCATTGATGAAAAAGAAGATGGTCGTGATGAGGATGCAGGAAAAGATAATCCTTATCGATATAACTCAAAAGAATTAGATGAAGAGACAGGTTTATATTATTATGGAGCTCGATATTATGACCCAAGGACTTCCACGTGGAAGAGTGTGGATCCACTTGCTACCTATGACCCCATTATGAATGTCGAACATTATGTTGATGGACAACATAATAATGGAGTGTTTAATTCTGGAAATTTAGCGGTATATGGTTATACTTATCAAAATCCTGTTCGATTTATAGATCCTAATGGAAAACAAGTTGATATAACCATAACAAATACGGCTGTAGGTTCAACACAATTAAGGCTTATTGGTAGTGAAAGTTTAGCAGGAGCACCAGCCACAGTTACTGTACCTACATATAGAATGTCTGTGACAGATAAAGCTACTGGTACTATCACTAATTATGAAGTAACAAGAGAATCTTTAGTTGCTACTGGTATTGACTACGATTGGTTTAGCGCTAATGAGTACGAAGCAGAAAATAGAGCCTTTGAACCAAAAAATGAGGTTGGAGAATACACGGCGGTTGCTTTAAGTTACCCTTCTGGAACTGATTTGGAGGCATTGGCGCTAAGAGAAAGTGGATCAGGTCGATTAGCAGCAGATCCAAACCGTATAGGTGATGAACAAGGCTTTGCATCTGGAATTATGATTCATGTAGGAGGAAATTTTCAAAGAGGCGGAGCTTCTTACACAGTTGGTTCTTTGGGTTGTTTTGGCTTAGCTGGCAGTAATGAAGGAAACGTAGGAATCAAAAACTTTATTGGAGATGTTGTTAACAGAAGAAATGCTTTAAGAAATTCTGGAATGGATTCTTCAATAAATGTTACCATTCAAAAAAGAGGTAATGTAGATTGGAACTGGTTAATAGATAGTTCAGGCGAAAAGGATAATTCTTGGTTAAATTGGTAAATTTTAAAGTATGTATTTCCTAAAAGCTTTATTCATTTTAGTTCTTATCGTTTGTTTTTACTCCTGTAAAACAAAAAGAGAAAATTATATTCAGTATTACGGGGAAGTTAAAATAGAGGAAAATAGAATTACTGTATTACTTAGTAAAAAGAAAAATAAAGGAAATCTTTACTTAGAAGTTTTCAATAATAAGGACGGTTTAATCACTACAGAAAAATATGTTTTTTTAACAGAATCGGATACTCTAAATTTATCGAATGAATTCGAGGATAATGTTCAAAAACTTCTTTTAAAAAGAACAAAGGAAGATGATATTTTCTTGTATTTATTATCTAAAAAAAACACCTCTTTATTTTTACAGCATATTGATGAAGTACTTCTTAAAAGAAATAGGCGCTAATTCTGGTATGGTAGGATTATTTGATATAAAAAATGATTATAAATAAAATACCGCTGGCCTATGAGTAAATATGCGATTTCGCATTCAGCTGGAAATTTCCTGGCTGGTAACAATGCTGAGGAAGGAAGTTATTTTGGTGTTGGAATTTCTTTTGAGACTTTTCAAAAACTAGTTGGAGCACTTCATGTCAAAGATAATTTGACTAATACGGAAAAAGCAAACATAGTTTTGAGAGGAAAAGCTTATGTTCCACCTCCAGCCTTTGGCCAAGTTATTTATCCGTATAGAATGAGCAGATTCAGTTGGCGTTATTGAGAAACAATGCCAAAAAATGATGAATAAAAAGTTTTTTCAGTAGCAGTGGTAATGCAATCATATGATTTATGATCTTGGGTTACTAGTTCTTGAGAAACAAATTGCTCTCCAAATGACATTAAAACCAAATATTCATCACTGTTACGTATGATTTTGTAAGGTGAAGTTATAGTTCCTTTTCCAGTATCTAATATAGCTTCAATAATACTTTTACCCAGTAGTGTTTCAAACAATGCTCAATCAGATTCTAACCCTCTATTTAATGTTGTTTGATAGTAAATAAAATTGTAAAACCCCGTAAACATTTAATTTACGGGCATATGATATCAATTGATATCAAATTTCAGTGGAGTCTTAGAGGGCCGAGCGTTAATGATTGATCCAGTGGATCAATTTAGCGCAGGAGCCAGCTGGCGTGTTGGCCGAATCCCCCGGATACGCAAAATCCCGCCATTTGGCGGGATTGAAGTGGAGTCGGAGGGTCTATCCTGAATTATTTAATTTACTGTTATTCAGTTTTTTAACTTTGTATTTTTAAAGTTACGCACCGAATTACGCACCGCTTTACGGTGATTTATAATTTTATAGGTTTTATACCTTCATTTGTGAACTTAAGTATTAAAATATCAAACCTTTTCTCCGAATTTAGAGAAGATTTACTTGTTTCTTAAAAGACCTTTCTAAGGTCGTATATACCATGAAATTTATACTTTTTTCTACACTAAATTCGAAACCAAAGGTATATAAATTCTATATTTCGGCACTAAAATCTGTTTGCTGTCGAAATATAGTTTTGTATATTTGCAGCAAATAATCATAAAATCGCTACAAATAAATTACATATTGATTCTTTTAAAAAGATATTTCAAAAGACAGACAATATATCTGTTCAAAACATTTTTGAATTTTATCAAAGCATAGACAAATCTGTAAAGAAAACAACCGTCAATTGGAGAATACGAAAATTAGTCGAAGAAGGTGTCATACAGAGAATAGGTCGAGGAGAATATAAGCCTGGAAAACAGAAGTTTTTTACTCCATCAATTTCAAAAGAAAACAAATCACTGTATCATAAACTTAAAGAAGAGTATCCCTTTCTGGAAATTTCAATTTGGTCTACTGATTGGATTATGCAATGGATGCTTCACATCCCTAGAAGTTATTATACTATAATAGAAGTAGAAAAAGGTTCTGAAGAAAGTGTTTTTTATTTTTTATCAGGCATACGGGATAATGTGTTTATAAATCCTTCTAAAGATATCTTGGATAAATATTCAAAAGAAGATAATGATAAGGTTATTGTTAAAAATTTAGTAACAGATGCTCCACTTCAAAAAATAGACACTATTCAAATTTCAAGCATCGAAAAAATTATTGTTGACTTGATAATAGATACAGAATTATTTTCAGAATATCAGGGGCGAGATCTGGAAAGTATCATAGAGAATGCGTACCAGTTCAATTCCGTAAATGAAGACAAATTACTACGTTATGCCTCTCGCAGGAGAAAAAGAGATTTTGTAGAAAAAAACTTAAAAAAATAAATAGATGATATTACCAGAGAGCTTAACTTTAGATTGGATTACCTCAAAGAATCATGAATTTAAAGGAGATCCTATAATCATCGAGAAAGTGATTCGAGCATTAGTTCTTTTAGAAGTACTTAAATTAGAAAAACTAGATTTCATATTTAAAGGAGGTACAGCACTGATGCTTATGATACAAGAGCCCAGGCGATTCTCTATAGACATAGATATTGTTATTGAAGATAAAAAGCAAAATATAGAAGCTATTTTAGAAAACGTAATAGCTAATTCAGATTTTGTTCAATGGGAAGAACAAAAAAGAAGTACAACATCCGTAATTGAAAAAAAGCACTACAAATTATTCTATGAGCCAAAAGTAAAGATGAAAGGAGGTCTTAATTACATTCTCCTTGACATTGTTTTTGAAGCTAACCCTTATGTTGAAACACAAGAAACAGAAATCTCTCACTTTTTATTGGCAGAAAAAGGCACTCCCATCAAAGTTATCACACCAACATTAGGAGCTATTCTCGGTGATAAATTAACAGCTTATGGACCAAAAACAACAGGAGTGCCTCTGACCAAACCAATGGAGGTAATGAAGCAAATATATGATATTGCAGGAATACTGGATAGGTTAGATTCACTAGAGAGTGTACAAGAAAATTTCATCAAAGTTGCAGAACGTGAATTGACATACAGAGGTTTTGATACTGAAAGTTATCAACTTATTATAGATGACATCATTAATACATCACATAATTTCTGTATCTATGGTCGGTTGGATAAAGACACTTTCAATGCTATGCAATCTGGAGTAAGTAGGCTTAGTAATTTTATTTATGGCGACAAATTTAGGGAACAACAAGCTCAGGTTGCAGTTGCAAAAGCATCATATTTAGCCAAACAAATTGAAAAGAAGCTAACCGTTATTGAAAAGTTCGATAGGAGCATAAATATGGTTTCCTGGACAATAACAAACCATAATTATTCTGGTCTCAACAAGTTGAAAAAACATAATCTTGAGGCTTTTCATTATTGGTATCACACCGTCAAATAAGAATGCTATGAATATAGAACAATTGAAAATACTATTAAAAGATAAAAATATCACGGAATTAAAAAGTGTTATTTATGATCAGTATAAAAAAATCCCTGAAGCAAAAATTGTTTAGAGGTCTATAAAATCTTAGTTTAATGATTGATAATAAGCAAATACAACTTTTTCGATCTTTATTCAAAGGTCGTGAGGATGTTTTTGCTTTGCGATGGGAAAAGTTAAATAAAAGTGGCTACATGCCAGCCTATTCGTATGACCCATATATGTATCGTTTGCATAAACAACGAGGGGAACATTCAAAGATTATAAGGATAAAACTTATTTAAGACTAGATGATTATCAATTGTCAAAACATTTAGCAGGTGAACATTTTATTGGGATTTACCCACTTTTAAAAGATAATACTTCGTGGCTTATTGTTGCTGATTTTGATAAAAAAGATTGGAAAGAACAAACTCAAAAGGCTATAAAAGCCTGTTTAGAGCATAAAATTCTTGCATATTTAGAACGTTCACGTTCTGGTAATGGAGGACATATCTGGATATTCTTTAATAAACCTTATCCAGCTATTAAAATTAGAAAAATAATACTATCCCTGTTTGAGCAAGCAGGAGTTTTTTCCGTTTTTGATAAGAACACTAGCTTTGACAGACTGTTTCCAAATCAAGATTATTTATCTGGTAAAGGTCTGGGTAATCTTATTGCTCTTCCTCTTCAAGGTAATGCATTGCAAAAAGAAAACTCCTGTTTTATCAATCCAAAAACATTGCTGACTTACCCAGATCAATGGGGTTTTATAAAAGGAATAAATAGGGTTTCTGTAGCTCATTTAGATCATGTTTATAGTGAATTTCAAACGACAGAAAGCCAAGAAATAACGTCTAAAAACAATCTTATTTACTCAGAAAAGCTACAGATAACACTAAAGAATAGTATAATTATAAGCAAAAACGGATTAACCCCAGTGATTATTAATTTTCTAAAAGAACACCTTAATTTCTACAATTCTGATTTTGCTATAAAAAAGAAAATGGGGAGAAGTACTTGGCGAACCGAAAGATATTTTAAGCTTATAGAAGAAAAGGAAGATACTATTGAAATTCCAAGAGGTTTTGTAGGAAAGCTGATACGGTTTTGTAAACAGAATAACATTGATTATGATTTTTTTGATCAAAGAAAAAAGCTGGATACTATTAATATAATATCCACCATTCAATTATTAAACCATCAAAATACTCCACTTGATATTGCTTTAAAAAAAGATTTCGGGATTATTGTTGCCCCTCCCGGTTCTGGAAAAACTATTATAGGCATGAAACTTATAGAGCAGAAGAAACAACCAGCTCTAATCATTACTCATAGAAAACAAATTGCCGAACAATGGGTGGAGAGAATTGAAACGTTTTTCGATATTCCTAAACGGGATGTAGGTCGAATAGGTCAAGGCAAATCAAAAATAGGAAAACAAATAACGGTTGCTCTAATTCAAACATTGGTAAAAAAACTCAATACCAACAATGAAGACCTTAGAGCTGTTTTTGGTACTGTAATTATTGATGAATGCCATCACATTCCTGCAAAATCTTTTCGAGAAGTCATTCATCTATTATCGCCCTATTATCAATATGGGGTTGACAGCAACACCTTTTCGTAAAAACAATGATGAAAAAATAATGTTTTTCTATCTTGGAGATATTATTTCCGAAATCAAACCAAATCAAATAGATACCTATAAAAAGGCAAAACTTATTGTTCTTGATACTACCCTTGATGTACCTTTTAACTCTAAAACAGATCATTTCGAGACACTTTCCAAAATATTAATCCATGATTCTGAAAGAAACAAACTAATTTTAAATGATGTTCATGATGAGCTAAATAGTGGTCGAAAGGTTGTAATTATTACAGAAAGGACAGCACATATTCAAGTTTTATATCAATATTTAAAAAGCTATTACGAAATTATTACAATTTCAGGACAGGATAATAACAATGACCAGAATACAAAATGGAAAAGTATTCAACAAGGAAATTATCAAGCAATTATTACTACTGGGCAATATTTTGGAGAAGGTACAGACATTCAAGATATCTCTTGTCTTTTTCTTGTATATCCTTTTGCTTTCAAAGGGAAACTCATACAATACATTGGACGTGTTCAACGCTCGGAGTTAAAGCCCATCATTTATGATTATAGAGATAAACACATATCGTATCTGAATAAATTATTTTTAAAACGTAATACGTATTATAGAAATTTAGATCGACAAGCCACACTTTTTGACGATTTAGATGAAACTATAAAGCATAGTAAAGAATACAGCAACATTGATAAAGTAATACGTATTGCTGTTAGCGATCTGGATTTTCATTATGGAATGGTTTGTTTTTCATATACCCATAATCTTACAAAAACAACACTTCAATTTGAAATAGAAAACGAAGAGATACAGCCAGAATTTGAAGTGTTGAAACCTTACTTTTCTAAAGTATTACAATCGAAATTTATCTCTGTACATATTCAAATTGAATTCGAAAACAATATCAATGTATCCCAATTAGCTACTTCTATAGAAATTGATCGAATTAATAAAGAAATTATCGAAAGCGTAAAATTTCAATTTATTGATCATAATTTCATAAGAAACAGTAGAATCACAGAAAATGAAGGATTTGAAGAAAAGCTTGTCAAGAAAATAGATGCCCTTTTTAATTCAGAAGATAATCTGCTAGAATCTATTTTAAAAAATAATAGGTATGTTCATAATAGACAGCTCTACTATTTGGCAAAGCATCATAATTACAAAAAGATGAAAATTAGATATGTTTTACATCCGTTTTCATTTGTTTTTTTACTTGTGGGAGAACAGAAATATCATATTATTTTGGAGACTTTAAACACTAAAGAAGCTACCTATGTGTGGCATCTTAGTAAAGATTCAACTCAGTTTAGAGAGGATTTAGAACTCATAAACCAAAAAATCAACTTAATTAGAAATAACGGACGTCAATATTTTTTAGAAAATAGCAAAGAAAATTTTAGTAGAATTATCCATGATTATAGTGCAAATGAAAAAGGATTTTATAAATGGAAAAATGCCTTAGAAGAACGATTGTTTTAACTAGTAATTGATTAATACCAGATCTCTCATTATTAGATATTGATATTATATGATCGGTGAGTTATTTAATATAAGAAAATCACTCACCGAATCGCGCACCATTTTAATCAAATTCTGACATTTTATTTGATATCAGATGATATCAAATAAAATGAAAAAAACCCGTAAATATTTAATTTACGGGCAAATGATATCAATTGACATCAAATTTAAGTGGAGTCGGAGGGATTCGAACCCTCGTCCAAACAAGTAACACAATAGCTTTCTACACGTTTAGTTTTTGTTTAATTTTCGTCGATAAGAAAGACCAAAAACCGCCAAATTATCGCTTATTCTCAATTAAGTTTCAAAACAATATCGAGATCCTATTGTTTCTAGGTTTACTTTTACGATACCTCATGATCAATCGCCGCAAACCAAGGCTCTTGAGAGGTATCCTGCTTGCCCACCTAGTGGGCCGAGGCATTATCCTACTAAAATTCAGATTATGCAGCTAGGGCGTAGTTATTCTCGCCGTTTAAAAAAGTGAAATAGATATTAACGAGCATTAACTTCATAGCTCGACGTGCTTACCATCCTATTAATCTCGCTGTCAAAACCAGTCGACCCCAGATTTTTAATTCTAAATTAAGAATTCTGAATTCAGAATTATGGTTGGCAAAGATAACTATAATTGTCATATCTTTAGCCGCAATTTAAACTACAAAAAATATACCATTTCTATATGACCAAGTTCGGTATCATTAAAGAACGTAAAAATCCGCCAGATCGTCGTGTTGTTTTTTCTCCAGATGGCCTTAAAAATGCAAAATCAAAATTTCCAGATGCTTCTTTTGTAGTGGAAAGCTCCGATATAAGAATTTTTAAGGATTTAGAATATGAAGAGGCTGGATTTACCGTGACCAATGACATTTCTGATTGCGATGTGTTTCTTGGAGTAAAAGAAGTGCCAATTTCGGCATTAATACCTGACAAAAAGTATTTTTTCTTCTCTCATACCATCAAAAAGCAACCGTATAATCGAGGCTTACTTAAAGCAATTCTTGATAAAAATATCGAATTGTATGATCACGAAGTTATTGTAGGTCCCAGGGGTTTTAGATTAATCGGTTTTGGACGATATGCCGGGATTGTTGGAACATACAACGGATTTAGGGCCTGGGGACTAAAACACAATACGTTTACATTGCCAAAGGCAGAAACGCTGAGCGATCAAAAAGACCTGGAATCACAATTAAATAGGATTTCGTTACCCAATATAAAAATTGTACTTACCGGAAAAGGAAAAGTAGGCGGTGGTGCCAAAGAAGTACTCGATGCTATGCAGATTAAAGAAGTTTCAGTTGAAGAGTATTTAAATAAAACTTTTACCGAATCCGTATATGCACAAATTGACGTGCTGGATTATAATAAACGTAAAGATGGACGCGTATTAAATAAAAATGATTTTTATACCAACCCTCAAGAGTATGTAGGAGACTTTATAAGATTTGCAAAAGTAAGCGACATGTACATTGCAGGTCATTTCTACGGAGATGGAGCACCATGTATCTATACAAGAGAAGATGCCAAGTCTGAAGATTTTAATATTAAAGTAGTAGCCGATGTTTCTTGTGATATTGACGGACCTGTTGCAAGCACAATTAGACCTTCTACAATAGCCGACCCCATTTATGGATATCATCCCGAAACTGAGAAAGAGGTCGATTATAAGGATCCAAATGCTATTGTGGTCATGGCGGTAGATAATTTGCCTTGCGAATTACCCAAAGACGCTAGCGAAGGGTTTGGAGATATGTTTTTGGAATATGTACTGCCTGCTTTTTTTGATGATGATAAAGATCACGTGCTACAAAGAGCAAGAATGACAAAAAATGGTAAGTTAACAGAAAGATTTAGCTACCTGCAGGACTTTGTAGATGGCAAGGAATAATTTTGTATTAAAGCGATAATAAATATGACTACCCAACAGCTTGTTAAACAGATTTATAAAAAGAAATCTTTTTTGTGTATTGGCCTGGATGTTGATCTTAATAAAATTCCGAAGTATGTATTAAAAGAAGAAGATCCTATTTTCGAATTTAATAAAGCTATTATAGATGCCACGCACCATCTTGCAGTGGGGTATAAGCCCAATACGGCATTTTATGAAGCGTATGGAGTAAATGGTTGGAAATCTTTAGAAAAGACAATCAATTACATAAATGAAAAGTATCCTGAGATATTTACTATAGCGGATGCCAAACGGGGGGATATAGGAAATACCAGTACCATGTATGCTAAGGCATTTTTTGAAGATTTAGCTTTTGATTCGGTTACCGTTGCACCCTATATGGGGAAGGATTCTGTAGAACCTTTCTTAGCTTTCGAAAATAAACATACCATACTATTAGCATTAACCTCTAATCAAGGTGCTTTTGATTTTCAGACAAAAGATACCGAAGGTAAAGAGTTATATAAACAAGTACTTGAGATATCTAAATCCTGGAAAAATTCAGAAAACCTGATGTATGTAGTGGGTGCTACCAAAGCTGAATATTTATCAGATATCAGAAAAATTATACCTGATAGCTTTTTACTGGTACCTGGAGTAGGGGCGCAAGGCGGAAGTTTACAAGAAGTTTGTAAATATGGACTTAATGAACAAGTGGGATTATTGATCAACTCATCTAGAGGAATTATTTACGCTTCAGATGGGGTAGATTTTGCAAACGAGGCGGCCGGAAAAGCTTTAGAGATTCAGCAAGAAATGCAGGAAATTTTAAAATAAAAAAAAGAACAAGAATACTCTACATAAATATCCTTGTTCTTTTCAAATTAAATTAATGAATAAATCGAATTAACGTCTATTTGCGTTAAACACTTGTTTTGCATATCCATAGAGTCCATATGCAATGAACACTACAAAAAATGCCATTATACCATAAATGATAATGTTTAGTAAAACTGAATTCATAGCCCCAAAATTTTTAATTATTAACTTATACTAATATAAGGATTTTTTTATTGAATTCCTATTTTAAATGATTAACTATCAACAATTTATGCTTTTTTTAATACTTGTATAACGATCAAAGGTTTTAATAGATTAGCTTTATGATACATACCGATCAGCTGGATAGAAAAATAGAAGTTTCTAATGTGCCCAAACGTATTGTTTCGCTGGTTCCTTCGCAAACTGAATTGCTGGTTGCATTGGGCCTAGAGAATATAATTGTTGGAGTAACCAAATTTTGTGTGCATCCAGAAAAATTAAGAAAGGAAAAAATAATAGTTGGAGGAACAAAAAATATCAACGTAAATACGATTAAAGAACTGAATCCTGATATTATTTTATGCAACAAAGAGGAAAACACCAAAGAAATTGTTGAAACTTTGCAAAAGGAATACACTGTTCATGTTTCTGATATTTTTTCGATAGAGGATGCATTAACCATGATCAAACAATATGGAGAGATCTTTAAAAAAAAGAGTAAGGCAACCGAAATCATCTCAAAGATAAAATCAGAACAGAAATCTTTTAAAAGTTATATGGCAACTGTTCCAAGAAGGAACATAGTTTATTTTATATGGAAAGATCCCTGGATAGCTGTAGGGAATACTACATTTATTGATCATATCTTGCAATTGAACGGTTTTAAGAATGTTTTCGGGTCTAAAAGCCGTTATCCCGAAGTCTCAAAAAAAGAGATAAGCTCCTTGGCAGAAGATGATCTGATTCTTTTATCCTCAGAACCTTATCCTTTTTCAGAAAAACATATTTCAGCAATAAGAAAAATTAATAAAAGAGCAAAAATTGTATTGGTAGATGGCGAATACTTTTCTTGGTACGGATCTCGTTTGATTGATGCTTTTTCTTATTTCAAAACGCTTCATCAATAGGGTAGTGGTACAAACATTTATATAAATACTGTTAACTCCATTCTTTATCTTAAATAAGTTTGTAGCTTTGAAGAACTAAACAACAAATCATTGCTTAATTATTCAGTATACAACCATCCGGAAAATAAAGCTTGGGTAACTTTTGTTCATGGAGCAGGAGGAAGTTCTTCTATATGGTTTAGACAAGTTCGAGAGTTCAAAAAACATTTTAACGTACTTCTTTTAGACCTTAGAGGACATGGTAATTCTAAACCCGCGCTCAAAGATACCTTCAATTCAAAATACACTTTTGATTCTATTACCGAAGATATTGTTAAGGTTATTGATCAAGAGCGTATAAAGAAATCTCATTTTGTTGGAATCTCCTTGGGCACTATATTGATTCGAAACTTGGCAGAGAAATACCCTCAACGTGTTCAAAGTATGATTATGGGCGGTGCTATTATGAAATTAAATTTCAGATCTCAGGTATTAATGAAATTGGGAATTGTATTTAAATCTGTAATTCCATACATGCTGCTTTACAAGTTTTTTGCCTTTATAATTATGCCTAAGAAAAATCACAAGCAGTCGAGATTGCTTTTTGCTAATGAGGCTAAAAAATTATACCAAAAAGAGTTTGTACGATGGTTCAGACTTACTTCCGAAATTAATCCATTACTGCGTTTTTTTAGAGCAAAAGACATCAAAATTCCTACATTGTATATTATGGGAGCAGAAGATTATCTTTTTCTGCCTTCAATAGAAAAAGTGGTTACTTCTCATGAATTATCCAGACTCTTTATAATTAAAAACTCAGGACATGTAGTCAATGTTGAACAACCTGAAGTCTTTAATAGAGAAACTATTGCATTTATTGGGCAGTCTTAAAACAGAGGTAAAATCTTATAAGATTGATTGACTTTCCATTTTTTTAATTTGAGATAGTAGTTCACTTGCTTTTTCATGTAGTTGATCACTTCTTTTCTTGTCGGTAAGAGCAAGTTTATATGCGTTCTTAATCATTCTACAATACTTGTATTGTAGTTTCTGTAATTCGGTTTTATTTCTTAACCAAGCAAACATTCTTTCTTTGTATTGTTTACTACAAAGTTACTTTATAAAGAAAATCGTGTATCTTAACAATGAGTTAACATAGCCTAAAGTTCTGATAAATATTCGTTTATAGTTTAACTATTGTTTAAGGCGATCTCTAGTCTGCATAAAGCGATTAACGATCCTGCAAAGCAAATACCCTTCTTAGTAAATCGCTAGTTCTAGAGCTAAGCTTAGTCCTAATTTCTTTCTCTTCTACGGCAATCATAGTATAAACACCTTTTAATGCTTCTTGTGTAACATAATCGGTAAGATCCGGGTTTACATTATTGGTAAGGGGTAAAGCGTTATATTTTTTGATGATATTAGACCAGATTTTATCGGCTCCTACTTTAGAAAAGGATCGATTGATTACCGGATTAAACTTGGCATATAAGGCGCTATTTGTTTTGTTTTTTAAATACGTGGTTGCTGCCTCGTTATTACCCAAGAGAATCTGTCGGGCATCAGTAAATGTAATTTGTTTTACTGCGTTTACAAATATTGGTGTGGCTTCTTGAACAGCATCTTCGGCAGCTCTGTTAAGAATTTTTAGACCTTCGTCGGCAAGATTACTTAATCCAACATCTCTTAACGTTTTATCAACTTTACGTAATTCCTGCGGAAGTAAGATCTTAACTAATTGATTTCTGTAAAACCCGTCTTTTTGGGTAAGTTTGGTTACCTGCTTATCAATTCCGTTGTCAAGTGCTTGTCGTAAGCCGTTTGCAATATCGATGTTGCTCACACCAAATCCACCACCAGAGGTTTGTGGAAGATTATTAACAACTTGTTGCAGTTCTGCACAACTGGACAACAGCATAATAGTAAATATTAAGATGACCTTTTTCATGATTTCTTGCTAGATTTGAGATTATAAACGATCAATATGAAGTCAAATTTAATTTTTTTAATAGTATCTCTTTTAATTATTTCTTGTAAAAATGAAAAAGATTTGATAAAAGAGGAGGTTAAATCATCTATCAACCCCGATCAATACATAACTATATTGGGCGTTGCACAGGATGGAGGGTTTCCTCATATCAATAATACAAAAGAATTTCGGGCAGTAAAAAATGGGGAGGCAAAAAAAGAACTGGTAACTTCACTTGGATTGGTGGATTTTGAAGAGAGTAAGAAGTTTTTATTTGAAGCTACTCCAGACATGCCAGAACAGTTGGCTATTCTTGATAATGAACATTTGCATAGTAAGACGATTATCGACGGAGTTTTTTTGACACATGCCCACATTGGGCATTATACTGGGTTAATGCACTTTGGAAGAGAAGCAATGGGAGCCAGAAATGTTCTAGTGTATGCAATGCCAAAGATGAAAACATTTTTGGAAAATAACGGTCCGTGGTCCCAGTTGGTTAGCTTGGAAAATATACAAATCAATCCAATTTATGCAGATTCTATAGTCGAAATAACTAGTAATGTTAAGATAATGCCTTTTTTGGTACCTCATAGAGACGAATATTCTGAAACTGTTGGCTACAAAATCATAGGCAAAAACAAATCAGCCTTATTCATTCCGGATATCAATAAGTGGTCTCTTTGGCAGAAAGATATAATTGAAGAAGTAAAGCAAGTCGATTATGCTCTTATTGATGCAACTTTTTTTAAAAATGGCGAAATTCCCAGGCCTATGGCAGAGGTACCACATCCGTTTATCGAAGAAACCATCGACTTGTTTAAAAAAGAACCAAAAGAAATTAAATCCAAAATAATTTTTATTCATTTCAATCATTCAAATCCGGCACTAGAAAAAAATAATAGTGAGCGATTATCACTAGAAAAACAAGGATATCGTTTCGCTAAATCTGGAGAAGTTTTACCGTTATGAAAAAATCACAGTTTTATTGCTATACACCAAAACTTTGCGCTCTATATGATGCTTGATTGCTCTTGATAGTACTATTTTTTCCAGATCACGACCTTTCAAGATAAAATCCTGTACATTATGAATATGAGATACTCGCACTACTTCTTGCTCAATAATAGGACCCTCATCCAGATCTGAGGTAACATAATGGCTGGTGGCTCCTATAATTTTTACACCTCGATTATAAGCCGAATGATAAGGTTTTGCGCCCGGAAAAGCTGGTAAAAATGAGTGATGTATGTTGATGATCTTATTCGGAAATTGATTTACAAAATTTGACGACAGAATTTGCATATACCTTGCCAGAACGATAAAATCAATTTCATGTTCTTTGAGCACTTTAAGTTGTTCTGCTTCAGCTTCAGTCTTATTGTCTTTGGTTACCGGGATATGCTTAAAAGGAACATTAAAAGCATCTGCAATAGGTTTAAGATCTGAATGATTACTAATAATGATAGGTATTTCAACATACAATTCTCCTGAAGCATATCTTCCAAGGATATCATATAAACAATGATCATATTTAGATACAAAAAGAGCCATTTTTGGCTTCTTATCGGTATCATACATTTCCCAATGCATATTATAATTCTTGGCTATTTCTTCATTAAAAGTCTCTTTAAATTGTATCAGCTTTTTTTCATCCCTATCAAACTCACATTCTGATCGCATAAAAAACTCTTCCAGTTCTCGATCCACATATTGATCAATGTAGGTGATATTTCCTTTTTTTGATAAAATGAAGTTCGTTATGGTTGCAATGATCCCTTTTTTATCTGGGCAGTTGATTAATAAAGTGGTTTTTTTCATTAAAAAAAGTCTTTTCCGGAGATAAACTTACTATTATTGAAGTGATTTTTTCAATTATTTTCGCTTAACGTAAAGCTTTCTACTACGTTTTTAGATGATTTTAAATTAGGTAGGCATTTCTGTGTATAATTTTCAAAAAAAACAGTAGAAATAGTGTTAAATTTGAACTATAAACAATGAAGGCCCATCAAGGGTTGAGTAAATTATATAATTCTAAAAAAACAATCCTTTTTGATGCGTATTTCGTAAATTAGCAGCATTAAAAACACTATTTATTGTCAATGGAACAAATTGCACCGTATACACCTAAGCATAAAGTTAGAATTGTAACCGCAGCATCGTTATTCGATGGTCACGATGCGGCCATTAATATTATGCGCCGTATTATTCAGTCCACTGGGGTCGAAGTGATTCATCTTGGGCATGACCGAAGTGTAGAAGAAGTGGTGAATTGTGCCATCCAGGAAGATGCCAATGCTATTGCAATGACCTCTTACCAAGGCGGGCACAACGAATATTTTAAGTATATGTATGATCTGCTTCAGGAAAAAGGTGCTGGACATATTAAAATATTTGGAGGGGGGGGAGGAGTAATTCTTCCAGAGGAAATTAAAGACCTTATGGATTATGGGATTACTAGAATTTATTCTCCAGACGATGGGCGCGAATTAGGACTACAAGGAATGATCAATGATTTGGTCAAACAGTCAGATTTTCCTATTGGAAATGGACTTAATGGAGAAGCAGATCATTTGTCCAAAAAAGAGATAGGAGCTATTGCAAGAGTCATTTCGGCAGCAGAGAACTTTCCTGAAATTGCAAAAGATACTTTAGATGAGATCCATCAAAAAAATAAAACTTCAAAAACACCTGTTTTAGGGATTACAGGAACAGGTGGGGCTGGTAAATCTTCATTGGTAGATGAACTTGTACGTAGATTCTTGATTGATTTTACGGATAAAACCATAGGAATCATATCAGTAGATCCTTCAAAACGTAAAACAGGAGGAGCATTATTAGGAGATCGAATCCGGATGAATGCGATAAACTCTCCTAGAGTATATATGCGTTCTTTGGCAACGCGCCAGTCTAACTTGGCACTGTCAAAATATGTTGCTGAAGCTATTGAAGTACTCAAAGCAGCAGAATTTGATCTTATTATCCTTGAAACTTCGGGTATTGGGCAATCAGATACCGAAATTTTGGAGCATAGTGATACTTCATTGTATGTAATGACACCCGAGTTTGGAGCCGCGACTCAGTTAGAAAAAATTGACATGCTTGATTTTGCAGATTTGGTGGCTATCAACAAATTTGATAAACGGGGATCACTCGACGCCTTAAGAGATGTGAAAAAACAGTACATGCGTAATCATAATCTTTGGCATACTCCACAAGATGAGTTACCAGTTTATGGTACGATTGCTTCGCAATTTAATGACCCGGGAATGAATACACTTTATAAAGCGATCATGGATAAAGTGGTTGAAAAGACGGGAGCAGATCTGGAATCAGATTTTCATATTTCTAAAGAAATGTCTGAAAAGATATTCGTGATTCCCCCAAGTAGAACAAGATATCTATCAGAAATAGCAGAGAATAATAGGGCTTATGACAAAGCGGTCGATACACAGGTTGAGGTTGCTCAAAAACTATATGGAATTTATAAAACTATTTGTAGCGTTGCCGATGTAAATTTTATTGACTTATCCAAAAATGGTATTGAAGATGATGGATTGCGTGCTATTAAAGACGAAGATGCCAAGGCTTTCTTAAAGTTGTTATTGGCAGAATTTGACCGTGTGAAACTTAATTTAGATCCGCATAATTGGGAAATCTTAACTGGCTGGGCAAATAAAGTTAAGAAGTACAAAGATCCTATCTATTCTTTTAAGGTTCGGGATAAAGAAATTAAGATTGAAACCCATACCGAATCACTATCCCATACGCAGATTCCAAAAGTTGCTTTGCCAAAATATGAAGCTTGGGGAGATGTTTTGAGATGGTCATTACAGGAAAACGTTCCTGGGGAATTTCCATATGCATCGGGATTATATCCTTTTAAAAGAACAGGAGAGGATCCTACACGTATGTTTGCAGGAGAAGGAGGACCTGAACGTACCAATCGCCGTTTTCATTATGTGAGTTTAGGAATGCCGGCAAAACGTCTTTCTACTGCTTTTGATTCGGTTACTTTGTATGGTAATGACCCTGATCATAGACCGGATATTTATGGTAAAATCGGTAATGCCGGAGTGTCTATTTGTTGTTTGGATGATGCCAAGAAATTATATTCAGGTTTTGATCTGGCTCATGCAATGACATCGGTGAGTATGACTATTAATGGTCCGGCACCAATGTTGCTTGGGTTCTTTATGAATGCAGCGATTGACCAAAATTGTGAGAAATATATCAAAGAACAAGGCCTTGAAGGAGAAGTAGAAGCCAAAATCAAAAAGATTTATAAAGATAAAGGAGTAGATCGCCCTCAATATCAAGGCGATTTACCAGAAGGGAATGATGGTTTAGGTTTAATGCTATTGGGTGTTACCGGAGACCAGGTATTACCAGCAGATGTTTACAGTAAGATTAAAGCCGAAACCTTAAGTACGGTTCGTGGTACGGTGCAAGCAGATATTTTGAAGGAAGATCAAGCCCAAAATACTTGTATTTTCTCTACAGAATTTGCATTACGATTAATGGGTGATGTACAAGAGTATTTTATCGAAAAACAAGTTCGTAATTTCTATTCGGTTTCTATTTCAGGATACCATATTGCCGAAGCTGGAGCAAATCCAATTACCCAATTGGCATTGACTCTGGCCAACGGATTTACATATGTTGAATATTATTTAAGCCGTGGAATGGATATCAATAAATTCGGGCCTAATTTATCGTTCTTCTTCTCTAATGGTATCGACCCAGAATATGCAGTTATTGGTCGAGTTGCCCGTAAGATTTGGGCTAAGGCCTTAAAGAACAAATACGGGGCCAACCCAAGAGCACAAATGTTGAAATATCATATCCAGACTTCAGGGCGATCTCTGCACGCTCAGGAAATTGATTTCAATGATATTCGTACCACATTACAGGCATTGTATGCGATTTATGATAACTGTAATTCCTTACACACAAATGCATATGATGAAGCCATTACAACTCCTACCGAGGAATCGGTACGTAGAGCTATGGCTATTCAGCTCATTATCAATAAAGAACTTGGTTTGGCCAAGAATGAAAATCCGATTCAGGGAGCCTTTATTATTGAAGAACTTACTGATCTTGTAGAAGAAGCTGTTTTAATCGAATTTGATAGAATAACAGAGCGTGGAGGTGTATTAGGTGCTATGGAAACCATGTATCAACGTAGTAAGATACAAGAAGAAAGTTTGTATTACGAAACCTTGAAACATACCGGAGAATTTCCAATTATTGGCGTAAATACATTCTTAAGCTCAAAAGGATCGCCAACCGTAACTCCAGGAGAGGTAATCCGTGCAACAGAAGAAGAAAAGCAATATCAGATCACTACGTTGAATAACCTTCATAAAGCTAAAGAAGATAAAGCAACAGAAGCCTTAAATAAAGTACAGGAAGCAGCAGTTCAAAATCAAAATATTTTTGAAGTATTGATGGAGGCAACCAAGGTATGTTCATTAGGACAGATCACATCATCATTATTTGAGGTAGGAGGGCAGTATAGAAGGAATATGTAAGCAAGGAGCGAACGTCTAGTCGCTCAAAGGCAAATAGAATTTGTATGATAAGCTTATACTAAGCCTGGCGAAAGGTTTATCTCAAACTTGTTTTGGGATCTTATAAATTAAAAACTCTGTTTCAAAATACAGAGTTTTTAATTTATGAGAGTTTCTTTATCTTTAAAGAAACACAGATATCATGTACAATTACTCTTAGGATTACTTATTACAGCGTTTTCTTTTACCCAACAGAATCTGGTAAAAGTTCATGTTTTAGGGTATATTGGTATTTCCAAAGAGGAGTTTGTTGTATTAAACCCGGTTAACCCCGTATTCTATGATTAAAACAAGGGAGAAGATATAAATGAGAGTATTCATAGCTATTTTGTTGTTGCATATTTCGTTTTTTGGAACGGCTCAACATATCTTTGAGAAAGGTAAAATTATTGATGCTGTTCCGGTTTCGGTCGATAGTAAAGAAACATTTGCATTATATCTTCCTACCTCTTTCGAAACGTCAAAAACTTTTGCCGTTACGTTTATTTTTGAACCAGCTGCCAGAGGAAAGATAGGGATCAAGCCTTTTATTGAAGCAGCAGAGAAGTATGAATGTATATTGATTTGCTCAAATAACTCGCGTAATGGACCGTATGCCAGAAATTTTGATATAGCAGATAGATTGTTTGAATACGTTTTTGCTAATTTTAATATTGAAAAGGACCAAGTGTTTTTGGCGGGTTTTTCTGGAGGGTCTCGTTTGGCTTCTGCAATAGCAGTGTTGACGAATCAAATTACTGGGGTAATAGCATGTGGTGCAGGATTTTCTTTACAACCATCTCACAGACCTACGATTCAGAAGTTTTTGTATGCTGGAATTTGTGGAGATCGTGATATGAATTATACAGAAATGGTGCAAGCCAAAGGATATTTACAAAGAATAAACTTTTCTAATACGCTGTTTACATTCTCTGGCGATCATAAATGGCCACCATCAGAACAAATCGTTAGGGCATTTGATTGGTTAGAAATACAATCTCATTTAAAAAGGATTAAAACAAAAACGGTTGAAGAAATTTTAGAGGGGTATAAGAAAAGCTATGAACTGGCTTTTGCAGCAGAAATTGCTAATAAACAAATGCTAGCGGTAGAAAACTATGAACGAATGCTTACTTCTTATCAAACGCTGCTTGATATAGACAGTATTCGCTCAAAACTAAAAACATTGCATAAGAGCAAAGCATACAAAGCTTCGTTAAAATCTGTTTCCAAGGCTTTTGATAAAGAGGCTAAGTTGACAACGATGTTTTATCAGCATTTTACTAAGGATTATGTTGATCCAGACAAAAGTGATCTCAATTGGTGGAAAAAAGAATTTGAAAAATTAAAGGAATCCACGGATCCTGAAATGAATAAAATGATGGATAGATTGCGTTTCAAAGTTTATGCAATGGCTTTTTCCAGAAAAAACCCAAACCTGTATCAATCTAACCAAAAACAGAAGCGATTTTGTGAAAATCTGAGTAAAATTATTTACCCAAATTCTAAGCCCAAATGACTACTTCATAGTGTCATGATCCAACTATGTTGAAGATGCTTGAATTTTTTGAGCTCTTTACGCAGAAGCGCTAAAAACTCTTTTCCATTACTACCGGTTTGCTCTAGACGTTCACAATTCCTGTACAATGTATTAGTAATATGTATTAAAGAATTGGCTTGTTTGATGCGGTCATCCTGAAACGTCTGGTTCTCAGCTTTAATTATTCTAGGAGCAAGTGCATCCGAATGCCTAATGATATCTCCGGTAAAATATATATGAGGGTCTTCTTCTCCATTATCTTTTAATAGAGCCATGTCATGAATAAGGTAGTTAGAAACACTTCTTGAAAGTGTAAATATTTCAAGTGCCTTCTTATATAGTCTTTTATTTCTTGGACGAGATCTCATAGGATTTTTAATCTTCCAAAAATAATGCTAATCTTTATAATTTTAATTTTGAATTTAAGGCAAATTAGCATATTTGCTTTAATAATTAATAATAAATGGTATTTTTGATTTAAAAAATAAGAAATTATGCAAATAGATACGACCAACTGGAATATTTTAGAGTGTTTACAACAAAATGCAAGATTATCTAATGCAGAAATAGGAAGAAAAGTTGGACTAAGTTCTCCTGCCGTTGCCGAAAGAATTAAAAAGATGGAGGATTTTGGAATTTTACAAGGATATAAGGCCGAAGTCTCCTATACCAAAACGGGATATCAATTAAAAGCAATTATTACACTACGTGCATTTATGGGACGATTAAAACCCTTCTTGCTAAAGGTTTCTGAGTCTAGAGAAGTATTGAATTGTTACCGAATCACCGGGAATGAAAATATTGTCATGGAAGTCGTACTGAGAGATCAGATACATTTACAAGAATTTATAGATAGGTTGATAACCTATGGAGAGGTTAAAACACATATTATACTTTCTAATCTAATCGAAAATAATCCAATTGTAAACGAAAAGACACTAAATCAATGATGTATAATCATTGTTGTCTGGTTAAAACAAACAAAAAATCTAGAACCTTTTTAAAGCAGGTAGATCTCAGGGCTTTAATGAGTTGAGCGGTTGCTTTTCCATTTTTTTTAAACATCCTATTTTTCAACATAAGTTAGTCTTGGCCCTTGTTTCTTGAAGCGATAGCGATCTAGAGTCTTTACTCTACACTAATAAAATAGAAATATAATTTTGGCATGAGATTTGATATTATTTGGATAAGAAACAATCTACATCTTGTGTGAGGACATTAGTTTGGGAAACTAAAGAGAGTACAAGTATAGATAAAGAACATCTGGATTCGTTCAGATGTTTTTTTTTTGCGTAATTTCATACAAGTTTTTGGGTGTATAGCCCTGTAGATACTGGTCCACTTTTTGTGGCAATTGTAAATAAATTAGATACCTTGTGCAAACACTTTTCTTTGATCGATGTCTTATTATCAGTTTTCTTTTTTTTATCACATTTGGATATGGTCAAAATACATTGACACTAAGAAAAGGAGTAGTTATAGATTCTTTACAAATTCCAAAAACCGACAATGATTTTAGTATTTACCTGCCCAAGAACTTTGATAAGGATAAGAACTGGCCAATAGTATTTGGTTTTGATTCTAAGAGAAGGGCTAGTAAATTAGCCCGATTATATCGAGAAGCTGCAGAAGAATATGGGTACATCGTGGCAATAAGTAATTTTATGCCAAATCAGGGGGTCAAAGAAAAATCAAACTATGTACCTCTTTTTATAGATCATATTCTTTCAATTTTTCCAATTCAAAAAGGTAGAGTGTATGTCACGGGCGTAGATGAAGATGCAAGATTAATGAGCTTAGTACCCCTCTTTTATAATGATAAAATATTTGGAGTTATAGCAATAGGAAATAGTCACTATTATGATGCTAAGGTGAAAATTGGAAAGAACTTTTCTTACTTTGGAATCTTGAATTCTAAAAATCATCGATACAAAGGCTTTGTAAACAATAAAAAATACCTTAACCGAAGAGGAATTGAAGCAGATATTCTTACCTACGAAGGAGTTTCAGAATATCCTTATCCAAAACTTTTGAAAGAGCCGCTTTCTACATTCACCTTACGGGCAATGTTAAAGGGAAGGATGACAAAAGATTCTGTTTGGGTTCAAAATTTGTTTCAAGAAGAATTAAATCAAATAGAAATAGATTTGGACAAAGGCAAGTTTTTAGAGGCCTATCAAAAAGTAAAGCGAATACGAAACAAATATCAGGCATTCTTTGATACTAATGATTTGCAAGAAAAAGAAAAGCAAATTAGAAAACTTAAAGGGTATAGAAAACAGAAAAGATTACAAACAAAATATGCCGACCAGGAGAGCTACCTAAGAGAGACGTATTTATTTTTGATAAAAGAGGATGTGGCAGAAAAAAAATATGAAAACCTGGTATGGTGGCAGTACCAAATGACTGAGTTAGATACTTTACAAACAAAAAAAGAGAAGTATGCTAGTGAAATGGTTTCTAGGGTAAAAGGATTTCTTAAAAATGTGATAAACAATCATAAAGCCAAAACTTCTAATAAGCAGAAGGACTTTGAGAAAAAAATGTTCCTTAATATATTTAGTACTATAATAGATAACAAAGATTATAAATCTTATCTAAGAATTATTTCTTTAAGTGCCCAGGATCAAGACTATGATACTGCATTGTTTTATTTAGAAAAACTACTTGAGAATGGTTTTAAAGATATAGATACTCTTTATACTATTGAAGGAACATTGGCCTTAAGAATATCAGAAGACTACAACAGATTAATTAAAAAACACTTAGGAACGTCTAGGTATTTTGTTTCAGAATAAAATGAAATTGTTAAATTTTGCGTATTTCATCGATTTTTTTAGTTTTTTATCGTATTTTTTTTGGTTTTCACATTTTTTTTATAGTATCTTTACTTCATCTTAAAAATACTTGATGTATGATCCAGAATTAACATTTTAAACTGTGTGACGATATGGATTTAAAATTTTAGTTTGGAATACATCAGGGACAAATTAGGTGTGAGGACATTAGTCTAAAGACCTCAAATCTTGAAGCTAAAGAGAGTACGTAATTTGCCCGAATATAGAAAGCGTTTCGAAAGAAGCGCTTTTTTACTTCCAAATGATTTTTTCAATTTAATAAGAGATTAGTTAAGAGGCTTCAAATCTAAACACTAAATAGCGTATGTGATTTGCCCTAAAATAAAAAACCGCCAATGGCGGTTTTCTGAGAATCAATGTTTTGGTGGATCTGCAGGTTCCTGCTCTCCACAAGTGTCATGACATGATATACATGAAGTAGTTGCAGGTCCTCGCCCTCCTACGATTTTTTGGAGACCGAGTTTTGAAATTTTCTGTTTGTTTAAGGATAGCCTGATTTTTTTTATTTTTTTCATCATCAAATTTTTATTGTTAGTATTTAAATTTAAAGAAGAAACGGAACTATTGATGCTACATTTTAATTTCATTAACTATTTATATTTCTTATATCTTACATAAAGATTAATAAATATACAATTGCTTATTTATAAAATAATACGTTATTAATTGGTGAAATTTACTTCCTAATATAATGGATGAAATAAAGAAGAGTGTATGTGATTTGAATAAAATTGTTAAAGTTTGTGTATTTCATCGATTTTATTTGCTTTTAATCTTCTATTTTTAGTATATTGAGGTATACAGTTAAAGAATACAGATGTTCTTAAAAATTATTGTTCTAACGGTTATGACGATAATTTGAGGAGTGAAAATTTTTGGAACATTGTGGAAAAATTATGTGTGAGGACATTGGTTCTAAGACCCCAAATCTAAAAACTGAAGATAGTACATAGTTTCCCCAAAATAGAAAAGCATTTCGAAAAACTCGAAATGCTTTTTAGTTTATCACCAAATGAGGAACATCTTCTAATTTCCAATCGATTACTAGTCCACCTGCCAAAGATCGTGCGATTTCTGATCCGTATAAATATTCACATAGGTATAAAGCAGCTTCAAAACTTTTGGCCCCACCTGCAGATGTGATGTATTTTCCATCATGAACAAACAACACATCTTTTCTAATATCTAATGTGGGAAACATCGTTCTCATTTTATCGATATCACTCGGAAATGTCGTAGAAACTTTAGTATCCAGAACACCAGCTTTGGCAAGTACAAAAGCTCCGTCGCAATGCGAAGTCATATAAGTGGCTGTTTTGTCTACCTGCTGAACAAAATTAATCATGTCTTTATCTTCTAGATCACTATCCAAATGATGTGCTGCACTGGGCACTACAAGAATATCAATTTTAGGAATCGAATCGGTTTTATAATTGTAGTCTGGTATAATCTTTACACCTTCAAAAGTAGTAATAGGGTCATTGGTATTGGCCACGGTAAAAACATTCATTTGTTTTATGTTTTTTCGGTATTGGGTATGCTGAAAAATGTCATACGGAGCAGTAAACTCTGTGTTATAAGTGCCATCCATAATTAGAAAGGCTGCATTATAACGGTTTGGCTCTAGTTTTGGAAAGGTTTTCTCTTTTTTGTTTTTGGTACAACCTATTGTAGCTATTGTGATAATAATGAACAGTAATTTTTTCATAGTGATACGTATTCGTGATTTTTAACCAGCAACTTTTTCTCGAGTAAGTTGCTGTTTTACGATAAATAACAATGCAGTTCCTATCCCTGCAATAATAGCCATAAAAACCCAACTATTATCATATCCGTAATTATCAATAAGTTGCATTCCCGAATTATGACCAAAAATATGTGCTACAGAAAACGACATACTGTACAAGCCCATATAAGCTCCTTGTCTTCCTTTTTTGGATCTGTCTAGAGCAAAAGCATTACCAAAAGGAAAGGCAACCATTTCGCCCAAGGTAGCAATGATCATTCCGATTACTAATATGCCTGACCAAGGAGTGACAAGAAAGAGAACAAAGCTTATTCCTGTAAAGATAAGGCCATTAATCACGTTACCGACTTTAGAGATACTTGTTTTTTCTAGGTAGGCAATTAGAGGCATTTCAAAGAAAAAGATCAGGGCACCATTCATGGCAAGTAATAAACCAATTTTTTCTTCAGAAAGTTCATGTACCTCTTTGTAGTATAGAGGGACAGTAGAAAAATATTGAACAAATATGAAACCAAATAAGGCCAATGCAATTAGAAAAATTATATAGATCCCGTCCCTATAGGCCGGAATGGGGTTGTTAATAATGACCTCCTTATCTAGTTCTCTTGCTTTTTTAGGGTGTAGTGTTTGCGTCATTACTAGTCCTGCAATAATACAAGTAATACCATCTACCCAAAATAGCCCATGATAACCAATGGAAGTAATAATTATCCCGCCTAATGCTGGTCCTGCAGAAAATCCCAGATTAATGGCTAATCTTATAAAAGTAAGCGATCTAGTTTTGTTTTCTGGTTTGCTGTAAGCACTTAACGCGACAAAAAATGCCGGTCTTGCTGCATCGGCAATAGCAATGAGAACAAAGAAACTTATGCAGATACTCCAAAAACTAGAGAAATATTGTACAATCAAAAAAGATGCTCCTGTTAGCAGTAGTGATCCCAGTATTACTTTATAATATCCAATATAATCACTTAATTTTCCTCCTAGCCATGCTCCAAAAAAAGAACCTAATCCATAGCTTGTCATGATCCATCCAACTTGTTCTAAGGAAAAAAACAGGTCGTCTGTGAGATATAAAGATAAAAAAGGTATAACCATGGCCCCGGCTCTATTAATTAGAGTGATAAGAGCAAGCCACCATACCTCTTTTGATAAGCCGGAAAAAGAATTTATATAATGGAGCAAAATTTTTTGCAAGAGATTGGTGTTTTTCTTGATTTTGAAGTGATTTAAACTTTTTTATAAAGTAATAGCAGGCAAAAGTAGGATTTTATGCATTGTTTGGGCACAATTTTATTGAAATTTGTTAGTTAACTAATTGTAAATTGTACTTTTGCAAAAAATTAAGGGCGTGTATAAATTATTTTTTGTTTTTATTTTTCTATGTGGAAATGTTCTGGCTCAGGATTCTTCTAATGTCAGAAGAGTCTTATTATTTCAGGATAATCTGAATAAGGAATTTGCTTCTGCAGAAAATTCCCCTTTGTTGCCCAAGGATTTAGAGCATTTTACAACCTTAAATTTTTTTGAGATTGATACTTCCTACTGTATTGTTGCAAAATTTGTTCGTACTGCCTATGAGACTCCATTTATTATGAAGACAACCACCGGAAGGGAGCCTTTGTATGTTAAATATGGCGAAGCGCATTTTACGCTACAGGAAATAGAGTTTGTTTTAAATATTTATCAAAATCAAGGGCTTAAAACACAAGCTGAGTATAAAGACTATTTATTTCTTCCTTTTACAGATTTGACTAATGGTGAATTGAGTTATGCGGGAGGGCGTTTTATAGATCTCCAAATCCCTGGAGGAGATTCCATTTTGATTGATTTTAATACAGCTTATAGTCCGTATTGTGCATATAATGATCGGTATTCTTGTCCGATACCTCCTGCAGAAAATCATCTTACGTTAAAAGTATTGGCTGGGGTAAAGAAATACAAAAGATATCCAGATAATGAATAAAAAAACGTTCACCATTTGGCGAACGTTTTTTACTTTAAACTGACAATATAATAGATCGAAATATATTAAAATTTGTATACTACACCCAGTACGAAAGAAGAAAGGCTATCGGTTCCTTCACCATCATTATCGGTAAATACTTCAAAAGTATCTTCAGTCATAGAATCAAACCTAAATTCAGGTTTGAACGTCAAGTTTCCTACATCATAACTTCCGGTTAATGTAAGAGCAAGTACACTACCATCTCCTTCATCATCAATTGCAGTTGCCGAACCTACTATAGCGCCTCCTTCGATTGAAGTAAGACCAAAATTATACTGTGAAAAATATTCGCCTCTTAAGCCAAGTGTAAATTTCTCAGAAGTTTTATATTGTGGATATAAAGCAACTCCATAAAATCCTGAAGCGTCCCCATCATCTTGAGGCTCTGTCGATAGATAAGTGGCATTAACACCTAAATAAAACTCTTCCGAAACATCCCATCCTGTGGTAAGATCAGCCTGAAAAGTAGGGCCTACTTCTCCTGGTTCTCCTTCATTACCATATCGGAAGTTAAGAAAAGCACTTCCATTATCAGCTGCATACCCTAGTTGAGCACCAATGATATAGGTGTCGTACGGGTTGTTTTCTGTAAAGTCGGTTGGGTTCATAACCGCTAGCATAGCAGACCATTTTTCGCTAAGTACAAAATCAGCTTTTAGACCAGTATGAGAAAAAGGACCATAAGAGAACATATAAGAAGTTGAATAGTTAAAATTACCAGTCGGAGAAATTACTTCATACCCTAAAAAAGTATTAAAATTACCAAAAGTAAGTTTAACTTTTTCGGATACATTCCAATAGGCATACAATTGATTTACGATTTGTGCAGAATCATCAGAATTAAACACGGCATCTTCTCCTCTTTGACCCATTACTAGATCTGCCACGAACCCTACATTTTCTCCTTCATAACCTATGATTATGTTGGCCATACCTAATGCGAATCCGCTTTCGTTGGCAAAAGAGGTTGCGGGAGCTTCAGAATTGTCATTTGGTGCTCCAATATTGTATCGGTAGTATCCATCTACAGATCCACTAATTGAAAAGTTATCGAACCAATTTTTTTCTTCCTCTTCCTGTGCAACTAAAGTAAAACTTACAAAAGTTAAGGCAAGAAGACATGCCTTTTTAAGAAAATTTGTTACGGTTTTTGTTTTCATAATAATAAGTAATTATTGTAATTGTTTTTAATTGGAACCGTAAAACTATGTTAAAAGAATTTGACCCCAATAAAAATTAGGGCATGTAGATGCATTTTTATGTATTTTTTATTTTTTACCCTAAAAAAATTAGGGTTTAACTTTTATTCGAAGGTTTTTTGAGAATTTAAAAGTGGTTTTCAAGTAATTTTCTACTTATTTAGGAGATTACTTAGTTAGGAATAGGTAAAGTGTGTAAGAAAAGAGATAATCTCTTAAGAATTAGTTAAGAGCTTGTTTGTCTTTTTCGCCTGTTCTGATTCTATACGTACTTTGTACATTAGACACAAAGATTTTTCCATCGCCTACATGTCCGGTTTTTGCAGCTTCGATAATTGCCTGTATAGTTTTCTCTTCAAATTCATCAGATACAACGATAGACAAGTATCTGCGTTGTATATCGGTAGTGCTATAAGAAATACCTCTATAGACCTGTCCTTTCTTTTCGTTACCAACTCCAGTAACGTCCCAATAGGTAAAAAAATTGACTTCAATCTCGTGTAAAGCATCTTTTACAGCTTTAAACTTTGATTTACGTATAATTGCTTCAATTTTTTTCATGAGTACTACAATTTAGGATCGTATTTATTTTGCAAGGAACATTCCTAAAAATACAAAAAGGAATCCAATTATGAAGGATCCAATTGTATAGATGAAAAAGTTAATAAAATCTCCTGACTTTAATAGTAAGTGATTTTCATAAGCAAATGTAGAGAATGTTGTAAATCCTCCACAAAATCCCGTAGCAAGAAAAAGGACTGTGTTTTGAGATAGTGTATTGTTCTTGAGCGCAAGGCCTAAAATAATACCAATAAAAAGGCTACCAAGTACGTTGGCGGTAAAAGTTCCATATGGGATACCCGTAGCAGTACTGTTTAGATATTTACTAATGAGATAACGAGCAATACTTCCTGTTCCTCCTCCAATAAACACTAGTAGTATTTGCTTCATGATTTTTGATTTAAAAAACGAAGATATTCAAAAGTACGCTCAAAATGCAATTTTGAACGGAGTCGAGCAATAAAGTATCTCGACTCCGCTCAATGTAACAGAAAGTTTTTTATAATTTTTCAAACACCTACTTTATAGGGATATAGATTTCTGTAACCCAATCTGCCGGATTTGGTTGCAATGTTGATTCAACTCTATATACCTCAAAGGCAGGAGATTTCTCGTCCAATTCTAACCCATTATCGGTGATGTATTTGTATCCAGTTTCCCAAGCTTCTTTGAGATTTGTATAATCTCCTTTTAAAGTAGTTTTTACTACTTTTTGTTTGGGTAAGAAGTCACAAAGGATAGCACTATCCTTGGGGGTAACTACCTTGTCTCTTGTGGGGATAGCCGTAGAGAAAATCGCCGTTCCCTGTTCTTCACTGAAGTTATTGTATATTGTAAATGGCATTCCGGTTTGCGGAAGGTTATTTTGCTTCATATATGAATCTACAGCAGGTAACATCTGGGCCATTTTTTCTGAAATTGTTGCGATAGAAGATGCAGTAGCAGTATACATATAAAAACCACCAGCATGTTCGGTTATACCATCCACACTAACAGCATATTTTTGCATTTCTTCTTTTGTATAGTTATCAAGATTTTTAAGTCCTCTTTGATACATTGGTCTTAACATTTGCGAGAAAGTGCTATCTTGAGTTACCCAAAATGCTTTTTCCATAAAGGACTGTTTTCCTTTCATTCCCCAGGTTACTTTGGTCTTCTTTTCTTCTATTTTTTCGAATTTCCAATAAATATCACTATTACTTTCTCCCATAGGAGTTATAAAAGTTATTTTTTGATCGATACTGGTAAAAGGAACAGCTTTTTCTGTCTGCATTCTTCCATCCCCTTCAGTTTCACTTTTCCAGCTATACGAAGCTCCTTCACCACTGGTTTTTTCTGAATAATCCATAATAAAATCATCGGATTCATCCATCCATGGCCCCCATTTTTCCCATGTTTTATATTCGTTGATAGTGTTGAATAATAATTCATCAGGAGCATCGATTACTCTGCTTTCTTCTATCTGAAATTCGCCATTTATGGTAGCTACGTATACGCCTCCTCCAATTACTACTAATAATAATAGAAAAAATAAATACTTGATTATTTTCATGTTAGCTAGTTTAGATTGTTTGGTTAGCTAATATAACTAATTTTTGCCTCCTATTATTTTGTTACATTTGCCAAAACAATTAATAATTCAATATGAAACTCAATAAACTATTATTTTTTATAGCTGTTTTTATTAGCATTATAGCTTGTAAAAAAGATCCGAACGTTCAAGATCAAATAAATACACAAGATCAGGAAGTCACCGAAGAAAAGTTTGAATATGTTGTAGAGCAGTTTGCCGATTTGAAAATTTTAAGATATCAGATTGCAGGATGGGATAATCTTACATTAAAAGAACAAAAACTGGTATATTATCTTACACAAGCTGGTTTAAGCGGTAGAGATATCATGTGGGATCAAAATTATCGCCATAATCTTACTATTCGTAAAGTATTAGAAAAAATTTATACTTCGTATGAAGATGATAGAAATTCTAAAGACTGGAAAGCTTTTGAAACGTATGTAAAGCGTGTATGGTTTTCAAATGGGATTCATCACCATTATAGTAATGACAAGATCAAACCAGAATTTAGTAAGGATTATTTCAGTTCTCTTTTGGCTGCTACAAATACTGAAGTAGCAAAAGAAGTGTACGAGGTAATTTTTAATGATCAAGATGCCAAAAAGGTAAACCAAGCCAAAGGAATTGATAACGTGGCGTTATCTGCAGTTAATTTTTATGGCCCAGGAGTAACTAATGCCGATGTTGAATCATTTTACGGAAAAATGAAATCTCCCAATCCTGATAAGCCTCTATCGTATGGTTTGAATTCTCAGTTAGTAAAAGAAAATGGAGAACTTAAAGAGAGAGTGTATAAATCTGGTGGATTGTATGGATCTGCCATTGATGAAATCATCAAGTGGCTTGAAAAAGCAAAAGAAGTGGCCGAGAACAAAGCACAAGGAGATGCTCTTGGATTACTTATAGAGTATTACAAAACAGGCGATCTGCAAACTTGGGATGATTATAACGTAGCTTGGACAGCAGCAACCGAAGGAAATATTGATTACATCAACAGTTTTATCGAGGTGTACAACGATCCATTGGGGTATAGAGGCTCTTATGAGACTATTGTACAGATTAAAGATTTTGATATGTCTAAAAAAATGGCAGTATTATCTGAAAATGCGCAATGGTTCGAGGATAAGTCACCATTGATGGATGAACACAAGAAAAAGAATGTAGTAGGAGTATCTTATAAGGTAGTAGCAGTAGCAGGAGAAGCTGGTGATGCTTCGCCAAGCACACCTATTGGAGTAAATCTACCTAATGCAAACTGGATACGAGCTGCAGTAGGCTCTAAATCGGTTTCTCTTGGTAATATTATCGAAGCTTATAACAATGCCGGAGGATCAGGTCGTTTAAAAGAATTTGTTCACGATCAGGAAGAGTTTGAGCTAGAAGAAGAATATGGGCAATTAGGAGACAAGCTGCATACTGCTTTGCACGAAGTAGTGGGTCATGCATCTGGGCAATTGAATCCCGGAGTAGGAGAGACCAAAGAAACATTGAAGAACTATGCTTCTACAATGGAAGAAGGACGTGCAGATTTGGTAGGATTATATTATCTAATGGATCCGAAACTGCAAGAACTTGGTTTGGTAGAAGACTGGGAGAAAGTTGGTAAAGCGGCTTATGACGGATATATTAGAAATGGATTAATGACTCAATTAATTAGACTGAATCTAGGAGATGATGTAGAAGAAGCACACATGAGAAACAGACAATGGGTAAGTGCCTGGGCGTTTGAGCAAGGAGCTAAAGATAACGTAATCGAAAAGGTAACTAGAGAAGGAAAAACCTATTATAACATCAATGATTACAGCAAGCTGAGAGAAATCTTTGGAAACTTGTTACGCGAAACACAACGCATCAAATCTGAAGGAGATTATAAAGCTGCTGAAGCTTTGGTAGAAGGTTACGGAGTAAAAGTAGATCAAGCTATCCATGCCGAGGTGTTAAAACGTAATGAGCAATTCACGTCTGCACCTTATAGTGGTTTTGTGAATCCGGTATTGGTACCAGAGATGGATGAAAATGGTGAAATCACCAAAATCAACGTTACTCAACCTACAGATTTTGCCTCGCAAATGTTAGATTATAGTAAGAACTATAATTTCTTGCCTGAGGTGAATTAATAAAAAATATTAAAAGACTTTAAAAAAGAATTGTGAGACTACTTACAATTCTTTTTTTGTTTACTCAGGTTGCAGATATATCTTTAAAGCAAAGAGTAATACGATGAAAACAATAAATCCTAACAAAATATACAGACTGCCTTTGTAATATTTGCGATGTAGTTTAATATCTTTTCGGTAGCTAAAAATCATTAAAACGACAAAAGCAATCACAAAAAAAATGGCAAATAGTAACTGTCCCTGACTAAACATAAATTGTTATTTTTACAGCAAAGATAAATTACATTATAGAAACTTTTTAAATTAATTATGCAAACCTTTGACTTTTCTCCTTTCGGGAAAAATTAGAATGAGGAATGATAAAAAATGTATGATTAATTTAAAATCTTAAAAGAGTGAAAATTCATGAAAGATAAAATTGCTGCAGTACAAGAATTTCATACTGCCTTCAAAATAGGGTATAAGAACGAACCTATTGCTGATCTGGGCGAATCAAAAAATCTACTACGTTATAAACTAATGAGAGAAGAAAATGAAGAATATTTAGAAGCAGCACAAGACAATGATTTGGTCGAGGTTGCAGATGCATTGGGTGATATGCTCTATATTCTATGCGGGACTATTATCGAACATGGGATGCAACACAAAATCGAAGAGGTTTTTAATGAAATTCAGCGTAGCAATATGAGTAAATTGGGAGAAGATGGTAGCCCGATTTATCGCGAAGATGGTAAAGTGCTTAAAGGCCCTAATTACTTTAAACCTAATATCAAAGAAATACTAGATCGTTAAATAAAAAACTCCCGAACACATCGGGAGTTTTTATCATATTTTTACAGGATTTTCCGTTTTATTGATAACTGAAGTTTAACGAAATTTCCTCAAACCTCAAACCTATATTTTATATCTCCACCCAAAAGGATCCTCGGCCTTGTTATATTGGATATCCATCAATGCTTTTTTGAAATGAGAAGCATACGAGTTTTCTTGTTTTTCGATTTCGTAGTGTTCTCCTTTATAACCAAAGGCCTTCACTAGGCTTACTACCGCAGCAGTACCGGCTCCAAATATTTCTTTTAAACTTCCATTTTTGGCTGCCTCTACTATTTCAGCAACTTTTACGGGCCTCACATCTACCTTGATTCCATCTTTTTCTGCTAGGGCGATCAAACTTTTACGAGTAACCCCATCCAAAATTCGATCACTCACCGGAGCAGTAAGTAGGGTGTCATTTACTCTGAAAAACACATTCATCGTTCCGGCTTCTTCCATATACTCATGTGTATGGGCATCTGTCCATATCACCTGTTGATATCCTTTTTCTTTGGCAAGTTTTGTCGGATAAAATTGGCCGGCATAGTTACCAGCGGCTTTAGCATATCCAAAACCTCCATCTGCTGAGCGACTGTATTTTTCTTCAACCAATACACTTACTTCTCCACTATAATAAGACTGTGCAGGGGAGCAAATAATTAGGAATTTATATTCGTCTGCTTCAGAAGCAGAAACACTAGCTTGCGTAGCAATAACAAATGGTCGTATGTACAACGAATTGCCAAAACCGGATTTGATCCATTCATCATCCAATTTTAATAGTGTATTCAAACCTTCAAAGAAATACTCTTCCGGAAATTCTGGCATTGCCAAACGTTCTGCAGATGTATTGATACGTTTAAAATTTTCATCGGGTCTGAATAAAAATGTATCACCATTATCGTCTTTGTAAGCTTTCATTCCTTCAAAAACGGCTTGCCCATAATGAAAAACTCGCGCAGAAGGATCCAATGTTAAAGGACCATACGGAACAATTTTTGGTGTTTGCCATGCACCATCGACAAAATCACAGACAAACATATGATCTGTAAATACTTTTCCGAAATTAAGATTTTCAAAATCTACTTGCCCGATTTTCGACTCATTTACCTTTGTGATTTCCAGCTGCTGCGTGATTGTGTTTTTCATTCTGTTCATGTTTTAAAAGGTGGGATAATAATTTCTACTAAGTTTATACTCAACTATTTTTCTATAAACCAGGAAAAAACTAACTTCCACTTGTAATTGACAACAAAAATACCGTTTTCTTATAAAATAAGAATTCTTAAAATGTGTAATTTTGCTCTTGATTATTAATATTTATGAAATAATGAATAAAAACATACTTTTCTTAGCAGGATTATTGTTGATAACTATAGGTTGTAACGATAAAAAAGACAATTCGTTTTCGGTTACAGATATTTCAACCGAAAATTTTGAAGGATATGGGCAACAAGTTTCTTCAAAGAAGATTTATTATGAAGATGCAATATCTGAAAAATATAATACTCCTGAGATAGGCGATACCGTTAACATTGCCTTTACAAGTACAGTGAATAGCGTGTGCAAAGCAAAAGGCTGTTGGATGAGGATAGCCCTGGATGAAAAGCAGGAAACTATGGTTAAATTTAAAGATTATGGGTTTTTTGTACCAAAGGATATAGAAAATGATACCGTAATTGTGCAGGGTAAAGCTTTCGTAAGTGAGATGTCGGTAGAAGATCAACGTCATTTTGCAAGTGATGCAGGAAAAACCGAGGAAGAAATTGCAGCAATTACCGCTCCAAAGAAAACATATTCTTTCATTGCAGACGGTGTTTTGATCAAGAATTAATGCTACAAGAAGTAAAACGAGAAATAATTACTACTGCAGATGGTTCTACCACCATTCATCTGCCAGAGCTGAATGAGCAGTATCATTCTAAACATGGCGCCATTAATGAAGCCAAACATGTTTTTATAGAAAGTGGGTTTCGACATGTTTTGAATAAAGAAAAATTTGACGCATTACATATTCTGGAAATTGGATTTGGGACAGGTTTAAATGCGTTTATTACTTTTTTGGAAGCCGAGAAGAATGATCAAAGTATTGATTATGTTGCCGTAGAAGCGTATCCAGTTGCATTTGAAGAAGCAAAGCTTATGAATTACGCAGAGGAGCTTGGAGTCTCTTCAAGCGAAAAAGGTTTTGATAATATACATCTGTCTTTATGGGAAACACCTGTAACAATTTCGTCACACTTTTTACTTACCAAAAGAAAACAGTTTTTTAAAGATATTGAAGATAAAAACTGCTACCACTTAATCTATTTTGATGCATTTGGCGCTAGAGTACAACCAGAACTTTGGACCGAAGAGATTTTTAAAAAAATGTATAACGCGCTGAAGCAAAATGGCGTTTTGGTAACATACGCTGCAAAAGGAAGTGTAAGACGTGCTATGCAAGAGGTAGGCTTTCAGGTAGAAAGACTTCCTGGCCCTCCGGGTAAACGAGAAATGCTAAGAGCAACCAAAATGTAATGCTCTTAAAGAATACATACTAATAAACGATTGTTAAACCTATAATAAAGAAATAGGTTTTATTACATTGTGATAGTATTTTGTGCAAAAATCCAGAGTAATGAAAGTTCTAATTACTGGAGCAACGGGTACTATAGGTCAGGAAATTGTAAAACTATGCCATCAATCTAATATTGATGTAAACTATCTTACAACGAGTAAGAATAAGTTGAATACTGCATCAAATTATAAAGGATATTTTTGGAATCCTAATAACAAAGAGATTGATGTAAAATGTTTTGAAGGTGTTGAAGTAATTATAAACCTTGTAGGAGCGACTATCGCAAAACGATGGACCTCTTCTTATAAAAAAGAAATTCTTGCTAGTAGAGTACATACTACTAAGTTGATTTTAGAATCACTAAAAAATACAAATCATTCTGTTCGTCATATCATCTCGGCAAGTGCTATAGGGATTTATCCTAATTCTTTTCAGAATTATTATATGGAAGATGCTCCAGAGCGGGATACTGGGTTTTTAGGAGAAGTGGTTACACAATGGGAAGAAGCTGTATCAGAGTTTAAAATGTTGAATATTGAAGTGAGTTTGCTTCGTATTGGTTTGGTGCTTTCTAAAGAAGGTGGTGCTTTCCCAAAAATTGCGAAACCTATTAAATATGGCCTTGGAGCCGTTTTTGGTAATGGAAAACAATGGCAAAGTTGGATTCATATTAAAGATCTGGCTCATATGTTTATGTATGTGATGCAGGAAGAGCTCTCGGGAGTGTTTAACGCAGTTGCACCAAATCCTGTTTCCAACAGCAAGCTTACCTATACCATCGCAAAAAAATTAGACAAAAAAATATTCTTACCGGGCATTCCCAGACTTACTCTTAAACTTATCTTGGGAGAAATGCATGTCCTATTATTTTCTAGTCAACGCGTATGCAGTGATAAAATTTCTAAATTAGGATTCGAGTTTGAGTACGATAATATAAAATCGGCTGTAGACGTTCTGGTCGATTAGGAATTAACAGTGTACTGTTTCATAATTCCTTTTATGTATTTCCCTTAAAATATAACGTTTCGTATAATCTATGGTATTAGAGGTATTGTTTTGTTATTGCTAATTATCTCTGAAAAAGAATCTTATGAAATCAGAGTAAAATATTCCTGTGACATTATGACATTAATTTAAAAATGGCAGTACTTTTGCTACTTCAAAATCAAAACTTATAAAAGGTACGAGTTACATGAGTAAGAAAAATAGAAATACTGAAGATGTAAAAGATCAAGTAGAAGAAGTACTTGATACTCCTCTAGAAGAGACTGAGAAAGAAAAAAAAGAAGAAATAAATGTAGAAACGCAGCTTAAAGAAGAGCTTCAGAAAGAAAAGGATAAATTTCTAAGACTTTTTGCTGAGTTTGAAAATTATAAGAAACGTACTTCAAAAGAGCGTTTAGAATTATTTAAAACAGCGAACCAGGATGTAATACAATCTATGCTCCCTGTTTTGGATGATTTTGATCGTGCTTCAAAAGAAATTGAGAAGTCAAAAGATAAAGATCTTATCAAAGGAGTCGAACTTATTCATAATAAGTTGAAAGAAACTTTAAAAAGTAAAGGACTTGCCGAGATGGAAGTTGCTTCAGGAGATGCTTTTAATGCAGATGATCATGAGGCAATAACTCAAATTCCCGCGCCAAGTGAGGATCTAAAAGGAAAGATTGTAGACGTTATAGAAAAGGGTTATAAACTAGGCGATAAGGTGATTCGTTTCCCTAAAGTAGTAACCGGACAATAATTAGCTATGAAGGAAGATTTTTATGATATATTAGGATTGAGTAAGAATGCTAGCGAAGCCGAAATAAAAAAGGCATATCGCAAGAAAGCAATCGAATACCACCCTGATAAGAATCCAGGAGATAAAACTGCCGAAGAAAAATTTAAAAAAGCAGCAGAGGCCTACGAAGTTTTAAGTAACCCGGATAAAAAGGCACGTTATGATCAATTTGGCCATCAAGCATTCGAAGGTGGTGGTTTTGGTGGTGGCGGTATGAATATGGATGACATATTCAGCCAGTTTGGTGATATTTTTGGCGGTGGTTTTGGCGGTTTCGGTGGTTTTGGCGGTGGCGGTAGACAACGTCGTGTTAAAGGTAGTAACCTTAGGATTCGCGTAAAACTTACATTAGACGAAATTGCTAATGGTGTTGAGAAAAAAATCAAGGTAAAACGTAAAATTCAAGCACCTGGCACAACCTATAAAACTTGTGGAACATGTAACGGAACAGGGCAAGTAACCAGAATTACCAATACGATTCTTGGAAGAATGCAAACTGCTACGACTTGTTCTACGTGTGGAGGGGCCGGACAATCAATTGATCATAGACCTGCAGATGCAGATGCTCAAGGACTTAAAGTTTCAGAAGAGACTGTTAGTATCAAGATTCCTGCAGGTGTAGAAGATGGTATGCAACTTAAGGTTACCGGAAAAGGAAATGAGGCGCCAGGTAATGGTATTGCAGGTGATCTTTTGGTAGCTATAGAAGAGCAGGAGCATCAAGAATTACAAAGAGAAGGAAATAACCTTCATTATGACTTATACATAAGCTTTTCTGAAGCAGCTTTGGGTGCATCTAGAGAAATTGATACAGTATCGGGTAAGGTGCGTATCAAAATCGAAGAAGGTGTTCAAAGCGGAAAGATATTAAGATTAAGAGGAAAAGGTATTCCTAGTCTTAATGGCTATGGAAAAGGAGATCTTTTGGTTCATGTGAACGTATGGACCCCAAAAACATTAAATAAAGAACAACGAGAGTTTTTTGAAAAAATGTCCAAAGACGATCATTTTATACCAAATCCCGATAGTGAAGAGAAGTCATTTTTTGAAAAAGTAAAAGATATGTTTTCGTAGATAAAACTGGCGACGTTCTATTATGGGAATCGTCAAGTTTTATTAACGTTTGATGAGGAAAAATTCGTATATTTGAAACATCACTAATACATTTAGTGATAATTTTTCTTTTTCATAGCAATTTTTTTCCCATCCTTGATACTTGTATTTAGGGTGGGTTTTGTTTTTATTAAAACCTTTGCTGGGGGATAGGATTTCAAAATAATTTGACGAAGGAATATCAATTTTCATTATTAATTAGTATAAGTTTTTAAGTTTTCGTATCATTCGGCTTTAAAAGCATCTATAACTACATTTATTCTATTTATGGCTAATCTTTTAGAGGTACAACAAGCCACAAAACGATTTGGAGACTTTACTGCGCTACAAGAAGTATCTATTCAGGTACCAAAAGGAAGCATTTTTGGGTTATTAGGGCCTAACGGAGCCGGTAAGACTACTTTGATCCGAATCATTAATCAGATTACACTACCCGATGAAGGAAGTGTTTATCTGGATAATCAATTGCTCAAACCAGAACATATCAAAGATATTGGATATTTACCCGAAGAGAGAGGGTTATACAAATCCATGAAAGTTGGTGAGCAAGCATTATATCTTGCACAACTCAAAGGGCTAAGCAAGAAAGAAGCCAAAGAGCGATTAAAACATTGGTTTGATAAGTTTGAAATCACGCATTGGTGGAACAAAAAAATACAAGAGCTCTCCAAAGGGATGGCACAAAAAGTACAGTTTATCGTTACCATACTTCATAGACCTAAACTTTTGATATTCGATGAGCCATTTAGTGGTTTTGATCCCATCAATGCCAATGTTATTAAAGACGAGATACTACAATTGCGTAACGAAGGTGCTACCGTAATATTTTCTACACATCGAATGGAAAGTGTAGAAGAGTTATGTGATCATATCGCATTAATCAATAAATCCAAAAAAATATTGGAAGGCAAGGTGTCTGATATCAAAAGAGAATTTAAGTCAAATACTTTTGAGGTGGGATTGTTAACAGAAAACAATAATGGCCTGTATGATACCTTAAAGGATAAATTTAATGTTACTCCTGCAGATTTTAGAACCATAGATGATCAATTAAAGCTAAAAATAACTTTAGATCAAAATACTTCATCAAATCAGTTACTTGGATATCTTTCTGAAAAAGCTCAGGTAGTTAGGTTTAATGAAGTAATACCAAGTATCAACGAGATATTTATCAAAACCATCACAGGAAATGAGTAATTTAACACTAATTATTAAAAGAGAATTTATCGCTCGCGTTCGCAATAAAACCTTTGTAGTGATGACTTTTTTAAGCCCGTTGATTTTTGTTGGGATGATCTCATTGATCACCTGGTTAGCCACTTTAAACAATGATGAAGTACGGGAGGTAGCCTTTTTTGATGAAACAGGTTTGTTCTTAACCGATTTTAAAGATTCTGATCATGTCAATTATATAGATTATAGTACGTTAACCCTTAATGATGCCAAAGATTCTGTAGTGATCAAACAATTATATGGATTGCTATATATTCCAAAAAAACAGACTAATAAAGCACTGGCAACATCTATTCAGTTTTTTGCAGACGAGGCACCTAATATTTCTATTCTTAATGATGTTGAAGAAATAATAGCCAGTAAGCTTACCAATCAAAATTTTGAAGAAAAAGGCCTGGATCTCAATGTGATTGAAAACTCAAGAGCCAAAGTAAGCATACAGATTGAAAACTTTTCGGGAGAAAAGACATCTAAAATGGCAAACTATGTAAAGATGTTTTTTGGCGGGGCCGCAGGGTATTTCTTGATGATGTTTATCATTATTTATGGCAATATGGTAATGCGTTCTGTAATAGAAGAAAAATCAAATCGCATTATCGAAATCATTATTTCTTCAGTAAAACCATTACAACTTATGATGGGAAAGATCCTGGGAACATCGTTTGCCGGGATTTTACAATTTATTATTTGGGTTATTTTAGGTAGCGTTTTATTAGTAGTGGCTACTTCTGTCTTCGGAATTGATCCCCAACCCACTGGAGTAGGAGTAGAACAATCCCTGATATTACAAGATGGAAATCAAGAGGAAGTACAGCTATTGCTTGAAGATATCCTAAAGCTTCCCTTAGGAACCTTGGTAATTTCATTTTTGATTTATTTCATAGGGGGGTACTTCTTGTACAGTTCGATTTATGCGGCGATTGGCGCAGCAGTAGATAGTGAAACCGATTCTCAGCAATTTATGTTACCAATTATTTTACCTCTTATGTTAGGGATATATGTTGGTTTCTTCTCGGTTATAGAAAATCCACATGGTACGGTATCAACAGTATTTTCGATGATACCGTTAACCTCGCCAATTGTAATGTTAATGCGCATTCCTTTTGGGGTACCCTGGTGGGAAGTAGTGCTATCAATCCTTCTGTTAATAGGAAGTATTATATTTATGATATGGTTGGCCGGAAAAATATACAGAGTAGGAATACTCATGTACGGAAAAAAACCAAGCTATAAAGAATTGTTTAAATGGCTAAGGTATTAATATGATGATTCAAGAAGAAACTGAAATTACAGAACAGTTAAAAGATGTAGTACAAAAAGATATATGGGGAGCTATTAAAGACTTCTTAGGGTACGAGATCTTTCATTTTGGAGATGAACACCCAATAGTGCTCACGGTTGGATTATTACTTTTTGTAATCTTTGTGATGGTTGTAACCTCTTTCTTATTAAAATTCTTTAAAAGGATAGTTACTAGAAAACTTAGAAGCGAAGACAAACTAAAATTTGAATCCGTATTCTCATTCCTAAAATATTTCATTTATATTGTCGTTTTTTTTGGTGCTCTAGATGGCATAGGATTTAACATCACGGCGATATTTGCAGCATCAGCAGCATTATTAGTGGGTGTTGGTCTTGCTTTACAAACGTTTATTCAGGACATCTTATCAGGAATCTTCATTTTTGTTGATAAGACAGTGCATGTTGGTGATATTATTGAGATCGAAGGTAAAGTAGGACGAGTAGAAGAAATAAAATTGAGAACCACCAGAGCGGTAACCATAGATAATAAGGTATTGATTATACCCAATCATAAATATATGACTTCGTCCTTATATAATTGGACGCAAAATGGAACCCTAACCAGAGAGTCTGTGACCGTTGGGGTGGCCTATGGTAGTGACACACAATTGGTGAAAGAATTACTAATTAAAGCAGCTTTATCTAATAGCTACGTTCTTAAGCAACCAGAACCTTTGGTTCTTTTTACAAATTTTGCCGATAGCTCATTAAATTTTAAATTAGTTTTTACAATTAGCGATAGCTTCATAGCCAATATACCAAAGAGTGAAATACGTTTTGAGATAGATCGTTTGTTTAGGGAACACAATGTAAATATTCCATTCCCACAGCGCGTAGTTACTATGTTAAAAGAAAAAGAATAAAATTCGAAATATCGAAAAAGAAACTACATACAAGCCCCAGTCATGAGAAACAATAACCTAATCTTTATGTGTTTGTTTCTTTGTGTGTTCTTTGAGGTAAGATCTCAGGTTACTGATTTGATTAGGGTAGAATACACCTATATTCCACAAGCCGATAGTGATAATAAGTATAGCCGTTTTAGGATTTCGGCGAATTATCCTATCAAAATGGATGATGAGGGTACGTATTTGGTTATTTCTCCACAATATCGGTATAATGACTTAAGGATACTAGATAGATTAACCTTTGAAGAAAGAGGGGATTTAAATGTTTTTCAAACTTTTGGACTCGAAGTGGGATATACCTTCAAAATGAAAAATAATTGGCGATTTGGAGCCAAGTTAGGAGCAGGAATCTCTTCAAATTTTGAAGGATCTGGTATCAAAAGTGATGATTTTAGATATACGGGATCGGTCTTTTTTGTGAAAAGTTATAAAAACCTGCAAGCACCCAAAACAGCTCGATTAATAGTAGGATTACGATATACGGTACCGGCAAGTATTAACTTTCCATTGCCAATTATTAATTATTTTAAAAGATTTCATCCAAGTTGGTCCTATTCAGTAGGTACTCCAAAAACCAGTATTAAATATTTTTTTAATGAAAAGAATACATTTCAGGCTTTTGTGGGCCTGGATAGATTCTATGGTAATTTGCAAAATAACAGAACATTTGTAGGTGAAAATGGAGAAACAAAAATCGCAGAAAATGCATCTATGCTAAATGTTATTGGTGCATTAGGATATGAATATTATTTTACGGAACACATTTTGTTCTATACCTACGCAGGATACACATTAAGTAATGAGATTCGTTTACGCGATAGTAATCAGGAAAACGTATTATCTATAAATGATGCAAATACTTTTTACCTTCGTAGCGGAATTAAACTGAAAATATAATGGCAAAAATATTAGTAATTGAAGACGAAGCGGCAATTAGAAGAGTGCTGGTGAAAATTTTATCTGAAGAAAGTGATAAATATGAAGTGTCTGAAGCTGAAGATGGGCTCTCTGGAATCGAAAAAATTAAGGCAGATGATTACGATCTTATCCTTTGTGATATCAAAATGCCCAAAATGGATGGTGTAGAGGTGTTAGAGGCAGTAAAAAAGATAAAACCTGAAATTCCGATCGTAATGATATCAGGTCATGGAGATCTGGATACCGCTGTAAATACAATGCGCTTAGGAGCTTTTGATTATATCTCTAAACCACCAGATTTAAATCGTTTGTTAAATACAGTGCGTAATGCATTAGATCGTAAAGAATTGGTTGTAGAAAATAAGAGACTCAAGAAAAAAGTTTCAAAAAACTATGACATGATCGGAGAATCTAATGCTATTTCAGATATTAAAGACATTATAGAAAAAGTAGCAACTACCGATGCACGTGTTTTGATTACAGGACCAAATGGAACAGGTAAAGAATTGGTAGCACACTGGATACATCAAAAAAGTGATCGTTCTTCCGGTCCGATGATAGAAGTAAATTGTGCTGCAATCCCGGGAGAGCTAATAGAAAGCGAACTTTTTGGCCATGTCAAAGGAGCTTTTACCTCTGCAAATAAAGATCGGGCTGGTAAATTTGAAGCCGCCAATGGCGGAACTATTTTTCTTGATGAAATTGGCGATATGAGCCTTTCTGCACAAGCCAAAGTGTTAAGGGCGCTGCAAGAAAACAAGATACAACGAGTAGGTAGTGACAAGGATATCAAAGTAAATGTAAGAGTCCTTGCTGCTACCAATAAAGATTTGAAAAAAGAAATCTCCGAAAATAAATTCAGAGAGGATTTATATCATAGATTAGCAGTAATTCTTGTAAAAGTACCTTCCCTAAACGAAAGGAGAGAAGATATTCCTTTATTAGTAACATATTTTTCTAATAAAATTTCTGGAGAACAGGGATCACCTGTAAAAACATTCTCGCCAAAAGCAATTAAGCAATTACAGCAGTATGACTGGACCGGTAATATCAGAGAATTACGCAATGTGGTTGAACGACTAATTATTCTGGGAGGCAAAGAAGTAAGCGAGGAAGATGTAAAACTTTTTGCCGCTAAGTAAGGAAAATGAGTTCTTGCCGACCAATTTTGGATATGCCCTGAATAATGAATAAAATTCTGTTGTTAATACTTTTATTGTGTACCACCTTTACAAGCTATGCCCAATATGATCCTAGTGCCACAAATTATGGTTTGGTTGTTTCAAAAAGCTTTGGATTAGAAAATGAAATTGCTATAGGTGCCAGAGTTGAGTATGCTTTTAACTGCTATACTACTTTTATGGGAGAGTATAATCGTACTTTTGCTATAGGAGCCGAAGACGATTATGAAGGATTTAATGAATTTGCTCTGGGTGTAAATCTTATTATGTTTAATTGGTATCCTACTACCATAACCGCAGGGATTGGTTATATGGGTAACGATTCAGATGAATTCGAAGATATCGAAGATGATGCTTTTCTAAGTTTTAGAACCGGAAATTTCAATCATGGAGCACAGATAAAAATCAGGGCCCTGCATCAGGTATCTATTCCTGTACATATTTTTGCAGAACTTAATGTGAAAAGTTTGGGAAGGCGCTATGATACCTTTCTTGTTGGGTTTAGCTATGATTTTAATGCTAGATAGGATCGTTTGTATTTAAACAAGAGCAATATTCTTCTTACAAAAACAAAACTTTAGTATCTTTCGGGATATAACATAAATTATAGTATGAAGAAGATACGTCACCAAGACTTTAAAGTTTCAAATCCTATAGAATTATCAAAGATTTCAACTACATATGATCTCGACGCCAGCGAAAAAAAGATTGAAAATGAGCTGGAAGAGGTACGAGAAAAACTAGGAAAACTTCAGGATACCTTATACGCTCATGGTAAATATGCTGTATTGGTTTGCTTGCAGGGAATGGATACTTCGGGTAAAGATAGTTTGATACGAGAAGTATTTAAGGATTTTAATACACGCGGAATTATCGTTCATAGCTTTAAGGTGCCTACCGATTTAGAACTTGGTCACGATTATTTATGGCGACATTATATTGCACTGCCACAACGTGGTAAGTTCGGAGTCTTTAACAGAACACATTATGAGAATGTTTTGGTCACTAGAGTACATCCAGAATATATCACAAGCGAAAATATTCCTCATATCGATTCTGTAGAGGACATTAATGATGAATTTTGGGATACCAGATTCGAGCAAATCAGAAACTTTGAAAAACATATTGTACAAAATGGTACTTTGATCTATAAATTTTATTTACACTTGTCAAAAGAAGAACAGAAAAATAGATTGCTTCGTAGATTAGAAAAGAAAGAAAAAAATTGGAAATTCTCATCAGGAGACCTAAAAGAGCGTAAACTTTGGAATACATACCAGGAATGCTATCAGGATGCAATCAATAGAACATCGTTACCGCATGCACCGTGGTATGTGATTCCGGCAGATGATAAACCTACGGCAAGATATATTGTGGCAAAAACGCTTTTTGATACGTTAAAAGAGTACGACGATATTCAAGAACCAGAATTGGACGAAAAAACCAAAGCAAACCTTCATCTATACAAGCAACAATTAGAAAATGAATAAAGGATATAAAAAAGCAATGTCAAAAAAAATAATCCCCATCCTGTTTGCAATTCTATCAATAAATAGCTTTGCCCAAAATAACACAAAACAAGATTCAACAATACTAAAAAAAATATATGACACCTCACTTCTTAACGGTAAAAGTTATGAATGGTTGGATCACTTATCAAATCAAATCGGAGGAAGGCTTTCAGGTTCGATAAATGCTCAAAAAGCTGTAGAGTGGGGAGAAAAAGAATTGAAAGCATTAGGGATAGATAAAGTTTGGTTGCAATCGGTTATGGTGCCAAAATGGACGCGAGGAGTAACCGAATTTGCCTTTATTGAAACTGAACCCGGTAAAACTACAAATGTTCCTATCTGCGCCTTGGGGGGATCGGTTCCAACACCTATTGGTGGTATTAAAGCCCCTATAATAGAAGTAAAGGCTTTAGAAGATCTTAGAAAACTTGGATCTGATCAAATTACAGGAAAAATCGTATTCTTTAATAGACCAATGCAGGCAGAACTCATCGAGACTTTTAAAGCTTACGGAGGATGCGTTGACCAACGATATGCCGGTGCAGAAGAGGCAGCCAAGTTTGGAGCTATAGGAGTTATTGTTCGTTCTATGAATTTACGATTAGACGATTTTCCGCATACAGGGTCAATGAGTTATGGGGATTTACCAGATATGGATAAAATCCCTGCTGCAGCCATTAGTACCAACGGAGCAGATTTGTTGAGTTCTATGTTAACACTCAACCCCAAGATAAAATTTCATATGAATATGAATTGCCGTACCTGGAAAGATGTAGAGTCCTTTAATGTAATTGGCGAGATTACTGGTAGTGAGTTCCCAAACCAATATATGGTCGTGGGTGGTCATCTGGACTCCTGGGATCTTGGAGATGGCTCGCATGATGATGGAGCCGGAGTAGTGCAGTCTATGGAGGTATTGCGATTGTTCAAAGAAATAGGCTATAAACCGAAACGATCGATACGCGTAGTATTATTTATGAATGAAGAAAATGGATTACGAGGAGGAAAAAAATATGCGGCAGTTGCCAAAAATAAAGGCGAAAATCATGTGTTTGCCTTAGAAAGCGATGCGGGAGGCTTTACACCTCGAGGATTCTCTTTTGACTGTGATGATGCTAATTTTATCCAAGTACAAAGCTGGAAACCACTTTTTGAACCGTATCTGGTGCATTATTTTGCCAAGGGCGGAAGCGGTGCCGATATTGGCCCATTGAAGAAGGATGGAATCGTACTGGCAGGACTACGCCCAGACTCACAGCGCTATTTTGATTACCATCATGCCAAGAATGATACCTTTGATGCCGTGAACAAACGTGAACTTGAGTTGGGAGCTGCAACAATGACTAGCCTAGTGTATCTTTTTGATAAATATGGGGTGAAGTAATTTTTATTAACAACTCTAATGAATGAAAATTTAATTGGAATACTGATACTGACACTATATTTTTCTCCGGTATTTTATCAGTTAGTTATTGTTCTTAAAGAATATAAAACAGGTAATAAAAAGCCTTTTAAAAAATTTAAGAAGTTTTTGAAAGTTAGCTTTTTAATTCTTATTCCGGTTCTACTAGTATTTGCAATTATAAGTCATACAAATTATCTGAACTACGAAAGTCCGATCACTTATGATAGGATCGATGAAATAACCTTTGAGAATTTTAGAGGAGTAGAGTTTTTTAAGAAGTCTTTGTATGGTAATAAACGATTTGCTTATGTGGTAACTACCATAGATAGTGATATAGATGGAAATGAAGTAACCGTGCAGTCTTATTTTCATCCTTCAAGATCGTTTGTGTACAATACACATTCCAATAGTATAGATCTATTGTCTCATGAGTTGTATCACTTCAAAATAACCGAGTTATATACCAGAAAGGCCAAGGAAAGGTTATCTAAACTTGAAACTAACGATTCTGGTATTATTGAAGAGACAATAGACAAAATCTGGGTCGAAGAAAGAAACTATCAGAGAAAGTATGATTATGATACCTTTCATAGCTACGTTTACGGAGAGCAAAAAAAATATGAAAGGGTTATTGATAGTTTACTAAATTTGCTGTCTGAATTTGAAAAACCAAAAATTATTATTGATGGCAAGAATTAATACTCTTTTATTGGCATTTGTTTGTCTGTTTTTTACAAATTGTAATGATAACAACTCAAAATATCCTATTGACAAACGATATTGGGATGCAATGGATTATGCAAATGTTATACGAGAATTGAAATATGGTTATGAATCTGATGAGATAGTACCAAGCTATAACGATCCCGAAAATAGAATAGTTTTTGAAAAACTAGTTGACCAACAAAATTTCAAAGTTGTATTGGATGATAAAGAGCTTGGGAAGAAACATAGGAATGAAATTTCATCTGACTTCTTTATGCGTTGGAAAGATATGAATACAATTTATAGACAAACAGATAGAAAGGATAATTATGTTTATGATCGAGAATTAATAGAGGTTTGGCATTTTGGTTTAAGTCTACAATTAAGATATTTCAAATTGGGAAATGATGTAATTGCAGAAAGCTCTGATGATCCAAACTCTGGTCAAGCAGGGAGAATAATTAACTCTAATGTAAGAACCTTACTAAGTAATTTTAATAACTACCTGGACGAGGTTAATAACGAAAAAGCTTTTTCAAAAGAAGGTAAAGAGCTAATTAGTAAAGGAATAGATCTGTACTTTACAGAATTGGTTGATTTATATCCAAAAGCCAACTATAAAGGAATGCAAAGAAAGATTGAATTATTACAAAAAAAGACGAAATCCGAAAATATAAAAACGTCTTTAGTTAAGCTTAATGAATTAATTAAATCCAAGTAAAGAGAAAGAGCATAAAATGATATAGTTAACAAGCAAAATTTCCATCGCAAAAAATCATAAGATAACCCATCGCTGCAATTCCAATAATGATATTTAAAAGAGGTAAACTTGCAGATATGATTGCGAACAGGTGAGTTTTTCTAACAAATAAAATCCAGGCGATTGCAATACCAATAACCGTTACAAATGGATAAAGAACTAAACTTGCAACCAATATGATTGTGGGCGTACTATCCTTAGACCCTGGACTATCAAACATCATAGCAGACATCATAATCATAGGTAAGGAAGGTAAAATGAGTATCCCAAAAACAATACTACAAACGATAAGATAAACCCGGGTGTTTTTTCTTTTTTTAATTTCTTTTTCTGAAATAGCAACTGCAGACATAGGGTTTTATTAAAGAACGTTAAATATACGATAAGAATATTCAAGTTTATAAAGGTTCTAATACCTTTACGTCTTCAAAGTTAACCAATGCTACAACAATACACCAAAGAGTTTTCATATAATTTGCACCTGGCAGCTCCGGTTATGATGGGAATGATCGGGCATACCTTGGTGGCTTTGGTTGATAACATTATGGTAGGTCAGTTGGGTACGGCAGAGTTAGCAGCAGTATCTTTGGGTAATAGTTTTATGTTTATTGCCATGTCTTTAGGGATTGGATTTTCTACAGCCATTACCCCTTTGGTAGCAGAAGCAGATGGTGAAAATAACTTTGCAAAGGGTAAATCAGCGTATAAGCATGGCTTGTTTTTGTGCACAACTTTAGGAATTGTATTGTTTCTTTTAATCTTATTGGCAAAACCATTAATGTATTTGATGAAACAACCCGATGAGGTGGTAGAACTAGCATTGCCTTATTTGGATTTAGTAGCTTTTTCTTTGATACCACTCATCAGTTTTCAGGCGTTAAAACAATTTTCTGATGGGTTGTCTATGACTAGGTATCCTATGTATGCCACTTTGATTGCCAATGTGGTTAATGTAATACTTAATTACCTGTTGATTTTTGGAAAATTTGGATTTCCTGAAATGGGAATTGTGGGTGCTGCGGTAGGTACTTTGGCGTCGCGATTTGTAATGGTTGTATTTTTATGGGTATTGCTTAAAGGCAAAGAAAAATCTAAAAAATATGTCATTCGCCTTAAAATTTTTGTTATAGAAAGAAGCATGGTAAAAAAGATTATTGCATTGGGGTTCCCCTCTGCATTACAAATGTTTTTTGAAGTCGCCATCTTTACTGCCGCAATATGGTTATCAGGTATTTTAGGTAAAAATCCTCAAGCAGCTAACCAGATAGCATTAAATCTATCATCAATGACCTTTATGGTGGCCATGGGGTTGAGTGTAGCTGCCATGGTACGGGTAGGAAATCAAAAAGGACTTCAAAAGTTTACTGATTTAAGAAGAATTGCTATTTCAATTTTTTTATTGTCCTTTTTAATAGCAACTGTTTTTGCCCTGGTTTTTATTGTTTGTAATCAAATACTACCTAAAATATATCTGGATGTAGATGATGTCGAGAACCTTGTTGATAATTCTGAAGTTATAAGCATTGCAGCCAAACTTTTGATTATAGCGGCATTGTTTCAGATATCAGATGCCATACAGGTAACAGTTTTAGGAGCATTGCGAGGATTACAGGATGTTAAAATACCAACATTCATAACATTTATCGCTTATTGGGTAGTAGGATTTCCAATTAGTTATTATTTGGGCTTGCATACAACGTATCAAAGTTCGGGAATTTGGATAGGTTTACTTGCGGGTCTAACAACTTCGGCATTATTATTGTATTTTAGATTCAATAAGTTAACAAAAAACTTGATTGGAAACAGTCAAGTTTATAATAAAAAATAGGAAAGAAATACGTTTTTTAGACTTGATACGTTTATTGGGTATTAACGAATAATTAACTATCTTTCCAAAAAAACCCAAATACAAAAAATGAGAGTCCCAAATTCTAAATTTTGTCTACTACTTATTACTTTTATATTATTAATTACACAAAGTGGTAGAACCCAAGACTTCGAACACAGTAGAACCCAAAACCTTATTCCTAACCCTAGCTTTGAAGAGGTAAATACAGCACTGAAACGTATGGATATGGAAATGCAAAATTTTGGGATTATGAAGGATTGGAAACCTTCTATCAACACCCCAGATGTATATCACCCCCAACTTGAGCTGATACGATTTATTCATAGATCGCCTAATTTCTTAAAACAATTTGGAATGCAAGAACCAAGAACGGGAGAAGGAAAAGTGGGAATGTATATAGCTGGTGGAGCATACAAAGAAGGAGTAACTGCAGAGTTAAAGCGTCCTCTAGGAGCCGGAAAATATTATTATTACCACATGTACGTGTCTTTGGCTGAAGGAATATCAAATTCTTGTACCTCATCGATAGGAGCATATTTTAGTGCTAGAAATCCTAAAATAACATTAACTTCAAAACTTCCTTTGCATATAGAATCTTCTAAAATGGTATGTGACACCAAAGGTTGGGTAAAGGTTTGTGGTGTATATCGTGCAAAGGGAACCGAGAAATATATTTCTGTGGGGTATTTCTCTAATGATCCAAGAGGTAAATCTGTAAAAGGCGGTAAGTATGATACTGGATACTATTTTGTTGATGACGTATTGTTGATGGAAATGAGAAATCCAAAGAACCTGGTAACAGGTCAAGTATGTAATATGGCTCTTGATTTTTCTCCTATCGAGTTTTTAGTTGGAGAGAGTGAGGCTTACAGTGAGATTCAAAAAGCGTTAGACTCATATATTCAATACGTTACTATATTTAAGGTAAACTCTGTTAAAATTATTGGTCATGCAGATGATGCAGGTTCTACTTTCGAAAATGAAATCATGTCTGCCATGAGAGCTAGTAATGTTAAGAAATACATGGTAGAAAAAGGAGTTGATGAATCTTTGATCGAAATTGTAGGGGCAGGAGATACCGCTCCTGTAGTTACCGAAGGTTCTGATCTGGATCCCGAGTCAAATAATCGAGTAGAGATTAAGATTGATTAACCATAGTTTTTTCGTAATTGCTCTAAAAGATAGTACCTTTAGGGATCATAATTTTTAAGCATTTATTTTATGAGTTTTCCTAAATTCTTATTAGGCGATAATACCGATTATCCAGAGGCTATCTTTGTAATACATACTGAGTTTCCAAGATGTATTATTAATCTTGAAAATGATGAGGTAGAATGGCTCGAAGAGTTTGACAAAAGCGAAGAGAAAGAATTACTCGATGAGGCCGAAAACCTTTTTCAAGAAGCGAATAACTTTTATGATCGCGAGATAGAACGTTACGACCAATAAAATATGCTAAAAGAACTCTATGGAAGAACTTATACAATTAGATAAAGAGCTTTTTTTATATCTCAATAACCTTGGCACTTCTACCTGGGATGGATTTTGGTTGTTTATGACAGAGAAGTTTTATCAAATACCGTTATACTTGGTATTGCTTTTCTTTTTCTATAAATATTTCGGTATCCGCGGAACCATAATTACCCTTGTCCTGGTAGCGGCTTTGATTACCGTATCTGACCAATTGGCAAATTTATTCAAATACGTTCTTTTTATGAGACCAAGACCTTGTCGGGCAGAGGGGGTTGCCGAGTTTACCCGGTTTATAGCCGAGCGATGTGGTCGATATGGATATTTTTCTGGTCATGCTACTAATTCTATGGCACTAGCATTTTTTACTGGTTTAGCACTTCAAAAACATCTGAAATATATCTTTCCCTTCATGGTTATTTGGGCGATCATAGTTAGTTATAGCCGGATTTATGTTGGAGTACATTATCCTGGAGATGTAATAACAGGAATGGTAGTAGGAATTCTATTAGGATTGGGGGCTTTTAAATTACATGCCTTTTTGATCCAGAAATATGGCGAGGTGGGTAGATAAGTATTCTAGAATTTTAATAATGAAGTGATTTAATTCTTAGGTTGCTCAAAGACGCAAAATTCTAATGTACTCACATACTCAATTACTCACATACTATTTTACTCTTTCTTAAACTTTTTCTTTTTCTTCTTTTTTCCGAAGATTCGTTTAAAAATATTGTCTCGTTTTTCAGGTTTGCAATCGAGATCCCTAAGTACTTCTTCTGAAGGTTCTTCAAACTTACTTTTGGTGATGATGTCAAAAACGGGATCTTGATTCATTTTTTGATATAATTTGGCAAAAATAGGCAAAGCAGTATTCGCACCTTGGCCCATAGTCGTAGTTGTAAAGCCTATATTGTAATTATCGTTTCCTACCCAGGTTACAGCAACCAGATTAGGGGTGATGCCAACAAACCACCCGTCTTTATTGTCTTGTGTAGTTCCTGTTTTTCCTGCTATATCATTTTCTAACTTATAGGTTGTTCTTATTCTTGTTGCCGTACCTTGTTCTACAGTAGATTTCATCATTTCTAAAAGCACCTGTCTTGTATAATCACTATAGGAAGGGGTTTCTGTTACTTCGGGTTCAAATGAAGCAATAATATTACCGTTTTTGTCTTCAAGTTTTGAAATACAATAAGGTGTAACACCTTTTCCTGCATTTACATAGCTTGCATAGGCTCCTGCTAACTCTTTGATTTTAATACCATCAGTACCTAAGGCCATGGCAGGTTCTTGAGAAAGTGAATCTGTAATTCCTAATTTTCTAACTTGCTCAATTACCTTAGGAATTCCGACATCATTCAAGACTTTTACAGCGATGGTATTTATAGAATTACTTAACGCCTTTTCTAAAGTGAAATTGAGATGAGGATCTTCTTCTTCCCCAGCATTTTTTGGGGTCCAGTTATCCAAATTTGTATATGTTATTTCTTTTGTAGAGAAATAGGTACATGGTTTCATACCGTTTTCAATGGCTGTCGTGTAAACAAAAGGCTTAAAAGTCGATCCAACCTGCCTTTTACTTTGCGAAACATGATCGTATTTAAAATAACGATAATCGATTCCGCCAAGGTATGCTTGTACCGCTCCGGTGGTAGGCTCAATAGCTATCATACCGGTATTTAGGAATTTAAGGTAATGTTGCAGACTATCTATTGAAGAAATCTTTTTTGTTGTATTTCCTTCCCATTCAAATAACTCGATATCTTTTTTTACAGAAAGAGAATCTTCAATTTGCGCTTCTGAAAGTCCTAGTTCTTTTAATTTTTTGTACAAATCAAGATGCTTTACTGCAGTTTTAATCAATGCATTGTTGTTTTTCCATGGAGCGGTACTGCCATAAGATGTCTCATACTCTTTTTGCAAAACCTGTAAATGTTCTTTCATGGCTTCTTCGGCCAAGAACTGCATTTTAGAATCCAGAGTGGTATAAATTATTAAACCATCATTATAGATATCATAGGTACTGCTATCTGGTCTCTTGTGTTTTTCAAGTATTTTGACCAGTTCCTTTTTCACTTCTTCTCTAAAATAAGGTGCTAGTCCCAAATCATGATTGAAATATTGATAATCTAATTCTATGGGTTTATTCATAGTTTGGTCGGCCCTATTTGAACTTATATACTCATACTTTATCATTTGTTTGAGTACGACATCTCTTCTTAATTGACTTCTCTCAGGAAAAAGTCTTGGATTATAGCTGTGATTGGCTTTTAAAGAACCAATAAGAGTAGCCGCTTCAGACAGGGTTAGTTTATAAGTAGGTTTGTTAAAAAATTTTTGAGAAGCACTTTCAATTCCATAAGTGTTATCCGGGAAAGGAACTGTGTTAAAATAGAGGGTAAGAATCTCTTTTTTTGAATAGATGTCTTCCATTCTTTTGGCAACAAAAGATTCTTTTAATTTATTAATAACCGTACTAAACAACCGATATTTCTTCCTTCCGAATAGATTTTTGGCGAGCTGTAAGGTAATAGTGCTTCCTCCTCCCGATGATTTGTCTCTTAATAGGATAGTCTTAAAAAAAACACGCAAGAGACTGGTGTTGTCTACACCATCATGTTCGTAAAATCGCACATCTTCGGTTGCTACAAGGGCATCGATAAGATGCTGCGGAAGATCTTCATACGTAATGGGTTGTCTGTCGTAGATGTAATATTTGCCAATCAGGTGGCCATCTTTGTCGAGTACTTGCGTAGCTTCCGCTTGTTTTAGTGAGCTTAATTCTTCTTTACTTGGTAATTTTCCGAAGAAACCAAAATAAATGCTACCATAAAAACAAAAGAATAGTAAGATAAGGCTTCCCAAAAGGAGCGACCCTAACTGTATCCACTTTTTTTGTACTACTTTTTTTATTGTGATCATAATGTCGACTAGATAACGTCTAAAACCTCAAATTATTAGTGAGTTTTAACTTCCTGCCTTTTTCTAAAATCTCTTATAAATAGAACAATCATGACCACCATAAGTAATGAAAATGGTAGCGAAGTGATAATAAGAAGCTTTTGCATGGCAATTAATACGTTGATATCTGCTTTTGCGTTTCCGAGTAAAATGATTCCTATCGAAAAGATAAGTAAGATAATACTCCATAACAGGCGGTGTTTTTTTGAAGGTTCTTGCTTTCCGTCGTCGGTAAACATACTAAGTACAAAAATGGCAGAATCTAATGATGTTACTAAAAAACTAATTAATAGCAGGATAGTAAGGGTGTTAATGAACCCTTGAAAAGGATAGTTTTCAAAAAAGATGAAGATCGAACTAAATACATTGTCAAACTGTCCTTGATAAGTTCCCAAGTTTTCGATAATAGTAAACGCGGATTGCCCAAAAGTGGTAAACCAGAAAAAAGTACCTAAAGAAGGTACGAGTAATACCCCCAAAATAACTTCACGCAGTGTTCGTCCTTTAGAAATTCTTGCGATAAATATTCCTGTAAATGGAGCCCAGGCAAGCCAAAATGCCCAATAATAATAGGTCCAGTCGGTGAGAAAAGCTTCGCCTGGATCGTATTGACCATACGCCAAACTCAAAGGGATAAAATCGATTACATAATAGAATAGCGACATCCCAAACTGACTCGTTACCGATAAAATGTCGCTTTGTAAAAAGACAAAAAACAAAAGACCAATAGTGATATAAATATTCCAGGTAGAGATAATTTTAATTCCTTTGTTCACTCCTCTGAACACAGAGATAAATGCCAGAACCGAAATTAGCAGTAAAACAAGTATAGTACCTTTAAGACCAAAATCTTCTTTTAATAAATGCGCAAGTCCACCTTTGATTTGAGTAGTACCAAGCCCAATGGCAGCAACCAATCCAAAAACGGTGGTAAGAATTGCCAGAATATCAATACTTGCAAAAATAATTGCTCGTGGTTTTTCTGAAGTGACCAGTCTTTCGATAGAAGAGAAGGCGCTACTGGATAGCACTTTTTTTGATTGTACAAAAAGATAGTATCCTACGGTTATCGCAAATACAGCATAAAATGCCCAAGCTGTAAATCCCCATTGATAAAATGTATATTCTAAAGCAATGGTACCCGAGTCGGTTTGATTATCGATAGGAGGGTGGTTCATCATATATACCGGCTCTTGCACGGCTCTCAACAATATTCCTGCTCCCATACCTGCGCTATATAACATAGATATCCAGGCTAATCTCGAAAACTGGGGTCGATCAGTAGATTTTCCTAATCGATGTTTGCCCCATTTAGAAAATGCTAAAACAACCAATAAGAGAACACAAATTAATCCCAGCCACAAATAAAATCTTCCGAATCGTTGACGAATATATATAGAAAAAGATTCTATGCCATCGTAGGTTTCTAAGGTAAACACGTATAAGAAAAATGAAAAAAAGAGCAGAATACCTAACGAAATATAAAGTAAGCTGTTTTTTTTAACATGAAGCTTCATACCATAGTATTTCTAAAAGTGAAGGTAATTTACGATATCACTTTTGATTGATTATAAATGTCTTAAAAACTTTTGAGAACTGTCTAAGATGCGAGCAAAAGTTTTGAGTTTTTTAACGAGTAAAAAAAGTGAAAAAATAATCGTTTTTTTTAAGGGTAATTTCTTAAAAGTTTCATTTTTTTTAATTAGCTTGTAGTAGCATAATATTAGTAATCATGCTACTATGCCCAATTAGAAAATTACTTGGGGTAAGTTAGATGAATATACCCCAAGGTTTGTGTTATAAAGTGATACTTATGCACTTTTTGTTGTAATATACTTAACTAACTAAACCTGCAAACCCATGAGAAGAGTAATTGTTGACTACAAAAAATTGAACAAAGACATCCTAAACCTTCTTGTAAAAAAATTTCCTGATGGTTATGCTGACAGGGATATCATTTCTTTCAGAAATCATCATAACGAAGCTATCGAAGCAGTCGAGGTAAAAACGATGGATACCATTTATCTTGTTAAAATAAGTAAGCGTCTTGCTGATACAATGCAAAGTTTTGATTATGAAACTTCTAGCGTTGAGATTCCTGAAGGAGTAAGTAAAGATCAGGTAGGTGATATTGAAGATAAATAAGGCTTCTTGATTCTATTTAATAGTGTATGAAAATACTAGTAATACCAGGCTATGGAGCAGCATCTGGAAAAAATAAGGATGCCCGTTATTCTAAAAGAACTATAGAAGCTCAATTAGAGTATTTTAAACAAAGAGGCCTTGACTTGAGCCCATATTTATGGGTACACTTAATGTAGATATTTTACCCTATACACATAAAATAGGAATTCCCAAATTTTTCTTTGAACAGGTAGATTGGTATAACATTCAATCATAAGGATTATAAGGGGTTAGTATATATGCCAGACCCTGAGGCAAAGGAAGAACATAAACAGTTATCCACCCCCTGGTACTAATACTTCCTAAAATTGAAAACCTAGAATATGGTGCATAGGTTTATCTTACTGTTGAAGATGAGCAATTGCAGGTGTTACCATAAAATATTCTATTCTAAAACCATTATTATACTTGTATGTTTAGTTTCGTTCTTTTGAGATTAATAAAGAGTAGCATTTCATATTCATAAAAATATGTTAAATTTACAGCGTAAACCTAGTTGAAATTGGAGGATAAAAATTAGGGTGGAAAAATAAATGCATGATTTTTAAGAGAAATTATTTACTCATATTTTTTGTTGGAATAACATTATACGGTCAGAAATCTGAAGACCTGAAAAAGAAAACATTTTTTGTAATACCAGAAATTTCGATTGGTAAGACGATGGAAGCCAATACGGATTTTCCCGAAAGAGAGTTGCATAAGTCTTTTTTTGTAAGTTTTGGTAGTTACAGTAATTTCAATGATCAGCCTTGGGCAAAAGAATTGAAATATCCAAAAAGTGGAGTCTCATTTGGGGTAACAGATTTTGGAAATCTCGATAAAATAGGAATAGCCTATACGCTGATGCCTTTTATTGAAATTGGATTATTCAGAAAACGTTCGGATAGATGGAATATTAGTTTCGGAATGGGAGGTGCCTATATTAATCAACAATATGATTCTGAAACAAATCCTTTTAATTTGGCTGTTACTACAGAAATTAACTGGGCTTTTAGATCATTTTTGTATTATGATATACTAAAACGAAAAAGTGTTGATTGGCGGTTAGGTATTGGGTATGCACATTTTTCTAATGGACATACCAAATTGCCAAACCAAGGATTGAACTCTTTTGTTATAAATGTTTCTACAATTATAGGAAAGGAACCGAAAGTTGATAATAGAGGTGAAAATATCAATAAACCGTCAAAAAATAAATCTTCAGAAAATTATTTCTCTTTTCGAAGTGGTATTGGTCAAAATGTACTTTCAAGAATATTTAATGATAAGAAAGAAGTCTATTCTGTGGCTTTTTCGGGAGGCAAAATTATAAACAAAACGTTTAAGTTTGGTGCGGGTGCCTATTATCGATTTTATGAACATTATTATGACCATATTAATGAGAATGGACAACTTGTGAGCGAGCAAGTGCCCGAATATCGGGAGAATCCCTATCGCTATGCTACCAATTTTGGTTTTTTTGGTAGTGCAGAGCTTTTAATAGGACATGTAGGCGTAGAATTTGATATGGGGATCAATGTTTATAAGCCTTTTTATAAGATAGAATGGCAACTTAGTCAAGGATATTTTTACAATGGGGAATATGCAAGATTAGGAGAATTAAGTTCGTATTACGAAGTAAAAAGAACAGTATCAAGTCGATTAGGGATAAAGTATTACTTGTTTAACACAGGAAGATCACCAAAAAACAACTTGTTTATAGCTGCACATATTAATGCAAACCTTGGGCAAGCAGATTTTTCAGAGCTTAGTTTAGGGTATGCGTATCGTTTTAATTTGAAAGAAAGAAAAGAGAGCGTAAATTAGTTGTATTGGTCTCAAAAATAGTTAAAAGTATGCATTTTACTGTATTTCCTTTAAGGTTCTAGAAATATGATGTGGTTTGCAGTTTTCTGTAAGCAGTTGTTTGTCATTGTCCAAAAGAAATTTCATTCCTTAGTCGTAAAACCTACATACTTTCAGTGCATAGTGATTTATTTTAAGTTTTTTTACTTAGCTCTAATAGATGCCTCGCAGCTGCAAATGGAGTAATTTGGTGTTTTTGTACTGCCTCTATTTGAGAACTTAATTGAGCTTTTACTTTTGGATGATTGTAAAACGATGACTTTAATTGTTCTTCGATGGTTTGTAATAACCAAAACTTATTTTGTTTTCTACGGTTTTCTTCAAAAAAACCATTTTCATAAGTAATCGTTATATATTTCTGAATAAGCGCCCAAATATCTTCTATACCCTTACTTTCTAAAGCACTGCAAGTTAGTACTTCTGGTGACCAACTGTTTTCTGCCAATGGATATAGGTGCAGTGCTTTTCTGAATTGATTTTTAGCCTCGCGGGCACGTTTCAGGTTATCTCCATCTGCTTTATTGATTACTATAGCATCTGCCATTTCTATAATACCACGTTTGATACCTTGGAGTTCATCTCCAGCTCCGGCCAGTTTTAGTAATAAGAAGAAATCTACCATGCTATGTACGGCCGTTTCACTTTGCCCAACTCCTACAGTTTCTATAATGATAACATCATATCCTGCTGCTTCACATAGGATAATAGACTCACGAGTCTTTTGAGCCACTCCTCCCAATGAATTACCGGATGGAGAAGGCCTAATAAATGCTTCTTTGCATCGTACCAAAGATTCCATTCGGGTTTTGTCTCCCAAAATACTTCCATGTGATACTGTACTGCTTGGATCTACAGCTAGAACGGCTACTTTTTTACCTTTCTCAATTAAAATGTTCCCCAAAGCTTCAATAAAGGTACTTTTTCCAACACCGGGAACTCCTGTTATTCCTATTCTAATCGAGTTATTGGCATAGGGTAAGCATTTTTCAATAAGCTGCTGTGCCTTTTGGATGTGATTTTGCTGTGTGCTTTCGATAAGCGTAATTCCTTTGCTTAATGCGGTCGTGTCTTTAGAAATAATGGCTTCAAAAAGGATATCAACAGAAATTTCCTTTTGTTGTAATTTTTTGAATCGATCGATTGCTTGATCCCTGGTACTACCAGGAACTTTTGAAGTTGAATTCGTGTTTTTGGTGTTGTCTTTGGACACAGAATAGCTTTATGACAAAGGTATAAATTCCTTTTTGGAAACTTGGATTAGAAAAAATCACATTTTTAAACCTTTATAGGAACAGCTATAACTGTTCTATCCCAAGCCAGGTACATTATTGTAAATTCATTAGCATTTTCAAAGTAGATCGAGAATTGTTCCTTTATATTAAGTAAAGGCATAGTAGGAACCTCAATAATAAGGGCATCAAAGGCCGGGTCTCGTTTTGCCGTACCATTCATATTTACTCCCCAACCGTATTGTTCGCTATTAAATATAACTTTCCACGACTTGGGGTTAGGGATGGTCCATAACGTATAAGTGCCAGCTTTTAGAGGAGTCCCATCTATTAAAAGATCTTTATCGGTAGAAAATGTAGTTGCTTCATTAGCACCCGTTCTCCACACTTTGCCATAAGGTACAAGAGCTCCAAAAATTTCTCTATCTTTTTTAAAGGGTCTATTGTAAAAGACAGTTATTGTAGCATCTTTGGCATTGTGGGTAATGGTTTCTTCGGGACTATGCTTTTTGGTGTTTTGTTTCATAAAATACATTCCTGCAAACCCAATAAGGATCAACCCTAGTACGATTAGTACGGTTCTTTTAAGAAGCTTTGGCATAAGAATACTTTTGATTGTTTAAATATAGCCTAATAAATTTTAAGATAGGTGAAATTATTTGGTAAGTCGTGTAATATTCATAACATTAACAGCATAAGTATTTCTTACCGAGGTTAAAACCTTAAGAATCGACTGAGGAAAATACTTGTTTTCTATCAAGTTATCGATGTGCTTGATTAATTTATTGGTACAATCGACATTTTTTTCAACAAGATTTAGAATATCTTCTACTTCATCATTATTTTGATAATCGCAATTATTTTTTAGAGTGTGCATAATCTATAAAATGGTATAGTGAACTCATCTTGACTTTTTCTATTTCCTAAAAAATGGCTTAAATTCATCCATATTTCGTTACTTTTCTTATCTGTAGCGCTGCTATAGCTTTCAAAAAGTGCCTCATCTGGTCAAATTTCAACTCATTTTCAGTCAAAAACAAAAAGTCAAGATGAGTTCAGTTAATAAAAGTAGAGAAGTAGTACGTTTTTGGTTGATTAGCTTACTTATACAAGCGTTAATTTTATATTAAACATTTGATATTCAATAGTTTGTTGGTTTTAGAGGATTTTTATGTATAATTTTGCAACACGGAATACAAAATTTCGTCTCTATAGATGAATAAGATTTAAAACCGTTTTTAAAGAATTAATCACTAACCCAAAGTTAAAGAAGTTTGTTACAAAGCGAGCTAATTGAGCAGTGTAGGGCCAACGATCGAAGAGCCCAAATGAAGCTTTATAATAAATACTGTGATGGTATGTATTATGTAGCATTACGATTCCTAAAAGATCCATTTGAGGCAGAGGAAGCTATGCAGGAATCTTTCATTAAAGCATTTACCAGACTTCATCAATTTACAGGAGATGTAACTTTTGGTGCCTGGCTCAAAAGAATTGTTATTAATAAAAGCATAGATATGTTAAAAGCCAAGAAAATGCACATGGTGACGATTAATGAACAGGTTATGACGACTGTTGAAGAACAGAATGATTGGTCGGTGTCGGATTCTGTTACAGTAGATGAAGTGAAAAAGGCTATTGAGAGATTACCAGAAAAATACAAGTATGCTGTCATGCTTTTCTTAATTGAAGGGTATGATCATAATGAGATAAGTGAGATACTAGACATTACTTCAGTTGCTTCAAGAACATTGGTTCATAGAGGTAAGAAACAACTCCAGGAACAATTAAAACATTTAAGGGATGGCACAGGATATTAGAGAGCTTTTGAAGCAGGATAAGCAAATTCCTGCTGAAAAAATCAAAGAAGGACATCAACAAAGATTTATGTCTAGATTAGAAAAAGAACTTCCAAAAGAGACTAGAAGCTTTAGCTATAATTGGCTAAAAATAGCCGCCAGTATAGTTGTTATTCTTTCTGTTTCTATATTTTCATTTAACAGATTTGGAAACAGTAACCCTGAAGAAGATGGCATAGTAAATTTAGATAATGGGGTTAAGGATGCTACTGTAGTAGTCAATAAACAGTCCTCAACATTGGCAGAGATATCACCAGAATATCAGGAAGTAGAAAATAACATATTAACTAGTATTAAATTTCAACTTTCTAATATTACAGTAGATAATACAAATAGAGAATTGGTTGAAAGTTTTAAAGTAAGATTGGATAATCTTGATAAAGAGTATCAGCGCCTTAATAAAGAACTTATGGAAGTAGGACCAAATGTACAAAGTGTCGAAGCGATGATGGAGAATTTGAAAATTAGATTATCGCTTTTGAGCAGGTTAAAAGATAAATTAAAAGAACTAGAGCAAATTGAAAATGAAAATTACAATGAGATACAGGCCTAATAGTATTCTTGTTGCACTAAGCTGCTTAGTATGCTGTGCCAATTCATTTGCGCAGGATAAACAAAATAAATTAAGCGAAAAACTTACGGTAAATAAAGATGTTACTGTGAATCTTAATACAAGTCATACCAATATCGTTTTTGAAACCTGGAACAAAAATACGATAGAAGTAGAGGCTTATCTTGAAGGAGATCTAACGAATGAAAATAGTAGACGTATTCTTGATAGTTGGCAAGTAAATGTTTTGGGTAATGAAAGAGAAATTACGATCAATTCTGCTGCCGGTAATTTGTGGAGGGAAAAGGTGACGGCTTCAAATATCCAAATCGACAAAAAAAACATTCAGGAGCTTAGGAGGCTAAGCCCTATGATTGCAGATATGCTTGGCCCTTTAATGGAAAACATTGCTAAAAACCCTATGCCAAGTACACTTTCCGAAAACCAGTCTAATGTTAATTATGGTAATGGAAAAAGTGAGAGTGAAGAAAAATACATTCAACAGTGGGAAAATCAAATACGAGAAAAGTTTAGCGAAGATCTTGAAAAACAAAAGCAAAAACAAAAATGGGCTTCACAACTCAAGGATGATAACTCAAAAAATAGCGCTAATCAAGCTCAGATCCGTTTAGAAACAGCATGGGGCGAAGAATATGGAAAACAAATGAATGCATGGGCATCACAGCTTATAAGAGATGTAGAGAACCAACAAAAAGGAGTTGCTAATATTACCTTTTATCAGTATCGTGCAAATAGAGTCAATACTAATAACACAAGTAAAGTTATTAAAGTACGTATGCCACGGGAGGCAGTTTTGAGACTTAATATTCGCCATGGTGATGTGCAATTAGCCGAAAAAGCAAATAACGTCAGAGCATCATTGTCTCATACTAGACTTTCGGCCAATGTGATCGATGGGGATCAAACTTTTATTAAGGCTTCTTATTCTCCTGTTTTTGTTCGTCAATGGAATAATGGTAAACTGGTCGTTAACTATGTAAAAAATTGTAGGATTCAAACAGCAAAGAACCTACTGGTTAATGCAGATTCGAGCAATATTTATATTCAACAGCTGGATGAAAACGGAGCAATCTCAGGAAGTTTTGGTGTAATAACAATAGAAAATTTAGGAGAGTCTTTCTCTACATTAGATTTGGCAGTTCAGAATAGTGATTTTAAACTGAAATTACCCAAAACCGCTTTTAACATATCGTACAGTGGGGCACAAAGCTTGATTTCTTTACCCCGAACTTTACAGATAAATACTAGAAAGAATTTTGGAAATGTATTCATCAATGGATTTCAAAATACGCGTAGCACAGATAGGATGATTACCATCAATGCAAAGTATAGTGAGGTTGTACTTAAAAATTAATAAATAGTTTTTTCATAGTAATAATTGTAGTGTTAATTATAAAAAAGCTCTGTTGGTAAAACGACAGGGCTTTTTTAATAAAATTGATTAATGCATTCGCATACTTTTAATATAAAAGACGTAAGAATATATTTCAAGAAAGTGCTTTTGTCTATATAAGTATGCGTTTCATCTGTTTTTAATGACTTATTTAAAAATAAAACTTTGATAATCAATTGTTTAGTGTTTTTTTTGGTTAATTTTAACATTTTTTGTGTTTTTTATCGAAAATCAAAAACACTTGGTCTAAAAATCTGATTATTAGTTTGCATTACTATATTTTAGTAATATTATTGTGTGGTAAACCCGTAATAAAGTAATAATAAACCTTTACAATAAAGAACTTAGAAAGATGAAATTGATTGTATGTTCTCTTAGCTTATTTTTATCGATTGCTGGTTATTCAAATGATGATGATCTTACTGTAGAGAAAGATGGACTTGTTGTTGAAGTAATAGATTTCAAGGAAGGAGATAAATTGAAGTTATTTGAAATTGAGACTGGAGATCATATTTTATCCAAGACTCATGGTCAAATTGACCTAAGTCAATTACCAGTTGGGTCTTATTTGCTGGAGAATAATGAAGGAAAGTCAATTGTTATAGATCGATTAGAAGAAGAACTTAATGTAGATGGTGCTATAAGTGCTATACATAATGACTTTCTAATTGAAAGAGATAGTAAGAGAGTTTATATGCCTGCAGACATTAATGTAGAACAAGAGTATGTTCACTATTATGAAAATGCAGAAACTAACCTGCTTGCCATCGAAAGAGAAGGAGATGTAATTACCGTAATTGATTTTGTTGAAGGTGATAAGATCAAATTATTTGAGGTAAAAAATACGGTACATATATTATCTAAAACTTCAAATTTTGTTGATTTAAGTCAATTGCCTATTGGGGTTTATGTTCTTGAAAACAACAAAGGAGAATCTGTTGTAGTAGAGAAGTACTCAGATGTCGATAATGGTATGGTTGCAGATATGTAAAAAGAATACTTGTTAAACAAGTCTAGTCTATCCAATCGGATGGACTTTTTTTATGTTTTTTTTTGGATAAGGACAATTCTTGTCTACAATAACGTTAGGGATCTAACTAGACCGGGTTTACTTGGGATGGTAATACATTAGAATCTATTCCGGAGGAAATAACGTGTTAAAAGATTTACATTCTTTGACCGTATACGGATTATGATATAACCACTATGCATAGAGAATCGGGAGAATTACTTCAGTTAAGAACGTTGAAATTAGAAAAAAACAATTACAGTAATATCTAAAGAGATATGTGCCTTGTCACAAGAAAATGGTGGAAATACTAAAATCACATTAGATAAAGATGATGTATGTGAAGACTATAGAGTTGAACACTATTTATTATAAACAAAAAACAGGCGTTTAAACGCCTGTTTTTTGTTTTTGAATGATGACTAACTAAATTTAGTTATCTAGATTTTTGGTCATATTAAACCCTGCAAATAGTCCAACTCCGGCCATCAAGAAAATAGTCCCAGGGTATGCAATGTCCTCATCTACTCCTATAGATAGGTGTAAGATCCCTGCGATAAAAATACCAACTCCTATACCGATTAATAATAAAGATAGATTAAGAATGAGTACTTTCCAGACAGGCGTTACTTTTTTATCTTTACTACTGTAAAAAATTGAAGCATCTGCTCCCTTTTCGATTAAAGCCAATCGTTCTTTGTTTCTTGCAGATATAAATAAATATACTATTCCGAAAATACTACCAAAAAAGATTAATGGTATTAGAATTTCTGGTCCTTCCATAATTTTAATTTTTAAATGATTAATACTGTTCGTTTTCTATTTAAGACGAGGTGTGTTACAAACTGGTTACAAAAAACACCGAAAAAATATTTTGTACTTTTTGTATCAATTTATGTAACCGATAATTATATAGTATCGTCTTATGAAGAAATGAACCATCAATCAGACCAATATTACATTAATCAAGTGCTTGAAGGACATCTAAATGCTTTTTCAACGCTTGTAGAACGTTACCAGTCTTTGGTATATACAGTTGTGTATAGAATGATCAAAAATAAGGAACTGGCAGAGGAGGTTGCACAGGATAGTTTTATTAAAGCATACAGATCATTAGGCAAGTATAGAGGTGATGCCAAATTTTCTACATGGTTGTATACCATTGCATATCGCAAAAGTTTGGATGCTATTAAAGCCAATAAAAGAATGATGACGTCAGAACTTATTGAAGAAATCAATGAGGGAGAAATAGAACTTGTAACCGATGCTTTGAATTATTTGCAGGCAAAGGAACGAAAAGAAATTATATTAGATAGTATAATGAAGCTTCCAGAAGATGAGGCTGCGATTGTGACTTTATACTATTTTGAAGAAAAAAGCGTAAAAGAAATTGTAGAAATAGCAGGTTTAACGGCCGATAATGTAAAAATAAAATTGTATCGTAGCAGAAAAAAGTTATATTCAATTTTACAACATCACATTTCGCCAAAAATAAATGATAAAAATGGAAGAGCGATTTAATGATATGGAACATTTAGTAAAAGAAGCGGGATTAAACCATCCTTCTTCAAGCTTTTCGCAGAATGTGATGAGCCAAATCAAAACAATGGCTGTACAAAAGCCGATTGTATACAAACCTCTAATTTCTAAAAAAGCCTGGATTATCATTACGGCTGTTTTACTAGGATTAGTGTTAGTGGTTGCATTCTTATCCGATCCCAAAACTTCGGTTTTAAATACAATTGACCTTTCTTTTTTAAGTTTTAAGAATATAAATTTAAACAATCCATTATCTGGTTTTACTTTTCATAAGACGACCTTATACGGGATTTTATTTCTTACAGCCCTATTTTTTATTCAAATCCCCATCCTAAAAAGAAGGATAGACAGAAGTTTTTCTGTTTAGCAACGTAAAAATATTTTTAAAACTGCCTTACATTCTCTATTTTACATAACGAATTAATAGTTAGAAAGTTCTTATGCAAAGAAGCGTATGTATAATCGGTGCAGGGCCGAGTGGGATTACTGCCCTGAAAAACTTAAAAGATAAAAATCTGGATGTTATCTGTTATGATCGTAATGCTGAAGTAGGGGGTAATTGGATTTATTCTGAAGATGAAGGCCATTCGAGTGTTTTTGACACAACCCATATCATAAGCTCAAAAACCTTATCACAATATGAAGATTTTACTTTTGAAGATTTTGACAAGACGGTAGCCGATTACCCTTCTCATGATGAGCTTAGAAGATATTTTCAGGCATATGCAAAGCATTTTGGGTTATATCCATATATAGAGTTTAATACGATCATTAAACACTGTAAAAGGCTAGCAGAGAACAAATGGCAGATAACTATTCTTCAAAATGAAAAGGAACGAACAGAGTTTTTTACAGATTTGGTAGTTTGTAATGGTCATCATTCTGTTCCGCGAATGCCAGAATACCCTGGAAATTTTACAGGTGAATTTATCCATTCTCATAATTATAAAAAAGCAGTTCCATTTGCAGACAAAAAGGTTTTGGTGATTGGTGGAGGCAATTCGGCCTGCGATGTAGCTGTAGAAACAAGTAGAGTAAGCAAAAAAACAAGTATAAGCTGGAGAAGAGGGTATCGTATAATCCCTAAATTCTTTTTTGGATTGCCATCAGATATCGTAGGCGCACGTTCTGCCTGGTTGCCTATTAAAATTAGAAGCTGGTTCAATGATCGATTGCTTAGCATAATGCTGGGTAAAAACAAATTGTATGGTTTGCAGGATGTAAAAACTAAGTTTGGTGAAACACATCCTACAATAAATGATGAATTGTTGTATAAAATCCGCCATGGCAAAGTGCACCCAAGATTAGATATAGAAAGGTTAGAAGGTAATACTGTACATTTCAAAGACGGGAGCAGTGAAGATATTGATGTAATTATTGCTTGTACTGGTTATATCCTGAAACACTCCTTTTTTGATGAAGAATTTATCGATTATAGTGAAGGTGCGGTACCTTTATATTTAAAGATGTTTCACCCAGAGTATCGTGATCTGTTTTTTGTGGGGATGTTTCAACCACTTGGATGTATATGGCCCGGATCAGAGTTACAAAGTAAAATTTTGGCTAATTATTTAACCGGAAATTGGAAAATGCCATCAAACATAAAAACCTTGTGTGAAAAAGAAGTTACACACCCACATTACAAACAAATAAATACACCCAGGCATACTATAACGGTGGATTATCATGCTTTTAGAAAAGAATTACTAAAACAGTTGCCTAAACATCGGAAATCAAAAAACCCAAAAGTTATTCCTCAGAGTGCGTAATGAATACCAATAAATTTAAAGAATTTATAGAACAATTATCGCAGGGTTTTACCCCCGTGGTATCTTCAAGATTTTCAGAAGAAGATTATTTGGCTATTGATTTGTGTGAAGATAATCAAGAACTCAATCATATAAATGTTTCTTCTTCTAGTGCATTCGATGAATATATTTCTGGGTATTTATACAAAAACGAAGCTAAAGTAGCCTATGGAGGTTATAATGAGGTGCGAGGTATTTATCGAAGAAGTTCACATTTTAATAAGCAAGATCCAGAAACTGAACGAAACATTCATCTGGGATTGGATATTTGGTGCGATGCAGGAATAGAAATTCTTGCTCCACTAGACGGAAGTATTCATAGTTTTCAAAATAATGATAATTATGGAGATTATGGTCCCACAATTATTTTGGAGCACACGATAACCGAGTTTACATTTTATACGCTTTATGGTCATTTAAGTTTAGAATCACTTTCGGTACTACAAATCGATCAAAAAGTAAAAAAAGGGCAAGTGATAGCAGCACTGGGAGATGCAATGGTAAATGGCGATTATGCTCCTCATTTACACTTTCAGATTATTAGGGATTTACAGGGAAATATTGGTGATTATCCTGGAGTTTCTAATAAAAAAGATTTAGAATTTTATCTTCAAAATTGCCCAGACCCGAATCTTTTACTGAAAATAGAGTAGCTATTCATTAAGAATTTCCTGCAAAGTGTATTGATCTCCTTCTCCATGAATAAATAGGCCTGTTATTTGCTCTTTATTTTCAATTTTGGTAGCCAATTCATCACATAGGTCTCTGCAGCTAAGTGTTATTTCAGAATTAGCGAATGCATAATTGGTACCGTCTGTATTCACCCAATTAATAAACTCTCCGTCTTGTCGATTAAGTGTTAACCGAACTTTAAATTGCGTTTCTGAGGGTACTGCAGTTTTGGATAGTATGTTTAATAAAGTAGTTTTAGTACTAGGCCCGTCTGCCGGAGGATTTTCTATCTCGGTGATACGCACTTCGAGATCATATATAAATTCTAACTCATATTCAAAACCTTCAATAGTTACAGATGAAGGATAAAATGTATCTCCGCCAATCTCATCATCTCTTTGTATTGCTATTGTAGTTGCAGGAGTACCAAAAAATGACACAAATGTTGTGTCCTTAAAATGATTCACTCTAATGGTAGTGATTTCAGAATTATCGTCATCGCTACAAGAAGAAAATAATAAAGAAAAGATTAGGAGTGTATAAAAAGAGTATTTCATGATCTATGTTTTTGTAATAGGATCAAAAAAAACCGAAGGGTTGCTTCAGGTTTTTTTATTGTTCTCAGATTTGGGTTCAAAACCCTGCAATTTTATTGCAGCACTTTAGTACTGCGAAAAAATCTGTTTTTCAATACTGTTACTAGTTAAAAGTTATCTGTCTGTCATCCATCCCTAGACCAAATAACTTTTAACAAGTAACAAAAAGCAATGTATTGCGTATCAAAACCCCAGCACTTGCAGTGCAGGGTGGTTTAGTTATTTTATAGAATTACTGACTCTTATTCATTTACAAGTACCCACTCTCCTTTTTCAATTAATGGAATGGCTTGTTTGTATTTCATGGTTTTGTTTTCTCCACTCATTACATGTTTGATGGTAACTCTGTCATTACGACCAATTTTTGGTTGTTCGCGTACAATGGTTTCTGTTACCTGAGGTCTTCCCTGTGTTTGCCCGGCAGCTCTGCTTTGCGCAGCGCGTTCGTCCATATTCGGAATTTCTTCTTTGGAGGTCTCCAGTTTTTCTTTTCGACGTACCTGGCGAGCTTCAGAAATATCTTGAGTATTACCAGTGGGTAGTTCTCCTTTAAACAAAAAAGAGATAACATCCTTATTTACATCTTCGATCATGGCCTTGAACAATTCAAAGGCCTCAAATTTGTATATCAATAAAGGATCTTTTTGCTCATGAACTGCCAATTGTACACTTTGTTTTAACTCATCCATTTTACGTAGATGAGTTTTCCAGGCATCATCGATAATAGCAAGAGTAATATTCTTTTCGAAGTCGGTAATTAGTTGTTTCCCTTCAGACTCGTATGCTTTTTCAAGATTAGTAGCGACATTGATACTTTTTACGCCATCAGTAAACGGAACCAGAATTCTTTCATATTTACTCGAAGGATCTTCATAAACTTGCTTTATTACCGGGTAAGCAGTTTCTGCATTGCGCTTCATCTTATCCTGATAATGCTCATAGGCGGCTTTGTAGACTTCACCTGTAATCTTTTGAGCATCCATTTTTTCAAACTCTTCTTCAGAAACCGGGCTACTCATAGAGAAATAGCGTATCAATTCAAATTCGAAGTTTTTAAAGTCCTGAGCGACTTTATTTCCTTCTACAATTACTTCTGAAGTATCGTAGATCATATTTGCAATATCCACACGTAAACGTTCTCCAAACAGGGCATGATAGCGACGTTTATATACTACTTCACGTTGTGCGTTCATCACATCATCATATTCAAGTAATCGCTTACGAACTCCAAAGTTGTTTTCTTCTACTTTTTTCTGTGCACGTTCGATAGATTTTGAGATCATAGAATGTTGAATAACTTCACCTTCTTTAAGCCCCATTCTATCCATCATTTTGGCGATACGTTCTGATCCAAAAAGACGCATTAAGTTATCTTCAAGAGATGCATAAAACTGTGAACTTCCTGGATCTCCCTGTCGACCTGCACGACCACGCAGCTGTCTATCGACACGACGAGAATCGTGTCGTTCGGTACCTACAATAGCAAGACCACCTGCTGCTTTTACTTCGTCTGATAACTTAATATCTGTACCACGACCTGCCATGTTTGTTGCGATGGTAACCATCCCGGTGTTACCAGCTTCAGCAACGATATCAGCTTCTTTTTTATGTAATTTTGCATTCAGTACATTATGAGGTACTTTACGAATCGTAAGCATTCTGCTTAATAATTCAGAAATCTCTACAGAGGTAGTACCAATTAGCACGGGCCTGCCTGCATTAGATAATTCGGTTACCTCTTCGATAACAGCATTGTATTTTTCACGTTTGGTTTTGTATACCAAATCCTCTCTATCGTGTCTTGCAATTGGTCTGTTGGTAGGGATCTCTACCACATCAAGTTTGTAGATTTCCCATAACTCACCTGCTTCAGTTACTGCAGTACCGGTCATCCCTGATAATTTGCCGTACATTCTGAAATAATTCTGAAGTGTTACGGTAGCAAAAGTTTGTGTTGCATCCTCGATCTTTACATTTTCTTTGGCTTCAATAGCCTGATGAAGTCCATCACTATAACGACGACCATCCATAATACGACCTGTCTGCTCATCAACAATTTTTACTTTGTTGTCCATCACTACATATTCTATATCTTTTTCAAACAAAGAGTATGCTTTAAGTAACTGGCGCAGGGTATGGATTCGTTCACTTTTTACACTATAATCTCTAAAAAGCTCTTCTTTTTTATCGGCTTCTTCTTCTTTAGATAACTCTAAGCCTTCAATTTTAGCGATTTCCATACCTATCTGAGGTAAAACAAAGAAATCAGGATCATCCTTTCCAGAAAGATACTCTACACCTTTATCAGTAAGATCGATTTGGTTATTTTTTTCTTCTATTACATAGTACAGATCTGCATCAATTTTATGCATCTCACGGTTATTATCCTGCATATAGAAGTTTTCTGTTTTCTGAAGTAACAGTTTTACGCCTTCTTCACTCAAAAACTTGATTAAAGCTTTATTTTTTGGAATTCCTCGATATACCTGTAGTAATTTGAAACCACCTTCTTTGGTATCTCCTTCTTTGATTAATTTTTTGGCTTCTGCCAGAACCGTAGTAAGATATTTTTGCTGTACAGAAACGATATCGGCAATTTTAGGTTTTAACTCATCAAATTCATGAATATCTCCTTTTGGAATAGGCCCTGAAATAATTAATGGGGTACGTGCATCATCAATTAAAACGGAGTCTACTTCATCTATAATTGCATAATTATGTGGTCGTTGTACTAAATCTTCTGGGGCATGTGACATATTATCACGTAAATAATCAAAACCAAATTCGTTATTAGTACCGTATGTAACGTCTGCATTATAAGCGGCTCTACGTTCTGCAGAGTTAGGTCTGTGATTATCGATACAATCTACCGTAAGACCATGAAACTGAAACAACGGTGCCATCCATTCACTATCACGACGAGCAAGATAATCGTTTACCGTCACGAGATGAACCCCATTACCCGACAAAGCATTTAAGTACACTGGCAGAGTAGCAACCAGGGTTTTTCCTTCACCAGTCTGCATTTCAGCTATTTTACCCTCATGCATTGCAACACCACCAATCAGCTGAACGTCATAATGAATCATATCCCATTTTACTTCTTTACCGGCAGCATCCCAACTTGTCGACCAAATAGCTTTATCCTCATCTAAGGTTATATAATCTTTTAAACCAGAAAGCTCTCGGTCATAAGTAGAGGCGGTAACTTCGATAAATTCGTTGTTGGCAAAGCGCGTAGCGGTCTCTTTCACTACCGCAAAGGCTTCAGGGAGAATATCATCTAAAGCTTTTTCTGTAGCTTCATAAGCTTCGTCTTTCAGTGTATCGATTTCCACATAGATATCTTCTTTTCTATCGATATCTTCAACGGTATTGACTTCTTGTTTGAGTTGTTCAATTTTATTATTAATAGGAGCACGAGCTTGACTTATTTTATCCTTAAACGAAACAGTTTTAGCTCTTAATTCATCATTAGAAAGCGCTTCGATTGCTTTTGCAGCTTGTTTTATCAATTCAACTTTTGGTTGAATTTCTTTTATATCTTTTTTGGATTTATCTCCAACAAATGCTTTTAATACAGAATCTAAAATTCCCATGATTTATGGTTATGTGTTTAATGAGATCGTAGTTTCATAAAGAAACAAACCGGGTAAACCTCTTTTTGGGTAACCTTCAGGCCAAATCCCAATTATGGGACTTGTAGTTATCTCAGGACCTAAGCGGTCATAATTATACAATACTTAGCACTATAAATAGTGCGTAAAGGTGACGTAATTTACGCAAAAAAAAAGCCTCTTGCGAGACTTTTAATACTATTTCAATATTTTTAATATTCATCCTCATTCCAAAGATAATCTTCGTCTGTAGGATAGTCTGGCCATATTTCTTCTATAGAGTCATATGAATCTCCTTCATCTTCAATTGCTTGCAGGTTTTCTACAACCTCTAGAGGTGCTCCAGTACGAATTGCGTAATCTATTAATTCGTCTTTTGTAGCTGGCCAAGGCGCATCACTTAAATATGATGCTAATTCTAAAGTCCAATACATATGTTTACTGGTTTATTTTTTGCAAAAATAATTTTTTAGTTTAAAAAGTCAAGTAAAAAATTAATTATTTAATCAATAATTATAAGAACGTGATTTTTCGGGGTTTTCCCTTACCGATTTTATAGCGAACAAATTTTTATGAATTCTTTGCAGGAATCCATTTTATTTCATCTGCTTGTAGATCGAATGACAACTTTCGTGCCAGTACAAAAAGATAGTCAGATAGTCGATTTAAATACTGCAAGGTGGTTTCCTCAAAAGGGGCTATTTCATAAAGGGCTGTGGCCAGGCGCTCTGCTCGGCGACATACACAACGAGCAATGTGACAGAATGACACAGTTTGGTGCCCTCCTGGTAGTACAAAATGTGTCATTGGCGGTAACAATTCGTTCATCCTATCGATTTCTTTTTCGAGTAATAAGATATCTTCTTCAGCAATAGTGGGGATATTTAATCTTTTTTTGCCGTTTTTAAGAATTGCTTTTTCTGGATCTGTAGCTAATACTGCTCCTACTGTAAAAAGCTTATCTTGTATATTGATCAAGACTTTTTTACTAAGCTCGTCAATTTTTTGATCCCTTATCAAACCAATATGAGAGTTTAATTCGTCAACAGTACCATAACTCTCAATTCTAACATGATGTTTAGGAACTCGGGTTCCTCCAAATAGCGCAGTTCTACCTTTATCACCTGTTTTTGTATATATTTTCATTACGATTTCTTTTTTTTTGTGCTATTTATTCTTCTTTTTCTTTTCCATATAATTTTTTCTGAAATTACGCTTACCACGATCATATAAGCTTCGCTTATTCCGTTTGGTGTTCCAGGAAACGGCTATAAATAATATAGCAATTCCTATAACCATCAAAATGAGTTGGGTTTCTTCAGAAAGTGAGTCAAACATTATTTTTGCTTTTAAAGTAAAAGTAGAAAAATGCTTTCAATTGTTTAATAATATAACTAGACTATTTTAAACAGATCTTCACTAAAAATGCTAAATTTGTTGCGCTATGGATTTTTCTTCAAAATTATTGGAAAATGCAGTGTACGAAATGTCGCAGTTGCCTGGGATAGGGAAACGTACAGCATTGCGATTGGTGTTACATCTATTAAGGCAACCTAAGACACAGACCGATCATTTGGTTACTGCATTAGGAACATTGCGCAATGAGATCAAGTTTTGTAAGAAATGTCATAGTATTAGTGATAAGGATATCTGTGATATTTGTAGTAATCTTAATCGATATCAGGATATCATTTGTGTCGTTGAAGATATACGAGATGTAATGGCTATTGAGAGTACAGGTCAATATCGAGGGGTATACCATGTATTAGGTGGTAAGATAAGTCCTCTAGATGGTATTGGGCCACAAGATTTAAATATAAGTTCTTTAATAGAGAAAGCTAAATCAGAACCAGTAAAGGAGTTGATATTTGCACTTAGTGCCACTATGGAAGGAGATACTACTAATTTTTATATGTATAAGCAGATAGAGGGGGTGGATGTTAAGACATCTACTATAGCCAGAGGGATTAGTGTTAATGATGAGCTTGAATATGCCGATGAGGTTACTTTGGGAAGAAGTATAGTGAATCGAATTCCTTTTGAAAATGCTTTAAAAAATGGCTAATTGTTAAAAAAGTAAAGAACGGACCTTCTGAAATTATCCATCATCATAGTAAGTTATAATGTTCGTTATTTCCTAGAACAATGTTTGCTTAGTTTAAAAGAAGCAACTTCTTTTGTTGCATCCGAGGTTATTGTGGTAGACAATAATTCTGAAGATGAGAGTTGTACAATGATAAAAGAACATTTTCCTGAGGTAATTCTTATAGAAAACAAGATTAATAATGGTTTTGGAAAAGCTAATAATCAAGGGATCACACTAACCAAAGGAGAATACATATGCTTTCTTAATCCAGATACTATAGTTCCTCCTAAGGTATTTGTCGAAATTATTGATAAAGCAGAACGGTTACCAAATGCTGGTTTGCTAGGCCCCAGGTTGATAAATGGAGTTGGAGATTATCTTCACGAAAGCAAGCGTAATATACCTTCTCCTTTAACATCTTTAAGACGACTTTTTGGAATCAAATTAGGGCATGTAAAAAATTATTATGCAGATCACGTACCTTCAAAAAATATTGGAGATGTAGATGTACTGGTTGGTGCTTTTATGCTGGTAAAGAAAGAAAAGTACCTTTTTGTTGGTGCGTTTGACGAAAACTATTTCATGTATGGCGAAGATATAGATCTATCTTATCGGTTTAAAAAAATGGGATTTCAAAATTATTATATAGGCACCGTAACTGCAGTTCATTATAGGGGTGAGAGTACAGATCGAAACGCAGTTTATGTTAGACGGTTTTATAGTGCGATGCGCTTATTTTATAAAAAACACTTTAGAAGTAATTTTATTTTGGATTTCATGGTTTTGATAGCGATTCGTTTGGTATCCATTGTTCAATCATTTAAGAATTTTGAAAAGAAAAAGAAAGAGATAGCGAAGTACTATTTAGTTTCTGAAGATAAGGATTTAAGGCATAGATTAAGATTAAAATTGAATAAAAAAGTGGAGATTCTAAGAGTGATAACAAAGGAAGATTTGGGGGATACAAATATCGAGATTATCTTTGATAACAATTTTTTGAGTTTTAAAGAGATTATTACTCAAATGCAAGTAGTGAGAAAAGACAATATAACCTTTAAGATAATACCTCAAGATTGCACCTATATGGTGGGGAGCAATTTCAGTGACGGGAGAGGGGAAACAATATTATTTTAAATAAACTTTAATAAAGAAAAGTTAATTTTTAAGCTTATTTTTAATTAAATTCGCAAAATAGTTAACAAATAAACACTTTTGATTAAGGATATGGCAAAATTTGAGCTTAAGCTTCCAAAAATGGGTGAGAGTGTTGCAGAGGCAACAATAACAACCTGGTTAAAAGAGGTTGGGGATACAATCGAACTAGATGACGCAGTGGTAGAGATCGCAACAGATAAGGTAGATAGCGAGGTGCCTAGTGAGGTAGAAGGTGTTTTGGTTGAAAAACTTTTTGCTGTAGACGATGTAGTGCAGGTAGGGCAAACTATTGCGATAATCGAGACCGAAGGAGAAGGTATTGTCGATTCAAGCCCCTCAGAAACAACCACGCAAGTTGAAGAAATTCCTAAAGAAGCTATTGTTCTTGAAACACAAATGGCAGGAACTACAGAAGTTGCTTCGGGTGGTATAACAGATTTTTCAGAGGGGAGTAAATTTTATTCTCCATTGGTTAAAAATATTGCTGCTACCGAGGGTGTTGCATTATCAGAATTAGAGGCTATTCCGGGCACAGGGAAGGATGGTCGTGTAACCAAAAATGATATCTTAAAATTTGTTGATGATCGCAAAAATGGTGCAGTTACCCCAGTTACAGAGCCTGCTAAACAAGAAGTTGCTCCTGTTGTAAAATCAGACAAAAAAGAAACTCCCAAAGCAGCACCTGTTGTGGTTTCTGGAGAGGACGAGATTATAGAGATGACCAGAATGGGGAAACTCATTGCGCATCACATGGTAGAGTCGGTGCAGACCTCTGCCCATGTACAATCCTTTATCGAAGCCGATGTAACCAATATATGGAATTGGAGAAAGAAGGTGAAAGGAGATTTCATGAAAAGAGAAGGAGAGAATCTTACGTTTACTCCAATTTTTATGGAAGCTGTGGCAAAAGCAATTAGAGATTTTCCGATGATCAATATCTCAATATCTGGTGATACAGTTATCAAAAAGAAAAATATAAACCTGGGTATGGCAGCGGCATTATCCGATGGTAATTTAATTGTTCCGGTCATCAAAAATGCGGATCAGTTAAATCTTGTGGGTATGACTAAAGCTGTAAACGATTTGGCAGGCCGTGCTCGTAATAATGCTTTAAAACCAGATGATATACAAGATGGAACCTATACGGTAACTAATGTGGGTACTTTTGGTAGTATTATGGGAACACCAATTATAAATCAACCACAAGTAGCAATACTGGCTTTAGGAGCTATTCGAAAAGTACCAGCGGTAATCGAAACACCAGATGGAGACTTTATAGGAATTCGATACAAAATGTTCTTATCCCACTCTTATGATCACCGAGTTGTGAATGGAGCATTAGGAGGGCAATTTGTGCAACGCGTAAAAGATTACTTAGAAGCTTTTGATGTAAATCGAGAGTTCTAAAATCTATATACTAATAATAATTACACCACAGTTTAAAACTGTGGTTTTTTGTTTACATGGTGTTATAAGTTTATTTGTTAACAAAAGATTGGATAGGGAGCCAAATGCTAATCTTTTGTTATTGAATTCACTTGAATAAATAAAAAAACAATTAATGAAAAAATATTTAGTAGGACTATCGGTAATTTGTGTGCTTTTTGCGTGTAAAGAAAAATCAAAAACTCAAACTCAGGAAAATCCTATAGTTCAATTGGCTGATGCCTATTATGAAAAAGTTCTTCAGACATTTCCTGAATATGGGTATTATATAGATGAAGAGTTAGAAAAACATGATCAGATTTCATCCAATGACCTAGCCGAGATTGAAGAATGGGAACGTTTTGAAGATAGTTTGTACCTGAAACTTAAAGAGATTGAGGAGTTAAAGATTACCGAAAAGAAAGATAGAATAGCATACTGGTTACTTAAAGAGGAGTTAGAAGGTAATCAGGCAATGAGAGTATGTAAGCGTAATTTATGGAATGTTAATCATAGAAGTGGGTGGCAACAAAAATGGCTTTCTTTGGCTAATTTTCAACCTGTTGGAACACCAGATTTAAGAGAACAGGCTATTGTAAGATGGAGTACATTTCCTAAATATGTAGAGATAGAGATTAATAACTTGAAAAGAGGTATTTCGTTGGGATATACGATGCCAAAGGAAATTGTAAAATTAGTGATCGATCAAATGCAAGTTTTGCAAGATTATGAAATTGAAGATTCACCCTTTATGGCTCCGGCCAAAAGAGATGATGATCAGGTTTTTATTACGGATTGGAAATCTCTGGTAATAGAAAAAATACTTCCGGCTATTGCAGGTTATCAAAAATTTCTAAATGATGAATATCTGGATGCGGCAAGAGTTGAGGTGTCAATTCTAAATATACCAAGCGGTAAAGAATGTTATCAAGCTCAAATAAGAAGCTATACGACATCAGATAAAACAGGTGAAGATATTTTTGAACTGGGAAACAAGATTGTTGAGAAAAATAAAAATAAAGTTGTAGCCCTGGGCAAAGAGTTATATAAGTCTGATGATTTTGAAGAGATTGTAAAATTAATTGAGAAGGATTCTTTGGATTATTTTAAAACTAGTGAAGAAATTCTGGAAACCAATATTCAACTGCTCGAGAATGCCAAAAAAGAAAGTGAAAGGTGGTTTGCTGTTATGCCTTCAACAGAGGTTACCATAAAACCATATGAGCCTCATGAAGCCGGTAGAGGTAGTTATGAAGGGGCTACAAAAGATAAGCCGGCTTACTTTAGAATTAATTTAGAAAACCCAGAAAAACAACAAAAAGGAAATAATGAAATCCTTACCTATCACGAGGCGTATCCTGGACATCATTTGCAAATAGGCATCGAAAAAGATATTGCTGGATTACATCCTATCTCAAAAATGATTGGTTTTGGTAGTTATGTAGAAGGATGGGCAAGATATAGCGAACAACTTGCTGAAGAAATGAACTTATACAAAAACCCTTCTGCATTAATCAAACGAAGAACTTGGCCGGCTAGAGGAATGGTAGTAGACCCAGGAGTTCACCTTAAAGGTTGGTCAAAGCAACAGGCTATTGATTATATGATGGAGTCTGGAGGCAATCCAGCTTCCGCCTTGTCCTTGTATCATCGTATTATTATCTGGCCTGCTCAGTTAACATCATATGATGTTGGAGGTGAAGAAATAAAAGCGCTAAGAAAACTAGCCCAAAACAAACTCGAAGAAGATTTTGACGTAAAAGAGTTTCATAGTGAAGTTCTTAAGAATGGTTCCATTCCGCTTAGTGCATTACGAAGCTCAATAGAAGATTGGATTGAGCAAAAATCCCATCAATAGCAATTTTTGGTAAGATGTAATCGATTTTGTATGTAAAACATTTCATGAGTGTTTATTTATTAGGGTTTGATGACCAGATTCTGATGCACTATAAAGCCTTTTTTTAGGCCATATCCTAGCTATTTTTTAAAATATTTGCTTAATTCGAATTACTTTCTTAGTTTTGAAGTGTACTAGATAACTAATACACTAGATATGGTTCAAATTAGAAATTTACGATTTCATTATCCAAAGGGTAGAACGGTGTTAGATGATATCTCATTGGATCTTACACCAGGTAATATCTATGGCTTGTTTGGTGAAAATGGAGAAGGTAAGAGTACGTTGATTAGATTAATTGCAGGATTACTGTTTCCAAAGGTTGGATATTGCCAAATTTCAAATGAAGATTCCTTCAAAAGAAAAGTAAGAAACCTTCAGGAGATTTTTATAGTTCCTGAAGATTTTGAGTTGCCGGGATTCAAGATTTCTGTATATGAAAAAATAAATTCTTCATTTTATCCAAAGTTTTCGAGAGTATATTTTTATGAATTAATAAAAGAATTCAAACTTTCTCCCGAAGATAATATATCAACCTTGTCATTTGGTCAAAAGAAAAAGGTGCTTATTGCTTTTGGGATTGCTACAAATACAAGTTTACTACTTATGGACGAACCAACTAATGGGTTGGATATTCCCTCAAAAAGCCAATTTAGAAAGATCATGGCTTCTGCTGTAGACCAGGGCAAATGTATAGTGATTTCTACCCATCAGGTTAGAGATTTGCACAGTCTTATAAATCATGTTATAATTCTTGGGCAGGCAAAAGTGATATTTGATCAACCCCTTTCAAGAGTTTCAGAAAATTTGTGGTTTGGAAGACCTAAACCAGGTATGGAAGATTCAGTTCTTTTTTCTGAACCATCTTTTGGAGGAAAAGCAGTCCATAAACGACATAATTATGAAGAAACCGAGGTAGATCTTGAGCTATTATTTAATGCTGTAATAAGCGAACCGGTAAAAATCAGTAATGCTTTAAAAAACACCTATCACGATGCGCGAGTTTAATATCCAAAGAATGGGTAATCTTATTTATAGGAATATTAGATTGTTAAAAGGAGTAATAATCAATGCTCTATCTGTAGCTGGAGGCGTGCTGTTTTTAGCTTGTCTAATAAGTCTAAGAGGTGATCATGTAGTGAAACCAAGTGAGTTTATAACGGTATTTTCTTTAGTCTTTATTGTATTGGGAATACTGTTCACTTTTGTCTTTTTTAAGGAAATGCATAGTCAAAAAACAAATCATTTTTATTTTTTACTTCCTGCGTCACCACAAGAAAGGATTTTTGCTTCATGGCTTGCCACAAATGTTATTTATACATTCGTATTTACATTTTTTGGATTTTTAATCGGACAATTTGCTATTCTTATAGGAAGCCTATTTCCTGATACAAATTTTCATGCATTACCTATTTTTTCTGAAGGATATTGGCGACTGATTAAGATTTATTTTTTCATTCAGCCAGCATTTCTTCTGGGAGCCGTCACCTTTACCAAAAATAGAATTGGTAAAACATTGTTAGTTGTACTTTTAATGGTTTTTTGTGTTTTTATGTACAATCTAATACTCTGTTTCTCATTTACCGGGGGAGCGTTTGATGTATTCACATCAGATCCTTTTTCTACAGATGCATTTAGTTTGGCTCAAGAAGATCTCTCGATATTAGGAGCACTACTTTTTAGTATAGTTTTATGGCCGATGATGTTATTGGCTGCCTATTTTAAATTAAAAGAAAAGGAGGTTCGATAATGGATTTTGACAATGGTAAACCTATATACCTGCAGATCGTAGATTTCTTTTATGAAAACATCCTCGTTAGAAGGTGGCAAGAAGAAGAAAGAATCCCGTCTGTAAGAGAGGTTGCCGTAATGGTAGAAGTAAATCCTAATACCGCTATAAGAGCTTTTAATCATTTACAGGAACGAGAGGTAATATATAATAAGAGAGGGATAGGATATTTCGTTTCCAAAAGTGGTTATGACAGAGTTCTTGATATTAAGAAAGAAGAGTTTATGGGAGTAACGTTGCCAGATGTTTTTAAAGAAATGATGTTACTGGATGTAGAATTTGAAGAGGTAAAAAATTCTTATGATCAATATGTAAAACAAACAAAGGATGAAGAAAAGTAATTTGGTTTTAGTAATTGCACTTGTTTTGATAAGCTTCTTTTTCTTGGCTTTTCAGGCGATTATGCATGATTATATGGATAAAGTTGATAAGAGAACAGTGGCAAGCAAATTTGTAGAAGAGATACGAACTGTTTCTGCTTTTAAAAAAATACATAGTAGTCAGGATGCGTTGATCTTTTTTCAGCAGGACAGTATAACAAAGGTTAAAATAGAAGCTCCAGAAAGTCTTTTGTATCATATTAAAACCGAAGTAAGAGGGGATACGCTTATAATTAATAAGACTAAAGAAATAAGAGAGAAGGATAGTGTGAAAATAGTTGTTTCTAACCCAAATTTAGATGAAGTAAATATAAGTTCGGGAACAAGTTTTGAAACCATCGGCCGGATTTCTGGCAAGAATTTAAACCTTGTTTTTAGTGATGAAAGTACAGGAAACCTTGATCTATCCTATGAATCTGTTACCTGTAATGCCATATCCGGATCAAAAGTAAAGATTAAAGGAGATTCTCATAAAATAGATTTCTCGAACGAATAAAAAAACAAAGCAAATGAAAAAATACTGTTTGTAATAAAAAATCATCAATCATCATCGATCAATCATCAATCAAAAAACGAACAATTATGAATGTAGAACACAGTACGGCTATTGTACCAGAATCGGGTACCTATAAAATTAAAAAAGTATCTAAGTTTAAGTTATGCGCAATGAAATTTGTGTATCTACTTACCTTTGTGGCCTTGGGGTATGATGTGTGGTCCGAAATCATAAATCCCAGTGAAATTTGGGGCGCTTATGACGGAGTTGTCTATAGTTTTTGGGCAGCCTATACCATACTAATGGGATTGGGCATACGATACCCCTTAAAAATGTTGCCATTACTACTATTGCAATTATTTTACAAATCAATATGGCTACTAGGTATTTATCTGCCTTTAAGCCTTCAGGGACAATTGGATACTGCTTCAGAAGGATTTTTAATGCCTTTTGCGATTGCCATTCCACTAGATCTCATTGCAATTCCATGGAAGTACGTTTATAAAAATTATATCCAAAAACTTTTCAGATTTAACTAGCGGAAATTATTTGTGCGTATTCGATCATTTTAGCTTGAATCAGAGTAAAAAAAATTACAGCATCAATCAAAAAACAAATAGTATGAATTTAAATCCAAAAACCGGAAGAATTGTTGGGTTCTTATTTCTAGCTCAATTTATATTGGGTGTTTTGGTCAACATGTTTTTGTTGGGACCTATTATTTTTGATGAAGATTTTCTTACAATAACGTCTTCAAATACGACAACAGTAATTACGGCTACGCTACTTGGAATTGTGTTGAGTGGTGCAGGCCTTGGGATCGCTATCATATTAAAACCTTTTTTAAAAGCTTACAACAACAATAATTTAGCGTTATGGTATCTTGGATTCACTATAATAAGTTTTACCATAACCATAGTAGATAACACTATCATACTTTCGATCCTATCCATGAGTAAAGAGTATGTAAATGCTAATGCTCCGGCAACCCAATACTTACAAAGCTTAGGTAGCTTACTTTATGAGATGCGAAGTTGGATTCATATGATGGATATGCTAGTAGGCGGACTTTCTCTTACGGTTTTGTATTATGGGTTATATCATACAAAATTAATTCCTAGAGTATTATCTGGTCTGGGTTGCATAGCGGTCATAATAATGCTGGGTAATGTTTTGTGGTCGATATATGATACTGGTTTAATGATACTCTATCTCCCTGTAGGTCTGGTACAGGTAGGTGTCTCGATATGGCTAATAATTAAAGGTTTTAACCTAACTCATTTAATGTCTCACAATCAATAAAAATTTCATCAATCAATCATCATTAATCAAAAAACGAACAAAATGCATACAATCAATAGAACAATTCAATTCGGAGAATATGTAGAGGGATATACGATCCCCGTATTAAACGAGCGAGAAATAAGGGCAGCGGCAGGAATCCTTTTCCTAATCATGTTTATTGCAATACTAATCGTAATTTTTACAGGTAATTTTGTTATGCTGAAATATGCAGTAACTATTTTTCTTACTGATATTATGATAAGGGTTTTGATTAATCCTAAATACTCACCATTTTTAATACTAGGGCGCCTTATTGTGCGCAATCAGGTGCCAGAGTATGTAGGAGCCCCTCAAAAAAAGTTTGCCTGGAAAATAGGATTGGTATTGTCATCACTCATATTTATTTTATCCAATGTGGTAAACTCCTATGGTCCGATAACGGCACTCGTTTGTTTAATCTGTCTGGTATTTTTATTCTGGGAAACGGCTTTTGGTATTTGTCTTGGATGCAAGTTTTATTCAAGGTTTTATAAAGATAAGGTTCAATACTGTCCAGGGGAGATTTGTGAACGAAAGGACAGGCAAGACATACAAAAGACTTCGAGAGCTCAATTAATGATCATTTTTGGTTTTATCATCTATATTTTAATAATGGTCTTCCTATTTAATGATATTTATAGTGAACATCCTAGTAATTTATGGGATATTATCAATGGTACTGTAGAAGAATAGTCATGGAAGATTATTTTTTGAAATATCACGATAATATAATCGGCCAGAATCAAATGATAAAAACGCCGTATCATGATTCAATTCGGATACTTTATGCCGATTGGACAGCCAGTGGAAGAATGTATCAACCTATTGAAGAGCGAATGCTTAAGGACTTTTTTCCTTTTGTAGCGAACACACATACCGATACCAGTCATACCGGATCGACTATGACGTATGCGTATCATAAAGCACAACAAATCATCAAAAAACATGTAAATGCATCATCAAATGATGTGCTTATCTCTTCTAATTCGGGAATGACAGGTGTTGTGAACAAACTTCAGCGAATACTAGGGCTTCGGATTCATGAGTCATTCAAAGAGTGCATTAAATTAAGAAAGGAAGATCGACCAATAATCTTCGTTTCGCATATGGAGCATCATTCTAATCAAACCACATGGATAGAAACGATTGCAGACGTAGTGATTATTCCTCCTAACAAGGACGGGTTGGTTTCTATTAAAAATCTTGAAGAGCTTATCCTTCAATACACACATCGAAAGAATAAGATTGTGGCAATAACATCATGTTCTAATGTTACCGGGATTATTACTCCATATTTAGAAATAGCAGAGCTCATACATCAATACGGTGGTTTGTGCTTTGTTGATTTTGCATGTTCGGCACCTTATGTTTCAATTGATATGCATCCTAATGATAAAGGAGGGCGTTACCTTGATGCTATTTACTTCTCTTGTCATAAATTTTTGGGAGGCCCCGGAACCACAGGTGTTTTATTGTTTAATAGGCGATTATATAATAATTCGGTTCCGGATCATCCTGGTGGTGGCACAGTCTTATGGACCAATCCTTGGGGAGAACATAACTATGTAAATGATATAGAGGAAAGAGAAGATGGGGGTACACCTGCTTTTTTGCAAACCATCAAAGCGGCTATGTGTATAAGGTTGAAAGAAGAAATGAACATAGAAAACATTATAAAAAGAGAAGAAGAAATTCTGAATGTGATATGGGAAGCTCTTGAAAGCATCCCAAATTTGTATATCCTTGCTGGTGAGCATAAGAAAAGATTAGGAGTGGTTTCTTTTTATATTGATGATTTACATTACAATCTGGGCGTAAAGTTATTAAATGACAGATTTGGAATTCAAACAAGAGGTGGTTGCTCCTGTGCAGGTACGTATGGTCATTATCTTCTTAATGTTACTCCACAAATTTCGCGCAAGATTACCAATGAAATTGATCAGGGAAATTGTTCAAATAAGCCTGGTTGGATTCGTATGTCCATTCATCCCACTCATACAAATCAAGAAATTGAATACATATTGGATGCAATAAAGGAGCTTGCAGAGCATCATTTGAAGTGGAGTAGGGAGTATACAATAGATTGGACCAAAGGAAGCATTAAACCAAAAAACATGACATCTATGTCAGAAATGAAGAGTAGAGTAAATCAAGGGTTTGTTGATAGGTTTGCAAGTCTTTAAATAGTAGTAATGAAATGTATTGAAAGAGAATCTGAATATCGGTAATTGGTAATAATTCTATTTCACCGTCATGCTGAACTCGTTTCAGCATCTCATAAAAATATGGTTTTTAGTGTTTTGTAAATTGAGACCCTGAAACAAGTTCAGGGTGACGTATGGATTATGAGTCTTAACAGACATTCAAAAAGAGAATAATAACATACTTGATAGTATATCATTCATTTAGTTTTAAAATAAATTTGTCCAAATCATCTATGGGATATTTTAGTTTGCCTTTTACGACAGCCAAGGGCACGCCTACACTGTTTTTATCATATCCGTCAATGTTAAGCAGTTCCCATAAGTAATCCCTATAGCGGTTTTTGGCGTCGATATTTACCTCTCTGAATTTGATATGTTTTTCTTTTAATTTAGAAATCAAAATAGCGCATTTTTCACAATCATTTTTGGTAAAAATGATTGTTTCTGATCTCATTATTGAAGAAACAGGAGCTTGTTTCTGAAGGTTTTTACTTCGATCTACTTTCATGGTTTCTAACTCTTTATTTACTATCAAATCGAATGTATAATGAGAGTCAACATCGGTTAATGGAATCAAGATCATCATCTGCACCTTACTTTTTGCAGGAATAGTTTTGATAATAGGTTTGTTGGCACTGCGGCGATATCCTATTGGATTTACTTTTAAGAAAACACTTTTTTCAATATCCGTATCATTTTGCACGTATATAATAGTTCTCTTTTTTTGCTTTTCTTCGATTAGTCTAACAGGTTTATTATCCTGAGCGTAACTAAAAAAGCCAAGTAAGAAAATAAAAACAAATGATTTAGCGATTTTCTTTTTCACTGAAATAAAGATTTTCTTTTCACTCTAAATATACAAGTTTTATCCTCTGAATAGGAAGAAACGATCTTTCATATTTTCAATTTCAGAATTTTTGTTGGTCACTATATAGTCTATGGCTTCTGTAGTAAATTTTTTCCCCTTTGGGGTAAGCGAAACGACATCCTTATGAATAGTAATCATGTTATTTTTTAAAGCCAGGTCCAAAACGGATTTAGAGCGTACCTTTTGCCAGTTTATATGTTCATTGAGGTGTTTTACATGTCGTTCTTCTTCTTCCTTATGATTTCTTAGATGCAATAAAAATGTAAGTAAGGATACCTCAATACGTTGCTGCTTTTGTCGATAGAGAACAGAAAATAATCCTTTGGCAGGAGCAAATAAGTATACCATTAAGAAGAGTACTCCCAATACCGTAGTCATTGATCCTGAGATAGAAGCATCCAAGGCATAAGCAACCCAATATCCAGCAATGGCACTACCAACTCCAAATAGAACAGCCAGTACTAACAGTTTTTTAAGATCATTGGTTAACAAATATGCTGTAGCTGCAGGAGCAATCATTAAGGCAATTACCAAAATAGCTCCGACGGCATCAAAAGCTCCTACCGTGGTGATTGATGAAACCGTCATTAATCCATAATGGATTACTACCGGAGATAATCCCAGAGCAGAAGCTAAGCCGGCATCAAAAGTGCTAACTTTTAATTCTTTGAAAAAAGCAAAGAGCAATCCCAGGGTAATGAGTAAAATTGTTCCGATAATCCATAGTGATTTTGGTCCTAGATCTATTCCGTCTAGAGCAAGCCGATCAAAAGGAGCAAAAGCAAGTTCTCCTAGAAGCACTGCGTCTACATCCAAATGTACATCATTTGCATTTTTTGCAATTAATATTATACCAATACTGAATAAGGCCGGAAAAACCAGACCAATCGCAGTATCTTCCTTTACTAGTCCGGTTTTTTGAATAAACTCTACCAGTACAACAGTAAGGACTCCGCTAGCGGCTGCCATAACAATCAATAATGGAGAAGATAAATCATGGGTGATAAAAAAACCGATCACAATTCCCGGTAAAATAGAATGACTTATGGCATCTGTAATTAATGCCATTTTTCGTAATACCAAGAATGTACCCGGTATGGCACATGCAATAGCAACAAGACTAGCAATTAGTTGTATTTCAATTTGTGCACTATTCATCTTCTTCTTTTATTAATTGATCATACAGATTTGCTGCAATGTGGTATCCTTCTTTGGTCATTGACCACATATTTCCCTTGATTTTGACATAATCTTTGTTTTCTAATTTTTGAAGTGATTTTCGGGTAAATCCCTGAAAGTTATTCAAAATCCGAATAGCATGTGGATGAGAAATATCTTCATGTGTTTTGGCGATATTATACATAAAAGACAAAGTTTTATGTAATTGAAGATCGTTTCTGTTTTTTCTAAAACGTATTTCTCTAAATAATAAACCCCGTCTAGGAGAAAATATAAATGAGAATAATACAAATACTCCTGCTACTAATACAATTACAGGGCCAGTAGATAGATTATTCTGACTAGCACTTATTGCAGTACCAAAAATTCCAGAAAAAGCACCAAAAATCGCTGCCAAAATTACCATAACCGCCAAATTATTGGTCCATTGCCTAGCCGCTGCAGCGGGAGCCAAAAGCATGGCGCTCATCAATACAACGCCAACTGTTTGCAATCCTAATACAATAGCAACAACAATAAACGAAGTAATTAGAATGTCTAAAAATTGGGTATTGAATCCCAAAGTTTTAGTGTAATCGGCATCAAAAAGTAATAATTTTAGTTCTTTCCAGAAAAGCAATAAGATAATCAAGCTAATGCCAGTAACAATAACCATTAACCATACGTCACTTTCGAGTAGTGTGGCGGCTTGGCCAAAAAGATAACTTTCTAAACCAGCTTGATTAGCGTTGGGCATTTTTTGGATATAGGTAAGCAATAACATTCCGAATCCAAAAAACAAAGAAAGTATTAGTCCTAAAGCCGTATCAGATTTAAGGTGTGTCTTACTTGTAATTCCTCGAATCCAAAAGGTTCCGATCAAGCCACTTATCAGAGCCCCTACTAAAAATATAGCACTGTTTTTGGTTTCTATGATTAAAAAAGCAATTGCAATACCTGGTAATGCTGCATGAGAGATGGCATCTCCCAAAAGACTTTGTTTACGCAATACAGCAAAACTTCCCAACATACCACATATAGTACCCAATACGGCTGTACCCAATGTGATCGTACGAAGGGTGTAATCAGTAAAAACAAGCTCTATATATTCTTGTAAGTCCATTCTTTAGTGAGTAGAGGATAGTAGTTAGTAATTAGTTTTTTTGTTTATTTTTCAAATGCTTTTGTAGACTGGTTATCATTTTAGATAATTCAGCCAACTTTAGTCTAGCTATTTTATTTTCATTTTCTGAAATATATTTTCTTCTTTTTGCAATTGTAGAACATACAACACATTCTCGAACTGAATCTATTGCCATTTGAAGATATCTGTTGAATTGAGCATCTGTATTTCCGGAACCTTCAGAAATATTCATGGCAACTGAATTTGCTGCTCGAATATATTGAGATGAGAGTCTATAAATTTCCTGTTTGGGCAGTTGTTCACAGGTATTATAAACTAAATCAACAAAGTCTAAGGCTTTTTGATATACAATTAAATCTTCAAAATTAAATTTTACCTCTTCCATTTAACAATTGTTTCTTGTTATTTCACCTTACTGCATACTGCATACTACTTATTACCCTCTAACTACTACTGACTTACAGCAACTTTATAATTAATTCCATAAGTTTTAGTCAAATTATCATCGTTAAAAATGTCCTTGACCGGTCCTGTGGCAATCTTTTTTACATTTAAAAAAGTTACCCAATCAAAATACTCGGGTACGGTTTGCAAATCATGATGTACTACAATTACAGTTTTTCCTGCTTTGCGAAGCTCTTTTAAAATATTGATAATGGCCTTTTCGGTAGTTGCATCTACCCCTTGAAAAGGTTCATCCATAAAATAAATAGAAGCATTTTGTACCAAGGCTCTTGCTAAAAAGACTCGTTGTTGTTGTCCGCCTGATAATTGACTGATTTGCCTGTTTTTAAAAGCAAGCATGCCGACTTTTTCTAAGGCCTCAAGGGCTGCTTTTTTTTGTTTTTGACCAGGTCTTCTAATCCAACCAAGGCTTCCGTAGGTTCCCATCATAACCACATCAAGGGCTGTAGTAGGAAAATCCCAGTCAACACTTCCTTTTTGAGGCACATAGGCAACTAACGATCGTTGTTTTTTATAGGGTTTCTCATAAATCTGAATACTACCAGCAATGGGTTTAATAATATCTAAAATTGATTTAATCAAGGTTGACTTTCCCGCTCCGTTTGGTCCTACAATAGCCATAAGCACCCCTTCAGGAATGGCCAAGTCTATATCCCATAATACCGGTTTGTAGTTATAAGCTACAGTAAGGTCATCTATTTGAACAGCGATTTTATTTTTTTCTGCCATTAGAGAGTAGTTAGTAGTGAGATCAATTTACTTTTAATATGTTTTTGCAAACTTGTGATCATTTTTGAAAGTTCTGCAAGTTGGACCCTTGCAATCTGATCTTGCTCTTCATAGATGTATTTTCTTCTATAGGCGACAGTAGAACAAACTACACATTCCCGAGTTGAGTCTAATGCTATTTGAAGATATCTGTTAAACTGGGTGTCCGAAGAACCCGCACCTTCAGCAATATTTAAGGTAATAGCATTTGCAGCTCTGAGATATTGAGAAGTAAGTATATAGGTTTCCATTTTTGGAAATTTTGAACAAATACTATAAGCCATATCGATAAAATCCAAAGACTTTTGATATACAATTAAGTTTTCAAAATTAAATTTTACATCCTCCATTTCTTGTATTATTAGATCTTCTAATTACTAACAACTAGCTACTAATTACTCAAAACTATTTCAAAGCATTTATAATAGTATTCACATTATATTCAAACATTCCTATATAAGTACCTTCAACAGTTCCTAAATTACCAAGTGCGTCAGAATATAGTGTTCCTCCAATAGAAACTTCGTGATCTTTTGATTTTACTGCGGCTTGCAAAGCTTCTATAGTTCTTTTTGGTACCGAAGTTTCTACAAAAATGGCTTTCACTTCCTTTTCGATAATAAAATTAGCCAATTTCTGTACATCTTGCACTCCAGCTTCCGTAGCTGTTGATAGTCCTTGCAAACCTACGACATTGAAATCATATGCTTTTCCGAAGTAACTAAAAGCATCATGTGCAGTGACCAGGATTCGTTTTTCTTTTGGTAAGGTAGAAATAACACTTTCTAGTTTGGTTTCTAATTCATTTAACTTAGTTAAGTAAATTTTTCCATTTGTTTTAAAAGTTTCCGCATTTTTTTGATCTATGGCAGACAACTGCTCGATAACGAACTTGGTAATAGTTTTCCAATTATCTACGCTAAACCATACATGAGGATCATAATTAGAAGCAAAATAATCTGAACCGATAAGGATGCTTTTATCTAAACTTTCTCCAATAGCGATGGTTTTGATATCTTGGCTCTCCATTTTTTCAAATACTTCTACCAGTTTACCTTCCAGATGTAAGCCGTTATAGAAAATTATATCTGCATTCAACAGTTTGGTTACATCCCCTTCACTGGCTTTATATAAATGTGGATCGACACCACTTCCCATAAGTCCTTTAACATCAATAGCATCACCTCCAATGTTTTTTGCCAAATCTGTAATCATTGAAGTTGTGGTGACTACATTGAGTTTTTCGTTCTCTTTTTTTACTTCTTTTTTGCAAGAAAATAATAGGAGAGCGATTAGTATTGTGGATATTAATTTTTTCATTGTATTGGCTTTATTTTAATATTTCTAATTTGGCAAGCGAATGCTAACTCCGGCACTGAGCAATAAATTTTGCCCTTTGGTAATACCTGATCCTACTGTAGCATCTAGTTGGATAGAGTCACTTAATAAATAAGTAACCCCAGCATCCCATAGATGATTAGCACTGCTGTCTTCAGGAAGATCTCCATATAGTTCGGCGTAGAGTCCAAAAGTATCAGTTACGCTGTATCCATATGAAATGGTATAAATATAAGCTGCTTCTGGTGAGTCGTCACCCCATTCTGCTCCTAGGTTATAGGATAAGCTTGATTTTTCACTTAGTGTATGTGCAAACGAAAACCTAAAATCGATTCCTGTTGTTTCTGGTCTAAAGTCCTCACCAGCACTAAACGGCAAAAATACATGACCAATCAAACCAATTTCTGGTAACCATCCTTTTTCTTTGGCAATACCAATTTTTGCTCCTAATAGTAACGGGGATAGTCCACTGGCTACATCATCTAATTGTGTACCGTTAATTTCGGTTTTCACCTCTGCAAAATCCCAGCCTATTCTTAGTTCTAGATTGTCTAATAGCCCATATCTTAGTAGTGTTGTGTTAAACGTAGTTGTTTTTTGTTTGAAAGCATCTTCTCCTGAATCCTCATAAAATGCTCCGGTTTCAATTTGTAAGTAGCCTTTTGGAACAACGGTTGGTGACTCTGTAGCATCTGGCCGATCGGTGATTAAGGCTCCCGGGGCAGTTTTTTCTTGAGAAAAAATGCTGCTGAAACTTAAGGATGCAAAAAAAGTAAATAAGATAGTGCCTCGTAATTTCATTAGGTTTAGTAATTTTGTTTATTATTGTAGCAAAACTAAAAAAGTTAGCCATGACTAACAAATATAATTTGAATAATTTAACAAAAAGCGAAGAAGACTATCTAAAAGCCCTTTTTCAGCTGATTATAGATGACAACTCTACAAAAGTGGGGAACAACCAATTGGCAGATTATCTGAAGGTGTCTCCGGCTTCTACTAATAATATGGTAAAAAAGTTGAAAACCAAAAATTATGTAGTGAGCGAGAAGTATGGTAAATTGGATCTTACAGAAGAAGGAAAATCTATCGCCGTGCGATTAATTAGAAAACATAGATTATGGGAAACCTTTCTTTGTAATTATTTAAATTTCACTTGGGATGAGGTACATGATGTTGCCGAACAATTAGAACATATAAAATCTCAAAAACTAATCAATGAACTAGATCGTTTTATGGATTTTCCAAAGAAAGATCCACACGGAGAGTTAATTCCGAATGCAAAAGGAGAGTATTCTGTACTACCAAAAGTAACATTATCTTCTTTGGTTGAGGGAGATATGTGCCAATTGGTAGCTGTTAACGACGGATCTGTTAATTTTTTAAAATATGTATCAGAGATAGGTTTGGCATTAAGTAGTGAGATAAAAATCCTTGAAGTTCGAGAATTTGACAAGTCTATTCGAATACAATTCAATACGGTTGTAGAAACAGTAACAAGAAAGTTTGCCGATAATGTATTCGTTAAGAAGGTAGTATAATTTTTATAAATGTTAAAATAGAGTTAGGCTATAAGAATGTTAAATAATAGCTGTTATCTTTGAGTATCACACAATCAATTTATGGAGCTTAATTTAAAAAAGCCGATATGTTTTTTTGATCTTGAAACTACCGGTGTAAATATTTCTAAAGATCGAATTGTAGAAATTTCTATTCTTAAAATCTTTCCAAATGGCACCCAGGAAAGTAAGACCTGGTTGGTAAATCCTGAAATGCCGATTCCTCCTGAAACCACTGCTGTACATGGCATTGATGATGCCAAAGTAGCTAATGAACCAACTTTTAAGCAACTAGCAAGTACGGTTAACGATATGATTAAAGGGTGTGATCTGGGTGGATTTAATTCTAATCGATTTGATATTCCGTTGCTGGCTGAAGAGTTACTTAGGACAGGACATGATTTTGATATGAAGAACACAGTTGCCATTGATGTGCAAACCATCTATCACAAAATGGAAAAAAGAACACTGTCTGCTGCATACAAATTTTATTGCAATAAGGATTTAGACAATGCGCATTCTGCCGAGGCCGATACAATGGCCACTTACGAAGTGTTAAAAGCGCAATTAGATCGATATCCAGAATTAGAGAATGATCCTAAATTTCTGGCAGAGTTTAGTTCTAGAAAGCAATTTGCAGATTTTGCCGGTTTTATTGCATACGATGAAAAAGGAAGAGAGGTTTTTTCTTTTGGAAAACATAAAAACAAGTTGGTCGAGCAAGTAATGAAGGAGGAGCCAGGGTATTTTGGGTGGATACAAAATGCAGATTTCCCTCTATACACCAAAAAAGTACTTACCGCAGTTAGACTTAGAAAATTAAATAATAGTTTAAACTTATAATCATTCCTTTATTATTTCAGAACCATGAAGCTTATTTGTATAGGTCGCAATTATACTGATCATATTGAAGAGTTGGAAAATGAAAAACCAACAGATCCTGTAATTTTTATGAAACCAGATACGTCAATTTTATTAAAAAAACAGCCTTTTTTTATTCCAGATTTCTCCAATGACTTACATCATGAGGTAGAGATACTGGTAAAGATCAAGAAGGTTGGAAAATTTATCGATAAGAAGTTTGCAGATAAGTATTATAATGAGATTGGTTTAGGAATTGATTTCACAGCAAGAGATGTACAAAACCAACTCAAAGAGAAAGGGTTACCTTGGGAAAAAGCAAAGGCCTTTGATGGAGCTGCTGTTATTGGAAAATGGATTTCAAGAGATGAGTTTCCAGATGTTGATAATATCGATTTTCATCTTGAAAAAAATGGAGAGATTGTTCAGAAAGGGAATACAAGATTTATGCTCTGGAAAATTAATGAATTAATAGAATATGTATCAAAATATTTCACTTTAAAGATAGGAGATGTTATATTTACAGGAACACCGGCTGGCGTGGGAGCTGTAAAACCAGATGATATTCTAACCGGTTATATTAGCAACAAACAATTTTTTTCAATAAAAGTAAAATAAATGAGCAAAGGATATAGTTTGAAAAATGTAAATGAGTTATCGGGAGGCGATGATGAATTTATAGCTGTTTTAGTACAGACTTTTTTAGAAGAAATACCGCCAGATTTGGATAGTATGGTCCAAGCAGTAGATTCTGATAATCCACAAATGGCATATCAATATGCTCATAAGATGAAACCAAATCTTCAGTTATTTGATATCGATCTTGTGCCTCAGATTAAGCAAATAGAAGCTTGGTCCAAAACCAATACAGCAAAGGAGCAGATAAAACCTGTTTTGGATAATATTGTTACTGTAGTTAATAATGCTATCGAAAATCTGAAAGAAGATTTTAGTTAATCATGTTTGCCGAAATAATTACTATAGGTGATGAAATTCTCATCGGGCAAATTATAGATTCCAATTCTGCATTTATAGGTAAAGTACTTAATAAGATAGGTGTAGATGTTTATCAAATTACTTCGATCAGTGATGATAAACAGCATATTCTTAATGCACTAGATGAAGCAAAAAGAAGAGTTGATATTATAATAATTACCGGTGGGCTTGGTCCTACCAAAGACGATATTACCAAGCATACCATTTGTGAATATTTTGACGATACTTTGGTACAGAATGATGGTGTATTGGTTCATATCGAAGAATTGTTTGCAAAATACATTTCTACTCCAATTACAAACATTAATCGACAACAAGCTCTTGTGCCAAGCAAGGCAACGGTCTTGATGAATCACTATGGTACTGCACCTGGTATGTGGATCGAATCAGAGAATAGGGTATTTGTATCCATGCCTGGAGTTCCTTATGAGATGAAAGGATTGATGAAGAATGAAGTGCTTCCTAGATTACAAAAAAGATTTGATCGACCTTATATCATTCATAAAACAGTACTTACCTATGGTCTTGGCGAAAGTGCAATCGCCGAAAAGATAGAAGACTGGGAAGATAATCTACCTGCCTTTGTTAAATTAGCTTATTTACCTAATCTCGGAAGGGTAAGGTTGCGTCTTTCTGCCCGAGGAAATGATAAGAAGCTTCTCGAAGATGTAATAGAAGAAAAAATACAACAACTACATTATATTATAGGAGATATTATTGTTGGGTATGAGGAAGATGAAACGATTGAAAAAAGAATAGGAAATCTTCTTGTGAGAAAAGGTATGGCTGTTGCTGTAGCAGAAAGCTGCACTGGTGGGAAGATTGCGCAATCATTTACTGCAAATGCGGGCTCTTCTGCTTATTTCAAAGGAGGAGTCGTTACTTATGCTACTCAATCCAAGATTGATATTCTGGGAGTGGATCCAAAAACTATTCAAAAATATAGTGTTACTAGTGCCGAAGTAGTAGAGGCTATGGCTATTAAGGCTAAAGAAAAATTTAAGACAGAGTATGCGATAAGTACTACTGGAAATGCTGGTCCTACAAAAGGAGATGGTGATGTAGAAGTAGGGACTGTTTTTATAGGTATAGCAACTCCAGATACCGTTTTTTCTAAAAATTATACATTCGGTAATTTAAGAGAAAGAACCATAGAAAAGACTGTGAATAAGGCTTTTGAGCTATTTCTTAAGGAATTGTTATAGTACAATTGGCTTAATCTGAAACGATAATGTCATCTACTCAAGCTATAGCATCATCTAAATTATTAAAAACACGGGTTGGTCTATTGGTGAATAATTTCTCTAGTTCAGCAACTTTGTAACTCACATTGTCATAAGTTACTATGGCATAGCCTTGAAAATTAGGAAAAATGTTTTCTAATTTATAATGTTCGGTCGGTTTAACTGAATATGAATGAATCCTATTAGAGATGTAAACATAAGGGACTACACTTTTATAATAATCAAGAGCAAGTTGAAATAACTCTTTTCCACTCTCAAAAGTAAGGTTGACATTTTCTTTTACCTCGGCTACGATAAAATTTTCATAGAAATAAAATAATCCAATATCTAGCTCGTGCTTATTAATAAGTTTTTTATTTGTTTTGCCGATCATAATATATAAAAGTTGGTATATCTAAGATAAAACAATGATTCTTAAAATTCAATGAATATTATTATTTTTTGGCTAAAGAAGAACAACTACAAGTGTAGTAGCATACTATTTCTAAGAGATAGTATAGCATGTGAATTAACATTACGTTATTTTCTCTGCCCAGCTGATAGCATCTTCAAGATTTTTGAAAATAAGAGTAGGTATATCGGTGAAGGTTTCTTCCAGCTTTGCGATCTTTTCGTTAACAGAATCGTAGATTACTATACCGTAACCTTTAAGATTTGGAAAGTTATCGTTTATAGCATAGAGGCGAGTAGGTTTGAAGCAATAAGAATTCACCCTATTAGAAATGTAAACATAGGGGATTGTCTTTTTATAATGGATTTCCATTAGTTGATATAATTCTTTTCCACTTTCAAAATTAAGATCCGCTCCCGCAAGAACTTCACCAACAACATAGTTTTTATAAAAATAGAATGTACCTATGTCAATTTTATATTTTTTGATAAAAGATTTGTGAATACTATTGACCACTGCTAAGGGAATTTTCCCACAAAAATACGTAATAATTGTTAAATTTGACCATTTTATGTACAATCACAGATTGTGTTTTAAGAATCAGGGCAAAACGTGATATTCTCATTTGATAATTGTCGAAGAAAAAAACTTCAAAAAGAAGAAAAAAATTACCAAACTATTATTGGTGGTTAGGTAAATAATTCGTTAATTTGCACCCTGTTTTGAAATAATACCAAAATTAAGAAGAGATGTCAAGAGTTTGCGAGCTTACAGGTAAAAAAGCAATGGTAGGGAACAATGTTTCTCACGCGATGAATAAAACAAAACGTAAATTCAATGCGAATTTGATAAAAAAACGTTTTTATATTCCAGAAGAAGATAGATGGATCACATTAAAAGTTTCTACTTCGGCTTTAAAAAATATAAACAAAAACGGAATCTCTGCTGTTTTGAAAGAAGCAAGAGCAAAAGGTTTTTTAACTAAATAATCTCCTTTTTTAAAAGATATTACAAATGGCAAAGAAAGGCAATAGAGTACAAGTTATCTTAGAATGTACAGAGCACAAGACTTCTGGTCAACCAGGTACATCAAGATATATAACAACAAAGAACAAAAAGAACACTCCTGATAGAATAGAATTAAAGAAATTTAATCCTATCCTAAAGAAAATGACTGTTCATAAAGAAATAAAATAATTTAGAGATGGCAAAGAAATCAGTAGCATCATTGCAAACAGGGTCAAAGAGATTAACTAAAGCCATAAAAATGGTAAAATCTCCAAAGACTGGAGCTTATACTTTCGTAGAATCTATTATGGCTCCTGAAGCTGTGAATGACTTCTTAAAGCAAAAGTAAACTCAAGGAAAATATTTTAAAAAGAAGCCGTTTCAATTGTATTGAAATGGCTCTTTCTTTTTATATATTTAGATGTTTAAAAAATTAGTTGAGTTTTCAAGATATTAAATAGTGTAAATGGGACTTTTTAACAACATATTTTCTTCAGAAAAAAAAGAAACACTAGATAAGGGATTAGAGAAATCAAAGACCACTTTTTTTTCAAAACTAAGTAAAGCAGTTGCCGGTAAATCCAAAGTAGATGATAATGTTTTGGACGATCTAGAGGAAATCTTAGTAACTAGTGATGTTGGTGTAAACACCACTATTAAGATTATAGAAAGAATAGAAAAACGGGTTGCTAATGATAAGTATCTTGGTACAGATGAATTAAACCAAATCTTACGTGAAGAAATAGCTGGTTTACTTTCTGAAACTAATGTTGGCGAAGCTACAGATTTTGAGATACCAGAAAACAAGCGACCTTATGTATTAATGGTAGTTGGAGTAAATGGTGTGGGAAAAACCACTACTATTGGTAAATTAGCACATCAATTCAAGAATAAAGGGTTAAAGGTTGTATTAGGTGCTGCAGATACTTTTAGAGCGGCAGCAATCGATCAATTACAAGTATGGGCAGATAGAGTAGATGTGCCTATTGTAAAACAATCTATGGGTAGTGATCCGGCTTCAGTAGCTTTTGATACTTTAGAATCAGGGGTAAAAAATAATGCCGATGTGATTATAATAGATACAGCCGGGCGATTGCATAATAAAGTTAATTTGATGAATGAATTGACAAAGGTGAAACGTGTTATGCAAAAGGTTGTGGGAGATGCTCCCCATGATGTGTTATTGGTTTTAGATGGTTCTACAGGACAAAATGCTTTTGAGCAAGCCAAACAATTTACTGCAGCCACAGAGGTAACCTCACTAGCAGTTACAAAATTAGATGGAACTGCCAAAGGAGGTGTGGTTATCGGGATTAGCGATCAGTTTCAAATTCCGGTAAAATACATTGGCGTGGGTGAAGGTATTAATGATCTTCAGGTGTTCAATAAATATGAATTTGTGGATTCATTCTTTAAGTAAAAGTAGCGTTATAAAATAGTTAAAAAGGGTGTTCTGATTTTATCAGAACACCCTTTTTTATTACATTTCTTTTTTGGGTTGGATTTACTCGATAATCGAGATTTAAATGCTCCGAGGCTTGCCTCGAAATCAAAAATCAGTTTCTTACAAATGCCTCGTGGGCTTGCCTCGAGGTTCTTTACTAAATGCAAAAGAAGAAAGACTTATGTTAAAGAGAATGTTTCTGCTTAAATTAATTGTTTTTTGCAATCTTTTAAGTGAGATAAATGCGCAAGATCAACAAGAAGTTTGTGAATTGTTTTGTAGAGTAGTAAGTGCAGAGTCAGGATTTCCTGTGTACTATACCACAGTTAAACTATCAGGGACTAATAAAGGAGTAATCGCAGATCATGAAGGGCAGTTTAGACTGCCATGTAATCTTGTAGATTCAGACAAAATTATCTTATCTTCTATAGGATATAAAACCAAAAAACTTGATATTAAAGAACTACAAACAGATAAGATTAATGTAGTGTATTTGGAACCTCATTTAGAAAGTTTGGAAGCAGTTACTCTGACTTCTAAAAAAAAGAGAGAACGTAAGCTTCCTGCAAGATTAATAGTATTACGAGCCATAAAAAATATCCCTTTAAATTACCCTAAATTGCCTTATTCTTACATTGGATATTATCGCGATTATCAGCAACCAATAGGTGATTCTTATACGCGTATTACTAAACAACATCAGAAAGATGCGCAATACATTAACTTAAATGAAAGTATTATTGAGGTCTTTGATGCTGGATTTGAAACTGATTATTTCGAAAATGAATCAAATCAAGCACTTTTATATAGTTATGATCAAAACAAAACTTTTATTCAAGATAAGGCTTTGGCTATACCTTATGATAATAAGAAAAAAAAATATCTAAATAATGTTGATATTTTTCCGTTTGGCGGCAATGAGTTTAGTATTCTCAAAATTATTAATGCGATACGTAATCATAATAGGCATTCTTTTTCTTTTGCTAATGTTTTTAATAAAAATTTTGAACGAAATCATTTTTTCAGTTTGCAAAGAATAACCTCCCTTGATGATCAACCAATTTATGAGATTGATTTCGTTACAGATGCCTCGGTATCGGGAGAGAATCATTTTGCTAAAGGATCAATTTTTATTTCTAAAAAGAATTTTGCAATACATAAACTTCATTACGAATTACATAAAATAAATGAAAAGACTTCGATATATGAGGTTACTATCGAATATGTACCTATAAAAAATAAGATGTACCTCAATTATATTACATTCAACAATAAATTCAAATCTAATAGTGATCACTATTTTAAGGTAAAGGAGATAAATTTTGATCCTAAAGGAATGTTTTTTGACGTTTTTTTCAATAATGAATTAGATGAAAACACGATCCATCCTGTCCATAGAAAGTTTAAAGTTACTAATACCGATAAAAAACATAAAGTAAAAATAGAAAGGGCTTTGGTTCTAAAAGATCGTTTACGAATTTTTGTTGATAAACAGCAATTGCGTTCATTGCCTAATTTTTCTTTTAAAAATCTCTCTGAAATGATGAAACTGGATATAAATAATGTAAAAGATACAAATGGAAAGGTTTTAAATAGAATTCCTCGATTTGTATTAAACCAATATAGAGAAATGTTTGTGCAAGAAGTATTTCCTGAAAAGGAAATCAACAAAAATCTACAATTTATGGATAAAAATATCCCGTTGTCTGAGTCTGTGATAAATTCTTTTGTAGATAAACATAAATATTGGGTAAATACCCCATTGAAACAAGGTAAAGTAACTCAATAATTTGTGTTTCATTCACTTTTTTAGTATTATTTTTCAGGAACGTATAAAATATAAAAACTGCTTTTATGAAAAAGATAGCCTTATTTTTTTAGTGTTATTTCTCCTGATTTCATGTAAAAAACAAAAAGAAGCCGAACTAAAACTACAAAAACAATCCAGAATAGTTTGGCAACCTTATGATGAGACCAACGACCTGGCGGCAACCCAAAAGCTAGAAAAAATCAGGATGCATCTCAAACTGGTAAATTCTAAAGTGCGAGATAAGAATGATATTTGGAAAGTATTGGAGCATGAATTAGATTATTTTTCGGAAGAAAAATATGATAGTCTAAAAGGATTTATTTTAGAAAAAGATATTCCAATTATTCAACAAAATATAAAAGAAGGTAAACTAACTTATGAGGAGTTAGCGCTTTTTTATATTTATCGGATTAGAAAATATGAAAGTGATAATGCGCTATCACTAAATTCAGTTATATCGTTAAACCCTAATGTAATTGAAGAAGCCAGGGCTTTGGATAGCGTAGATAAAGCTACTATAGACTTATATTCAGTTTTTGGGATGCCTATTTTGCTCAAAGATAATATTAATACTGCGGATATGCTTACAACTGCTGGAGCAATAGCTTTAGAAAATAATAGTACTGATAATGCTTTTATTACTGAAAAATTATTGGAAAAAAAGGCATTGGTTCTTGGTAAAGCGAACCTGAGTGAATGGGCCTACTTTCTATGTTCTGGATGTCCGGTTGGATATAGTGCAATTGGTGGCCAAACGCTGAATCCTTACGGAAGAATGATTTTTGAAACAGGAGGTTCGAGTTCTGGAAGTGGTGTAGCGGTAGCAGCTAATTTTTGTGTGGCTGCTGTTGGTACAGAAACTAGTGGATCCATTTTATCTCCTTCTAGCCAAAATTCTGTAGTGGGCTTGAAACCTACAATTGGAGTGTTGAGTCGAACAGGGATAGTGCCTATTTCCAGTACCTTGGATACACCAGGACCAATGACCAAAAGTGTGATTGATAATGCAATTTTGTTAAATGCTCTTATTGGAGGAGATAAAAATGATTCAGCTTCTGTAGATACAGATGTTGATTTTGTAAATTCTATTAAGGCAGTTGCTTTAAATGGAAAGAAATTTGGAGTTATTAAGGAATTTTTGAAAGATTCTCTTTATAAGAATGCAATTAACAATATACAAAAAGCGGGAGGCGAGATTGTTGAAATAGAGCCAGAACAAACATCCTTGCCTGGTTTTTTAAGTATTCTTAATATTGATATGAGAAATGATCTTCCCAAATATATCGAGGGCCATGCTGGTAGTAATGTTGCCATCAAAGGTATAGAAGACGCTGTTTCTTTTAATCTAGAAGATACCTTAATAAGAATTCCTTACGGGCAACAGTTATTTCTTGGTATTATGAAGGATAGTACTTCTGCAGAAGCATTGAAAAAAATTAAAGAAAATCTAAAAATAATAGCCCGTAATTATTTCGATGAGTCTATCGATACTTATAAACTAGATGCAGTATTATCAATAAATAATTACCATGCAGGTTATGCTGCTGTTGCCAAATATCCAGCCTTAACGGTCCCTATGGGGTATACCAAAAAAGGAGAGCCCAAAGGACTTACATTTATTTCTAAACCTTTTTCTGAGGCAAAACTAATGCAATTAGCGCAAGCATATCAATTGGAAACAGAAGAACGTAAGATCCCGTCGAATTATGCGGATTAGGAAATAAAAAAACCTTCAAATATTTGAAGGTTTTTCCCCTAGATCCTATACCCTTTAATAAAATAATTCCCTTTCTTTTAGTATAAGGTCATTAGAAATAGGGGATTGGTTAGATTGCTAGACGTAGAATTAGATAAGTCATAAAAATACAGTAGATTACCAAGAAAGCTCCGCTAATTAGGATCCTGTATTTTGACATCTTTTTTGTTAATTTTGACATGAGTTTTGTGTTTGTTAGGTAAAGCCAATTTTGTATAGGATAAAATATATTCTATGTCGCTGTAGAATAGATGTTAAGGGTGTTTTTGTTCGTTTTTATGTAAGTTGTCGAGCTAATACTATCTTTTGTATTAGCATATATTTCGGTATCTATGGTTGTTTTTTCAACGGTAGTGGTTGTTTTTTTTGAAAAAGACTCATTTTCTAAGCGTATTATCATAGTAATAAAGCATAGTACCATACCAATAAATGCTAAACTTATGATAGTCTTTATGTTATATCTCATAGGCTTCGTTTTGATATCCTTAAGTTCATTAATCTATTTGCTTTTAAAGAATAGCTGATCTTCACTCACACCTCCATCATCTTTTTCGAGTTTTATTTGATTTTCGCTAGCCTTTTTTACCCTCCAAGTTCCATTCAGTTTATCTAAAGGTGCCTTAGAACCAAAATCTAAAATTATCTGTAATTCGGTATCAGAGGAAGTAGACCAAGTTCCGTTAGTTGTCTCATTAATTTCCTCATTTTCAACGACCAAAGTGGTGTTGCTTAAAAAGTCAAAAACAAAATCATTATAATTTTTGGTTTCATTGTTTTGATTATCCTTATACTTAAGAACTTCCCAGTTTTGATTAGTAAGTATTTCCGATAATCTTTCAGTATTCATATCATCATCATCATTATCATCATCATCATTATCATCATCATCGTTATCGTCATCATCATCATCATCATCATCATCACATGTATCATTTATCACATCTTGAATAGCATCCTCTAAATTATCCAGATCATTGATAACAATTTCGGTTCCTTCAGATAGAACAACTGTAATTGGGAAGTTGATAGTTGCGATATCCGTATCTTCAAGATCATTTATGAATTGATATAGATCTCTGTCATTTTCAAAAGTTGCCGTTTCTATTAATTCACTTTGCGAATCAAAAACCGATGCAGAAAAAGGAAATTGAAAATCAATACATTCTATATTTTCATCATTGTCATCACAACGTTGTGAGGTTTCATTAAACTGATCGGTATTATCAATGATAACTTCAGAAAAATCATTGAATATTAATGTAATAGGAAAACTGAAAATAATCTCATCAGAATCATCAAAAACATCATCATATGAATCGATATCTTCTTGAGAATTAAAAACTATTTCTAGCTCGTTTGCAATAATTGTGAATGGAACTTTTACAGTAAAACAACTGCTGTTATCAATACTATCATCTATTGATCCGTCATTCATTGATGTACGAAACATTAAACTCGCAACGTTAGAATCTTTTTTTAGTGATTCATTTTCTGGAGTTTCAATTAATTCATCAGATTCACTTCTGCAAGAGGTTATAACAATTGCTGCAAAAAGAACAAAAAGACAGAATATAGAATTAATTTTTATAGTCATTATAGGTTATTCATTGTATTGGGTCGGTAATAATATAACAACTAACCTTCAAAAACTCCTTTTTTATTTTTGTTTTTTCTACATTTAGAGTCAAGAAATTTCGTTAAAATGCCAAAAGAGCTCCAGGAGAATGTCTGTAAAGAGCAGGTTTTTTCTAAGATCTATAATAAATACTCCAGAGATTTATATAACTATCTGTATTATAAATATGGAGAATCCTTAGGTCCTAATGATAAAATGCAGGATGCATTTATCAAATTATTGAATAATTGTAAAAAAATTGCTCCGTCTAAGGCCAAAAGTTTTTTGTTTAGTGTTGCAAAAAATATGATGCTCAACGAGATTAAGCACCAAAAAGTAGTACTTCGGTATAAAGAGATTAAACCTAAAGAATATACTAATGAGTCTCCCGAGTTTGTTTTAGAACAAAAACAATTTTTACAACGCTATCAGAATGCGTTAAGTAGATTAACAGAAGATCAACGGGTTGCATTTTTACTAAACAAAGTTGAAGGTAAAAAACATGCAGAAATAGCACAAATGCTAGGTGTTACAAGAAAAGCAGTAGAAAATAGAATTTATACAGCATATAAAAAATTGAAAGAAGAAATAGAAGATTTTAAATAATTTAAAGGAAAAATGAATACTTAGTTGTTTTATTTATAGATAGCATAATAAATGGATAAAGAATATTTGATAAAAAAATGGTTGATTGATGATTTGACCGAGAAAGAGTTCAAAGCTTTTCGGAAGTTAGATGACTATGCCATGCACGTCAAAATTCTTGAAGGAGCTCAAAGTTTTAAATCTTCTGAAGTTTCTGAGATAGCAGATTTTGATACTTTTTATGCTAGGGTTAATAAAGATAAATCTAGTCAGCAAAAACTTACTTGGTACAAACCTTTTTTTAAGCTAGCAGCATTAGTAGTTGTATCGATAGGGGTGGGCTCACTTTTTTTCTTTAACAATACCAAAAATATTGAAACCCAGATTAGTCAAAAGGTTTCTATAGCATTACCAGATGCCTCTACTGTTAGGGTAAATTCAATGTCAGAATTAACTTTTAACAAAAATAACTGGAAAAAGAAAAGAGAAGTTACCTTAAAGGGAGAAGCTTTTTTTAACGTTGTTAACGGATCAACATTTGATGTAATCACAGAAAGTGGTAAAGTAAGTGTTTTGGGAACACAGTTTAATGTCAAAAGTCGTAAGGGATATTTTGAAGTACAGTGTTTTGAAGGGCTGGTAAATGTCGAGTACCAGGGATATGCAAAAAATTTACCAGCTGGCGGCACTTTCAAAGTTATAAATGGATCAGTGACCTCTTCTGATGGGATATTTGATAAAGAACCAAATTGGATAAACAATATAAGTAGTTTTAAAAGTGTACCATTCTATCAGGTTGTCAAAGAGTTTGAAAGACAATATGCAGTTGTTTTTTCAATGCAAAATATAGACACTTCACGTATATTTACAGGGGGTTTTGTACATACTAATCTAGAAGATGGGTTAAAATCCATAACTTTACCTCTAGATCTTAAATATACCATTGATTCAGAGAGCCGCATTACAATATATAAGAGCAAACCATAATTGGCAGAAAGCCAGTTTTTTATGGTTATTTTTTGTGCTTATTACTTTGCTTTCCCATGGCCAAACTACCAAAGATAGAGTACCGCTAGTAGATATGATTTTGGATATTGAAAATCGTTTTCAATATAAATTTACATATGCAGACGATACGATCGAGGATATTTTTGTCCCTCCCTTTGAGAAAGATGTATCCATTGAACAAATGCTTCAGTTTTTAGAGCAAGAAACAGATCTTATTTTTAGTAGACTTGCCAATAATTTTATTTCGATCAACAAAAAGGATATTTCTTTTTTAATCTGCGGAAATCTAAAAGATAGGGATACCAAATTTATTCTTGAAGGCGCTACAATTCAAGCAAAGAATTCTTCGGTAATTAGCGATCAGGAGGGTAATTTTAAAATTCAGGTTTTTAGCAAAAATGAAACTATAATTATTGGACATTTGGGATATAAAACTGTATACGAACTTGCTGATTCTTTTCAATCTGATGAATGCCTGATTATTTATATGGATGCTAAAACCGAAACCCTGGCCGAAGTGCTAGTAAGTAATTATATAACCAAAGGAATAGGCAAAACAACAGATGGGAGCTTTCAAATAGATTATGATAGTTTTAGTATTCTACCGGGGCTTATAGAGACTGATGTCCTTCAAACAATACAAGCTTTACCAGGAATTCAAAGTGCAGATGAAACCGTTTCTAACTTAAATATTAGAGGTGGCACCCATGATCAGAACTTAATCCTTTGGGATGGGATAAAAATGTACCAATCGGGTCACTTTTTTGGTTTAATATCAGCCATTAATCCCTTGATCACCAAAAAAGCAACTTTAATAAAAAATGGTACAAATCCTGAATATACTGATGGTGTTTCGGGAACAATTATTATGAATACCGATACAGAAGTAAATGATGATTTTAAGATGAATATTGGAACAAATATGATTAACGCAGATGTTTTTTCTGATATTCCGATAGGAAAGAAATCTTCGTTACAGCTAACCGCAAGAAAATCAATTAGAGATCTTGTGAAAACTCCTACCTACTCTCAGTATTTCGATAGGATTTCACAAGACAGCGAGGTAGAGGATCAAGGAGAGTCAACGTCTGATATAGGTTTCGATTTCTATGATGTAAACTTACGCCTTAACTATAATATTTCAAACAAAGACAAACTTAGAGTCAATTTTCTAGGCATTAGTAATGAATTAGTTTTTACCGAAAATGCCTTAGTAAATGGTATTCTTCAATCCAGACAAAGCAGCTTGATGCAAAATAGCATTGCCGGCGGGATTTGGTATCAAAGAAACTGGAGTAACAAATTAAGATCGGTCATTCAAATTTATGAAACAGACTATCGATTAAAGTCTATCAATGCTAATATTCAGGAAGAACAACGATTTTTACAAGAAAATAAAGTTTCAGAAACGGGGATTAAAGTAAAAGGATACTTCGATCTTAATAAAGGTGTTACGTTACTCAATGGGTATCAACTCATAGAAACCGGGGTTTCTAATCTTAATGATGTAGATATACCTGTCTTTAGAGAAAAGCGTGATCGGGTAATTCGTACTCATAGTTTATTTTCTCAACTATATTATAAGCCTAAAAAATCAACATCGATAAATGTAGGGGTACGTTATAATTATAATGAGAAGTTTGATTCTCATATCATAGAACCCAGGGTTACCTATAATCAGCAATTCCTAAAACATTTTAATTTAGAAGTACTGGCAGAATTTAAACATCAGAATACTTCTCAGATTATAAATTTTCAGAATGATTTCTTGGGGATAGAGAAACGTAGATGGATTTTGGCAAATGATGAAGATATTCCTGTTGTAAAAAGTAAACAGGCTTCTATAGGCTTACGGTATAATAGATTTGGTTGGCTAATAAATGCCGAAGGATATCTAAAAAAAGTAAAAGACATAACAGCAATAAGCCAAGGCTTTCAAAATCAATATGAGTTTATACAAGCAACTGGTGATTATTCGGTAAAAGGGATAGATTTTTTATTGAATAAAAGATTTAGTGACCTAAGTGCATGGATGAGTTACTCGCTCGTAGATAACCAATACTTGATTGATTCTTTTGACGAACGAGAGTTTCCCAATAATATTGATATTAGACACTCTATAACATTAGGCTCGTCCTGCTCTTTTAATGATTTAAAAATTTCTGCAGGAGTAAACTGGAACTCGGGATTGCCCACTACAAGGCCGAATTTTGATACTCCCATCATCGACAACCAAATCAATTATCAAGGAGCCAATGGCAGTAGGCTAGACGAGTATTTCAGATTAGATGTATCTGCTACCTATGATTTTGAAATCAGTAAAGGTGTTAAAGCCCATACCGGTGTATCTATTTGGAACCTTACAAATAATGAGAATATTATTAATAATTATTACAGAATCAATCAGGAAGACTTACCTCAGGAAGAAGTAGAGCTTTCTTTAGGGATAACACCCAATGCTACTTTTAGGGTTTCTTTTTAATAGAATCGCTTTAGTTTATTAGGGCATTAATTTTTTCCCACAATTCATTGTCAAAACTTGAAGGTCCTAACAAAGCTTCTCCGGTATCATCTCCCATTCTAACAATTACAAGATTTTGACTAGGAATTATGTAAAGTTTCTGATCGTTTTTTCCTAATCCTGCAATAAGTTCATCGGGAGCATTGGGGATTAATTCTCCAGGAATTTCTACTTCCAAAGTCGGTGCCCTAAAACTTTCTTTACCGTTTAACCACCATAAATATCCATAGGATTTATTGAGGTTTTGAGAAGTAGTAGTCATGTCTGTAAAATATTCCTGGTCAGAAAGTATTGTTGTCGAGTCCCAGGTCCCTTTATTTAGATTCAAAAGCCCAAAACGCGCCATACTTCTGGCAGTACTATAAAATATATTTGCATATCCAAAACTGATCCAAGTCCCATCCATGCCTATTTTGTTCTTTAATCTAGTATCAAAAAAGGTGCTGTATGCTTGGTTTGTAGCGCCTGCAACTATTTCTGTAAGCAGTGTATAGGGTGCATTGTGATAATACCAAAAATCTCCGGGCACATTTAAAAATGTCATGCAATTGGCATCCGTACAATTTTGATTAGAAACATTATAATCCAGTCCGGTGGTCATAGTCAAGTGATTTTTTACAGTAATGCTATTCTCTTGCGCTACAGAAACATTGGCCCATCCTGTTCCTAAATAAGTAGCCGAAGGTTCATTGATATCTAGTAAGCCCTCTTGTTGCGCTAATCCAACAGTAAAAGCGGTTAATGTCTTTGCCGAAGAATACCAGGGATTATTATCCGAGGCCATGGCACCATTAAAATATTGCTCAATCACAATTTTTCCATTCTTCAGAATAATAAAGGCTTTGGTTCCTTTAGACTCCAATAAACTGTAAAGTGGTTGTTCTTGATCTGTATTCCATCCCAGATCTTCAGGGGCTAACGTTTCCCATGTATCAGAATTTAACGGCGGAAAATATAATTCTGAGGAATCAATGGGCATTTGCTCTTCCATTTCTGATGTGTCATCAGAACAAGAAAAATAGCATAGTATAATTGAAAGAAATAAGATCATATTCTTGTTCATAGATTAAGGTTTTGTAGATTTAGACTTCTCAATATACAAAAGGTTTAATGAAGTAAAATTGTTTAGTATGTAGAGTTCTTGAATTTATACACAAAACTTTGGTGAATCATTGTATCTTTGCACACCTTTATTGAAAAGATATGAGAACAAAGACGTTAAAAAAGAATAAAATCAATGTGGTGACACTTGGCTGCAGCAAAAATGTGTACGATAGTGAGGTGTTGATGGGACAATTGAGAGCCAATAATAAAGAGGTTGTTCATGAAGAAGAAGGAAACATTGTAGTGATCAATACCTGTGGTTTTATTGCCAACGCAAAGGAAGAGTCTGTAAACACCATTCTTGAATATGTTCAGAAAAAGGAAGAAGGTGCCGTGGATAAAGTCTTTGTTACGGGATGTTTGTCAGAACGATACAAACCCGATCTCGAAGAAGAAATTCCCGATGTTGATCAATATTTTGGTACTACTGAGCTTCCGGGATTATTAAAGGCACTAGGGGCAGATTATAAACACGAATTAATAGGTGAACGTCTTACCACCACTCCAAAAAACTATGCATATCTTAAAATCGCAGAAGGGTGCGATCGTCCTTGTTCTTTTTGTGCAATCCCACTGATGCGTGGTAAACATAAATCGACACCGATCGAAGAATTGGTGGTCGAGGCAGAGAAGTTGGCTGCCGATGGTGTTAAAGAATTAGTTTTAATAGCGCAAGATCTTACATATTACGGGTTAGATCTTTATAAAGAAAGAAAACTGGCAGATTTGCTTAGGGCTTTGGTAAAAGTTGATGGTATCGAATGGATACGATTGCATTATGCATTCCCTACAGGGTTTCCTATGGATGTGCTGGAGGTTATGAAACAGGAACCAAAGATTTGTAATTATATCGATATTCCGTTGCAACATATATCGGATACTATATTGAAATCGATGCGCCGTGGTACTACGAAGGCAAAAACAACCAAACTTTTAGAAGAATTTAGAGTTGCGGTTCCAGAAATGGCAATTCGAACTACGTTGATCGTAGGATATCCAGGCGAAACACAAGAAGATTTTGAAACCCTTAGAGATTGGGTAAAAGAAATGCGTTTTGAACGTTTGGGTTGCTTTACATATTCTCATGAAGAAAACACACATGCTTTTAATTTGGAAGATGATGTTCCCGAAGAAATAAAAATGCAGCGAGCTAACGAAATTATGGAAATCCAATCTCAGATTTCTTGGGAATTGAATCAGCAAAAGATAGGGCAGGAGTTTAAAGTAGTGATTGATCGTAAAGAAGGGAATTATTTTGTGGGGCGTACCGAATTTGATTCTCCAGATGTGGATAATGAAGTGTTAATTGATGCTGCCAAATGCTATCTTAAAACCGGAGAATTTGCCAACGTAAAAATTTATGAAGCCGAAGACTTTGATCTGTATGCAGAACCTATTTAGCTAATTCATTTGCCGTTTTAACTTAAAATAGGAAAGTAACGATTGATCGTACTTTCTAATTTCTTAACAGTTAATGGTTTTTTTAAGTACATGTTGATTTCGGGAGTTTGATTAGCAACGCTTTCATCATCAGGATTTATGCTTGTAGTAAGCATAGCGATTACAATTCTTTTCTTTTGTTGCTCGGGTAGTTTTTTGTATTCATCAATAAAGTCCCAGCCATTCATACCCGGCATGTTAATATCAAGGAATATAATTCCTGGTCTGGGGTATTCTTCAACAGTATGTTCGTCTATTCCCTGGAGATAACTTAACGCTTCAATTACAGAATTATTAACCTTAACGGTTACATCTAAATCTGCGCGTTTGATTACTTGTTTATTTATGAAATTAGTAATCTTATCATCATCCACTAGTATAATACAATCTAAGCCAATGATCTTTTTCATATCTTATGATTTTATTTTGGTATTAATGGTAAAGTAAAATGAACTTCCTTCGCCAGGTACAGATGCTACCCAAATATCACCATCATGTAAATCAACAATTTTTTTGCAATGAGACAAACCTATTCCGGTTCCGGGATATTTATCTTTAGAATTGAGTCTTTGAAAAATGGTAAAAATCTTATCTGCAAATTTCATGTCCAGACCAATTCCATTATCTTCAACCTTAAATTGCCATGCTTTAGATTGTTTATATGCAGAAATTTTAATAACAGGAGGTATGTTTTCTTTTCTAAACTTAATAGCATTATTAATCAGGTTTTGAAATAATAATCTCAGCTCGGTTCGATAACCAAAAAGGGTAGGTAATGTTTCAATTTCTATACTTGCATTGGCTTCAGAAATTAAAGAAACAAGGTCCTCTTTAACAACTTTAATAAGTTCGTTGCAATCTATTTGTTCAAGTTTTGATTTTTGCCCCAAACGTGCATAATCCAGTAATGAATTGATTAATTGTTTCATACGTTCTGTAGATTCATTTAAAAAAGAAAGTGAATCCCTGGCTTCTTCATCTAATTTATCCTTATAATCTTCGGTTAATATTTCGGTTAGACCAGTAATAGATTTAAGAGGTTCTTGCAGATCATGGGAAGCGATATAGGTAAACTGCTCAAGTTCCTTATTTTTATTTTCAAGCTTTTTGGTGTATTTGGCCGAAATTTCTTCTGCTTTTTTTCTTTCTGTAATATCAATTATCGAAGCAAGAACCATTTTACCATCAAAAGTATCAATAGGGTTAAGGCCAATTTCTACAGGAAATTTGTTGTCATCTCGATCAACAGCATAAAGATCTCTTCCGGCGCCCATAGCTCGAACCTCGGGATTTTTAGAAAACTCTTTTCTATATTTTGGATGATGACCTCGTATTTCTTTGGGAAGCAACATCTCTATTTTTTGATCGAGCAATTCTTCGCGACGATACCTGAATAATTTCTCAGTTTGTGAATTTACAAGTTTTATAACCCCTTTTTTGTCCACCAAAACCATAGCACTAGGTGCAGATTCTACCACCAAACGAAAACGCTCTTCTGCTTTTTTTCTCTCGGTAATATCCATAATAGTTGCCAAAACCAAAGTTCCGTCTACGGTAACAATAGGGTTAAGGCCAATCTCTACCGGAAATTCAGTTTTATCTTTTTTCAGGGCAAATAATTCACGACCCTCACCCATTCTTCTGAATTGGGGATTGGTGAAAAATGATTTTACCAAGCCAGGATGGTATTTCTCGAACCTTGCGGGCATTAATATTTCGATTTTCTGACCGATAACTTCGGCTCTATCGTATTGAAAAAGTTTTTCCGAAAAGGCATTAATATATACTATTTTACCTTCTTGGTTAACAAGAACCAATGCATTAGGAGAAGCATCTACCATAACTTGAAAGGTAAGTTCGGTATGCGTAAAGGGGGTGCTGGATACACTCATGAAAAAAATAGTTTTAATTTTAATTAATAAACTAACTAAAAACTATTTTGACGATGGTTACATGAGTAATTATATATCCAAGATAATAAAATTTTAAAAAATTTGGAGATGTTTTTCTGTAAACAATATTTATTTTTTTAAGACCTTGACCTTTCTTTTTTTCTGTATTTTCCATCAAAAACTGCTGTCCAGGTCTTTCCCTGGTCTTTGCTTTGATACCAGGTTTGCCTTACGGTGCCATCTTCATTTTTTTGCCATTTTATTTTGTTAGACAAAGTTTCTTCTTTAGTAATAACCTCATTTTGTAATATCATTTTACCATTTTCCAGGTTTCCTTTAATATGCAAGGTTAATCCACCATTATCAACCCAAAATTGTTCCCATTGATCTGTTTTGGGGTTGTATTTGTTTAAACTCGTACCATGATATTTGGAGGTGGTAGAGTGATACGACTCTTTGATTGCTTTTCCATCTATTATGCGTTCAATTTTACTTTTGCCAACAATAGAGTCTGTGCCATTTTTGTAGACATCCCATTCTCCAATCCAAAAATCGAATTCTTTATACTTATGATCTAATTTGTCTTGTGCTGTAGCATGCGATATTCTCGCTACAAAGAGTAGTAGTGCTATTGTAAAAACTTTGTGTATCATGATGTGTTAATGTTGCCCTTGTTTAAAGATAGATTAATATTTTTGAATAAAAAAGAGGCCCGTTTTCGAACCTCTTTTCAAAAATGGCGCATGCCAATAATTATTTTATGGTTTCAAACAATTCTGTAACAGGTTTACGCACCTTTTTGCTATCCTTGGTTGCATCTTCTTTAGATCGATATCCTATGGTCGCGATTACGGCAGCAGATAATCCTTTTTTAGATAGTCCCAGGATTTCTTCGTATTGATCTGATTCAAAACCTTCCATAGGGCAGGTATCTATTTTTAATTCAGCAGAGGCTGCCAGTAGATTTCCCAGACCGATATACGTTTGTTTTGCAGTCCATGCTTTTACGGCGTCCTCGGGTAACGCACCAATTTTGGATTTCATGAAGTCTCCGTATCCTTTTAAATCTTCAAAATTGAGGCCTTGGGTAGTTGCTTTTAGTTTTAAGTAACCGTCAATGACTTCTGGATTTACTTTGGTATAATTACAAAACACTACCAAATGCGAAGCATCAGTTATTTGCGATTGACCCCAAGAGGCTGGTTGCAGTTTCTTGCGTAATTCCAGATCTTCAATAATTAGAACTTTGTAGGCTTGTAAACCATATGAAGAAGCAGATAGTGAGACTGCTTCTTTGATTTTTTCAAGATCAGCTTCAGAAACTTTTCTGCTGGGATCAAATTTTTTGGTGGCGTAACGCCATTTTAAGTTTTCAATTAGATTCATTGCAATACATTTTTTATATAGACATTGGTACTTCCATTAATAATATTTTTGATGAACTATCGGCTAGGATTTCAATCTTGTCAGTATCCCAGATGCCTAATCCATCTCTTTTATTTAATTTTTGACTCTCAATAGTCATATCTCCTTCCAAAACAAAGGCATATACGCCATTATTTGGATCTTTTAATTCATAAGAAACAGTATTTCCCGCCTCAAATTCACCCAAATGAAACCATGCATTTTGATGAGTCCATACCCCATCATCATCTTGATTTGGTGAAAGAATCTGTGCTAATTGATTTTTTAGATCATCTCGGTTCAGGGTGATTTGATCGTATCGAGGCACAACATTTTTTTGATTGGGGATCACCCAAATTTGTAAAAACTTGACCTCTTTATCAGAATTTTTATTGTATTCACTATGAAAAACTCCCGTTCCAGCACTCATTACCTGTATGTCACCTTCTTTGATCACGGTGGTGTTCTCCATGCTGTCTTTGTGTTCTAAATCACCTTCTAGCGGAATGGAGATAATTTCCATATTATCGTGTGGATGTTTTCCAAATCCCATTCCAGGCGCTACCGTATCATCGTTTAATACTCTTAGAACTCCAAAATTCATTCTTTCGGGATTGTAATAATTGGCAAAACTAAATGAGTGACTAGAATTTAACCACCCATGGTTTGCTTTTCCTCTGGTATCTGCTTTATGCACTATCGTTTTCATTTCTTATCCTTTCTTTTATAGTGAACTCCTTTTAACTTTTTCTTTTGCCTTCTAAATTTACATTTTGCACCCTAACCTCGTTATTTTTTATTATCGTAGCTATGGCTATTCCAAGAAAAAATATCTTCTTTATGGCACAAAAGCCAAACTTTTCGACTTAAAACAAAAAGATAAAATGAGTTCATGGTTATCTTTTTTTACATTACAAAGTTGCCACTTCTAAAAGGGTTATAAAATGCAAGAATACGAGCAAGTCATATCAAAATCCGACATTGCCATTATTTTTGAATACAGAAGGTGACATTCCGGTACTTTTCTTGAAAAAATTACTGAAGTTTGAAGGCTCAGAAAAACCAAGGGTGTAGGCAATTTCTTTGGTAGTTTGTTCCGAAAAGAATAACATCCTTTTGGCAGCAATGGTAATACGAGATTGTACATATTCTTTTGCGGTTTTGCCAATCAATGATTTTATGGTGCGATTAAGGTGATCTGGGGTGACATGTAGTGCCTCTGCATATTGTTGCACCAAATGCCATTCTGAAAAGCGATCCTCTACCAGGTTTTTAAAATCCTTCAGAATAGTAGCACCAGCCTGTAGTTGCTGTGTATTTCTTTCGTCAAGACTGCAAATATTGTTACAGGCAATTAGAAAAAGCTTTACTAATGCACCCTGCGCCTGGGATTTAAATTTGATATAGGATTTTTGCGTTTCATACATCTGTTGGCTATAGCGATCCAGAAGTTCTTGCCGTGCGGGGTTTAAAAATAGTGGGGGAGCTTCACCATAAGCTGTAAACAGGTTAATATCTTCAATAAAGCAATAGTCAATATTGTTTTCTTCCAAAAATTGTCTGGAAAAGGTAATCACCCAACCATAAGACTTTTGTTTTTCTTGTATCTGATGTACTTGCCCAGGGCTAATAAAAAATACTTGGTTGTTTTCTAATGCATATTCATTAAAATCGATTCGATGCGTTCCTTCTGCTTTTTTAATCAAAAGTATGGTATAGAAATTATGACGATGGGGTTCAGTGAGTTTTCCATGATTTGCCTTATAGATATCTTCCATTGGTTTGATATCAAAAGACAGATGGGCATCCAACTGGTCTACAAATTCGTATGTTTTTATGGGACTGGACATAGAATTTTATGGTGTATAAAACTGTCCAAAAGATACAGTATTTAAATAATTTAATGTTTAATTTTTGATTAAGATTAGCAAGTGTTTAAGCCTTTTTTATTCTATTCTTTCATAAAATAACCCCGGACCATCACAAGCCCAACAAGTTGCTATCAATTCTTTTTCAGAATTTACTCTAAGAGATTCTGTAAGAGTTGTAGAACAATTACAAATCAGTGTACTTTCAGATTCATGAGTAAATACTATGTATGTTCCTTCAGAAGTTTCTACAAACTTGTACGTTCCATTTACCGTAATAGTTCTGTTTTTCCGATCACGTGATTTGATAAATGTTCCGTCAGATTGCAATAAGTAATATTCTTGCCATTCCATATCAGTGCCAGTGGCGGGTGGTACGTTGGCAACCATTCCGGTCATTTTTACCAATTGCCATTTCTGTGGGTACTGATCTGCTTTGAATGGAGATTCTGCTTGAGTAGCGGATTCGTTATCTTTTGAGCATGAAAACAAAATAAAAACTGAGAGTAGTGTGAAGAGTAGTTTTTTCATTCTGTAATTGTTTTTCTTGATAGATGATCAATTACAGAAACAGTTGCGTTGCTTATAATAGAAATTCAAACAAATGATACAATTCGTCATTGCGAGTGTAGTGAAGTAATCTTTTTAGCGCGAGTTTGGGATAAAATAAATTTGAATATTATAATAAAAATTTATTAATGAGCTATTTGAGTTTCCTCTCCCTCTGGGAGAACTGATGATCAATATAATTTAAACCGAACTCACGTTTTTTACTCGATAATCGAGATTTAAATGCTAAAGGAGGCTTGCCTCGAAATCAAAAATCAGTTTCTTACAAATGCCTCGTGGGCTTGCCCCGAGGTTCTTTACTAAGAAAAAGCCTGCCTACCAAAAATGGCAGGCAGGCTTTGCTGTCTCTATTCTTAATTACATTGTACTCTGTAATCTTATTTGGTTACCGGAAATCCTCGGTCTTTCATCAAAGCTTCAATTTTGGCATCGCGACCTCTAAATTTTCTATAGGCCTCAGCAGGATCCATGGCATTGCGAGGGGCAAATAAGTATTTTACCAATTTGGCCGCTACTTCTTTATCATAGAATCCTCCTGGAGCTTCGGCGAATGCTTCTGCAGCATCCGAGGTTAAAACGTCGGCCCACATATATCCGTAATACGCAGTAGCATACCCCTCGCCAGAGAATACATGACCAAAATGCGGAGTACGATGACGCATTACCAATTCTTTTGGCATTTTTAACTCGGTAAGGGTTTCTCTTTCAAATGTATCGACATCAATATTTGTAGGATCGGCCAAATGGAATTTCATATCCATTAGTGCCGAAGCTAAATATTCGGTAGTGGCAAACCCTTGATTAAAAGTCGCCGCTTTTTTGATCTTTTCTACCAGTGTTTTTGGCATCGGTTCTCCTGTTTTATAATGAACAAGGTAATTGTCGATTACTTTGTCTGTAGATAACCAACGTTCTAATAACTGCGACTGGAACTCGGTATAATCACGCACACCTCCGTTTAAGGTAGGATATCGTACCTCTGAAGATAAAAAGTGTAACGCATGACCAAATTCATGGAAAAACGTTGTTGCATCGTCCCAGGATACCAAGACAGCTTCTCCTGGAGCAGGCTTTACAAAATTAGAATTGTTTGAACTTAATACATTCTTTTTACCATCAAACGTAGTATGACTTCTATAGGTCGTGGCCCAGGCTCCAGATCGTTTTCCTGTTCTGGCAAAAGGATCCAGATACCATAACCCAATATGATCTCCTGATGTTTTATCGTTTACTTCCCACACTTTTACATCCTCATGAAATACAGAAACTTTACCCTCTTCAACAGGAGTAAACTTGAAGTTAAATAATTCGCCAGCTACAAAAAACATAGCTTCTCTTAATTTATCTAATTGCAAGTATTGTTTTACTTCGTCTGAATCGAGATCGTATTTCTTTTTTCTAACTTTTTCAGCATAGTAACGATAATCCCACGGTTCTATCGTGATCTTATCTCCACTGGCATTGGCCACGGCCTGCATGTCGGCCACTTCTTCTTTTACACGGGCGATGGCAGCTGGCCAAACGGCGTTCATCAATTTCATGGCATTTTCAGGATTTTTTGCCATACGGTTTTGAAGCCTCCAATCGGCATAGTTATCATGACCTAACAATCCTACGCGCTCTTTTCTTAGTTTTAAGATTTTGGAAATATTCTCGTTATTATCCTTTTCGTCACCATTATCTCCTCGGGAATAGTAATTCTCCCAAACTTTTTTTCGTAGTTCTCTTTCGTTAGAATATTTTAAGAAAGGATCCATTGAAGATCGCGTATTGGTAACAGCATACTTACCTTCTTGTCCGCGATCAGTAGCAGCCTTGCCGTAGGCTTTGATCAATGGATCAGATAAGCCACTTAATTGATCTTTGGTAAGGTAAGTAACATAGCCTTCTTCGTCTTCAAGAATATTGTTAGAAAAATTGGTATACAGCTCAGAAAGCTCCTTGTTGATTGCCGCGTAGCGTTTCTTTTTCTCATCATCTAATTCTGCTCCATTCATGGCAAAACCTTCATAGGTTAGTTGCACAACACGTTGCTGATCTGCTTCTAGTGGTTCTTTTTTAGAATTCTCGAATACCGTTTTGATACGCTGAAAAAGCTTTGTGTTTTGTGAGATTTTAGATTGAAATTCGGATAGCTTAGGCGCCATCTCTTTTTGAATTTCTCTAAATTCTGGCGAAGACATATTGCTACTTAAAATACCATAATAAGTAAATACCCGGTCGAGTTCTTCTCCTGATCTTTCCATGGCAACAATGGTATTTTCAAAAGTGGGTGCTTCTGTATTGTTGGCAATCTGATCAATCTCTTTAAGATTGATTTCCATGCCTTTTTCGATAGCAGGTTTTAGATCTTCCAGATTCATTTTATCAAATGCCGGTGTACCTTCATAAGGTCCTGTCCATGCTGCCAATAAAATATTGTCAGTCTTTTCTGTTTCCTTGGTTGTGTCCACAGTTTCTTTCTTTTGGTTACAACTTGTCAAAACAATGACCGAACATAGCGCCATTGTTTTTAAAGTTTTTGAAATTTGTTGAGTGTTCATACGTATTAGTTTTGTTTAATTGATGTGTTATTTTTGCTGAAGTTAAAAAGAAGAAATAACTTCGATTTATCTTCTGAAGTTCTATACGTTAAAGCCTAAATTTATTATTATTTGCTAAGAATATCGCATTCACAAAGAAAAGCTTCCCATTTTCCCAGAAGGATCTAAACATAGGATTGTCTACCATATAAATAATACATCCTTGCCCCATTCTTGTTTCTCCGAAGACCAAAGAATTATTCAGGTTTTCTAAAGCATCTTTACCCGAAAATCCGGATACACTTTCAGGACTTTCCATATAGGCAATGTTATATCCCTTCTCCAGTAATTTATACGAATTGCTTCCTAATTTTAGGGTGAAATAAGTGTCATCATATCCAAAGGCCATTGGATGCGAAGCATCTACTTTGGTTTTAAAAATACTTCCGGTTATAAAATCTTTTACACTTTCACGTTCTCTTTGATCATACGGGATGCGGTTGCCAACAGAATCTTTTTTCTTTTCGTCGGGTTTATTCTTTTTAAGGTCAAAACCATCTTTATCGGCAAAAACGCCTACCGCTCTAGCTAATGCTATTAATTTCCCACCTTTTTGCACCCATTCTTTAAGTTTTTTTAAGGTACTTTCATCTATTTGACCGTTGTAATAGCCATTGGGCATTATGAGTACATCGTATTTACTGAGATCTACATTTTTAAAATAATCGGTATCAATAGAAGTGATCGGAAATTTAAGTTGTTGTTCAAAAAAGTGCCAAATCTCTCCGTAGCTTAAAGAAGATATATAATCTCCTTTTAGAACTGCGATACGTTGATTATTGATCAATTTTACATCTGGTGACCCAAAATCTACTCCGTTGGTAGAAAAACTTGTAGGTGCCGCATATAATTTGCGTTTATGCTTTTTGGCTATATCGACAACGGTTTTGTCATAATCTTTATTGGTTTGATTATCACTTTTGGTAATGATCAGGCTTCCTTTTTTAAAGCTGTCCCCATTGTTGGAAAAGTCTTTTTCGCTAAATCGAACCCGGATATCGTTTTTAAGTAACGCTGCCATAAAATCGGCATCGTCCAAACTGTTCCATTTGGCAATATATCCTGCGCCTGATGGACTTGAACTATTATTTATATCGTTTTGTTTTTGGTTTCCGTTTGCCAGAATTAAAGAGGTAGATGCTATAGCTTCTAATCCATACGCATGAGGGATACTCCAAGCAGTAATGTCATACGTGAGCGGGTTGCTTAATTTTGCATTGGGCTCAAAAAGTACTTTTACCATTTTCCCTTTGGGTTGATTGGTACTTACCACCAAAGCTCCGCTGGCATTGATGCTACCCGATTTATTATCTCTAAAATTAAACCCAGAAACTTTTGTAGCATTGGTAAAACCATATTTTATTTCATGCTTGTCAAGTAATTTGGTTAATGCATTGATCTTATCGGCTTCACCTTTGAGCACATAACTTTTATATTTTAAACCAGAATTGTCAAAGAACTTTTTAAATTCTGTATTCAACTTCGTTGCATTTTTTGAAGAAATTTCAACAGTAGATAGTCCTGTAGTGGTATGATGAAGTGCGCGGTCTTTTAGAGTCAGAACATATCCTTCATCAGTTTGGATACCAAGACCCGCACGTCCATGACCGGCTTGTTCATAGGTCATACCGATCGCTCCCATAAAAGTAGGGTAGGTATCGCCATAACTTGGATATAATAAGTCAAAACGCTCACGGGTAAAAAATAGCCAACCTTCTGCATCAAAATACCTTGCATGGTTTTTACCGATTTGTATCTGAAAATCTCGTTGCCATGGCGTAATAATTTCATGAAATGGCTCTGCGGCTGGTGCAAAATAATACGGTTCGTTGATGCCTTGTTCATGAAAATCTACATGAATATGGGGCATCCAGGTATTGTACACCTTTAATCTTTGGGATGTTTCTACCTGGGTGGCCCACGCCCAATCACGATTTAGATCAAAAAGATAGTGATTTGGTCTTCCTCCTGGCCATGGCTCATTGTGTTCTGTGGCACTTTGATCTGTATTATAAGGAGTTGCTTTAACCTGGTTGTACCAATTTGCATAGCGATCACGGCCATCTGGATTAATACAGGGATCCATAATCACAACCGTGTTTTGCAACCAATCTGATTTTTTGGTGATTAATTCGTAAATGGTTTGCATAGCAGCTTCTGTGCTGGATGCCTCATTACCATGTACATTATAACTTAACCAAACAATGGCAATTTGTTGGTTGGATGTTCCTTCAACAATACCCGTATTTTTAAGATGATCTTGCCGTATGGTTTCAATATTTTTTAGATTTTCTTCAGTAGAAATAAGGGCATAGGTCAATGGCCTGCGCTCATTTGTTTTTCCATAGGTGTGATAGGTAACCATATCCGAATTATCGGCTACGTGAGTAAAATAATCTACTACATCTGCATGACGTGTAAATTGTGCACCTATTTCATAACCTAAAAATTCTGCGGGAGATTGTAATTTGTTTTGTGAGTAAGTTAGCGTTGTCGTTACAACAAAGAGCGTAAAGAGTAATTGTTTCATTGATTGATTAAAATTTTATAAAATGGTAAAATACCGAGTTAAATTTAGGATATTATTGGTATTAACTAAAATTTAGGATTTACAATAACAATCTAATGTATATTTAACCCGGATTATGCATTAAAACTTCGTGATGAAGGTTGAAAGTGCAATAAAGCCTAACATTTTACAAGTTTTTGCATAGCACCGCTCTGGTTAAATTTGAAAATGTTGCGAAGCTCAGGATTTGAAGTAGTTTCAAGCTGTAATAGATTTTTTTAATGTATAATCCGGGTTTAACCTCTCAAAAAAAGAATAATTTATGCCTAGTGACTGTATTCCGTTTAGAGATACGAATTACTTTTCATCCCTTATTTGTGATTATTTAGATCAAAAAGCTGAATTACAGCCATTTTATAATCGTTTCCCGAAACTAGAAAATTTTGAAGGCCAGATAGAAGATAAAGGACAATCATTTTCTAGCGAAAACAGGAAGGTATTGGTTGATTCTATAAAAAATCAATATAAAGATGTTACTTATTCTCAAGCTACAGAAGAGCATATTAATTTACTAAAAAAGAACACTACATTTACAGTTACCACAGGGCATCAATTAAATCTTTTTACAGGCCCTCTTTATTTTTTATACAAGATCATTTCTACAATTAATCTCACAAAGATCTTAAAGGAAAAATATCCCAAATATGACTTTGTACCGATATATTGGATGGCGACGGAAGATCATGACTTTGAAGAGATTAATTATTTTAACCTTTTTGGAAAGAAGATACAATGGAATCGTAAAGATGGAGGAGCGGTAGGTGTTTTTGATACAAAAGGACTGGACAAGGTTTTTGAGATTTTTTCTTCGGAAATTGGAACAGGACAGAATGCTGAACGACTAAAAACACTTTTTGAAGAGGCTTACCTAAAACATACTACACTAGCTGAAGCTACTCGATACCTTGCTAATGAACTGTTCAAAGAATACGGATTGGTAACAGTAGATGGAGATGATCGAGAATTAAAGCGTCTTTTTATTCCTTATGTAGAAAAAGAGCTTCTGGATCAGGTGTCTTATAAAAAAGTATTGCCAAAGGCCAATAAACTAGGAGAATTAGGGTATAAAGTCCAGGTGAACCCAAGAGAAATCAATCTTTTTTATCTGGCAGAAGGTATTCGCGAAAGAATCATAGAACAAGAAGGAAGGTATTTTGTAAACGAAACCGATATCTCTTGGAGCAAGAGTGAGCTATTAAAAGAACTCCATGAGTTTCCTGAAAGGTTTAGCCCCAATGTGATGATGCGTCCTTTATATCAAGAAGTGATCTTGCCAAACCTATGCTATATTGGAGGAGGAGGAGAGCAGGCCTATTGGTTTGAACTAAAAGATTTTTTTGAAGAAGTTGGTGTCTCCTTTCCGATACTTTTACTTCGTAATTCGGTACTTATTCAATCACAAAAGCAAGCGGATAAAATCAAAAAACTGAAAGTATCTGATACCGAATTGTTTTTAAAACAACACGAACTGATTAATAGAAAAGTTCGACGTATTTCTAATATTGATATCAATTTTGATCCGCAACGCAAACACTTACAAGAACAGTTCAAAGCGATGTACGAACTAGCAAAACAAACCGATGTTACTTTTGTTAATGCGGTAAATGCACAAGAGGTAAAACAGCTTAAAGGTTTGGATATGCTTGAGAAACGTTTGCTCAAAGCCCAACGTCGCAAATTGAGTGACCACGTAAAGCGATTAACAACTATTCAAAATGAATTATTTCCTAACCAAAGCCTACAAGAACGCACCCTTAACTTTTCTGAAATGTATCTTGAATATGGAGAGAAGTTGATCCCAACTTTGATTGAACATTTGGATCCACTTAGTGGCGAATTCCTGGTGCTGAAATGCTAAGGCACTAAATAAGTACCCTTCCATTTGTTATTTTCTTTTTTGAATAAAACCCGAATGTGATTGGGCCTGTTGAGTCGCAGATATTCTATTTTATTCGGAACTAATTTAATAGCAGTGAAGAAATGTTTTTCTTCGAGAAAATCTATCTGTTCGGGGTCTCTAATTTCCTCTCCTGGAGCAAGTTTTGTAGTGTATTGTTTTTTCGATTTCTGAGGAACCTCTTCCCAAATGTTTTTTAGAGTTCTATCGTCTGTAACAATTTCTGCCGTAGCTCGAATAGAGAGTTGGATTAACCTTTCTGAATCAAGGAAAAGAAGGCTTACCGTATTATGTTCATTAATATGTGTAATTTTTTTTGATCTTTTGTCAGTGTATACGGTAAGATTTAAATCTTCGTCTATTTCCCGAAGGACAAGAGTTCTTAGCCTTGGCGTGCCATTGATACTTGAGGTTGCCAATGTGAAATACTTAAAAGGGTGTCCTTTACTTTCTATAGCTTTTTTAAGGTCATTTATGATTGTAGAGAAGATGATTTCGGTCATGACTTATTATGGTTGATGTTGGTCTTATAAAGTTAATCAATTTATAGAGGAGGATCAAAAAAAGGCAACCAAATCTGGTTGCCTTTTATGAATAATTTAAAATTATTAGTTATTGCACGCTCCTTCAATATCTTTGGAGATTGTCTCTGTTTCTATCAACCTGTTTATAACATTGGTACCTCGTACTGTAACCTCTATATAGTCATTTTGGACATCTGTAATTACTCCTGTGAAACTGTTGAAAGCAAACTGTGTAGTTATTTCTTGTCCGGTTAATGCTTTGCCATCTTCCTGATAGTTTCCTTTTATTCTGAATCTTTGCACATATGGGATTCTTACATTTTCATAAGTTTGGTAAACATCGGCGACTGTTATTGCAGTTCCCGGAGGTACTTCCTGGGTACGTTCAGTAGAAATTTCTGTAGTCCTGGTTTCTTCATATCCTCCTGATCTTGTACTAGTCTGAGTTCTGGTTTTGCTAAATACATAGCTTCCTGTGACCGAACTTTTTACTGATCCTCCTGCACCAAAGAATTTAGTTGAAACTTCAGCTTCAATAGTTACAGAGACCGAATAGTCTTGAGTAGTGCTTACCGACATTGATTCTGCCCAACCTAATATTTCTCTAGTTTCTAAAGATTCGGATCTACCGACTGTTTGTTGAAGTCCACCACTACTACAGTTTCTTAATGTACTATTGTAAGCTTCAGAAGTTGTTGAAGGAGGAAGTATTGGATGCATAAATTTAGATTCTATGGGTTGTATATCCCAATCAATATCAAAAGATAGAATCCTGAAGAAGGCAGGATCCGAATTACTATTACCTGCATTTAAACGATCATTTATAAGTGCCAAGGGGTTACCTGTAAATGTTGGAGTTATGATATATAATCCTGCTTCAACTTTTTCAATTTTAAATTTATAATTAGGAGGATTTCCTGTATTGTTGCCCCCATTTCTAATCAAATTTGCCTTACTCTGAATTCGAAGCTCTGAATTTGCGGGAACAATATATAAATAGTGTATATCATCACCATTATGAACGGAAATAGTAAATACACCTTCTTCACCAGGAATTTCTTCGAATCTATAAGAGGTGAAAGTTTCTGCGCTTTCTGAAGTGTAATCCAAATCGGCCAAATTACTTACTATTATTGGAGTGTTTAATAGAACGGTATTTGGGAACAATAAGGAATTCGGAGCTCCGTAAATTTCATCACTGTCACCTGTAACGATTTGGACAAAGTGTTTTATTTCTTCCCTTATACTTACCTTAGCATATAAATCTTCAAGATTATCTGAGGGCATTTCTTCTTCCGAGGGACTTGGCGTAAAAGAAAGTTTGGAAATATCTTTTGAAGATATTTGGGTGTTACTTTCATCTAGGACTTTAATAGTTACAGGGACACCATTTTTAAGTTCTGTTCTAGCTTCTTCAGAAAGATCTTCGTTTTTAAATGATAATGTAGCAATATTGTTAAATTCATCAAATACAATTTTTTGACTATAGTCACCCGTTGAGGCAGTGACAACAATATCGGCTATAGTAGGTTTATATCCTTTCCTTGCAATACCTCTAGCATTTATGCTAATACCAATTTCTCCAGGATCAGTTTCAAATTCATCCAAATTTATACCCGGAAGCTCTTCAACTCCGGTTGTAGGAGGTAAACTATCTCCGTCATCTTTACTACATGCCATTACCAATCCGGTGAAAAGGAATAGTAATAATTTTCCCAAGTTTCTTTTACGAGTTTTCATAATAAAATGTTTTGTGGTTTATTGATAGTTACTGTTTTGTGTGATCTGCCCGCTAGAGTCTGCAGCCCCATTCGGACAGAACACCACAAAACGGTATGTGTCAACTTAATGACACTACAAACCTAAGGCACTGGTTTTCAGTTAAAAAAAATATGTAGTGGACAAAGGGTGGACACCTAAAAATTAAATAAATGACAAAGGGTGGACAGGGATCTAAACCTCCTATAACTAAAGACTTAACACCACATCTTGAAGAGAATCATCAGTAGTTATTTGAAGTTTCTTACGAAGTCTATATCGTGCTTTTTTGATTCCTTCCTGAGAAATATTTAAAATATTGGCAATTTCTTTTGAGGATAAATTCATTTTTAAAAGCGCCATTAATCGAAGTTCATTAGATGTTACGTTAGGATATTTTTTCTTGACGTTACCGTTGAAGTCTTTATGAACTTCTTCAAAATATTTGGCAAAATTTTCCCAGTTGTTGTCATCCTGTAGGTCAAAATTGATTGTTCTTATTAATTGTTGATAACCACTATGACCATTTTCGGATGTTTTAAGCTCTTCGGCTTTTTGCTTCAGCCCTTCTAATACTTCATTCTTTTTTGCCAAATGCAAAGCATGGGTGGTAAGCTCTTTCTTTTTAAATGCAAGCTCTGCATCTACTTTTTCTTTTTCAAGTTTACTACGCTTTATTTTTTGTCGCAGTCCGTAAATACCTAAGCCAAATATGATAAGAGATAGTGATAATCCGGATGCCAATAAAATACGTTGTAGGTTATTTACCTTTGCTTTTTCCTCCAATAGGGCAATTTCATTTCTTTGAAGGACAATTTCTTGTTCCTTTTTTTCTGTTTCATATATAGTTCGCAATTCTTCAATTTGTTGGGACTTGGAAATATTGAAAATTGAATCATTAATAGTTTTAAATGATTTATAATCCTGGAGAGCAAGAGCAAGGTTATTTAGTTTTTCATAAATCTTTGAACGAATATGGTAGGTGTTTGCAAGTTCCTTTTTTGCTCCAATACTATCGGCTATTTTTAAAGCTTGATTCATCTTTTGTAGTGCCTCTGTAGGGGTTTTGTCAAGTATTGCTAGGTGGGTTAAATTATCGGCGATTTCTTTGGGATCATTAATTTTCTGATATACCTGAAGACTTCTCTGGAATACTTCTTTTGCTTCGATATTTTTATTCAGGGCATTGTAAATCTTTCCTTGATTTGCCAATACCGATGCTTGAACATTTTTTATTTCTAGTTTTGTGGCAATTTTGTAGCTTTTGTCGAGAACTTTTAAAGCCTCTTTATATCTATTTTGATGGCTTAAAATTTCACCAATTTGATCAAGTGTAATACTTTGGTATACTTCATCTTCATATTTTTCGTAAATTTTAAGAGCTGATTTTTTGTAGGTCAAAGCATTTTGAAGGTTTTTTAACTCAAATTCAATATCTCCAACTTGGCTCAATGCATCTGCCTTACGAATAGGTTTATTAATAGTATCTAATATTTTTAGGGATTGAAGAGACTGCTCTAAGGCAATTTTGTAACTACCTTTTTTCATGTAGATAACTCCTTTTTGCCCCTGTGTGACCCCAAGTCTGTAAAAATCTTTTTTATCGCTGTATATTTTTATTACAGAATCTTTAAGATTTATTGCACGATCATAATTACCTCGTACTGACTCAATTTCAGACAGGGCCGAGTATGTTGAGGCGCGATTTATAGTATCGCTATTTTCTGTATATTGTCTGAGAGCTTCTTCATACTTTGTGGTAGCCGAATCAAGTTCTGATTTATTGGCATAATATATTCCTAAATTATAATTAGCTAACCCAATTCCCTTTTTGTCATTTAGTTTTTTACTTAATGCGAGTTGCTCTATAGCATATTTTTTTGCGTCTGAAGGTTTTGAATATATAGTTGCATTAAATAGGTAGAATAAGGTGCCTATCTTTTCTTTGGAGTTGCCCTGTTTTTTATACTCTATCAAAAGACTATCTAGCATCTCATTGTACTGAGCAGAAGTATCTAAAGAAAAAATAAAGCATATTGCAATAAAAAAAAGAAAAGAACCTCTCATGATAGCAATATTTGTTCTTCTAAAATACGAATTATAATTTAGTTACTTATAAATGAAAAAGTTACATGTGTTTTTAAGGCGTACAAGGTTTTTTCAAAGTTTATGTGAATTGAAGGAATATTCATAAATAAGATTTTATAAAAATAATAAGCTTGTTAAAAATTATCTGATTTAGGATTTCAGGGTTCTGAATTTAATTATATTTTTGCCTATGCAAAACAACAAGGTACTTATTCTGGACTTCGGGTCACAGGTTACACAACTTATTGGGCGTCGGGTAAGAGAACTCAACATCTATTCAGAAATACATCCATACAACAAACCTCCAAAAAATATTGAAGCCTACAGTGCTGTAATATTATCGGGTAGTCCACTCTCCGTTCGTGGGGATAATGTAGCTCATCCTGATCTTTCTGAAATACGAGGAAAAAAACCATTATTAGGTATTTGTTATGGGGCACAATACCTCGCTCATTTTGGAGGAGGACAAGTAGCAGAATCGAACACGCGTGAGTATGGGCGTGCAAATTTGTCTTATGTTAGCGATAATGAATTGTTTCAAAACATTTCGGAAGGCTCACAGGTTTGGATGAGTCACAGTGATACTATAAAAGAATTACCAACAAATGGTGAGCTTTTGGCGAGTACACATGATGTTGAGAATGCTGCATTTAAGATTGACGGTGAAGAGACCTACGCGATTCAATTTCATCCAGAAGTATATCACTCCAAAGATGGCACACAACTCTTAGAAAATTTTTTAGTGAGTATAGCTGGTGTTGCTCAGGACTGGACCCCAGATTCTTTTGTAGAGGAAACAGTTAGTAACTTAAAAGAGCAACTTGGTAACGATAAAGTCGTGCTAGGGCTTTCTGGAGGTGTTGATTCTTCGGTTGCAGCCATGTTGTTGCATAAGGCTATAGGTAAAAATTTGCATTGTATTTTTGTTAATAATGGATTGTTGCGAAAGAATGAATTTTCTACAGTACTGGATCGTTATGAAGGTATGGGGCTTAATGTTAAAGGAGTAGATGCTTCGGCACGTTTTTTGGAAGCTTTGGCAGGAGAAAGTGATCCGGAAAAAAAACGAAAGGCTATTGGGCGAGTGTTTATTGAAGTTTTTGATGATGAAGCACATGCTATAGAAGATGTAAAATGGTTGGCACAAGGAACAATTTATCCGGATGTGATAGAGAGCGTATCGGTAACTGGTGGTCCTAGTGCTACAATCAAAAGCCATCATAATGTTGGTGGTTTGCCAGATTTTATGAAACTGAAGGTTGTTGAGCCTTTAAAGATGTTGTTTAAAGACGAGGTGCGACGTGTTGGTGCATCTATGGATATGGATAAAGGATTGCTGGGTAGACACCCATTTCCAGGACCAGGATTAGCAATTCGAATATTAGGAGATATTACCAGCGATAAAGTTCGTATTTTGCAGGAAGTAGATGCAATTTTTATTAATGGATTAAAAGAAAATGGATTGTATGATAAAGTTTGGCAAGCGGGAGCAATTTTATTACCGGTGCAAAGTGTAGGAGTAATGGGAGATGAACGTACGTATGAAAATTGTGTAGCGCTGAGAGCTGTAGAAAGTACCGATGGAATGACTGCAGACTGGGTAAATCTTCCCTATGAATTTTTACAAAAAACATCCAATACAATAATAAACAGGGTAAAAGGCGTTAATAGAGTAGTATATGATATTAGCTCAAAACCTCCTGCCACAATAGAGTGGGAATAGCACGTGACTATATCGTAATTTTGAAATTGGGGAATTAAAAATAAATTTAGATGAAAAAGTTTTTATTGTTTTTTCTATTACTAATGATTGGTAATGCAGCCATTGCACAGCAGTATAAGACACATACAGTCACCAAAGGTGAAAACGTATATAGAATAGCGAAACGTTATAATACAACACCTGAAGCAATCTATAAAATCAATCCAACTGCCAAGGATGGAATTAAGGAAGGAGAAATTCTGGCCATTCCTGTGGTAAACGATCAAGAATTTAAGACCCATGTTGTAGAAAAAGGAGATACCGTCTACAGCCTGTCTAAGAAATATAACACGACGCCAGAGGCTATTTATTTATTGAATCCCGAAGCAGTTAACGGAATTAACTTAGGACAAATTCTTAGAGTAGGTGAAATTGAGAAAAAAGACCCTACTGCAATTGATGGTGCTAGTGAACAAGATAAAGACTCGATCCTGGATAGTCTCAAAGTAATCCCCGAAGAACCCAAAATTATTCGTTTTATAACACACAAAGTAAAACGAAAAGAAACATTATATAGCATAGCCAAAAGATATAAAGTAACCGTAGAAGATATAAAAAGGCAAAATAAAAGGTTGTATTCTGAGCAGATAAAGAAGAAGGACAAAATTAGAATACCGGTATTTGCTAAAGAATCAATTATAAAACCAATAGCGGTCGATAGTATTAGTAGTAGACTTACAACTACTACCCAATATATTGTGAAACCAAAAGACACAAAATACGGAATAGCAAGAAGACATGGGGTCACAATTACACAATTAGAGCAACTTAACCCAGGTATGAACCCAGATTTACCGATAGGTATAGAAATCACAGTGCCAACAACTATTTTTGTTTCCTTAAAAGACTCTATACAATCAGGGTTTGAATTATACCAAGTGAAGCCGAAGGAAACCATTTTTGGGATTTTAAAACGTACAGGCATTTCTTCAGATTCATTGTTTAAAATGAACCCTTATTTAAGAGAAGGATTAAAAGCAGGTATGGTAATTACGATACCCAAAGATACATTGGCTGTTGATATCACTCAAGGGCAGTATCTTAATTTGGCAAGTAAATTATATAATTTTAAACCGAAGAAAGTAGCAATAATGCTGCCTTTTAGTTTAGATACCCTAAATTTTGAAGCTATTAAAGAAACTGAAGAGCACCTTAAGAATAAACAAAGCCTTAGGATAGCACTGGATTTGTATAGCGGTATCTTGATAGCGGTAGACTCGGCAAAAACCAGGGGTATAACAACAGAGCTTAATGTATTTGATACTAAGAAAAATAGTAGCACAGCGTATCTTAAAAAATTACTTAGCGATAACAAATTTGAAGAAACAGACGCGGTAATCGGGCCATTGTATCAAAACAACCTAGAAACTGTTGCTGCAGAGCTTAAAAAGTATAATACACCCGTTTTTTCTCCTGCATCAAGAAAAGAATCAAGTTTATACGATAATTTCTTTCAAACCAGACCTACCGATGTAATGCTACAAGAAAGGATAATGTCTTATGTAGATAGTGATTCTACCGATAAAAATATCGTAATAATAGTACAGCAAAGTAAAAAGTACGAGGAAATCAAGGAAAAATTGATTGCAAAATTTCCGGAGGCAAAAGTCGCTAGAATCGAAGAAGGAAACTATCTCTATGAAGTGCACCTTAACAAAGTTTTGGTCGGAAATAAGCCAAATTGGGTTTTTCTTGAGTCAAACGATGTGGCGATGTTAAGTAATGTTATCCCACTATTAAATGCTAAAGCAGAAAGTCATAAAATAACATTGTTTACTTCTGATAAAAATAGTGCTTTTGATGATGACAGTGTTAAGAATGAATATTTATCAAAACTTCATTTGCACTATCCTTCAGTAGATAAAGAGTTTGATCAAGAAGAAGTTGATGGTAATAAACAAGTAACACCCTTTGCAAAAAAGTATAAAGAACAATACGGGACAGATCCTAATAATTGGGCAGTACGCGGTTTTGATATTGCCTATGATATATTAATGCGACTTGGGGCTGCAGATGATCTGTATCATGGTGTTTCTTTTGAGGGTACAACAGAATATGTTGAAAATAAATTTAGCTATACCAAAAAAATAATAGGCGGATACTATAATAATGCTACGTACTTAATTAAGTTTGATGATGATCTGAAGTTAACTCTTGTTGATTAACTTACTGAAAATCAATTTTAAATAAAATGAAACTGTACTTGTATTATTTCAGAAATTTGTTTTTGTATTAAATAAAAATATAAAATCAATTAGAATAAAAAGAGATTTTTCTATATATTTGAGGTTGTTAAGATTAACTTTTTTTTGTGATTTTTTTATAGAAACGTTTTCTCTTGGCATTATAATTGATTGTACAGAATTGTAGGGAATACATAGGAAAATAATTTATGTTAAATTCTGAAATTATTTATATTTAGAAGTTAAAAAATAAATCTGTTTTGAAGAGTGCTAGCGATATTTGCCCCATATTGTACCCCCAGCACAATTAAATAGAAAGAGAAATATAACTTTTGGTTGGGCATAATTGTTACAATTATGAGTAAGTACTTTACTATTATTTTATTTTTATTTGTTGCCAATAATAATGGTTATGTCGGAAAGTTCTCTTACACTGAAAGAAGTGAATTAGCTTGGTCAGATTTTAGAGGGAGACCAGAAATGACCAGTACTTTTGATGCTAGTGTTAATACAGGGATAACCTACCAATGGTCTTATGGCAAGGATAAAGGTGATATCGAATTAAATTACCAGGTGGATAGTTTTTGCTATCCGTCCTTATCTTGGGTAAAGCGTGGTCAAATGTCTGATCATTTACTTGTTCACGAACAATTACACTTTGATATTTCTGAATTGCATGCTCGAATTATGAGAAAAAGACTTAAAGAGTACAATGCAGGTAAAAATATTAGAAGAGATCTTAATAAGATGTATAAGTTAGTAGAACGAATGCGGATTAATATGCAGCAGAGATATGACGAAGAAACGGATCACTCCAGAAATAGAGTCAACCAGAAAAAATGGGAGAAAAAAATACAAACTCTCATGTGGTATTATAGGGATTATGGTAAATAAATCTCTCCTATATTCATTATGAATATTCAACCTTCAAAGGATTTTTTAGTAAAATTAGCACATACCAAGATGCCTTTTGGTAAATATAAGGACAGGTACCTTATTGACCTTCCAGAGTATTACGTTGTATGGTATCATAACAAAGGGTTTCCAAAAGGATTGTTAGGGCAACAGTTGCAAACTATTTATGAACTTAAAGTCAATGGTTTAGAGCATTTGATTAGAAACATTAAAAGCTTTTAGCCCTAAATAACTCTCCAATGAGCTACCGGACTAGGTCATTCAGGCGGGCTCTGTATCAGAGATACTTGGTTTCAAGAAATTTTTTGTTTATATGTTTACAAATTCATAACCTGCTAGTTCATTTTTTTGCAAGTCTATTTCTGTTTCATTTAGCAAAATGGCATGTTCTATATATGCTTTTAAATTAGCAAGCCAAAAAGTTCAGCCATTACTACAGTCATAATGTACTCTTAGCTTACTTTCTTCATCTACAGGGATTTCATATTGGGTAAGAATAACGATTGTTACATTGTTTCTCTCTTTTAATTGAATAGAGACCTTCGATGATTCAAAAGATATTTCTATATAATCCTTACCATTAGCTTCCAAAACATGTTCTTCTTCTTTGCCATCCCAATTATGCCAACACCAAGTATACGTATCGCCTTTTTGAATAGGTTCTGAAGGTTTCCTTACTGTACCGTTGGGAGTCCTGTATTTGGCACTTTTTTAGAATCAAGAGGTGATTCCTTCAGTAGTTGCCCATAAATTATAGAGCTTTTCAATGGATTCATGAATGTAGATCTTTTTGGTGAATGAGTTTCAGTGTAATTTTTCCATTATTGAAATGATTTGATTAGGTGTATTTTAAAAGTAAGAAAAAACTATCTTAAAATTAGTTAATATGTTAATATTTAGTATTTTGAATTGTTTATTGAGGAGTGATAAACAGAAAGTACTCAGTTAAATTATTCTTAGCAGTTTGTTAATTGTGTTATGAATTCTGTAAGTTTAGTCTTTATCTAATGTCACACATAATCTATTTCAACTATAATGAATATCAAAAAATATCTTTTTTGTGCGCTAATTCTTTTTATTTGCAGATCATCATTAGCTCAAGACTTAAGTGAAGGTCCTTTTTCTCAACTTATAATTAGAGGAGCTACACTAATTAACGGTAATGGATCACCACCAAGAGGTCCGGTGGATATAGTTGTAGAAAATAATAGGATTAAGAACATTGCTGTTGTGGGATATCCGGGAGTCCCAATTGACCCAGTCAAGCGTCCAAAATTAAAACCAGGAGGCAAGGAGATTGATGCCAAGGGGAAATATATATTGCCTGGTTTTGTAGATATGCATGGCCATATTGGTGGTGTGGCACAGGGTGCAGAAGCCGATTATGTTTTTAAATTGTGGATGGCACATGGTGTAACTACCGTTAGAGAACCAAGTGGAAGAGGTATTGATTGGACATTGAAGTTAAAACGTTCTAGTGAAAAGAATGAAATTATAGCTCCACGTATTTTTGCATATACAGGTTTTGGTCAAGGGAGTAAAGAACCGATTAGCACTGTTGAAATGGCACGAAATTGGGTTAGAGAGAATGCAAAGAAAGGAGCAGATGGTATTAAGTTTTTTGGAGCAGCTCCAGAGATTATGACAGCAGCTTTAGATGAAAATAAAAAGTTAGGATTACGCTCTGCTTGTCATCATGCACAGACCGATGTAGCACGTTGGAATGTATTGAACTCGGCACGTGCCGGACTTACAACGATGGAGCACTGGTATGGGTTGCCAGAGGCTCTTTTTGATGATAAAACGGTACAACACTATCCTTTGGATTACAATTATCAAAATGAGCAACATCGATTTGAGGAAGCAGGAAAACTATGGAAGCAAGCCGCAAAACCTTATTCAGATCATTGGAATAAAGTAATGAACGAACTTTTGGAGCTTGATTTTACACTTGACCCTACTTTTAATATTTATGAAGCCAGTAGAGATTTACAACGAGCGCGCAGAGCAGAGTGGCATGAGGATTATACCTTGCCTTCGCTGTGGCGATTTTATCAACCAAGTAAGATTTCCCACGGATCCTATTGGCACGATTGGGGTACCGAACAAGAGGTAGCATGGAGAGAGAATTATCGTTTATGGATGACTTTTATTAATGAATATAAAAATAGAGGAGGGCGTGTAACTGTGGGGTCTGATTCTGGTTTTATTTTTCAGCTATATGGATTTGCGTATGTGCGCGAATTAGAGTTGCTTAGAGAAGCTGGCTTCCATCCTTTGGAGATTATAAGATCAGCAACTTTAAATGGAGCAGAAGCTCTTGGGGTTCCTGATAAAATAGGATCTGTTGAGGTGGGGAAGTATGCCGATTTTGTAATTGTAGATGAAAACCCCTTGAAGAATCTAAAAGTTTTATATGGCACAGGTGCTGTTCGATTAACTGAAGATAATAAAGTTATACGTGCTGGAGGTGTAAAATATACGGTTAAAGATGGGGTAATATATGATGCTAAAAAATTACTAGCCGATGTAAAAAGAATGGTAGACGAAGCTAAGGAAAAGGAAGATTTTAAAATTTTACAGCCAGGAATAAAAGAATAAATGTGTAAACCAAAGGCACCAAATTTTAGTCTGGTGCCTTTACTATATATAGTGTTAGTTTATCATTAGGATATCGACTCGGTAACCTTAGAAAAAATATCAATATCAACTTGATTTTTGGTTAGGTCCTCAAACTCTTCGCGTTTGCGTATCAGATGAGCTTCACCATTATGCCATAACACTTCTGCGGGTCGGTAACGCGAATTATAATTACTCGACATAGAGAAACAATAGGCTCCGGCATTTTTGAAAGCGATAATATCACCTTCAGTAATTTCAGGAATTCTTCTATTGGTAGCAAATGTATCTGTTTCACAAATATATCCCACAATCGAGTAAAAGCGCTCTCTCCCTTCTGGGTTAGAAACATTGATAATGTCATGATGAGAACCATAGAACATCGGTCTGATCAGGTGATTAAGACCACTGTCAATACCCGCAAAAACAGTAGAAGTAGTTTGTTTTACCACATTTACTTTGGCAAGGAAATATCCGGCTTCACTCACTAAAAATTTGCCAGGTTCGAACCCCAAGGTTAATTCTTTTCCATATTCCTTACAGAAAGAATTAAATCGTTTGGTTAGTTTCTCTCCAAATTCTTCAATATTGGTTTCTATATCTCCTGCTTTATAGGGTACTTTAAATCCACTTCCAAAATCTATAAAATCTAGGTTTTTAAAACTTTTTGCTGTTTCAAACAGTATTTCGCTGGCGTATAGAAATACTTCAACATCCAGAATATCACTGCCAGTGTGCATATGTATGCCATTAATATTCATTCCCGTATTTTCAACAATTCTTAGGATATGCGGGATTTGATGAATGGAGATGCCAAATTTACTGTCAATGTGCCCAACAGATATTTTACTGTTCCCTCCGGCTAATACATGTGGGTTAATACGTATACATACAGGAACACCTGGGTTTTTAGTTCCAAATTGTTCTAAAATAGAAAGGTTATCTATATTTATTTGTACTCCCATGGCCGAAACCTGCTCAATTTCTTCAAGAGAGACGCCATTTGGAGTAAAAATGATATCTTCAGGTTTTACGCCTGCTAATAAACCTAATTGCACTTCTTGTACAGAAACTGTATCTAATCCAGCTCCTAATGAATTCATTAGCTTTAAAACAGCGAGATTAGAGAGTGCCTTTACAGCATAATTTAGTTTTACCCGTTTGACCTTTTTAAAAGCACCAAAAAGGCGCTCATATTGTGAAATAATTTTTGACGAGTCATAGACATAAACAGGACTCCCAAACTCTCTTGCTACTGCTAATAAATTTTCATTTTCCATCGTGTCACAATTTTAAGCTTACGAAATTATCAATAAAATTAGAGATATTAATACTAAGCAGAGAAAAAATCTACTACAACGATAGATTTTGAGATTTTTAACGTGTGTTTAAGCGTTATAAACACAGTTAATTAGTATTTTTAACGAAAAAATATGTTACCTCTTTTTCCTTTACAAACTGTAGTTTATCCAGGAGAACGCCTGCCGCTACATATTTTCGAAGAAAGGTATCAGCAATTGATTAAAGATTGTGAAGAAGGAGAGATTTCCTTTGGAATACCAACCTTTGTAAATAAAACACTTGACTACGGAACAGAAGTAAAACTTCAAAAGATATCTAAAAGATATCCGGGAGGAGAAAGTGATATTGTGTGTATAGGAAAACGAATTTTTAGAGTTAAAAATTTTTATGAACAAATACCAGGGAAACTTTATGCTGGTGGAGAAGTAGAATTTCTTGAGGATAATGATAGAAGTGCTCAGGAACTTCAGGAAGAACTGCTAAAGAATATTGCCATATTATATGTTGAGCTTACCATAGAGAACCCTCCGGTATTTGATATTCCTTTTGTAAGTTATCAAGTGGCGCATAAAATTGGTTTGGCATTACATCAAGAGTATCATCTCTTAACCTTACGAAGTGAATTAGAGAGGTTACACTATTTGATAGGACACCTTAAAATAACTATTCCGGTAGTAAGAGAAATGAATAGAACTAAAGAAGTCATCCAGATGAATGGGCATTTTAAAAACTTTGACCCCCTCGATTTTGAAGACTTTAAATTATAATGCCTACATACTTCAATTTCAAGAAGATTTTAAATCATTTAAAGCGTAAAATTCTAGTGAAGTTTTTTACAAGAAAAGATTGGCACAGTAACTTCACTTTTCCTATTTTTGAGACTCCTAAAAAAGGTAAAAAAAATATAGTATGAACTTACACGAATATCAGGGTAAAGAGATATTAAACAGTTTTGGTGTGCGCATTCAGCGTGGTATTGTTGCGCAAAATGCTAATGAAGCTGTAGCAGCAGCAAAACAACTTACTGCTGAGACTGGAACAGGTTGGCATGTAATAAAGGCTCAAGTACACGCAGGTGGACGAGGAAAAGGTGGAGGAGTTAAGCTGGCCAAAAATCTAAAAGAAGTAGAATCTATTGCAGAGCAAATCATAGGAATGAATTTGATTACTCCGCAAACATCTGCAGAGGGTAAGAAAGTTCACCAGGTGCTGGTAGCAGAAGATGTGTATTATCCTGGAGATAATGAGCCAGATGAATTTTATATGTCGGTTTTATTAAATCGTACTTCTGGGCGTAATATGATTATGTATTCTACAGAAGGTGGAATGGATATTGAAACCGTTGCAGAAGAAACACCACATTTGATTTTTACTGAAGAGATTGATCCTTCTGTTGGTGTATTGCCTTTTCAGGCGCGTAGGGTGGCATTTAATCTAGGTTTAAGTGGTACTGCATTTAAAGAGATGGTTAAGTTTGTTACGGCTTTGTATACAGCATATGTAAATTCTGATGCCTCTCTATTTGAAATCAATCCGGTGCTGAAGACCAGTGATGATAAAATTATGGCAGTAGATGCCAAAGTTACGCTTGATGACAATGCATTATATCGTCATAAGAATTATGTAGACATGCGTGATATTCGTGAAGAAAACCCTATCGAAGTCGAAGCAAAAGAAGTTGGTCTTAACTATGTTGATCTTGATGGAAATGTTGGTTGTATGGTAAATGGAGCAGGTCTTGCGATGGCAACTATGGATTTGATTAAACAAGCAGGAGGAGAGCCCGCAAACTTCTTGGATGTAGGTGGTACTGCAGATGCTAAACGCGTTGAGACTGCTTTTAGAATTATTCTCAAAGACCCTAATGTGAAAGCAATTCTTATCAATATCTTTGGTGGGATTGTTCGTTGTGATAGGGTGGCACAGGGTGTTGTAGATGCTTATAAGAACATGGGAGACGCAATTAATGTACCAATCATTGTTCGTTTACAAGGAACTAATGCCGATATTGCCAAAGAATTAATCGATAGTAGTGGGCTAGATGTGCAAAGTGCAGTCTTGTTTCAAGAAGCTGCAGATAAAGTACAAGCAGTATTAGCTTAAAAAAATAACGATAAATAATTTATTTGAAATAGGCTGTCATTTTTTATGACAGCCTATTTTTTAATTCAATATTTTCGATATTTTATCGTCGATTCTGAACCAATACACTATTGTAATGATCCAGGTTTTTTAGTACGATATCGCTTCCTTTTACCACGGTTTCCAGAGGGCGTTCACCAAGATGTATTGGAAGCTCTGTGGCTCGTGAGAGCCTTTGATCAAGACCTCTAAGCATAGATCCACCTCCGGTTAAGTATATTCCGGTATTATAGATATCTGCAGAAATCTCTGGTGGGATTTCAGACAATGTTTCCATAATAGAATTTTCTATTTGTGTGATAGACTTATCCAAACTTTTTGCTATTTCTTTATATGAAATCTCTATTTGTTTTGGTTTCCCAGTAAGAAGATCTCTTCCTTCAACTTGTATGTTTGCTGGTGCAGATTCTAAATGATCTATAGCAGAGCCCACTTTTATTTTTATTTTTTCGGCCATAGACTCACCGATATGTAGATTACGAGATTCTCGAACCTGCTGAATAATATCCTCATTAAAAACATTACCTGCTACCTTCACCGATTGACCACTAATTATTCTTCCAAGCGAAATTACCGCTATTTCTGTGGTTCCCCCACCAATATCTACTACCATGTTTCCTTTGGGTTCCAATACATCGATACCGCCACCAATAGCTGCCGCAATGGGTTCATGAATCAGAAATACATTTTTTGCATTAAGTCGTTTTGCAGATTCCTGCACAGCACGCATTTCAACTTCTGTACTTCCGCAAGGAATAGAGATTATCATATTATATGAAGAACTAAATACTGACGCATTGAGAGAAGATAACCTTTTGATAAACGTTTTCAGCATTTTTTCTGCAGCATCAAAATTAGATATCACTCCATTATTAAACGGGTAAATGGTCTTTATATTCTTATTAATTTTTCCTCGTATCATACCTGCCTCTTTACCCACAGCGATAATTTTCCCAGTGATTTGGTTCATCGTTATGATAGAGGGGTTGTCAACAACTATTTTGCCTTTATGGGTAATAAGTGTATTAGAGGTGCCAAGATCTATTGCAATTTTTTCATTTAAAAAATCAAAAAAGCCCATGATTTGTGTTTACTTTAGGTTAATATGTGTCGATTTAAGGTGTAATAAAGTAGCTTATATTCATGCAATAGGGTTTAAAGGTAAATAACTCGGATAAAGTGTGAATATTGTATTTATTTACTTGTTTTTTTACTTGTAGGTAACCTCTAATTAGGCCAATTCTTGTTGTTCAAAAATTACTATTTTCTTGAGAAGTACCCTGTTTGCTGGGTTGCTTAGAAATAAGAATATACGATGCCGTTATAATTACTTTTTTATTTTTATGTAACTTTTTTATGTCTATTGATCGTTTCTTGATTGTTTCGATTATTTTTGAGTAGAATAATCGTATAGATTGATCTTAAATTTTTAGAATTTGGAAGATAAAAAGATAATTATTGCCATCGATGGGCACTCTTCTACCGGAAAAAGCACGGTGGCAAAGCAATTAGCCAAGGCATTGGGATACATTTATATCGATACAGGAGCAATGTATAGGGCTATCACGTTGTATGCCATGCGAAAAGCTATTATCGGCCCTTTACATTTTGAAAAAGAAAAGTTAGAAGAAGTATTGCCAGAAATTAACATTAGGTTTGAAGTAAATCTAAAAACAGGAATAGCCGAAGTTTTACTTAATGAAGAAAATGTTGAGCGAGAAATAAGAACTCTTGAGGTCTCAAAATATGTGAGTAAAATAGCAACAATTTCCTCTGTTCGGAAAAAATTGGTTGAGCAACAAAATGAGATGGGAAAAGATAAAGGTGTTGTAATGGATGGTAGGGATATCGGTACTGTCGTTTTTCCCAATGCCGAACTTAAATTATTTATGACGGCAACTGCAAAGGATAGAGCAGAACGAAGGTATATCGAGCTTAAAGAAAGAGGAGAAGATGTAAGCTATGAAGATGTGTTAAAAAATGTAGTCAACAGGGATCATATCGATAGTACCCGAAAGGATTCCCCCCTGCGAAAAGCCAGCGACGCTATCAAAATTGATAATTCAAATCTTACCTTGCAAGATCAATTCGAACAAATAGTAGTACTTGCTAAGAATGCAATTAAAAATGCCTAATTATTTTGCAGGTAGCGCAGCACTTGATGTTTGATTTTCTTCAAGATTGTGATCCAAAACTTCATGGTATTCATAAAATTTCAAATGATCTTTTGACCACTCTACAAGTTTGATAAGTTCAGCATTGCTTTTTATTACAAGAACACGATGTAGTGACAACACATGACCAAGAACTTTCTTTTGTTTTTTGATTGATTGATTTGAAACTTTATGAAAATCGGTTTCTGACAATACCTGATATTGCTTACCGTTGCTCATGACAATCTGATCTGTTGATTCATAAATGATATGAGTTTTGGATAAAGATTGACCAAAGGTATTGATTGTGATAAATAAGAGAACTAGGAGTATTATTCTTTTCATACATATAATTTTAAACGGCTGCAAAAGTAAGGTAAAACCGTAAAATAACCATAGTCAAAATTATCTTGTTTTTGATGTTTAGTCGATAAAAAGCAAAATTTAACGTTGTTTTACGTGTAAATATATATTTTCAAGATCTTTCTTGTATTGAAGGAACAAAAAAAGACCACTAAAAAGTGATCTTTTTTGTAGACTGATATCGTCTATGTTTTATAAATTAGGAATCACAAGTTCCTGATCTGGGTGAATAACATCTGGATTTTTAAGGATGTTTGTATTAGCCTCAAAAATGGCTTTATATTTCATTGGGTCTCCATAATAATGTTTAGCGATCTTGCTCAATGACTCGCCACTCTTTACAGTATGTCTATGATAAATAGAAGTATCTGCCACTTTAATATCTGCAACGATATCCGAAGGTGCATCACCTCCAATTTCTTTTATCTTATCCCAAAGTTGGTTTTTTTCATATTGGGTATGTGCAGTACCTTTTATTTTTAGAGTTCCGTTGTCTTCAGAGACATCACCGTCTTGAATATTTAACTTTTGCCCAAGATCTAATACACCTTGATACTTTGCTTTTACCATAACTAAGTTGATTTTAAATTATTAATTAGCTTTATTTAACTATAAATATAGCGAATTATCATGTTTTTTTCACATAATTTTTTGATTAAAAAATGATCATTTATCGATGAAATGCATAATTTGTCTATATTCGAACAGGTTTAATAAAAATGATATGTTTCGAAAACGATTCTATTATCTTATTCAATTACAATATCTGGGATTTAGATATCATGGATGGCAAAAGCAACCAACCGTGAATACACTTCAAAGAATGGTAGAACGAACCGTGGCCTATGTTGTAGAGCATAAAGATTTTAAAGTTTTGGCTGCAGGTAGAACAGATGCAAAAGTTTCGGCCAATCAAACGTATGTAGAACTCTTTGTGGATCATAAACCGATTGACCTAGCTACATTTTATATCTTATTTAATCAGAATCTACCTCAAGATATCAGAGCTCTGGATATTTCTGAAACAGATGAACATTTTAATATCATTCAGTCTCCTAAAATTAAGGAGTATTTGTATCTGTTTTCCTGGGGAGAAAAATTTCATCCTTTCTGCGCGCCATTTATGTATAACATATTTGAAGAACTTGATATCTCCCTAATGCAAAAAGCTGCCAAATTATTTGTCGGGAAGCATAACTTTAGGTCGTATTGTCATCGTCCTTCAGAAAATACAGTGCTCCAAGGAGAAATTACCCATTGTGAAATAGAGAAAAATGGTGTGTATACAGCTAATTTTTTTCCAGAAGAGAGCTACCTGTTACGAGTGAAAGGAGAGGGGTTTAAACGAAATCAAATTCGTTTAATGATGGGGGTTTTACTTGATTTAGGAAAAGGAAAAGTTGATTTGAATTTTATCAAACAAACCCTCGATCCCAAAGCCGAAGAAATTGTTCTTGAGCATATCGTACCCGGTTCTGGGCTCATACTTAATTCTGTTGAACTTAAATAACACAAAATCAAATGAAGGTTGTTTCTACCAATATTGCCGAACCCAAAATAATTTCCTGGAGAGGAAAAGAAGTTAAAACCGGAATCTATAAGCGCCCGGTTAAAGAACCTATTTATTTGGATACCGAAGATGTAAAAGGAGATCATGTTATTGATAGAAGGTATCACGGGGGAGTAGATAAGGCTTGTTATCTGTATTCACTAGATCACTATGCGTATTGGAAAGAGAAGTACCCTAATTTGGATTGGAACTACGGAATGTTTGGAGAAAATCTTACTATAGAAGGGTTTGACGAACATACAGTTAAAATTGGTTCTGTCTATAATTTAGGTAAAGCTACGGTTCAAATTTCTCGCCCAAGACAACCCTGTTATAAATTGGGAGTACGTTTTGGAAACCAAGGAATTATCAAACAATTTATTAATTCACTTCTCTCGGGAGTTTACGTTAGAGTTTTAGAACCGGGTTTGGTGAAAGAGGGGCAGGAGTTTACTCTAAAAACAAAGCATACAAAAGGTATAAGCATAGCTGAATTAAATACGCTTATGTTTCATTATGATAAAGAGGTTCATCATGAGCTTTTAAAAAGAGCACTTGATGACGATTTAGTTTCAGACAGTGATAAGAAGTATCTGAAAAAACATTCAATTCAGTAATAAAAAAAGAGCCTATTATTTTTAGTATTACCAAAATTTGGTTTAATACACCTTAGGGAGTCGGATTAACTCTTGTTGAATCTTGGATGACTCGTATACTATCAACTCGTATGTCGCTAATGGAATCAGATACTTTTCTAGTATCATAAAAATCCAATAATTTATACTTATCAGCAAATCGCCCACCTAAATCCTGATCAACAGGTGTTTTTACTAAAACTGTATTATACTTTCCTTCTATCCCGATAAAAAATTGATCAGTATTGTCTAGGTTCATACCTTCGACACATGTTTCGATTAAGTTAATAAGCTGTTTTCTGGATTTGGCCTCTATTTTTTTGATATCTCTTATTTCGAGTAAGATTAGCAATTTATTTTTATTACGCTTTGTCAAATATTTAATAGTGTTCCTGTCTATTTCGGGATTTAAGTAGCCTGTTATGCAGTTTCTAAGAAGCAAGGTTATAGAATCAGATTCAAATACTTTATTTTCAGATAACTTATCTATATCCTTATCTAGTAGAGTTCTTCTATTGTCTAAAGGCATACTAGTCGACAATGGCACATCATTAGTAGTATGATAAATTAAAGAAAATATAACTAAACCTATAATGATGAAAACCGGAATTATAAGTAGCATACATCCTATACCATGCCATAAGGGTCGCTTTGCTGGGTTGGTTGAATTTGCTCTAATTAGGGAATTCATCATATCTTCTGAAAACTCTTTTTCGGCATATGTTTTCTTGCAATGAGAACATTCAGCTACAGATGTTTTTGATATTGGAATTATAGGGATCAAAAAAAAATGAAAATATTTACCAAAAGTGGTTGCTATAAATGAATTCTCTTCTTGACAATAAGGGCACTTAGTATTGCTTAATTTTCTTTCTTTTAATTTTGAAGAACGAAGTCCATAAAAAAAGATCATAAAATTTTAATTTTAATAAGATTCGGGTTAAAAATAATTTATTTTTTTGAGTATCCGTTATGAATCAGAATCTACTTGTCATCCTGAACTTTATTCAGGATTTCATCAATAAGTAATTTATAACTAATAGGATGTGATGCTGAAGTAAATTCCTTTAGACTTGCGTAGGTGTAGAATTATTCCCCATTGGCAGAAACACTACTATTTTGTTCTAAAATGGCAAGTACTAATCTAATGGTATTATAATCGATAGCACCTTCAAAATGTTCATAATAGGGCTTTAGGCCTTCTGGATTGTCAAGTTCTTCTTTGGCTTTTTTTATAGCTGTTATATCTTCTTTATTTACAAATGTACTCAAGTCGATGTCTTCGCCTTCGCCATACAATTTCATAATGTGCGAAAAAATAGTAGATGCTGCCAATTGCCGTTGCATCGCAATTTCTTCAATCGATAACCCTTCTTTGTACAGGGCCAGGGTTTCTTTATGCGTATTTCCTTTTTTGGAGCTTTTTTTCTTTTTCTTTTTGGTTTTCACCGAAGAAAAATCAATAATCTCTTTGATGAATTGGTATCCATAATTTTGCATCTTTTGCTTACCTACACCATTGATTTGCATAAATTCTTCATCAGTTGCGGGGCGAAACTTTTCCATTTCTCTTAATGTAGCATCGCTAAAAATCTGATAGGCGGGTATCCCAGCTTCCTTTGCCAACTCTAATCGAAGTAATCGCAGTTTTTCAAACAAATCTGGCGCAGTGCCTTGATCCGTTTGTAGGATCACAGGTTGTTTGGCTTTCTCTAGTTCTTTTAAATGGGCCAGGCTCACTTTTTCCCCTTCAAACAATATCTTTTTGGAGAGCGATGTTAATTTTAGTTTGTTATTTTGATGAAAAGCAATTTCCAGGTACCCTTGATTGATCAACTGTATAATATATTGTTGCCAGTCCCTCCAGGCAATATCATTACCTATACCGTACGTTTTCATACTTTGGTATCCTTTATCATATACCGCAGCGTTTTGAGCACCTCTAAGCACATCAATTACAGTACCAATAGGTTCTTGTTCTTTAATTCTGGTTACACAAGACAATGCTTTTTGAGCAATAACGGTTCCATCAATAAATGTAGGAGGGTCGCTACATACATCGCAGTTGCCACAATCTTCTTCGATAAGTTCTCCAAAATAGCTCAATAGTATCTTACGTCTACAACTTAGGGATTCTGCATATTGCTTCATACGATCCAATTTGGCCAGTTGCACCTCTTTATTACCAGACATATCGGCAAATTTTTGCAATTGTACTACATCGGCATAGCTATGAAACAGTAGGGTAAAAGAGGGTAATCCATCACGGCCAGAACGACCAATTTCCTGATAGTATCCTTCAATATTTTTTGGTAGGTTATAATGAATCACCCAACGTACATTGGATTTGTCGATTCCCATTCCAAAAGCGATGGTGGCACATACAATTTGTGTTGTGTCATTGATAAAATCTTCCTGTACCCGAGATCTTTTTTGATGATCAATACCCGCATGATAGGCTTCTGCTTTAAAACCCTTGTCGTTTAATTTTTCGGCTAGTGCTTCGGTAGTTTTTCGGCTTAGACAATATATGATACCACTTTGATTGGGTTTGTCTGACAAGAACGTATAAATCTGCTCGATTCGTTTATTTCCCGGTCGCACTTCGAGGCTTAGATTTTTTCTATCAAACGACGCCAGGTGCTGCGTTGCCTTTGGTATATTAAGCTGATCGCAAATATCTTGTCTGGTGGCCTTATCGGCGGTTGCGGTTAATGCAATTAAGGGGGTCTCAGGAAATCTATTTTTTAAATAGCCCAACTGTGTATATGCTGGCCTAAAATCATGGCCCCAAGCCGATATGCAATGCGCCTCATCGATAGCGATTAGACAGATCTCTATTTGCGATAAAATCGTATCCAAAAAAGACAAGCTCTCTGGCGCTACATATAGCAATTTGATTTCTTTGTCCAGTAGTTTTTGGTAAATTTCCTGTTGCTCGTTTTGATTTTGACTACTATTTACAAAAGCAGCAGCGATCCCATTTGCCAAAAGACCATCTACCTGGTCTTTCATTAGAGCAATTAGGGGAGAAATTACCAATGTTATACCAGGCAACAGGATAGCTGGTAGTTGGTAACAAATCGATTTACCACCACCGGTAGGCATAATCACAAGGTTGTCGTTACCCTCAAAAATGGAATCGATGATTTCTTGTTGTAATGGGCGAAAGGTATCATACCCAAAATACTCTTTTAAAGTCTCTAAAATTCGTTGTTGCTCTGGCATAGGTACAAAAGAACGAAAATAGCTTTAGAAAATAAATAAAGTGTAGCAGTAAGATACATTAATTTTCTAAGGCTATATTCTTGCGATTTGAATTAATAATGCCACAAGGATAGGGTATTCTAGTTTCATTTTTTGAAACTGATGTTTTTTTTTGAGAAATGTATTGAGAAACATAAAAAAACCCACTTAGTACTCATAACTAAGTAGGTTTGTAAGTAGTAAAACCAAAATTGGTATAAAATTATTTTAGGTCGAAACGATCAAGTTCCATTACCTTGTTCCATGCACCAACGAAATCGTTCACAAATTTTTCTTTCGCATCATTACTCGCGTAAACTTCTGCCAATGCTCTTAACTCAGAGTTTGAACCAAAGATAAGATCCGCGCGCGTGGCCGTCCATTTTAATTCGTTGGTTACTCTATCTCTTCCTTCATACTTTTCTTTTGCATCAGAAACTGCTTTCCACTCTGTGTTCATATCCAAAAGATTCATGAAGAAATCGTTTGTTAATGTTCCTGGGCTTTTGGTAAAAACACCATGTCTTGAACTGTTGTAATTTGTATTTAAAACACGCATACCTCCAACAAGCACAGTCATTTCAGGAACGGTTAGTGTTAATAATTGTGCCTTGTCAATCAATAATTCTTCAGTTGTTAGGGTGTATTTTGTTTTTAAGTAATTTCTAAAACCATCGGCCATTGGTTCAAGTACAGCCATTGAATTTATATCTGTTTGTTCTTTTAGAGCATCCATACGCCCTGGAGTAAAAGGAACTTCAATTGGATACCCTGCTTTTTTAGCAGCTTCTTCTACCGCAGCTCCTCCTCCTAGTATAATCAAGTCTGCCATGGATATCTTTTTGCCTTGTGCACTAAAATCACTTTGGATTTTTTCTAATGCTTCCAATACTTTATTTAATTGTGTTGGATTATTGACTTCCCAGTTTCTTTGGGGTTGTAATCGTATTCGAGCACCATTGGCACCTCCTCTTCTGTCCGAGTCTCGATAGGTAGATGCAGAAGCCCATGCAGTAGCTACTAGTTCACTTATGGTTAGATTAGAATTTAAGATGTTTGCTTTAAGATTTGTAATGTCCTTTTCGGTTACCAATTCGTGATCAACTGTTGGTATAGGATCTTGCCAAATAAAATCTTCTTTTGGTGCTTCGGGTCCAAGATAGGTTGTTCGAGGTCCCATATCTCTGTGTGTTAATTTAAACCATGCGTTTGCAAAAGCTTTATTAAAAGCATCTGGGTTTTCTAAAAAATTTCTTGAAATTTTTTCATAAACAGGATCAAATCGTAGGGAGAGATCGGTAGTTAACATCGTTGGTTTATGGTACTTTTCTTTGTCAAAAGCATCGGGAAATATTTCTTCAGAATCTTTTGCCACCCATTGATGAGCACCACCGGGACTTTTTGTTAATTCCCACTCAAAATTAAATAGATTAGCAAAGAAGGTATTGTTCCATCGGGTCGGTGTAGCCGTCCAGATTACTTCTAGGCCAGAGGTAATAGCATCCTTGCCTTTTCCTGTTTTGTAATCACTTTTCCAACCAAATCCTTGTTCTTCGATAGCAGCGGCTTCTGGCGAAGCACCTAAGTGTGAACCAGGAGCCGCACCATGTGTTTTACCTAATGTATGTCCTCCGGCTATAAGTGCTACTGTTTCTTCATCGTTCATCCCCATTCGCCCAAATGTTTCTCGAATATCTTTGGCTGCTGCAACGGGGTCTGGATTACCGTTAGGTCCTTCTGGATTAACATATATGAGTCCCATTTGAACGGCCGCCAGGGGTTTTTCGAGTTCGCGATCTCCTTTATATCGTTCATCGTCTAGCATTTTGGATTCTGGACCCCAATATACATTGCTTGCAGGTTCCCAAACATCTTCTCTACCACCAGCAAAACCAATTGTTTTAAAACCCATAGATTCGAAAGCAACGTTTCCGGCAAGGATCATTAAATCTGCCCACGAAATTTTACTTCCATATTTTTGTTTAATAGGCCAAAGCAGTCTTCTTGCTTTATCAAGGTTACCATTATCGGGCCAGCTGTTAAGAGGTGCAAAGCGTTGTTGTCCCTCTCGTGATCCACCGCGACCATCACCGGTTCTATATGTACCGGCACTGTGCCATGCCATACGAATAAAGAATCCGCCGTAATGACCATAATCGGCTGGCCACCAATCTTGTGAATCCGTCATTAAAGCTGTTAAATCCTTCTTTAAAGCCTGATAATCCAAGCGATTAAATTTTTCGGTATACTTAAAGCTTTCACCCATCGGGTCTGACTTAGATGAATGTTGTCTAAGCACGCCCAAATCAAGTTGATTAGGCCACCAATCTCTATTGGTTTTTGCATCATTACTTACATTGAGGCCGCCAGAGGGTCCTTCTGAGGAGAAACCAAAAGGACATTTCCCTTTCTTGGCGGTGTCTCCTGTTGTTTCTTTTTGTTGACACCCGATTAAGAAAAGTGTCATACAGATTAAGGTTGTTAAGAGTAGTTTTTTCATTAGAATTTTCATTAAATTAATAAACAATTGTGTAATTGATGTTTAAAATTAGAGGTAATTTTTTTTAGTTAAAAGTTGATAGTATAGATTGTATTTATGATAGAATCAAAAGTTAACTTTATTTGAACATAATAAGCTTGCTTTGTATTAATTAAGACCAAAATTGTACTTGATTAACACTTCTTGTTTTTTAGAAACCTATACCAAAATGTAATGCCGCAGTAAACGATATTTCTTGATCATTACCTACTCTTACTGGTAATACTAGTTCTGCAAAAACATTGGCTTTTCCTAAGGTAAACCCTCTGTTTAAAAGGGGAGTAATTCCATATCTTCCACTTTTAATTTCATAGGCAAGGCGATTTCCAAAGGTAAGTTTATTGCCAATACCCCATAGTAAACCTGGATGTATTAATAGTTCATTGACAGCACTACTATTATCTCCTTCAGAATCCTCGATAGAACTTATAAATGGGACCATTTCTATGTCAAAGGCAAACTTCTCGTTTTTTCGAATCGTTACGCCAATTGGAAACCCAATGGTGTAGGGATCAAATCCATCAGCGGTTTCTCCATCTTGAATGGTAATTATTGGTTGAACAACCCCAAAGTGCCCTCCAATGGTATTTTGGGCTTTCATGGTGTTAGTCATTTGAGATACTAATAAAATGCTTGTAATAAAAAAAATTGGTTTAAGAGTCATGATATTTACGTTATATATTAATAAAAATGATAATAGGTTATACACTATATGGAATAGTTGAATTCGCACCCGGTATATTGATTTTTTCTTGTAATTCAGATCTAGGCAACCTATTTTTTTTAAATACTGGGTACGTAGAGAGTACTACTACAAATTGGAAGAAGAATTAAAAGCACGGTTAGTACTTTTTACACTACTATTAATAATTTAATCAATAGTGATATCTATAATAACTTCGGGTTATATTAAATATAAATCACTTTTTGAAAAATTAGGTGGGAAAAGAAAAAATAGTACTTGCTAATAAGCCGAGAGTTTTAATTAATTTTTTCATGTTATAATAGGTATTTAAGTTGGTATACCAAATGTACTTTTATAACTTTAAATAATATGTTAGTTACCTAACATACTATTAATGTAATCTTTTTAAGTCGGTAAGTGTGACTATATATTTTATTATATACTGTAGAAAAAGCTTTAAACTTTATTTTAAGAGGTCAATTTAATAAATATCGAATTAAAAAAAACTCAAACAAATCTGAACCTAAATATCAATCCATAGCCGGTGCGATATTATATCTTGTATACAAGATTTTGTGGGTTGTGCATACTATTAAAAATTAGTACTCTTACAGTGGTTTATTCGAATATCTCACTGATTTGAACCACTGGTTGGATATTAGTATAGTTTGGGATGTCACCCACGATTTTCTCTGCATTGGGGGCAAAAGCATTTTGATAGGCTGAAAGCGTGTCAAAGTACAAGTACCCAATAGCCAAATAGGGTATGGGTTCATCGGGCGTCCTGCCGGCTATTCCCTTGTCAATTTTTAATAATTTTAATGAGTCACCTAATACATTTGCTAGCATGGGCATGTGTTTATTAGCATAGTAATCCATGTCAAATGTTTTTCCATCTCCGTTGGGATATAGGATCGTTACTTTGACCATTCCTTTTTTAATTTTGGAAGCATCGGTAGATGCATTCTGTTGGCAGCATACAATGAGCGGGATGATGCCAAGGATGAAGAGGATGATTTTGGTTTTCATTTTGTTGAGATTTAATAAGTTCTAAAAAGAGATACTGTTTTTCTGATGGAAATTCTCGGTTATTGAACTTAGTTGTTTTTTCTTTCGTCAGTTTCAAGTATTGAATACTTAAAATTGTCTGACCAGCCTGATTTCAGAGGTAATATTTGTCTGCCTCGTCCTTCTCTAAACATTCCTGATTTTTCCAGGACTTTTAAGGAACCTATATTGTCTACAGCACACCCAGCTTCTATTCGATGCAATTTGAGGGTTTCAAATCCAAAATTTATTACTGCTTTTAAAGATTCAGTTGCATACCCTTTTTTCCAATAATTAGAATGAATTTTATACCAGACTTCAGCATTTTTATATTTTTCATTTCCGAGTTTTAGTCCAAATAAGCCAATAAACTTTCCATTCGATTTGTTGTCAATTGCAAAAGTGTAATTTTTTATTTCAATTAATTGATTCTCTGCAATCCAAGGCTCAATTATGGATTTGGTTTCTTCAATATTTTTCGGAATTCCCAACGCATTATATTCATCCGTTTCGGGTAAAGAATGTAAATTGTGGATTGAATCTAGATCCGATACGTCAATTAATCTTAATTTTATTCTTTCCGTCAATATTTCGATTTCGGTCATTTTTTTTATTAAACATAATTGAATATAGGTAAAAAAGGTACATATCCAATGTTTTATAGGTTATGCTTACTATTACAACATTATGGCATCAACAGGGCAAGTAGGGGTATTGTGAAATTACCATTTTATTTTTAAACAGCATGAAATGATGCTTTTCTTTAATTGGAGCGTGAGTAGAGTAACGCAGTTCCCGATACCCCAAAAGGTCTTAAATAAAGGAGTGTAACCCTCTTGATTGGGGTTTGAGGTCGCGACAAGGTACTTCCAGTTGATCATTTGGCGCTTGCAGGCCATATGATCAACTGGAAGTACCTTGATAAGTCAATGAGAGGTTAAGTTTTATTGAAATGTATTTTGAATTATAGACCAATGAGGCTCTCGAAAGGGTGTGTCGTATATAATTTGTACGTTTGTTTTACGATTATATTCAGCATGTTTATGAAGAAGAAGAAGAAGGAAGAGCATGGACCTAAAAGAATAAAGAAGCCCTGGTCCACTAAAGATGCTATGGAGCAGATTTATGAAAAGAACCTTTGGGGTGGTGATACATCTGATTTTTATTCGGGTGCGGGGTCGCATTTTCCTGAGATCATACATCCATACATAGCCATAGTAAACTCATTTTTAACTTCATTTAAAAACCGGCTTACAGTATGTGATTTGGGTTGTGGAGATTTTAATGTAGGAACAGCATTGGTACAACATACCAAAAAGTATGTTGCGGTAGATATCGTGGCGGACCTTATCGCACGTAATAAAGAAAAATTTACAGCAGAAAATCTAGAATTCCATTGTTTGGATATCGCTGTAGATGATTTACCCTCTGGAGATTGTGCTTTGGTAAGACAAGTACTGCAACATGTATCAAATGCTGAAGTACAACATATCCTGAATAAGCTAACTGATTTTAAATATGTTATTTTAACAGAGCATCTACCTGAAGGAGATTTTGTACCCAATAAAGATATTGTTTCGGGGCAAGGAATTAGGCTAAAAAAACGAAGTGGTTTAGACGTATTAGCACCACCATTTAATTTTAAGGTAAAAGAAGAAAAACAATTATTGTCTGTTGTTTTAAATGACAGTAGTGGGATTATCGTAACTACATTGTACACCATTTTCTGAACTACATCTCTAAGGTTGAATATTAGGATTATAAATTCGTGTGGGCTTCGAAGGCACTTCGACAAGCTCAGTATGACACCTCACCCCCATGTAGAGTCTCAGCCTGAGTGAGCGCCTTGGCCTTTTTGAGAGCTGTATTGAGAATTATAGATCCCTGGGCTATCAAAGGGGGTAATACATCTGTTTTTTATTAGTGAATACACGGATTTAAGGTGTAAACCTGAGTTATCCAAGTTTTGTGCTATTGGGTTAATAAACCAGTGAAATTGCCTCATAAAGTAACCCGGAATACTACCAAAAAGTCCAAGCAATACAACGGCTTTTTTTGTTACCTTGCTCCATATTAATCACTTTTACCTGGGTCGGCAATGTCTTGTTAATGGTTCTTTTGATGTTTTTTAGGTTTTCTTTTTTTGATACCAAAGAGGTAAACCAATGTACCTGTTTTTTAAACTGAGCACTCTCTACAACCATTTTTTTTACAAAAGCCTCTTCGCCGCCTTTATACCACAATTCGTTAGAAAGACCCCCAAAATTTTGGGTATCCTTTTCTTGTAGTTTAAGGTTGTGCATCTTACGCTTATTTTTTTGTTGAGCCTCGGACACATTCTTAAAAAAAGGAGGATTGCAAACCACTACGTCAAATACATCATTGGGTTGGATAATATGCTCTAAGATATGGCTCTTGAATTTTTGATGTCTCAGTTCGGTTTTTTTTAGGATGCTGTTATTGTTTATGATGTTTTGTGCATTTTTTAAGGAATCTTTATTTACTTCGCTAGCTGTACATTGCCAATTCAAATGGCAGGTTCCTAAAATGGGATAAATCAAATTGGCACCGGTACCAATATCCAATAAGCGGATTTCTGTTTTGGGAATGAGATCAGCTATATGCAACAAGTAGTCTAGACGTCCTGGGATTGGCGGACAAAGATTATTTTCTGGGATATTCCATGTTATACCATAATATGCTTTTAGAATGGCACTATTTAAAGCTTTTACTGCCTGTTTGTTGCCAAATTTTATTGTTTTATTTCCATATTCATTTACAAAAACAAAATCCTTTAGGGCTGCATAGTGTTGTATTAGCATAGCAAAATCATAATCTACGGTAAAAGGGTTTTTAGGGTGCACAGCTTTTTTTATCGATTTTGATTGTTCTAATGTTACTAACTAGCGCTATTTGCAAGTGTTTCATTAATATAGGATTCAATAAGTTCTTCCAGAATGTCTAATGGAACGGCTCCATTTTTTAATACCACATTATGAAATTCTCTTAAGTCGAAACGATTGCCAAGTTTCTTTTTTGCTCTGTCTCTAAGCTCCACTATTTTCATCATCCCGATCTTATAAGCACATGCCTGTCCAGGCCAAACGATATACCGTTCAATTTCGGTAGTTACCTCTGTAGTGGTCATTCCTGTATTTGTTACCATATAATTAATAGCCTCTTCGCGTGTCCATTTTTTATAATGAATACCGGTGTCAACCACAAGGCGAACGGCTCTAAACATCTCGGCTTGTAATCTTCCTAGGTTTCCAAAAGGGTCGTCTTTGTAAAAGCCTAGTTCCCATGCTAACTGCTCAGAGTATAATGCCCAACCTTCAATATAGGCGGTAAAAAGCCCTATGGTTCTAAAAATGGGAACCCCTTCGAGTTCGGACTGAATAGCGATTTGAAAATGATGCCCGGGTATGCCTTCATGGTAGGCCAATGTTTTCATTCCAAATTTTACAGATTCATGTACATTTCTAAGATTAGCATAGAAAACTCCTCCTCGTGAACCATCCATTGCCGGTCTATTGTAGTAGGCCCCGGCAGAACCTTCTTCTTTAAATTCGGGAACGCGTTTCACCTCGAGACTTGCTTTTGGTCGTATATCAAAGGCATCGTCTAAACCTGCACTTATTTCGGCTAGTATGCGATCATATTCATCGAGTACCATTTGCCTTCCTTCATCATTATTAGGGAAAAGAAAACGTTCTTCTTTGTTTAATTCCTGAATAGTAGCTCCCAGTGTTTTTGTGGTATCGTTGTACCCTTCAGCCAAAAGAATATTTTGCATTTCACTTTTTATTCTAGCCACTTCTGATAATCCGATTTGATGTACCTCTTCCGGATCCAAATCGGTAGTTGTACGTTGCTTCAATTGATGGCGATAGTACGCTTCGCCATCGGGTAATTTCCAAACACCATCATCGGTAGTAGCCTTTTCTTTAAGTTCTTCGAAATAAGTAATGAGATTTTTATAGGCCCCAAATACTGTTGTTCCTATTTCTTCCTCAACCTGTTCTTTTAAGGTGTCTTTCTCCTCTTGAGATAAGTCATCTACTTTATCGATTTTAGATTCAAAATTGGTAAATAGAATATTTGATTTTACAGGTGATAACGTCTTAGGTAAATCTTGAATACTATCTGTACTGGCTTTTTTTACACCAATAAAGCCATTCATTTCGTCCAACACACGTTCAATAACAAATTGGGGAGGAATGATGCCTTTGCTCTCACTTATTTTTAAAGTTTCAATTAATTGGCCAAACTTAATATCAAATTTTGATAGCCGCGCAATATAAGCTTCTGCATCACTTTTATCTCTAAGTTTATGTGAGTTTTCCATAAGACTGGGTAGTGAACTCTGTACACCTCCCATTTGGTTTACTGGATACCCGTGATAAAAAAATGGTTCTCCCTCGATTAACCCTTCCAAATAAAAGGCTAAAATTTTGGTATTTAATTGATTCGTTTCTGATTGCCTTTCGAAATTATAACTTATTAAGGTCTCGTAATCCTCTTTCATTGTATTGAAAGATTCCCATTGTTTTGCATCAGAAATATCATCTAATTCATCCTTAGACATGTCGTACAGAACAGGTATACCCATAGAAGTGGTGAGTTCAGGGCTTTCTAAAGCCAACTGTACAAATACTTTGTCATAGAAGTGTTTAATGTTAAATGGTCGAAACCAGATAAGGTTTGCTAACCAAAGAAGCCCTATTACAATAATAATGAGTATTGATCTTGAGGTCCAAAATTTCCAGGTGCGTTTTTTAGCCATGATGATTACTTTATGTGTGTATGTTTAGTCTTTTTTTTCTTTAATGAATGCTAGCGGTTGTGTTAAGGTCGTGCTAATACCCAGTGATGATTTAAAAGTAGGGATTTTAAGTGGAAAATTCCCCAAAAAGGAATCATAACATAGTACTAACCGTATATTAATTTAATTCCTTATCTAACTTTAGTCTCCATCTTTTTCTTATTTCATACTTCACATTACCCGAAGCATATAAACTATCTTGAATTGATTCAACCTCTTCATAAAGTTGATCACCTATTTTTTTCAAATCTTTATACGTAGTATTATTGTCAGTCTTCATTTTTTGAATCAATCCATTGTATTTTCGGGCATAAAACTCATATAGATCAAAGTTTAATCTTTGAAGTTTCATTTCTTGTTTAAAGTTTGTTGTATCTCTAATCCAAGATTTTTTCTTGTGAAAATAAGCTTTTGCTTCAGTGTTTTTTATGTTTGTCGATATAAGATAGAATCCTTGAAACCAGGAAATTTCCGCGTTTGAAGTGTTGTCAATTTTACCTTCAAAATCTGAAGGTTTTATTATTAAATCTTCTGACCATAAAATAATATGCTTACTGAAAAAATAGGATTTAATCTGTCCTCTAAAATTTAAGTATAAAAGTCCAAAGCCCATCAAGGTAAGTATAGCAAAAAATATTATTTTCCTTTTCCCCATTATGATCTCAAATAATGCACAACTAGTATATCTACCCAATTGAGTTTACTTTCTAAAGATAATTAATATTAGAGCATCTCTGAGGGAAGAAGTTGATGAAATAAATTATTCGAACAAATCAGAACTTAAATATCGATCCCCACGATCACAAATAATGGCTACAAGTACGCCACTATCAAGCGTCTCGGCTAATTTTAGGGCTGCCGTTACCGATCCACCGCTACTCATCCCAGAGAAGACACCTTCTTCTTTGGCCAGTCTTTTGGCCATAGTAGTAGCTTCTTCCTGGCTTACTTCGATTACTTGATCTACTTTAGTGGGATTGAAAATTTTGGGTAAGTATTCTTTGGGCCATTTTCTAATTCCTGGGATTCGGGATTCATCTGTTGGTTGTACTCCTACAATTTGAATATTTTTTGACTGTTCTTTAAGGTATGTTGAGGTACCCATAATCGTACCTGTAGTTCCCATAGAAGAGACAAAATGTGTTATTTTCCCCATGGTGTCTCTCCAAATCTCTGGTCCTGTTGTTTTATAGTGTGCGCGCCAGTTATCATCATTTGCAAACTGGTTAAGCATTACATACCCTTCACTATTTATTTTGGCTTCGGCATAATCGCGTGCACCTTCGATTCCTATACTTTCGGAAGTAAGCGTAACTTTGGCACCATAAGCGCGCATGGTTTGTACACGTTCTTTGGTCGAATTCTCGGGCATTACTAATTCAATATTCAGTTTGAAAATTCCAGCAATCATAGCCAAAGCAATACCTGTATTACCACTAGTAGCTTCAATAAGCTTTGTTTTCTGATCAATATCTCCTCGTTCTAAAGCCGATTTGATCATATTATAAGCTGCGCGATCTTTTACACTTCCTCCAGGATTATGACCTTCGAGTTTTAAATATAATGTGATATTGGGATTGTCTATTAGGGATGTAGCCTTTACCAAAGGTGTATTTCCGATAAGGTCTAGAATGCTATGCGACATTAAACAACTTTTTTGATCTTTATTTCTGCGGTATTAGAAATAATTGAGTTTTCTGGAACCGATGAAGTAATCCAGGCATTACCACCAATAGTACTATTGGCTCCTATAATTGTACTTCCTCCTAAAATAGTAGCATTGGCATAGATGGTTACGTTGTCCTCTACGGTTGGATGGCGTTTTACATTACGAAGTTTTCGATCTACATAAAGTCCACCCAAGGTAACGCCTTGGTATATTTTTACGTTATCTTTTATGATCACTGTTTCTCCAATTACGATCCCGGTAGCGTGATCGATAAAAAATGAATCTCCTATTTCGGCTCCAGGGTTAATATCAGTACCTGTAAGTCGATGCGAATATTCTGTCATTAGTCTAGGCACCATTGGTAATCCAAATTTTAGGAGCTCATGACTTAATCTGTATATGGCAATGGCATAAAACCCTGGATATGCCATATAAATTTCTTCGATAGAGTTTGCAGCAGGGTCGCTTTGCATAAAAGCTTGAGCATCTCTATTTAGTTTTTCCAGAATACCTGGTAATGTTTCCAGATAAGATTGCCATAGTTTGCCACATGGTTTTTCAGTTTCCCAACAGGCGAGATCTATGAGCTCTTCAAAAATCTCTTCAAGTAGATCTATATTCTTTGCTACTTCTGTATCGGTATCAAACAGCGTATAGAAAAGTAAATTTGTAAAATACTCTGTTCTTTCCTTTAACTTCAGTTTAAGGTTAGGATTCTTTTTTTGTTGTTTAATTTTTGAGATAATCTCGTCTCGTTCTTTACTCATTATAATGGTTTTGAAAACTCTAGTAAATATATAGAATAAAGAATACATAAGTCTTAATAAGTTGTAAATGCTTACATTTTTAGAATAATTATAACAACTACCATCAAAAAATATGATTTACGCATAGTTTTTTGAATAGTGTAATGATTTTTAAACATCAATATTTGAAATAATTGATCTCAAAAAGATGTTATTTCTCCTAAAAGAGCAAAGATTATCTTACATATTATACACTGATATTTATCATGATTATTTCATGATTTTGATTCTATCTTGTTACAAAATTTAAATTTAGTAGGATGAAAAAAAGAACACCGGTTTCCAAAATTATGACTTCGGATGTAATAACATTAAATCAAACAAATAGTCTGGAAACAGCCGAAATGTTATTTAAACAAAATAGAATACGTCATATTCCAGTAGTAAAAGGTGATACAATTATTGGCATGCTTAGCTATACGGATTTATTGCGCATAAGTTTTGTAGATGCAATAGATGAAAATGAGCAGGATGTCGATACAGTGGTTTATGAAATGTTTACCATTGAGCAGGTAATGGCAAAAAACCTTGTAAGCGTTACTTCTACCACAGCAATCAAAGAAGTGGCCGAGATATTGTCAAAAAAAGAATTTCATGCATTGCCAGTGGTAGATAATGGTAAATTAAAAGGAATTGTAACCACAACAGATTTGATTAATTATTTATTGGATCAATTCTGATATACTTTTATTGGTCTTAGATTTGGGTTCAAAACCTTGCAATTTTATTGCAGCACTTTAGTACTGCAGAAAGATCCCTTTTTCAATTTCGTTATTCGCTAATAGTTATTTGCATGTCGGTGGCTGCTACTTGTTACTTAATAACAAATAACGAAAAAGCAATGTATTACGTATCAAAACCTCTGCAGTTTCAATACCGGGCGGTTTAGTTTATTGGTTCTCTCTATTAGTCTTTTTAGAAAGAAAGGCTACAGGTGTTGTATTCTATAAATTTAAGTTAAACTTCGATTCACAAAACAGTTTTTAGTAATTTTAGAGTCAAAGCAAATTTTATGAGTACTGTACCAAAATCAGCATTTGAATTTTTAAAAAAGCTAAAAAAGAACAATCATCGGGACTGGATGACTGAAAATAAAAAGGAACATCAAGCCAACGAGAAATCTTTAAAGATTTTTTATACAGCTGTTGTCGAGCGATTGAATGAGAGCGATGAGATAGAAAAGACAAAAGTCTTTCGTATTAATCGTGATATTAGGTTTAGCAAAGATAAAACACCCTATAATGTGCATCGAAGTGCTAGTTTTAGTAGGGCAGGAGCGCACAGAAGAGGTGGGTACTATTTGCGATTAGAACCTGGTAACTCCTTAATGGCGGGAGGTTTTTTTGGTCCGGAACCTGCTGATTTATTAAGGATTCGTAAAGAGTTTGAAATGGATGATCAGGAGATAAGAGAAATACTGGCGAATTCAGACTTTAAAAAGGCTTTTAATGGTTTTAGTACTGAATATCAAGTAAAAACAGCGCCCAAGGGTTTCAGTAAAGAGCACCCAGCAATTGATTTAATAAAGAATAAATCCTTTTTTGTTTCTCATAATTTTACTGATAAAGAAGTTTTTGCACCAGACTTCCTAGATAAGCTTGTGCATCATTATATGCTATTAAGGCCTTTCTTTGATTACATGAGTGATGTATTGACTACTGATTTGAATGGAGTTTCATTGATTGATTAAATGAAGGAAAAAAATACCTATTATAATACACCCCAAAGATTTTAACCCGTTTTTAGGTCTTGGAACTTCGTTATAAGGGTTGAAAATCTTTGGGGTTATTTATAAAGAATAGGTATTATATCTGACTTAATCCACCATCTACTTCTAACTCCACTCCGTTAATGTAAGAAGCATCGTCTGAGGCTAGAAACAAGGCAGATTTTGCGATCTCTTCAGAAGTTCCAAAACGACCAAGAGGTACTTGTTGGGCAAATCCTTTTCCCATTTCTTCAACAGTTTCTTTAGGCAATCCCATTTTATCATAAATGGGTGTTGCAATAGGTCCTGGAGCTATAGAGTTTACTCTGATCTTTCTTGGTTTTACTTCGGCAGTAAGTACACGTTGATACGCTCGTAAAGCACCTTTTGTTGCAGAATATACTCCTAAACCTTCAAATCCACGTTGAGTAACGACAGAGTTGGTAAACAAAATTGTTCCTTCATCTTTAATATGTGGTAATGCTTCTTTTGTTGCAAGTATAGGTCCTTTTACATTAATATTAAATACGTAATCATAATGTTCTTCGGTAATTTGATCAGTTGGGGTTGGAGGGGCTACACCGGCATTTAAAAAAAGTATATCAATTTTTCCATATTTGTTTGTTGCTTCTTGAATTAATCTTTTATTATCATCTGCAATTGCTACATCTGCTCTTACGGTAATAAAATCTCCTTCGAGTTCTTTTGCAACTTCGTCTAACGCTTCTTGTCTTCTACCCGAAATCACTACTTTGGCCCCTTCTTGCAGATATAGTTTTGCAGTGGCTAATCCGATTCCGCTGTTGGCTCCCGTAATAACGGCGACTTTGTCTTGTAACTTTTTCATTGTGTTATTTTTGTTTATAGTTATTTTATTTGAAACAATCGTTTCAAAATAGATTAAAAAAATTTAGTTAATATAGTACCTTAAGTACAGTTTTTATTAGGTTTCTGAGATCTTCTTCATTTTTGTTTAATATTCCTGTCATTCGAAGCCCTTGTATAGAAGAGAATAGATATAATGCATATTGATTTGCCGTTTGCTCTTTATTAAAGATTTTTTCCATTTGACCTTTTGATACAATATCTTCGAGCATGGCAATCATTCTATCCTGATTTTTCTCCATAAAGGATTTAATAGAAGGTTCTTGATTCACCATTTCTGATTTACAATTTACAATCATGCATCCCTTGCGATCATTATCATTCACAATTTCGTCAAGATTAAGCTCAAAAATAGTTTCAATAGCTTCTTTTGCATTATAGGAGTTCGCTAACCCTTGATTAAAATTAGCGTTATGATAAGATTGATAATGTGATAACACCTCAAGAAACATATTCAGCTTACTTCCGAAAGAATTATAAATGCTAGACCTATTAAGTGTTGTCGCATCTACCAGATCTTGCATAGATGTGCCATTGTATCCCTTTTTATGAAATACTTCGGTTGCTTTCTGCAATACATGGTTTCTATTAAATGTTTCTGTTTTTGGCATTTTAAATGAAATGAACGTTTCAAAATTAACTAAAATTTTGTGTCTCGAATGTTATTAAAATCATAAAGTTTTTTGAATTGTTTAGAGCTTTCGCTTCATCATAACATCTGTTTGGACATCTGTTCCCAGCATAAATCTATGTTTATCGAAGATTTTAAATCCGTTTCTTTTGTAAAACCTAATGGCTCCTTGGTTTTGATCCCAAACACCCAACCAAATAAAAGCAGCTTTTTTTTCTTTGGCTACTTGTAAAGATTTCTCAAAAAGTATTTGCCCAATTTTTTTCCCTTGGTGCTCTTTTACAACATAAATTCTTTCTATTTCGATACCATTACCATGAACTTGTTCTGTTTGCGCATCTTTAGAATTTAACTTTATATATCCTAAGATTTCGTTATCTAATATCACAAAATAGAATTGAGAACTCGGATTTTGAAGTTCTTTGGTAATTATTTCCAAGGTAAACTTCTCTCTTAAATAACTTTGAATGTTCTCTTCAGTATTTACCGGTGGACCAAAGGCATCATAAAAAGTTTTATAACCAATATCCAGTAGTTTTTGATTATCCTTAAGTTGTACATTGACTATTTTTATTTCTTTCATAATCATTGTATAAATTTGCTGCTAGATAATTCGCTTAATGACTCTAAGGTTGTGTGTATATATTCTTTTTTCGGCATTATAAATCCCTGTATGATCTATACGATCCACACGCACTTTGCCATGCGCATGGATAATATAGTTATCTTTCATTATAATACCTACATGTATAATAGCTCCTTCTTCATTATCAAAAAATGCAAGATCACCGGGTTCACTTTCTTCAATAAAACTTAATGGATCTCCCTGTGTAGCTTGTTGGGAAGCATCACGTAATAATTTATATCCGTTTAGTTTATACACCATTTGCGTAAAACCGCTACAATCAATACCAAAACTTGTTTTGCCGCCCCATAGATAAGGAGCATTTAAGTACATAAATGCGGTATCGATCAAATGTGCTTTGGACTGTTTTTGAATGATCTTATGACCTTCGTATGTATGCTTCAAGAAATCTAAAGCTCCTAATGAAGCTCCCAAAGGAACAGGCATTAAATGATTTTGATTGCAGTTTATAAATTCAACCAGGTCTCCTGCCAAACATATATTTTGTTGATCAAAATCTTTGTATTGTTTCTCGGTAATTTCAATATACTGTTTATTATCAATCCAGCCTTCATAAGTATCCAGGGCCAGACGTATTTTACTCCATTTTTTTCGCTGTTCAAGTACTTTGAAATGTTCACCGTAAAGTACTTGTGAGACCATTTCACTTGGATCACTTGGATCTGCTCGCAAAGGGACAATACTTAGATTGCAAATACCGTATTGCATGTAATTTGGTTAGAAATTTTTAAATATAATATTACACTCGTTCGATGACCATAGCTGAAGCACCACCACCGCCATTGCAAATAGCTGCGGCACCGATCTTGGCATTATTTTGTTCGAGCACATTAATAAGGGTAATAAGTATTCTTACTCCAGAGCAACCCAGAGGATGTCCTAAAGAAACCGCTCCGCCATTAACATTGGTATTGGTATCGCTAAGTCCCAAGATTTTAAGATTTGCTAACCCTACTACAGAAAAAGCTTCATTAAATTCGAAGAAATCAACATCATCAAGAGTGATACCTGCTTTTTCTATCGCTTTTGGCAATGCTTTTGCAGGAGCTGTCGTAAACCATTTGGGTTCTTGCGCAGCATCTGCATAACTTTTGATTTTTACCAGCGGGGTCAAACCAAGTTCTTTTGCTTTATCAGCACTCATTACTACCACGGCACCTGCACCGTCATTAATGGTTGAAGCATTTGCTGCCGTGACTGTACCATCTTTGCTAAAAGCAGGACGCAGGGCAGGTATTTTCTCCATCTTTACATTTTTGAATTCCTCGTCTTCAGTAACCATAGTAGGTTCGCCGCGGCGTTGAGGTACTGCAACAGGAACAACTTCATTAGTAAATTTACCTTCTGTCCATGCTCTTGCCGATCTCTCATAGGATTGTATTGCAAATGCATCCTGATCTTCTCTGCTAAACTTGTACTCATTCGCGCATAAATCTGCACAAACTCCCATCGCATGGCCGTCATAAACATCGACCAATCCATCTCTTTGCATACCATCTTCAAGAGTTTGCGGGCCAAATTTATGCCCGGCTCTTAAACGAACATAGTGAGGGATCAAACTCATATTTTCCATACCTCCGGCAACAATAATATCAGCATCACCTAGTGCAATTGCCTGTGCAGCATGCATCACAGCTTTCATACCACTGGCACATACTTTGTTAACCGTAGTACAAGGTACGGTATCACTAATTCCTGCTGCTAATGCTGCTTGTCTGGCGGGAGCCTGTCCGTTGCCTGCCTGCACTACATTGCCCATAAATACTTCTTGCACTAGTGATGGGTTCAGATTTATTTTATCCAAAGCACCCTTAATGGCAATGGCACCAAGTTGTGTAGCAGGTACAGTAGATAAACTTCCTAAAAAACTGCCAATAGGTGTTCTGACTGCAGAAACAATGACTACTTCTTTACTCATTATATATAATTTAAATTGTGTGTATTGTTTGGTGCGAATTTAAGGATTTTTAAAGGATATTTAATCTTAGCATTGCGATTAACCAAGTACGAGTTTGAAATTAAGAATAACTACAGTTTAAAAATGTAGAATAAGCAAGTTTTTTAATTAATTATAGTTTGAATTTGTCCTTTAGGCACAAAAAATGTAATGGGTTTGCAGTTTCAGAAACTGCAAACTGCTTGCTGCGTATTTCTTTTTAAGTGGTCAAAAGGAATTTCATTCCTTAGTTGAATAACCTATGTGCCTTTAGTGCATAGTGGTTTAGTTTTTTACAAGTAACTTAAAATTCATTAATAAATGAGCAATATAGATATTTGTATAGCGTACATCTAAATTCTTAAATCCTCAGTACTTCTAACTTTGATTTAGTACTTTTGATAAACTTATATTAATTGTTTTGAAAAGATTTTTGGATAAATTATATAAAAAGAAGTCCACGATGTATAAGGTTTTTCTTTTTATATGCACTACAGCACTTATTGTATACTTATTTCCTAAGGGAGGGATTTTTAAATATGAGTTTACTAAAGGAAAACCTTGGCAATACGAAAATTTATATGCTCCTTTTGATTTTGCCATTGCAAAGACGCAAGAGGAAATAGATGGCGAGAAAAAGCGTATTACCGATAATATAATTCCTTATTTTGAGTATGATACCATTATATCCAATATCGCCAAGGAAGATTATGAAGAGGCTTTTGCCAGTAATCTTGCAACATTAAGTCAAAGTAGTTCCCGAGATCAAGCAAAACTTTTTGGCCGAATTCTATTAAACGATATCTACAGGTATGGAGTATTGCAAGAAACATATTCTTATGGAAATAAAAGACAAATATTTCTGAATAAAGGAAATGAAGCCGAAGCTATTACTTATGGGCAAATACTTACTCCAAATGCACTTACCAAACTTATTAATTCGCGTATAGGAAGGAGTGAATACACGAAGTTTGAAAATGGTTTTGTTGCCTTGTTTTTTGATTTGGTAAAACCAAACGTTAGATTGAATGACAAACTTACTCAAAGCACATTAGAAACCGAATTGAGTAAAGTACTTACCACCAGAGGAGGAGTAACCCGTGGCAGCAGGATAATAGCCAAAGGAGAAGTCGTAGAGGGGGATAAGTTGCAGATTTTAAAATCTTTGAAAGCAGAGTATGAGTCCCAGGTGTGGAGTGATAAAAATTTCTATTGGATTGTTCTGGGATACTGTTTGCTGGTTTCTTTGGCGCTAATGATGCTTTTGTTGTTTATTAGAAAATACAGAAAGGATATATACGCGAATAACACTCAGGTTACCTTTATTTTTTTCAATATCATTTTTATGGTATTGGTCACCACACTTGTGGTAAAGTATAAATCTGGATATATATATGTAGTTCCATTATGCATACTTCCTCTTGTACTGAAAGCATTTTTCGACTCGAGATTAGGAATGTTTACGCATGTAATTACGGTATTAATTCTTGGGTTTGTAGTTCCCAATAGTTATGAATATACTTTTCTGCAAATTATAGCAGGAATAGTAACTATACTTACTATTTCAGAATCATTTAAAAGAGCAAACTTATTTATTTCTGTAGGTCAGATTACCTCTATTTATATCATTGCATACATTGCTTTTCATGTTATTCATGAAGGAAGTATAAGTAATGTAGATTGGACAACTGTTGTGTTATTTGTGATTAGTGGATTTGCCACACTCATTGTGCATCCTTTGATCTATGCATACGAAAAACTCTTTGGATTAATATCGGATGTGTCCCTACTAGAACTTAGTGATACCAATTCGGCTTTACTTAAAGAATTGTCTAATAAAGCTCCTGGAACTTTTCATCACTCACTTAATGTAGCTAATATTGCTGAAGCTGCAGCCAACGAAATAGGAGCCAATGCAATGTTGGTAAGGGTAGGGGCATTATATCATGATATAGGTAAAATGGTAAATCCTACGTATTTTACCGAAAACCAATCAGCATCGGGTAATGCTCATGATGTACTATCTCCAAAAGAAAGTGCCAAAATTATTATTAACCATGTGATACGAGGGGTCGAAATTGCAAAAAAATATAAATTACCTGATCGTGTAATTGATTTTATACGTACGCACCATGGCACTAGTGCTGTGTATTATTTCTATACGAAAGAAAAAGAAAGTAATGAGAATGTAAATATTGAAGATTTTCAATACCCCGGACCTAAACCTTTTTCTAAAGAAACTGCCATTTTGATGATGAGCGATAGTGTAGAAGCAGCATCAAAGAGTTTGAAAAATCCCACAAGTAGCCTTATTGATACATTTGTAGAAAAAATAGTAAGTAAACAAATGGAGAATGACCAGTTTGTTAATGCGGATATCACTTTCAAAGAGATCCAACAAATAAAGAAAGTGTTTAAACGTAAGTTAACCAACATTTATCATTTAAGAATAGAATATCCTGAGTAGTACTTGAGTTTGTTGGTAAGCACATTGTGTAGTAATTACCTGGAATAATCTTTGTAAGATCGGATCAGGTAATTTGAGTGATAATGTATTTCAAGCTCAAACACTTAAATACTTCTTATCCATCCAAAATGTGCCAAATGGAATAATAGAACATAGTAATACTATTGCTGTTGTTTTATTGTCCCATTGTTTTTCTGGACGTATTACAAAAGCAAATACAATATAAATTAGAAATAAAAAACCATGAGCCATTCCAACTACTTTATTGGGTTCTGGAGATTCAAACACATATTTTAGGGGCATGGTTACAAAAAGAATAAGTAAGTAGGATATGCCCTCTAGGTAACTTATTAATCGGAAACTGGTATTCATAGTAGTATCATATTTAGTTTTCTTGATAAAAATTGAATTCAAACACTTCTAAGTTAAAATAGGGTATTGCAGACAGTAAATGATCAAAGATATCTGCCATTATCTTTTCATAATTTTTCCAGACTTTATCATTACTAAATGCATAGATTTCTAATGGAGTTCCTTGTGCCGTAGGAGCCAATTGCCGACTCATGATGGTCATATTTTTATTAATATAAGGGTGGTTTTCCAAGTAGGATTCTACGTATACTCTAAAAACTCCCATGTTAGAGAGGTTTCTACCATTAATTAGTCTGTTTTTGTCAATGTTATGCGCAGTATTAAAAGTATCTATAGTAGATTGAGCGGTTTTTACATAATCCGTTATAAGCTCTATATTCTCAAGCCTTTTGACGTCTTCTTTTGATAAAAATGAAATGCTTGATGTTTTGATCAACAAGGATCTTTTGATTCTTCTTCCACCAGAATCCATCATACCTCGCCAGTTTCTAAAAGATTCAGAAGTTAGATTGTATGTTGGTATCGTAGTAATTGTTTTATCAAAATTCTGAACTTTTACCGAGGATAAATTGATTTCGATAACATCACCATCGGCACCATATTTTTCCATAGTAATCCAATCTCCAATTCTTACAGTGTCGTTTACTGCTACTTGTATACTCGCCACAAAACCTAATATGGTATCTTTGAAAATAAGTAGAATAATAGCCGACATAGCTCCTAGGGCCGTAAGGAATGTCCAAATCGGTTTTCCGGTTATTGAAGAGAATATCAAAATCGCCCCAATCGACCATACAAAAATCATAAATACCTGTACATAACTATCTATAGGCTTGTCTTTGAATGACTTTAATGATTTAAGAAAATCTCTAAAGGTCTTTAAGATACTTCGCAAAATCCAAATGACTAGAACAATAGCCATAATATCAAATAGTAACTCTAAATAACTTTCTGCTGTTGGAAAAGCAATAAATAACTCGGGCAGGATCCAGATGATTAGAGATAATGGTATTATGTGTGCCAGGTAATTAAAAGTCTTGTTTTTAACCAAAAAATCATCAAAAGTATTCTTTGATCTTGAGGCATAAGCTTTAAAAATTGACACAAATACTTTTTTGGTGATTCGATCGGCTATAAAAAGTACGATAATAAGTATTGATACTCCGATAAGGAGGTTTAGGTATTCTGCAGTATTTTCTGAGAAACCTTTAGAAACAAAAAGATTATAAAAGTAACGTGTTAATTCTTTCATGAATGATATGTAGTAGTATTTTAATGCAAAACTACATTGTAAATACTGTTTTTTACAAATAAAAGAAAGTGATTTATGAAAACTTTTATAAATACACGTATTTGAAAATCCCACAATCATTTCTGATAGGGCATGTTTTATACCAATTTTGATGTAAAATACCCACTTAAAATTGCTCCTTTTGCCCTATACTTTAAGATAAAAATAAACTGTAGCTGCTCTATACTTGATTTTTATTTTTTGTCTAGAACAAAAACCTTCAATTTTTCTTTGAGTTTTTTTTACATCAAAATTGGCATTAATATGGTTTTTTAGGTTTTTTAGAAATTGAAATCTAACCTGGCATAGTAATATGCTCCACCAAATCCCATTTGCACGGCATCCCAATAACCTCCGGCTTCGGTATTTCCATCATCTTGCTGGTCTGGATACTCATTTGTGATGTTGTTTCCTCCGATAGTGAGTTTAAGATTGTCATCTAGCTTGTATCCTAGATTAAGATCTGCAGTAATTTTTGCTCCATACACATCTTCAAGATCTTCGAAATCTATAAGGATAATTTCACTAAAACGGGTTAAGGCGAGTCCGGCACTAAACCTTTCTTTACTGTAATTTGTATTAAAAGCAAACTTACTTTCTGGTGCTGAAGCCAATAGAAAAGCTTTTTCTCTTTTTCCAAAGAAAGTAGCTTCGTCTAAATTACCATTTTTTACTTCCTTGATATACATGTTGTTCACATTACCAGCTAGGGTAGCAGATAGATTACCAAAGTCATAATTTCCTTTCCATGATAATATAAGGTCTAAACCTACAGTTTCGGTATCTACACCATTTGCAAAGAATTGTGCTTCATTTACATTAGGAATCTGCGGAGCTTCAAAAGTTCCTGTAAGTACAATACGATCTTTTACATTGATAAAATACCCATCTATGGTTGCCGTAAAATTTCCGATATTTGCTGTTACTCCTGCGGCAGCATTAATTGCAGTTTCTTCATCAAGAGCATCAATTCCAAAGGATGCTGTTATGGGACTATTGTTTGGCGATAGCAATGTTTCTGTTGCTGTGCCTCCTTGAAAATCTGTAAACCTCAGGTTATAATAGATCTGTGCCAAAGAAGGAGCTCTAAATCCAGTACTTACTGATCCTCTGATATTGATGTCTTTTGTAGCTTTTATTCTGAAAGCTAACTTACCGTTGATAGTACTTCCAAAATCACTATAATTTTCGAACCTTGCCGCACCACCTAATAAAAAGTTATCTGTTACATCAAGTTCTGCATCTGCATATACAGAAAGGTTTGATCTAGAACGATCTACTTCGTTAGCCGGGCTATATCCTGGGAATCCTTGCGAACCACCAGGTCTAGGAATTAAATCTCCAGTATCTGGATCTGTAAAAGTTGGTTGTGTCTGATTAGCGGGATCGGTGATAGGGATTCCGTTAACATCGTAAGTAGCATAAGATCCTTCTTCTCCAGCAAAAATTATGAAATTTTCGGTTCTGTACTCTGTACCAAAAGCTATATTTAATCCTTTGGATATGTTTGGATAATATTTTGAAAAATCAAGGCTGGTATTATTTTGACTTAAACTATGCCCACCAGCATCAAAATCTGTTGGGAAGAAGCTTCCAGAGAAGCGTTTAAAGTTCCTTTTATGAAATAGTGAAAATTATTCTTACCCCAGGTGTTGTTAATGTCAATTTTCCAGCCACTATCGGTTTCAGTTCTAATTCCCGCAGATACAGAATTATCAATAATGTTGGAGGTAATTCTTGGTGTGAAACCATCTGAATAAATCTCTGTAACTACTCGTTCTCCACCATTACGTGTAAAGGCAAAGGCATCAGTGTCTCGATAGTTTCTTCCACCAAAAGCATATAATTCTGTTTTATTTGATATTGGTATAACCGCATTGGCAAAAAAGTTAAAGCCGTCTATTGCTGCTTCACCAAAACCTCTTCTAAAATCAAAACCAGGGCGTAATGTCTTGTTTTTGCTTAGGTACTCTGTTGTGAAATTAGCAAAACCTCCTTCACCAATTTCTACTCCATAGTTTGCAGTTATTTTTACAGACCCTCCATCAAAATCCTGATCATCACCGATACGATTTCCATCATTATCGGTGTCTAAGCGGTTTCCATCAGTATTTGGAGTTCCAGCAGGGAAATCACCTTTGGCGTTTGTATTGTAAGCTCCATAACTAATGCTTCCTGATAATTTGTTGACATTATTTTTTAAAACGATATTAATAACACCTGCAATGGCATCTGATCCATATTGCGCAGCGGCACCATCTCTTAAGACTTCAATTCTTCTGATTGCCGAAGCAGGTATTGCATTAAGATCTGTACCAGAATTTCCTCTTCCTCGGGTACCAAAAATATTGATTAGAGAAGAGGAGTGTCTTCTTTTACCATTGATCAATACTAGAGTTTGATCAGGGCCTAAACCACGTAATGTTGCAGGGTCAACATGATCTGCCCCATCAGAACCAGATTGTTTATTAGCATTAAATGAAGGAGCGGTATATTGCAAAAGTTCATTGATTTCAATTTTACCACTTTTAGTGATTATTTCCTGCATATCTATAATATCTATAGCTACCGGAGTATCAGTTGCAGTACGTTTTGGACTTCTTGAACCAACTATGATAATAGTACTTAATGCTTCTCCTTCTAAAAGAGTAACATCAATTTTTTCTTGAGCGTCAACTTTGATTTCTTGTGTTTCAAAACCTACAAAGCTATAAACAAGGGTTGCATCTGCATCTACTGCAATGGCGTAATTACCTTGTTCATCTGTAGTAGTTCCTTTTTCAGAACCTTTTTCTATAATGTTAACATAAGGTAACGGAGCTCCTGATACATCAGTAACTGTACCGCTAATAATTTGCTGACCAATGGATATATTAGCGAATAAAACGAATAAAATAAGTGTGAATTTTTTCATGTAAAGAGTGTTTATTTAAGGTGATTGTTACCTTAAATATATTTAAAACCGTACTCTTTTAACATACACTTTTGATTTTTTTTAAATTTTTGCAAAAAAACCAGACGATATCGTCTGGTTTAATTTTTTGAGTTAGAAAGAAGTTTTACTTCTGGTACATAAAGTGCTAATTTGCTTTGTACACCGTTGTGATTACTTTATCTGTTTTAGCATCATATCGCTCTAAGATAAAATTTTTCTCTTTATCAAAATGGCCCAGACAATTATCTTTTTCTCCCATATTTACAATATAGTATCCACTACTTACGGGTCTTGCCTTTGAGGTTTGATTTCCGGATTTGCGCAACAACGTAATTCTATAGCCATTGCCATCGGGAATTAAAGTGTAAGAATCTGCATCAGATGAAGAATGTGATTTTTGAACCTGTACTTCAGAATCTGTATAAGAAGCAGATTGATTCGTTTTATCTTCGTCTCCCGGATTAAGTTTAATCTCGCTTTTTTTGGTAATAACTTCTTGTTTTTTAATGACTTTTTCTTCACCATTAGGTCCTTTAATTCGAATGATTTTTGTCACCGTCTCTTTTGATGAATTTTCCTTCCCTTTATGCTCTTCAGATTGTGCAAATAATACTGACGCACAACTTATACATACTACAGTGGTTATAATTTTAATAGTTCTCATTGTGTTTATTTATTAGGCTTAAAATTACAAAAAAAAGAAAAAACACTCAAAAACATTGGTCTTCATTTAGACAAGTGGGGTCGGTTATATAACAATCTTATAGTATTGTATTTGTATGGTACATAATAATACTATTATCTTTGCACTCTTAAAAATTGAGGTTGTTTTTAATACATATCTCAAAAATTTTATCACAATTATTATGAAAGCAGGAATTGTAGGATTACCTAATGTTGGAAAATCAACATTGTTCAATTGTTTATCTAATGCCAAGGCGCAAAGTGCTAATTTTCCATTCTGCACTATCGAACCTAATATTGGTGTGGTAAATGTTCCGGATGCAAGGTTAGAAAAATTAAAAGAACTCGTTAATCCAGAACGAGTAATTCCTGCAACAGTTGAGATTGTAGATATAGCAGGATTGGTAAAAGGAGCCAGTAAAGGTGAAGGTTTAGGAAATCAGTTTTTGGGTAATATCCGAGAAACTGATGCTATTATTCATGTGCTGCGTTGTTTTGATAATGATAATATTGTTCATGTAGATGGATCTATAGATCCCATTCGAGATAAGGAAACGATAGATATCGAATTGCAGTTAAAGGATCTGGAAAGTATAGAAAAAAAGCTAGATAAAGTAAAACGAGCTGCCAAAACAGGAAATAAAGAAGCTCAAAAAGAAGAAGCGGCTTTATTAAAACTTAAAGAAGGACTTGAAGCAGGAGTATCTGTAAGAGCTATACCTGTTTCTGAAGATGATCAATTAGCTTATGTTAAACCACTTCAGCTTATCACTGATAAGCCCGTCTTATATGTTTGTAATGTAGACGAAGGAGCTGCGGTTAGTGGAAACGATTATGTAACAAAAGTAAGAGAAAAAGTAGCTTCAGAAAATGCTGAAGTAATTGTATTGGCGGTAGGAACTGAAGCAGACATTACAGAGCTGGATGATTATGAGGAGCGACAACTATTTTTACAGGATATGGGACTAGAAGAACCAGGAGCTTCAGTGTTAATTCGCGCCGCTTATAAATTGTTAAACCAGCAAACGTATTTTACTGCGGGGGTAAAAGAAGTTAGAGCTTGGACGGTTACCATCGGAGCTACAGCTCCTCAAGCTGCAGGAGTGATTCACACAGATTTTGAGAAAGGTTTTATAAGAGCCGAAGTAATCAAATATGACGATTTTATGAAGTATGGTAGCGAGGCAAAAGCAAGAGAAGCAGGAAAGCTAGGTGTAGAAGGAAAAGGGTATATCGTAAATGATGGTGATGTGATGCACTTCTTATTCAATGTATAAAAAAAATATCATTGATATTGTATATATAAGAGACTATCTTCTTTGTTGGAGATCAAGTCTTGATCCGAAAATAATTATAAACTACTAATTGTTAGTTTGTTAATCTCTGTTAAATATGTGTTTCTACTGTAACAGATTCGACTCCATCATGGTCTTATAATTATAAATCAATAAAAAACGAATAGATCATGAGAAAATTAAATGTATTGCTTTTGGCAGCCGCATTTGCAGTAAGTAGTATTGCGAGCGCTGGTACCAATCCAAAAAAAACGGAAAATGTTCTTGCCAAAGAGATTAAAACGTTATTGAAGAAACCTTCTTTTAAAATTAAAAAAGAGTTAACAGCGTATGTTACGCTTACATTAAATGATGCAAATGAATTTGTAGTCATATCGGTTGATTCTAATAGTGAGGAGCTAGAAAACTTTATTAAGCATCGCCTAAACTATAAAAAAGTAGGTGCACAATTGTATGGTGATACCAAGTTTTTTAAAGTGCCTGTAAGATTGGTAAAAGAGTAAAGTTAAGAAATATGCAGTAATCAAAATCCCGGTCTCATCAACCGGGATTTTTTAATTTCCTATAAGATAGTTGATACTAACGGTGGCTAAATCAGAGTTGGGAAACTTAGAAAAATGTCTTTGGTCACTTTGTAAACCAACTTCCTTAACAATTTTTAAAAAAGAATCAATTTCAAGTATGTATTGATCAGAAAACCCGTGAGTAGCATCATAAGCCGTGGCTGCTGTTTTACCTATGTTTTGGGCGGTTAGTTCTGGTGAGATGGTGTGTAGCTCAATAACGATCAATCCAAACTTTTTAATATGCGGTGCCCACCTTTTGAAATGATCTTTGAGATTGCGTTCTACGTCTGTATTCTCTAAACGTTTTCCTCGATAAGCAAAGGCACCTGTGGATTGACTTGGAGTGTTTAGTATAGACACAGGATCACTCCAGATCCTGTTGTGATCAAGAAATGTTCTTACTGATAATAAGTCTTTCAGCTCAATATTATAATTCTCTTTTAGATCCTTTTGTAATAAATCCGGATCGCTTATGTCTCCCCATATTACTTTTGCCCATATATCGGACTGAATAAGGTTAGCCCGGGTAACTTGTAGTGCTGCTTTATTGTAATCGGCACCTACTAGAAAAAGAGGATGATCATCAAGGTATTTTCCGCGCAATGTTTTGGATGCAATAACGTCAAAAAGATGGATTAAAAAAGCTCCATTGCCACATCCCATATCCAAAATTCCTTTGGGCTGTTCCTCAAGAGGTTTATTGAATAAACTTATTATAATTTCATCAATTTTTTTGAAATAAGTCGCATGTGCGCCTCCACTTCCCCAAACATTCATTTCTCTGTCTACATGACTTTCGTTTTCGCTGGTAGTGTTCCATAATACATTGGGGTCTCCAAATAATAAATTATCCATTTGCCTAAACATAGGGATATATGAAACAGTAACACCATAAGCAGATGCTCTTTTTGCAAAGAACAGTCCTTTATCTGTAAAGGTATAGTTGCTATTCGACTTGCTAAACCATCCCAATTGTGAAAGAAAAGTAAGGATGGTATCAAAACTTTTGGGAAACTTATGGTATTCATCAGCACTAAAAGATGCTTCCATAAAATATTTATGAAACATGCCTCCCATACCCAGATGCACCGTAGTAGGGCCAACAAGAATACCTTCTATATGTTTTAAGATTTGATTTTGAGTTTTTGTGATGGATGCATTTGTAGGTGTTACTAGATTAAACCGGTTCTTATGTTTGTTAAATAACTTTTCTAGTTTATGGAAAGGTTCTAATTCAAATTTTCTAGGATGAAATTTTCCAGAGTATTCTAGCAAATCAACGATGTCGGCATACAAGTAAAAATGTTCAAAAGCGGTCTCTGAATTATTATTTATGCTAATAATAACTTCTTTGGCGGTAACTTTATAATCTAACCAACCCTGAGCGCTTAATATACGCAAGGCAATATTGAGATACCCCTCATTAGCTTTGCAATCTTTGGCGATTTGCGCAGTCGATGATTCTTTGTTAGTAAGTAGGTATTGGGTAACATTGTTTTTCAATATACTGTAGGCAACAGGGGCAACTGCGATACCGTCTAAGTGCCTAAAAAGTTCTTCTCTGTATTGTTGTTTTTCTGTAGAAGTAAGCATAAATGTTTAATTGAGAGGTTGTTGATTAGTTATAACCAAATTAAGCATTTATTTTGAAGATTAGAATCTTATTTTGTTCTGTTATTTGGGATTAGGTTTGCTTTCTTTCTTGGGCATTGGACCTCTAAGATGTATAATCAATCCGTTTAGGAAATTACGCAGTATTTGATCTCCGCATTCCATATACTTTGGATGACTTTCATTTCTGAAAAATGCTCCTAATTCACTTTTAGTCACCTTAAAGTCAACTAATGCACAAATTTTCACAATATCATCATCTCTTAGTTTATGTGCTACACGAAGCTTTTTGAAAATATCATTATTTGTTAAACCCATACAGCAAAGGTATGCTTTGTTGCTGAAAAGCAGTTAATATAATTTGAAATTTACTATTTTGGATGTGAAAAAGTAATAGGTTTTATGTATAGTAAAGAGGAAAAACTAAGTTTGCTTTCTGAAATGATTCAGTTTGCAAAGGTAGATAAGGAGTTCAAGGAACAGGAATATGATTTTATTGTTGTTGTGGCGTTACAATTAGGGGTGACCAGGCAAGAAATTGATGATTTAATTAAAAACAGAGCAGAAAAAAAGAATTTGCAACCAGAATCACAGCGAATTCTTCAATTTCATAGGTTGGTATTGCTAATGAATATAGATATGCAAGCTTCTCCTACAGAAATTCATAATATAAAGGATATAGGATTGCGTATGGGATTGCGCCCAGAAGCAATTGATACAGTTTTAATGGAAATGCATAAATATCCTAATAAAGTTATTCCTCCAAAAACGCTAATAGCAATTTTTACCCGCTTTTATAATTAATGAAACCGCAGATTTAAGAGTTGAAAACGAATTGAATCTGTATGGTCTAATTATCCTTCTGTAGAACGGGATCCCCTTTTTTTTTGATTTTTGTTATAGTGCTAAGAGCGAATTGATTCTATATTTTTATGCGAATATGTCATCTATGAAACTCGATATAATGACAAAAAGTCACTATTTTATTGAACACAGATGACAAATTGACGCTATTCTATTGATGGAACCCAAATTGCTATATACTCATTGAAATTAAAATTTTGAATAACCTTAAAAATACAATACAATGAGTTTAATTAAAAGAACAGACAGATTACCTTTCATTTTTGATGATTTCTTTACTTCCGATTGGTTTGGAGGTACAGTCAGTACAAATAAAATTGGTATCAATACACCTGCCGTAAATGTAAAAGAGACAGCTAATAGTTTTGATTTAGAGCTTGCAGCACCAGGGCTTACCAAAGAAGATTTTAATATAGAATTGGATCATGATGTTCTGGTAATTTCTTCAGAAACAAAATCTGAAAAAGAAACCAAAGAGAATGATGGTAAATACTCTAGACAAGAATTTAGCTATCAGTCATTTAAAAGGTCTTTTACATTACCTGATACTGCTAATGGTAACGAAATTAGTGCTGCTTACGAAAATGGAGTTTTATTGGTCGCAATACCTAAAAAAGAAGAAGCAAAAGTACAACCCAAAAGGTTGATTGAGATTTCATAGTTTGATTTGATTTGAGATTTTATTTAGTTAATTAATGTTGCAAAAACGTCCTTTTTTTAGGGCGTTTTCGCGTTTTATAAACTTTACGAGATAATGCAGATTTTTTTATATAGAATTTTATTTGTACTATTGTGATATCAAAATGATATCATTATGAAACAAGAAAAAAATATAAAAGCGAGTAACGGTTACGTTGTATTAAGTTTATTATTTGTGGTCATAGCCACCATGATAACGGGAATTGTAATTACCCAAAATCCATCATTTTTGGTTTTGATGGGAGTGATTATTTTACTTATCAAAGGTTTCTTCATTGTGAATCCCAATAGTTCTAAGGTTTTGGTCTTATTTGGTGCGTATAAAGGAACCGTAAAGGATAATGGTTTTTTCTGGGCCAACCCTTTTTATGCCAAGCAGAGGATTTCGTTAAGGGCAAGAAATTTTTATAGTGAGCGCGTAAAGGTGAATGACAAAATAGGTAATCCGATTTTGATTAATGTAATTTTAGTTTGGAAAGTAGAAGATACTTATAAGGCGGCTTTTGATGTTGATCAATATGAAGAGTTTGTGCGAGTACAAACTGATGCTGCGGTAAGAAAACTTGCAGGTTCTTATCCATATGATAATTTTGCAGAAGGTCATCACGAGGTGACATTGTTATCAGGGCTAGATGAAGTGAATGAGGCTTTAGAGAATGAAATAACAGAACGATTAGCGATTGCAGGAATTAAAGTTATGGAGGCAAGAATTGGATATTTGGCGTATGCACCGGAAATAGCAAGCTCCATGTTGAAGAGACAACAAGCAGTTGCTATCGTAGCGGCTCGTAAAAAAATTGTTGAAGGAGCGGTGGGTATGGTAGAAGATGCATTATTAAAATTATCTGAAGATGATATTATTGATTTTGATGATGATAAAAAAGCATCAATGGTTAGTAATTTAATGGTAGTTTTGTGTGGAGATAAAGAAGCCACTCCTGTAATAAACACAGGTACATTACATTCATAGTTTATGAGCAAAAAGAAGTCATTTGTCCTTAGAATAGACCCTGAAACTTTCCAGTTGATAGAGAAATGGGCAGATGACGAATTTCGTAGTGTGAACGGCCAATTAGAGTGGATGATACATAAAAGTCTAAAGGATGCCAAACGATTAAAATCAAAAAGCGATCCGAATAATTCAGAAAAAGGTAAATAAAGAAGAATAACCGCTATGTTATAAATCCAACCACTTTTTGAAATTAGAAGTCCGTTCTCTAGAAACTATAATTTGTTCGTCATCTTTCGGTTTTAGCTTCAACAGTAATCTACTGTTGAAGTAACTATGAATTTCAACCACGGCTTTTACCGAAACCATGAACTTTCGATTTATCCTGAAGAATTGAACAGGGTCCAGAATATCTTCTAATTGATCAATAGAATATTCGATTGGATACTGTTGCCCTTTATGAGTGTACAAAAAAATCAAACCTTCGTTAGATTTAAAGTAGGCAATATCTTCTACATCAAAAGAATTAAATTGATTGCCTACCTTTACCATAAATCGTTTTTTATACTCTTTCGAAAACAAATTTTTAATACGCTCAAATTTGTCGTCATTAAATTTTGAATCAGAGTCAATATGATTCTTTCGGTATTTTACCAATGCATTTTGAAGGTCCTTTTTATCAATAGGTTTTAATAAATAATCCACTCCGTTATATTTAAAACCTCGTATGGCATACTCATTATAGGCTGTCGTAAATATTACAGGGGGATGATCTTCTAAAGTATCAAGAATATCAAAACCATACCCATCATTAAGTTGAATGTCTAAAAATATTAAATCGGGCAGGGGGTTGTTTTCAAACCAATCTTTACTGCTTTCTACCGAGGTAAGCTGGCTCGCAATCTCTATTTCGGGAGCTAATTCGCCTATCAGATTTGCCAGACGTCTCGAAGCAATATTTTCGTCCTCAATAATTACTGCTTTCATTTTATGAAACTTTGGTTATGGCTATTTCTTTAATTGATTTTGGTAGCATAGGAATCGTGACTTTAAAATATCCATTTTCAGTTTCGATAACAACTTTTTGGTTCGTATAAAATGAATATCGCTTTTTTATGTTTTTGAGTCCAAGTTTCGTAGATTCTTCTTTTTGTATTCTCCTATGCAAATTATTCTGAATAATAATACTTTCCTTGCCGATAGAAATGATACTAATCTCTAATGGTTTTTCTTTTGAAAAATAGTTGTGTTTCAACGCATTTTCAACTAGCATTTGTAATGTGAGTGTAGGGATCAAGAATTCTTTTGGATCAATAGAAATATGTGTGGTAATACTTAGAGCTCCTTCGTGCCTTACGTTCATCATGAATATAAAAGAATCTAGAAAAATTAATTCTTTTTCCAGGCTTACCAAATCTTCTTCACGATTATCAAGAATGTAGCGATAGCACGATGCCAACCTTGATACAAAATCTGAAGCAAGATCCCGATCTTCGTACATCAATGAAGTTAAGGTGTTAAGACTATTAAATAAAAAATGAGGACTGATTTGATTTTTTAATGACTTGTATTTAGAAGTCATAGCCTCTTTTTTAAGCTTATTCATGTTGTTTTCTAGCTCTTTTTTTTGTTTAAGAGCAAAATAGAACATATTAAAAAGAATGGCAGTAAAACCTAGAACTGCCGCTCTAAAAAAATCAATCCTAAACCGCAACCAGGGATCATCTGCATCAATTTGACAAAGGTGATCAAGCTCAAAAATCGCCAAATAGTATAATAGTGCTGCTATAGGGAGAATAATTAGTAAGTTGATCCCTAGTATTTTAAGGCCATTTGACATGTCAAGGGTTTTACCAACATCAGTATTTAATTCACGACGAATCCACCAATCGTTGATTTCCCAGGCCAGCATCAAAAGAAAAAAAGCACTGAAATAATAAAACATCCCAGTAGCATCAAAAAACACCCTATCGTCATCATCATGATCTATAGTTAATTTTACCAGGAAATAGATCAGGTTCACAATCAGAAAGCGAACGAGAAATTTTTTTATGTATGTTTTTGAAATCATAAAAAAGGGTTAGATAATTAGTACAGATAAAGATACATAACTCATGGGTAATGTCGATTTGGTGGTTGGTTCAATTGTCAAATTAAGAGTTGAATTGTATGAAACCACACCTGACCCAAAAAAATTACATAAATGGAGATAACCATTCATTTAACATAAATTTTCGGCATTTCAGAAGTAATAATAGCAATTCAAGTGATTTGAGTTTCAATCTTTTTGATAAGCATGCAATTTTGAATCAAATCTTTAAAAAACAAAGACATTATGAAAAAGATTGTTTTCATCACTTTTATTTTAATAACGTATATATCCAATGCTCAGACTGGAATAATTAAAGGAACTATTATTGACAAACAGTCAGAAACGCCCTTGGTAGGAGCTACTATAGAATTACTTAATGCAGAAGTAACCAATGGAGTTATAACCGATATCGATGGCTATTTTGTGTTAGAAAACGTTCCGGTAGGACGCCAAACCATACGAGTAAGTTATATAGGTTTCGAATCCATTACTTTACCCAATATTGTAGTAACTTCAGGAAAAGATGCTGTTATTAACCTATCTCTAATCGAAGCCTTTGATCAATTGGATGAAGTCATAATCACTAATGAAAATGCCAAGGCAAAGGCAATAAACAAACTGGCATCGGTATCTGCTCGTCAGTTTGGAGTTGAAGAGGTAACTCGTTTTTCTGGGGGAAGAAGTGATGTGGGTAGATTGGCAGCCAATTTTGCAGGAGTATCTGCACCCGATGATAGTCGAAATGATATTGTAGTAAGAGGTAATTCACCAGTAGGATTATTATGGCGATTAGAAGGGGTACCGATACCAAGTCCTAATCATTTTTCTACATCAGGAACCACAGGAGGCCCGGTTTCTGCTTTGAATCCAAATTTGTTGAAGAATTCTGATTTTATTACTTCGGCTTTCCCCTCAGAATACGGAAATGCCATTGGTGGTGTATTTGATCTTGGTTTTAGAAAAGGAAATCTAGATGATTATGAGTTCACAGGACAAGTAGGTGTTTTTACTGGGGTAGAAGCAATGGCCGAAGGTCCGTTAGGAAAAAACAAAGGTTCTTTTTTGATCGCAGGAAGATATTCCTTGATTAGTTTAATAGGCGGAGGAGCAGGAGGTACTTCTGCGGTACCAAATTATAATGACATCTCATTTAACATAGATTTTGGGAAAGGAAAGTTGGGAAATTTCTCTTTATTTGGAATTATTGGAAATTCGGATATCGAATTTCTGGGAGATGATATTGATGAAGACGATCTCTTTGCAGCCGAAGATGAAAATGCATTTGTAGATTCTGGTTTCGGAGTGGTTGGACTGAAACATCAAATTGGTATCGGAAAGAATTCCTTTCTAAGAACTATCGTTTCGGGATCATATTCTAGTAATGATTTTATTGCAGACCGTTTTATTGATAAAGATACTCCGCAAGAAAGAATTATTAGATATACTGAAGCTGATAATACCGAATCACGTCTTACATTTTCAACACTATTTAACAGTAAACTAAGTAATAAAGCCACTTTAAGAACTGGAGTATTGGTAGAAAACTTTCAACTAGAATCTTTAGAAAGGGATCGATTAGAGCAACCTGATAATGATGGAGATGGAGATCCGGATCTGTTTACATTTACCGATATTGATGAAAACCTAAGTATCGTCCAACCTTACCTTCAAACACAACTTAGGTTAACAGGAAAACTAACACTAAATGCTGGGGTACATGGACAGTATAGTACTCTAAACGAACAATTTGTTCTTGAGCCCAGAGCAGGACTTTCTTACAAAGCCGGGAAAAATCATAGTTTTAGTCTGGGGTATGGGCTGCACCATCAACCCATTTCCTTGCCCTTGTTGTTTCTTAATGAAGAAATTAACGGAGAACTCGTGCAAACAAACCTGGATCTTGATTTTGTGAGAAGTAGTCACTATGTACTGGGATATGATGTACGAATAGGTAAGGGTTGGAGAGGTAAGTTTGAAATATATTATCAGGATATAGATAATGCCGCCGTAGAATCTTTTCCATCTAGCTATTCGTCATTAACAGAAGGAGCCGATTTTGGGTTCCAAAATGATCGTGTTTCTTTGGTAAATGAAGGAACAGGATTTAATCAAGGGATCGAACTTACCATAGAGAAGTTCTTTAGCAAAGGCTATTACGGTTTGCTTACAACGTCTTTATTTGAAAGTAAATACGAAGGCAGCGATGGGATCGAGCGTAATACGCCTTTTAACAATGGATATGTGTTAAACATGTTGGCAGGAAAAGAATTTAAGATCGGAAAAGGCGGAAAGAATGTGTTGTCTCTGGATACCCGGGTTACATTATCAGGAGGAAGGTATTTTACACCAGTAAATCTTGAAGCTTCTCAGCAAGCTGGTTTCGAGGTGCTAAGAGAAGAGTTGGCTTTCAGTGAACAAACTGACGATTATTTTAGATGGGATGTAAAACTTGGCTATAAGATTAATAGTAGATCCAAAAAACGTTCACATCAGTTTTATGTAGATCTTCAGAATGTAACCAATAACGGAAATATTTTTACACGTCGTTATAACCGGTTAACCAACCAGGTAGATGAAGTAGATCAGATAGGCTTCTTTCCGGATTTTGGATACAAGTTTCAGTTCTAGTTTGATTTTTGTTTGTTTAGAGTGATAGTTTGCTATGCTTCTTCCCCTGGAGGGGGAAGAGGCAATAGTAAACTCAAAAAACAAAATTACATAATGAAAAAACTCGCTTGTATAGTACTTGTACTCTTCCTTTTGATCATGGTGTATTACAGAAGAATTAAAAAGTGGTATGTGAACAAATTATGTGATTATGAAAAAAGCAATCGTAGTAGTTCTTATCTTAACTCTCGTTTTTATAGGTTTTGTAAAAGTTGGAGAGCAGCCATCAAATGATAATTATATGAATAGCGAGCTAAACAAAATAGAGCATTATCTGGTGCATAGAGACAGTCTTAATACTGAAGTGTCTAAAGTGGCCGTGGCGTGGCATTTAGATCATAGTCTAAAGGTGATTAATGGTATTTTTGATAGATTACAAGCGTCAGATCCAAAAAAATATAAGAAGAAATTTAATGCGCCCAGATTGTTTTCTTTTACTTTTGGATTTATTCCAAGGGGCAGGGCACAATCGCCAAAATCGGTATTACCTCCTGATACCATAAACACGGGAGATATTGTCGAACAGTTGGTATTGGCAAGAGACAAAATGGTAGGCTTGCAGGCTTTGGATGAAAAATCAAACTTTAAACACCCTGTTTTTGATCGATTAAATAAAAAACAAGCAAAACGATTTATCGAAATCCATACCCGACATCACCTTAAAATTGTAAATGATATATTAAAAGAATAGCCGTTATTCTGAATTTATGCATTATAAACTCCTATATGCATTTTTTCAATAAATGCAAGCAAGGCAAGAATAAAAATAAATGTTGCAATACTAAACCCTAAGATCCTTTTTTGTTTTTTTCTTGTTTTCATTGTATCCAATTGTTATTGTTTTCCTATTTCATTAGTGTTAGGTTAATTAAAGATGTTACAAAATTTAACTTTTTGAAATTCGCTTACTAATTTTTATCAATTCAACGCTAAACTTCTTTGGCTCATCGGTTGGTATTTCATGAAAAGAGACACTTAAGAATAATGAATTCCGCCTGATCGGAAGAAGACATTTGCGTAGTAATAATTCCTGGATGCATAACGTGGACAAGCTTATGAGCGGTAAAAACAGATGTGCCGTTATGATGAACCCCTTGGATGCAGAACGATTAGGGCTTACCAAAGAAGACGAGGTTATGATGAAATCCAGAGTAGGAGAGGTTAAAATACCTATTGAAGTGACCAAAAATATGATGTCAGGAGTAGTAAGTATACCCCATGGTTTTGGACACACCAGAAAGGGCTCCCGATTAAAAGTGGCAGAAGCTCATGCTGGAGTAAGTTTTAATGATATATCCGATCATAACCGTATGGACACCTTAACAGGAAATGCTGCGTTTTCTGGCCAGATCGTTACTATTTCTAAATGAGAGTTTATACCATCGATTTCTTTATATAGGAAGACTTTTCGAATTCGCGTATGTTGATAGAAAGAATAGGGACATCGGGAAACATGGATTTCAAAGTGCTTACAATTTTTCTTGATAGATTAGCTTTTTGTTTATCATTTCTACCTTCTATGATATTGCCAAATACATGGATAAAATCATCTTTTGTATTCCCAATGGTATAATATTTAAAAGGATTAATCCTAACTTTGATATCGCCTTCGGCAAATAATTTGGTGGATTCAGCGGCATTATAAACTGCTGTTATGATTTCTTCAGGTGATTTTAATTCAATGATATGTTCTGAGCAGTCTAAAATAAAATGTGGCATATATTTTATGATCTTTACTAGTGATTGTTTTGAAAATAGTCTTCTATTTGTGCAATTCTTTTTTCTTTTTCACGATCAGTCAACCAACTTGCTTTGAAGCTGTTTTTTGCAAGTTGAGTGATTTGCTTTTTTGAAAGATTGAGCGCTTGAGTTATACCCAGGTAATTCTCATTCATATATCCTCCAAAATAAGCGGGATCATCAGAATTTACTGTTACCAGTAAGTTTTTTTCTATCATTTTTGGTATAGGATGATCTTTTAGATCGGTCACTACTTTTAACTCTAGATTGGATAAAGGACATACGGTAAGTGGCATTTGTAAATCAGCTAATCGTTCTACCAGTTTATCATCATCCAAACAACGATTACCATGATCAATTCGGGTTACTTTCAATAAATCCAGCGCTTCCCAAATATATTCTGCGGGCCCTTCTTCTCCTGCATGTGCTACTGTAATAAATCCTTCTTCCAGTGCCTTAGCAAAAACACGTTCAAATTTTGATGGTGGATTTCCAACTTCTGAAGAGTCTAAACCAACTCCACTTATCCAGTTTTTATAGGTCAGGGCATCTTCAAGTGTTTTAAATGCAGAGGCTTCATCCAGATGTCTTAAAAAAGACATGATTAACTTAAAACTAATGCCTAATTGTTGCTCTCCATCTTGTAAGGCTCTATAAATACCTTTAATAACCGTGTCAAAAGCGATACCTCTATCGGTATGTGTTTGAGGATCAAAGAATATCTCTACATGCACCACATTTTGTTCATGTACTTTGGTAAGGTAAGCCCAGGTTAGATCGTAAAAATCTTGTTCTTCTATTAAAACATTGGCTCCGGCATAGTAGATATCCAAAAACTCTTGAAGATTATTAAAGCTGTATGCTTTTTTTAGCTCGTCTACAGAGTTGTATTTGATTTTCTTATTGTTTCTTTTGGCAATTTTAAACATCAATTCGGGTTCAAACGTACCTTCAATATGCAAATGAAGTTCAGCTTTTGGAATGCCTTCAATAAATTTTTTGATTGTAGTTGTATTCATAATAATCTTAATATTCTTAAGAGTTCCTTCTCCTTGGACGACATTGCGATAGCAATGGGCGCGAAGAAGCTAGGTGTTAGGATGAGGGTTTTTTTGATCCGAAACCCTTACCTTAATCCTCTCCCAGAGGGAGAGGAAACATAGATTGTTATAATTTAGTTAGACTTATTTGTAACTTATATTAGTCATATTCCATAGTCTACACCTTTTGTTTTTGAATTTTGTCCTGCAACATTTTTATCTCATCACGCAATCGTGCTGCAGTAATAAAATCAAGTTCCTTGGAAGCTTTTTCCATTTCTCTACGCACATTACGAATCCTGGTTTCTAATTGTTCCTTGGTATAATACGCCGTTTCTTCTTCTGCTGCTTTCAATGACGGAGCGGCTTCAAATTGATAAGGTTCTACTTTCTTGCCTGCCAATGCACTATCTAATGATTTTTTAATCGCTTTTGGAGTGATACTATGTTCGGTATTATAAGCGATTTGTTTGGCACGGCGGTATTCAGTAGCATCAATTGTTTTCTGCATGCTATCGGTTATTTTGTCGGCATACATGATTGCTTTTCCATTTATATTTCGTGCAGCTCTACCTACGGTTTGGACTAGTGACCTTTTGTTTCTTAAAAACCCTTCTTTATCTGCATCTAGAATAGCAACTAGTGACACTTCAGGTAAATCAAGCCCCTCTCGAAGCAGATTCACTCCAATTAATACGTCAAAAATCCCTTTTCTTAGGTCTTGCATGATTTCTACACGTTCCAAGGTATCTACGTCACTATGAATATAACGACAGCGTACATCGATTCGAGTAAGGTATTTGGCAAGTTCTTCTGCCATTCTTTTGGTTAATGTAGTTACTAAAATACGTTCGTCTACCTCGATTCTTTTATGGATTTCTTCAATAAGATCATCAATCTGATTTAGACTCGGGCGTACTTCAATTTCGGGATCCAATAGTCCTGTAGGCCTAATGATTTGTTCTACATAGGTTCCTTCACTTTTTTGTAATTCATAATCGGCTGGGGTTGCGCTTATATACATTACTTGATTTTGAAGTGCCTCGAGTTCTTCAAATTTTAAAGGACGGTTATCCATAGCAGCAGGAAGCCTGAAACCATATTCTACTAGATTTTCTTTTCTGGATCGATCTCCACCATACATGGCATGTGTTTGAGGTATGGTAACGTGGCTTTCGTCAACAATCATTAGATAATCATCCGGAAAATAATCTAGTAAACAGAAAGGTCTTGTACCGGGTTCTCTGCCATCTAAGTATCTGGAGTAATTTTCAATTCCAGAGCAATACCCTAATTCTTTAATCATTTCGAGATCAAAATTAGTACGTTCTTCTAATCGTTTAGCTTCTAGTGGCTTTCCTATTTCTCTGAAGTATTCGACTTGTTTACCTAGATCTAGAGCTATCTGGTCTATAGCATTATTCAAAATATCCGGAGAGGTTACAAACATGTTTGCGGGATATATATTTAACCGGTCATACTTTTCTATGATTGCGTTAGTTTGTACATCAAAAGCTTCGATTTCTTCAATTTCATCACCAAAGAAATGTACTCTAAAAGCATCATCTGCATAACTTGGAAAAATATCAACAGTGTCTCCTTTAATTCTGAAGTTTCCGTGTTTGAATTCTGCCTCGGTTCTTGAATATAAACTTTGCACCAAACGATGCAATAATGCAGTTCTGGATACAAACTGACCAGATTCTATCGTAATTACATTTTTTTGAAATTCTACAGGATTACCAATACCGTATAAACAAGATACTGAAGCAACCACCAAAACATCTCTTCTACCGGATAAAAGAGAAGAAGTAGCACTTAAGCGTAGCTTTTCAATTTCTTCGTTAATAGATAAGTCTTTTTCGATATACGTTCCAGAGGTAGGAATATAGGCCTCGGGTTGGTAATAATCGTAGTAAGAGACAAAGTATTCTATTGCATTCGTTGGAAAAAATTGTTTAAACTCAGAATATAACTGTGCAGCTAGGGTTTTGTTATGTGCTAATACCAAAGTAGGGCGCTGAACCTTCTCGATGACATTGGCAGCGGTAAATGTTTTTCCGGATCCTGTGACTCCTAATAATGTTTGGTATTTTTCATTTGATTCTATACCAGCCACCAATTGCCGTATAGCTTCAGGTTGATCTCCGGTGGGTTTGAATTCTGATTCAAGTACAAACTTCATGTAGGCTCTTTCTTTTTAAGAATAAAGATACTGAATACAATGAATAGATTACATCAAACCGAATTGTTTTTGATACTCTTAACGTTTGATTTATAAATCTCTTTTCTTCAATAAGGCATAGGAGAAATAGATAAAGATTACCGTCCAAACCAAAACAATTAAAATCTCATACCAATGTACTGCATAATCCCTTTGAAATGATTCTCCTAATTGGTTAGCAGCCGATTGTATGAAATTAAGTCTGCTAAAAGGTTCGCTAATTAAATTATCCATTGATTCTAAAGGAAAGAATTGTACGATATTATCTGCAATATCAGTTCCTTTAAATATTTTGAATTTTAATATCGCATAAATAATATTTTCTACAATCCACCAAATAAATAAAAAGCCTAATGCAAATGCAGATCGTTTAACAAAAATCCCTAGGAACATGCAAAAAGCAAAGAAACCGATGAGTTTAACGAAATATGCAATAACATACTCAAGGTCGGAAAATATAATTGAAAATTCATTGTAGTCTGAAAAACTTAATCCTAATAGCATAGATACAATAAATAAGAATACAGTAGAAACCAAAGAAAAAACAAGTACTGTCAAAAACTTAGAGCCAATAAATTCTTTTTTGCTTAATCCATCGATAAGGTTTTGCTTTAAGGTACGATGGCTATACTCGTTGGCCATCATCGATACAATAACTATTGCCAAAAATAATTTGGCCCAAGAACCAATAAAGGTATTAAAGTGCCAGATATACGGAAAATTGAAAATTCCTTGATCAGCGATTCGAAATTTCACTCCTGCAAAATTAAATTCTATAGAAGCGATCAAAGCTATAAAGGCGATCAAAACAAAATAGGTGATCGTAATTACTTTTGCGGCTTTGTTATATTTTAGTTTTTGAAATTCTATATTAAGTAATCGTAACATGGCTTTAGTTTTGTTTGTTGGTTAATTGTAAGAATTGTTCTTCAAGGCTCTCTTTTCGTTTTACAAGATGTGTAAGAACTATTCCTTCGTCAAATAATTGCCTGTTAAGACTTTCTTCATCTAATTCATTAGTTAAAAAAGCAACAATTTTATCACCTTCTTCTTTCACATTACCAAAAGCATCATTTTTGGATAACCACTCTTTTAAAACACCATTTTGATTACTTTTTAATTCAAAGAATCCATGGCTAGCATTCATTTCATCAACGCGTCCAGAATACAATTTCATCCCTTTTCGTATGATAACCACATGGCTACATACTTTTTCAACCTCGTCCAACAAGTGAGAAGCCAATAAGATAGTGGTACCTTTGGAAGCGATCTTTTTGATAATTTCGCGTATTTGATGTATCCCTTGGGGATCCAGGCCGTTGGTAGGTTCATCCAGGATTAAGATTTCTGGATCGTTTAGTAAAGCAGAGGCAATTGCCAAACGCTGTTTCATTCCTAAAGAAAATGTTCTGAATTTACTATCCTTACGGTCCAATAACCCTACTATTTCGAGTTTTTCTTCAATCCTATCAGAGGGAACTCCTTTGATCTTGCATACCAGTTTCAGGTTTTGCGCAGCCGTCATGTAGGGGTAAAAATTAGGTCGCTCGATAATGGCTCCTACTTTTTTCAGAGCCTCGTGGGTAGAAGTATTACCATCGAACCAGCTAAACGCTCCTGATGTTTTATTTACCACATTAAGTACAATGCCAAGCGTGGTTGATTTACCACTCCCGTTAGGACCCAAAATGCCATAAACATTTCCTTTCTTTATAGTAAACGAGAGGTCTTTTACAGCCGTGATAGGACCAAATTTCTTGGTAAGATTAGTAAGTGTTAGAATATTTTCCAATTGAAATTATTTTGGCGGTTATATAAAACAAGACGACAAGTAAGGGCTTTTGTTACAAAATGTTTCAAAAGTAGCAAAGTATTATGTTATCCTGAATTTCTTGTCCGTCCGACAGTCTGGGGTTCAGAATCTTATTTATAAAAGTATGATTATTGACGAAGTAACATGCCGAAATAAAATCATTTTAAACTTTGCTTATCAGTGACTTTGTAACTTTGAGACCTTAATAATTTATTTAAAATCTCGTAACTTGCTTATCTTAGAGCAGTATGTTATGGAAGAAAAATTAATGTCGAAAAAAAAACCAACATATCCTATTAACGATGAGTTGGATGCATATCTGAAGGAATGTAATCGAAAAATAAAAATCCCGGTATTTTATGACGATTTACTTCGGTTTTCGGGCTCAATAGTGGTATATGATAATAATGATGAAGATACATTATGGATCCGTGTGTATTATGAGGAGCATGAAAGGCCCGAGATAGAGTCTAGTCTTAAAAAGGTATATACCATAATTCATTCTGATGGTAATGAGGATGCATTAGAGTTTTTGAATATTGATGCCATCGATTATTGTACCTTCGGAAACTCAAAACCTTTCAGAATAAAGGTCAGAAATATTCTTAATGATAACTACACCTACATATATGTTAAAAAAGCAGATGCCTCACGAATCTATGGTTTAGAGTTAGAGCATATGTTTTCTCCCAACCGCATTAATTTTTTGGTATATAAAAACACACTTATCGAAGAACATATTGCCGGTATCCCAGGGGATGTTTTTATCAAAGACTTTCTACCGGATCTTAGTGATCAAGCTAAATCACAAATAGCCAAGGAATTTGTAAAGTTTAATGAACGTTGCCAGATGCGTTTATTAGGAGATATGCGTTCGTATAACTATGTGATCATACCTATTCATGATTTTGATCATGTAGAATATAAAATAAGAGCCATTGATTTTGATCAGCAATGTTATGAAGGAAAACTAAAAGTCTATCAACCACAATTTTTTAAAGAGAATTTCACTATGGTTGATATCGTAATGAGTAAACTACAACCAAATTCTATAGAACAATACAAAAAGGAAGAACGTTCTATTTTGGCGAAAAGAATTCTAACCTCAAGATCGAGATATGAGACTTTGGTAGCATGTATGTGTAAGGATACCATTTCTACCAAAGAAAATTTGAACGAACTACGTGAGCATTTGTATAATTTTACGTTAGATCTTAAATTTCGGCGAAGTCAGTCCATGGGTGAAGTTCTTAAGACTGCAATGGATTTTGTACGCCGTAATTATGAGAATGTGAATATGAAGAACTTGTTGGATCGGTAGCTAGTGAGAAAGTGAGTGTTTGAGTATGTGAGTCTAAGAGATAGAAAACCTGAAGAATCACATACTCATAGATTCAGTAACTATTTTAGTTTCTTTTCTAGCTCTTCATTTTTTTGTTTAAGCAATGCGACTTCTTTTTGAAGTAATTCAGTCTTTTTATTCTGCTCAATCATATATAGTGTAAGCTCTTCGATTTTCTGAAGCAGCTTTGCATTCATTTCTCCAAGTTGGATTCCGTCTTTTTCTACCTCTTTGGCAGATGGGATATTAGGTAAATGTCCATTTTCTTCAATATGATTTTCCACTTCTTTTAATGAGGGTAATTTATATTCTTCTTCAAAAACATAGTCGGGCCATCCAATCAAATCTACTTTTACCTCTCTGGCATGAATTTTACCGTTTACTGCTAGTTTTGAATCGGGGTTGTTGATACCAATACCCACATTTCCTGTTTCAAAATTATGATATGTGCCTTGATAATGTATAGGTTTCCAGATATTATTGTTCCAATCACGAGCTCTAACCAAACCAAAACCGGATGCGCTATAGGCAAGATTCATAGTTACTCCACTTTTGGGATTTGATATCCCACTTACATCTAAAGATTGAGAAGCAAGAATACGTCCAGCCACGTCTAGTTTCTCTTTAGGGCTTGTCGTTCCAATACCAACATTTCCATTAGGTGGATATATATTTGTTGTTTGACCAAAGGTGATTGTGTATGCTAATATAGCTAATGATGTAAAAATTCTAATTTTCATTATAGTGATTTGTTATTTTTTTTACAAGAATACAAAAACAGAGTTTCATTTTTTGAAACTGAGAAAATATTTTTCAAGATTTTTATAACGGTACATTTGTGGTGTCGGTATTAAAGAATCCCTACACCAAGTAAAATGGAAAAGACAATTAACAAAATCCCGACCACAATCTGGATGGTATTTATAGTAATCTTGTTTAAGAATTTATTACCAATAAACGCCCCGATAAAGGCCATTATACAAGCAGTAATTAGCAAAGGGTAGTTAAGCTTATCTCCCAATTGCCAGATATCTTTTGCATATATAGAGATTCTAGACACATCTATAAAACAAGCAATAACTACTCCGGTAGCTATAAAAGCTTCTTTGGTAAGTTTGGCTCGTATCAAAAAAGCGGTACGTAATGCGCCTTGATGACCAGATAATCCACCAAAAAAACCACTTAATACACCACCTAAAGGTAAATATTTGGTATCAATTTCTAATCTTTTAAGTTTCGGAATAAGGTCAAACAACGAAAAGAAAATAAGCAACAAAGCAATACAGATTTTTACAACTGTTATTTGATATGGTTTGCCTGCAATTTGATATGAAAATAGGGGTTCGGCTTCTGTAAGTGCACCAAGAATATAGGCTCCCAGAAAAGCAAAAATACTAGCCGGTAAACCAAAACGCAATACAGTTTTTATATTTGCTTTTTTCCCGATAAGACTTAGTTTAAAAAGATTGTTCAGTAAATGAACAATAGCAGTCAAGGCGATGGCAATATCGATAGGGAAGAAAAGTGCAAACACCGGCATAAGCAAAGTACCCAATCCAAAACCAGAAAAAAAAGTTAATCCCGATCCTAATAAAGCGACTATGCCAACCAGAATAAATTCCATAAATCAAATTTAAAACTTCACTATTAAAGCATATCTTACAGTTATGTTTTCCTAATTCTTTTTGGCAATATTTTTACTTCGGACTCCTGACTTCTTTCTTCTAACTTTTTTGCTCTTTGTTAAAATACACAAGATAGTAGTACATTTGTTTTTCTTCGTCCCAACCTTTTTCTACAAATTTTTCTGCAGACTCCGGATTAATAAAATCCATTTTGATCTGAACGTTAGTATCCAGATTTATTACGTTTTTCATTTTCTTACGGGCAGCAGTCACTGCGTTATTAGCAATAGGAAAGGAGGTAAGGTCCTCGATCTGATATTTTGGTGCTTTCTCTACTTTGTAATGCTTAAATTCGGGTATTAGATCTGGATTATCGATTACGTCATTTAGGAAGGCTGTTTCTTCAAATTCATCATTTTTGGCAAAGTGATTCACAGCACGATTCATAAACATCACCTCTTCTTTTTTATCTTCTGCAGGTAAAACCACATCTTTGGCAAAGTCCTGGCAGAATTTCATATATTTTTTGGTGTAGAAATTCTCATCTGCAAACGCTTCAACTCCCAAAAAATTTTCTAACCAATATTTTGCATCATATCTATTAGAGTCAACAGATAGTACTTTATATCCTTCTTCTTTCTTGTGATTAAAAACCAGACAACCTTTGTCTAGTTTATTTAAATTAACACCTTGCTGAATTAATAACTCAATATCAGATTCTTTTTCTTCAAACTGAAGAAAATCATGTTTTAATTCTGATTTAAAAATCCCTAGGGCAGCAACTTTTTCATTATCTATGGTAACATTCTCGAGATAGGTTACATATACTTCACCACTCTTAATATGAGGATGGTTAGATTGTTCATAAAGTAAAGAGGCAATTCGCTTTGATTTTTGGTGAACCGAAGAAGGGTTTTCAAAAATTTCGGTTACGATTTTATATAAAGGGTTAAACTCTACATCAACCTCATTGGCAAATTGAAAATAATTTTCTTCCTTTTCTCTAAATGGTTTAAAGAAATATTCTTTTAGGATAGCAGTCAACTCATCATTGACTGTATAAGGAGATTCTGAAAGGAATATACTTTCTCCTTTATTTTTGTTTCCAATTTTGTGAACCGAAAGCGATTCGATTTGGGTGCTGTATAAGTTGATCATTTTTTTAAGTTTCAGAGCTGCAAAGTATCAGAGTTACAAAGCGGCCAAGTTAAAAATTTAGTTTTGAGGTTTTAATTGTTCTAATGAAGCCAGAGAGCATACGTTCTAATTCTCTTGTATCTTCATAAATTGAATTGAAATTATTTTCAGATATAAAATTCAAATTTTTTCCAATTTCTATTTGCGTTTGTAACTCAAAAAGTGAACTTACCGCAATATTAAGAAATTTTATGTCATCATTTTTTCCTTCTCTTTCATTTTCTTCTACAATATTGCTCGGAATGGATATTGATGCTCGCCTCATTTGAGACGTAAGACTATAAATTTCTTCTTGCCGAAAGTTTTTAGTTTCATTGTATATTTTTGTCACAAGTATCATAGCCTTTTACCAAGTTTTTAAATTTCGAAATGTACTCATAATCGCTTTGTGACTTTGAATCTATGAAACTTTGTAACTTTATTTAATTCCAATTCTCATCAAATCCAAGATCGTCATATTCATCCAAATCCATAAAGCCTTCTTCGTTTTCTTCATTAAAGTCTGATGATTCATCCGATTTAAATTCTTTATCAGGAGCATGATCTGGTATTTGCCCATGAACAAACATTACATTTGGGTATTCTGTACCACTTTCATATTCTGCAATTTCTGCCAATTCTACCAAAAAGGTCCACATGCTCACAAAATCATAGATATAAATAAGTTTAGGAGAAGCTTCATGGACAACATCTATTAATGTGGTTTCATTCATTAATCGTACAGGTTGATTTCCATCACTCATATCAAATAATGATATTTCTTCGCCTTGGGTCCATTGCTCATCGCTAATATAAAATGAGGCCATCTCTGTACCATCAAAACCAAAGGATTGTGTAATAACATCATGAAACTGCTCTAGTGTTGCATCCTGTTTGATTTCGATATCTCTGAAAACGTCTTCTTCTGTGTCCAGTATAATTCTGAAACGGTAAATCATTCTAACATATTTTGGATTGCAAAGATACGAACAAGTTTTAGACTATATTTAGATTTTAAGCGTGTTGTTTTTAAACCAATGGTTTCAATTTAAAAACTTCTAAAGTGATAAAAAATTGTACTCCAAATAATAAAGAAGCCAATACCAAATGCAGCGGTTGGGATAAAAATGGGAAATCGAAATAATACATGATAATTCCTGTAAAAGCTTCGAGACCAATAAAAATTAAGACCCAAGATAAATTAGACAATCCTAAATTGGATTTTCTGTTTTTTATACAAAGCCAACCATTAATAAGTACAATAAGGATTGAAAATGATCTATGGATGTAGAATGATAGGGTTGGCGGGTTTAACCACTCTGATTTTGCCAATTCGCCAAGTACTTTTATTTGCTCATCTACATGCTGTCTTACTTGGGTGCCAAATGAAACTTGTACCAAGGTTAAAATAACAGAAAATATCAAAACAGTTTTAAAGGCCTTCGGGAATTTTGCTGAGGTTTTTCTTTCTTTTGTGAGGTAAAGGAGATAGAGTAATATTGCCAAAATAACAAAAGCCATTACCATGTGTATGGTTATTCTGAAGGGCAGTAGGTTAGAATCAACTACAACTTTGCCTAACCAAGCTTGAAACAACATTGATAAAAGTGTTAGAGTCGCAAATATGGTAATTTGTTTGTTTTTTTTCCAGTAGCCAAAAGAAATTATAAACATAAGTAAGATTGGGATTCCAGAGAGCACTGTAACTAATCTGTTGATATACTCAATCCAGGTGTGCCACACATTAAATTGGGCATAATTATGCTTTGTGTAAGGTTCCCAATTATTAGAATTATATGTTGGGCCTGAAGTGAAACTTTTGGGAGCAACCCTTAGCTCTTCGTTTAAAATAACAATAGTCCCTGATTTATAATCGTGATTGGGCTGCCATTGTATTTGGGATTCTTCTGTTGGCGGAATGTAATACCCAAAACATTTTGGCCAATCAGGACATCCCATTCCAGAACCGGTCATTCGAACCACGGCGCCAGCTATAATGATTAGATAAATAAATATTACAGAAGTGATAACCAGTGGTCTAAAGTATTTTTTCATTTTGTTTTGAGTTTCAGAGTTTCAGAGTTTCAGAGTTTCAGAGTTTCAGAGTTTCAGAGTTTCAGAGTTTCAGAGTTTCGAAGTTTTACTGCCTTTAAATACTAAATCATGTATCCAAACCTTTTATTTTTCTGATAAAACTAGATAACATACGTTCTAGCTCGCGAGTATCTTCATAAAGAGAATCAAACTCAATTTTATTTATGAATTCTAAATTTTTTGCAATCTCCAATTGTGTCTGCAATTCGAAAAGTGAACTGATTGCAATATTCAAAAATCTTAAATAATCATTTTTTCCTTCTCTCCCGAAACCTTCTGCAATATTACTTGGGATTGAAACAGAGGCTCTTCGTATTTGAGATGTTAACCCATAAATTTCTTCTTTAGGAAATCCCTTAGAGTAGTAATATATTTTGGTGACCAAATTCATGGCTTTTTGCCAAATTTTCAGATTTCTATATGTACTCAAGTTCTATTTTTATAATTGTTTTGTCTGTTTTTCACTTTGCTACTTTGGAGCTTAGGAACTTTTAATCATTAACCCTAACTCTTTCCCTTTCTCAATCATAAATTGAAAAGCTGCTTCGTGTTCATTAGGAATTTCTCCTTCTAATATGGCTTCTTTGATAGCTTCTTTTATGATCCCAATCTCGCGCGAAGGTTTTATATTGAAAGTCTCCATAATTTCTTCTCCTGTAACCGGGGGTTGAAAATTGCGAACATGATCTCGTTCTTCGACTTCGACCATTTTTTGCCGTACAACCTTGAAATTGTTATGATATTTTTTGAAACGTTTAGGGTTTTTGGTGGTAATATCGGCTTCACAAAGTGTCATTAACTCTTCGATATATTCCCCAGCATCAAATATTAGTCTGCGAACGGCAGAATCAGTAACATCTGTTGAAATTACAATAGGTCTGGAACTCATTAATACCATTTTCTGAACGAATTTCATCTTTTCATTCAGTGGCATTTTTAAACGTTTAAACAATTTAAAAACCATTTTTGATCCTACAAATTCATGCCCATGAAAAGTCCATCCAACCTTCTTACTAAACTTTTTGGTTGGGGCTTTGCCGATATCATGTAGTAGTGCAGCCCATCGTAACCATAGATCATCAGTGTTTTCAGAAATATTGTCGACTACTTCGAGCGTGTGATAAAAATTATCTTTGTGTCGTTGTCCTTCGATTTCATCAATTCCTTTTAAGGCTGTCAGTTCTGGTAACATGTGGTCTAAAAGTCCTGTTTTTTCAAGTAGCTTAAAACCTATAGAAGGCTGTTCGCTCAATAGGATTTTATGAAGTTCGTCAACAATACGTTCTTTGGTGATGATTTTGATTCGGTCCCTGTTTCTGGTGATTGCATTAAGAGATTCTTTTTCAATCTTAAAACCTAGTTGTGAAGCAAAGCGTACTGCTCTCATCATTCGCAATGGATCATCAGAGTACGTAACATCAGGACTCAAGGGAGTACGAATGATTTTTGATTTTAGGTCTTCGATTCCTTCAAAAGGATCTAATAGATTTCCAAAACTTTTCTTTGATAAACCAAGAGCAAGGGCATTTATAGTAAAGTCTCTTCGATTCTGGTCATCTATAAGTGTCCCATCTTCAACAACAGGATTACGACTATGTTCAGAATAGGATTCCTTGCGAGCTCCCACAAATTCAACTTCAATATCTTCGGCTTTCAACATAGCGGTGCCATAGGTTTTAAAAACCTGAATTTTTGGAGTGCCAGGGAGAAGTTTAGAGACTTCTTGAGCCAATTTAATACCGCTTCCAATGGTAACAATATCAATATCTTTGGCTGTTCCTCTTTGCAGTATATGATCCCTTACAAATCCTCCAATAACATAACTTTCTAAGTTTAGATTTAGTGAAGCTTTGCTTATGGTATCAAAAATTGAATGTTGTAGGGCTTCTTTGTAATTCTTAGCTTCAGACATGTATCAATTTACTTCCTGATAATTTTAACTGTGCTATCATTTCCGATTTTAATAATCGTAGACGGTTTTGCACCTTTTTTTTGTAGTGGCAAATTTACAACATAGTCGACGCCTTCCAAAATAGCTGTAGATATTTCTTTGAAGTTTTTTGGAGTAGGCATTCCACTTATATTGGCAGAGGTAGAGACGATAGGTCTTTTAAATTTCCGAATTAATTTTCCGCAAAAAGGATCTCTTACTACTCGTATAGCTAGTGTGTTATCTTCTGTAATAATATTTTCGGCCACTCTAAGTGGTCGATCATAAATAATTGTAGTTGGTTTTGATGCATATTTTAAGATGTCGTAGGCAACTTCTGGCACTTCTTCTACATACTGTTGTAACATCTTAAAATCACTTACCAAACAAATCATCGATTTACTTTCTTCTCGTTTTTTTAAGGCAAATATTTTATCAATTACCTCTGCATTGGTTGCATCACCACCGATACCCCATACCGTGTCTGTTGGATAAAGAATTATACCTCCTTTTTTAAGAATTGCGATAGTTTTTTCGATTTCTAAATTTTGATCAGGCATTGTTCAGTATTGTTTTGTATATAGCTAATGTCTTTTGTGCCATTGTTTGCGTAGTAAAATTTTGGATAAGCTTTTTATAGCTTATATCTACAAAGCTTTTCTGTAATTCTAGATCATTGGTAAGGTGTTTAACATGATTAGCTAATGATATAGGGTCGTGTTTTGGGGATAGTAACCCATTAATATTGTGTTCTATAGCCTCTGGTATACCTCCTACATTGGTGCTTATTACAGGTGTTTTATGATACATAGATTCATAAATAACCTGTGGAATTCCTTCGCTTTGTGAAGTAATCATACTAAAATCAAATTGTGGAAGAAAATTTGAAGCATTTGCAGTATATCCAAGGAATTTTATGTGACCCTCTAGATTTAGTTCTTGTACTCGATCTAAAAGCGCTTCTGTTCGTTCTGTAAATGTTCCAATCTGTATGAAGAAAAAGTCGGTTCTTTTTTCTTTATTAATAATAATATTAGCCACATCTATAAATGTTTCGAGATGTTTTGCTTTGATATGATTTCCAATATGACCAATGATTTTTTTTGTAGGGGCAATATTATATTGTTCCCTTAATTTAAATGGGGTGTCGGTGCCTTTGGTTTTTAGGTTTGTACCATGATATATTGTGATCAGTTTTTCATGATCTTTGATACCATTTTCGGCAATCCGTTTGGTTTCATCGGATACACATAAATATTTCTTGATTTTTGGATAGTTGTATTTGTACAGCGTCTTTTTTCTTTGTTTTATTGGAAAAGAAGTTTTTTTACTAAAAACAAATGGCGGTAAATTATAAAATTTATCTGCTAGAATTGCCGACATCAATGCGCTAGGTTCATGAATATGGATTAAATCTACTCCTTCTTTTTTACAGAAAGCGCCAATTTTTAAAAAATATCGGGGATCTATTTTGATTTTTAGTGGGGCAGTTGTATAATTTAACTTCGATTTTTCTAATCTTTTATGAAAAGGTGTGTCTCTAGCACATAAAATAGTGTTTTTTATTTCTGGGTTTGATTCTTTTAGTTCGTAACAAAGGTTTTCTATATGATTTTCACCCCCTCCCCAGTTGGTAACAGCCGATAAATGTAAAATGTGCATAGTATTGTTTTGCAATAGTTTGTAGTCGTTATGTAAGCTTTTTTAAAAACTATATAAATTGAGTTCCCCTCATTTTACATTGATTTTGGTAAAAGAATGTAAGCTATTTAATCAAACAAAAGTAAATGATGTATTTGACAAATCAAATTTTGAGAATGATTGATAATCAATCATTTTTAAAAATATATTGGATCCAAAATGGTTCTGTTACTTATACTTTAAGATCTTTTTATAAATACCAAGATATTTTTCAAAATATAAATTATCAGAAAAATGTGTAGTATAGATCTTTTCAATCTCATTGGGCGATATTTTAATAGCTTTATGATAATTTGTAATCCAACTATCAATATTAAATTCTTCTTGAACTAGAAAAGGGAAGTATTCTTTTATTAAGTTAACAGCTTCTCCAACATTTGAAGTTAAAAAAGGTATCCCTTGTGCTAAATATTCAATCAATGCAAGTGGATCCCCTTCTGATGTAGAAGTTAACATTGCTAACTCGTATTTTTTAAGCTCGGCTTGTACATTGGTGCAGCCTGTTACAAAACGTACATTATCTAGATAATTGATCTCATTTAAATAATCTATTAATTCTTGGTAATAATTTTTTTCACCTTTGAGTGTAGAACAATAAATAGAGAGTTTTTTATTCAAAGCTTTTGCAATATCAATTGCCAATTTATGGTTTTTAACCCTTTTAAGACTACCAACAAGTACTAATCCTGTTTTATTATTATTGTTAGAAACCGAATCCTGTTTCAAGACAAAGTTATTTACAAAAAAAACATTGTTTGGGTTCATTTTTACCTTGTTTATAGCCCATTGCGTTAGCAACTGGGTACATCCGATATAAAAATGCGGTTTTAATATTGATCTGTAAAATTTTGGAATCTTCTGGGTAATCATTATTTTGCCATAGTGATCATGTAAGATTATTGGTTTTTTGGTGGTAGAAAACAATAATGCTTTTCTTACAAATTTGTAATTAGTTCTCATATGAACATGGATAATGTCATCATGTTGTATATGTTTTCTTAATTCTTTACGTGCATAGTTCTTATTTTTGTTTTTGTTCAATTTAATTACCTCTATTCCTTTATCGACTAGATCAAATAATACTCCATCACTATTTAAAACAATTAATTTTACAGAAATTTTATTTCTATAAAGAAGATTTACCAAGTTTATGCACACTCTTTCTGCTCCGCCAGAATTTAATTGATCTATTACTTGAACTATTTTCATTTTAGTGTATTATTAAGCTTTTTTTGATTTTCAAGAAATTAGAAAAGCTGGTAAATTTATCAAATAATTTGATATTAAAGGGTACTTAAGACATAGGTTTAAATAACTACATAATTAATTATAAATATATGGTAATGGAACCAACAAGAAATAGTACTTTAGTTTGATGCAATTATGTAATAATAATGTTACTTAATTGTTGTTGTTTTTGCACTATTAGCTTACGAATATTTCTGAATTCATGTATATAGTTGCATTGATAAAAGAGTTTTTAAATATGCAAAATAGATTTACAATTCACCCATCATACAAACACTTAGAAACAGAAGTTAAAAATGCCATTTCTAATTTTAACGAATATTCTGAAATCCTTGGGGCGGCAGAGCGTAATGTAATCAAGATTGTAAAAATTGGGAATATAAAATATACAATTAAATCTTTTAAGGTTCCGAATTTTATTAATCAGATTGCATATCGATTTTTCAGAAAATCAAAGGCAGAAAGGTCTTATCTGTATGCAAATAAGCTTTTGGATCTTGGGATTAAAACACCGTTTCCTGTTGCATACGATTTGTATATAACTCCATTTTCATTTAAAAAAAGTTATTATGTTAGTGAATTAATAGATTGTGATTTAACATATAGAGAATTGACTACAGATTTTACAATAGCTGATCATGAAGCTATTCTTAGGGCATTTACAAAGTTTACATATCAACTACATGAAAACGGAGTCAATTTTCTTGACCACTCACCGGGCAATACATTAATCAAAAGAAAGCAAGATGGTTATGAGTTTTATTTGGTTGATCTTAATCGAATGGAATTTGGTGTCATGGATTTTGAAACAAGAATAAAGAACTTTGCAAAGCTTACTATTCATAAATCAATGATATCGGTAATGAGCAATGAGTATGCTAAATGTACTGGTGGAGGTGAAAAGGAAATATTTGATTTAATGTGGAGATACACGCAAGAATTTCAAAATCGATTTTATCGCAAGATCCGAATCAAAAAGCGCATATTCTTTTGGAAGAAAAAGTATAAAACTATACCTTCTGATTCTCCGATTTAATCAATTCTCTTAGTTTTATATATTTTAAAAAAGTAAGATTGGCCGTTTGAAGACAAATAATAAATCCATTAAGTCCATCAAGGAAGCCTAACCTCAAAAAGTAAGCTTTGAAAAAGGCCCAAGAAGGGTTAAACAAAATTTTCCATACGGTGACTTTTTTTCCAAGTTCAAAATAGGACTGCGCAGATATTGAAGAAAACTTTTCTATTTGTGAGTTATAAGCACTGTAGGTTGGGTAATTCCAATGCAGTATATCTCCTTTTAATCTTCCGGCACTTTTTTGATTATAAAGTTTGTAAGAGTCATGTGGATTAATACCTTTCCATTCTCCTTTACCCTTAATGAAGGCTCTTAACTTTTTGTCAGGATACCAATCAGAATGATTGATCCATTGCCCACAAAAATTATTGTAGCGATTCATGTAATATCCGTCATGAATCCAATTTGATTTTAGTTTACGAAGTGATTTTTGTAATTCTGGAGAGAGTGCTTCATCTCCATCTAAGGAGATAACATGATCGTGAGAGGCTTGAGTTATTGCAAAGTTTTTTTGCTCTTTATAACCAAGAAATTTCTGCTTTATAAATTTTACATTATACTTTTTGCAAATTTCTTCTGTGCCATCTGTAGAGTAAGAATCAACAACAACAATTTCGTCGACAACATCTACAAGAGATGCTAGGCAAGTTTCAATTTTTCGTTCTTCGTTGTAAGTGATGATAACTCCAGAGAGCTTTACCATTATTGATACCTGTTTTAAGATTTAGCTTCGGGCAAAAATAACCAATTTTTATAGTTATCATAGCTTAATATCGTCTTAATGCCATAAGAGGTCATTAGGAACTATCCGTTTCAAAAAGCTCGAGATTTAGATACAACTATTTAAAGATTTGGTTTAAATAGCTTTTAAGTTTAGGAATAATTAGTTCTGATGAGAAATGTTGATACAACTCTAAAGATTTGTCTTTCATTAATTTTGGAGAGTTATTCTCGTACAATTCTGGTTTTACATCGATAAGGTGAATAGAATCATGATCAACACCATCTTCAAACATATTCCAATCCTTTTTGATGATCCATGGTGAGAAAATTGTAAATGTAGGAATATCTAAGGCTTTAGCCATATTTACGGCACCTCCTTCATTTCCAATCAAGGCATCGCAATGCGCTAGAGTAGCTATAAAACCACGTAAACTTTTTGCATAAACATTAAAGTGTATCAGTTGCTGCGTGCGTGGCAGTGTTAGTTCATATATAGCTTTTGCATCTTTTTCCTGATTGGGTATGTAATTAAAAAGAATAGTAGCTTTTGTATGGTAGGCAATTTCATCAATGATCTTTGCCATAAACCTAAGAGGTAGCGTTTTTCGTTCTTCACTGCCCAAAACACTAATCATTAGTATAGGATCACCTGTATTAATGTTATTAGATTCTAAGAACTCTTTTGCTTTCTCTTTTTCTTCCTGATCAATAAAAATTTTGGGTTTTACAATTTCAGAAGCAATTCTATGTTCAGGAAGAACTAATCTCAACCTATTTTCAATAGCCGTACTTGCGTTGGTAAGGGGCTCAGTTTTTCTATGAATGATTTTATTATACAAAAACTGTGTATACCATTTGTAAAACGAAACTCGTTTTGGAGCTTTTGAAAATAAGGTTATCAAATTACTTTCCAGTTTTCCAAATGCATCTATAACATGATCGTATCTTGTTTTTCTTATTTGTTTTAAGAATTGGTAGAATGCTTGTTTGCTATCTCTGTATTCTTGTTTAAACTCAATGATATTATCAAAGAACGGATTATTCTTTACTACAGGTTTGGTGTTTGAATATATCAGGTAATCAATAGTAGCATCGGGGTATTCTTTTTTTAGGACCTCACAAATAATAGTACCTGTAAGAACATCACCAATCATTTTCTGTTGAATAACTAAGATTTTCATAAACTATTGATCAAAATAATTGAGCTTGTCTTCTTTTAAACAAGCTCAAACAATATATCTATATCAAATTAAACGGCAACATCATATTCGCGAAGCGCATCGTTTAACGAGGTTTTCTTATCCGTACTTTCTTTGCGTTTACCAATGATTAGGGCACAAGGTACATTATATTCTCCTGCTGCAAACTTTTTAGTATAACTTCCGGGGATTACCACCGAACCTGCTGGGACAACTCCTTTTCTTTCTACAGGCGTATCACCAGTAACATCAATAATTTTTGTTGAGGCTGTTAATACGACATTAGCCCCAAGAACAGCTTCTTTTTCTACTCGTACTCCTTCTACTACGATACAACGAGATCCTATAAAAGCATTATCCTCAATAATCACTGGAGCCGCCTGTAGAGGCTCTAATACACCACCAATACCTACGCCACCACTTAGGTGTACGTTTTTTCCTATCTGTGCACAGCTTCCTACAGTGGCCCAGGTGTCTACCATGGTTCCTTCGTCAACATAAGCACCGATGTTTACATAACTTGGCATCAAAATGGTGCCAGGAGAAATATAAGCTCCATGACGAGCTACTGCATTAGGAACAACGCGAATTCCTTTTGCTTTATATCCTCTTTTTAACGGAATTTTATCATGATATTCAAAAATTCCTGCTTCAAGGGTTTCCATTTTTTGAATTGGGAAGTATAACACTACCCCTTTTTTTACCCATTCATTTACCTGCCAGCCCCCTTCATGGGGTTCGGCAACTCTTAACTTACCTGCATCTAATAAACTAACTACTTCGCGAATAGCTTCTTGTGTTGATGATTCTTTTAAAAGCTCTCGGTTTTCCCAGGCTTTTTCTATGGTTTCTTTTAGTTGGTTCATGTAATTAAAAAATTTTGGTAAATATAATAGCTTCCTTTTAAAAAAATACGGATTAACCATATTTTAGGAAACCATTAATAAATTAGAATGTTTATTTGTTATAATGTCATATTTTTGCACAAAAATGTGAATGGCAAGAATTTTGGCTATAGATTATGGAGGAAAGCGATGCGGGATTGCAGTAACTGACGAGTCTCAGATTATTGCATCAGGTTTAACCACGGTAGATACCAAGGAATTATTATCTTGGCTAAAAGAGTATGTGTCTAAAGAAGCGGTAGAGCTTTTTGTAGTTGGAGAACCTAAAAGATTGCATGGTGAGGCCTCGGAAAGCGAGAAATTGATTCAACCATTTTTAGAGAAACTAAGTAAAGAGCTTCCTGATATTCCGATAAAAAGAATAGACGAACGTTTTACTTCCAAAATAGCTTTTGATACAATGATCGCCAGCGGCATTTCAAAAAAGAAACGACGAGATAAGGCACTTGTTGATCAGATTAGCGCAACGATTATACTACAAGATTATTTGTATAATCAATAAATAATAGAAATAAGTAATAAGAAATATGATTTTTCCAATTGTAGCATACGGAGACCCGGTATTAAAGAAAAAAGCCAAGGAAATTGAAAAAGAGTACCCTAAGCTTGAAGAATTGTTAGAAAATATGTTTGAAACCATGTATGCAGCTCACGGAGTTGGATTAGCTGCCCCTCAGGTAGGTATTTCTATTCGCTTGTTTCTGGTGGATACAGAACCATTTTCTGATGATGAAGTGCTATCTGAAGAAGAAAGAAAGCAATTAAGAGATTTTAAAAAAGTTTTTATCAATGCTACAATAATTGAAGAAACTGGTGATGAGTGGGCTTTTAGCGAAGGATGTCTTAGTATTCCTGATATTAGAGAAGATGTTTTTCGTAATGAAACTATAACAATTAATTACTTCGATGAAAACTTTGTAAAGCATACCGAAACCTATGGTGGTATAGTAGCTAGAGTGATTCAGCATGAGTATGATCATATTGAAGGGATTTTATTCACAGATAAACTATCTAGCCTTAAAAAACGTTTAATAAAAGGAAAGCTGGCCAATATTTCCAAAGGAAAAGTCAATGCAGATTATCGTATGCGTTTTCCACTAGCTAAAAAAGCAAGATAAACTAGAATTTACATTAAAATATTTATCTTGGTAAATGTTTGATTTTTTAAAACGAACTATAGATATTTGCCAACCTTGAAAAGATACGATATGGGCTTAGACAAAATACTAGCAATCTCAGGCAAACCTGGTTTATACGAATTAAAGACCCAAACCCGTAGCGGGTTTTTGGCAGAATCGTTATTAGACGGAAAGAAACTGTCGGTGGGTATACGTCATAATGTGAGTGTACTCAGTGAAATAGCAATCTATACTTTTACCGAGGAAGTTCCTTTACGTGAGATTTTTAAAAAAATTCAGGAAAAAGAAGAAGGTAAACAGGCTATTAATCATAAAGAATCTAAGAATAAGCTTGAAGCCTATTTTAGTGAAGTGCTCCCTGATTATGACGAGGATCGAGTGTATACCAGTGATATAAAAAAAGTAATACAATGGTATAATATTCTTCAGTCAAAAGGATTCACGGACTTTTCAGATTCTGAAGAAGATAGTGCTTCCGGCGAAGAAGAATAAAAATATACTTTTAGCATAGAAAAATCCTGTCGATTAGACGGGATTTTATTTTTTAGTTAAATTTATGAACTGATTTTCAGTTTTTTATGCTGTTAAAGGAATATGAATAAGTTCTGTAAATATTGCTTAATTTTCAAAGTATCATTTCATGACTTCTTTGTATTTTTGCGCAGAATTTAAATACAACATACAAATAGTTAAATTTACATGGCTAATACCAAATATGTTTTTGTAACCGGAGGCGTTTCTTCTTCATTAGGAAAAGGAATCATAGCCGCTTCTTTGGCAAAGTTACTACAGGCAAGAGGATACAGGGTTACAATTCAGAAATTGGATCCTTATATTAATGTAGATCCGGGAACACTAAACCCCTATGAACATGGTGAATGCTATGTAACCGATGATGGTGCCGAAACAGATCTTGATTTGGGACATTATGAACGATTTTTAAATACGCCAACGTCGCAAGCCAACAATGTTACGACGGGCAGAATTTATCAAAGTGTCATAGAAAAAGAACGTCGTGGAGAGTTTTTAGGAAAAACAGTACAAGTGGTTCCGCATATCACCAATGAGATCAAAGAGAGAATCCAAATATTAGGTAAAAGTGGTGATTATGATATCGTAATTACTGAAATAGGAGGAACAGTAGGGGACATAGAGTCTTTGCCGTATATTGAAGCTGTTCGCCAGTTAAAATGGGAATTAGGAGATAGCAATGCCTTGGTTATTCATTTAACATTGATTCCATACCTTTCTGCTGCGGGAGAATTAAAAACAAAACCAACACAGCATAGTGTAAAAACGTTGATGGAGAGCGGTATCAAAGCAGATATTTTGGTATGTAGAACCGAACATGAATTGTCTGATGATTTACGTAAAAAACTGGCACTTTTCTGTAATGTGAGAGAAGAGGCTGTTATTCAATCTATAGATGCGTCTACCATTTATGATGTTCCTAATTTGATGCTCGAAGAAGGATTGGATGCCGTAGTATTAAAACAACTAGTGTTAAGGGATGATGATGTGCCGGATTTAGAAAATTGGAATAAATTTTTACAACGACATAAAAATCCTAAAAATGAAGTTACCGTTGGTTTAATAGGTAAATATGTTGAGTTACAAGATTCGTATAAGTCAATTCTTGAAGCTTTTATTCATGCAGGAGCCGAAAATGAAGTAAAAGTTAATGTAGTTAGTATTCATTCAGAACATATTGATGATGTAACTATCGAAAAGAAAATTGCCCATCTGGATGGAGTTTTGGTTGCACCAGGATTTGGAGAACGCGGTATCGAAGGAAAAATAGACGCAGTGCAATTTGCCAGAGAAAATAAAATACCATTTTTTGGAATTTGCTTAGGGATGCAGATGGCGGTGATCGAATATTCTCGAAATGTCTTAGGATTAAAAGATGCCTGCTCTACAGAGGTTAATAAAAATGCTACTCAGCCGGTTATTGACTTAATGGAAGAGCAAAAAAGCATCACCGATATGGGAGGTACTATGAGACTGGGAGCATGGGATTGCGAATTAGTAGAAAAGAGCAAAGTATTCGAAGCATATAATGAAAAACTGATATCAGAACGTCACCGTCACCGGTATGAGTATAACAACAATTATAAAGATCAACTCGAAAATGCCGGACTCAAGACTACGGGTGTAAACCCTAAAACCGGTTTGGTAGAAATTATAGAAATACCTGATCATCCTTGGTTTGTTGGCGTGCAATACCATCCAGAATATAAAAGTACAGTAGCTAATCCTCATCCATTGTTTATCGCTTTTATTAAGGCTGCAGTAACGTATTCAAAAAGTAATAAAAGTGCCAAAGTGTCACAAGGGTCGTAATTGGCGAGATAATTGAAAACAAAGAATAGTAATATATAATTTCAAAAGCCTTTCTGAGTAATCAGATAAAGGCTTTTTATACATAAATAAATGGAAGAAAAGAAATTTGATCTTAATTCGATAATTGGATTTGCACTTATTTTCGGGATTGTAGCTTTTATGTTTTATAAAAACCAACCAACCCCAGAGGAAATAGAAGCTCAGGAAAAAGCCAAACAAGAACAGGTAGAAGCACAAGAAAAAACCAAAGATACCAATACAAATACAACAAATTTTGTAACAAAAACAGAGGCCATTGTTGCTAATCCTCAAGATTCTGTAGCAATTGCCGGAGCAAAATCTCAATTGGGCGCTTTTGCTTATTCTGCCAGCTTACCTTCTGCACAAGAAAATATTACTAAGATTGAAAATGAGGTGTTAAGCCTTAAAATAAATAATAGAGGGGGGTATATTTCTGAAGCGTTACTAAAGAACTTCAAAACCTACGATTCAATACCTGTGTATTTGATTAAGGATGGGAAAAATGCTTCTTTCAACTTAAATTTTGGGACAACAGATAATAGAATTCTAAATACCAAAGACTTGTTTTTTGAACCAACAGTGACCAAAAATGGGAAAAACACAGTACTATCCATGAGACTTAAGGTTTCAGATTCTAAATTTTTAGAATATAGATATGAGTTAAAGCCCAACGATTATATGTTGGATTTCACCATTAGATCTGAAGGATTACAGCAAGTAATTAATAGTAGTCAGGCCATTAACCTGAATTGGCAACTTCAGGGGATGCGCCACGCCAAAAGTGCAACGTATGAGAATCGTTATACCGAAGTGCTTTATGAGTATGATGGAGATAAAGACGATTACTTAGGACAGGGAGAGTTTGCCGATGACGAAGAAGAAAATGTAAGTTGGATTGCTTTTAAGCAACATTTCTTTACGTCTGTACTTTTGACCGATACACCATTTAAAAAAGCAAATTTCGCCTCAAAAAACATTGCAAACTCTAGTGAGTTAGATGATAAAGATATCAAAGTGACCAAAGAGTTTGCTGCTACAATGCCTTTAGAATTATTGGGAGGAGAACTTAATTACAATATGGATTGGTATTATGGTCCTACGGATTATAGAATTTTAAATAGTTATGAGCGTAATCTAGACGAAATTGTACCATTGGGCTGGGGGATTTTTGGAGTAATAAACAGATATTTATTCATACCATTCTTTGGTTTTCTAAGTGGTTTTTTACCTTACGGAGTTGCTATTATAGTGATGACAATTATTGTGCGTATCATATTATCTCCTGTTACTTATAAATCCTATTTATCTCAGGCCAAAATGAAAGTATTACGTCCTGAGATTACCGAGATTAATGAAAAGCATAAGGATAATGCTATGAAGAAGCAGCAAGAAACCATGGCGCTGTATGGCAAAGCAGGAGTAAACCCCATGAGTGGTTGTTTACCGGCTTTAATGCAGATTCCGGTTTTCTATGCGTTATTTAATTTTTTCCCTAGTGCATTTCAATTACGACAAAAAAGTTTCTTATGGGCAGATGATTTATCAAGTTATGATAAAATAGCACAATTGCCATTCGAAATTCCATTTTATGGAGATCATATTAGTTTGTTTCCAATATTAGCATCCGTGGCAATTTTTATCTACATGACGATGACTACCGGGCAAACTATGCAGACCCAGCAACCAGGAATGCCTAATATGAAGTTTATAATGTATTTGTCTCCTGTAATGATGTTATTTTTCTTTAATAATTATGCCAGCGGGTTATCTTTATATTATTTTATTTCAAACTTGATTACTATCGGAATTATGTTGGTGATAAAAAATGTGATTATAGATGAAGATAAAATTCATGCAAAAATCCAGGAAAACAAAAAGAAACCTAAGAAACAAGGCAAGTTCCAAAAGAAGATGAAAGAGCTAATGGAACAGGCAGAGCAACAAAAAAAAACTAATAAGAAATAGCTTAATTTTGCTTATCAAATACTATATGGTTAAAAAAGCCCTTTATAAGGGCTTTTTTGTTTTAAATTAGTTTTGTTATTTTGTTTTAGAGATATTGGTATACTTTTTGGAAATCACATTCGTTGAAGTAATAGTCCCAAATATTGTAATTATGCGAAGTACAGTTTTATTTTGTTTTTTAGCCATTACAAGTTTCTCGCTCCTGGCGCAGGAGTATAATCAGTTTGATGCTGATGGTAAACGACACGGAAAATGGCAGAAAAGATATGATAACAGCGATCAACTGCGGTATGAAGGTACCTTTGATCACGGAAAAGAAATAGGAGCGTTTAAATTCTATAAACCAAGTAGTGGAAATTCCCCAACAGCAATTAAGACATTTTCTAAAGATAACGACACAGTAAAAATAAAATATTTCACTGCCAAGGGAAAGGTAATAAGTAAAGGGCAGATGATAAATAAAGATAGAGTTGGTACGTGGACTTATTATCATAATGGATCTGATAAAGTTATGATGACAGAAATATATAAATCAGGGAAGTTAAACGGAGATCAACTTACTTATTTTGATAATGGCCAGTTAACCGAGAAAACCTCATTTGTTGAAGGAAAAAGGCAGGGTAAAAGAATTATGTATTCTGAAAAAGGTGCAGTATTGAAAGAATTTAGCTATGATAATGATCAATTACATGGCTTGACTAAATATTACGATACCAGTAGTGGGAAACTTATTATTGAAGGTAATTATAAAAGGGATCGCAAAGATGGTATCTGGAAATATTATGAAGACGGAAAACTAATCGAACAAAAATCGTATCCATTACAAAATAGAGGATAATAATATCAATATCAATTTATAAAATAGATATATAAGTAAAACCCTATAGCACTGCATAAGCGTTGCTTTTTTTTATTCTTATTTTTGTATAAAATTTGAACTCAGAATAAATTATTAATGAAGAGAGTTATTGTAGGATTATCTGGTGGAGTGGATTCTAGCGTGGCTGCATACCTTTTGAAAGAACAGGGTTATGAGGTAATTGGCTTGTTTATGAAAAACTGGCATGATGATTCTGTGACCATTTCAGACGAATGTCCATGGCTAGATGATAGCAATGATGCATTGTTGGTTGCCGAAAAACTTGGTATCCCATTTCAAACCGTAGACCTAAGTGAGCAGTATAAAGAACGTATTGTTGATTATATGTTCAATGAATATGAAAAAGGTCGTACCCCCAATCCAGATGTGCTTTGTAATAGAGAGATTAAGTTTGATGTATTTTTGAAAATAGCATTGTCTTTAGGAGCAGATTATGTAGCTACTGGTCATTATTGCCAAAAAGATACTATTGTAAAAGAGGGTAAAGAGGTACATCGATTATTAGCTGGCAAAGACCCTAATAAGGATCAATCTTACTTTTTATGTCAGTTATCTCAAGAACAATTAGCAAAAACATTGTTTCCGGTAGGGGAGTTGTTAAAACCTGAAGTAAGACAAATTGCTTCAGAACAAAACCTGGCTACTGCAGATAAAAAGGATTCGCAAGGACTATGTTTTATCGGGAAAGTACGTTTACCAGATTTTCTTCAGCAAAAATTACAACCCAAACAAGGTAATATTATAGAAATTCCTACTTCCGAAGAAAAATATTTGCGTTCAAAACCAGAATTTACTTCAAAAAAAGAAGAGTTAGAATTTCTTTCAGCCAAGTATCAATATGAAACAAGTGATGGAAAAGTGGTTGGACAACATCAGGGAGCACATTACTTTACCAAAGGACAACGAAAAGGTTTGGCAGTTGGAGGTACGGTGGAACCACTTTTTGTAATAGAAACTGATGTAGAAACCAATACTATTTATACCGGACAAGGAAAAAAGCATCCTGGTTTATATAGAAAAGCCTTATTCATTTCTAATGACGAATTACATTGGGTGCGCGAGGATCTTAAACTAGTAGTTGATGAACAGCTCCCGGTGATGGCAAGAATACGATATAGACAACCTCTGGAAAAAGCAACTTTGCACATGGTAGATTCTGGGATGTATGTGGTTTTTGAAAATGATCAAAGTGCTATTACTGAGGGACAATTTGTAGCATGGTATCTTGATGATGAATTAGTGGGGTCTGGAGTAATTTCGTAACTTGTTCATCAAAATTATAGTATAAACTCATTTAGACTTTTTATCTGAAGGCGAAAATATAGGCTTTTGTTTCCTAATGAAGCCTTTTTTGAATAGCATAGTAGCGCTACGATAAGAAAAAAGTCTAAATGAGTTCTAACATTTCTTAAAGATTTTTCTCAATTAATGAATAGAATTAAAGAACTATTTGCAGTCCAATACCCCATAATTCAGGGCGGAATGATATGGGCCAGTGGTTGGAAACTTGCTAGTGCCGTTAGTAATGCAGGAGGGTTAGGACTTATCGGTTCCGGATCTATGTATCCAGATGTTTTAAGAACGCATATTCAGAAATGTAAAAAAGCAACAGATAAGCCTTTTGGGGTTAATATCCCTATGCTATATCCAAATCTCGAAGAGATTATTCGGATTATAGTAGAAGAAGGAGTCAAGATTGTATTTACTTCTGCAGGAAATCCCAAGATATTTACAAAATACCTTAAAGAACAAGGAATCACTGTAGTTCATGTTGTAAGTAGTTTGAAATTTGCATTAAAAGCTCAGGAAGCCGGTGTTGATGCTGTTGTAGCGGAAGGTTTCGAGGCGGGAGGCCATAATGGAAGAGATGAAACTACCACACTTGCACTAATCCCTATGGTTAAAGAAAAAATTGATGTCCCACTGATTGCAGCGGGCGGTATCGCTACAGGTGAAGCCATGTATGCAGTTATGGCATTAGGAGCAGATGGGGTACAGGTAGGAAGCCGTTTTGTTGCTAGTGATGAGGCATCTTCTCATATAGACTTTAAAAAGATGGTAGTAGATGCGAAAGAAGGGGATACACATTTGACCCTTAAAGAACTGGCACCTGTACGTATGCTTAAGAACAAGTTCTATCAAGAAGTGATGGAACTTTATGCCAAGGGGCCTTCAGTAGAAGAATTAAAAGAATTATTAGGACGAGCAAGAGCAAAACATGGTATGTTTGAAGGAGATCTTGAGGAGGGAGAATTAGAAATAGGCCAAGTATCAGGATTGATTCATGATATTAAACCGGCAGCTACCATTGTAGAAGATATGATTGAAGAGTTCAGGTCCTGTAAAAAAAGAATGGAGCAAGTTTCTTTATAAATGTTACTATGAATTCAAGAAAAGATCAACTCAAAGCTTTTGATAGGCTGCTTACTATAATGAATGAACTGCGGGAACAATGTCCGTGGGATAGAAAACAGACCATTCAATCATTAAGACACCTTACTATCGAAGAGACTTATGAATTGGGCGATGCTATCCTTGATAATGATCTCGATGAGGTAAAGAAAGAACTTGGAGACTTACTATTGCATATTGTATTTTATTCAAAGATTGGTAGTGAGACCAATGATTTTGATATTGCTGATGTTGCCAATGAGATATGCGAGAAACTAATAAATAGGCACCCACATATTTATGGAGATGTTAAGGTAGAAAATGAAGATGATGTAAAACGTAATTGGGAGAACCTAAAGCTTAAAGAAGGGAAAGAAAGTGTGTTAGAAGGAGTGCCAAAATCATTACCTGCACTTGTTAAAGCAAGTAGAATTCAAGATAAAGTGGCAGGAGTTGGTTTTGATTGGGAAGAACCACAACAGGTTTTTGAAAAACTAAAAGAAGAACTAGAAGAACTTCAGGAAGAGATTAAAGTACAAGATCAAGAAAAAATAGAAGCCGAATTTGGTGATGTACTTTTCTCAATGATTAATTATGCCCGTTTTCTTAATATAAACCCAGAAGATGCCCTGGAACGCACTAATAAAAAGTTTATTAAACGTTTTCAATACCTCGAAAGAAAAGCTAAAGAAAAGAATAAATCACTTAACGATATGACGCTGGCCGAAATGGATGTTTTTTGGGAAGAAGCCAAGAAAATATAGTTTCTGTTGGACCATTTTTTTGAGTAATCGTGTTAAATTTTCCTTAGTATTATCCAAATATTGTTTAAGAATAACTTTTTTTTCAACATAAAGGATGAGTAAAATACAGTTTTGTGGTTGTTAAACTACGGTTTTTGCTTATTTTTTATGTTAAATTTTTTCCTGAAACGACCTTGATTACTGGGTTTGTTGGTAAAAGATTATCGGGACATCCCTTCTAAACTGGAAATTATTAAAAACATGTTGTAAATTAGAGAGTATAATTATTTTGGTATAATTATGCGGCTAACTCAGAAAAAAAAAGCTATATCAATATCTTTATTGATAGTTCTTATTTTGTTTGTTTCTTCTATTGGGTATTGTTTTTCCGATGAGGTGGATTCAAAAAAAAATAGGGATGTAGGTATGTATTATCTTTTGTTTCCTTCAGAAAATTCTTTTCAAAGGAGCGAAATAGAAATGCAAAATCTATCAACTCCCAAAATTTCTAATCAAAAAAGAATAGATTCTGCTCAAGTATTTAAAGAATTAGCTTTTTTTTATACAAAGAAGGATATGCCTGAACTGGCTTGTAAATATATTGAAAGGTATATCAAAATTAGTTTGGATGTTACATTTGTTAATCATAGCCATTTTGATCAAATAAGAAACTCAAACGATCATCAATTATTAGTAGATAGATATATTAAAAAGTTTGGATGGTGGGCAATATTTTGTTTCTATGTAGCTTTTGTAGGCTTCTTTTTGTCTGTAGTGCTAAATTTTAGAAGAAGCGCTGATAGGCTGGCAAATTTTTTAATGAGTGCTTTTGTATTACTTCATTCTTGTTTTATGATACATATGGGGCTCTATTTTATGAATTACCAATACTATCTACCTCATACATTATATCTTTTTACAACATTTTCCCTTTTGTACGGGCCACTAATATTTTTCTATTTTAAGAGGGTAACTGAAAATTATAGATTTAAACCAATTGATTTGCTGCATGTATTGCCTACAGTTCTGCTAATTGTGTTATTGTTTCCAATTTATTTTTTATCAGCCGAAGAAAAATTACGTATGGTTATAAGTTTTGACAGACCATATCTCTCACAAATATTATTTTTTAAATTTATGTCGTTATCGATATACGGAGGATTTGTAATCAAGATGTATTTTCAGTCTATTAGAACTAATGTATACCTATCCAAAGTCATATACCGTTGGCAAAGAAATGTGGTGATTTTTTGTTCGATTTACGTGTTTTCTTATGCTATATACGCGGTTTTGAACATTCTACACTTAGGTTCGGGATTTCTTTTTAATATACAGGTTGCCTCACTTGCTACAATGGTACTTTATGTTAGTTATAGTGCATTTGTTCAACCTTCTTTATTCGGAAAACTTAAATTGATCAAAAATACGAAACCTGAAAATGAGATCAATAAATATGAAAAATCCGGCCTTACACCAAGCTTATCATTAGAATTTAGAGAAAGACTAGTGTATTTATTAAATAAAGAGAAAGTGTACAAACAGAATGATATTACTCTCCAAAAACTTTCTAGATTGCTAGATACCACAAGGCATAATACATCTCAGGTCATAAATGAGCATTTTGGTCTTAATTTTTTCGAATTAATGAATAAGTATAGGATAGAGGAAGCCAAAGCACTTTTAAAAGAAGAGAAAAGTAAAAACTTTAATATCATTGATGTGGCCTACGAAGTTGGCTTTAACAATAAGGTTACCTTTAATAAATCTTTTAAAAAGTACAATCAAATTACACCTTCAGAATATCTAAAACAGATTACGATTTAGTATAAAGCAGGCTGGATACCTAAATAGTAAACAAAAGCTACTTCTTGTTTTAGGATTTTGTTGGCAATAAATACCTAAATATTTGATGCTGGTGTTGTTAATTAAAAGTGATGCTTTTGTTAAAGTTGACACCCCTTATATTTATCTTTTTTTTACGAAATATATTGTGTTTATGGTCTTCATTGTTACTTTATCTGTGAATTACACACATTTATAGTTAAGATGAAATCAGTTTTGAATTTTTCGAATTTCTTAATAAAAAAGTAAAAGTTGATCGGAAGGAACTTTTTGAATTTTTCTTCGTTAAAACATATATACTTTTAGGGGTAACAACCATTATTTATAGCTGTGCTCCTGACTTTTTTTAAAATAAATTTAACAACGATATTAAGTGTCTTTTTTTGCTCATTACTCTCTTCAGGGATTCATGGTTTATCAAGTAATGGTAACAATGATTTTGGTAAAGTTACAGATAGTCTTATCGCTATTGCAGATGATTATTATCAAAATGGGGATTATCAATTAGCTATTGTAAAATACAGAAAAGCACTTAAATTAGATGCCAAAGATTCTATCAGTATTTTTAAAAAATTGGCGTATTGCTATGTCAAAACAGGAGAACCCCATCTTGCGAGTGAGCACATCGAAAAATATATAACAACAAGCTTGGATGTCGCTTTTGTTTCACATAGTACATTTAATAAAATTAATGATTCTAAAGCTTATAAAAGAGTTGCTGATAAATATAAAAAGAAAACAAGTGTCTGGACTACTCTTTGCTTATGCATTGGTTTTATGGGTTTTTTTATTGGGATTATTTTAAACTTTAGAAAACGTTCTGATAGAATAGCTAACCGTTTGATGAGTGCTTTTGTTTTGCTTCATTCTCTATTTATCGTTCATCTTTATTTGATACTTACCAACACTCAATATTATTTCCCACATACCCTATATTTTTCTACTGCCTTCACTTTTTTGTATGGACCATTGATTTATTTTTATTTTAAAAGGATTAAATCAAGATATATTTTTAAAATACAGGATGTATTACATTTAGTACCTTCTATTCTACTGATAATTCTTTTATTTCCTAAGTATATATTACCCGCTCAAGTAAAGTTGGATGTTTTGATAAATAATGATGTACCGTATTTGAAATTGATTTCTGTAGCAAAACTGATTACTTTATATTTTTATGGTTTTCTAATTATTAAGATATATAGTAAAAGTGAAAAGAATAAGTTAGATAAAGTTTGTATAATAAAGAGACGTTGGCAAAGAAGTATAGTTGTTTTTTGTTTATCTTATTTAGTTTTATATACTATTTCGACAATTCTAGTCCTACAATCAATAAATAATGATGTTTTATTTCATTTCAAGATTGTTTCAATGGTTTTACTTGTTTTGTATGTAAGTTATACTGCATTTGTTCAACCGAGTATTTTTGGATATGTTTCAATAGATGATACGAACATTGTTGATACTATTACAATTCTACAGCAAGAGCCAAAACAAGGAACATTACATCACAGATATCAAAATTCTGGTCTTACTGATAGTCTGTCCTTAGAGTTAAAAGAACGCTTACTTTATTTACTGGATCATGAGAAGATATATAGACAAAATGATATCACACTGCAAAAACTTTCTGAGTTGTTAGATACCACAAGACATAATACATCTCAGGTTATCAATGAACATTTTAATCTTAACTTTTTTGATTTGATAAATACATACAGGATTCGGGAAGCAAAAAAATTGTTGCGTAAACAGGTCAATCATGAGCATCCCAATATCATAGACATAGTTTATGAAGTTGGTTTTAATAATAAAGTAACGTTTTATAGGTCTTTTAAGAAATATACAAAATTAACTCCATCCAAATATGTAAAGTCGCATCAAGAATAGCTTTCTAGAGTATCAATTCTTGGGGGATTATAACACTTCTTCGGGAAAGGTAAATCTTGATAAAGGTTAACCCCTTTTTTACTAAGAAAACATTCCTTTACCCCGTAATCATTTAAGGGATGGTGATTCTATATTACTTCACACGAAATCTTTTTTCATATTTCAATTGTGAAAATTTGAGTTAGCCATTCTAAAATATGTTCACCTTCCTTTTATGATTACTTAATCATATTATGTAAAACTTTATAACTATTATCTATGAAAGTAAGACATTACCAATTGTTGATATGCATTTGTTTCATATCGAATATTATGTTTGCTCAACAAAAGACCATTTCAGGAACAGTAACTGATAATCAAGGGATCCCGTTACCAGGAGTTAATGTATTCGTTAACAACAGCAACAAGGGTGCGCAAACCGATTTTGATGGGTATTATACTATTGAAGCTGCGCCGGGAGAAAGTATAACCTTTAGTTATATAGGGTTTGAAACTATAGTTGTTCAAGTAGCAGAGCGCTCTGTAATTGATGTTAACCTAAAAGAAGATACTCAAACCCTAGAAGAAGTAGTAGTCACCGGAGTAGGTATTGCGACCTCAAAGAGAAAGGTTGCGATTGCCGTAGAAACAGTATCTGCAAATGATTTGACACCTGCTCCTGCAGCCGATATTTCTCAGGCATTGATAGGAAAAGTTCCCGGTGCTCGTATCCAATCTACATCTGGGCAACCAGGACAACAGCAAAACATCTTATTAAGAGGGATCAATTCTTTATCAAGCTCTCAACCTATGATTATGGTTGACGGTGTACAAATCAATACAGATAATTTGGATAATGGCTCTGCTACAAATCAATCGAGTAGATTAGCAGACTTAGATTTAAATGATGTAGAAAGAATTGAGGTGATACAAGGTGCTGCCGCAGGAACTATATACGGTGCTCAAGGGGCAAACGGAGTTATTCAAATCTTTACTAAAAAAGGAAAGGCCGGAACCATAAAAGTGAATCTTCGCTCTAGAGTTGGTTTTAGTTCTGCATTAGAAGGTAATTTCGGAAAAACCAACTTCCATTATTTTGAAACAACTGATGATGGTTTCTTGGCAGGTCGAGGCGGTGACAGATTAACACCAAATCCTACAACAGGAGTTTGGCCTACACCACTTGGAAGCATAAGACCAGATGTACAGGTTAATAAACCTTTTAGAGAAGAAACTTTTGATCAACTAGATCAGGTGTTTAAAACGGCTACAACACTAGAAACAGGATTATCGGTTTCGGGAGGTAGCGAAAAAGTACGGTTTTTTTCTTCTGCATCTCACTTAAATCAGGAGTCTGTAATCTTTGGTCGACTTAAAAGAACAAATTTTAAAACCAATGTTAATGTAGAGATTTCAGATAAGCTTTCTTTTTCTTCAAATACTACACTTATAGGTAGTGATAATACTACCGGAGGGATTACTGGAGCCGATAACGTTGGTAGTGCATTATCAAATGCTCTTAATGTACCGCAATATATAGACAATACGGCCAGAGACGCTTTGGGGAATTTTGTTGGAAACCCTACGGGAGGTAACGAAGTAAATCCATTTTATAGTTTTGAGAATAGACTCTTCAATTCGGATTTGTCAAGGATTATTCAAAATATAAATATCAACTATAAACCCTTTAGCTTTTTAGAATTAGATTATAAGTATGGTATAGATCATTACGAGAACAGATTTAGAGAGTTTATAGCCAATCAATCACTTTTCTTAACAAATGTGATACAACCTTCTACAGGATCTTTAACAGAAAGACCAGAAACCGGAACGACTCAAAACTCCTTGTTATCTGCATTTATTCGATTTAATACAGAAGAGGATTTTGGATGGAGTTTTCCAATCGCATCATCAACTCAAATTTCATATGATTGGCGAAGAGAAGATTTTGACAGGCTTACGGTAGTAGGCACAGATTTACCAACATTTACTACTGATATTAATATGAATCAAACCGGACAACAAGTCGCTACAGCATTCGAAAGCTCTTTTAGAACGTTTGGATACCTTATCAATCAAAAATTTGATTTCGGAAATTATTTTGGTATTTCTGGTGGTGTAAGAGTGGATTGGTCTTCTGCATTTGGAGAAGGGTCTGATGCTTTCGTTTTCCCCAGAGGAGATGCGTACGTAAGAGTAGATGAGTTTTTTGAAAGTGATGTATTAAATCAATTTAAACTTCGTGTTGCTTATGGAGAAGCTGGAATACAACCAGGACCATTTGATAGAATCCCTGTTCTTAATGCTGGTCAGATTGTAAACACCAGAGCTTTGACAATTCCAAGCATACTGCAAAACCCTAACCTTAACGTTCAGGTGTCAAAAGAATTAGAGTTTGGTGGTGATCTTGTGCTTACACCAGGCAAAGAGGATTGGTTTAACAGGATAGAATTGAATGCCACATATTATACCCGAGATTCTGAAGATATCATACGCGAATTAGATGTACCACCTTCTCAAGGTGCAGCAAGTATTTTAACCAATGCGATTACTATTGATACTGAAGGATTTCAGGCAGGATTAAGTGTTTCTGTTATCAACAAACGAAACTTCAAATGGAACTCAACATTTAATTTTGGAACCTTTCAAAGTGATATTTCTGATATTGCAAACAACCTAGACATTCCTTTAGGTAATAATCATATTCTTCGCGAAGGTGCTCCAGTAGGTGCGTTTTTTGGTTTTTCACCTTTATCTAGTCTTACACAAACAAGGAGCGATGGTACTCGTTACATACAAGATAGTGATCTAGGTAATTTTGAAATAGGCCCTAATGGTTACGTAGTAAATATTAACAGTAAACAAGTTGCACTAACAGACGAACAAGAATTGATTGGGGATCCAACACCTGATTTTACTTTATCATTTATTCAAGAGTTTAATATTATAGAGCATCTTGACTTTTCTTTTCAATTAGATTGGATTCAGGGCAACGACATTTATAACCAAACACGGCAGTGGCTGTATAGAGATTTACTACATGAAGATGTTTCTACGCCTATCACCATAAACGGAGAAACAGGTGCTTGGGCTGCATATTATGCTAATTTATATGCAACCAATACTCCCAATTCTGAATTTGTAGAGGATGGGTCTTTCTTAAGATTAAGAAATGTGCGATTATCTTATGATTTAGGATATCTTATAAAAGAAGTATCAAGCTTAAGATTAACATTTTCGGGAGATAATTTGCTCACCTGGACAGATTATAAAGGTTTAGATCCAGAGGCGGCCTCTAATTTTAATAATCCTGTAGAACGTGGATTGGATCAGTTCGCTTTCCCTAACTTTAGATCATTCTCATTCGGAATTAATGTGGGATTCTAATCAAAAATAAAAAAAACAATAATTAACTGTCGTTAAAATTTAGAATTGCGATGTTAACTCAGTTAAGACTTATAAAACTATAATCAGATGAAACAATTAATTTTATTTACTATAATAGCTGTATTGATTTCAAGTTGTAATCGAGATCAATTGGAAGTTATAAATTCAAACGATCCTACATTTGATGCATTAAATACAGAAGCTGGTCTTACTTCTTTGGCTTCGGGAGCATATCTTAATGGTGTAGATGGTGATGATGATCCTTTTATTGACTATGATTTTACTTGGCGCGTTCAGGTATTTCATGAAAGCATGGCAGACGCGATTTATGTTTCTGCCGGAAATTTTGGATTTCGTTGGGCTAATCAGCCAACATCAATTACCCTTGATGATGGTACTATAGTGACTCCACCTCAAGAAGGCCCCCAACCTCAGGCTTTACGAGTAAGAAATGTGAGAACTCAAATTGATGGTAATGCATTTGCACATGAATGGATGACTATGTATAAAACTAACAATTTGGCAAATCATATTCTCAATTTGGCCGACGAGGTCGAGATAGCAACAGATGCAGATTTGAAAAGAAAGGCTTTAAAAGCATGGGCTTATTTTTGGAAAGGATATGTGTATTCAAGAATTGGCTCTATGTATACCTCTGGATTAATTGTATCTACACCAGATGTAACAAATACGAATTATGTTTCTCGTGAACAGATGATTGACGAAGCCACTATTAATTTTGATGCTGCTATTGCTCAAATTAATGATATTAGTGGTGAAGTATCTGGTTTCATGTCTACAATAATTCCTGCAGCATTCGCTCCATCATCTTTTCGAGGAAATTCACCTTCAACCTTACTAACCAAAGACATGTGGATTCGTAATATTAATACCCTAAAAGCTAGAAACATATTAGTTAACAAAAGGGTTGACGAAATGACAGCTAGTGATTGGGATGAAATTCAAACGCTCACTAATAATGGTATGTTACCAGGTGATTTTATATTTGTTGTCAAACAAGATGGAGTAAACTTTAATGTGAATACTAATGTTCCTATTCGACTTCTTATAGGATGGCATTTTCTAAGTGAGCGTTTGGTTCAGGATTTTAAGCCAGGAGATCAACGGTTTATAGACAATGTTGAAGAACTGGAAAACTCTTTTGTAAATGATAGGGGAAGAGGAATACAATACGGTACAAGATGGGGTTTCAAGGATGCTGAATATGCTTCCCTGGAAGATAATAGAGCAAATATTTATTATGGAACTACTTATGATGAAAACGAACTCATGAAAGCCGAAGCTTTGATAAAAGTCGGACAAATAGAAACCGGACTGCAGATTATTGATAATATTAGAGATTATCAAAATGCTAATCTGGATCCAGTTGCTGGCAATGGTTTAACAGAAATAGCTGCATTAGAAGAGTTGCGGAAAGAAAGGAGAATCGGTTTATTATTGCGAGGGGTTGGGTTTTATGATGCCAGAAGATGGCGAGTTATAGATCCTGTAAGTCAAGGTGGAGGAAGAACCGGTGCAGTAGTATTAGACGATGTAGGGAATGTAAATACAAATGCAACGTTTGATTATAATTATTTGGATTATTGGGACGTTCCTGATCAAGAAACAGCATTTGGAACCATTGGCGGAAATAACAATACTGCGGCCTATAATAATGCAAGGCAAGAATAGATGGATAATACATAGAAAATATTCTATTATCAACAATGCTACCCCGAGGCCTTGCTTCGGGGTTTTTGTTTTTTTTAACCAGAATATTTGTTTCTCGAAATTATTGTACAAAATTTGGGGTAAAATCAAAGTTATAATTATCTCTAAAAAAACAGGAAAGTTTTCAGAATAATTATGGTGCTGGCTCAAACAAAAATCACATCAATACTTTTATTGGCTCTATGTTTTTTATTGGTCTCAGATTTGGGTTCAAAACCCTGCAATTTTATTGCAGCACTTTAGTACTGCGAAAAAAATCTGTTTTTCAATACTGTTACTAGTTAAAAGTTATAGGTTAAAAGTTGTCTGTCTGTCATCCATCCTTACACCAAGTAACTTTTAACAAGTATTCTCATCCATTACTATAACATTAGGTTTGGTTTTACTTCCTCGACCAGCTTTCCGGATCTTATGAGTTTGCTCTGAGACTTCTATGATAAAATAACCCTAATCCATTTCTATCATCCCTTCTAGGGTGTACCTATCATCGCGTTGTCCTATTGCTTTACGAAGTTTATGAACCATAGTCCATAAAGGCTCATAGCGTTTTAATCCCAGTTGACCTTGTATCTCTTTTGAAGAAAATCCTTTCTTTGTCATACTCAAGAGAAATATGGTTTTATACCAAGTCATAAAAGACAAGTTTAAACTTTCCATGATCGTGCCACTACGTAACGATATCCTAGAATTACAAGACTTACATTGGCAACTCCATTTGTTATCAAAATCAATGAAAATGATAGGAATCAAAACAAACTGAAGCTATAAAAACAAAAAATCGTCCCTAAAAAAATTTCATGAACGATTTTTTGTGAAAATATAACTCAAAAGTGACTTACTCCTGAATATGCCATTTTATAGAAAGTTCTTAAGTAAAAGTATTATTTAGTCAAAATTTATTTGGTTTGTGGAACGATTTCTACATTAATAACATGTGACTTTACAAACTACAAATACAGACGTTCGACCATAACCAGGGCATCCATCTTCTCTTAAAGTATTTCCAAAACCGCCCTTAATACTATTTGCGATTTCAGAAAGATTAGAAATTGTATTTTTTTCTAGCTTCAAATTTTTTAGACTTCTTTTTTTCATAATAAAAGGTTTTAAGAATTACTAATACTTTCTAATATACACATTAAAAGAGTTGAACGGTTGTAAAAGTTTTAGATTTAACTTCAAAATAACAATGCGTTAGGCAATTATATTAGTATTGAAAATATTTTTTTACGATAAGTTACATTCTCGATCGAGAATATATCTTTTTGATTAAGTCAACAAATTAGTTTCCAAAAACAATCAGATCCTCTTTAATCTCTAACGTTTTGAATTTAAATCTATTTTTCACCCAAAACAAGGTGTCTTTACTATAAAAGAAAACATGAGTAGGATCATTTTTATACCACCAGGATTTAAAATCTACGGTTTGCGTATATAGACTTGTTTTGCAATACAAGGAACCCTTAGAGTTTAGTAGAGAAGATAAAAGTTTAAACTCCTTGAAAGGATGATAGAAATGTTCCATTACTTCGCAGCAGATAATAAAATCATAGGTGTTATTTAAAACTGTATTGTTAGGATCAAAAAAAGGATCGTAAGTCATTACATTATAACCTTTTTTAGTTAATAATGAAGTAATAACAGGGCCGCTTCCCGAGCCAAAATCCAAACCAATATGGGTATTGTCATAATCATTGTAGATGGTATTAACAATTGGTGAAACAAATTTTTGATACCCCAGATTATTTACATCGTTTTGATGCAGTTGATATCGCTTTTTTTCTTCTTCAGCAGAAAGAAAATACGATGGGTGTAGCAGAATGGCTTTACATTCTTTACAAGTAAAGAATTTTTTCTCTTGTATTTCAGAATATAACATAGTTTCTGAACCACAAAGAGTGCACTGCATAGTAATTATAGTTGTTTGATCTTAACCAATTTGGCTTTCCAGACCTCAAGGGTTTCCCGATGTTTTTGTATATTATTTTGAACTTCTTTTACCAGCGGATTATCATCTTTGGTATTTTTGAAGAACTGAAGATTATTTTCTAACTGACGAATTTCTCCTTTTACTTCATCGATTTTCTTTCGAATGAAATTTTGCTCATTTTTAAGTGCTCTGTCATCTGTTTGATTAGACAAGGTATTTAGTTTGTTTTCATACTTTATGAGCTCTGTTTCTTTACGACTCAAATTAAGTTGTTTAAAAAGATCGTCCAAAACCTTATTATACTCTGATTCGATATTTTTCTTTTTATAAGGAACTCTTCCAAGGGTTTTCCAGACAGCTATATTTTCTTTAATAATCTTTAGGTCTGCTTCGGGATCACCAGAGAGTTTTAAATTTTTAAGTTCTTCGATATGTGCCTGTTTGTTTTCAAGTGAGACTACTTCCTCTTTATTAGCCTCATTTCTTTCAGCATGCAAACGATCAAAATAGGAGTTACAAGCGTCTTTAAATCTTTTCCAAATCCTATCACTGTCCTTGCGCGGAACATGGCCAATCTTTTTCCAATCTGCCTGAATTTTTTTCATTAATGGCGTGGTGACAGAAAGATCATCACTATCCTTATTATCTTCTGCAATTTTGATTAGCTCCATCTTTTTATTGAGATTTTCAAATTGCTCTTTTTTCAATCCTTTATAGAACGCATTCTTGTTACGATTAAAATCCCTAACGGCATTCTTAAATTCGCTCCAAGTTTGCTCATTAACACTAGAGGGGACTTTGCCAGCATCAAAGAATTCTTCGCGTAAAGCTTCGATGTTCTTGATTTTTTGTTGCCAACCACTATGGTTATTAGGATGATTTGACCCTACTTCAATAATTTTTTGGATAATCTCTCTCTTTTTTTCAAGATTTACTTCATAGACCTTATCCAGTTCTTTGAAGTGTTTCTGACGATTTTCATGAATTTGCTTTGTAAGTGCACTAAATTTTTCCCAAATCGGTTCTCTATATTCTTTGCCTACAGGACCCAAATCTTCTTTCCACATCTTATGCAGTAACTGCAATTCTCTAAAAGCTCTATTTACATCGGTTTCTTGTGCAAGTTCTGTAGCACGCTCTATAATCTTTAGTTTTTGTTCCAGATTATGCTTAAAATCAAGATCTCTAAATTCTCTATTGAGATGTAGAAAATCATAAAAATTTTCGGTATGATGATGGTATGTGTTCCATACAGTATTATATTTGTCCCGAGGAATTGGACCAGCATTTCGCCATCTTTCCTGTATACTTTTGAAATGGTTATACGTTGAATTTATATTTTCATCGACGTTGAGTAAGCCTTTTAGTTCTTCAATTAGTTCTTGTCTTCTTTTTAGGTTTTCTTGAAGATCTCTCTTTAGATTTTGATAATACGCATTCCGTTTCTCTTTATAATCAAAGTAAACCGAATTAAACTCTTTTTTAATTGGTGTTGAGTAATAGAAGTCAATAATATCACCACCATCTGCCAGAAATTCTTCTTTCTTTAACTCTACTTCTTCATTAAATTTCTCATTAAATTCACTTTTGATTTCTTCAACGTGTTCTCTAATTACCTGAACTTTTTCGTTTTTGACCAGATAGCGTAGTTCTTTGATTAACTCTTCTTTGGTCATGGCATGATAATCTTTTTTCTGAATATCATGACGCTCTAGCGTACTTTCGTCTTCACTATCTTTGGCTACCGCCTCGTCCATCTGATTTTGTACATGATCATTTTCTGAAGTTTCTGTGGTATCCGGAACTTCTGTCAATGTAATTTCTGGATCTTTTTCTGCTACATCAGGTGCGGTAGTTTCTGTTTGAGGTACCGAAGTTTCTTTTTCTTCAGGTTTTGTAGAATCTGATGCTTCAGAAGGGTTTTTTTTCTGAGTATTTTCATCTACTTCTGCTGTAATAAATTCAGGTTCAGATGCAATAGTTTCCTCATTTTTAGATGCTGGTTCTATTAAATTGGATGATTCTTGGTCTGTTAAAATAGAGTTTTCAGAATTCGTTTCCAGTGTTTCTATTTTATTTTCTTCATTTCCATCTGCTTTGGGCAGGTTATCACGTGTGGACATTGTGTGAACGTTTTTGTTTGTCTGAGCTTAATCTATGACTAAGATACTAACATATTAGAAAACCTCAAAGTTATTAGAGGGTTTTAAGAGTCCTGAAAAAGGACTTAGGTAGGAATTTTATGACAGAGCCAGCTTAAACGCTAAGCATTCCAGATTTCCCAAGCTTTTTCGGCTTGTAAAATTAACATTTGTAATCCGTTAGAGACTTTGGCGCCTTGTTGCGCCCCTTTTTTCATGAAAGTTGTTTGATCTGGATTGTATATCAAATCATACAATACATGATTTTTGGTAATATATTCGTAAGGGATATCTGGATAATTTTCTGTATTAGGATGGGTGCCAAGAGGAGTGCAATTGATAATCAATTTATAAGAATTAATACTATCCTTATCAAGATCTTCATAACTAAGTTCATTAAAATCGGGATTTCTGGATACAAATGTGTAGTGTATTCCTAATTGCTCGAGAGCATAAGCAATAGCTTTTGAAGCTCCACCTGTGCCTAAAATCAACGCTTTCTCAATGGTTTTGTTTAAAAAAGGTTTTAGTGATTCTGTAAATCCGTAATAATCACTATTATAGCCGGTCAATTTCTGATTATTTTCGAATTTGATTACATTAACTGCTCCAATTTCTTTGGCTATAGGATCTAGATTATCTAAATAAGAAATCACCTCTTCTTTGTATGGTATCGTAACATTTAATCCTTTTATATTTGAATTATTAATTACTTCTTTTAAATCTTCAATTTTTGGGAGATCAAAATTATTGTATTCACAATCGAGACTTTCTTTTTCAAACTTTTCTGAAAAATAACCGCGAGAAAAAGAATACCCTATGTTTCTACCGAGTAAGCCGTAAATTTTTTTCATTTCGAAGATTTGAGCGTTCGTTTACCATACCATTCTAGCCATAAAACAATACCAATGCCAACTAGAATAAAAAAGAAAGCGATATACGTTTCTAACAGGGTAATATGGGGAAAGTAGCGATCATAATTATCCAATATTGGATCACCCAATGCATCAATTAATGTATTGCCTTGATCATTGGTTTTGTATATTTTATGTTTCCAGGGCCACACCACACCAAGAGAACCGGTAATAAACCCTATGATCGATGCAAATGTTGCGGTTTTATATCTTTTTAATACGTAGCCCAAAAAATGTGATAGCGTAACTAAGCCGGTAAGAGAGCCCAGGCTGAAAATGACAAGTACCTTTAATAAACGAACTCTTTGAGTATTTTCGATAAAAGAAAAATCCCAACGTATTAGGTCGGCTATTGTATCGTATAAGGCGTTTACCGAATCAACCAACAATAACACATAATTTCCTAATAGTATGAGGATAAAAGAGCCTGATAATCCTGGCAATGTCATGCCAGAAACACCTATGATGCCACAGATAAAAACAAACCATAGGGTGTCATTTTCTCTGGCTGGATCTAGTAGACTTATACTCACTCCAACCAAAGTACTTATCATTATAATAAAGATGTTTCTGCGGCTCCAATCATCAAAATCTTTAACTATGTAATATATAGAACCTACAATCATTCCAAAAAAGGCGGCCCATACATATAATTCATAGTGGATGATAAGATAATCCAGAATTTTTGAAACACTAAAATAACTAATTAACATCCCCAGGATCAATAGACCAAGAAATTTACCATTAATATACCTCCAGAAACTTTTAAATCTCAAATTGATAAAAAGCTTAAATGCTTTAAAATTTATCTTTTGCAGCGAATAGATAAATTCTTCATAAAAACCAGCTACAAATGCAACTACACCACCAGAAACACCCGGTACTTTATTGGCAGCACCCATTGCAAGACCTTTAATGACCAAAAAAAGCTTATCGGTAAAAGTTCGAGTACTTTGTTGCATCATAGATTAATTTGCTTTTTTAACAGCAAGGCGCTCTAAGATAAGAATTAATAGAAAACCAATACTTACAAAAAATAATGCCCAAATGATATTAGGGTCTCCTTCAAACTGTGTAGGCGAGATACTTTTTTCTAAGAAAGGAATTTCTATACCTTCAGAATTGGTTCTCCAGGACAGCACTTTTTTCCAAGGCCATAATTTGTTAAGTGAACCTATCATAAACCCAGTAAGTATAGCCAAAGTCATATTTTTATGATTTTTAAACATCCAGTTTAGTACTTTTGAGAATAATTTTAAACCAGTAACTGCACCAATCGCAATGATAACCAATTTCATAATTGCTTGTGATAGTAGGTCAAAATTCATATTTATTAACCCTTCTCGAAGCTGGTTTAGGATGTCTATAAACGTTTGATATGCCCCCAAGATCAATAAAATAAAAGCACCGGAAACACCTGGCAGAATCATAGCAATAATTGCAATAAATCCACAAAACAAAAGGTACCAATTACTATCAGGAGATGCCAAAGGTTCTACAATAGTTATAAAGTAAGATAGAATGGCAGCCAAAATTATACCGATAAATATTTTTGGTCGCCAAATAGTAATTTGTTTTCCTATATAAAATATACTGGCTAGAACCAATCCGAAAAAAAAGGACCATAACAGTAATGGTTCATTATGTAGCAACCATTTGATTGCTTTGGCCAATGATAGTATGCTCAAAATAATACCAAAAAAAAGAGCAGATAAAAAAGGGAGGTTATATGCTCTCCAGGAGGTTAAAAAACCTTCTTTTTTCCATTTAGAAAAAAAACCTAGGTCTAGTTTGTTAATGGTTTCGATTAATTCTTCGTATATCCCAGATATAAAGGCTATGGTTCCTCCTGAAACGCCGGGAACAACATCTGCCGCTCCCATAGCAAGACCTTTTAAAGAAATAATTAGGTAGTCCTTAAGACTTCTTCGCATCTTTAATTGTTTTAACAATTTTTAGTCAAAACAAATGTATGCATTTTTGTAATTAAACATTATAGAAAAAAAGAGTCTTTTTTAGGGTTGCTTGTATTCAGAAATGATGTTTTTTACCAAGGTTAGATTAAAGACTTTTTCAAAAAGTTCTTCTAAGACTATGTGATACTCATAATCTAATTCTAGAGCTTTTCTTACATGATATTCGCCTTTGTCATAATCTTGATTTTCGTAGTGCAATCCTGCTAAACGATATTGAACTTCTGCATTATCTGGATAAAACTCTATTGCCTGATATAAGTTTTGTATGGCGGCATCAGTTTCTCCAAGAAATCTAAGTATATCAGAGCGATTTAACCAGGTTTCTAATTCATAGTTGCCTAATTCTAATGCTTTACGATATCCTCGCTCAGCTTCCTCAAAGAAGTCAAGTTTATTATTTATTTTAGCATATCGTTTCCAGTACAGTACATTTTCTCCGTCAATATTAATAGCTTTATTGGTATAGTATAATGCCTTTTGATAGTTGCGCTTACGCATATAGAAATCTGTAATAGCTATCCACCCTTTGTCTAACAAAGGGTCTTCATGCACTGTTTTAGAATAATGCTGTATGGCCAAATCATCACTACCCAGTTTTTCAAAACATTTCCCTATTCTTAATAAGGCAAAAGAAGTAGGATCATCTAATTCTAGGGTAATTCTATAATTTTCTATGGCTTCATTGTATCGTTTTAATTTTTCGAGTACCTTTCCTTTTTCAAGATAAGCGCCTATGAAATATTCGTCACTTATAATGGCAAAATCAAATGCTGCCAAAGCCTTTTCATACTCTTTGAGATCAAAATATTGCTTACCTACTTGATGCCAGGCAACTTCACAATACGGATTTTTGTTTAGAAACATATTGAGGTACTCGATCGCGTCTTCATGTTGCTCTAGAAAATCAAAACAATAAATTATATTATATAGCGCAGAGTAGTCTTGATCATCTGTCTCCAGACAACGCATAAAATTGATCTTAGCATTTTCAAAATCATCCATAAATAGATATTCCATGCCAATTAAAGAATACACATCGGCTTCGTCACTAGTATATTCTAATGCCATGCTTAAAAGCTCAATAGCTTTAAAATGCTCATTCTGTTTTGAAAGAATATTAGCTTTCTGGATATAGATTTCTTCATTTTCTGGTTCAATTGCATGCAATTGAGCTAAAAGATCATCTGCTTTTTCTAAACGGTCTTCAAATACCAATACTTCAACTTGTAATAGTTTAAGGTTTACCGAAGATGGGTGTTGAGAAAGGCCCAGCGAAATTGCTTTTTTTGCTTTCGCGATCTTACCATTTTCTAAATAATGATGGATAATAGATTCGAACTCGTCTGAATCAAAAAATTTAACATCATTAGATCTCAGCATAGACTCATATCGAGTAATTGAGAAATTGTTTTCTTCTTCGTGGTTAAATTTCATACACGTTGATTAAAGATGCTCAATAAATCAAAAAGTAGTGTATATACTTCTTTCTGTTTTCCCCAACAAGAAAGTGCTATATATATTCCAACTACTTCATTTATTTTTTGCATTATTGATTTCCTCAGTATTAAAATTACGAATGATATCATTCATTTGAACTTCAAAAATCAATTGTTTTTAACAAACTAATTAACAAAATACGTACCATTATATAGATAATGATCCAGAGTTTTATAATTAGTATAAGCAACTATATTTTTTTGGATTTGTGAAAAGAAAGGATAATGAATTAAATATACAATTTTTTGTTTACATTATCCTCATAACATCATTTTTTATGATCATCAATTTGATCTAAAACATTAAGAATTATAGCACAACCTTCTTTTATTTCTTCTTCAGAAATGGTAAGGGGAGGGGTAATACGCACCGCTCTGGGTTCGAATAGCAACCAAAACAGTATAAGTCCATTTTCCTGGCTTTTCAAGATAATTTGGTTAGTGATTTCAGCAGCATCTGTTACAATAGCTAGCATGAGTCCTAATCCTCTTATTTCTTTAATTAATGGATGTACTAATAGAGATCTAAATAGTTTTTCTTTCCTTAAAGTTTCTGCCATTACGTCACTTTCTGTAAGTTCTTGTAAAGTTGCCAAAGCGGCAGACGCAATTACTGGATTGCCTCCAAAAGTAGTGATATGCCCTAGTTTTGGATGATCCTGAAGTTGATTCATCATTTTCTCTGATGCTGTAAAGGCTCCTATTGGTAAGCCTCCACCCATTCCTTTTCCCATGGCAATGATATCGGGTACGATATCATAATTTTGAAAACCAAACAATGTACCGGTTCTGCCAAATCCCGGTTGTATTTCATCAAGAATTAATAGTGCTCCTACTTGATTACAACGTTCACGAACTTTTTTCAAATAATCATTTGTAGGTTCGATAAAACCAGCACCTCCTTGTATAGTTTCTAGTAGTACAGCAGCGGTTTTTGTGGTGATTCTTTCTAGGTCTTTTTCATTATTGAAGGCGATAAAACGTACATCGGGTATTAATGGTCGAAATGCTTGCTTGCGTTCTTCATATCCCATAACACTCATTGACCCCATGGTGTTACCGTGATACCCCATTTTTGCAGCAATAAGCTGACTTCGACCGGTAACTCTTCTGGCAAGTTTAAGTGATCCTTCTATTGCTTCAGTACCAGAATTGGTTAAATATGTTTTTTTCAGAGGGTCAGGAAGATGGGTAGCTAAAAGTTTTGCTAGTGCTACAGCGGGTTGCTGAATGTATTCTCCATACACCATTACATGCAAATATTGATCTAATTGCTTCTTTATAGCCTGTACAACTCTTGGATGTCTATGTCCTAAACTACAAGCTGATACTCCAGCTACAAAATCAAGATATTTTTTACCATTTGTAGCATAGATATAACAACCTTCGGCATGAGAAACCTCTATAGCCAATGGATGTGGAGTTGTTTGTGCTTGATATTTAAAGAAATCCTGTTTCAAGAGCATGAATTTGAGTTATACAGAAAGTATGATATGCAGGTAACATAACTATCCAAACTATTCATTATTTGATATGCTTTGGGTACTATCCTTTACTTTTTTAGAATATTTTAATGTAGTAACTGTTATGCTATCTCGTTGTTTTGCTGTACGAGTGAGATCTAGATCAATATGAGATGTCTTGGTCTGGTTTTTTTTCTCTTCGGGGTCTATTTCTTCTTTTATTTTCTCTTTGATTGGAATAGAATCTAATTGCTCATTAGTTTCTTTTAGTTCGGCATCTTTAAGCTCTTGTTCGAGTAGGCGGGAACCTTCAGATTTATTCTCTTCGAGACGTTTTATAGTTTCTTCATCAAAGAAGTCGGCTTCATCTTTTGGTAGTGGTATTCCTGTTATTTTGATAAGTTTTGGAGGTTGTTCACCTCTAAAGAGATCTGCTTTACTATTTATTTTTTCTTCTCCTCGCCAATTAAAACCTGAAAGTTCTCTGGCATTCTCAGGTAAATCAATTTCACGATATAAGGTGCCATCAATGTTTTGATAATAGTATACATCATCAATTTCTCGATTGGTAAGTAGTAACTTAATAGAGCTCGAAAGGACTTTATTGATCCCAATGAGTTTTAAATCACCGTCACTTTCACGTTGGTAGAAAATGGTTTCTGTGTTTTTATCAATATCAACTTGATACATCTCATTGTCTTTAAATAAACCATAAAGAATCTGGCCTTTTACTTGGTTGTATCCCTCTTTTAAAGTGTCTTCCTGAACAAGAAATGCATTTTGGTAGACTACAAGCGAATCTAATTTTTCGGTTTTTGTATTAGAAATAATCTTGATAGTATCACCTGTCATTTGATTTCGTTGTGACCAAATAATAGGTCTACCGATCATTTTTGTGTATCCAGTGGTTTGATTTACATTAATAGAATCACTTTTACCGCTCATAGTACGCTTGTAGATTCTCACATCATAAAACCCATTCATTATTCTATGTTCTGGTTTTCCGGTTACTCTAAGGGTGTCACTATGAATATAAATGGAGTCATTTTCTTGTAAAGTTGCGGCTAATGCTCTTTTGGTAATAAAAACAGAGTCTTTATCCTTAAAAACCTCGGCATAGTGCCCGGTAATTACAGAGTTATTGGCTGTATCTAGTACTTTTATGTTATTTGTTGCCGAAGCAAATTGAATCGCACTATTATAAAAGATGCTATCCCCAAAAACGGTGCGATTGTCATAATCTATTTTGGCATTTTTGATAGCATATCCTGTTTTTACTTTAGTATCATAAAATCCTCTTTCACAATACAGTGTACTTTCTTTTCCTTTTACGGTAGAAGGGCCGTATAAGTATGCATGTCCATTTTCGGTATAATAGTCTAATCGATCAGAATCTACAGTGTTTTCTGGATTCACAATTTTTACCGTAGTATTAAATGAATATTGTTTTCTATCCATAAAATAACGACCAATTTTGCTTGTCAATGTATTTGACGAGTCTTTCACTGTTCCTCCGCTTCGATAATATGCCTGTTGCTTTAATCTGTCAAAAAATAAAGTATCTGTGCGTAAGGTGTTAGAAGGGGTTTCCATAAACACATTGTCCCTGGCATATGCAAATTTTGTATTACCGTTATATTCTGCATATTTACTGGTCATCGTAAGTGTGTCTCCCTGTTTTATAATTACATTCCCTAATGCTTTTACAAATTTATCTTCATTATAATGGATGGCCTGGTCACACCAAATTTCTACTCCTTCGTGCTGCATATACACTTGTTTGTCTACCTTGGCAAGAATGGTAGCTCCAGGAAATCTATTCTGGTCTTTTATTGTACGATCAGACTGAACTTTAATTTGTTTTCCTTCTTGTGCAGTAGTTACTGTAGAAAAAAGCATAACAAAAACTATATAGAAAAACGTATTCTTCAAGTATTTCAAATTTGTATGCAAAATAACGAAAATTGTATCTAATGATTGTAGAGGTTTGTATAAAATAAAATCCTACCCCATTATAAATACGTGTGCTTAGATGTAACGTTGCATTTTTCTTGAGTTTACAGGAATTTTTTGATTGTCGCAAGACCTAACATATGCTATAAGAAAAACTATTAAGATAAATTTTCGAAGATTTTAACATTCTATGTATTTTACTATCAGTAAATTGCAACACGAAAACAATAAAACCTTAATCAATACTATGGGGATGGTATTGATAAGCTATTTCTTTTTTAAATAATACTTGTTATTAGAACTATTAGACATAATTCTAAGTGGTATTGTCATATATGAAAATGGAGTAGAGGATTAAAATTGTAACACAATTATCAAAATAATACTACATGTTTTTGAAAAAAAACCTTTGGGGGCTGTTTTTTTTCTTTTTTTGGGGTACAGTATTTTCTCAATCAGAGCAATTAAAAATATTGGATAGAACTTTTAATGATTATGCTTATGTTGATTTTGAGACATCGCATATAAAAGAAATAGTTAATCCTAATGAACGTTATAGTCATGTTTTAAACGTAGAGAATGAGTACAGTATGTTGCTGGATTCTCTTACTTCGGAAAAAAAGAAATCGGATAAGTTTATTTTACGTATTTTAAATATTAATTCTACATATTCAGATTATGCTCCTAGTTTTTATGGTGGAGCTTTGGTGTTTTCTTCTTCGAGAGATGTTAATAGAGTTTCTAAAGCATTTGATGCATCAAACAATCAGCCTTTCCTGGATTTGTATATTGCTTCCAAAAGACCTGATAAACAAAGAATAAGGAAGTTAAAAGGAAAGATCAATTCAAAATTTCATGAATCTTCTCCAACCTTTAGTGAAGATGGGAAAACCGTATATTTTACCAGAAATAATTATTCAAACAAAAAACCTAAAAGCAATACAGAAGGAAAGGTGTTGTTAAAAATTTATAAGGCGAGTTATTATGATGGGAAATGGGGAGGTATAGAAGAAGTCTCTTTTTGTAGTGATGAGTATTCTGTAGCGCATCCCACCTTATCTCCAGATGGGCGGTTTTTATATTTTGCAAGTGACATGCCAGGAAGCCTGGGGAAATCGGATTTGTATGTGGTAAGAATTCATAAAGATGGAAGTTTTGGTGCTCCCGAAAACTTAGGAGATCAAATTAATACAATAGAAAGAGAAACTTTTCCGTATATGAGTGATAGTGGGAAATTATTTTTTGCAAGTGATGGTTATCTAGGTTTTGGAGGTTTGGATGTTTATGTAGCGATGCCTAATGAATGTAATAACATAGAGATCTATAATTTAGGAGAGCCAATTAACAGCCTCGAAGATGATTTCACTTTTATTGTTAATGAAGAGAATAAAGTAGGATACTTTGCTAGTAATAGAAAAGGGGGAAAGGGAGATGATGATATCTATGGTTTTAAGCAGTTGATTTCATTTAAAGAATACCATAGTAGAAAACCAAAAACTATACAAAAATTAGAAAAAGTAATTAAACTGAAAAAGCGCACTCTCGAAGAGATAACATCTATGTAGGTAACATTGCTTTGTCTATTAAATTATGTGATGGTAAAAGACGAAACGCCGTTAAAACTTGGTTTTAACGGCGTTTACATATCATTTTATCTGTGTATAGTCTGTTTTCTATCGGGTCCTACAGAAACTATGGTAATCGGTGTTTCTAGTTCTTTTTCTAAAAACGCGATATACTCATTAAGTTCCTTTGGTAATTCTGAAGCTTCTGTCATACCAGTAAGATCTTCAGACCAACCTTTCATTTCTGTATATATCGGAGTCACATTTTCTGATTCAATATTATAGGGTAGGTGAGTGATAGTTTGCCCTTTGTATGTATATGCAGTACATACCTTAAGCGCTTTAAATCCGCTTAAAACATCACCTTTCATCATCATTAATTTGGTAACGCCATTTACATGTACAGCATATTTTAGGGCTACAAGATCCAGCCAGCCACATCTTCTGGGTCTACCAGTTGTAGCACCAAATTCGTGACCTACTCTAGCCATTGTTTCTCCATTTTCATCAAATAACTCAGTAGGAAAAGGACCACTACCCACTCTGGTAGTATAAGCCTTAAAAATCCCAAAAACATCTTTGATTTTATTAGGAGCAATTCCTAATCCTGTACAAGCGCCAGCAGCTGTAGTATTTGATGACGTAACAAACGGGTATGTTCCAAAATCAATATCCAGTAAAGATCCTTGTGCTCCTTCAGCTAATATGGTTTTTCCTTCTTTTTGTGCCTGATATAGATATTCTTCGCTATCAATAAATGTCAAAGTTTTTAAGGTAGCTACAGCTTCAAAAAATTCAATTTCAAGTTCTTGTAAATCATATTCAATTTTAGCATCATAGAAATCAATCATTGCCTCGTGTTTATTAGCCAAAGATCGATAACGTTTTTTCCAGTCACTTAATTCAAGATCTCCTACACGGATACCATTTCTACCGGTCTTATCCATATAAGTAGGGCCAATACCTTTTAAGGTTGAGCCAATTTTTGCTTTTCCTTTTGAAGCTTCAGAAACCGCGTCTAGAATTCTATGGGTAGGAAGAATTAGGTGAGCTTTTCTCGAAATCAACAGCTTCGATTTATAATCCAGATTAAACGTATTTAGATTGTCTAGTTCCTTTTTGAATATCACAGGGTCGATCACAACGCCATTTCCAACCAAATTAATGGCTTTATCATGAAAAATACCACTTGGGATGGTATGCAATACATGCTTGATTCCGTCAAATTCTAAGGTGTGCCCTGCATTTGGACCGCCTTGAAATCTTGCAATAATATCATAATCTTTTGTAAGAACGTCTACAATTTTTCCTTTGCCCTCGTCTCCCCACTGAAGACCAAGCAATAAATTTACTGCCATTATTTATCTAGATTAGTTGTTTTTTTTTTAATTCCGTAGAAATACAAAGAGTGATTTGTGATATCAACATCAAAAATTTCTTCTATTGTTTTTTTTATTGATTGAATTCTAGGATCACAGAATTCTAATACCTCACCGGTATCGGTAAGAATAAGATGATCATGTTGCCTGTCAAAATATGATTTTTCGTACTGCGCCTGGTTTTGTCCAAATTGGTGTTTTCTCACCAATTTGCATTCTAGTAACAATTCGATTGTATTGTATAGAGTAGCACGACTAACCCGGTAATTTTTATTTTTCATTTTGATGTAAAGTGATTCTATATCAAAATGTTCATCACTTTCATAGATTTCTTGAAGGATGGCATATCTTTCGGGTGTTTTTCTATGACCATTTTCTTCTAAGAAACTGGTAAACACATTTTTGACTATAACTTGGTCGTTTTGTGAAGTTGCTTTAGTACTCATACGTTTAAAAACGCAAAGTTACATTATTTTTTATTCTCTGACTACTTTATCAATACCACTTATTTTAGAAAGATTTTTCATTACTGTTTTTAGGGTGTTTTTATTTTTAACTCCAACTGTTATTTTACCTGTAAACACCCCGTCATTAGTATCAAAATTCATGTTGTAGATGGCAAGATGCATGTTGTTTGATATTATTTGCGTTACTTCATTAACCACACCTATATTATCGATACCATTAAGTTTGATTACTGCCTTAAATTCTTCTTGACTAGAATCTATCCATTTGGCGGGTATAATTCGATACGCATAATTACTCTGTAACTGCAATGCATTAGGACAATTACTTTTATGAACTTTTATTCCTTCATTTACCGTAATAAAACCAAAAACGTCATCTCCTGGAATAGGATTACAACAGTTTGATAATTTATATTCTAATTTTTCTAATTCTTTACCAAAAACAAGTAGATCATACTTAGATGTTATTTCTTCTTTGTTTACATCTTTTATATTACCTCTACGAATTCTACTTTTGATAAAACTCATAAAGACATTACTTCTTGTAGTAGCGAATTCCTTTATTTTTTGATTATCGATTGTACCAATACCCACTCTATAAAACAGATCCAGACTGGTTTTGAGTTTAAAATATAAAACAAGCTCGTTGACCACTTTTTCGCTCATAGTTATTTTTTGAGAGCGTAGTTTTCTTTTCAGGATTACTTTACCATCTTCGGCAATTTGTTTCTTCTCATCTCGCAGCGCAGATTTAATTCTTGACCTTGCTCTTGCTGTAGTTGCATAATCGAGCCAACTCGATGAAGGTTTAGATTTGGTAGAGGTAATTATTTCTACCTGATCTCCACTTTTGAGCTCATGACTTAGCGGTACTAATTTTCCGTTTACTCTGGTGCCACGAGTTTTTAAACCAATTTCGGTATGTATACTAAAACCAAAATCCAGGGCTGTGGCGCCTTTAGGTAGGGATTTTAGATCTCCTTCTGGAGTAAAAACAAATATTTCTTTGGCATAGAGGTTTAGTTTGAACTCTTCTACAAAATCTACGGCGTTAGTTTCAGAATTTTCAAGTGCCTCTTGTAATCTGTTTAACCATCCATCTAACCCTTGATCTTGTTTTTCTTCTGTGTTTTTATATTTATAATGAGCGGCATATCCTTTTTCTGCTATTTCATGCATGCGTTCACTGCGTATTTGTACTTCTACCCATTTACTGTCAGGACCAATTACTGTGATATGCAATGCTTCATAACCTGTTGATTTGGGTTGCGAGATCCAATCTCTTAACCGAATAGGATTTGGGCGGTAATAATCGGTTACTACTGTATATATTTTCCAGGCAATAAACTTTTCATTTTCAAAATCGGACCTATAAATTATTCGTATTGCAAATTTGTCATATACTTCATCAAATGATACATTTTGCTTTACCATTTTGCGTCGTATAGAAAAAATAGATTTTGGTCTTCCTTTGATATCATAATTCAACCCTTCTTTATCCAGTCCTTCTCTTATTTTATCCGAAAATCTCTTGATGTATGCATCTTGTTCTTCTTTACTGTCTTTTATCTTTTCAAGGATATCCTTATAAACTTCTGGTTCTGTATATTTTAATCCTAGATCTTCAAGTTCTGTTTTTATGTTGTAAAGCCCGATTCTATGAGCTAGCGGAGCATAGATGTATAATGTTTCTGAAGCAATTTTAACTTGTTTATCCGGACGCATAGCATCCATAGTTTGCATATTATGCAAACGATCTGCAATCTTAATAATGATAACCCGTACATCATCATTCAGGGTTAGTAACATTTTTCTGAAATTTTCGGCTTGCAAGGAGATGTCCTTATCTTTTTTTAGTGAAGATATTTTTGTTAATCCGTCTACAATTCGAGCTACAGTTTCTCCAAACATTTGTTCGATGTCTACCAGTGTATATTCGGTATCTTCGACAACATCATGAAGCAAGGCAGCGGCAATAGATGTGGCGTCCAGACCTATTTCGCTGGCAACAATTTTGGCAACGGCAATAGGATGGAAAATATAAGCTTCTCCACTTTTGCGACGTTGATCTTTATGTGCATCAACGGCAATATCAAAGGCTTGGCGTATAAGTGTTTTGTCTTCTTTGGAAAGATTTCTATAGCTAATGCGAAGCAATTCTTTATATTGCTTGGCGATCTGTTTATTTTCTTCCTCTATAGCAGCTTCTGTCATAACATCAAGTTTTCTATGAAAGCCCTATTATAATTGTGCGTATTTGTTTTCCCTTAATAAATAAATTGTACAATAATTATGCCCTTAATTAAAGATAATAATAAATTGACTTAGATTAGGTACAATAATAATTAAAAGTACAATTATCAATTGTAACCACCAAGTACTTGATAATGGATTTCAGTCTTTGAGATTTTTTATCCGCTGCAATAGAGTAGGATGAGAGTAGTGTATAAATACCATTGCCGGATGAGGTGTCAGATTACTGAAATTATTTTTAGATAATTTTTTCAAGCTTTTTATTAATGCATCACTGTTATACGTGTTTTTTGCATAATCGTCTGCTTGGTACTCAAATGCTCTGGACACTACATTCATAATTAACCCTGTAATTTCTGAAATAGGACTATATAGAATCCCAAAAGTAATGAGTCCAATATGAAAAGAAGGGATATCGACATTAAGTGCTTCGGATAAGAGCGGATTAGCAATAAAAAGAGATAGAAACCATAAGGTCAATCCCGTAAGGGCGACAGATAATATTAGATTAATGATAACATGCCTTTTTTTATAATGCCCTACTTCATGAGCAAGCACAGCAACAATTTCTTCATTGTTAAGGTCTTTTATTAATGTATCGTAAAGTGTTATTCTTTTTTCGCTTCCAAGTCCAGAGAAATATGCATTTGCTTTTGTACTTCTTTTGGATCCATCTATTACAAAAATATCTTTTAGCTGAAACCCTACTTTTTTAGCATATGCCTGGATAGTATCTCTTAGCTCGCCGGGCTCTAAAGGGGTCTGTTTATTAAAAATAGGAACAATAAGCTTGGCATAAAACATGTTCATTGCTATAGTGAAGATAGACACAAGTCCTAATGCATAGATCCAGAAGGATTTACCGGTCAATTCATAAAACCAAATAATTAAAGCCAAAAGGCCGCCCCCAACAATAATCATCATGATGATACTTTTAATCTTATCGATAAAAAAAGTTTTTGTCGACATTTTATTGAAACCAAATTTCTCTTCGATCACAAAGATTTTATAGTACATAGCAGGTGTAGACAAAATATCACTTCCTATCATAATGATACCAAAAAAAATAAGCCCAACAACTATTGAATTATCCGAAAAACCCCTTGCAATAGTATCAACAAATGCAAAACCATCAAAAAAGAAAAACAGAAGCATTATACAAAGAGAAATACTAGAGGAGACCATTTTAAATTTATAATTCGCTTTCTTATAAGCAATGGATTTTTTGTATTCGTCTTCCGGATAAACGTCATGTAGCTCTTCTGGAATCGTATCATCATAATGCATAGCATTTAGAATGTCTAATAGTGAGTCTATTACAAATACAATAATGATGATAGCAATTAGTAAGTAAAATAGGGAAATAGGGGTCATTAGTCTATAGCAATTAATGGTTTAAGTTGTTCAGATTTATGGGAAGCGGTAAGATAATAATTTTTACCATATTTATTATGGAATTGATCATCTTTTAATCTAAATAATTCTCCGATGGCTTTGCCTCGAGGATAGTAGGTTTTAAGAAATTTTTTAACCTGTTTTCTGCATTAGAAAATCTATTTCATGTTGAAACTACTTCAAATACAGTCGCTTCATTTAGTTTTTTAATGTAACCATGGCCTGCTATGCGATGCTATGCCAAAATCAAGAAAACTACTGCATTTATTGTATTTCCAACCCTCATAACGAAATTCTAATGTAAACCGGGTTTAATTCATAAAATTGCGTTGGCGTTTGGCTTCAAAAATTAAAATTCCTGCCGCTACCGAAACATTCATTGAATCTATCACACCATGCATAGGGATTTTTATATTTTGAGTAGTATTTGTTAAGAAATCTTCACTTAATCCAATAGCTTCAGTGCCAACGATAATGGCAGTCGGGTTAGTGTAATCCTGGGTATAATAGTCTACCGAAGCTTGTAACGCAGCTCCGTAAATATTGATTTGGTGTTGTTGTAAGAAATTAATGATGTCTAGAGAAGATCCTGTAGCAACTTTATTAGTAAATAAACATCCAACACTGGATCTGATAATGTTTGGATTGTACATATCGGTTTTTGGATTGGCAATCAACACAGCATCCAGTTGTGCAGCATCAGCAGTACGAAGCATTGCTCCTATATTGCCAGGTTTCTCTGGAGCTTCGGCTACAAGAATAAGCGGCTTTTTTGAAGACAATCTAAAGTTTTTTATGTCCAAGTTTTTAGAAATTGATACAGCCAAAATCCCTTCTGTGGTTGTTCTATAGGCAATTTTGTGATAGATTTCGGGTGTGATTTCAAAAAAATCAATGATTTCTTGATGACTTTGGATAATAGTAGAGACGTCTTCAAAAGAGATAATAGACGAACAATAATATATTTGAGTGATAGTGTATCCTCCTTTGATAGCCAAAGAAATTTCGCGCTTGCCCTCAATAATAAAGCATTTTTCCTTATTACGAACTCTTGATTTTTCTTTAAGTAGATTAAGAAACTTTATTTTTGGATTTTGAAAACTTTTTATTTGGTTTTGCATAAACGCAAATATAAGAATTGATAGAAGTAAATAATTTCTTTTTTCAGGTGTTAGGAGTGTTAAATTCTTTTATTGATTCACCAACTTCTCGTATAATTTGTGGAAAAGATTGTTCTAACTTTTGAAATAACCTTTTAATTTCTGAAAATTCTACCTTTTGTTTCAAAACGTCTTCAATTCTTCGCAAAATACTGGCCTCGTTCTTTAATCCAATAGTGTCAAAACTGGATTTAAGCTTGTGAGCCATTTCTTTGGTTATTGTATGATCTTGATTCTTTACTCCAAGTTTTAGTTTTTCATAATCTTTTGGAGTATCTTCTATAAATATTTGTAAGATGTTTTTGATAACTTCGTGGTCATTATCAAAAGTTTCTCTTAAAAATGACAAATCACCTACGTTTTTTGAACTTGAATAAATAGAGTCTGTTAGTGTTTCTGATATCTCATTAAGATGAATATTTTGATCGGCATTTGGTCTTAAACTAAATAAAACTTCTTCTAAGGCTTTTTCGCTTAAAGGCTTTGTGAGATAAAAATTCATTCCTGATGTGGTAGCCTTTTTCTTAGATTCTGGAAACACATCTGCAGAACAGGCAACTATTGGTATTTGACTTACCATTGGATTATCAGATTTTCTAATAAGTTCTGCCGCTTCTGGGCCATCCATAACCGGCATGTGCATATCCATAAGAATCAAGTCGTACTTATAATGTTCTATTTTTTCTACAGCTACTTTTCCATTTTCGGCTATATGGGTGTCAATATCCCAATTGGATAATAATTGTTTTATAAAGAATTGATTCATCTTATTATCTTCAACTACCAAAACTTTCATTCCAGAAAGGTTATGGTTGTTTTTGGTGATTGCTTTGTTGTTTTTATGCTCGCTGGAAGATTTAAAGTTGCTTTTAGAATACCGTAGCGAAAAGTCAAAAGTGGATCCTATACCTGGTTTACTTTGTGCATTAAGTTTGCTTCCATGTAGTTCGATGAGTTGCTTTGAAATTGAAAGTCCAAGCCCTGTACCTTCGATCTTATTTTTTCCAGGTTTATGAATCTGATAAAAACTCTCGAAAATAGTATTCAGTTTATCCTTAGGTATTCCTACTCCTGTATCTTTTACCGAAAAATTGATGGTAAGGTGTTTTTCTTCTATCTTTTCTGGCTTTACATGGATTGTTATTTCTCCTTTGTGTGTAAATTTTATTGCATTGCCAAGTAGATTAATAAGAATTTGATTTAACCGAAGTTGATCTCCTATAATGAATTTAGGAACCGATGGATCAATAATCATTTTATAATTCAGTCCTTTTTCATCTGCCTTAATCTTAAAACCTCTGGATATATTTCCAATTAATTCTTGAAGGTTAAAATCAATATTATGCAATGTGAGTTTTCCAGCTTCAATTTTAGAAAAATCAAGAATGTCATTAATTAAAACTAAAAGATTTTCTGCAGAGAATTGGATTCCGTCTAGGTTTTTCTTGTCTGTATGCAGGTTACTGAAGTCACTTTTTTGTAAAATACCTGTAAGCCCTAAAATAACATTAAGAGGTGTTCTTATTTCATGACTCATATTAGATAAGAAAACAGACTTTGCTTTGGTAGATTTTTCAGCTAAAACTTTGGCTTCTCGGATTTCGTTATCAATAATTTTTTTATTTGTGATATCTCTAAAAAAAGCATTGAATAAACAATCATCCTTGATATCAATGGCAATAATGGTAAGTTCTATATACACCACAGTGCCATTTTTTCTGTTTATAGAGGTTTCTACACGTTTGTTAATCAATTCATCATTTCCTGTTTGTATATAGTTGTTAAAACTATTTTGTAATTCTGTTCTTAATTTACTAGGAACCAATGAATAGATGTTTTTACCTACGGTTTCTTCTCTTTTTAATTCTAGTATATTCTCTGCTTGTTTGTTCCAATTTAAAACAACTCCTTGACTGTTCACCAAAATAACTCCATCCATTGCAGTTTCAAGAATGGTTGTATTAAGATGTTCACTGTACTTCAATTCTTCCTCAACTTTTTTTCTTTCAATAATTTCTTCTGTTAGTCGCTCATTTATTTCTTCAAGACTTAAGAGTTGTTTTTGCAACATTTTTAGCATTTGCTGCTTGCTTGGAAAGTTTATAAGATCTTTGGAAAGAATTTCTTCGGGGATGACGTTAAGAATGGATGTAAATGCATCCAATAGATGATATGATTCAAAATGTTTTTTATAGATTAATAGATAAATGTTTGTAATAGCATTTATTCCTAAACTATTTTTTATTCTAAGAAAAATCTCATTAGAAAATTCTAGCAATTTCTTCCTTTCTTTTATTAAATCAATTCTTTGGAAATCATAATCTACATCCAAATATTTCTGTATTTGTATCATCTTTGGTTCGCTGTAAGTACCAACCAACTCTGATGATTTTTCTAATACTTCTGAAAGAAATACTTTACATAAAGTTAATTCTTGTTCTTTTAAGGGGGCAAATATTAATTTGAAATTTTTGTATTGAAGTAGGCGATTATATTTTTTAGAGATTTTTTTTCTTAGGGGGTGTATGCCTTGTTGATTGCTAATATTTTCTTCTGAAATGTTTTCTTCTAAAGATAAGTACATTTCAGGTAGCGCTTCAATTTTTTTTTCTAAAGAAAGTTCTTTAAAAATTTTAACTTTTAACTTTAAATTATTTGCACTTGCGGGTATATTGATCTGTTTCCAAAGGAAATCCATTAGATCAATAATTTCTTGCTCTTCTGGATTCTTTGGAGGATCGACTTTCTTGAGGTTGACTATTCTTTTAAGCCATTGTATGATCATCTAAGGTCATATTTTGCTAGCTTTATAAATTTTGTAAAAGCCAAGCGCGGATAAGCCCCATGTAAGAATTAAAGCAAAAAACCAGATGTAGTTACCAAGTGTACCTCCAAATATGTTCTTAAATATGTTGTAATTAAAAATGTGTGCAATTTGCATATGAAGATGGCCTAGTGCCATTACTACAAACCCCCATGCCAATAGGGTCATACCTGATCCAAATTTCCCTCCTTTTAAACGCGTTGCGGTTAAAAAACTAAAAACCAAAGCAATTGCTAGAAAAGGCATTTCTAAAAGACCAAAAATTTGTTCTGCTCCCATTGTGTTACCAGAATGTATATTATGTTCTTGAGCAAACAGTGTTTGAGTCATTAAAAACAATCCGGAAGTAAGTAAAAGGTAATGTTTTTTCATATCAACGATTTTGTTAAAAGTAATTAAAAAATACGGGTTAACCATATTTTTAACAGATTAAACACTGCTTTTGTCGATTAAGTGCAGTTTCTCGTAAGTGTTGAACGAAAAAATCCCACTTTTTGAGCGGGATTTATATATAAGTGAGACTGTATTGTTTTTACTAAAAGATTACTTTACTTTTTCTACAATAGCTTTAAAAGCTTCTGGGTTGTTCATAGCTAAATCGGCAAGAACCTTACGGTTTAGTTCGATATTGTTAGCTTTTACTTTCCCCATGAATTGAGAATAAGACATACCGTGTATACGGGCACCTGCATTAATACGAGTGATCCATAAAGCACGGAAAGTTCTCTTTTTGTTTCTGCGGTCTCTATACGAATATTGCATCGCTTTATCCACCGCATTTTTTGCTACTGTCCAGACGTTTTTACGACGTCCAAAGTAACCTTTTGCTTGCTTAAGAACCTTTTTTCTTCTAGCTCTTTTTGCAACAGAATTTACTGATCTTGGCATAATTTTAAATTTTTTAGTAGTAGGCGATTCAATAATTCTGAATTTTGAATTCCGAATTCTGAATTCTTTTTAAATGGCCTAACTCCTGGGTTTATATAATAATTTTAACCTATATTAAAAAGTGATTACTTAAGGCGTAATTGCTCTTTAATACTACTTTCGTCGCTTTTGTGCACCAATGTTGAGTGCGTTAAAGCTAGCTTGCGCTTTTTAGATTTTTTCGTTAAGATATGACTCTTAAAAGCGTGCTTTCTTTTGATTTTACCAGTACCGGTAAGCTTAAAACGCTTCTTAGCACTGGATTTTGTTTTCATCTTAGGCATTGTATCCTTGTTTTTATAATCTCACTTATTATCGTAATACTTTCTCGGTATAGAGAAAGTTATATTGCTATTTTTTAGGAGCAATAAACATAATCATTCGCTTCCCTTCAAGTTTTGGCATTTGTTCTACCTTTCCATACTCTTCTAGTTCTTGTGCTAACCTCAGGAGTAATATTTGACCTTGATCCTTATAGATGATAGAACGTCCTTTAAAGAATACATAAGCTTTCAGTTTCGCACCTTCACTTAAGAATTTGATTGCGTGTTTTTTCTTAAACTCATAATCGTGTTCATCGGTGTTGGGCCCGAATCGGATTTCTTTGATAACAACCTTGGTAGCCTTGGATTTTAAGGCTTTGTCTCTTTTCTTCTGTTCATAAAGGAACTTTTTATAATCCATTACTTTACAAACAGGAGGTACTGCTTTAGGTGAAATTTCAACAAGATCTAAGCCTTGTTCTTCAGCGATTTCTAATGCTTTTCTGGTAGGATAAACACCTACTTCTACATTATCACCTACAAGACGCACTTCATCAACTCTAATTTTTTGATTGATTCTGTGAGCGTCTTCTTTGATTATTCGTGCTGGTTTTTGAGACCTTCTTCTTCTTATTGCTATGACTTAAAAATTTAAATTAAACTTAATTTTCTTTATAATTATCCGTTAAACGGTTTTAGAGTTCTATTAATTTCTTCTTTTATAATCGCAGAAAATTTTTCTACAGATATTGCTCCCAAGTCCTCTCCACCATGCTTCCGAACAGATATTGTATTGTCTCTTTCTTCTTGCTCCCCTACGATTATAATGTATGGGAATTTATTCATTTCTGCTTCTCTAATCTTCTTGCCTATCGTTTCATTTCTATGATCTGCAAGGGCGCGAATTTCGTCATTTTCTAACAAATTTAAAACTTTTTCAGAGTATTTTTCATATTTCTCACTGATAGAGAGAATAATAGCCTGCTCTGGCATTAGCCATAATGGGAAATTACCGCCCGTATGCTCTAGCAATATAGCAATAAATCTTTCCATACTACCAAAAGGTGCTCTATGAATCATCACTGGTTGGTGTAGTTCATTATCGCTTCCTTTGTAGGTAAGATCAAAACGTTCTGGCAGGTTATAGTCAACCTGTATTGTTCCTAATTGCCAGTTTCTACCCAATGCGTCTTTGACCATAAAATCAAGTTTAGGGCCATAAAAAGCAGCTTCACCTGTTTCTACAATATAGTTCAGTCCTTTTTCCTTGGTGGCATTTAAAATGGCATCTTCTGCTTTTCTCCAATTTTCGTCACTACCTATATACTTGCCTGGATTTTCGGGATCACGAAGTGATACTTGAGCTGTAAAGTTTTCAAATCCTAAAGACCCAAATACATAGAGTACCAGATCAATTACTTTTTTAAATTCTTCATCTAATTGATCGGGAGTACAAAAAATATGAGCATCATCTTGTGTAAAACCTCGTACTCGAGTTAATCCGTGCAACTCTCCACTTTGCTCATATCTATAAACGGTGCCAAATTCTGCAAATCGTTTCGGTAAATCTCTATAGGACCAAGGTTCGCTATTGTAAATTTCACAATGGTGCGGACAGTTCATCGGTTTTAATAAAAATTCTTCGCCCTCTGCCGGAGTGTGGATAGGTTGAAAACTATCTTCTCCATACTTGGCATAATGCCCAGAGGTTACATACAATTCTTTTTGTCCTATATGAGGAGAGACAACCATTTCATATCCAGCTTTTTTCTGAGCTTTTTTCAGAAATTGTTCCAAACGCTCACGCAAAGCAGCACCTTTTGGTAGCCATAAAGGCAAGCCTTGACCAACTCGTTGCGAAAAAGTAAAAAGCCCAAGCTCTTTTCCTAATTTGCGATGATCTCGTTTTTTGGCCTCTTCAAGTAGTTCTAAATATTCTTTTAGCTCTTTTTGTTTAGGAAAAGAGGTTCCATAGACACGAGTAAGTTGTTTATTGTTTTCATCACCTCGCCAGTATGCCCCTGCAACACTCATGATTTTTACAGCCTTAATAAGTCCTGTATTGGGGATGTGTCCGCCACGGCATAAATCTGTAAAAGTATCGTGATCACAAAAGGTAATAGTACCGTCCTCAAGATTTTCAATTAGCTCTACTTTATACTCGTTTTCTTCTTCTTTATATTTTGTCAGAGCATCTGCTTTAGAAACAGATTTCATCTTAAAATCGTGCTTTCCTCTGGCAATTTCAAGCATTTTATCTTCAATCTTCTTGAAATCTTTCTCAGAAATGGTTTGATCACCAAGATCGACATCATAATAGAATCCATTTTCAATTGCAGGTCCGATAGATAGTTTAACGCCAGGATAAAGCTGTTCTAAAGCCTGTGCTAGAACGTGAGAAGTAGAGTGTCTGAAAGCTGTTTTGCCTTCATCATCCCTCCATGTGAATAAAACAAGATTGCCATCAGTGGTTAACTCGGTAGAAGTTTCGATAGTGGTGTCATTAAATTTTGCAGAAATCACATTTCTAGCAAAACCTTCACTAATATCTTTGGCAACATCCATAGCAGTAATACTGCTATTGTATTCTCTAACCGAGCCATCAGGCAACGTAATCTTGATCATTTTTGTATAATTAAAGTTGCAAAGATAATACGATAATAAAGTTCATACAATATTATGGGGTATATTTAATTGATTAATTATAGATCTATCTGTAAAGGGTCTTGTTTTGGGGATTCGGGATACTCAATATATCCTGATCACGCTTTCCATTATATCTTATATCTCCATTTATTAAAGAGATATAAGGATGTCATTTCAATCGTTATCCCATTTTTTTCATCTTCTAACCTTTATATTATCAGTAGTTTAAAAAAAGATTAAAAAATACTTTAGAAAAGGTGTTGTTGTATTGTTAAATGGTTGTATGTTTGCACCCGCAAAACGGGATAATGTTTTGTTCGTTCGTTGAGGATTTTTTTGGTTTTTCTTGATAAATTTTTTTATTAAAAAAGATTAAAAAAGCTTTGTAGAAATAAAAAGGGTTGTATATTTGCACCCGCTTATGCGATATAAGTGAAGTTCATAGTAAGAATTAGATTGGATTTATGTTAAATTATTTGTGGCATAATTAGGGTTCGATTCCTTAGGTAATATCGATTAGTTGCGTATGATTATTAAGAGTGGTTGTACGGCTAAAAAC
>CANMLL010000009.1 GCA_947498775.1 uncultured Aquimarina sp.
CCCCCAGACCCCCCTCTTTCAACATCATTAACATCTTATTTTTTAATTATTCTGTCCTATGAATAGGGGGAATTATATATCTTTCCAATGTACAAATGGCCCTTGATTTATCTCAACTAAATTATCAGGAAACTGATTCGCTATTATTGAGTCTTCAATTCTTTCAATTTCTTTTTCGTATCCAATCATTTCGTACGTAACCATAGCGTCCATAGTGGAATCGAACGTGATATCCCTCATAGTAATACTAACATTATTCACTTCCCAGAAAAGAAATCGTTTATTAATCTTTTGTTGAGGATACACATTATTTACTTCCTTAATTATTGTATCTGACACACCATACCATAAGCTATATAATTCTGTAACTCTTTTAGATTTAGACAATCGAATACTATCATTTTCATCGAAATTTAATATATCTATATTATTAAATTGAACCTCCATTTTTCTTAATTTCCCAAATCCAAATTTTGGATTAATTTTTACTATTACCGGGAAATCACCCTGTTCATCCGTAAAAGAAAAATCAAAACTCAAGGTGTCTCTTCTTGGATCTAATGATTTTTTAGATTTGTCAAATTGATAACTAGTCTTCATTTTCTTAATGAATTTATTTTTTGACTCATCACCAAATGCTATATCTTTAAATGGATCTTTATTCCTAGAACAACCGAAAATAAATAAGGAAACAAAAAGATAAAGAAAAAAGAATTCCCCAGATTGCCTTAGTTTATTTACTTTATAGAATCTCATCGTTTATTTGAACTTATAACTATTTGTATATGGCTCGTTGTTACCGGCAGTTCTTGACTCAATATAAATTTTAGTTGAATTCTGTGAACTTTGATATTTGACCTTCGTATTTATTTTTAGTACTACCACCTTTTACTATCTTCTCGTCTTGAACGACAGATCCAATTCGAATATGAATTGAAAATCCAACATCAGGTTTTTCCATAAATTCTTTTTTATTTTCTTTGCTCAGGATGAAGTTATTTTCATAAAGATGTGAATCCTTATTTTTAATTGCTCTGTTGTATGCTGACATAGATTCTCCTCCATTTTGTGAATTAGCAATAAATCTTTCCATAAAGTCAATTGTATAATCTAATTCACCAATAAACTGATTTATGTAGAATCCCATAAAGATTGGTTTTTCAATTTTGTCGTAATATCTGATTTTAAATGCATTTTGTAATATTTCTAAGAAAACAGGGTCAAATTCTACGGTCACGTCATTATTAACTTTAGATAGAAGTTTCTTGAGTGATTCAAATCTGTCTAAATGGTAATTATATTTTTCCCTTTTTTTGAGATTAAATACAATTAGAGCTTTCAGATATTTTTCAACTGAAGTACTCGCAAGTGTTAGTCCTTGAATTATTAAATGGTTATTAAGTAAGAAACGAGCAGCAATATAATCGCGATAACCAAGGTCCATTAGCCAATGACCTTTATAAAGCTTTTCCGTCCATGAAATCGAATTATCCATAATATTTTTAATCAAAACTAAAATATAACTGCGCATTGATTTTACGTACTGTTATTTTATCGATTTATTCAACTTTGTTTTTATTTTTCTTGATAAAGTGAAGGGTATTTCCATCTTTAATAATAGTGTCTTTATCAATGTTTTTTAACAGTTTTGCATTTATATCAAACCAGGGGCTTATGCTTACTAAACTATCAATTTTTAACTTATTTGATTCACTAATATAATTTTTAGTTAGATATAGTTCCCTGAGTTTTTTACAATTTTGTATTGAGTTGGGAAGGTTAGTCAGCTTATTCTTTGTCAACATCAAATATTCTAACTTTTCTAAATTACCAATAGATGTGGGTATGCTTTCCAAAAGATTGTCTTCTGCGTAAATAGTCCTTAAATTTGTAAGGTTACCAATTTCTTCGGGTAATTTGGATAGGTTATTTTCATTAACTAACATCAAGGTTAGAGAAGTCAGATCACAGAAAGATTCTGGAAGTATGGTCAAATTATTATCGCTTAACCAAACATAAGTAAGATTTTTAAGATTACCTATATCTTCTGGCAAATACTCAATTTGATTACCTTCTATAATCAAATTCTCTAATTGATTTAACGAAGTAATCCAATCAGGTAAAGAACTGAGCTTATTTTTTCCTAAATTTAATATTTTTAAACTCCTAAAATCTTGTAACTCTTCTGGCACTTCAGTATATCCTAAATTAGATAAATCGAGCTCACTAATTTTTTGTTTTTCATCTTTATTGATATACAACAAATCTTTTCGAGGTAACTCTCCTATGGATATGTGATCTATTTTTTGATTACGATCGTTAAATGAAATTTTCAAGTTTCTTTTATAATAAAAGAAATATGTGTTCAATAGCTCTCCACTATCCCAATCTTCCGATTTATCTATTTCATCAGATTTGCCAAAAAAAACCTCTATACTGTCTTTTGATATATTCTGATAAGGTATAAGTGAATTACCGTATAAAGAGAACGATTGTATTCTTCCATAATTCAGTGCATATTCAAACCCGTCACTATAACTAGCTCTACATTTATTGATTAACAATGAATCTAAATTTTTATTATCATCATCAATAATATTAAAGTTTTCATCTCTAATTCTTAATTTTTCTCTATCAAAAAACTTACTAATAGTATCTCCTATTTTAATATTATTTAGATACAGGTTAATTGGACTTAAAGTAGGTTTATATAGAACCTTAGGATTATTTTTTAATTCAAAATAATCTTTATTTTGATTACAAGAAATAAAAACTATCAATGTTAAAAGAACTAACCTAGTAAAATTCATAAGTAAACTGTGTATCAGGATAAACAAAACTTTATAAAATTACAAATAATTGAAAAATAAATTTGACTTAGAACCTATCATATTTCTAAACTCGATCCGAGAGTTTTTTATTGCAATAGTGTTTTTATCAAAAGTGAATTGATATAGTAGTTGCTTTTTCCCAACTTATGTTTATGAATCACTTTATCTTCAGCTAGTTTGTTTAAATATACCGAGGCGTTAACCCTACTTACATTCAAGTCCTCCATTAAAAATTCACCTTAATAAAAAATTTCTTGAAACCAACTATTCTCGAGGCACAGCCATCGGAGAATTATTTAGATTAAAATCACCTATTTCTTACCGATAACCATTTTATCACACGATAATAGGTAGTTTTACCAATACCAAATTCTTGACAAATCGCATCCATGTTTGATATAGGATTACTTTCTAGGTATTTTTTGATCTCGATAGTTTTTTGGATAGATTCGCTTTTGGGTTTGTTTGGTCTTCCTTGTTTTTCTTTGTTTTTATGATAGCGATTATTTTGAAGATCTTCTAGATTGAAAACTACGTCTTCATCTTGCAGAAGTTCCATCCCATTTTTGTTTTGTAGTACTCTAAAGGTTAATGAGGTGATCACATTGTTCTCAAACTCCTGATTGTAACTGTAAATAAAAAGGGAAACTCCATGTTTTTTATAGTCTTGTGCCAATACCTTACTCCCTATGAGCTCTAGAATATTCTTTTTGTTTTGACTTATAAAATTGGTAACCATAGCTTCTTTTACATCTTTTGCAATGGGCTTCAAATGTTTTTCATTATCCTTCCAGTTTTTTTGGGCTAGAAACTCAGCTATAGCGTCTATTTCTTCTCTTGTAGCTAGTCGTAGTTCGAAATTGTATGTATAGTAAAAATTGTTTGTCATTGATTTGTGAGAATTTAATACGCATAAATATCTTAATAATAAATGTTGGGTGCAAATTTAAGGGAAACCATAAATTGTTCTTCAATTGCTAGTAGGTAAAGATCGTTCATTTGAACTTTAATATATCTAGACTCTTACTGTATTTTTAATTACAATCAGACTGTATGCTCTTATTTTTCCACTGGATCCAATATTCTTGTAATCCTTCAGGTGTTTTCTTTAATTTGCTTACATCAAGTTTTTGTCCATTCATCAAAACGTTATCTAATTCGGCCATCCTTGATGTCAAAGCTGGTTTATGATTCCACCCTCCAACATGATCAAATGATGTAAACGCATCACATTTTTTACTAACCGAAAGGAATGGTATCATTAGTTTATAGGTAACAAAGCCAGATCCCATACCTTTTGTAGACATCGCGATTTGAGGAAGATCTACTTTTGAATATATTCCTTTTTTATAAAGCCATTTTAACTTATCGCCAACCTTACCAGACATTTTATTTGAAAACTGATGAGCTACATCAGAACGATTTACAAATTCAGGTCCGATATACGTGCCAGTACATCCGTTTTTTGAGCACTTAATTTTAGAGCTGGTTTTATCCTGTAGAACATCGGTATCACTTGAATTGCCAAATGAAAAGAATATAGAAGCAAGTATTAAAAATTTACCTAAGTGTTTCATAATATCGGTCTATTGGACTTTATTCTTTTTAACCTCTTTACGTTTTTTATACTACATTTTTTGCCTTACATCAGAATTGGTATTATAAAGGCTTCCATCTCAAATTATCAAAATAAATCCCTTGATCACCATTTTCTCCATCGTATTGAGTTCCTCTTCCTCCTCTAAAATTTTGAAAATAAAATGTATCGATATGACGAAAACTAGCAGTTTCATTACCGGACCAACGGATGTCATTTTTTTCCCAAACCGTTATAAATGTCCTGCCATAGTTAGTGCTAATTTCCATTTTTCCATAACCATCAGCTCGGTTACCTGCGGTATTTGATTTTATTTTTAATCGTATCGTGTATCTCTTTCTTGCCTCTAATAGAAACCTATGGTCAATAAAATCATTACCATACTGACCCGTCATATCCTGATAATAAATGTACGGACAAAGATAGTGATTCTCATTTTGTTGGTCCCAAATAACTCTAAAACTGCCCCCTCTCATCGCTTCAATCGCTGCAGTATTACCACCAGTAACCCCTTCACCAACTGCAAATCCAAAACCAACCTTTCCACCACCTGCAAAGGAAAAATTCGACTGAAAGATTACATCAAATTCTAGCTGATAACCATCTCTCTCTGGAACATCAATACGGCAACGTAAACCATCGTCAAAAGGATCAGAATTATTATTGCTAAGATGATGATTTTGAGGTAAAATGACTTTCAGCTTGTCATTTTGTATGGATGTATATCCGTTATCCCAACCAGAAAGCTGATTTCTAAAGATTACTTCTGCATTATTTTCATTTAAAATATCCTGGTTCGCAAGATCAAACAAAATTGTGTTTGTACTTCGTTTGGCTTTGACTATTTTTAAACCTGTACTACTTTCATTTATAAATTCTTGTTCTAACTTTATGTCGGTTTCTTGACAACTGAAAAATAATATACTAACTGATGCGATCAAGACATAAATTATGTGATTTTTCATGCGTTTTTTCTTAAAAATATAAATTTGTTTTGACTATCGTTTAGTCTTCATTGATTTTCTTTAATCAGCCCAGATATTACTATCATAAGTTAATTTTTTTACATAAATTATATTTATGATTATCATCATAAATATAAATAAAAATATATGATAAAAATTTCAGATTTTTGCAGCATCAAATAAACCTTTAAAAATCTGAGCAAATGAAAAATAGCATAATATTTTTAGCCTGTTTAGTTCTAATGTCTTGTAAAAATGAAAAGACAAACCAGAAAGAAACCTCCCCCGACGAGATAAAAAAGATACAGCCTTCTACGGCTATTGAGCAAAAAAAAAATAGCAAAAAAATAAACCAGACGATCAAAAGAGAACGTTTATTATCAGAAAAAGATGATAAACTAAATTTGGAAAACCTCATAGAAACCAAAACATTCTTTAAAAAGGAAGATCCTTATGTTTTGAATTATAAATACCCTTATCTAAATGAGAATAGTAAGCCCTCTTATAAAGTTTTTAATGAGCACATACAAAACAATTATCTAAAAACAGAAACATCTGTTAATGAGGTTCTTACAAGTAACAGCTTGTCTTGTGATTCATCGGTAATTGATGTACATCGTTATAAACGAATTATTGATTATAAAATATATAGCAAAGAAAATCACTTGATCAGTATTTTACTGTACAAAGCGAATCATTATACAGATGAAGACCATTCTTCCTATATGTTTAAGTGCTTGAACTTTGATTTGGATACTTCTGTTTTTCTTCATTATAACAACTTGTTTAAAGAAAATTCTGAAACAGAAATGTTATCACTGATCAATCAAAAGCTAGTAAATAAGATTGAGAAGAAAAATACATATAAAGATTGTTGGGAATTGTCTAAAGATAATTTTGAAATAAATAAAGATAACTTTGTGATTACAGACAGTATGATCAAGTTCTATTTTGATGACTGTATAATTTGTCCATCCTATACAGGACGATATGCAGTAGAAATTCTACTTGACGAAATTGCCCACCTATTAAGTTATGATCGTAAAGAGTTAGTATTATAAAACTTAACAAATAGACATAATGTTTAATCCATATAGAAGTATCATGAAAAAATTAAAATATAGTATCCTCTCTTTACTTTTTATAAGTATATCTTTTGAAGGAATAGCAAACGAAATAAACGAACCTGTAAAGTTATTATTATCCGACTTTATCCAAAAGACAAATGCATTGGGTACAGAGACTACAAAAGAGGATATACTCGATCTTTATAGCAATCAATATAGCGGTAATACAACCTATGTTAAATTATCTGGGGCGATTATCAAAAAACAATATACAAAAAAGGATATTGCATCTCAATTGAATGAGATCATAAGCGAAACCGACTATGATTTCAAAATATCACTAGGTGAGGTGATTTATATCAATCAAAAAGAGAAAGCGGGGACTATTGCTGCCCTAATTAATTTTGAATCCTTTATTGATAATAAAATTGCCGAAAAAGGAACCATGCTCATGAATATTGTAGGGGTTGTCTCAGAAAATGGTTGGCAAATTATTCAAAAAAGTATGATTAGAGTATCCGAAACAAAAGATATAGGCGATTGTGTATGTCATATTTATGATAAAGGAGATACAAGATTTGTAGTTCAGTTGCACTATCCCTCTGGAGTAGAATACGCCCATCAATTCGAGTCCTTTCAGATTACAACAAAGAATGACAACAGAATTATTAAATCCAGCACAAAACAATTCTTATGGAATAAAAGTAATAATGAACTGACCTATGATAAACAAATAATAGGGACACCCAAAAGCGCTAAGAGCGCAATACAATTATTGTTACAAAACACCTATCGCGAACCTTGTGCAGACATTCGGTTTTACTAAAATGTTGGTGATTTATCATAAAAGTCACACAACAGTAACAAGAATTTATCTAACAGGTAAAGCTTAAAAACCATGTTTGTAGTTTTAATATAAACATGGTTTTTGATTTAAACCAACTTAATATCCTCCTTAAACAACATATGGATATACTCTGCATGGATCTCTGCATGATGTTTATGCTCCAGACAGTGAAAGAGTAAGTGAATCAACCCATAGTCACCCATAGTATCTCGATATTCGTGTTGTTCTTTGTTCTTCACCCACAAGATAAAACAACATAAATGGCCAATTTCTCCTAATTTCTCAGGATCCTTCAGGCACTTTTTAAATTCGTCTAATTCCATTAGGGCATACTCGTTATACTTTCGTTTACAAAAGTTATAATCGAAAGTGTGCTTATATAATTGCAGTTTCCTATTTTGTATTTCATAATTAATACCACTCATAACATAAAAATCATTTGCATTAGGTATTTCTATTATCATAGGTGTACGATTTGGTTCATGTAGTATTTTACAAAACGCATGCCATGACTTTAAAAAAATAACTTAATAAAAGGTGAAAAAGTCTTAAAATCCTTAGAGAACAATTGTTGTGATTAATTGGAATAATTCCACAACAAAGATACAAAATTTGGAATAATTCCAATTACTCTATCTTTGTTTTTATTCTAATTTCCTCACAAAAATCCTTAAAACAAGTTGGTTTTTAGCTATTTACACCATAATTCACAGGATTATTGTTAATAAAACCTGATAAGTTTATTTTCAAAAAAAAAGATGGTCAATTACATTTACTGTAGAATTTGATGCATTCTGGTATGTTTTTTGGGGAAAGAACATCTAGAATGAAGAAAATGGGAAAACAAGTCAAATCAAATCATGTATTATGCGGTATAAAGTAATTGATGCAAAAAGCCAGTTTTTTGGCAAAGTATTAGATTTCGAATCCTGCTCTAGTTTGAGTGATTTAGGAGGAGTACTCTTAAAAATTGGAAGAAACAGGGTTTCACTTTTCAAATTTAACGAAGTAGAATTGGTATAACTACCATTCTACTTCTCTATCCGGTTCGGCAATTCTTCTTAAGCTTTAAGATAAAAAATGTATGCTATGTCGTTACCCTATGAAACGATACTACATATATACTATTGCTATTCTGGGTTAGCAGTAGTTGCCAGAACAACAGTGCTATTGATACTATTCAAGACATCCCAAAAACTACAAAAGAGGATCAAAAGTATGCTAGTGTTTTTAAAATATTAGATAGCCTATGGAAAAGCAAATTCTTAATCTTTGAGGATCAAAACCCTGTACGCAAAGACCAATTGGATCTAGAGAATATTTCCTTATCAAGTCTTCAAAAAAGGAATCTTAAACAAATCAATAGTATTGATGTAGCGCAAATCTATACTTCAGAAACTTCGTATTTTCAAAAAGGCACCATTACCGACTATTATCCCAATACGGGGCAAAAACCAGGAAGTTTAACCTAATTCTGAAATCCTTTTTACATACTTGCCAATTACATCAAACTCGAGATTTACTACTGTGCCTACTTTAAACGTATTAAAATTGGTATGAGCATAGGTATACGGGATAATAGCTACGCTAAATTCGTTTTTCTTAGAATTTACTACCGTCAAACTTACTCCGTTTACGGTTATTGATCCTTTTTCAATGGTAATATTACTTAGTTCTGGATCATAAGCAAACGTAAAATACCAACTTCCATCAGCTTCAGAAATTGCTGTAGAGGTTGCAATTTGGTCTACATGACCCTGCACAATATGTCCGTCTAATCGATCTCCTAACTTCATACCTCGTTCCAAATTTACAATATCACCTTCTTTAAGATCATTAAGGTTAGTCTTGTTCAAAGTCTCTTTGATTGCAGTAACAGTGTACGTATCGCCTTCAATAGAAACCACCGTAAGACACACTCCGTTATGTGCCACACTCTGGTCAATTTTTAATTCTGAAGTAAAATTAGCACGTACTGTAATATCAAGATTTTCTTTATCAATTCTTAAAGATGTTACCGTTCCTAATTCTTCAATGATTCCAGTGAACATAAATGCAAATTATTTAGTTAAATTTGTGACCTTAAAGTTCGAGGCCATGTTTTAGGTTTCAAAAATACTGATAAAGGAAGTTATATAATGAAGAAAGAAGAAAAAATAAGACTTGGGATTTCTATAGGTGATCTTAATGGTATTGGAAGCGAAGTGGTTCTTAAAACTTTTGAAGACCCCCGTATGTTGGATTTTTGTACCCCGGTCATTTTTGCATCCGTTAAAATTCTTTCCTTCCTTAAAAAACAATATACTATCAATGCCAATTTACACGGTATCGATAAAACCTCTCAAATCCTGGACGGTAAGATCAATGTACTCAATGTCTGGAAAGAACCGGTTGATATCAGCTTTGGTACCGAGGACGAAAAAATTGGCGGTTATGCCATAAAATCGTTGAAAGCTGCTACCCAGGCTCTCAAAAACAATGAAATTGATGTGCTGGTCACTGCACCAATCAATAAACATAGCATTCAGTCTGAAGAATTCAAGTTTCCGGGACACACAGATTATCTGGATCAGGAACTCGAGGGAAACAGCCTGATGTTTATGATCACCGATGATCTAAAAGTGGGATTGCTTACCGATCATGTAGCCGTAAAAGACATTGCCGACACGATTACCTCCGAACTTATTGAACAAAAGATCAATACCATTTACCATGCTCTAAAACAAGACTTTGGGGTTTCAAAACCCAAAATAGCGGTGCTGGGTATCAACCCACATAGCGGAGACAACGGAGTAATTGGCAAAGAAGATGAAGAAGTATTAAAACCCACCATCCAGAAAATCCAGGAATCTGGCAAACTAGTTTATGGGCCTTATGCTGCCGATAGTTTTTTTGGGTCAAATAATTATAAAACTTTTGATGCGGTTGTTGCTTCTTATCACGATCAGGGATTGATTCCTTTTAAAACACTATCCTTTGGAAAAGGTGTAAATTATACAGCCGGGCTCAACAAAGTACGTACCTCACCCGATCACGGAACAGCTTTCGAAATTGCGGGAAAAAATAAAGCCGATCACAGCTCGTTTGAAGAAGCGGTTTTTGCAGCCTTGAAAATCTTTAAGAACAGAGGTCAATACACCGAAATCACCAAAAATCCGTTAAAAAAACAACCCCGTAAACCACAGCAAAAGTGATTGAGTATTTGAGTGTTCTAGAGGTGAGTACTTAAGTAAAACAAGGTTTTACTTAACACTCCTACACTTGTAAACTAAACTATTCAAGGACTAACAGACTGCCATACTCAAAAACTCACTTACCAAATGACTCACAAACTAAAAGACTAACAATCCGATATAATTTTGTTTACAAAAACGCTTTCATAATGATTTTTTATTATCTTTGCACCCGCCTTAACCAGATTGGCAGGCATTTGAAACTGATGATGAAATGACACCACTAAAAGAGTATACTATTCCTTTTGTTGGACTGAAGCAAGGATTACACCAGTTTGAGTATAAGATTGATAATACGTTCTTTGAACATTTTGAGTATGACGAATTTAATGCAGCAGCAGTAAAAATTGACCTGGAGTTTAACAAAAAGATAACCATGTTAGAACTTCATTTCAAAGCTGCCGGATCTGTAAACATAAATTGTGATCTTACCAATGAACCTTTTGATCTACCTATTGAAAATGAATTTTTCCTGGTAGTCAAGTTTGGAGATGAATATAATGATGAAAATGAAGAACTTCTTATTCTTCCTCATGGAGAATATGAAGTGAATATTCAACAATATATTTATGAGCTGATTGTTTTGGCCATGCCACAAAAAAGAGTTCATCCTGGCGTAGAAGACGGAACATTAAAATCTGATATACTCGAAAAGTTAGACGAATTAAGTCCGAAAGAAAAAAGAATAGAAAATAATAATGAGGAGACAGATCCTCGTTGGGATAAATTAAAAAACTTATTAAACGATAAATAATAGCTAAGCAATGGCACATCCTAAGAGAAAAATATCGAAAACCAGAAGAGATAAAAGAAGAACTCATTACAAAGCTACTGTTCCACAAATTGCTACAGACCCTACAACAGGAGAAGCACATTTGTACCACAGAGCACACTGGCACGAAGGTAAATTATACTATCGCGGTCAAATAGTCATCGACAATACTGAGGAAGAAGTAGCATAAGCATACTGTTAAAATTTCAAAGAGAGCTCTCACAAAAGTGAGAGTTTTTTTGTTTTTAGTTGAATATGTGTCAAAATCCGATTATTTTGCGCCATATTTGTGTATTATTTAGTAATTTCAACAACTTTTTAGGCATTTTTGTGCTATAGTTCGTGAATTAAAACTAAGATATGAGTAAAATCACAGCCGCTATCACAGCTGTAGGCGCATATGTGCCAGACTATGTGTTAACTAATGATATATTAGCAACAATGGTTGACACAAACGACGAATGGATCACCACTCGTACAGGTATTAAAGAACGTAGAATACTTAAAGATAAAGACAAAGGAAGTTCTTACTTAGGGATAAAAGCCGCAGAAGATCTAATTGCCAAAAAAAATCTTGACCCAAAAGAGATCGATATGGTGATTTTTGCTACGGCTACTCCAGATCTTCCCGTTGCTGCAACGGCTGCGTATACGGCCTCTCAAATTGGTGCGGTTAATGCTTTTTCTTATGACTTACAAGCCGCTTGCTCCAGTTTTTTATACGGAATGTCTACCGCTGCCAGTTACATAGAATCAGGAAGATATAAAAAAATCTTAGTAATAGGAGCCGATAAAATGTCTTCTATTATTGATTATACCGATCGTACTACTTGCATCATTTTTGGTGATGGTGGTGGTGCCGCGCTTTTTGAACCTAATGAAGAAGGTTTTGGTTTACAGGATGAGTATTTAAGAACAGATGGTATTGGTAGAGAGTTCCTGAAAATTGAAGCAGGAGGGTCTTTATTACCCCCTTCAGAAGAAACCATTGCCAAAAGACAACATTTTGTGCAACAAGATGGAAAAACAGTATTTAAATATGCTGTTTCAAATATGGCAGATGCCAGCACAAAAATTTTAGAACGTAACAATTTAACAGGGGAAGATATAAATTGGTTGATTGCCCATCAGGCTAATAAACGCATTATTGATGCCACAGCCAATAGAATGGGATTAGATCAAAACAAAGTTTTAATGAATATCCAAAGGTATGGTAACACTACTTCGGCTACCTTACCATTATTATTACACGATTACGAAAAACAACTCAAAAAAGGAGATAATATAGTATTTGCCTCATTTGGTGGAGGCTTTACTTGGGGTTCTATTTATCTTAAATGGGCCTATAATTCCTAAACAACTAAACACACAATACCCAATATTATGGATTTAAAAGAAATTCAGAATTTAATTAAGTTCGTAGCCAAATCAGGGGCCAGCGAAGTAAAGTTAGAGATGGATGACGTTAAAATCACCATCAAAACTGCATCAGATGACAGTAAAGAGACGACATTTGTACAACAGATTCCTGTTGGCAATGCTCCTCAACCTATTGCGCCGGCACAAGCTGCACCAGCTCCTACACCTGCTGCTCCCGTAGCTACAGAAAAACCTTCTTCAGAAGAAGACAATTCGAAATACATAACTATCAAATCACCTATTATAGGAACATTGTACAGAAAACCATCACCAGACAAACCCATGTTTGTTGAAGTTGGCGACACTATAAAAGAAGGAGATGTACTTTGTATCATTGAAGCAATGAAGCTTTTTAACGAAATTGAAAGTGAAGTTTCAGGAAAAATCGTTAAAATATTAGTTGATGATGCCTCTCCGGTAGAGTTCGATCAACCACTTTTCTTGGTAGACCCATCATAGTTAAACCTAAAATCTAAAATTCCAAACTCCAAAAATCATAAAATTGGAATTTGTTCTTTTGGATATTGTAATTTCTAAGAAGTTATGTTTAAAAAAATTCTAATTGCAAATAGAGGTGAGATCGCCATGCGTGTGATCAGAACCTGCAAAGAGATGGGTATCAAAACTGTTGCTGTCTATTCTACAGCAGATGCCGAAAGCCTACATGTTCGTTTTGCAGACGAAGCCGTTTGTATCGGTCCTGCTCCTAGTAGCGAATCCTATCTTAAAATGTCTAATATAATAGCTGCAGCAGAGATTACAAATGCAGATGCTATACACCCTGGATATGGCTTTTTATCTGAAAATGCCAAGTTCTCTAAAATTTGCGAAGAACACGAAATAAAATTTATAGGGGCCAGTCCAGAAATGATTGAAAGAATGGGTGATAAAGCCTCGGCTAAATCTACTATGATTGAAGCTGGTGTGCCTTGCGTACCCGGAAGTGAAGGTATAATTCCTGATTTTAAGACTTGCCTTAAAGTAGCAAAAGAAACAGGATATCCTGTAATGCTTAAAGCTAGTGCCGGTGGTGGTGGTAAAGGTATGCGCGCCGTTTGGAAAGAAGAAGACCTGCAAGATGCATGGGAATCTGCCAGGCAAGAAAGTAAAGCTGCCTTTGGTAATGATGATATGTATATGGAAAAGCTTATTGAGGAGCCCCGCCATATCGAAATCCAAATTGTAGGTGATAGCAATGGTAGAGCGTGTCACTTATCAGAAAGAGATTGCTCGGTACAACGAAGACACCAAAAGCTTACTGAAGAAACACCATCGCCATTCATGACTGATGAACTTCGTGAAAAAATGGGAACAGCCGCAATAAAAGCAGCAGAATACATTAAATATGAAGGTGCAGGTACTGTTGAATTTTTGGTAGACAAACACCGTAATTTCTATTTCATGGAAATGAATACTCGTATCCAGGTAGAACACCCAATTACAGAACAAGTAGTAGATTATGATCTTATTCGAGAGCAGATTTTGGTAGCTGCCGGAGTTCCAATTTCAGGTAAGAACTATATACCACAATTACATTCTATCGAGTGTAGAATTAATGCAGAAGATCCTTATAAGGATTTTAGACCTTCGCCAGGAAAAATCACCAATTTACACCTTCCGGGAGGTCATGGTGTGCGTATTGACACACACGTATATAGCGGATATATCATTCCTCCAAACTACGATTCTATGATTGCCAAGTTGATTACTACCGCACAAACGCGTGAAGAAGCAATCAACAAAATGAAAAGAGCGCTGGATGAGTTTGTGGTAGAAGGCATCAAAACTACGGTTCCTTTCCATCGACAATTAATGGATCATCCAGATTATGTAGCCGGAAACTACACCACCAAATTCATGGAAGATTTTGAAATGGCAGCACCAGAAGAAGATTAAATAACTCACAAAAAAGCCTCGTAACTGAGGCTTTTTTTATAATCTTTATCAAAAAATATGAACCTAAGCTATTGGGAATACAAAACCTGGTTATCCAACGTCGACTTCACAATTGTAGGCAGCGGAATCGTAGGGCTTTCTTGTGCACTTCGATTAAAAGCCAAATTTCCAAAAGCCAATATACTGATTCTGGAACAAGGAATGCTTCCCAATGGGGGCAGTACCAAAAATGCAGGTTTTGCCTGTTTTGGAAGCCTTTCTGAAATTATAGATGATCTTAAATCCCATAGCGAAGAAGAAGTATTACAATTGGTTCAAAAAAGATATGCCGGACTTCAGTTATTACGAGAAAATCTGGGAGATAAAACTATTGATTATCTTCCAAACAAGGGCTTCGAGCTCTTTACCAATACAGATCAAGTCCTTTACGAACAATGCCTTTCAAGAAAAGAAGAGATTAACACATTATTGCAGCCCATTTTTAAAGAAAGGGTGTTCACAACACAAAAGAATATCTTCAACTTTAAGAACATTCAACCTCAATATATGGTAAACCAGTTCGAAGGTCAGATCGATACCGGTAAAATGATGCAAGGATTGCTAAAGAAGGTACAAATCGCAGGAATCCATATTTTGAATAACTGCAGCGTTACTACAATTGACGATCTTAACACTTCTGTAGAAATAAAAACCGATCATTTTACGTTTTCTACTCATAAAGTCTTGATTGCAACCAATGGTTTTGCTTCTCAATTAGGAATTGACCGGGTAAAACCAGCTCGAGCACAGGTATTAATTACCAAACCTATCGACGGTTTGCATATCAAAGGCTCTTTTCATCTCGATAAAGGATACTATTATTTTAGGAACATCGATAATAGAATTCTTTTTGGAGGAGGCAGAAATCTAGACTTTATAACTGAAGAAACCACCCAATTAGGTCAAACCCAACTTGTGCAACATAAGCTTGAACAGCTGTTAAATGAAACCATTTTACCAAATATCGATTTTGAAATCGAACATAGATGGAGCGGAATCATGGGCGTTGGTAACCAAAAGAAAGCGATTGTAAAACAAGTATCAGAAAATACATTTTGCGGCGTACGCCTTGGCGGAATGGGCGTTGCAATCGGAAGCATTGTTGGCACGGAATTGGCAGATCTATTATAGATCAATCTATAGCATAAAAGATGAAAAAGATTCTTCGTTTTTTGTTAAAAAGCTTTGTTGCTTTTATACTCCTTAGCCCACTTTGGGTACTAAGCTATAGATGGATCGATGTTCCTGCAACACCTTTAATGGGCATTAGGAAACTACAATCTAACCCAAAACATACGATACAACATCGATGGGTGCCATTATCCAAGATTTCAAAAAATTTACAACTTGCTGTAATTTGTAGCGAGGATCAACACTTTACAGAGCATCAAGGGTTTGACAAAGAGGCTATCGAAAAAGCAATTGCCGAACACAAAGCCGGAAAACGACTACGAGGCGCCAGTACCATCACTCAGCAAACCGCTAAAAATGTGTTTTTATGGCCACACCGCAGTTGGGTTCGAAAAGGGCTGGAAACCTATTTTACATTCTTGATCGAAAAAATGTGGAGCAAAGAACGTATCCTGGAAATTTATCTGAATAGTGTGGAAATGGGTAATGGAATTTATGGTGCCCAAGCGGCAGCCATGTTCTGGTATAACAAATCGGCAGCAGACCTTACTACCGAAGAAGCAGCTGCTATTGCTGCTATTTTACCTAATCCTACAAAATATTTGGCCAATCCAGCTTCAGAATATACCCAAAAAAGGGCAGCATGGATCTTTATACAAATGCGTAATTATGGTACTTTAGTATTCGACAAGGAACAAAAAAATGAATATCGAGGATATTAAACAAAAGTTATTAGATGAATGCCATGAGTATGTCCAAAGGCGTTTACAACGTATTCAGGGTAGTATTGCAGACATACAGGAATCATTAACTACAGAAACCAAAAGCACTGCAGGTGATAAACACGAAACGGGGCGTGCCATGCTACAATTAGAACGAGAAAAAGCAGGAAAACAACTTGCCGAAGTGCAGAGACTACAGGAAATCTTATATAAAATTGATATCTCCTCAACTTCAGCTCCTATTCATTTAGGTAGTTTGGTAATGACTTCGCAAGGAAATTATTTTTTGAGCATCTCTATAGGCAAAATAGCCGTTGATAATCAATCATATCTTGTTATAGCTGTAAATTCTCCTATTGGAAAACTATTACTAGGGAAGCGTATTGGAGACAGTTTTAGTTTTAATGGAAATCATTTCGGTATAATAAACATACTGTGAATTAATTAATTTTCTTCCTATTAAAATTCTATACATTTTGGCATACAAAAATGATTTTAAGTAAATTGCCGGCTATTAAATCACCATCACCATGCAGAAGTTTTTTGTACTAGCCCTTACGGCAGTGTTTGTTTTTTCGTGTAAACCTTACCAAAACACCAGAATCAGAAAAAATCAGATTTCTTACGAAGATTTTAGGGAAAAACAACGATTGTATCCTACAGATGAGGGTTTAATAAAATACATCGATGAGGGCAAAAGTGATAAGGTAATAGTTTTATTGCATGGCGTACCAACTTCTGGTTGGTTGTATCGCAAAATGATTGATCCTTTGGTAGAAAACGGATATCGTGTCATTATTCCGGACATGCTGGGATATGGATCTAGCGATTCTCCCGAAGGTTTTGAACTGTATAATGCAGAAAACCATGCCAAACGGCTTTTGGGGCTCATGAAATTCTTAGGGATCGAAACATGGTCTCATGCGATGCACGATGCAGGAGGATTATGGACTTGGGAACTTATGAGAATGGCACCAGATAAGATCGAAAAATTGATCGTTTTTAATACCATTATGTATGAAGATGGTTTTTATCCACCAGTAAGAATGAAACCTGGTGGGATGGCAAAAACGGCCATGTGGGCTTACAGAAATGGAGTAACCACAAATACCTTACTAAAAAATCTATTTAAACAAGGCTTGAAAGAAAATACGCTTAACACTTTAGACGTAGAAGGATATAAAACACCGTTGCTAGAAGGTAAAACGAATGCCATGTATTACTTTTTTAGTCAAACCTGTAATGAATTGCCCGATTACTCGGATGTTTTTGAAGACGTGAATATACCCGTTAGTGTGATGTGGGGTATTCATGACACAATGTTACAGTGGCCCCCGCAAGAAACCAGAGCGTCTGAAGCACTAAAAGTAAAACCAGAGGATATTCATTTTATAGATGAAAAGCATTTTATCCAGGAAACCAAAGCCGAAGAAATTAGTTATAAGATTATCGATTTCTTAATTAAGGCTTAGATTTTTAACCCAATTTTTTAACTCAACCCTAAAAATAGTACCATTAATTAGCTCATGAATTTGATCTAATTCTTCTCGATTTACTGCAAGATCAATTTTTTCTGAAGGCGTTCGAAGCAACAAAGATCTACAATTTTGGGGATCCATACATTCGTTGCAACACTGTGTTTGCTTTGTTAAAATACATGAGTCTGAAAAGTCCTTTAACTCATTTAAAGTAAGTAAGAAACCTATATCTCTAAATACTAATTGAACTCTTGGCATCGAAATATTAGGTTCTCTTTTCCAGAAAAAAGAAATACCAACCTGGTTGCTGTAAATTTTATCTATTGGGTTCATCTTAAATCAAATTTGATTCAAAAATACTAATTATTTATAATCAATCTAAATAAAAATAAGTTAATTAATGGCTGGACTTCCCTTCGGATGATGGAAATAATAATTTGCACAAGTTTCCAGTTACTTTTTGAAAAATATTTTCGAGTTCCTTCTCCTTGGACGACATTGTGCTAGCAATGGGCGAGATGAAGCCAAGCATTAGGGGATGAGGGGATTTTCACATCAAAAACCCTCACCTTAATCCTCTCCCAGAGGGAGAGGAAACTAATAATTTTAATAACATGAATTAACTAGAAACTTATGCAAAATCAATTAATATCTTTCAACTTTAATTGAAGAGATATGTTGCCATTCCATTCATTTTCATCAATAGTAAAAGCCGCTTTAAAGGTTTGATCATTGCAAATCATATTTTGCCTAATCCCTAAACCAAAACCTATAGCATCTATTGCGATTCCATTTTTTTGCACCTTACACTTCAAATGTTTATCATCTGCACCCACACATCTTCCGTATCCTGTATCCTTAAGTCCCTCGGTCATGAAAACCGGTGTCATATTTCCAGGTCCATGAGGTGCAAATTGTTTTAGAATGCGATAAAATCTTGGTGTAATTTGCTCAAGCTCAATAGGCAAGTCTATTGAAATTTCGGGTGTGAGTAATTTTTTGTCTATCGTAGCAACAACTACTTCTTCAAACTTTTGTTTAAAAGCTTCATAGTGTTCTTCAAGTAATGTTAGCCCTGCTGCATATTTATGTCCACCAAACTGTTCGATATGATCAGAACAGGCATCCAACGCATTGTATACATCAAATCCCTTGACCGACCTCGCCGAAGCGGCTAGTTTATCACCACTTTTGGTAAAAACTAGTGTGGGTCGATAGTAGGTCTCTGTTAATCTCGAAGCTACGATACCAATGACTCCTTTGTGCCAATTTTCTTCATAAACAACCGTAGTGCATCTATCCTCTTCTTTGTTTTCAAGGATTTGTGTCAGGGCCTGTTCGGTAATACTTTTATCGGCATCTTTCCGATCACTATTATAGACCTCTATTTCTGAAGCATATTGCAAAGCCATTTCAAAATTCTCTTCAGTAAGTAATGTTACTGCATGCAATCCGTGTTTCATTCTTCCCGCAGCATTAATTCTGGGTGCGATCATGAATACAACATCGGTAATAGTTAGTGTAGTATTTTTTACTTCAGAGAGCATGGCTTTAAAACCGGTCCTTGGATTCTTATTAATCACTAGCAATCCATAATAAGCCAATATGCGATTCTCTCCAGTTATTGGCACAATATCTGCCCCGATTGCAGTGGCAACAAGATCCAAATAGGGAGTTAAATCTTCGATCGATTGTCCTTGTTTTGAGGCTAACGCCTGAATTAATTTAAATCCAACACCACAACCACATAATTCTTTATACGGATACTCACAATCTTCTCTTTTTGGGTCTAAAACTGCAACAGCATCCGGAATTTTATCTCCTGGACGGTGGTGGTCACAAATAACGAAATCAATTCCTTTTTCCTTTGCATAGGCAACTTTTTCAACCGCTTTAATTCCGCAATCCAAAGCAATAATCAAAGGAATATCATTATCATGTGCAAAATCTATTCCTTTGTACGACACTCCGTAACCCTCGTCGTAGCGATCAGGAATATACGTTGCTATTTGAGGATGCAAGGTCTTAAGATACGACGACATTAAAGCTACCGAAGTGGTTCCATCTACATCATAATCGCCATACACCATTATATTTTCGCCGTTGGCAATTGCATTTTGGATTCTCAAAACCGCTAGATCCATATCTTTCATCAAAAAGGGATCATGCAGATCATCGAGCGAAGGCCTAAAGAATTTTTTGGCTTGCTCAAATGTTTCTATACCTCTCTGTACCAAAAGTGATGCAATAATTGTATCTACATTCAAGGTTTTGGCCAACTCATTTACTTTTGATATATCTGGTTTGGGTTTTAAAGTCCATCTCATTCGTGTGGTGTATTCTAATTATAAAAAACCCAAAGTACAAAAAACATCCTGACCACTTTTGGTTTGACATTAGTTTTGTATTTTGCCTTGCCAAAAAAATTACGTTTAAACTCAAAAAACACACATACACATGCCATTAGTAACACCACTTTCTGCAGACCACGATCTGGAAACCAAAGAATTAGCAGAATTCTTTAATGAAACCCTTGGTTTTTGTCCAAATTCGGTACTGACCATGCAAAGAAGACCTGCCATTTCTAAGGCATTTATCAACCTAAACAAAGCGGTAATGGCTAATGAAGGTCGAGTTACCTCGGCTCTTAAGCGAATGATCGCCTGGGTAAGCAGTAATGCAACAGGTTGCAGATATTGTCAGGCGCATGCCATTAGAGCCGCAGAACGTTATGGAGCAGAACAAGAACAATTGGATAACATTTGGGAGTATAAAACGCATCCGGCTTTTAGTGACGCAGAACGTGCGGCGCTTGATTTTTCGCTAGCCGCCTCAGTAATCCCTAATGCTGTTGATGACACCATCAAACAAGAATTATACAAGCATTGGAATGAAGGCGAAATTGTTGAAATGCTAGGAGTAATCTCCTTGTTTGGATACCTTAATCGATGGAATGACTCTATGGGAACCAGCGTTGAAGAAGGAGCTGTTGAGTCTGGAGAAAAATATCTGGGTAAACATGGTTGGGAGAAAGGTAAACATGTGTAATACCAATCTTTAAAACAAATTCAAAACTGAAATAAAAGATTGATATGTCAAGTAAAAAAAGTAGCACGAAAAAACAGATCTCCTCTGATGGATTTAGATTTCGGGGGATGAAAACCACCAGGCTTGAAAACTTAACAGATACGATTTTCGGCTTCTCAATTACATTGTTAGTGATTTCTTCTGAAGTACCTCAATCCTATGTAGAATTACAGGCATCAATGTACAGTTTTGTAGGGTTTTTGTTTTGTATATTACTTTTACTAAGTATTTGGAATGCACATAGAAACTTTTTTAAATACTATGGTTTGCAAGATAGTACAACTAAGGTTTTAAATTTCTTGTTTCTTTTCGTTTTGTTGTTTTACATATATCCGCTCAAGTATCTCTTTTCTTATCTAGGCACTGCTATATATGCTTCTATAAAAACTTCATTAGGCGACAGTTCCCAGGGTCTTCAATTGGCGGTTAAAAAGCTTTCGCAATCCAATCTCAGTACCGATCAATGGTCTGATATTATGATACGGTTTGGTCTTGGTTTATTCTTGATTTATCTAATTTTTATGTTACTTCATGTAAACGCGTTCAAGAAGAGAAAAGAATTAAAAATGAATAAAAAGGAGTATTATCTTACCAAAACCTACATTCAACTTTATGGAATTTTACTGGCAATTATTAGCTTGTCTATTAGTATCGTACTAATTTTTGGTGGCAAACATTCTGATACTGCCGGATTCGTTTATTTGTTAATACCCATTATCTTACCTTTTCATCGCAGGTTTAGAGAAAAACGTTACAGAAAAATTAAAAACAGAAAAAAAATAATCATCGAAGACTCCTTACCCTCTCATCTTGATCAAAATGAAACTAAAGCTACAGAGAATGAAGATAATGCTACCTCGTAAGTTAATAATTTTTTATTTCTTCAAATAATACCGATAACTCCGATATAATAGAAATATACTAATCAAAAGAATTAACAAAGCCCACATCCAATATTTACCGGGCAAATGTGCAGCGATCATTTGGGTATCAGAGTACTGCACTTTACCATCTCTTTCAAATTGTTTTGTAAACAAATAAGTGGTTTGCAAATAGGTACTTAACACACATTGCGTACCCAAAAATAATAAGGCAAAGGCTTCCAGTCTCCTTACCCTTAGAATAGCAATAAAAAACAAAATTGCTGCAAAAATACTTAGAATAACTAAGGCTAATAATTCATAAATCCACAAACATAAGGACAGTACCATGATCACCAATAATAGCCAAAGCGCAATTTTAGAAGTAATTCGATTTCTAGCAGAAGCAATTAAAACGGCTCCCGAGATAGCTGGTCCCAATAATCCTCCTGCCGAAGTGATTGCCCTGGCAATATTATACTCTAGATAGCTAAATGAAACATTAGAATAGGCAACGCCACCACCATTATCATAAATCTCTAAATAATAAAATTTTCCTCCCAGAAGTAATGCTGTGAGTCCATGTCCCATTTCATGAAACCAAGTACCCAACAATAGCAAAGGATATTGTATATATCCAAAATATGGTAATTGCCATAATAAAAATACTAGCAAGCTGATTCCGATAATAGCAAGTAAAGGGTTTTTTTTCAATTGTTACAGATTTATATTGAGGCTCAATGTTTCAATAACAGTATTACAACCAATTTATTATCAAAGTTTCGGGGAAAAAACACCCTAAATCAAAACTTTTTTCACTTCTTTTTGAAGAATGAGTACCACCTCATTATCAAACCATGGATTTTTGGTAAGCCAGAATCGATTTCTGGGAGATGGGTGTGGTAACGGAAAATAAGTAGGTAAATATTCGTGATATGCTCTAACCGTTTCGGTCAAGGTTCTTTTGGTCTTTTTGGCTAAATAATATTTTTGAGCGTACTGACCAATAAGAATGATCAATTCTATATTTGGCATATGATCTAATATCTTTTGATGCCAAAGTGGTGCACATTCTGGTCTTGGTGGAAGATCGCCACTTTTCCCTTTTCCCGGATAACAAAATCCCATAGGAACGATGGCGATTTTAGTTTCATCGTAGAACATATCGTCTGTGATGTCCAGCCATTTTCTAAGTTGCTTACCGCTGGCATCATCCCACGGAATCCCGGATGCATGAACTTTGGTCCCTGGGGCTTGCCCTATGATTATAATCCTAGCATCGGGATGACCAGAAACTACCGGTCTAGGACCTAATGGTAAGTGTGCTTTACACGCTTCACAAGCTTTAATATCCAAAAGTAGTTTATCCATTATTTCTTTTTTCCTTCAACCACTACCACAATCTCTCCTTTGGGAGGTTTATTTTCAAAATGTGCTAAAACTTGTTTTGCCGTACCCCGAATGGTTTCTTCATAAAGTTTACTCAATTCTCGAGATACAGATACTTGGCGATCTTCACCAAAATATTCTACAAAGTTTCCTAATGTCTTGATTAATTTATGTGGTGATTCATAAAAAATCATGGTTCGGGTTTCTTCGGCCAATAGCTTCAAACGTGTTTGTCTTCCTTTTTTAACTGGTAAAAATCCTTCAAAAACAAACTTGTCATTTGGCAGCCCACTATTTACCAAAGCGGGAACAAAGGCTGTGGCACCCGGCAGGCATTCAACCTCGATCTCATTTTCTATACAAGCCCTTGTAAGTAAAAATCCTGGGTCACTTATAGCCGGTGTTCCTGCATCACTAATTAGGGCAATGGTTTCTCCGCTTTGTAATCTTTGCACAATCCGATCCACCGTTTTATGCTCATTATGCATATGATGACTTTGCATAGGCGTAGCAATCTCAAAGTGTTTCATTAATTTACCACTAGTACGGGTATCTTCGGCTAAAATCAAATCTACTTCCTTCAGAACTTTGATTGCTCTAAAAGTCATATCATCGAGATTTCCAATGGGTGTGGGGACAAGGTATAATTTTGACATATACTGAAATAAAAAGATACTGTCTAAAAAGGTTTTAATAAACGTCATTCTGAATTCATTTCAGAATCTCATTATTATAAACTACAACGTTTTATGAGATCCTGAATCAAGTTCAGGATGACGACAACTCACTTTTTAGACAGCTTCAAAGATAATTTTTGAATCTTATTTAATAAGCACTACGGCCTTACTTTTTTTCCTAAAAAATAAGAAGTAAGTAACAATACTATCGCTACCAAAGCTCCACCTAATTCCCCATCACCTGCCTGTTGGTGTGCAAAAAATGCCAGCACAAAATTAAAGAAAAACCCTGCATAGGCCCATTCTTTTAATGCTTTCCATTTATTTAATAGAATAACGGTAATTCCTGATAGCTTCAGTACAGCCAACGGATAAATAACATAGCCAGGGTAAGTAAACGAAGTAAACGTTTTAAGAATTTCTTCGTGATTAAAAAAATACATACTTGCAGAAAACAACATCAATGCAGACAACAGTCCCGTAGCAATCCAATAAGCGATTTTCATATCGATAGAATTTATTATTTAGTGTTCAAACTTACTTAATACAACATCCATAAATCGCTCTTCATATTCTTCTTTACTTTCCCAATTATTGTAATCTGGTTTCACCATGTTTTTAATAAAATCTTGGGCTTCATTTTTGGTTCTCATGGTCCCTAATTGAGAGAGCACTCTATTATAATCGGGTGCGTTGCCTTCAAAAAGGTTTTTGATAAAAGCTAGTCGATCATTTAATCCTATATGAATTTCTTTGCGCAGTTGATCATTCAAAGATTTCGGTTTGTCATTTGGGTCTTCATTGTCATTTTGTAGGTGTGTTGATTTGGCAAAAGAGCTACGCTCTTCTGTTGTTACAGATGCCGGTACAAAAAGATCTTCACTAACCCTGGCATTTATTTCTTCTATAATCAGTTCTGGTTTAGCTTCTATAGTAGAATTAGGGATTTCTTCAATTTTTTCTTCAGGTTCAAACCGTTGTTCTAATGGTTTCTCTTTTTCTGGTTCTTCTTCTACTACGGCATCCTGTTTAGGTTCGATAATTGCCTTAATTTTTTTGCGCACTTCCTTTAATTCATTTGATTCATCTTTATCCAGAGCTGCTCTTACCTGTCCGATAGTAGGTTGAGGTCCAGAAAAATGTGATTCTGAAAAATTAAGTATTGTTAGCTTTTCATATAGTTGTCTTGCTTCTTCCTGAAGCTGTGGTAGTGTAGCTCTGTCTTTCAGTTGCAATATTCTATGGGCAATACTTATAAGTTCCGCTTCCAATTTCTTCTTCATAACTTTCTTATTCGTTTGTAATACTGCTTTTTGTTTTTTAATAAATTTACCCCATCTTTAGCAAAAGGAGAAAGGATTTTTTTAATTGATTCTGAAAAATACAAAATGTTTCTCGAAAATACAGTAAATCATAAAGAGCAATTTGGGTGGATAGAAGTAATCTGCGGTTCTATGTTTTCAGGAAAAACCGAAGAATTGATCCGAAGATTAAAACGGGCACAGTTTGCCAAACAAAAAGTTGAAATATTTAAACCCGCCATTGATGTGCGCTATAATGATGAGATGGTAGTTTCGCACGACGCTAATGAAATTCGTTCTACTCCTGTACCAGCTGCTGCCAATATAAGAATCCTTGCCGATACTTGTGATGTAGTGGGGATTGACGAGGCGCAGTTTTTTGATGATGAAATAGTAGCTGTTTGTAATGACCTGGCCAATAAAGGGATTCGAGTGATTGTAGCTGGCTTGGATATGGATTTTAAAGGAAATCCTTTTGGGCCAATGCCCGCACTTATGGCCACTGCAGAGTATGTGACCAAAGTGCATGCTGTTTGTACACGAACAGGGAATTTGGCACAATTTAGCTATCGGAAATCACGAAAAGACGACCTCGTTTTGTTAGGTGAAACCGAAGAATATGAACCTTTGAGCCGAGCAGCTTATTATAAAGCTATGCTAAAGGAAAAGGTTAACAAAATGGACGTTAAAGACCCAGAAGAAATATCTAAAAAATCGAATGAGTAATACAAAAGAAACGGTATTAGAAATTAATCTGGCTCATCTTACTCATAATTTCAACTATCTCAAAAGTAAGGTTGCTATTGATGTAAAGATGCTAGCCGTAGTAAAAGCTTCTGGCTATGGCAGCGATGCCTCGGTAATAGCAAAACACCTTGAAAATATTGGTGTCGATTATTTTGCAGTTGCTTATGTTTCTGAGGGTATTGTACTTCGTGAGGCCGGAATTAAAACTCCTATTTTAGTTCTACATCCTCAACCCTTAAATTTTCCGAAGTTAATAGAATATCAATTAGAACCTAGTTTGTATAGTTCAAGAACACTTAAGGAATTTATTAAGACCGCCTCTTTACTTGATAAGAAAGACTACCCTGTTCATATTAAATTTAATACCGGGTTAAATCGCATTGGTTTCTGGGAAAATGATGTTGATCACATTATGGATCAACTTAAAGTAACAAATACAGTAAAAGTGGTTTCTTTACTTTCTCACCTTGCTGCCAGCGAAGACCACAATGAAAGAGAATTTACACTGGACCAAATCAATTCTTTCAAAAATATAAGCAAAGATGTTTCAGAAAAATTAGGATATACACCCATCCTGCATCAATCAAATACTTCAGGAATTCTTAATTACCCCGAAGCACATTTTGATATGGTTAGAACGGGGATTGGCTTGTATGGTTATGGCAACGATGCAAAATATGATGCCGAATTGAAGCCTGTGGCTTCTTTAAAATCTGTGATTTCGCAGATTCATATGTTGGAACCAGGAGAGTCACTGGGATATAACAGAGCATTTATCACATCTGACTTTACTAAAACTGCTACTATTCCTATTGGCCATGCAGATGGTATTGGACGACAATATGGTAATAAAAAAGGATTTGTTACCATTAATAATAAACGAGCTTATATTTTGGGTAATGTATGTATGGATATGATCATGGTAGACGTTACAGAAATTGACTGCAAAGAAGGTGATGAGGTTATTATTTTTGATGCAAATTTAAACGCCGCCCAAATAGCAGAATACTCAGGAACCATTTCGTATGAACTACTTACCGCCATATCACCAAGGGTAAAACGTATTATTATCGATAATAATTGATTTTTATCGAAAAAAGTATAAGATCAACACCCCTGATTTGTGCCAAAATATTTAATTTTTTGTTAAATTAGTGCTATACTAATCATCAAAATTAAAAATAGTATGGGATTTCTTAAAGATTTTAAGTCCTTCTTGTTGAAGGGAGATATTATAAACCTTGCTACTGCGGTTATCGTAGGTGGCGCATTTGGTAAGATTGTAACATCATTTACCAATGATGTGTTAATGCCCCCTATCGGGTTATTGTTAGGTAAAGTTAACTTTACCGATCTTAAATTTCAGCTTACAGAAGCATCAGTTAATGAAGCTGGAGAAGCCATTGCACCGGTAACTATAAATTACGGATCTTTTGTTCAAACAGTAATTGATTTTATAATCATCGGATTCTGTATTTTTATGGTGCTAAAGGCCTACGAAAGATCACAGAAAAAAGAAGAAGCGGCTCCTGCGCCACCAGCTGGTCCAACTCAAGAAGAGTTATTGGCAGAAATAAGAGATTTACTTAAAAAGTAATTATCTCAACTTAGAATGATTTATCTATAACTACCGCTATACTCATATTCTAACTAAACCGTCCTTAGCAGGGCGGTTCTTTTTATACAATAAGTTAAATATTTAACAAAATATACTAATTTCTATATTTTTTGTGTAAACACTTGTCATATTCGAAATATTCCTCACTTTTGCTGAAATTTAAAAGAGTTTATACGATTTTTGCATAAAACAAAGAGAATTGAACTATAAAAAATAAGATTTCCGCCTTCGCGGAAATGAAAACAATTAAATTTTTTATGAAAGTAGCTGTTGTAGGTGCTACCGGGTTGGTAGGAACCGTAATATTAAAAGTATTAGAAGAAAGAAATTTTCCGGTAACAGAGTTAATTCCTGTAGCCTCTGAAAGATCTGTTGGAAAAAAAATCTCATATAAAGGAATTGAGTACGCTGTAGTAGGGCTTGCCACTGCTATAACAATGAAGCCTGATGTGGCGTTATTTTCTGCAGGAGGAGACACCTCACTAGAATGGGCACCAAAATTTGCTGAGGCTGGTATAACGGTTATCGATAATTCTTCTACATGGAGAATGGACCCTACAAAAAAGCTAGTGGTTCCAGAAATTAATGCAACGTCTTTAACCAAAGAAGACAAAATTATCGCAAACCCTAATTGTTCTACCATACAATTGGTTATGGCCTTAGGACCATTACACAATACCTACAAAATAAAACGTACAGTAATCTCGACCTACCAATCTATTACAGGTACTGGGGTAAAGGCTGTACAGCAGCTAGAAAATGAATATGCTGGCGAGAAAGGTGAGATGGCGTATCCCTATCCAATCCATCGAAATGCTATCCCACATTGTGATGTTTTCCAGGAAAATGGATACACCAAAGAAGAAATGAAATTGGTAAACGAAACTCAAAAGATTTTGGATGATCGCACCATTGCAGTAACAGCTACAGCCATAAGAATTCCTGTTGTTGGCGGACATAGTGAAAGTGTAAATCTTGAGTTTGCCAACGAGTTTGAAGAAAACGATATAAGAACACTTCTCAATCAAACGCCTGGTGTAACTGTGCAGGACAATCCAGATACCAACACATACCCAATGCCTATCTATGCCGAAGGGAAAAATGATGTCTTTGTAGGTAGAATACGTAGAGATCACTCTAGAGAGAATGCATTGAATATGTGGATTGTTTCGGATAACCTTCGTAAAGGAGCTGCAACTAATGCTGTACAGATCGGCGAATATCTTGTTGAAAATAAGTTAATAGGCTAATAACTATAAACTAAATAACCAAAAACCCTTGTTTTCTTAGTGATTACAAGGGTTTTTTTGTTCATATAAGGTTCTTACTAAACCTAACTATGTAAGGTTTTTAACACTTTCCCTTCTAACCTAACAATTTAACCCGTTTTATACATCAGAAAATCTATTTCATTTTGAAACTACTTCAAATACAGTTACTTTACTTAGTTTTTGACTATAGTTTAAAATAGCGTTGTTAATGTATTGGGGGTGTCCCATCCCCAGTTCTTCCCAAAGGGAAGGGAGCCCGAAGTCCTTCCTTTCGGGAAGGATTTAGAGCCTGTCCTGAACTTGATTCAGGAATGGGATTAGGCGCTGTAAATCAGTAATATATGTTGTTTAAATAGCATGGTAATGCTATGTCAAAATCAAGAAAACTACGGTATGTATTGTATTTCCAATCTTCATAATGAAGTTCTAATACATAAAAACGGGTTTAACAACTAAAAAAACAGAAATAATGAACAAGTTAATTTTACTTTTAAGAATAATGCTGGGAGTGCTTCTTATTGTATTTGGAATCAACAAATTTATCGGGTTTCTACCTCCAATCGAATTTGCCAACCCAGATGCAGGAACACTATTTGGGGCATTGGCCAGAAGTTACATTATGAAAACCGTAGGACTAGTCGAAGTAGTTGCAGGACTTTTATTGGTTATTAATAAAGCCGTACCATTTGCTTTGGTGTTATTAGCTCCAATATCAATAAACATCGTTTTATTTCATGCTACTTTGGACTTGGCCGGAATAGGGCCTGCAGCTTTTGTCTTCCTTTTAAACACTTTCTTGATATTTAAATATTGGGATACGTACAAAACACTTTTTTAGAAGCAAAAAATTTCGTTTCTTACAGAAAATTCTGACTGCCCTTTGGTAATTATCCTACAAATGCATTGCTAAACCCCAAAGCAATACTGAAGAAAATCCCATTTTTTCTTCGCTGGATAAGGCTTAGGGCAGTCTTTTTTATACTTTCTTTAGCTATATAGAGCAACATCTTTTAATAGATTTGTGCAATACTCTAACAAATAACACTATGAAAACTGCACTCTTTTTATTATCCATTACTTTAATAATGGTAGCTTGCAAAAACGAAACCAAAGAACAAATTAATAAAACAAGTATTGCATTGAACTATCCAGAAACCAAAAAAGTTGACACCGTTGATACTTACTTTGGTACTCAAGTCAAAGACCCTTATCGTTGGTTAGAAGATGATCGAAGTGAAGAAACTGAAAAATGGGTTGCTACTCAAAACGAAACTACCTTTGGATACTTAGAAAATATTCCTTTTAGAAAAGACCTGAAAAAACGTTTGACTGATCTATGGAATTATGAAAAAATTGGAGCTCCATTTAAAGAAGGAGACTATACCTATTTCTATAAAAATGATGGGCTACAAAATCAATATGTAATCTATCGATTTAAAAATGAAGGAGATGAGCCAGAAATTTTTCTGGATCCTAATACCTTTAGTAAAGATGGTACAACTTCTTTAGGTGGTATTAATTTTTCTAAAAACGGTAAATTAGCAGCATACTCTATTTCAGAAGGGGGTAGCGACTGGCGCAAAATCATTGTCAAAAATGCCGAAACAAAAGAGATTATAGAAGACACCTTGGTAGATATTAAGTTCTCTGGAATGTCCTGGAAGGGAAATGAAGGCTTTTATTATTCAAGTTATGATAAACCAAAAGGAAGTGAACTATCAGCCAAAACTGATCAGCATAAAGTATACTATCACAAACTTGGAACAACACAAAAAGAAGATCAATTAATATTTGGTGGTACGCCACAAGAAAAACATAGATATATTGGTGGAAATGTCACCGAAGATAATCGGTACTTAGTTATCTCTGCAAGTACTTCGACATCAGGAAATAAACTATTCATAAAAGACCTAAACGAGCCCAATAGTAAACTAATTACTATTTTGGATCATACAGATAGTGACACTTATGTTATAGACAATGTTGGTTCTAAACTCTATTTGGTTACAAATCTGGATGCACCAAACCAGAAAATTGTCACAGTAGATGCATCAAATCCAACTCCCAAAAACTGGAAAGATTTTATTCCTGAAACAGAGCATGTATTAAGCCCAGGAACAGGTGGAGGATATTTCTTTACAGAATATATGGTCGATGCAGTATCCAAAGTTTTGCAATATGACTACGATGGGAAATTAATTCGTGAAATCAAATTGCCCGGTGTAGGGAATGTAAAAGAATTTAATGCCAAAAAAGAAGAAAAAGTACTGTACTATTCTTTTGAAAATTACAAAACACCTGCAACTATATATAAACTAAATATTGCTAATGGAACTTCTGAAATTTATCGTAAAACAACAATAGATTTTAACCCCGATAATTACGAAAGCAAGCAAGTCTTTTATACATCAAAAGATGGCGCCAAAGTACCTATGATCATTACTTACAAAAAAGGAATAGAACTCAATGGTAAAAACCCAACGATACTATATGGTTATGGTGGTTTTAATATTAGCCTAACTCCATCTTTTAAAATAGAAAACGTAGTATGGCTAGAGCAAGGAGGGATTTATGCGGTACCTAATTTAAGAGGTGGGGGTGAATATGGTAAAAAATGGCATGTTGCGGGTACACAAATGCAAAAACAAAATGTATTTGATGATTTTATCGCAGCTGCAGAATACCTAATAGAAAACAAATATACTTCTAGTGATTATCTGGGCATTAGTGGTCGTTCTAACGGAGGTTTACTTGTAGGTGCAACCATGACGCAACGCCCGGATTTAATGAAAGTAGCTTTACCCGGTGTCGGTGTTTTAGACATGCTTCGTTATCATACCTTTACTGCCGGTGCTGGTTGGGCGTATGATTATGGTACAGCCGAGCAAAACAAAGAAATGTTTGAATATCTAAAAGAATATTCTCCTGTACATAATGTAAAAGAAGAAACTCAATATCCTGCCACCTTGGTAACCACTGGTGATCATGATGACCGCGTAGTCCCTGCTCATTCGTTTAAATTTGCTGCCGAATTACAAGCCAAACAATCAGGAGACAATCCAACTTTGATTAGAATAGAAACCAATGCCGGTCACGGTGCTGGGACTCCAGTAAGCAAAACTATCGAACAATGGGCCGATATCTTTGGCTTCACCCTATTTAATATGGGTTACGAAGTCTTACCTCAAAAAGTTACTGATGAAGTAAAGGGATAAATCTTTTTCGAAAAATTAATCTCTAATACAATACCCTTATCGAAATACAAAGGGTATTGCAAACTCTTTAAAAAATTCTAATTGAAATCGATCAATAATCTTGATCGATTTCTTTGCTTTTTCACACATTACTTTAAACCAAATGACAAAAGTAAGGTCTAATTACTAAATAATTTAAAAATACACTCATGAAAAACATTAACTATGTGATAGGAATCTTTTTAATCATGTTCATGTTCACAGGGTATCAAGCCGAAGCCCAAGTTAGAAGACCCGTTACAAAAAAAGTTCATCTCAGAAATAAAACGAAGCGAAAGATTCGCAGAAAACATAGAAGGGTAAGAAGAAGAACTCTAACTCGTTTGCCAGCTGGTACCCGAGCTATTGTCTACAGAAAAGTTTCCTATTATCCTGTTGGCGGTATGTTCTACATAGCCACAAAGGGATACTATATGAGGGCTTTCCCACCAAGAGGTTTTAGGATACGTTTGCTTCCAGCTACCGCAGTAAGGATAGTAGTACATGGTGCAGCTTACAGTTATGCCAAAGGACTATTTTACCAACAAGTAGAAGACGAATACCAGGTAGTATCACCACCCGTCGGAGCTGTCGTTCCAGAGCTTCCGGAAGATGCAATAGAAATTTATTTAGATGGATTAACTACTTATGAACTAAATGATGTAGTATATAAAGCAATAGAAGATGGTAGTTTTGAAGTAATTGATATTTACGAAGAGGAATAGTTATTTAACACTGTTATTAAAGAAATCCGTTTTCTGAAAAGAGACGGATTTTTTTATTGAAGTCATCTTCACTTTTTGTTTTTGACCAGGATCGACTGACAGGGAGAGGCCAGACGTAGCGATGGTAGTGAAATTTGACCAGATAAGGTACTTTTTGAAAGCTATAGCAGCGCTACAGATAAGAAAAGTAACGAAATATGGGTGAATTTCAGTCATTTTTTAGGAAATAGAAAAAGTCAAGATGAGTTCATTCAAAAACCTCATCAAAGTTCAATATATTTGGGTAATGCTTACAGTAGACAATATATCCTTCGCTTACGACATACAACTCGTTTTAAAAAACGTGAGTTTTACTATAGAAAAAGGACAACATATCGCTTTAATAGGGGCCAGTGGCTGTGGAAAAAGCACCTTACTTAAAATCATCTACGGATTATTGGATGTTGAAGAAGGAAAACTATTCTGGAACAACAAAAGAGTGCTTGGCCCTAGTTACAATTTAGTTCCGGGAGAAGAAAATATGAAATATCTATCCCAGGGTTTTGAGCTACAATCCTATCGTACTGTTGCCGAAAATATAGGTCAATATCTTTCTAATTTTGAACCTAAATTAAAACAAGATCGGGTACAAGAATTGCTCGAAATTGTAGAAATGCTGGATTTTGCAGATACCAAGGTTGAAAACCTGAGTGGTGGGCAAAAACAGCGAGTGGCTTTGGCCAAAGCACTTGCCAAAAAACCAGAATTATTGCTTCTAGACGAACCGTTTCATAATATTGATAACTTCAGAAGGAGTTCTTTGCGACGAAATCTTTTTAGGTACCTGAAACGAAACAAAATCACAAGCATTACTGCAACCCATGATAAAACAGATATTCTTTCATTTGCAGATGAAACCATTGTAATTAAACAAGGGGAAATTGTTACCAAACAGAATACCGAAGATCTTTACCAAAATGCGCCAGATTATTATGTTGCTTCACTTTTTGGCGAAGTCAATACCATGAGACCCTCTGTATTAGGTTATGATATCGATACCGAAATTCTTATCTATCCCCATGAAATAAAAGTTGAACCTACCTCTTCAATAAAAGCGAGAGTTAAAAACTCATATTTTAATGGGAGTCATTATTTGATTGAAGCAGTATTCGATAATTCGATCATCTTTTTTGATCATTATCACCCACTTAATGCACCGCAGATGGTGGGGATTTCAATTTCAGAAGAAATCATTCAACAAAGAATAAAAAATTAACTGAATGTCCTTATGTGTCATAATTCATTTGTCATCCTGAACTTGATTCAGGATCTCATTAACAACAAGTAGGTTAATATAAGATGGGATACTGAAATAAATTCAGCATGACGCAGTAAATTTTTATGATATAAAACGGATAATCAATGAAATTAATCTTTGTATTTTTCAAGGCTCATTTTTTTTCCATCAAATACACCATAGGTATAATGGGTAATCCAATCCCCCAGGTTGGTGTAACGAGATGTATCTTTTAATTCAATTTCCATGGGTAAATGTCTATGACCAAACACAAAGTGATCTCTATGTTTATCTTCGAGTTTTCTTTTGCAATATTGTACCAACCACTCATTTTCCTCGCCCAAAAAAGTAACATCTTCGTCTCCCGAAATAAGTTTATTTTTAACAGAAAGGTATTGTGCTAATTTAACACCAAGATCCGGATGTAACCAACGATAAAACCATTTTGCAAGTGGATTGGTAAATACTTTTTTCATTCGTTTATAGCCTTTATCTCCAGGGCCCAGACCATCCCCATGACCTATGAAAAAAGTAGTTTTGTTAAATGTAAATTCTTGAGGTTTATGATATACCGGAATATTGAGTTCTTCTTCAAAATAACCATTCATCCAAAGATCATGATTACCCACAAAATAGTACACTGGAATCCCAGAATCAGTAATTTCGGCTAGTTTACCTAGTGTTCTTGTAAATCCTTTGGGCACCACCGTTTTATACTCGAACCAAAAATCAAAAAGATCGCCAAGCAAAAAGATCGCTGCTGCATCCTTTTTAACCTCATCGAGCCATCTTACAAATTTTTGCTCTCTTGGAAAACTCTTTTCGGCAGTTGGAGCCCCCAGGTGATTGTCGCTGGCAAAATATATTTTTTTCCCTACAGGAAGGTTCATATCCTTAATTTGAAATGTAAATATAAGAAAAGCTCATCAAGACTATATTAATTGTCACTTGCATACCATTCTGCATAGGACGTTTCGGTTTCCTGAAGTTTTAACGAGTGAAGCTTAATATTTTCTGGTAACCTTGCTTTGATCTTTTTTGCAAAATCGATCACCATATTCTCGCTGGTAGGTTGATAATCTACCAAGATTACATTGTGCCCTCTTTCTTCTAATTCTCTGGCCAGTTCTATATGTGGGGTATTTTGATTGAATACGGTTGCGTGATCAAAAACATCTTCGATATCTTCTTTTACAATCCTTTTAAGATCCCCAAAATCGATCACCATTCCTAATTTTACATGTGAAGTATCTGTTATCGGGGTTCCTATAACTGTGACACTTAATTTATAACTATGCCCATGTACATTGCGACATTTGCCATCATAACCATATAATGCATGACCGGTTTCAAAAGAAAACTGTTTGGTGATACGAATCCTACTCATTCTTTACTGTGTAATTTTTTGTAAAGTTACGGAAGATTACTTTCTCTTTCTCTTATTTATGAAGTAAAGAACCTCGGGACAAGCCCACGAGGCATTTGTAAGAAATTGATTTTTTGATTTCGAGGCAAGCCTTAGAGCATTTAAATCTCGATTATCGCGTAAACCGCTGCCAGGATAATTCTGAGAATTAAAAATAATCATTCCCTCCTAAAAAGTTCTATATATCCATTTATTCTCTTTTAAATTTTGCCAAAGCCTCCTTTGTAAATTCTGAAAGCACCAATTCACCAGATATTGCAGCTCGTTCTTTCAATAATTCCCCCCAATGATCTGTACCTTGCCAGGTAGTTTTTTTCATTTGTTGTAAAGCTTTTGGGTTATAACTTGCCAATTTTTCTGCAAAAAGCAGCACCTCTTTATCTAATTCTTCAATGGTTGAGAATACTCGTTTAAAAAGTCCTTTTTCTTTTGACCAATAGGCATCTTTCCACTGCGATGCATCCCACGCCAACGATTCGAACGCGGCCAATCCAATTTTTCTGGATACTGCCGGTTCGATTACAAATGGGCCAATACCAATAGTGAGCTCACTTAACTTTATTGAGGCAGCTTCAGTAGCCAAACAATAATCACAAGCTGCCGCTAATCCTACTCCTCCTCCTACTGTTTTACCTTGTATTCTGCCAATAATTGGTTTTGTACATCTGCGCATAGCATTAATCACATTGGCAAAACCCAAAAAAAACTTTTTACCTTCTTCATGGTTAGAAATTGAAACCAACTCATCAAATGAAGCTCCTGCACAAAAAGCACCATCTCCTTCAGATTTTAAAATAATAACATTGGTAGGATTATCATCTGATAATTGGTCAAATGCTTTTGCCAAACGAACTAACAATTCTGATGGAAAAGAATTACTGGCTGGATGACCAAATTCTATAATCGCAATGTTATTTTGTGTGTGAACATACAAGCTTCCATTAGTTTTTGGTATCATTCTTGTTACTGTTTTAATATAAAAATAGCCAATATCTTATGAAACAATCAATCTTGTATACAATTATGTTCATTTCTTGTTAAAAACTAATAATAAATACAGGATTATGTTTATATGTTAAATAATTCTCTTGACTTATCTTTAAAATATGTTAGAACAATTCTTCGAAAAAAACAGGTTAAAAATAGGGGTGCTTTTAATGGTATTTTATACAATACTCCTATTTTTCTTTCTATTATTTAGTAACTAATTTTTTGGAGAACATGTTTTCTTGTATAGAACTCTCATCTTGACTTTTTGTTTTCGACCAGGATCGACAGACAGGGAGAGGCCAGACGTAGCGATGGTAGTGAAATTTGACCAGATGAGGCACTTTAAGAAAAGTAACAAAATATGGGTGAATTTCAGTCATTTTTTAGGAAATAGAAAAAGCCAAGATGAGTTCATAAACTAAATCAATTAATAGATACGCGTTTATACGTATTTTATTATCCCTAAACACTACGTAATTTTGAGTTATGGTAAGAAAAATTTTTGAAAAATATCGATTAGAGCTTGTGATGGGCTCATTATATTTGGTGACTCTTTTAGTGCTTCTAAAAATACTAACCTGATAGAGATAATAAAACGTATTTCTGTTTAAACTTTATTACTAGCGCTATACCTCTAATAAACATCCAAACAGAAATAGCGATCCAGACTCCGTGTAATTCCAAATTAAAATAACGCGCAATCAATAAAGTGGGTAAAAATCCTAAAAATGTTGATCCCAGTAAGACATTTCGTAAATACCCTGTTTCTCCCAATCCTTTAAAAACACCATCTCCAACAAAGGCCAGTGCATTAATAGGCAGCATGATTACTACGATATAAAAGAAGCCCGTAAAAACTTCTAATACTTCTTTGTCTTTAGAAAAAATACGACCCAAAGTTTCTGAAAAAAACAATCCAAACCCAGCAAGTAAACACGCTACTACGATTCCGTATACCGTTACCTTTTTGGCCATTGCAACCAACGTTGTATACTCTTTGGCTCCTAATAATCTTCCTCCTAAAATATTTCCTGCCCCCCCATATCCATCAATAAAAAAGGCAAAAAACAACCATAGCTGAATTGCTATACTGTGCGCTGCAATATAATTTGTACCCAAACCGGTGGCTTCGCGTACTGCAAGCATTAATGTAACATTTAATGCAAGCGATCGAATAAAAAGGTTACCACTCATCACCAAAAATCGTTTCATCTCTGGGTGCCACATATTTCTTAAACGAAGCGATACGTCCGTTTTTTTCAACAATAAAACCAATGACAATATTGCCATTATTATTTGCGAAATGAGACTCGCCCATGCAGCTCCTTCCAAATTCATCGGATTTATAATTCCTTTTATCCCATATACCAGGGCAAAATCTAGTATAACATTGGCAAAAACCCCTATCAAAGCAATAACCATGGGCCAAAAAGTATTCTGCAAACCCCTAAAAATTCCGAAAATAGCAAATACAAAAAGAGATAATGGAAACCCCCAAACCCTAATGCTATAATACGATATACAATATTCTAAAACTTGGCCTTCTGCTTTGAGTAACATAAAAATCTCTTTGATAAAAGGTACGGTAACAATAAGAACGGTGATACTCAACCCTATGTTAAAAAGAATTGCCTGAGCGGGTAATGTTTTTATCTCTTCTAATCTTCCGGCACCAAGATATTGTGATATGATAGCAGATATGACCGCACGAGTTTGTGCCAACACCCAGATAAGCATTGATAAAAAAGAACCCACAATCCCAACCGCTGCAAGTGACTCGGTCCCGATTACAGGAATATTACCAACCACCGCAGTGTCTGTAGCCGATAAAACAGGTTCTGCAATCCCAGATATAATTGCAGGAACCGCAAGCCTGTTTATATTTTTAAAACTTATAATCTTATTCATAAAACAAGCTCATAACAATAAAAAGGATGGTCGCTCTGCTTTGGAAAATATATGTCTCCAAGTCTCTGATACCCTCGGGTTTCATAAAAGTTTTGGTTTCGTTTATTTTGGCTAAAGGTATCTAATCGAACAGAAATATATTGCCCGTTTTTAGCAAATTCTTCGGCAAAGTTCATTAATTGCTGTGCGTATCCCTGACCCCAATATTTAGGATTTACCGCCAAGCGATGCACGTATAGATTCTTCTTGTTTTTGGTTAGCCATTTCACAGGTATGTATTCTTTATCGACTGTTTCGGTAAGTACAATGATTCCTTTAATTTCTTCTTCTCCGATAACGTATAATTCTTCTAATTTTATGTCTTTTTGAAAACGCTCCACAGTAGGATAATGCTCATTCCACTGATAAATCCCCTTTAATATCATTGCCCTGGCACATGCTTGGCTTAATTTATAAATAGAATTGAGGTCAGAAAGTAATGCTTTTCGAATCATACTTTTTTTGCAAAGGTCAAAAGTACTAACTTTATAGAGTAGAAAATAGTCGCTAATTGTATTCTGATACATATTTAATGAAACTTTAAGAAAAGTAGCTTCGCCATCTTTTAGTTCATTTTGATTCGTAATTGGTATAAAATTGTAATTTTGTTGGCTACAACACAAATCAAATCAACAGAATGAAGAACATACTGGTTCCTTGGGGATTATCTGAAAACTCGATTACTATATCCAGAATTCAATATGCAATAGATTTGGCAAAAGAACTTGGTGGAGCGGTATATGTAACAAAAGTTTTTAAAGAATTATCCAGATCTGGAAGTCTTCCTACAGTAAATAAAACATTGAAGGAAATAACTGCATCCTCTATCGAAGAAAAATTATCTAAGTTGGATAAGAAAGGGGTAAAAGTAGTTGCTTTGCCACTAGAGGGAGAGTTGCTGGAGGCTATACCCAAATTCAATCTAGAAAATGCTATTAATTTAATTGTACTTGGCCCGGAAAGCAATAATATTAAAGACCCATACTTCTTGGGAGAAACCTCTGGAAGTTTGGTAAAAAAAACCGAAATACCAGTATTAATTGTTCCTGAGAATTACAAATTTGCACCAATAAAAAAAGTGCTTATGGCAATCAAATCTGGGAGTATAAAAAAGAAAAATGCTTTGGTGCCTATAAAGGAAATTTTAAGTACATTTGATGCTGAAATGAAGTTGCTTCAGGTAAAAACGGCAGATTTTTTGCCCGAAGATGCCGAAATCCAAGAAGATTTTGAAGAGATTATATCGTCGCATAAATCTTCTGAAAATGCCACTTTATTTCAAGGGGTTTTAGAGCATTTAAATGAGAACCACCCCGATTTGCTATGCGTTTTTAGACGTAAGCGTGGGTTTTTTGCCAAACTTTGGGAAGAAAATACGGTGCTCAAGAAAGATTTTGAAAGTAGGATCCCTTTACTTGTTTTACGAGGATCTGATTAAAAATTTGGGGATGTAGCTTCCCGAAACGCTACGCTCGTCGGGACAGGCGCTTCGCCAAATCCTTATGAGAAAAATTGGGGATGTAGCTCAGCTGGCTAGAGTGCTTGACTGGCAGTCAAGAGGTCGTGGGTTCGAGTCCCATCTTCTCCACACAAAAAAAGTCGACATAAAAATGTCGACTTTTTTCTTTTTGAACATCTATTTCGTTAATACAATATATTTAAAGCTAATCTATCAGATGGTGTCAATTCTCCATCTACACTAGCTGAAAACGAAGGTTGCATAATAGAAGGTTCTGAGACATTTATGGGTGTACCCTGTATCCATGCTCCCATACCCGGATGTGTTAATCCTACAGCATGCCCTATTTCGTGCCCAATCACATGCTCGTTTACATTGGTACTAAAGGCATTAGTACCCGAATTAATTCTTAACCATTTATAAGGTTTACCATCGGCTGAAGGAAATCCCGATTGTCCTCCTACCGCACCATTTACTTTGTACACTACAATATCAGCAGCGGCTACATCTGTTCCGTAAGAAAGTGTAAAATTAAGGGTATTGGGTAATACATTATAATTGAATACTGCCCATGATAGGGCTGTTTGCATTTTTGAAGTTAGTGCAAAACCACTTCCTGTATAGCCCAGAATTCTAATATTTCTATATCGAGGTGCAATGATGTATGGTGCTCTATATTGTTTGCTGTCATTGTCTACAGGTTCTAAATCTGAATACTTCTCTAACGCTGTAACAGAAATGGTAATATCTCCTGAAACCAAGTGTTTCTCAAAAGAACCGTCGATCATAGGAATATTTTCTATTGTGACATCTTTAGTTTCTATATTTAGACTAGACAATTTATCCAATTGAGCCTGCGTAGGTTCATTTTTTTGCTGTTGCGGAATTTCTGTACTGATTTCTTCTTTGTTGCAAGAAGCAACAAAGAGTATTGCGATAATGCAAAACGTTACTAGTTTAAGCTTTTTCATTTTATTTGAGTTTTAAGAATGATTAATTATTTTGTTTTCTGAAGTTTACAAGAACAAAACGTAGATAATAAAAGACTTGATTTAAGAATAAATCCCTAGAGTTCTCTCTAGGGATTCACCTTTCTTATTCAAGCTCTTTTTTAATTAATAAAGAGAATTTAATGCATCCTTATCGGTATCTGTTAATTCACCATCTTCATTAGTTCCAAAACAAGCTAACATGATCGAATCTGCAGTTGACCACCAGGGAGTTCCCGCAATCCAAATTGCTCCTACACCAGCATCTCCTTCACTCGCATTTTGACCACAACTTTGGCGATTGTACCAATCTTGGTGTCTAAACCCAATACAATGCCCGATCTCATGACCAATTACATGTTCATTTACATTGGTAGAAAGAGCATCGGTATCCGAGTTAATTCTAACCCATTTATACGGTCTGCCACTATCATATGGAAACCCTGCTTGCCCTCCGGCATCACCATCTACTTTGTACACCACAATATCGGCGGCTGCCGTATTGGTTCCATACGTAAGTGTAAAATTAAGGGTGTTTGGCAATACATTGTAATTGAAAACCGCCCATGATAGTGCCGTTTGCATCTTTGGTGTTAACGCAAAACTACCACCCGTATATCCCAAAATTCTTATATTTCGATACTGAGGTGCCACAATATTGGTGGTTCGGTATTGTTTATTCCCATTTTCGATAGATTCTAAATCTGCGTACTTTTCTAAATCTGCAATCGGAATCGTAATATCTCCCGAAACTAGATGCTTCTCAAAAGTACCATCGACCATCGGAATTTTTTCAATCTTAACATTATCGGTATTTACCCCCATATTAGACAACTTGTTCAGTTGTGCCTTGGTTGGTTTTGCAGCTACTTCTTCCTGCGGTGTCTCACTAGCAACCTCATTCTTCTGGCAAGACATAACAAATCCTGCGATCACGGTGCACAGCGCTAATAATTTGATTTTTTTCATTTTGTTTTTAGTTTTTAAGAATATGAAATAATTTTATCTTGAAGCCTACAATCCCTTTATGTGATCATCCTTATTTGAAACAAATTTCCTTGACGTCATTTTTTGTTTCTTTCCCTATAGAAGGTGGTGTCTTAATGATGCTATAAATCGTTGTCGGATTCTAATCCTTAGAGTGGAGTATCAAATCAATGAAATAATTTGCCCTATTGATTTGATTCAAAGGTATTTCATACACATTTCTTAAAAAATACTTAAAAATATTTCTGAAACAAAGATTAAACTTAAGCATTTGATTATCAATTACTTATGTTTTTTTATCAGTTCAATAACCATATAAAAAGGGGGTAATTAACCTAGTAGCCATTGGTTAAAACTCCTGATTAAAAAAAGGTAATTCATACATCATTTTTTGAGGGAAATCCGAAATTTAACCCGTATTCTATGCATTAGAACTTCGTCATGAGGGTTGAAAACACAATACATACAGTAGTTTTCTTGATTTTGGCATAGCAGCTATGATTACATTAAAAAACTAAGTGAAGCCGACTGTATTTAAAGTAGTTTCAACATGAAATAGATTTTCTAATGCAGAAAACGGGTTTAAGCGTATCTATTCTAAGTATTTCATCAAAAATTACCTATATAAAAAGGAATTTTTGATAGTTAGTTGTTTTACTTATACATACTCATTAAACATAAGTAGATGTATATAATTAAAAAAGTATTGAAAGATAAAATGTTGTTAGGAGGTATTTTTATTATATCCTATTGTTTATTCTTAACATATTTTATGATTAGCCAATACATAGCGCTTAATTTTTATTAGTTGATAAAATTATTTACCCCTTATATTACATTTTGTTTTGAAAAAACCTCTTTGTGAAGCGTTGTAGCATAAGAGGTTTTTTCTCCTTTTTAATCTAAAGCCTGTCCCCTAACTGTATACATAGATCAAGTCCCGCTCCCCAACGGGACTTTTTTGGATCTGTATTATAAAAAAAACGACCCCCGGCTAACTACTTCCGGGGGTCTGAATTGAAACTTAATTGTATGTAACACAAACTCAACTTATACTAATTATGATAGTTTCAATTGTATTGTTTATATGGTTGGCTTTATGTTGCGAATATAAGCGCTATACCGTAAATATTGTAAGCAAATATGAATCGTAATTAACATTTAACGATGTCATAATCTCTTCATAAAATCATTGTAATTTACTTATTGAAAACTAATTTATACTACATTTTTTGTTGGTTTTAACATGCTTTTGTTATCATATTATCAGTGATTTTTGTCCAAAACCGCTGATGCCAATATTATTTTTTTGTAAACTCATCAAAATTTATACCAAGTAGGCATCTATTTTCATAAATACTTGATAAAAAAACCCTCAGGAAAATCAAAACCTGAGGGCAACTACACATTGAAACTTATTATGTATTTAATACACAAAACTCAACTTAAATAACTAAAATGAAGTTTCAACTAAAATTTATTCGTCTCTATTGTACTACTACATCTTCAACTGTTATATCAAATACCCAATCAACATCAGGACTACCTTCAGCATTAGTAATATCTCCATCTGCAACACCTGCTGCATCCTTGATAAGTTCGTGCCTAAGTACTACTCTCAATTTAGTATCTCCTGTTTGATCGGTGGTTGTTAATGTAAAAGTAATTCCAACCGGATTTTCAGATGGAAAAAGATCTCCATCTGAGTTTCGATAATCAGATTCTTTATCTGTATAGGCAGTTGTTATGCCTAAATCATCTTCGTTTTCGGGAACGAAATAAAAGAATTGATGCTCATCTGCTTCTCTTTCTATCTCTTCATTTACAACTTCTACTGGGTCTTCAGATTCATTCTCTAAAACAATTGTGCCGCTATAGGTTGTATTTGTTTTTAAAGTACCTTCTACATTATCTTCAGGGGGTATAGAGCCATTTTCGCCATCTTCGTCGAAAAAATTAAGCGTTACCGTATCGGTACCACCAGTTTCAGTTAAGGTAACCTTCATTGTAGTAATTAACTCTTCTTCGGTACCTGGATCCGGATTATCATCATCATCAGAGCAAGAAGTCAAGAAAAGAGCTCCCACAAAAAACATGGCTAAAAATTTACGTAAGTTCATCATTTTTTAAAAATTTAATAGTTAATTGATATTCGTAATAAAAAGTTTCTACCCAGATCGTCGGCAAAATATCGTAGACGATTTAGATAATTTCTATAGTTTGTATTTAATACGTTGTTTATGGTTAAACCCACTTTTAGATCATTTTTCTTACCCAGCCTAAACTTCATATTCGTATCAAAGTTTATCAAATGATATGCATCTGGTGGAGTGTTAATCTCTAGTTCAACATCTTCTCTGACATCTTGAGAAAACACATCTATATTAGGTGGAAATTCATTTTGTCTAAAAGTATATTGACTTTCTAATGAAGCTTGCAGATTAAACCAATCTTCTTTTAAGAAGGTAAGTTTATTAGTAAAATTGGGTGCAGGCATATTGATCAAAGGGACATCGTTATCCGTCTCTTTTCCTTTTACTAGAGAAAAATTATGATCTGTTTGCCAATGCCTAGACCAGTTTACATACATTTTTGCATCAATACCCAAAAGGCGGGCGTCAGTTTGTCTATACTCCCAAACCGGAAAAGCACCTCTAATTGTGAGATTAGCACCAGTCGGTTCAAGTAAAATATAATCCTTAATAAAGTTGGCATATGGAGCTATCTCCCATCCCCATTTCTCGTTATTTTTTTGAAGGGATACCGATAATTTATGTGACGTTTCCTGATCTATTCTTAAATCTCCTATTTCTATCCTGGCAGCAGAATGGTGTAGGCCGTCACTAAATAATTCAGCAGGATTGGGAGCTCTTTGCGCTAAAGCATAATTGGTTCTAAGCTGATACTCTTCTTTAAATGAATATTGTATCCCAACGGTTGAAGAGATGTTATGATAATCAAATACTGGATTTACTAATAATTGAGAGTTTCTTACTTCTCTATCTATTACAATATCCGAAAAATCAGTTTCGTACCCTCGTTCATCCCATCGACTTTCTTGATAGAACTTCTTTGCATCAATCCTATTAAAATCATATCTGATTCCGGCATCCATAATCAAGGATTCATTAATATCAAATTCTCCTGTGAAAAAGGCACCTGCATCATACTTATTATAATCTGGAATCAATCGTCTAACACCAGTTGATGCGATATCAGCAACGTTATCCTGATATCTTAAAAGAATTCCTGCTTTTAAACTATAATTAGGCTTAGCATCAAACTCAAAGTCCGAGGCAAGTGTATGGGTAGTAAGTTCTAAATCTACACTTGGTCTATTACTTTCTGAACCACCCTCTCTTCGTACATCAAACTCAAATCGCTGATTAAGTTGAAAATCATACTGAGTTGTCCATTTACCCAACTCCTCGAACCTTTTATAGTAGGTTACTTTACCAAGATGGTGCGTGACTTCCTGTCTTGGATTTATAATTTCGTAAGTAAAATCTCTTATAATATCCGGTTGTCCACTATTAATAGATTGAATTAGATCATCAACATTTCCGATATGCGAGGAGGAGAGTATTCCAATTTCGGCATCGTAAAATGAATAAAAAGCATCGAGTCCATATTCAAATGTATTAATCCCAAATGCAACCGACGCACCTTTTTCAAAAACCCCCGTATTAGAAAGGACATAATCAGGAGCTTCAAAATCTCCAAATCTTTTTAAGGCTCCTTGTGCTTTTAAGAACCAACCATTTTCATATCCTTTTACTATTTCTGAAGATATTGAGCCACCTCGACCATTTGTTGCTCCTGTCAATAAGGTTTTTCCGAATAACGTATCTTTGGCAGGGATACGACTAGGTTTCATAATAATGATCCCTCCAATAGCATCACCTCCATATTGCAGTGCAGAAGCTCCTTTTACCACGGTGACACTTCCTGCAGTGTTAATATCTATATTAGGGGCGTGCTCATCACCCCATTCCATATCTTGCATTCTAACATTATTGTTCATAATAAGAATCCTACTACCACTTAAACCTTGAATAATTGGTTTTACAATAGTGGATCCGGTATTTAATGAAGATACTCCAGGGATTTCTCTCAAGGCATCCCCAAGTGTAGCACTACTATATTTCTCTATTATATCTGTAGTGATAGTCTGCTCCTGAGAAGAAGATGTCTCTTGTTTTATTTTTCCAGCTACTTTCACCTCGTCCAACTCATTGAGATGATGTTCTAGATAAAAGTCTTTGGTCGTGACTTTAGACATATCTATGGTAAACACCTGAGAATTACAATCAACATGCGACACCGTAAATGCATACGATACTGCGCACAAACCGTTTATTGTATATGTACCATTGCTATCTGTCACAATTTTGATATTATTAAAGGTTATCGTAGCGCCTTCTAGAGGTACCCCATCATGAAAATCAATTACTTGTCCCGTAAGTGATCTATTGCAATCTTGTGCTGATGAAATGAATACTCCTAAAAGAAACACTAAGGTAAAAGTGAATCTTTTCATTTAAGTAAATAATAAAAATTAACTAGTAAATACCTTTAGGTATACTAGTGCATAGGTCAATTCAAGAATAAATTAGTAAGTATTAGGCCGCTGGAGGAGCCTTGTTCAAGAATGAGTAATTAACGGAAGAATAAAAATATCGTTGCTCATAAGTGGCACGAACAACATCTGCAGGAATTGTAATCACACAAGGAGTTTCTACAATATCTACGCCGATATAATCATCACTATGGTTTTCTGAAGCTAGTTGACATATATTGCAATCAACATCGTTAGCGTCATGATCCAAAACGTGAAGATCAGCTAATTGCATAAAGCTGAACAACACCAAAAGAATAGATGCTATAATATGTCGGTTTGACTTCATGGTAACAAATAAACAAAAAAAATGCATAAAAATTATGTGTTCACCTCTTGTTTCTTGTTAAAGTAATGCAAAATCAATAGACTTTAGGGTGATTTCCTTTAGATGATCCGGCATTTGATCCTGAACCCATGGGTGCTTTGCCCCAAAAACATGGTCGGCATTATCTACCAAAAAGAGCTCACTTTTCGAATTCCATGAATGGATATTTTTGCTTTCCTGCACATTTACCGTTGGGTCCTGGGTGCCATGAACGATGAGATGAGGGGTTTTTATGTTTTTTACAGCTCTCGAAATGGTAAGTCGTTCTTCATTTTTGACAAATGAAGTATAGAATTCTAGGTAGTGCGGCATTTGCTGTTTGGTTCTACCGTTTTGGATATAGTAGACTCTATTTTTATTCCATAGTTCGAAAGCTTCCCCTTTTGGAAAACGATTTTTGTAATCTGAAACACCTGCCCAGGAGATCAGTTTACTTATTCTTTTATCTTCTGCAGCTTTTATCGTTACAATCCCTCCACCTCGAGAATGACCTATAAGTGTAATTTTGCTAACATCAATCTCATCTTTATAATCAAATTCTGTTGAAGTTACCCAATCTATGATAGTCTCCAGATCATCTAATTCTTTGATGTATGTGTTGTTTCCAAAAGCTTCTAAGTCTGGAAAATCGATGGGGTCTTCTACTGTTCCTCCATTATGCGAAAAGTTAAACTTTACAAAGAAAAAATTAGCATTGGCACATGCTTTGGCCACCAAATCCCATGCTCCCCAATCCTTAAAGCCTTTGTACCCATGACAAAAAATAAAAATTGGCTTTTTCTTCTGATTTTGTAAGTAAAAAACATCAGTTAAAATAGGTCTTTGATGCTTACCGTCTAAGATGATATTTTTATTGATAGTAATCATGGTTACACTTCTTTTTCTGTGAAAGGAATTTCAAGATTAAAAATCTCTAAAATCAATTTTTTTAATTGTATCAAATACGCATCGAATACTTCATTTATGATTTCGTAATTAGGTTTACTTTTTATACCGTCTTTGGTTCCAAACCTTAAAAAACCTTCCTGAAGGTTCTTAAAAGAAATTATACCGGCCTGAAACGCCTCAGAAATCGGGTTCTCGTTATACTGCATATATCCATACGCCAAAACCTGAATGATTTTACTGTACTTATAATCTTCAGTAATTTCTTCCCAGTTTGTCAAAACTACCTCTCCTTTGGTTACTTTTCCCGTTTTATAATCTATGACTCTTAGCTGTCCATCAAGCTCATCTATACGATCTACTTTTCCTTTTATGTATATCGGAAAATCAAGTTCGGGGATCTTTAGCAACGTTTTCAGGTTACTTTCTATAGACAAAATTTTCAACTTCGCCCCCGTATTCAATACTTTCTCTTCAGAGGTAAGGAAGTTATAGAGATATCGTTTGGCCACTTCAAAAATCAATAAGTTTTTTCCTTGAGTAATGTCTAGTTGAGAATACTCTTTCTTAAATTGATACTGAAGCTCACTATCTATATTCCTCTTCATTTTCTGAATCGCTTCAACAGTAAGGAAGTTATTCTCTATGGGTTTATAAAATGTTTCCAACGTATTATGAATAACAGTTCCCAACGTATTTGCTGCAATGGTTTCTTCGACTTGATCAGTCTCTTTGATCCCAAGAACATATTTGTAATAAAAATCCATTGGATTTCTTATATAAGAGGTTAGTGCAGAAGGAGATAATCCATGCGTTGCGAGTTCTTTTAATTGTTGTAGTATTTCCACATTTTTTTCTACCTGAAGTGGCTCACGAATTAGTTTAGGCACCTCTGTAGAAACAATATACTTTGAAATTTTATGATGAGGTCTTTTATCAACGTCTAACTGTAGTAAGAATCTACTTTTTTCTCCTCCACCAACTCCTTCATCTTCTGTATTATACACTAGATATATGTTCTTGGCCCGTTGAATTAATCGATAAAAATGATACGTATATATCGCATCTTTTTCCTTATACGTAGGCAGATTATAAGCTTTTTTTAAGTCATAAGGAATAAAAGAATTTGTGCTTTTCCCTGCAGGTAAAATCCCTTCATTTATTGAACTAATAATTACCGTTTCAAAATCAAGACACCTTGATTCTAGCATTCCCATAAGCTGCAATCCAATGAAAGGCTCTCCAGAAAAGTCTAAAGATTCTGTTGTCAATATATCTTTGTAAAGGGTATGCAAGGCTCCTATGGTAGTAAGGTATTGATAACTGTTATGTAGCGCAATTAGCTTATTAAATACCAAGTGAAAATGATATACATACTCTAATTCTAGTGTGTTGTCTTGTTTATCAATATTTTCTTTGAGCAGTTTTATAATTTTACTGCAATTATCTAAGGCAGTTGTTACATCTTTCCATGGTTCGAATACTAGTCGAAGCCTTTCTTTTTCTAACTGAGTAGCATGTTCTTGTAGTTTATCTAAAGTTATATAAACGATATTTTCTTTGGATATAGCCGTAATTAATCGTCTTGAGGTAAGCCCCAGTAATCTTTGTGCAGGAAGGCTGCTCAAAACCTCTAATAGTGATTTGAAATATATCCCTTTGGGGTTCTTGTTTTTATGTAGGGTAAACAGCAACTCAAAAAAACTAGCTATGGGTACCTCTTTTAGAGGAAGCCCCATGGTGATATTAATAGATTCAATTGTATTGGGAAGCGAATTAAGTATTGGTTGAAGCAAGTTTTCATCTGCAAGCACTACAGCGGTTTTTTCTATATCTGATTTGGAAATACCAGCAAGTATCTTACCTACTGATTTGGCTTGACCTACATTTTTGGGTACTCCTATTAGTTTAATATCCTTCTCTTTTGAAAAGTTATCATGTACCCATTTAAAAGCATTGCTTTTATAATATCTCCATTGTTCTTTATACGTTCGCAGAAACAAAGAAGCCTCATGATACGTATTATCGAGAAAAAAATGATCTCCATCCCAATATGTCTCTGCCAAGCCTGTTTCTAAAAGCACTTGAAAAATATGTTGTTCTGCATTATTTAATGCATTAAACCCCACCAAAATATGTTTTCTGTCTTCGGTTTTGATATATTCATGAATATCTTCTGAAGCTTTTCTATATAGTAATCCTTGGTATCCAATTTTTTTTGCTAGCAAACTTTCTTTAAAGCTATCATAATAGTCTAAGAGGCTTTCCCAAAACTTTATATAATTCTGAACAAGCTCTGTTTTTTCTTTTTGAACATACCAATGATTTATATCTTGTATCTGTGATAAGTATACAAAAAAGCTTTTGTGATCGATACAATATCTATCAATCTCATTAAAGTCATAAATCAAGGTTTGAGCCCAATTGCTAAAGGTCTCAAAGTCTTCTTTTTCTAAATGAGTATTTGTATTTAGATAGGTTTTATAGAATTCAAATAAGGTTTGGATATTATCTATTTGTTGTAACCCGGATATTTTGGTTATAAACTCTTCTATGCTAAGAATTTCAGGGACAAAAACGGTTTGGCCTTTACAAAGTTCAAGAAGCTCTTTTTTAAGAAATAAACCTGCTCTTTTACTAGGCACTAAAAATATAAGATCACTAATTTTATCATTAGTATCCTGTACTTCTAATAATACTTCTTTTAGAAAACTTTTCAAACACTAATATTTTAAATAGTTATTCAACTTTCTAAAAATAAAAAACGTCCCGATTTATCGGGACGTTTTGGTTATTTATTATTAAGAGATTTTCTTATTATTTATTCAAGTTAATCTCTACACGTCTGTTTTTGGCTCTACCAGCTCTAGTTTTATTAGTAGCAATAGGTCTGTCTTCTCCGTAACCAACAGCAGATAATCTAAACTGATCTACACCGTTTTCTACTAAGAAATTCTTAACTGCATTTGCTCTAGAGTCTGATAATCTCTGGTTAAGTTTTGCACTACCAGCACTATCAGTGTGTCCTTCTATTGTAAACTTAGCAGTAGGATACTCTTTTAAGATCGCGATGATATCATTAAGTACTTTTGTAGACTCATCTTTAATTGAAGACTTACCTGAGTCAAATAATACTTGAGCAGCATACTCATTAAGTGTTTTTTGTATCTCTTCAGTTACTTCAGGACATCCGTTGTTTGCAACAGTACCTGCAACATCTGGACAGTTATCATCTTTGTCTAAGACACCATCACCATCTTTATCCTGGAAAGGACATCCATTATTTTCAGCAGGACCTGCTTCATTTGGACAACCATCTTTAGCATCAGCGATTCCATCACCATCAGCATCAGGACATCCGTTAAGTTCAGCTAAACCAGCTTCAGTAGGACATTCGTCTTTAGGATCTGGCACTCCGTCACCATCTGTATCAGGACATCCATTGAACTCGGCAGTACCAGCAGTATCAGGACAGTCGTCTTTAGCATCAGTAATCCCGTCACCATCTGTATCAGGACATCCGTTGAATTCTTCTAAACCAGGAACATCTGGACACTCATCGTCTTTGTCATATACACCATCACCATCTGTATCTTTACCTCCGAAAGCGAAAGTAATCCCAGCAGAGTGTTGGAAGTGAGTTGGAGGATAGTTGTTTACTTCATAATCCTCGAATACATGCTTGTAAGTAGTCTGAACGTTGAATGCTAAGTTTTCGGTTAACCAAAAGTTAAGTCCTAAAGAACCGTTTAAAGTTCCTGCACCTATCTCATCAACCCAGGTATATCCACCACCTACACCTAAGTAAGGGTCAAACCAACCTGTTTTTAAAACGTTTTTTAGGCTATAGCTAATTCTACCGTCAGCAGCATAATAAGATAAATCATCTGCTTCTTGAGCCGTTCCGTCAGGGAATTCTCCAAGCTTATCTATTTTATTAACCGACCCAGACACGGTGAAGGTAAAACCATCTCCTATATATCTACCAACAGATACTTTTGAAACAGAAGGAAGGATGTTCCAGTGGTCACTAGCGTTAAAAAATTCGTCGAAAATTTCTCCTTGAAAAGGTAAATCTCCCCCAGTAGGAAAGATATCAACGGCATTAACGCCTATAGAAACCGCCCAAGGATTGTTTTCATCTTGTGCATTCGAAGTACTAACCCCTAGTACTAATAACGAAGCAACTAAAAATCTGCTAAGATGTTTCATATTCAATAATTTAATTTTTAAGTGTTAATTAGAGCAAATGTAATATGTTAAACATAACTGTCAAAGATAAATCTAATAAATTTTTCTTAATAGGCCAGTAAATATGGCTGTTTTCAAAGGGATTAACCTTTTTTTTTATAGTGTTTTAGCCATAAAAACAATAAAAATTTTAACCTTTTCAGACAAAAATAATAGTGCTTATCTTAATAATTATGGTACAATTATAAGATAAAAATACCTTTTATCCTTAGATTTCTTTTAGTAATTACAAAAATGACCTCTAATTTATATGTATTTTAAAGTGATGTCCTCATTAAAATAGATAAGAATTTTGTTTTCAATACGATATCCTATCTTTTCAAGAACAGTTGCATATTTCTGCACTTGTTCTGCGTGAAGTCCTTGATAAGCACCAGTCTTATAATCTATTATGGTTGTATTGCCATTTTTACCAATCACAATTCTATCCGGACGAAAAAATCGTCCTTCTGAAATAATATCTCGTTCATTATACACCTTGTTTTCTGCTAAAAAATATTTGGATAATTCGGGGTGATTTACAAGCTTTTGTATTTCTTGTGTAAGTGTTTCTTTTTCAGGAATAGTTATTTCTCCTCTTTTATATGCATCTTCAATTACTTTTTCTATGTCATTTTGGGTATAAACAGAAGCCATTAAATCATGTATCAGATTTCCTTTTTCAATTGCGTTTTTTTGAGCAGTATCCCATAATTTTCCAGAATTTGTTACGATATGAATTTTATAGGTTTTTGAGGAGTCATCAAAATGAGACAACTTTATAGCCTTCTCATGATCATTAGTTTCAATAGTTTTTATTGCAGGTTTAAAAGAATTTCCAAAAGAATACTCCTTCTTTTCAATATCCCAATGTCCTATATTTTTTAAGTAGGCGATGAGTTTTCCTGAAAATCTATTAGGGTTACTATCTCCTTTAGTAGTTAATTCTAACTTAGAAACGACATATAGCTGTTCTTTTGCTCTTGTAAATGCAACGTATAATAAATTAAACGTGTCTAGTTCTAATTGTGCTTGTCTTTCAGAAAAAATGTGATGTGCATTCTTACCATATTCAGAGATTTTTTTGTTGTAATCAATAAAAACCTCTTCAAAATCAGAAAAATCTTCTTTGGCAACCGTAAGCCATGTCTTGGGCTCTATTTCTTTATAGATGTCTATATTGGCATATGGATAAATTACGCATGGAAACTCTAAGCCTTTGGCCTTGTGTATGGTCATAATCTGCACGGCATCTTCGGTCTTGGGCGCAACAATGCTAAGTTTGTCTTTTTTTTCTTGCCAATACGCTAGAAAACCAATCATACCCTCTGTGTTTCTTTGTGTGAACGTAAATACTACATCTAGAAAAAACTGGATGTAGGCAGGGGTTGTTTGTGCCAAATTAAAGCAGCTTACAATATATTCTACGGCATCATAAAGGGGTTTAACAGCGAGCTGATCAAAATCAAAATCTATTCCCAGGGTTTTTAATTCTACTACAAACGCTACATTATTGGCAGCCACCATTTTTTGTAAAAACGAATGCTTTTCTTGTTTTGAAATGTGTCTAGAAAGAAAGTGCAGCATATTGGTTTTTGCCAGAAGGTTACCCGGCTGCACAAACCAGGTAATCAAATCGATGATAAATACTACTTCTGGAGCGTTTTTGATTAATAGCGTTTCTGACGAAATTATCGTCAATCCTTTTTCGATAAGAAAATCAGCAATGGCAACCCCTTCTTTTTGTTTTCTTACTATAATACAAATGTCTTTTAGAACATATCCTTTTTCTCGAAGTTCGAGTACTATTTCATATACCTTTTGTGGATAAACTTCATGTTCTTCGGCAACGTTTTTGGCTTCAATAAATGATATATTTACATAACCGTCTTTTTTAGAGTTTGCTTCTTGATTATTGCCTTGCAGGTAGAGTTCTTTATGTTTTTCATTACTAAAATCCCCAGACAAAAAGGTAAAAAAACTATTGTTAAATCCGACGATTTCTTCATGGCTTCGATAATTTCTTGGCAGGTTAAGTACTTGTTTTTCTTTTACCGAAAAAGGATTTTGATGAGATGATAATTCTATAAATTGTTCTGCTTTTCCGCCTCTCCATCTATAAATAGCCTGCTTGGCATCTCCAACAATTGTTATTTTACCTTTTTTACCGGTCAATGTTTCTGTGGCAACGGCATTGTCAATAAGTGGAATCAGATTATTCCATTGTAATTCTGAAGTGTCCTGAAATTCATCAATAAAATAATCTCGATATCGTTCTCCTAATCTTTCATAGATAAATGGAGCGGGTTGACCCTGAATACTTTTGCTTATGATCGAATTAAATTCTGATATAAGCAGAATCTTTCTTTCTTTTTTAATTTTTACTAATTCCTTGTTAATACTATTAAGTACAGAGACAGGAATAATATTTTTAATAATATTCTGCAAAAGTCTTACTTGAATCAACTGTTGCTTTGTTTTTAAAAAAGCCTCTTCTATTGAGGGTCTTATCGCATCTATTAAATCTTTTTTACCGGGATCCTGTGTTTTATTATAAAAATCTGTGGTTTCTATTTCTTGCATCCATTTTGTCTTGATGAAATCAATTTTGGTCTCTCCATTTCTCAATTTCACAAAATACTTAGGAATATAGCTTCCTTTAAAATCTTTTTCATCAATTCCATGCTTATTAATTAATTGAAGAATAGTACTTGCTAAGGAAATGATGTTCTTTTTTGCCTCCTCAATTTTATCAGACAAAATACCTTTCAAACCTTCAAAATCCTCGATCGTTTTATCAGAAATACGGTCGAGGTGCTCTCGATCGTTTTCACTAAACAGAAGTTGGGCCACTTTATTAAGCTCTAGCGTTATATCCCAGCTTTTATCTTCTTCTAACTTACTTATTGCAAAATCAATGATCAATTTGGTAAGTTCACGGTCCAATCCTATTTTGGCTATCACCGCATCTACTGCCTCTTTAATTAGGGCTTCGGTATCCATTTCGATCTCAAAATTCATAGGAATCCCAAGGTCATGTGCAAAGGTCCTGATTACTCTGTGTGTAAATGTGTCGATGGTAACAATATCAAAAGCGGCATAGTTATGCAGAACACTTTTCAGGATTCTACTTGCTTTTTGTTTAAGCTTTTCTTCCGGGATTTTTGTGTCGGCAATAAGATCCTTTACTATTTCCTGATATGTTGATGGAGTATTAGGATTACTAATGGCAACCAGATTTTCTAGCACTCTGGTTTTCATTTCGGCCACAGCCTTATTGGTAAAGGTAATTGCCAATATATTTTTATAACTGTCTTTGAACTCTCCTTTTAATAAAGTGATCAAATATTCTTTTACCAACGTATACGTTTTTCCAGCTCCGGCGGCTGCATTGTAAACGGTGAAAGCGCTATTAGAATCCAATTCGTTTTTTTTACTAAAGTACTAAAAGTGGTTGTTTATATAGCATTTACTTACCTAATTAAGTTACTAAATTATAAGTATCCGGTAAAGACTCAAGATTGCTATTGCTTCAAGAAACAAGAGCCTAGACTAAATTTAAAAAGGCTCTAGTTTAGAATAGCATTAATATTTTTAACCGATGAATCTTTTATACCATTTCTTTTGTCCGCGGCTCCAGCTCGCCCATGGCTGGCACAATGTCGTCTAAAAGGAAGGGAGCTAAAAGTGCTTCACTCTGGGAAGGATTCAGGAATGGGATGAGTAGTGAAAATGCCAGATAAGCGTTTTTAATACTTTCGACGCAACGTTAACTACAGCCTATAATTCATGTTGAAAATAGGATGTTTTAAAAAAGTGAAAAAGCAACCTCCTTAACCGATTAAAACCCTGAGACCTCTTCATTTTAGAAAGTTTCGAGATTTTTTGTTTATTTTAATAAGACAACAATGTTACTAAATAGAAAATGAGACCGCTTCACTTTGTTTTAATTAATTTATAACAATTATTAATTTTTATTCATCACACTAATTGTTAAATTTGATGTCATTTTCATTTTTTTATTAATCAAATAAGTAAAATATGTCATTCGAATTACCAAAGTTAAACTACGCTTTTGATGCGTTAGAACCCCATATAGATGCCCGTACCATGGAAATTCATCATGATAAACATCATGCTGGATATACCAGTAAACTAAATGCTGCTATTGAAGGGACAGATCTTGAGGGTAAGACTATAGAAAATATTCTTATTAATCTTGATATGTCTAATACCGCGGTTAGAAATAATGGTGGAGGGTATTACAATCACAATTTGTTTTGGGAGGTAATGTCTCCTAATGGAGGGGGTAAACCTTCTGGTGAGTTGGCAGATGCGATACATGCCGCTTACAGTTCTTTTGATGCATTTAAAGATGCTTTCTCTGGTGCTGCTGCAACACGTTTTGGTTCTGGGTGGGCCTGGTTGTGTGTTCACCAAGGCGGTAAAGTAGAAATATGTTCTACTCCTAATCAGGATAATCCTTTGATGCCCGGTGTTGGTTGTGGAGGAACTCCTATTTTGGGAATAGATGTATGGGAACATGCTTACTACCTAAATTATCAGAATCGCCGTCCGGATTATATTTCAGCATTTTATGATGTAATCGACTGGAACGAGGTATCAAGCAGATATGCTCAAAGTAAATAGAGCATTTATTTTTCTTAGACAAAACAAAAGAGTCGCAAATTGCGACTCTTTTTTATATAAATAATTACGAACTGTCGTAAAATAAAAAAAGGTGGAAAATCCACCTTTTTTTGCCCCAAATCTACCATGAACTTAACCTACTTATGCTATGGCTTTGCTAATATAAGACGGAAATTCATTGTGAAAAAATGTTTTAGATGAAAGGTCAAAATAATTGTTGAAATACACAAATTAACCCTTTTTAACATCAATTTTTTTTTGCTTTTTAGTACGCTCTTTCGTTTTTACCTTCAAAGAAATTTATAAATGCTTTATTAACCACTCTATTTCCTCCAACGGTTGGATAATCACCAGTAAAATACCAATCTCCCAGGTTCTTAGGGCAAGCCTGATGCAGGTTTTCAACGGTTTGATAAATGATTCTAAGCTCGGCATTTACCGTTTTATCACTCAACAATTCTGCTATTTTATCACTTATTTCCTGATTAGAAAACCCATCATAAATCTCTTTCACAAAGTTCTGAACTTCAGCATCTTCAAGATTTTCTTGAGCCTTGCATTTATCATATACTTTTTCTACCAAATCATAATTCCCATTTTCTTTTAAGAGTTCTAGTGATGCCTTAAAAGCAATTAGACCTTCTAACCTAGCCATATCGATCCCATAACAATCCGGATAACGAATTTGGGGTGCAGAAGAGACAATAACGATCTTTTTAGGATTCAACCTGTCCACCATTTTGATGATGCTCTTCTTAAGCGTGGTTCCTCGTACAATACTATCGTCTATAATTACAAGATTATCTTGGGGTTGTACCACCCCATAAGTCACGTCATACACATGGGCAACCAAATCATCTCTGCTACTATCTTCTGTTATAAATGTTCTAAGCTTTGCATCTTTGATGGCTATTTTTTCTGTTCTTAATCTCGAAGAAAGGATTTCGGACAAGCGTTCATCGGTTAATGTTTCTTTTTCAGAAAGAATAGTTTCGTTTTTCTGTTTATTTAATTCGTCTTGAGCTGCTTCTACCATTCCGTAAAAAGAAGTTTCGGCGGTGTTCGGAATAAAAGAAAAAACGGTATTAAACGTATCGTGGTTAATTTCCTCTAAAACCTGAGGCATAATTAATTTTCCCAGATCTTTTCTTTCCTTATAAATTTCGGCATCACTTCCTCTTGAAAAATAAATACGCTCAAAAGAGCATGCTTTTCGTTCTAATGGATCAATAATTCTCTTTATAGTTGTATCGCCATTCTTTTTTACAATAATAGCTTTTCCTGGATCTAATTCTATAACTTCATCAAAAGGCACATTAAATACTGTTTGTATCACTGGTCTTTCTGAAGCCACAACAACAACTTCGTCATCTTTATAATAATATGTTGGTCTTATTCCTGCGGGGTCTCTTAATATGAATGCGTCTCCATGACCCAACATTCCTGCCATTGCATAACCACCATCCCAGTCTCTTGACGATTTTCTAAGAATTTTAGCAACATTTAGGCGTTCTACTATTTGTGGAGAAGCATCAATCTTATTGTATCCTTCTTTCTTTAATTGTTTATATAGTTTTGCCACTTCAGAATCAAGAAAGTGACCAATTTTTTCCATTACAGTAACGGTATCTACTTTATCCTTTGGGTGCTGTCCCAGTCGCACAAGATTATCAAACAACACATCGTTGTTTGTCATATTAAAATTACCAGCAACAATAAGATTACGATGCATCCAGTTATTTTGCCTTAAAAACGGATGAACACTTTCTACGCTATTTTTACCAAAGGTTCCGTAACGTACATGTCCTAGAAGTGCCTCTCCTATGTAGGGTATGTTTTTTTTCTGAAGATCAACATTATCTACATATTCAGGATGATCGACCAGCTCCTTATTAATTCTATCATTAATTTGTGAAAAAATATCCTGAATTGGTTGCGCAGCACTAGAACGCACTCTACTTATATATCGTTCTCCTGGGGGGGTATCTAGTTTAATACTTGCAAATCCTGCACCATCTTGTCCTCGATTATGCTGTTTTTCCATCATTAGATACATTTTATTTACTCCATAAAATGCACTGCCATATTTTTCTTTATAATAGGCTAATGGCTTTAGTAGTCGTATAAATGCTATACCACATTCATGTTTTAATGCATCACTCATTGTATTCCAAAAATTCTAAGTTCGTGTTGTATTGGGTAATCCATAACTAAAAAAGCCCCAAAACAGTGTTTCAGGGCTATTCTTTTTTATGACAATTCTATTTCAAATTGTGTTAATTTCTTAAACTGTTGCAACCTTTTTTGAACTTCTTCTCTGTTTAAGTTCTCCATCCGTTTTGTTCCAAACTTTTCAACGCAAAATGAAGCCAGATTAGACGCATGAATAATTGCATTTTTCATGTTCTCGAAAGAAATATCTCCAGTCTTTGTCAAATATCCTGCAAATCCCCCTGCAAAAGTATCTCCTGCTCCTGTTGGATCAAACACTTCTTCTAACGGCAAGGCAGGTGCAAAGAAAATCTGTTCTTCGTGAAACAATAAGGCACCGTGTTCTCCTTTCTTAATCACAACATATTTTGGTCCCATATTTTCAATTACTCTTGCGGCTTTTACCAAAGAAAATTCTCCACTTAATTGTCTTGCTTCTTCATCATTAATAGTAATTACATCAACTTTTGCAATTACTTTACGCAGATCTTCTATAAAAGCCTCTTCCATCCAGAAATTCATGGTATCCAAGATTGCCAACTTTGGTTTTGTAGACATTTGCTCTAAAACACTTAGCTGTACTAAAGGGTTTAGATTACCTAGTACCACAATTTCAGCATCTTTATAGGTTTCAGGAACTACCGGATTAAAATCTGCCAATACGTTAAGTTGTGTGTCTAAAGTATCTCTGGCATTCAAATCATTGTGATATTTACCACTCCAGAAAAAGGTTTTCCCTCCCTTTACCAATTCAATACCCGAAGTATCTATATTCCTTTTTTGAAGCATTGTAAGATATTCCTCTGGAAAATCTTCGCCTATAACCGAAACAACAGCAGCAGAAACATTAAAATTAGATGCAGAAAGTGCAATATAAGGAGCAGCTCCACCTAAAATTTTATCTGTTTTCCCAAAAGGAGTCTCAATAGCATCAAAGGCAACAGAGCCTACAATTAATAATTTGCTCATAAAATAGCGTATAATTTTTTGCAAATATAGGTTTTCCTTCTCATAAAACCTTTACGCTTTTTCGAAATCTATACGAATCTTAAACAATCTGATATACATCAAAAGACATCATGTTGGATTGAAAAATTAATGTCTTGGTTTTCTTGAAATCTACAATGCATATTTATTCGTTCAATTAAACAAATCTTAAAAATTTAACAGTAAAAACGTTAGTAATTCGATATAATTTTAGATTTTTAAGAAATTTTTATGAAATATGTGAAATATATTCTTCGTGAAGACGTTTCACTGTTTAATCACAAACTCAAACTTATAGTATTATGAAAAAAGTACATGTAGCGAAGCTCATCGTAGCAATTTCGGCTTCGTTTTTATTGTCTAACTGTGAAAAAGAAGCTGTTGACGATGCTGTAGCAGCAGATCAATTAACAGTTTCAAAAAGTATTCCTCACGTTTGTATTGCAAAATGGGACACAAATGGTGCAAAAGCGGCCAGTGTTAAAGCAAAACAGTGGGAACCAGGTCAAACTATTCGTATAAAATTTTTGAACGGAAATAACTTCGTTCAATCAAAAGTAAGGCAGTATGCAGTGGCATGGGAAGCATATGCAAATCTCAAATTCGAATGGGTATCTTCTAATAGCAATGCGAATATTAAAATTGCTTTTAGAGAAGGACAATATGCCAATGAAACCGGCTCTTGGTCGTATCTGGGTACCGATTCTAATAGTTTTGCCCACAGTATGCATTTTGGATGGTTTGATAACAATACTACCGATACAGAATTTAGAAGAACAACAATTCACGAATTTGGACATGCGCTGGGATTAATTCATGAACATCAAAACCCTGTTGCTGGTATCAATTGGGATAGAGAAGCAGTATATGCATATTATGCAGGGCCACCAAACAATTGGTCACGAGATCAAGTAGACTTTAATCTTTTTAGACGTTATGAAGCTAATGTCACCAATTATAGTCAATATGATCCATTATCAATCATGCATTACTCTATTCCTGCAGAACACACCTTGGATAACGTGGCTGTAGGTAACAATACTAGTTTATCAAACACAGACAAAACTTTTATCGGTACTATATATCCATTCCCAGATACTGGCGGAGATATATGTGCAGGTGTAGAAGAATATGTAAGCGGTAGAGCGTATGCTACGGGTGATAAAGTTACCTATCAAGGCACATTGTATCAAAGAACCGCGAGTGGATGGAATAACCTTGGTGCTTGTGGTGCAACTAACAATGATCCATGTGCTGGAGTAGAAGAATATGTAAATGGCAGATCCTATGCTACAGGTGATCAAGTTACCTATCAAGGATCTTTATATCAAAGAACTACGAGTGGCTGGACCAACCTTGGTGCATGTGGTAGCTAAACCCCAATACATAAAAATCAAATATGAAAATACCTTGGATGCTTTTCCATGGTATTTTTTTATGATCATAACTAGAAACGAAAAAGATTTTAAAGCTTCTAAAATTGCAGTAATGAATCCTTCAGAATGAACTCATCTTGACTTTTTCTATTTCCTAAAAAATGACTAAAATTCACCCATATTTCGTTACTTTTCTTACCCGTAGCGCTGCTATGACTTTCAAAAAGTGCCTCATTTGGTTAAATTTTAGCTCATTTTCGGTTAAACACAAAAAGTCAAGATGAGTTCAATATCTAAAAAGTATACGTATTCGGTAATTCAATAGAAACTTACCCTACGTATTCTTTAATAATTCACTAAAAAACCAAGTTCTAAGACAGTTTACAAGCCCGCAATAGTATACTATAGCAACACTATTAAAGCACAGTAGCGCTTCTCTGGCGAGCTCTAGCAATTATTTCCTTCCAAAATCTGCCGGGATTTCACCCCAAGCCTTGGTTTCCTATTTTACAATTTTGGTGGTGTATTTGTTTTCTTTACAATCCAATCTCCTATTATTTGTAATGCAACCGGTGAAAAGGTTTCTTTAATGACTCCGTACTCACCAGGAAGACCTGTTTTACTTTGTTGAAACAGATGATTGAGTGCCGGTAATGTTACAATTTTATAATCCTTATTACTTCTTTTTTTAAATGCTTTTTTAAGTGCGATCAGGTTTTCATCAGGAAGGACCTGCACATCATTTTCGCCATAAACTGCCAATACAGGGCATTTCATTTTTTTTAGATACTTTTTTGGATCACTTTTTACAAAAAAAAGAAACCACGGTGACAGCATTTGATCTACTAATTGTTGACTATACTGTTGATCGTCTAGATGCTTGGGTTTTTGGTGTAAGAGGTCAAGACTAGAAATCGATTTTTGTATATGATGCTCTAGCTCATTTCTCAATTGTTTTTGATTTTTACTTTTTTTTATTAAATCATAGCTTTTTCTGTTTACAGTAGAAATTTTATCAATCCTGCTTTTATCAATGTTAGATTTTTCTAGTATTTTTTGTGATTGTGTGTATAGGATTTCGTCCCCTGGTATCCCGGGGGTTCCCAGCAGTACAGCAAAATCTATATACTTTGATCGAGCAGCCACCATAGACGCCACTAAGCCTCCTTCGCTATGGCCTATAAGACCAATAGTATTAAAATTTACGTTTTTTTTATTTAAAAGAAAAGAAACTGCGGCCTCAACATCATTGGCAAAATCCAACGTAGTTGCCGTTTTAAAATTACCTTCTGATTGCCCCACACCTCGCTCATCAAAACGTAACACTGCAATGCCTTTTTGTACAAGATCATCGGCAATCACCAAAAAAGGTTTATGTCCAAAAATTTCTGAATCTCTGTTTTGTGGCCCACTACCACTAATGAGTATTACTACGGGAGAAGCGACACCTGTTTCTTCTAGCAAAGACAAGGTGCCAGAGAGTTCGTTGCCGTGTTTGTTTTTGAAAGTTACATTTTCATTTCTATAAGGATATGGTGGTAATGGTTCTTGAGGTCTGTATAATACCTTATCTTTTCTGCTTTTTGAAAGCTCTAATGTGAGTTCATAACCTGCTTGCTTAAATATCCCTGAAATCAAGGTATCATTTTTAATAATCCCCTGATAGGATGCGTCTATATTTTTGATCAAAAAAGCAACTGAAGAATCTTTGACTGTAGTTTTGTTTACAATAATGCCCTTTGCCCCTTGTGCAGGACTATCCATAGTAGAAGTGTATATACTATTAGCTTCCTGAATTGTAAAGACCAGCGGTAACGGGGTATTTTGTATTTCTAAAGATCCAGACCATTTTCCTACAATATTTTGAGCCAAACAAAAATTGCAAAATAAGTAGCAAAAGATTTGAAAAACTCTCATTATCCTATACATTACAAATTTTTTAAATACATTTCTGTAAACATAATCGTGGTTAATGCACCAATCATCCATACACCGATTGCAACTAGAAAAGATGCCCCCGGGTTTAAAAAAAGTAACAAGATCAAAAAAAGTAAGAAGGAAATGATACTAAACTTTAACAACAACCTAGAGGAATACCGCTGAGCCGCATCCCAATTTTTTTGATTTTTCATAGATCTTGGGGTTCTATAACCATAAAGTCCGTTGATTTTTTTTGGCGGCCATACAACAAAAAATAGAGGTATAAGAATTATTGATGTGAATAATATTGCAGACAAAATGATTATTTCCTTCATACTACAATTTTTTAAATTTTAAATTTTTTGGAATCAAGTATAAAATTAAAGCCCCAATCATAGAAAAGAAAAAACTAACCAAACTATGTAATATGATAATTCCAAAATGAAAACCTATGGCAAAAATAAGCAGTAGCTTCCAATTCCATGTATTTCTTTTCATAAAAACCCATGCAAATAATATAATCTCTAACAAAAGTGTTCCCCACGTAATAAATACCACTATTACTTTTTTTGAAGTAACGTAAAATAATATGTTCCTAAGAGATTCATTAACACCAAAAAAATGATGTGTTGACCAATAATAAACTGCCGTTCCATTTACCCATTCTTCAACGGCAAATTTTGCAGTAGCCGCATGAAAATAAACAATTGAAACTTGAAGAGTTATAATTAGATAACATGACCAAGCTATCATTTTTAGCCTTGGAGCATCACTATATATTGATCGGTGCCAATGGCAAATTCTATTGTCTGTTACTGCGATTGGAATAAGTAAAAAGGTCATTATGGAATTTAATTGATCACCTCCCTCAAGAACCGTAGAAGAAGAAATAAAGCTAAATGCAATCCACCAATGCAATACACTCGTAACTTGAGGAAAGTATCCAGAAATTACACTAAACAATACAAGTATTGAAATTATTTTAGCCCAAACCAAATTATTAGATAATAGGTAGAAAAAACTAAATTGTTCTAGCATGTTCAACTGAGTGCTATCAACAAGATCATAATCTTTAAATAATACAATACTATCACTAAACCAAAATGTAATCAATAAGCTTACTGCCATCATTGATCTGGCAAGACCATAAATACTCGTCCATGGATTATCTTGACTATATTTAGTAATTAAGTCTTTATAAGATTTAACAATATCATTCAACATACAAATGAATAATTTTATATGGCATAATTATATTTTTGTGATTCCACGACCATGCCCATGGGATACGTTCTTTTTTTACTATAAAAACATCTCCTTTAGTAGTGCTATAGGGCAATACATTTTTTACGAAAAATAATTCAGCACACGTATCCAAAATAAACTTATTTGTATCGCCTATAGTCCAAAGACTATCGTGTACTTGTTTTGAAAGAGTATTTATTTCAGCACTTTTCATCCTGCAATCTCGTGAAACTCCAAATAAATATTTGGAGCCGCTACAAGATTCTAAGCTTTCAACATAAGTATCATTTTTAGTTTTTAAATACAAGTGCAAAGTCTCCTCTCTTGGATTACGAGTAAAAAAACCCCATCCCTCAGGAAATACTCCTCTTATAGATAACTTTGTCTCACGATTTATAATAAATGGTGATCTCAATGAAACCAAAAAAAGTAAACCTAAAAAAAATACCCAGAAGGTTATGACTCCTACGGAAAATTGGATTATTGAATTTTTGGTCAAACTAATATTCTATTTTAGTAAGCTGATCTATAAACATTTCTGTTTCTAATGATTTACTATTTCCAGCCTCTTGTGGTGGCTCTGGAATTTGTCTCATTCTATAACCACCTCCGCCAGTAATACCACCTCCGCCAAAATTGATATCTCCAACAAACTCAATATTGATTGCGATGTAACCATTTACAGCAGCATCGACATTAACCGCAGCTGCTATATTAACTGCTACCGCTGCACCGGCAACAACTACTACAACCACATAAGCTGCTACTGCTATTGCAGCTGCAAGACAATCACCGCTTTTCGTATTTGGATTACTAAAATTACTACTTATCTGTTTTTTAAGCACTTCTGCCAGTAAGGTTTCATCTATTCGTCCGTCTTTATCAATTAAATTCTCAAGTTTATTCTCTCTTATTGTTTTTGTGATGTCATTATAAGTGTATTTCGTGTCGCCAACTTCACTTTTAAAGGTTTCGAGAATTTTTTGCGTACCTAAGTCAAGCCCTTGAGTGATCTTAATTTGATTCTTACTTTTCATTAAATTTTCAAAATCATTAAAGAAATTTTGATCCTGACTTTGAATTTGACCAATAATTAAATCTGCAAAATAATCTAAATTATTTTGCAATTCTGGACTCTTGTTAATCACATTGGCGATTGCAGAATTTTTTAATGTTGGTATTTGATCAACGAATTCATTTCCAAAAAAGTAAATACCTTTAAAAATATCTTTTCCATCATATTCTTGAACGACTTGATGATCATAATTATCATTTCTGCTACAAGATAAGTTGAATAAAGAAATGACTAAAAAGCAAATTAAGATTGGGTAACCAGAAAATCTGTGTGTGTTTTTCATGTTGTCATATTAGTTTTAAGAACTTACCTACTCTATTCAAGGCTTTTCAGTTTCCGCCTAATATTTTGAGCACTAAAAATAGAGCATACCTATGCTTACTTTAGTTACAATATTTATGTTGTTTTTGAAAACAGTGGGGTAGGTAATTGAGTATTATATTTTAAAAACTCGAAATCAAAATTATTAAAAAACCCATAAGACTTCTATAACTTTTGAAACATATTTATTACTTTTTGATCAAAAATTTATAACTATTAGTTATGGAAACAGTGTTAGAGAAAATAAAAACCAAACGAAAACAAAAAGGATATTCTCACGAATATATTGCGCAAGAGCTTGACATTAGCCAGGTAGCTTATAGCAAGCTAGAAAAAAATGAAACCAAACTTACTGTAGAGCGATTGTATCAATTGGCAGAAATTTTGGAAACGCCCGTTGGTGAATTTTTAGAGACAAAAGCTAATGCTATTTATACTCAAAATAATCATGATAGCGCAGTTGGTTATCAGGATATTGAAAATCTCTATCAGGAAAACAAAGAAAAAACAGAAAAAATTATTGAGTTGTATGAGGCACGATTACAAGATAAGGATCAATTAATTGCAATGTTTACCAGGTAATATTCAATTTGACTTCAAAAGACATCCTCGATATTATTTTTTACTTCTCTCTTTACTATATGCTATTGTAGATTATTTGTAAAATACGTATTAATTTTGTAATTTTGTACGTGTAGTTAATATAAATGCTATGGATACCAAACTAACATTAAAACTAGATAAGCAAACTATTGAGAAAGCAAAAGCATATGCGGCCGCCCATCAAAAGAGTCTTTCGAGAATGGTAGAAGCGTTTCTAAAATCTGTAATTGACAAAGAAACCAAACATTTTGAAGATGATATTAAAATCTCTCCGTTTGTTAGTAGTATGCGTACTGGCGTACGCTTGCCTCCAAATTTGAGTTATAAGGAAGCTTACACCGATTATCTAGCTGATAAATATAAATAATGTGGATAGCTTATTTCTAGACACCAATATCGTACTGGATCTGCTGGGCGAAAGAGATCCTTTTTACAACGATGCTGCCCAAATAGCAACACTAGCTGATAAAGGAGAAGTTGGCCTTACAATTTCTGCACTTTCGTATGCGACTATATATTACATATTATCACGCTACGAAAACAAACAAATAGTTAAAAACAAGTTGCGTAAATTTAAAACGATTTCTAAAACTTCGGATTTGACGGGCACCATAATTGAGAAGGGATTTTTATCTAACTTTTCAGATTTTGAGGATGCTTTGCAATATTATTGTGCGCTTCATGAAAACTGTAACATTATCATAACCAGAAACGAAAAAGATTTTAAAGCTTCTAAAATTGCAGTAATGAATCCTTCAGAATATCTAAAAAGTATACGTATTCGGTAATTCAATAGAAACTTACCCTACGTATTCCTTATATAATTCACTAAAAAGCCAAGCTCTAAGACAGTTTACAAGCCTTCAATAGTATACTATAGCAACACTATTAAAGCATAGTAGCGCTTCTCTGGCGAGCTCTAGCAATTATTTCCTTCCAAAATCTGCCGGAATTTCACCCCAGGCTTTGGTTTCCCATTTTACAATTTTGGTAGTGTATTTGTTTTCTTTAAGCCATTGTATAGCTCTGTCTACCAAATCAAACATTGCTCTGTTTTTGGCATTTCGCTGTAGCTTTGTTCTACAGGTTTTCTTTTTTACCCATCCAATTGCAATTTTTGAATCTGAGTAAATTATGCGATCACTATTTTTCTTTTTAAGATAGGCCAACCCATGTACCAAGGCCAAAAACTCTCCTATATTATTTGTTCCTTGAGCAAAAGGTCCTTGATGAAATAGTTGTTTTTCGGTCTGTGTATCTACGCCCCGATATTCCATTTTGCCAGGGTTACCGCTCGAAGCGGCATCTACGGCAATAGAATACAGATTTGGTTCTCCTATTTTTGATAACTGATCTGCTGTTAATGTCTTTTTGGCTTTGCTTTTACCTTTATAATCCTCATAATCGCCATTATATGCCTTTTTTGCAATATCAAAAGAATCAAAAGACTTATATTTTGCACTCGCATACCCTTTTACAGCGGCCTTACAATCATCCCATTTGGTGTAAATTCCTGGTCGATGCCCTTCCCAGACTACATAAAACTTTTCTTTTTTTGCCATTGTTATTAGTTGATCGTTTATGGTTGTTTGTTGAGAGGTATTCCTGTATTTTATGCAAAGCTTTACATATAGAAAAAACTACATGATACTATGGATTCCTACCTGCGCAGGAATGACAACTTTATGATAGTAGTCATTCTCATCACTCAAAATGTGCGCAACAAATAACCTCACCTCTCATATACTCAAAAACTCACCTGTTTCCAATTAATAAATAGCGCTGACCACATCTTCTACTTTGTCATTGTCATAATAACTTTTCCTATACTTTGCACAAAGCTTTACATATAGAAAAACTATATTTATTTTGGATTCCTGCCTGTGCAGGAATGATAACTTTATGATAGTAGTCATTCTCATCACTCAAAATGTGCGCAGCAAATAACCTCACCTCTCAAATACTCATCACCCCATATCCATAACAGTTAGGTTCCCCCTTTGGGGGCGGAGGGAGCTTCATCCCTCAAACCTAACACCTTTTCTATAACGACAGGAAAATGTTTATATTCTAATTGATGAATGGCCTTGGCGACATCCTCGGCAGAGTCTGTTTCAGAAATGGGTGTTCTGGCCTGAAAAATAATGGCTCCTTCATCATACTGTTCACTTACATAATGAATAGTGATTCCACTTTCTTTTTCTTTATTGCGCACTACTGCTTCATGAACATGATGGCCATACATGCCTTTTCCCCCATACTTTGGTAAGAGTGCCGGATGAATATTTATAACCCTATTAGGAAATTCATCAATAATTTTTTTTGGGAAAATCCATAAAAATCCAGCAAGTACAATTAGGTCTGGTTGTGCATCTTTTAAAATATTGAGCACATCATTTGTGTCATAAAATGAAATTTTGTCAAAGTGCAAGGCCTTTACTTTAAGGTCATGGGCACGTTTTAATACTTTGGCACGCAGGTTGTTAGAGAACACATGTGTTACCTCGGCAGTTTTTCGCTTGTAGAAGTATTTGATGATGTTTTCGGCATTGGTACCAGAGCCGGAAGCAAAAATTATAATACGCTTCATAATCTGAAAGGTTGTTAATTAGAGAGCACAAAAAAAATAATTATTATTCAATTTTAGGCAGCAAAAAGCCAATACTTCCCTATATTTGATAAAAACACAAATACATTTTTACGGGATTATGGGGTTTTAAAATAAAGTTTTTTATTTTTGCCTCCTAAATTAAAAATTAAAATTAAAAATTATGTCAGACATTGCATCAAGAGTAAAAGCGATAATCGTTGACAAATTAGGTGTAGACGAAAACGAGGTTGTAAATGAAGCTAGCTTCACAAATGACCTGGGTGCGGATTCGCTAGACACCGTAGAATTGATTATGGAGTTCGAAAAAGAATTCGATATTCAGATTCCAGATGATCAAGCTGAAAACATTGCAACAGTTGGTCAAGCAATATCCTATATTGAAGACGCAAAGTAACAAACTTCACCACAAAGTATGAACCTTAAGCGAGTTGTAGTCACAGGACTAGGTGCCTTAACACCTATTGGTAACAATATTGATGAGTATTGGAAAGGATTGTCAAGCGGAAAAAGCGGTTGTGCCCCCATAACTTATTTTGATACCGAAAAATTCAAGACTAAATTTGCTTGCGAAGTCAAAAATTATTCTCCTACAGATTATTTCGACAGAAAAGAAGCACGCAAACTTGATAAATTTGCGCAGTACGCCATTGTTTCTTCAGAAGAAGCGATACAAGATGCTGCCATCGATCTTGAGAAGGTTGACAAATTTAGAGTCGGCGTGATTTGGGGTGCCGGAATCGGAGGAATAGAAACATTTCAACAAGAAGTGATTGGTTATGCCAACGGTGATGGAACTCCGCGTTTCAACCCGTTCTTTATTCCAAAGATGATTGCAGATATTGCACCGGGACACATTTCTATTCGAAATGGTTTTATGGGGCCTAACTATACCACAGTTTCTGCTTGTGCCTCTTCTGCAAATGCAATGATAGATGCCTTAAACTATATTCGTTTAGGACATTGTGATATTATCATTACAGGAGGAAGCGAAGCTGCAGTAACTATTGCTGGTATGGGAGGATTCAACGCAATGCATGCACTATCTACAAGAAACGAAAGTCCCGAAACTGCCTCTAGACCATTTGACGCAACCAGAGATGGTTTTGTACTTGGTGAAGGTGGTGGAGCTCTTATTCTTGAAGAATATGAACATGCTAAAGCACGTGGAGCAAAAATCTATGCCGAAGTTGTTGGAGGTGGAATGTCTAGTGATGCCTATCACATGACCGCACCACACCCAGACGGAATAGGTGTAGAACGCGTAATGCTTAATTGTTTAAGAGATGCAGGTGTACAACCAGAACAAGTAGATGCTATAAACACTCATGGCACCTCCACACCATTAGGAGATGTCGCAGAATTGAAAGCTATTACCAAGGTCTTTGGAAATCATGCACCTAATATCAATATCAACTCAACAAAATCTATGACAGGTCACTTACTTGGTGCTGCAGGTGCTATTGAGGCTATTGCCTCTATACTTGCTATGCAGCATAATACAGTGCCACCTACAATCAATCACGCTACAGTGGATGAGAACATAGATCCTAGTTTGAATTTGACCTTAAACAAAGCTCAAAAACGTGATATTACGTACGCAATGAGTAATACTTTTGGTTTTGGAGGTCATAACGCTTGTGTGTTATTTAAAAAACTGAACGAATAATGAATGTTATTCGTAACATATTAAATTCCCGCTCTGAAAAGAACGGGAATTTTTTTTCCAAAATTCAAAAAATTCTAGGTTTTAAGCCCAAAAACATTAAACCTTACGAAAAAGCATTTACCCATAGATCTTTAAATTTAAAAGATAAAAAAGGAAATGCAGTTAATTACGAAAGACTCGAATTTCTTGGCGATGCCATGTTAAGCAGTGTTATTGCCGCTCACTTATTTAAAGAAGTTCCTGAGGGTAACGAAGGATATCTCACCAAAATGAGAGCCAAAGTAGTAAGTCGAAAACATCTCAATGAACTAGGGAAAGATCTTAAATTAATCGATCTGGTACGAACAAATATCCCAAAATCTCAGTTTGGCATAAATATTCATGGAAACCTTTTTGAAGCTTTGATTGGAGCCATTTATCTTGATAGAGGGTTTGCTTATTGTGAACGTTTTATACAAGAAGCAGTTATCAATCCCTATGTAGATATCGAAAGCCTGGAAGGGCAAATCATTAGTTACAAAAGTTTGTTGATCGAGTGGTGCCAGAAAGAGAAAAAAGCCTTTAACTACGAAATCTATGAAGATACCGGCAAAGATGAAATGAAACATTTTGCTGTAAAACTTTGGATTGATGAAAAGGTAGTTGCAAAAGCCCGAGCCACTTCAAAGAAAAAAGCCGAAGAAAAAGCTTCAAAAAGAGCTTTTTTCGCGTTTCAATCCAGAATAATCTCAAGTCAGTAATACCATTCTATTTCACATTTTTCAAAAAAAACCTGTTCTGCTTAGAAATATCTTAAAAAACTGAGAAAAAAGATACTAACTCAATCGTTTTCGGTAAATATCTTTATGTTTTAATAAAGTTGTTCGGGTATTTTATTTGTATATTTCGCGCTTATTCTGAAAACAAAATTAGTTCAAAGTGGCTATTCGAAAGTTAGTTTTAGATACCCTCGAAGATGATGATTATGAATTAATAGCCATTCACAGCTCATTAGCATCCTACAGGTTAGCTTTTTTATTGAACAAAACGCTTAATTTAAAACTTTTCAGAAAAAAAAAAGATATTAATTTTGAATACGGTGATCTCGTAGCAAATTTTCCTTTGTATCAATATGATGATCATTTTCAATACAATACATATAGTCTTTTGGGAAATACATTTAGAATTAAAATAGCATCTGAAAAATCAGTCTCTCAGGGGTTATTTACTGAAACAGAAGACACCTATGTTACAAAATATTTGATTCCAGAATTAAAAAACGTGGATTATTTCCTAAAAATAGATGCAGAATCATTTGCAGAATCAACTAAATCCATAGTAACAAAAATACTTGATATTTCTCAGGTTATTACCGCATATAGCATAGCGTATGCAACCCTTAAATCAAAGAACAACTTAATATTTGAATAATGCCAAAACGTAAAAGAACCAAAATAGTCGCTACACTTGGGCCGGCTACAAGTAGCAAAGAGACGTTAAAAAAAATGATGGAGGCAGGTGTTAATGTTTTCAGAATAAATTTCTCGCATGCCGACTATACTGATGTAAAAGAACGTATTAAAATTATACGGAAATTAAGTGAAGAATCTGGTTTTAATGTAGCGATACTTGCAGATTTACAAGGACCCAAATTACGCGTTGGTGTTATGAAAGGGGATATTATAGTTAACGACGGTGATCTTATTGATTTTGTTACCGGAAAACCTTTTGAAGGTACCGCAGACAAAGTTTATATGAACTATGAAAACTTTCCCAAGGATGTAAAGGCTGGTGAACGCATATTATTAGATGATGGTAAATTAATTTTTGAAGTTGTTTCTTCTAATAGTAAAGATACCGTTAAGGCAAAAGTAGTACAAGGAGGTCCTTTAAAATCGAAGAAAGGCGTTAACCTGCCAAATACCAAGATTTCTTTGCCCGCATTAACCGAAAAAGATATAAAAGATGCCATTTTTGCATGCCAGCAAGAAGTAGATTGGATTGCATTATCTTTTGTGAGGCATGCCCAGGATCTAATGGGTCTTCAAGATTTGATTAAAGAACATAGTGAGCACAAAATACCTATCGTTGCCAAAATCGAAAAACCAGAAGGTGTAGAAAATATAGATAAGATTGTAGCATACTGCGATGGTCTTATGGTAGCTCGAGGAGATCTTGGTGTTGAAATACCCGCACAAGAGGTTCCGTTAATTCAAAAAAAGCTGGTTCTTAAAGCAAAAACTGCCAGAATACCGGTTATTATTGCAACCCAGATGATGGAAACCATGATCGATAGTCTTACACCTACTCGTGCTGAAGTAAATGATGTTGCCAATTCGGTAATGGATGGTGCTGATGCTGTGATGCTATCCGGTGAAACTTCTGTAGGAAAATATCCTGTGCAGGTGATTGAGACCATGTCTAAGATTATTAAGAGTGTAGAAAAATCAGAACTAATAACGGTACCTCAAAACCCACCACATGTTAGAACTAATAGATTTATTACAAAGTCGATTTGCTATCATGCTGCAACTATGGCCAATGATATAGAAGCAAAAGCCATCTGCACCCTTACTAATAGTGGGTATACTGCTTTTCAAATCTCGGCATGGAGACCTGATGCACATATTCTGGTCTTTACCAGTAATAGGAGAATTCTTTCACAACTTAACCTTTTGTGGGGAGTAAAAGCCTTTTTCTATGATCGATTTGTTAGTACCGATGAAACCGTAGAAGATATTAATAAAATTTCCTTGGAAAGAGGTTTTGTAGCCCAAGGAGACATGCTAATTAATCTTGCTGCCATGCCAATAACCTCTAAAGGGATGGTGAACACTCTTAGAGTGTCACAAGTCTAAAATTAATTATAAAAAATGTATGGAAAAGCCCCTTTTTAGGGGCTTTTTTATGCTGGTTGATTCAAAAAAATTGATTCTAGATCCTCTATCGTAACTGGTTTAATAAGATAATCCTTTACAGAATTAATACTTTTTGCTCTTTCTATATCAACAGGATTGATCGAAGAACTAACGATATAAAGTGTAATTGTTTTTCCTAATTTGTTTTTGATCTTCGTAAACCCCTCTAAGAATTCCCATCCATCCATTACCGGCATATTAATGTCTAAAAAAATAATCTCTGGTATACTTTTCTTATCCAGGTTGCTCAAAATTACCTCAAAATAGTTTAGAGCTTCTTCACCATTCTTAAAAACCATTAGATTTTGGCAAAGGCTTTTTGCTTCAATAATCTTTTTTATCAGATTTACATACATGCTATCATCATCGATGATACAGGCTAATCCTATTTTACTACTCATCATTAAGGGGTTATGAGTTTGTTTAAAATTCTATTATAAAAGTCGTTCCCTGGTCCACATCACTCTCAACAGATATTGTACCATTTAACGATTCAACTTGATTCTTTGTTAAAAATAAACCTATTCCTACCGCATCTTTATTATAATGAAATGTTTTATACATCCCAAACACTTTGTCTTTAAAAAGTTTCATGTCTATTCCTCTTCCATTATCACTAACTTTTAAATACTTATTACTTTCTTTAATATACGTCTTTATTTGGATTACAGGGTCTTTATCTTTGTGTTTATATTTAATAGCATTTGTGATTAAATTGAGTAAAATACTTTCGAGATAAGCGGGTATATAATCTATTTCCTCTAAACCAGTAAAATCTGCCTCGATTTGGGTCTTGCTTAATGCGATTGTTTGCCCAATTCCATTCATTACCAAGTTAAGAGCATCTTGAAATTTGATTACCTTTTTTTCTTGATCCTTATTGGTATGGATTGCTACAATCTCGTTAAGGTGCTCTATTGTAGTATTTAAACTATGTGATATCTGTTTAACTTCGTTAACCAATTCGATTTTTTCTTCTGGATTATCAATGTCCTCAATTAATTGAACTAATAAAGACAGATTACTGGTATGTGATCTAAGATTATGAGATACTATATGTGCAAAATTGAATAACCTCGAGTTTTGAGAAGCAATAATATCAATTGATCTTTGTAGTCTCAATTCTTTTTTCTTTATATCATCGATGTCCTGAAAAACTCCTCTAATACCAATTATTTCTTTGTTGTCATTATACACAGGTTTTCCAATGGCTCTTACCCAAAAAACTCTATCATTGGCAGTAACCATTTTGATTTCTGTATTAAAAGGTGTACCTGCCATGGCACAATTAAAAAAACAATCGGCCGCTTGTTGCTGGCAATCCTTGGCATAATAATTGGCGGAGTCCTTTAGAGAGGGTATATAATCATCGGGATATTCTAAAATTCGTCTTGTTTCAAAATCCCAATAACTTTTCCGTTTTGCAAAATCTACATACCAACTACCTGTGGCGGTCATTTGCGCAGTTTCTTTGTAGTAAAAATTATCTTTGGTAATTGCTTGTTCGGGTTCGAGCTTTATCTCAAAAAAGAACAGAAGATTAACTTCAGATTTGATGTTTACAGGCAATTCATCATTGGTAGTGCATCTAAAAAGTTTATAACTTCCTTCTTTGGTGAGAATTTTAATGTGTTGTTTAAAATTTACATCGTTTTTCTTGTAGTTAAGAAAGTTATCCCTAAAGACGGCTACATCTTCCTTATGGATTAAATGCTCTAAAAAATAGTCTATTGAAGGTTCTAATTCTTTATTTGAATATCCTATACTTTCATAAAACTTCTGAGACCATACTTCTTTATTGGGGTTTTTATACAACTCCCAATACCCAGTATTAAAATCTCGTACTACATTATCAAAAAGCTCATTTTGAAGCATTAAAGAGAGTTTTCCAGTGTTTTTCCTACAATATAAGAATTTATCACCTATTTTCTTCTATTCTATCCAGCCTGATAGATAAGGCCTTGGTCGAAATCTGAACTTCGATGAACGATAAACAAAGTGAAACCATAAGGCAAAACAAACTTACTCCAAAAACCAGATTTGCCCAATTCATTTGTTCTACATACAACAAAAACATGGTAATCACGCTGGTAAGAAAACTTATAATGGCAATGGCCTGCATATTTCTTATCAACCACAATCGTTTTCTTAAATTTTTAATCTGTAGTCTAATGTTCTTAGAAGCAGTCTCTAGGTATTCTTTATGTAGTTGTCTAATCAAAGCCGCAATTGCCAGATATCTGGCATTATACGCCAGCATTGTTAATGATATTGCAGGAAATAATAAGGCGGGAATCCCCATGGTAAGTGTCATATGCTTAATTTTATAACGACTAAGTTAGGGTAAAAAACGAAGTGATCAATACTAAATCTAACAATAGCATTCGTATTGACCACTCTTAATAAGCATTCTAAAGATGGCATATCATCTCCTTTGTTGCACAACATATAGGCTATTGCACCTCAAACAAAATTTTCTCACTTGATTCTTTATTAGAAATCTTAGCATAATACTTGCCAATAGCAAGATAATAGTTGCCATTTTTTCTTTTTGAAATTTCTTCATCTTCAAACTCTTTTTCTAATATCTCTTTCCCTTTTTCGGTTATGGTAAGATCATATTCTGTATAGTTAAGACCTTTATCCGCTTTAGTAGAAAACTCCTGAAGCACTTTTCCGCCTTCATCAGTGATTTGTACCGTATATTCTCCTGGATTGGTCGTATAAAATTTTATAGCTGAGGACGGTGTATAAGGATCAAACCATTTACTCCCTGCTACTCCCCATCTTTCTGACCATTTGATCGTGGGAATTTCAAAAACATGCAGTGCTTTGTTTATGATTTTATCATCCAGCAATTGTATCGCTTCTACATTGGTTTTATAAATACTTCTACCATGTGTGCCTAGTAGTAAATCATTTTCTTCTTCTTGTATCACTATATCATGCACAGCCACATTGGGCAACCCTTTAGAAAATGCATTCCATGTTTTTCCTTTGTCTAAAGACACATAGGCACCATTATCGGTTCCTAGGTATAAAACATTTTCATTCTGCGGGTCTTCTTTGATCACATTTACTGGTGAAGTAGGTAAGTTTTGACCTATATTTTCCCAAGTTGCACCATAATTGTCACTTGCATAAACATAGGGTTTAAAATCGTCCCAACGATACCCGTTTAAGGCAACATATACCCTTTCTTTTTTGTGCGTGGATGCGACCACTCTAGAAACCCATAAGTCCTTCGGAAAAGAATCAGATATTTTTGTCCAGCTTCCGCCAGCATTTTTGGTTACGTATACTAATCCATCATCACTGCCTGTATAAATTAGCCCAAACTGAGATGGAGATTCAGAAATGGTCGTAAGCGTTCCATAAGCAACATTTCCTTTTTTCCCTCCAGCAGTTAGGTCTTCAGAAATTGGGGTCCAATCATCCCCTTGATTCATTGATCGCATCAATTTGTTACCACCCAAATATAAGATATCCTGGTTATGAGGCGAAAGCAATATTGGGGTCTGCCAATTAAAACGATAAGGGGATTCTCCTAACTCATGCTTTGGTTGAATGTATGTACGTTCGTTTTCGGCACGATTCAATCTGAAATAATTTCCGAATTGAAATCCGGTATAGACGATATTACTATCCCGATTATCGATTTGCACCTGCATTCCGTCACCTCCCATAATACTTTCCCATGGATAATGACCGCTTTGATGCCAAGATACATCTTCTTTGCTGGTATGGGCACCTACCCAAACACCGTTATCCTGTAATCCTCCATAAACATTGTAGGGTGATTCGGTATCCACATTGATGGCATAAAACTGCCCGACATTAGGTTGGTTTGCCTTGATCCAGTTTTCACCATCATCGTAAGTGATATTTACCCCGCCGTCGTTACCATTTATAAGATGTTTCGGGTTTTTTGGATTGATCCACAGCGCATGATGATCTGCATGCACATTTTCTGCACTAATACTTGTGAACGTTTTACCGCCGTCTTTTGATTTCAAAATTGGCACTCCGCTAATATAAATATGATCTTTTTGGTTCGGGTTTACCTGAATTTGAGCAAAATAATATCCATAGCTATAAAAAATATCATCCAAAAAGTCATCGTGTGTTTTTGACCAGATTTTTCCGCCATCGTCACTTCGATACACTTCGGCTCCTATTACTGGTGTGTCAAAGAACATTGAGTTAGCATCTTCTAGATATTTGGCCAAATCAATTGGTTCTACCGTACCCCCTTTCACCAACTGTTTTATGTTATCTGCCCGATATTTTTCCTGAAAACCGTTGGTTTTAAGAAACACATTTAATTTCTTATTATCTATCTTCAAGAAGTCTTCTGCAGACATCGTTTTAAAGTCTTCTTTGGTTAGTTTGTCTTGTCCTTTTTTAAGATCACTTTTCTTTCTTCTAGATTGATTGTCATGAACGGCATACAATGTGTTTTCATCAAAAACAGCCAATCCAATTCTCCCCACGCCTTCACCTGTTGGGAAACCGCTATTTTCTAATGACACTTTGTTCCATGTTGTACCTGCATCGGTACTTTTGTAAATACCCGATCCAACCCCATTTCCTGTAAAATTCCATGCTTTACGATCTTTGTCCCATGCAGCTGCATACATCACATTAAAATTATTTGGCGCTACAGCAAGGTCTATAATCCCGGTTTGATTATTTACAAATAATGTTTTGTTCCATGTTTTTCCTCCGTCTGTAGTCTTATACACGCCTCGTTCTTGGTTAGGAGAGTATAAATGCCCGGTCACTCCTACAACTACTTCCTCTGGATTATTAGGGTTCATTACAATTCTTCCAATGTGATGCGAATCCTTCAACCCAACATTTTCCCAGGTTTTTCCCTTATCTGTGGATTTTAAAATTCCTATTCCCGCATATGAAGATCGTGATGAATTATTTTCTCCGGTACCTACCCAAATCGTTCCGTTTTTCCAATCAACCGCAATATCTCCCACATTAATGGTTTCGGCAGTATCCAAAACCGGTTCAAACGTGGTTCCATTATTTGCAGTATACCACAATCCACCCGATGCATATCCTACATAAAACTCTGTAGTATTATTTGGATTAACATCTACATCCACCACACGCCCACTCATTACCGATGGACCAATATTCTTAAAAGGAACACTCTTTACCAGCGATGACGCTTCCATCTGTTGTTTTTGTGATAATCCTTTTATAACCTCCTCAAAATTTGTTGCAGGTTGTTGTCCAAAAAGAGATAATGAAGCAATAAAGAAAAATAAAGCGAGTGTTTGTGTTTTCATTTTGACGGTTATTTAGTGGGCTGAAATGAGCCATGAGCTGAAGATATACATCTTTACGTTTTCTCAATATGGCGAATTCCATCTGACCTTTTTAAAATAAATAATAGCCGATGAATGTAGATATTGTTAAAACAATCTCAAAATTTTTAGATATTGTTTAACAATACATCTTGTATGCTTTAGTATTTTTGGAATTCTATAATGACTACGTAATACCGATACAATGAAATACCATCCAATAGATCGCAATCTTTTTATCAAAAACCGAAAGAATTTTACGGCACAGATGATCCCCAATAGCATTGCTGTTTTTAATAGTAATGACATCTATCCTATAAGTGCAGATAGTACTATGCCGTTTGAGCAACATCGAGATATATTTTATCTAAGCGGCGTTGACCAGGAAGAGAGTGTTTTGCTTCTTTTTCCTGATGCGCCCAAAGAAAAGCATAAAGAAATCCTGTTTTTAAAAGAAACCAGTGAGCTTATTGCCATTTGGGAAGGAGAAAAACTAACCAAAGAACGTGCATTGGAAGTATCGGGTATCAAAACGGTCTATTGGTTGGACGATCTCGAGAAGATTTTCTTTGAAATTATGACCCAATGCGATACCGTATATGTGAATACGAATGAGCATTACAGGTCCAATGTAGAAACTGAAACCCGCGAAGATCGTTTTACCAAATGGTGGAAAAACAAATACCCTGCCCATTCTGTTGCCAAAAGCAATCCCATTTTGCAACGCCTACGTTCTGTAAAAGATCCTATAGAAATTGATCTTATGCAAACGGCTTGTAATATAACCGAAAAAGGGTTTCGAAGATTGCTAGGGTTTGTAAAACCTGGAGTTTGGGAGTATAATATCGAAGCAGAACTCTTGCATGAATTTATCAATAACCGATCCAAGGGATTTGCTTATACGCCTATTATTGCCAGTGGTAATAATGCCAATGTGCTACACTATATAGAAAACAATCAAGAGTGTAAAGCGGGTGATTTGATCCTTATGGATATAGCTGCAGAATATGCTAATTATTCTAGTGATCTTACCCGTACAATACCTGCTTCAGGAAAATATACCAAACGCCAAAGAGAGGTATATGATGCGGTATTGAGAGTTAAAAATGAAGCCACAAAAATGTTGGTCCCAGGAGTTATTTGGGCCGACTATCATATTGAAGTAGGAAAAATAATGACATCTGAACTGCTTGGGCTTGGACTGTTGGATAAAACCGATGTGAAAAATGAAGATCCTGATTGGCCGGCATATAAAAAATATTTTATGCACGGCACATCGCATCATATTGGTTTGGATACGCACGACTACGGAATTTTAACCGAGCCTATGCAAGCTAATATGGTGTTTACCGTAGAGCCTGGTATTTATATCCCAGACGAAGGTTTTGGAATTCGATTAGAAGATGATGTAGTGATTCAGGAAAAAGGCGATCCTTTTAACCTGATGGCTAATATCCCAATTGAAGCCGAGGAGATTGAAGAGTTGATGAATCGGTAGTAAAATCCATAATGTATAATACTAAACAGGCCTCTAGTATTTCAGAGGCCTGTTTTTTGATATCAATTTTGAGGCTAATTATTCTTTATAAACTGTATAAAAGCAATATCTTTGATAGTATATTAGACGAATTAAAGAATTAATGTCTTTTTAGAGTTTTATTAAAATGCCAAAGTCCCTTTATCTAATTATCATAATCTATCTTCAGGTTACTACAATTTTTGCTCAAGATAAAAGTAATACTGATCTTTCTGTGCATAATCAAAGGGTTGTTTCGCCTCAAGATAGTGTTGCTAAATACAAAGATTTATGCCGAGAAGCCTATAGAGCAGGAGATCTTAAAACGTTTAAAAAATATAGTGATGTCGTTTTAGCAATAGCCATAGCAAACGATTTGGAAGAGACGAGAATTCGCGTACTTGTAAATATTGCAATTTATTATCAACAAACAGATCAGTATGAAGAGTCTTTGGCAAAGTATCTTGAAGCAGAAGAGTTGGCCAAAACATTACCAGAAGATTCTTATATAAAAATCCTTATTGGAGTCAATTTGGGGAATCTATCTATTGCTATTGGCAATTATGAGATGGCTATAATAGCTATGGAAAAAGTGATCCATTTGGCCAAAAATCAAGATAATCCGGACGAATTTAATAATGTTGCCTATAGTGTATTGGGAACCGCCTACCTACATCAAAAAAAGTTTCCAAATGCTTTAAAATACATGCAACTATCAAAAGATTTAGCGATCAAAATGAATCGTAATGACAATTTGATCCGGGCGATGATTAATATCTCAGAATGTTATCTAAAATTAAAGCGATACGAGGATGCCATTGAGAATAGTATACAAACTCTACAACTTATTACTTCCGAAGAATCTGTAGAAAGTAAAGCCTTAACCCAATTAACCATAGGTATAGCATTTATCGGTTTAAATGAACCTTCAAAAGCTTTGGCTCCATTAAAAGAAGCCAAAGAAATTGCTGTTTCAGGGAATTTTCTGAAAATAAAAATGGACTCACATCAGCATCTATCCAAAGTATATGAGTCATTGGGTGACTTAAAAAAATCTTTAAAAGAACAAAAAGCATATACCGAAACCAGAGAAAAGTACCTAAAAACTCTTTCTAAAGCGCAGCGATTAAAATTAGAAAAAGAGTCCGAGACCAAATCGGATATCATATCTCAACAAAAAGAGTCTATCCTGTTTCTAAGTAAGGAAAAACAACTATCTATTTTTGCCGGAGTAGTTTTAATCATTTTATTAATTGTATCCTCGATCATTTATTGGAACAGGCGTCGAAAACTAGCTGAAGAATCTTTACAATTACAAGGTGATAAACTACTATTAAAAAACGAAAACGAAGCGCTGAAAGATAAACTGAACGCACTGGCCAAAAAGATTCAAAAACAAGGAGTTCCTGAAAAGGAAATAGGCATAGAACAACCAAAAAAGTCTTCACTCAGCCATGAAGAGCAACAACAATATATGGAGCTTATTCTGAATTTTATGGAAGAAGAGAAGCCTTTTCTAGATCATGAGATCAAACAATCTGATATTGCAGATAAATTAAAGATGAGTGTACATCTTTTCTCTGAGGTTTTGAACGTTTGCTTTCAAAAGAATTTCAACAACTTCATTAATCTGTACAGAGTAGATACGGCAAAAAAATTGATGAAAAACCCAAAATTTGAGCATTACAAGATCTTGGCAATAGGCTATGAAGCAGGTTTTCCCAGCAAAACATCGTTTAACAGGGTTTTCAAAAACCTTGTGGGCCTTACTCCTTCCGAATTTCAAAAAAAACATCTATTCGCTGCAGAATAAAAAAATTGAAGCTCCAAATTATAATTTGACACTCTTTCTTTGGTATTTCTTTTTACTTTCGAACCCCAAGCAAGGTACTTTTTTATACTACAGAACTATAAAATAATGAAAACACTTAAGATATTCTTAGCTATACTTTTACTATTCACATTTCTTTTTGCAGGCTTGTCTGTTCTTACTTTAAATTTTTTCGATGGTCACAGTAATTCTAGTGGTGGAGATTATCTGGGAGGTTTCTGGACACTTATTTTCCTTACAGGAGCATTTTTGATTTGCATGATTGGATCAATAGGTCTTGGTTCTATAGTATTTTTACCTAATACTTCTAATATCGTTAGGTTTCTAGTTGCTACAGTGCTTTCTGTGCTTATGGTCTATTTTGCTTTAGTCTTCACATTCCTTCCGGATATCAGTTTTTGGTAATATCTGGATTCTCTACCTATATTTCTATCATTTAGATTTAACAAAGCCTCTTTAAAATTAACGTCCCAGATTATAATCTGGGACTCTTTTCAATACGTAATTATTTATTTTTGGATATCAATATATGTAAAACACAAATCAATTACTTATGAAAGGCTTATACAAAGTAGCAGTACCAGTTATTATGGCGCTTGGGATTTTTAATTCTTGTAGTAGTGACTCTGATCAAGAAGAGCAACCCGAAGAAGTAGCTGTAGCCGAAGAGCTATCTAAGCTTAAAGATGATGAGCAATTTTTAAATTACATCAATCAAATGCTTATCGTGAGTGATCAAATTTTGGATGCGGATAGTGCTATTGAAATTATCGAAAAAACCGAAATTTTAAGTGATCAGGATTTCTTAATACTTGCCACCGCGCTGGGATTTGATAGTACAGATAGTATGAAGGAATATCTAGACAGCCAAATGGAAGACTGGACAGAGATTATAAACCGTTTTGATTTGGTGAATCAAGAGGAAGAAGAGATTTCAAGGATTTATACTGAAGCCGTTTTAAAATTTATCATTCAGAACTCACAGAAAAAATTCAAAAATCCAGAGGATTGGTGTATCCAAACTTGTTATGATTGGTTTAATTACTCTCCAAATCTTAATCCGCCTCTTGATGACATGCTTCAAGACAGATGCGATAGCAGTACTTCGCCTGATCCAGGAGACCCAAATTCTCCATCTCAGGAGCATATCGAATGGCAGAGTTGTTACTACAAAATGTTAGTAAGAATTCATATTCAAGAATATAACCGGTGGAAAGAGCTTGATTGTTGTATAAACAGTTATTGCGGTAGTGGTGGAACTGAATATGAATGCGATATTTAACTCGTAAAGTTTACAAATGATTGGATGTATTCAATGTTGTTTATAATGAAGTGGTTTAAACTTTTTTGATTCTAGCAGAACCGACCGTACGGAAGGGGTCAGTTGATGCGCTGGCAAGTGGTTTTTTGATCAATTGAAGTGTTTTTTGCATTTCATAGCAGCGCTACGAAGTAAGAAAAAGATGAAAATTGAGTGAAAAAAGACATTTTTATAGCGAATTGAAAAAAGTTTAAATCACTTCATTATTAGTATAAAGTAATAAAAGAATGACAAAAAAAAATATTCTAATCTACGCCTTTGGCATGGGGCTGGGTCATCTTAATCGAATTATTTGTTATCTAGATCAACACGATATTGATCCTAAACATTGTACGATAGTGACGAATTCGAGGTATTTAGATTATTTACCTATAGAAATGCATATTCAAAAGTTTTCTGTGGATTTTTTTGCTGATAGCGCTTTATTTTTTTCAAAGTTTAAACAACTTGTCGAAACATTAGATATTCAAGAACTATTGATCGATGTATATCCTAGTGGATTTTATGGTGAACTTTCTAATCTTAATACTTTTAAAATAAAAAAAACGCTTTTAGCACGGGTTCTAAAACACAATTATTTTAGAAAAAATCCATTAGGGCCGCTATATAATACTGTTGTGGTAGTAGAAAAAGGTGTCGTCACTTCAAACTATCAATATCAAACACTAGCATACTGCAAACTTGATCTTGTAACAGGTTATTCTCTTAAGAAACTAGTGCCAAAATACCCTTTTTTCCTAATTCTTCATTCAGGACCTCCTATTGAAGTAGTAAAACTTTATAAAAAAGCTCTGGGACAAAGAAAGCATAATGAGCACATTTATATTCAGACATTCTGCAGGCTAGAAAATCTTGAAAACCTTCCATTTGTAACAATAATCTTTCGGGATCTTCCTGTAAAAGTTTTACTTGATGAATGCCAAATATTGTTTACCGGCTGCGGATTTAACACTTTTTGGACTACTGAATCTTATCGTGAAAAACAACAGATTATTCCTTTTGTAAGAGGATTTGATGATCAATTTCGAAGAAAACGAATAGCAGATAAACATGCTTAAAGATCGTAAAAGTCTTATACCCATTGATTTTTAGAAAAAACACGTTCCAAATTATAATCTGGCACTCTTTTCTAATACTTCTCATCTACATTTGGTCAAAATCAATTTTAGAAAACAAAAACCTAGATCTTATAAACTATGAAAACTATATGTATTAGACTTTTTTTGATAACCCTATCAATAATTACGTTCTCCTGTAGTGGTGAGGACGGTATGGATGGTGTAGATGGTGTAGATGGAGTCAATGGAGGTGATAATGGATTAGGCATCCTTGCTTTATCTGGCGACATTACCAATGAGGAAGCTGCACAAATCGTAGCTGAAGGTTTTGGAACAAACACACATACGGTACTGATTACCAATACGTCAAATTTAACTGTTTTAGATTTAAGTCCCATTTCTAGTTTGGTAAATCTAGAGGTTTTGGATAATGAAAATTTACAAAATCTATCGTTATCCAATTTAGAATCTACTGCTCAAAATATAATCATACGAAATAACCCTACATTAGAACGTATAGATTTTCAAAACCTCAATACAGTATCAGGAAGCTTATCCATAAGTTCTAATGCACTATTATCGTCAATTAACCTGTCCAATCTTGTAAGTGCTTCAGGAGTGTTTTTTTCGCAACACCCGCTACTCGAAAACTTGAGTTTACCTCTATTAGCTAAGATATCAGGTAATTTAAATATTTCGAATCATGAGAATTTAATTAATTTAGAATTAGGTATTGTAGAATTAGGGGTTCTTAGTATTTCAAGAAATGACAAACTATCAGCAATTAATCTGCCTACCTTAGAAAGCGTATTAGGGATGGGCATTTCTAATAATGTGATGTTAGAAAGTATTAGCCTACCTATCCTAGAAACGGTAAGCTCAGGAGGAACTTCTAATCTCAATTTTATTGGTAATACAAATCTAACCACAATTGATATAAGTAATTTAACCACCATCGATAACGTATCCATAGTAAGAAATTCAAACTTAACTGCTTTTAATGCAGATATACTAACTACGGCTAACACTATAAGAATCGAAAGAAACGCTAAATTAATTGCTGCTTCATTTCCTAATCTAGAAAGTGTTAGCCGTATTGATATCCTACAAAATGAAGCCTTGACAAGTTTCAATTTTGACAGTTTAGCACTGCTTAATGTAGGTTTAGCTATTACCGAAAATAGTGCATTAACGGCACTATCTTTTCCTTTATTAAGATCAATAGGAGACGATAACAGGGTTAATTTCTTAATCAGGAGTAATAGTTCGATCACTAGTATTTCTTTTCCTAGCTTAGCAATTTTTGGTGATAATAGCTCTGGAACTATCGACATTAGAGAAAGTAGTTTAGAAACAGTAGATTTTAATCAACTTGCTACGATTTCTAATTTTACTATTATCTCTAACACTTTGGCCAATATAAACGTATCGTCTCTTACAGATTTTAATGCCTTAGTTTTTAATAGGCTTTCAACTACTGCGATCGATAGTATTATTACTCGGCTCGTAAGCATTAGTCCTGCAATAACAGGTAAAACAATTTCTATAGTAGGAACGGCATCTGCACAAGCCTTGATCGATATAGAAACTTTAAGAGCCAATGGTAATACGGTAACTATTAGAGGGTAAGTTGTAGACCAAATAATCTATTTTTTTTAATACTAAATATTAACAATACCCAAAAATTATTTAATTATGAAATATATATTCTTTAAAATTTTCATAGTAACCCTTACCGTAACCATTTTTTCTTGTAGCCCTGAAGATGGTGAAGATGGTGTGAATGGCACAGATGGCGTTAACGGCACAGAAAGTACTGGCGCAGGATATCTCATAATTTCTGGAGATATAACTAATGAAGAGGCGACTGCTTTGGCTGCAGAAACTGCAGGAAAAAACACACATACCCTGTTGATAAAAAACACAACAAATATCACTTCTTTAGAGCTACCAGAAATCTCAACGCTTGTTAAACTAGAAGTGATTGGTAATAAAAATCTACAGAGGTTGTCCTTACCCAATCTAAATGCCACTTATGAGAGTATTTCAATAAATACTAATCCTGAATTAAAAACCATTGACATGCCGATTTTGGAGGCAGTTTATAACCGTATCAGTATTAACAACAATGAAACTTTGGAAAGTATTGATATACCAAATCTGCGTAGTTGTCCAGGAGGGTTTTTGATAAACGGAAATGATGCATTGGTAAATATAACCTTTACAAATCTTAATAGCACGGGAGCTATTCTCATTAATACTGCTCCTTTACTAGAAAATTTAAGTTTACCGGTAGTGGTTACTATAGGAAATATTGGTATTCTAGGTACTCCCTTACTACAAAGTTTAAATTTTCCTTCATTAATCAGTATAGAAAGACTACGTTTAAATTCTCTTGAAAACTTACTAACTGTAGATTTAAACACGGTAGAATCGATTAGTGATTTAGATATAGGACGGAATGAACAATTAACAACTGTCAATCTTCAAGCATTAAGAACTGCTAGAGAAATTTCAATTTTTGATAATTTGTCATTAGCATCGATCAATTTATCCTCGTTAACCACTATGGGAGATCAAAATGATACTAATTTTGATGAAGATGACGGTCTTTATATTGCTAACAATACCAATCTTACAACAATTAATCTTACTAGTTTAGTAAGTACTAGAGGAATTCGAATTGATAACAATACAAACCTCACCTCACTCAATACCGATGCTGTAATATCGCCAGGGTTTATTTCTATTAGATCAAATCCTAGTCTTGCAGAGGTATCATTTCCTATTGCAACCAATGTTTCAGGAGTCTTTATTGGTGAAAATGAAACATTGGCCAATTTGGTATTTCTCAATGTCACAGAATGTGAAGACCGTATAAGTATTTCTGAAAATCCTGCACTAACTAGTATAGACTTTACTAAGTTAACTACTAGTGGTGGTATTGGTATTTCTGAAAATCCTATACTAACCAGTATAAATTTTAACGCGTTAGTAAATAACGATGGTTTTCTTTCTGTTTCAGACAATCCAAATTTGCAAGTTGCATCTTTTCCTGGTTTAACAGTTTCAACAGGCAACTTTTCCATTTCAGGAAATGCTGCCTTGACTGCAGCAACTTTTCCTGTACTCACGACCATAGGAAATGATACGCGTTCTAATCTTACCGTTTCAAATAACCCGTTAATGACCGATCTTGATTTCTCAAGTTTGACAACCTTAGACATGGGACTTTCTATCTCAAGAAATAGCGCCTTGACCAGCATATCATTTCCTCTATTAACTACCATCGGAAATGAAAATTCGCTTAGGTTTATTATTGAAGATAATGGTCTGATTACCAATATTTCATTACCAAATCTAGCAACAGTAAATAACATCAACACTATTGGGATTGACGAAAATCTAGTAGAAACTATCAATTTTGATAGGCTTACCACATTTTCTACCTTAAATGTTGACTCTACGGTTTTAATAACGTCTCTAGCGCTTTCGTCTCTTCAGGATTTTATGCGATTAGATTTAAATACTCCTGGTAGATTATCTACTGCAGCCATAGATGGTATTTTAACGCGATTGGTAAGCATCACACCTGCCATTAATGAGAAAAGTATATTTATTAGAGGAGTTGCCTCGGCGCAAGCACAAACCCAGGCAGAAACCTTGAGAACTAATGGTAATACGGTAACGATTACAGAATAATTTTAAATACAATTTAATAGAACAAATTGAATTCAATTTGTTTAGAAAAATAAAAACCTAAATCATTTAATTATGAAATATATATATATTAGAATTTTAATGATAATTCTTACGATAACAGCCTTTTCATGTAGTGATGGTGAAGATGGTATTGATGGCGTTGATGGTACAGACGGTTTTAATGAGGGGCTCGAATATCTAGTGTTTGCAGGAGATATTACTAATGATGATGCTGCTCAAATTGTATCAGAAAATCTAGGAAAAAATACACACACTGTGCTAGTGATTAACACTACCAATTTAACCACGCTTAACCTTACTGGCATATCAACATTGATACAATTAGAAGTAAGAGATAATGAAAATCTGCAAAGTCTTTCTTTGCCTGATCTTGAGTTAGTTGTTGAGGATATTGAAGTATATTCTAATGCTGCTTTATCTACTCTCAGTTTAGAAAACCTGAATACTACCAATAGGCTTTATATTGAGGATAACGAGTTGTTAACTTCAATCAATTTGGATGCAATCACAACAGCAAACAGGCTAGATTTTGAGAATAATTCATCGCTAGAGACCCTTAGCTTTCCAGCGCTTACTAATCTGGAAATACTAAATATTGAAGAGTTAGAAAATTTATCAAATCTCGATATCTCTAATGTAGAAATCGCTGGGAATTTATCTATAGAAGAGACGATGTTATCTCAAATTAATCTGCCTGGATTGCAAAAAATAAGTGGTCTATTTATACAGGATAATGAGAATCTACAAACGATTAACATCCCCTCTGTTATCAATACTCCAGAGGATGGCATAAGTTTTACTGTGGAAAATAATAACAATTTAACCGTTTTAAATCTAGGAACGATAAACAAATTGAATCAAGTACGCATTCAAAATAATGAAAACCTAACCACTCTTGAAGCAAACTCGGTAGAAACGATTACAGACGATTTTAGGTTTAGAAATAACCCTAGAGTAGTTTCTCTTGCCATGCCTAGCCTTATAAATATGGAAGAAGTGAATATTTCTGATAGTAATTTAGTCAGTTTAAGTTTTGATGCTCTAGAAAATATAACTGGACGCCTTAGAATTACAGAGAATGAAAGTTTAAGTACTATAAACCTTAATTCTTTAAGTACTGCGGGTTCTATACAATTTACAGAAAATCCAGAATTATCTGCCTTAGCATTTCCAAATCTCACCTCTGCCTCTGGAATTACAATTTCAGAAAATCAAAAATTAACCAATATTCAATTTGATGGGGTGGTAAGCGTAGATGCTTCTATATCTATTTCAGCCAATACTACTTTAGAAAGTTTGTCATTTTCTGGATTAACGACGTTAGGGATTCCTGAGAACCGAAATTCCTTAAGCATAATAAATAATTCTTTGATGAGTAGCATAGATTTTTCTAGTTTGACCACTTTAAATGGCGCACTTTCAATTTCAGGAAATAGTGCATTACCATCATTATCATTTCCTGCAATAACATCAATAGTGGCCAATGATACCTTTACTGACGTCAGAATTTCTAATAATAATGCTATCACAAGTATTACTTTTCCTAATCTAGAAGAGGTTACTGGTATTCGAACTTTTGAAATTCGTGAAAACCTTTTAGAAACCGTAGACTTAGGAAATCTAGTTGTATTTAGCACATTAAACATTGATACTGCTGCGCTATTAACTACTCTAAACCTATCATCGGTTCAGGATTTCTCAAGCATGCAACTTGGAAGTGCAGGCAGATTATCCACAACTGCTATTGATGGAATACTAACAAGATTAGTAACGATCACTCCTGCTATAACAGGAAAGAGTATTAGAATAAGAGGAGAAGCATCTACTCAAGCAATGACAGACGCTCAAACACTAAGAGATAATGGTAATAGTGTATCATTATCTAATTAATGCTTTTAAGATTAAATTACATATAACCCAATCATAAAAAAATAAATCATGTGGATATCTATTCGAGAACAAATAATAGAAGAACGTGAATTTAAATTGTTAACAGGAGACTGTTCATCTGGTAGCGTTATACTGCAATTGATACGGCGCGATGCACGAGTTTCGTTTTTTCTTTTTCCAAAGAAAGTTACACAACTTATCTGTCAAGATACTGGTAAACGCATTAAAACAACATATTGGACTACAGAAATCAAAGAAACAGCAGAAGAAATGAAAAGAAATCTCAAAGTTCCTACATGGGGTTATTGGAGCTTTGGTGCAATTGCTTTTACAGTTCTTCTTGCTGTTCCTATTGGTTTTTATTCTGAAATCAAAAATAATACCGCGTATCAAGAGTCTTTTATGTCTCAAAACGATCAGCAAAAGAAGATCATTCTAGAAAAACTTGATTCTGGAGACTTGATTGCAACTATGAAGAAGGTCTATAAAATACAAGCTGTAAACCATAAAGATGTGATCTTACTTGAAAGTAAGAATCCAATACCAGAACATTTTACAGAGGGATTGACCAATGAGGCATATCCCAAGACATCCTTTACAAATACCAAACTCGAAGTGCCTAAAGCTGTATTTATTAACGGAATGATTTCAAATAGCGATATGATTCTTAATGTATTAGACAATTAGCTTAAACCTTTATGCAAATTTGACATCATGGTTCTTAAAAAATAAAACTTGAGAATTTTTGATGAAAACATACTACATTGAGTAACTCGTTACGAATAAAAAACTAAAGAGTATAATGAAAGCACAAAGATTGGTTGTTGTTTTGATGATTATGAACCTAACTTCTTGTATGAAGAAGGACTATGTTCTAAAAGAAAACCATCATTTAGAATCTGCTTTTCTGCTCAACTCATCAAGAACATTTAGAGGATATTTTTATGTTGGTTCTGATGAGAGTTTTCATTATTTTTATGAAAATTGGAGTCTCAAAAAGGACAAGTATTTCAAAATAAGTAAAAATAACTTGCATGTGCATTATTCTTTCAATAAAGATGAAGATGCCATACCAATAACATTACTAGAAAAACACGAGGCAACGGTATTTGCCGATAACGAGCATTATACAATATATATACTGAAAGAATGAAAAATTTATTCTGGGTATTCGTGTTAATTTTGACCAGTTGTACTAGTGGTAAAAAAGGAGCTAATTGTGATATAACTAAGTATCTATCTAATACAAGAAAAACCGAAGTTGTAACCAAATTGATCAGTTGTAGTCAAGATAGTGGCAAAATTATAGATGAGAATACTAGTTATATACCTTCAGAGCAAAGAATCAATGTTTTCAAATGCCTATACAAGCCTCCTACAGAAATTGATGATGTAGAATTTGATCTTTTCAACGTTAATGGTTTTTCTAATCATAGAACAACAGTACCAGGTGCTTCGTCATGGCAATATAGATTTGTTATAAAAGTAAACCCAACTAATATTGACAAATGGTTAGATGGAGTTGTTAAAATGGACATAGATTACAATACAGGTTGGATGAAAAATCTAATTCATTGCAGAAAAGAAAAATGGCGTATTAAAAGTACCCCTGAAATCTATGTTCATGAAGAATCCAGAACAGCTATAATTGTCTATAGAGAGGAAGGCATACTCTTCAAAACTTCAGTAAAACACTAAATTCAAAAAGATGAAAAAAATTATTATGTGTATCATTATTTTGTTCTTTAGCAAATATGTTCCTGCACAATTTTCATATCAACCAACCGATAAAGAAGTACTGGACTCGTGGATCAACGAAGCCAAAAAAAAACAAAGAAGTTGATCCTTCTCAAATTCAAAAACTGGAAGGTGCGTATGAAGATGTGATAACAAATCCCAAAAATGCAAATGCGGTCTTCGATTACAGACGCATTCTTACCGCTGTGTTGCAACCGGGATTGGCATCAGCTACTACCAAAACAGTATCCCAAGGTGGAAAAAAATTATAGAAGAGGCCGAAGATGCATACAGAAATGCAATTAGTAATTGTAAATGTCATGGCAGAGCTAATATTATGTTAAGATTATTGTATAATCAACATGGGAAGTATTTCTTGTCCGAACCTCATCTCGAGAAAGGTTTAAAATTAGAAGAAGGAGAAGAAGATTGAATGCTAGCAGCCAATCAATATCTGCTGGCCGGTGCGTATACCTATAAAACGGATGATGAAAAGTATCTCAACATTTATGAATTGTTCAAAAAGTATGCACAAACAGTAACCAAAGATGCGCCGTATTATAAAAAAATGGCAGGATTATATGTGGGATATTATGAAAAATAAGAAGAATTCATCTCCAGGACCCAGAATATTAAACAAATTTTCCTTTCAATTTTTTGATGGTCATTTTTATATACGGTATTGGGAATTCTTAAGTCCAGGATTCGATACTGTTTGAAAAAGATGATGTTCGTATATTTAAGAATAAGCTTATGATAGGAAACACCGAGATCTACAATACGAAAACTGATTATGATCATTTTATTTAAGAAAATAATATGCCAGATACGGATTGTACTACTAATTTTGGATCTTATTATAATCCATTATCACTTATAGGAGACTTTTATAGTTATGAATTTGGAGAAAGTTCTGAATCTGCTTGTGGAAAACCGGGTAGTACAGTTGGCGTTAAAAGTATTTCCTTAAAAACTGGCAAACAAATAAGCATTCTCGAGCTTTTTGAAGAAAAGGATGTTGTCGCGGCTTTCAAAAATGATCCTTGGGTTTTAAAAATGGCAAAACAACATCAAACAGAGATAGATACGATTAAAACCCTAGAAGATGTTACGAGTTTTTTAAGTAGTACGTACGATGGTATTAAATTTGCAAAGTCAAGCTTTTGTGTACTTGATTTTAAGAACAGAAATGCTAAAATACGCTTTGTTGCTAGAGAATATATGGGTTATAACCATCATAAACATTTACAACTAGGGTTAGAGATACCTGTAAAAAAAGAAGCACTGGTTTTTTTTAAGGATATGGACAATTTCTTTTTAGGAGCCTTTGATAATTGGTTACAAAAATAAACTAGAGCGTAAATTTTTTTTATGAATTTAATAAAAGCATACAAACAATCGATTTTGATAGAAATCAGGTTTCTAAACAAAAAATATTCAATAAAATATAATCAAGACCAAAATGAAAACAATCTTTTCAAGTAAATGTATTGGAACACTATTGTTAGTTTTCCTTTTTATCTCCTGCGATGTAAAAAACAACAAAGTACAGGATACTATAGATCCAAAACGAAACGAAACTGAAGCCAGGGCAACATTGCAAAAACTTCTTACTTCTATTGAAAACAAGGATCTTGAGTCTCTTAAAACAACTATGGCACCAACCGGAGAAATGGAACTTATCATACCCGGCAGAGCCATTACCTACACCGTCGATGAGTTTGTAGCGTTACATCAAAACTGGTTTAAAGATACCACTTGGACAATGCAAACCAATATTCTGAATTTAAAAGTAGATCAAAATATAGGGTTTGCTACAACTGATGCCATGTACAAGGAGCCCGAAAGAGATAGAAAACCATACTTCAATCATATGATCGTGAGTTACGTTCTAAAAAAAACTAATAACAAATGGTATGTGATAAAGGATCATGCTTGTTCCTTAAAAAAGTCTACTGATTAATGCTAGCAGTATCTTAATGTATAGTTTGTTGAACATTGCAAAGTGTATTCATTTCAACTCAAAAAGAATTGTATGAACTCATAAACCAATCTAAAAGACCTTACTATTAAGGTACTTTTATAAAATACTTTTCTTCTAAGGCCTGATCTTGCCAAAAAGCTAATGGGAATTTCCAATATGGTTTATCTTCATAAATTACATGATAATTCCCCCAAGTATATTCAAAGGGATACTCTTTTTTATGTTTTTTTATAAATACTGTCCCAAAAACATATGCCGAGGTGGTACCACTAACCCTTCCGGTATGAAGCTGTACCGATGTAATTCTAAATTCTGTACCTATTGGAATATCTGTTATATTTTCTACATTTTCAATACCATATCCCGTATTATCTTCAATAATATTAGAATATTTTTTAGGATTAGAAGCAGGGTTTTTAGCAAGGACTACAGGTGTTTTAGTTACTAACTTATGATTTATTAGATCACTAAATGGTTTTTCTGAAGATACATCTGAATGCTTTGGCAAACAAGAATTAAGTAATACCACACTTAAAAATAAAAGTATGAAATGATTTCTATGATTTAACTTCATAGTCATGTTAATAAAACATTCTAAACAAATCATCTGAATACAACTAATGTTCTATGATCCAAATAGACCTGTATTTATCAAATTTTTGGTCCTCTGAAAGATGTTCTTACCAACCGGTTGAACTCTTTTTTAAGAGGTTTAAACTCAACATTATGTTCAATACCTGCTTTTTTTAAAGCCGTTTTTACTATTTTCTGCTTTTTGTAGACTTTAATCCCTATGATAATAAGTAGCCCTATAAAACCTAACAGAATAGTAACCATAGTTGTTCTAATGGTACTAATATCTGATACGCTATAATTATTTCCTGCAAAAAAAAGATTATAAATTAAAACAGTACCAAGAAAACCAAAAATCACATATCGTACGTGTAAAGAGGATTTTTGATAATCGCCATATAGATCAAGTATGGCTTTTAAGTTGGATTCGGGTATTTTTTTGAGTAATTGAAATTGATTCTCCTGATTGGATGTATCCTTCATGATGATAAAATTTTACTCGATAATCGAGATTTAAATGCTCCGAGGCTTGCCCCGAGGTTCTTTACTTTGCTTGCTTCCAAGTTAATGAAGTGGTTATTTATATTTTCTAATCATTTCTGAAACATTAAATTCTATATCCCAAAAATACTAAGTCCTCCCAAAGAAATAAATAGTATAAAAATTGAAGATACAAAAAGTGCAACAATAACAATTAATCGAACCCATTTACTTTGGTTTGACAATAGGCTAAGTACTAAAAAAATAATAAAGCCTATGAGACTTATTATAAAAAGTATTCCTATAATAACAGCCTCAAAAAAACCACTTAGTCCATCGGCTCCGTGACCAGCATGATACACTATCCAATAGTATAAAACATAGAATGATATGGCTAGCACAAAGAAAACTACAAGGGGAATTATATGTTTTTTAAAATTCATTCGATAAACTATTCTTCAGTTAGAAACTTTTCTTTTCATCAATAATACTATCAAAACAATAGTAATGTTTACTAAAAACCATTTAATTGAACTTATACCTATTCTGATGTAAAAATAATCAATGTAAGTAACGCATAAGTATCAAATTATAATCTGGAACTTCATAATTGAGTAAAAAAATTACTGCCAAGTTGTTTAATTATTCGAGGTATCTCTTTTCTTTGATGGCGGCTTGCAAACATATTTATCCACAAATAATTAATTCCTTGGGTAAACTTTATTCTTTTATTAGTTGTGATAGAATATTTATCTGTATTCATTCGTTAAAGAAAAAAATCTCTATTTATAGCATGAAACGAATGAAAATTACAGCAGGCCATCAACAAGCTATGCCATATTTGGTAGTCGAAAAAGCCGAAGATTTTATTGATTTTATTCGTAAGATCTTTAATGCACAAGAAATGATACGCAATCTGGATCTTGATAACCGTATACAACATTCTGAAATCAAAATAGGCGATAGTACTATATTGCTTGCTGAAGCTTCAAAAAACTATCCGGCCCACCCCGGGTCGATGTATGTGTATGTAAAAGATACCGATCAAACCTATTATGAAGCCATTGACGCTGGTGCAAAATCCCTGATGGAGCCCATGGAAGAAGACCACGGAGCGCGAGGAGCAGGTTTTAAAGATCCTTTTGGCAATACCTGGTGGATCGCTACTTTAAATTAATCACAGCTGTTCTTTTCTTGTAGTAAACAAAATGATATTCATAATGACTAAGGTTACAAAAGCAGGTAATACCCAGGCCAGACTGTAATTACCAAAAGGAAGAATATCCAAAACAGGTTGTATTTGTTCTTTCATTCCTATCGAAGCAAAAAAGTCGGGTAAACTAAACAAAATAGTCACCATAACTACTGTCTTGAATACTGTTGGTGAAGTAACTTTTTCTGGCAATACATTCAAAAATATTAGCATTATCGTGATCGGATAGATAAACATTAACGCGGGCACTGCCACATTGATAATGTAATGTACATCAAATTGCCCCATGAGTACGCCCAAAATACTTCCGATAATGGCAGTAATTAGGTATATTTTCTGAGAATTTCCAAAGAGTCCTTTCATAAAATCCGCAGTTCCGGTAATGATTCCAACCGCTGTAGTGAAACATGCCAATCCAACCAAAATACTTAACAACATCTTCCCAATATTTCCAAGGGTTCTGAGACTTATCCCCGAAAGTAATTCTGTACGAGCAATATCAGCATCAAATTGCGTATTAAACAAAGCTCCTGTGTAGATCATTCCTGCATAAATCAGTAATAACCCAAACCCTGCAACAGCACCAGATTTTATCATCAGGTTTCTGTTGCGTTCTTCATTTTCTTCCCCTTTAATCTTTAATGAAATGATAATTACACCACCTACCACAACGGCACCGATAGCATCAAAGGTTTGATATCCTTCAAGTAATCCACTAATTACTGGTGTTTGAAAATCAGAAGGACTAATAGTTGCCTCTGTAGAAAAAATACCAATACAAATAATACTAAGAATCACAATAAACAGGATCGGAGAAAGAAACTTGCCCAACAATCCTAGTATTCTGGCTCGATTAAGTACAAAGACTAATACTAATGCAAAATAAATGCTGCTGGTTATCCAGGAATTTACTTCAAAAAAAGGTTGTATTGCCATTTCGTGGGTTACCGAAGCTGTTCTGGGCGATGGCAATGCAATTGAAATAGTATAGACCAATATACAATACACCAAACTAAATGTAGGTGACACCTTTTTTGCAAAATCCTGCATAGTGCCTTGCAATCTGGCATGGGCAAAAATCCCTAGTAAAGGAATAATCACAGCCGAGATTACAAATCCAAGTGTCACCAAAAACCAGGCATCTCCTGCCTTAAACCCCAAAAGCGGAGGAAGCATTAGGTTTCCTGCGCCAAAAAACATAGAAAACAATGCAAATCCTGCTACAAAAGTTTCTTTATTAAATTTCACACCCTTAAAAATTTCTTGAAGTTCGTTTCGTTTTATTAGATTTATGTGCCTAAAAATATAACTTCAAAATGGTTTTACCGTACAAAGGGATCAAAATAAATTATAATGTTGTTGGACAAGGTCGTCCCTTGGTTTTTCTACACGGTTTTTTGGAGAACTCGATAATGTGGAAAGAAACGATTCCCTTTTTTTCGAACCATTACTGCTGTATTTCTATCGATTTGTTGGGACATGGTCATACCGAATGTCTTGGATATATTCATACCATGGAGGATATGGCCCGGGCTGTAAAAGCGGTCTTAAATCATCTTGAAATCACAAAAACCACACTGGTCGGTCATTCTATGGGAGGGTATGTCGCTCTGGCCCTCTTAGATCTTTTCCAGGATTTGGTAACTGGATTAGTGCTTCTTAATGCTACCTCATTACCGGATAGCGCAGAGCGAAAACTTAACCGTACACGAGCCATCAAAATAGTAAAGGAAAATCCAAATGCATATACAAACATGGCAATTGCAAGTCTTTTTGCTGAAAAAAATCGATTAAAATTTGCTGAAAAAATTGACGCGATTAAAAAAGAGGCTTCAAAAACTAGCTTGCAGGCAATTATATCTGCTCTTGAAGGGATGAAAATACGAAAAGATCGCAGCTCGATTCTAGCCAATTTTAATGGACCCAAAATCATTCTTTCGGGAAAACAAGATCCTGTTTTGGTACACACTCAAAGTATTCGCGAAGCTGAGCACTATAAAACTTCTCTAATTAGTTTTAACGGGGGCCATATGACCTACATAGAAAACAAGGAAGAATTCTTGTTGGCATTACAAAATTTCCTAGCAAAATACTAGCAAAAAAAATGCGGCTTTCATAAGGCTTGATTTAGACGAAATACACTTTTTAAGGTCTAAAAACAATTGAAAAGGGCTTTTTTAGTTAAAAATCAATTCATTAAGACAAATTTTTCTTACAAAAACATTGTTAATTAGAAAAAAACTATTATTATTGTATTGGTAATGAACCCTTAACACTTTTCTATGCATTAATATCCCTAAAAATAATGAAAAAATCTACCCCCAACTCCGCTTTTTCCTTCTCCAAAATCTACTGTTCTCTTTTTGGTCATAACTATGTAGTTAGTAAAAAAGTTACACATCATATTAAAGAATATTCATGTACGCATTGTCGAGAAGAAGCTACTACAAATAGCAGAGGTCGACTAGAGGTAATGACCCCAAAATTAAAAGAAATCAATGATGCTTTGGCTTCTGTTCACGCCAAAAAAATAGCAAGACGTAAGTCTAATACTTCTTTCCAGGCGGCTTCTTAAACTATTCCTTGATTGGATTCCAACCCTGAGCTTTTATTTCTATTTTTTCATTTGCTCTGGTTACCAAACCAATTCCACTTTTCTTATCGGTCATATGACCAATTACGGTAAGGTTAGGATTTGCCTTAATTTTTGGGTAATCTTCTTGTTTTATTGTAAACAATAATTCATAATCTTCTCCTCCATTAAGTGCTACAGTGGTACTACTTAATTTAAATTCTTCACATATTGAAATAACTGCAGGATCCAGTGGTATTTTTTCTTCATACAGATTAACTCCCACTTTTGATTGCTTACATAAGTGAATCACCTCTGAAGATAATCCGTCACTAATGTCTATCATACTTGTTGGTTTTACCTCAAGTGCTTTAAGAAGTTCTGGAATGTCTTTTCGTGCTTCTGGCTTCAGTTGTCTCTCAATAAGATAGGTGTATCGATCCAGGTCGGGTTGCGAATTTGGATTTACTTCAAACACCTGTTTCTCTCTTTCTAAGACTTGTAGCCCCATATAGGCTGCTCCCAAATCACCCGTCACCACTAGAAGATCATTATCTTTTGCCCCACTACGATATGCCAGATCTTCTTCATTTGCATATCCTATCGCAGTCACACTAATAATTAATCCGGTAGTTGATGAGGTCGTATCGCCACCAACTACATCAACATTATATACTTTGGCAGCCGTTTGGATCCCTGCATATAACTCTTCTAAAGCCTCTAGAGGAAATCTATTTGATATTGCAATCGAAACCATTACCTGGGTTGCCGTTGCATTCATTGCATATACATCAGACAGGTTAACGATAACCGATTTGTATCCCAAATGCTTTAGAGGGACATAGGCCAGATCAAAATGCACCCCTTCAATTAATAAATCGGTAGACACCACACATTTTTTATCTTTAAAATCTAATACTGCAGCATCGTCCCCGATTCCTAAATCGGTAGTTTTTTGTGTTATTTTAAAATTCTTTGTTAGGTGATCAATCAATCCAAACTCTCCCAACTCTGATATAGGCGTTCTTGGTGTATTTTTATCTTCAATCATGGTGCAAAGGTAGGCAACAAACTTATTTTATTTCATCAAGTGATTTAAACTTTTTTTAATCCACCATAAAATGTCTTTTTTTTCATTTTAAAGATGGCACCTGTTATCCTATGACTTCTCCGTCGAAGCAAAGCAGATAAACTGCGCCAGAAGTAGGTTTAATAATTAATCCCTATTTTGTCATTTGTTATATATATGTTAGGTTTTGTGAATAAAATCTACTTATGTAGTATATTTGCAGCTCATTTAGAATTAATCTTTTTATTACGGCCTATGATTAAGGTATCAGACATAGCAAAAAACAAGGTTGTCGAATTGATGAATGATGATGGATACGATGCCGCTACCGATTATGTTCGTGTTGGTGTAAAGAGTGGTGGATGTTCGGGTTTGTCGTATGATTTAAAATTTGATAAAGCACAACAAGAAGGAGATAAAGTCTTTGAAGACAATGGTGTAAAGATTATTGTAGATAAAAAAAGTTTCCTTTATCTAATAGGTACCACCCTTGAATATTCTGGCGGCTTAAACGGTACTGGCTTTGTTTTTAATAACCCAAACGCAAGCAGAACCTGCGGTTGTGGAGAAAGTTTTTCACTATAGATAGATTAGTATACTAGGATTTTGGTAAAAAAGATCCAGAAACAATTTCAGGAATAGACAGATGGCATATACAGAAGACGATTTAAAGAAAGAGTTAGAAACTAAGGAATATGAATATGGATTTTATACCGATATCGAATCTGATACATTTCCTGTAGGGCTTAATGAAGATATAGTTCGTGCAATTTCTAAGAAAAAGGAAGAGCCAGATTGGATGACAGATTGGAGATTAGAGGCTTTTCGAACCTGGGAACAGATGCAAGAACCTGAGTGGGCAAATGTACATTATGTAAAACCTGATTTTCAGAATATCTCTTATTATTCTGCTCCAAACAAAAAACCAAAATATAATAGTATAGATGAGGTAGACCCCGAATTGCTTGAAACTTTTAAGAAGCTTGGAATTTCATTAGAAGAACAAAAGAAATTGGCAGGAGTTGCAGTAGATATTGTAATGGATTCTGTATCGGTAGCAACTACTTTTAAAGAAACCTTGGCAGAAAAAGGGATTATTTTCTGTTCAATCTCAGAAGCTATACAGGAACATCCAGAACTTGTAAAAAAATATATTGGTTCTGTAGTTCCGCAAAAAGATAACTTTTATGCCGCATTAAACTCGGCGGTATTTAGTGATGGTTCTTTTTGTTATATTCCTAAAGGTGTTCGTTGCCCTATGGAATTATCTACCTATTTTCGAATTAATCAAGCAGGTACAGGGCAATTTGAACGTACATTGGTTATTGCCGACCAAGGAAGTTATGTAAGCTACCTTGAAGGATGTACGGCTCCCTCTCGGGATGAAAATCAATTGCATGCTGCCGTGGTAGAATTAATTGCGCTAGATGATGCAGAAATAAAGTATTCTACAGTACAAAATTGGTACCCCGGTAATGCTGAAGGAAAAGGTGGTGTCTATAATTTTGTAACAAAAAGAGGTCTTTGTGAAACGAATGCTAAGATCTCCTGGACACAAGTTGAAACTGGATCTGCGATTACCTGGAAATATCCTTCTTGTGTACTCAAAGGAGATCATTCTGTAGGAGAGTTCTACTCGATTGCTGTGACTAATAATTTTCAGCAAGCAGACACAGGGACCAAAATGATACACTTAGGTAAACACACTAAAAGTACTATTATATCCAAAGGTATTTCTGCCGGAAAATCGCAAAACAGCTATCGAGGATTAGTACAAATAAGTAGTAGGGCTTCTAATGCACGTAATTTTTCGCAATGTGATTCTTTGTTGATGGGCAATGAATGCGGTGCACACACGTTTCCTTATATAGAGGCAAAAAACAAAACAGCTCAAATAGAACATGAAGCAACTACTAGCAAAATAGGTGAAGATCAAATTTTTTACTGTAACCAACGTGGTATTGATACCGAAAAAGCAATTGCCTTGATCGTAAATGGTTTTAGTAAAGAAGTGTTAAACAAATTGCCTATGGAGTTTGCGGTAGAAGCACAAAAACTTCTGGAGATTTCGCTAGAAGGTTCTGTGGGCTAATAGTATGTAACCATCAAACCTAGATTAATGAAAAAATCATTTCTTCTCATTGCCATAACCTTATTAATTTTTTCGTGTAAAAAAGAAAAATCAGAAACAGAAAACATAGCACCTAGTTTAATTCGTGGAGAGTTTATTTTGATTGATGGTGCTGCAGTGATAATGGGAAAAGACTTCATTTATGGTGTGGTGATTAATAACATGACCAAAGAATTAGCCAAAAAAGTGGAGCCCTTACAAAGAGAAGAATATGATATGGTGCCAGTGGTAATAAAGGGAATTGTTAAGCCCAACGACACCAATGGTGTCGAAAAATGGAAAGAAATAGTAGAAATAACAGAAATTATTGGAGTTAGTGCCCCTACTTCAGAATTACCGACAAAAATTAATTCGGCAGAAACTGAACAAAGTGCCCTTGACTCAATAGAACAAAAAGAAAATTAAATACAATATATCTTATTAAAGATAAAAGAATTAAGCATGTTAGAAATAAAAGATTTGCACGCTAGCGTAGAAGAAAAAGAAATTTTAAAAGGTCTTAGCCTTAATGTAAAAGCAGGAGAAGTTCATGCAATTATGGGACCTAATGGCTCTGGAAAAAGTACATTGGCCAATATTGTTGCCGGAAAAGAAGACTATGAGGTTACTAAGGGTGAAATTCTTTTGAATGGAGAAGATATGGAAGAACTGGCTGCCGAAGAACGTGCTCATAAAGGTGTTTTCTTGTCGTTTCAATATCCTGTAGAAATTCCAGGGGTTACGGTTACCAATTTTATGAAAACGGCAATCAATGAGACTCGAAAAGCACAAGGGCTTGAAGAAATGCCTGCAAAAGATATGCTGAAGAAAATTCGTGAGAAATCAGAATTACTGGAGATCGACCGTAAATTTTTATCCCGCTCTCTTAATGAAGGATTCTCGGGTGGAGAGAAAAAACGAAATGAGATCTTTCAAATGGCGATGATGGAGCCAAAATTAGCCATTCTGGATGAAACTGATTCTGGGCTTGATATTGATGCTTTGCGCATCGTTGCCAACGGAGTAAACAAGCTTAAAGGTGGGGATAATGCCATTGTGGTAATTACACACTATCAAAGACTATTAGAATATATCGTTCCTGATTTTGTACATGTGTTATACGATGGTAAAATTGTGAAGTCAGGAACCAAAGAATTAGCTCTTGAGTTAGAAGAGAAGGGATACGATTGGATTAAGGAAGAGATAAACGCTTAATTAGTTTCTTGTTTCTTGTTTAAAGTTTCAAATTATGGCAACCATTAAAAAGTTTGAAGATTTAGAAATTTGGCAAGAAGCTAGAAGGTTATGTCAAAAAATTATTGTCTTAGTACAAACAACCGAATTACAAAAAGATTACGGACTCAAAGATCAAATAAAGCGAGCTTCCGGTTCTGTAATGGATAATATTGCAGAAGGTTTTGAAAGAGCTGGAAATTTAGAGTTTAGACAATTCTTATCAATAGCCAAAGGATCTGCTGGAGAAACAAGATCTCAATTGTATAGAGTTTTTGATTATGAATATGTTGATGAAGAAACATTAAAAATTTTAGTAAGTGATTATGAAACCCTAAGTAAGAGAATTTCTGGTTTTATAAGCTACTTAAACAAAAAAGAATATAAGGGTACAAAATTTAAAAAATCTGAGACCTGAAACTTGAAACTGTTTCATTAGAAACATAAATATGAAACTAAAAATGGAATTGAAAGAAAAATTAGTCTCCTCTTTTTTGGCCTTCGAAAACACTGTGGATATAGATGCTCCTGTTCATGATATCAGGAGTCAGGCGATCAAAGTTTTTGAAGAAAAAGGGTTTCCTACCAAAAAAGAGGAAGCGTGGAAATATACTTCTCTAAATACGATATTAAAACATGACTATAGTGTTTTCCCTAAAGAAGAAAATGCTTTAGAATTTAAGGATGTAAAAAAATATTTCCTTCATGACCTTGATACCTATAAAATTGTATTTATAGACGGCATATATTCTTCGCACTTGTCTGAGACTACTCATGACAAAATAGACGTGTGTTTAATGTCTTCTGCATTGACCAAGGATAAATACAAGCCTCTTATAGATAACTATTTCAACAAAATAGCCCGCCAGGATGGTCTTAGTTCTTTAAACACAGCTTTTTCTAAAGAAGGCGCCTATATTTATATTCCAAAAAACAAATTGGCCGATAAGCCGATTCAAATTATACATTTTTCTACCGGAAAAGAATCCTCGCTGCTTTTACAACCTCGTAATTTGATTATTGTTGAAGAAAATTCTCACGTTCAGATTATCGAGCGTCATCAAAGTCTTACCGAGAATCAGGTGTTGACAAATTCGGTAACCGAGATCTTTGCAGACAAGAGAGCGGTGGTAGATTATTATAAAATACAGAACGACAACCAAAACGCCTCGTTAATCGACAACACGTATATCGAACAACAGGCTCAAAGCTTAGCATCTGTGCATACCTTTGCTTTTGGTGGAAATATTACCAGAAACAATCTGAACTTCTTCCAAAAAGGAGAAGGTATCGATTCTGTGCTTAATGGTATAACCATTATCGAAGAAAAACAACATGTAGATCATAACACTTTGGTGCATCATACAGCACCAAATTGTGAAAGCCACCAGGACTATAAAGGTATTTTTGACGAAAAAGCTATTGGGGTTTTTAACGGAAAAATCATTGTGAATAAAGAAGCTCAGAAAACCAATGCTTTTCAGTCAAACAATAACATCCTTTTAAGTGATAAAGCAACGATCAACTCAAAACCTCAACTAGAGATTTTTGCTGATGATGTAAAATGTTCTCATGGCTGCACCATTGGCCAATTAGATGAAAATGCTTTGTTCTATATGAGATCTCGTGGTATTGGCGAAAAAGAAGCCAAAGCCTTAATGATGTATGCCTTTGCCAATAATGTTTTGGAGAGTGTGAAAATCCCTCAATTAAAAAGTAGAATCAATAAACTAATCGCCAATAAACTAAATGTAGATATTGGATTTGATTTGTAATTAATTCAATAGACCATAAATAACAAGCCAGGCTAATGTCTGGCTTTTTTATACCGCTATTTTATTGCACCAGCCATTTCTTTTAAAAATGTATTAAAATCTACACCTGCATCCCCTATCAATCCAAAACGCACAATCACAAGGTCTTTTGAAGGGATTATAAATACCCGTTGCCCTTGATACCCATTTGCCGAAAACATATCTCGGGGAGCATCGGGATAAAATCCTCCGGCGTTCAGCCAAAAATGACCTCCATAATCTCCTTCGGATGTTGGACTTGGAGTGGTCACGTAATCGACCCATGATGGGTCAAATATTTTCGTGCCATTCCAGTTCCCTTTATGAAGATATAACAATCCAAACTTAGCCCAATCTCTCACCGTTGCCCAGGCATATGAAGATCCCACATAGTTGCCCGCCATATCCGTTTCTATTACCATCGAATGCATCCCGATCTTATCAATAAATTCTCTATATGGATAGTCAAGGTATTCTTGATGTGTGGTAAACTGTTTTCTTAGAATTCCAGACAACAAATTAGAAGTGCCTGAAGAATAAAGCCAATTTTCATTGGGCTTATGTATTGCCTTTTTATGAATCTGGGCAGTGGTCATATCTCTATCTAGATATAACATTTTTGTAATGTCAGAAATAGAACCATAATCCTCATCCCATTTTAAACCACTATTCATTTGTAGTAAATTGTTAATGGTTATTGCCTTTCTTCCATCATTTTGCCACTCGACTACAGGCGCCTTACCATTAATATCTATTTTGCCTTGTGACTGTAATACGCCATACATGGTACTAAGAACACTTTTGGTCATTGACCAGCCCAGTAAAACTGAATTTTTATCAAAGCCATCAATATACCGTTCTCCAATAATTTGATCTTTATAAAGCACAAGAATCGCTCTCGTTTTTTTAATATCCTCTCCATTAGTGTCAAAAATTGAGGCAACCGTTCGATCTATCTTATCATAGTCAATATTTTCGAAAACAGTATCTGTTTGCGGTAAATCTCCGTATGGATAAGGAAGGTTGGTTTTATAAAACGTTCGTTTAGGAATTAAAAATGGCTCTTTTTCATCAAAATCTTCATCAATTAAAACACTTCCCAACCCTTCTCGATAAATTGCTTTTCGTTCTTTAAACCCAAATACATTAGCCATTGCATACTTATTCTGCTTGTCCACCTCATCTGTGGCTAGTCGTACATTAGGAACATCATGGTCTGTCTTATCCGTGTATTCTAGGCTTCTATGCCCAAGAAAAACAGATGAACTCATGTTTTTTGCAGAAAATCCAGATATGATTTCGAGCTTAGGGTAATTTATAGTTATGGCAATGCAAATTCCCACAAAAAGAAAAAGAAATGTGCCGCCAATAATTTTTTTAAATCGCTTCATAAGAAAAAAGATTAAACCATTCTAAAAATAGGCAATCTGAATTAGAAATACTTATTACTTTTGCAGAAAGAAATTGCAATGTTTGATGTACATAAGATCAGGGAAGATTTTCCGATCCTGAAACGCGAAGTAAACGGAAAACCTTTGGTATATTTTGATAATGCAGCCACCTCACAAACTCCACAAGTTGTTATTGACACTATTGTAGATTATTATAGTAATTACAATGCCAATATCCATAGAGGAGTGCATACCTTGTCTCAAGAGGCCACAGATGCATACGAAGTTGCTCGCAAAAAAGTACAACAACATTTTAATGCAAAACACTCGCATGAAATTATCCTAACTTCAGGGACTACGCACAGTATCAATATTATTGCTACCGGTTTTACCCATTTTCTTGCTGAAGGAGATGAAATTATCGTTTCTGCCTTAGAGCACCATTCTAATATCGTGCCTTGGCAAATGCTTTGCGATCGTACCGGTGCGGTTCTAAAAGTAATTCCCATGAACGAAGAAGGGGAATTATTAATGGATGTATATGATACATTGCTTTCAGATAAAACCAAACTTGTTTTCACAAATCATATTTCGAACGCATTGGGTACCATAAATCCTATCGAAGAAATTATAGAAAAAGCCCACAGCGTTGGTGCGGCAGTGCTCATTGATGGTGCACAATCATGCCCTCATGTTAAACCCGATGTTCAAGCCCTGGATGTTGACTTTTATGTAGCATCTGCACACAAACTTTGTGGTCCTACAGGGGTTGGTATGCTCTATGGAAAGTCTGAATGGTTAGAAAAACTTCCTCCATATCAAGGCGGTGGAGAGATGATCGAGCAGGTAACTTTTGAAAAAACTACCTATGCCGGGCTTCCACATAAATTTGAAGCCGGCACCCCAAACATTTGTGGTGGTATTGCATTTGGTGCTGCCCTGGATTATATGAATGCTATAGGCTTTGACAATATTGCAGCCTATGAAAAAGAATTACTCGATTACGGAACCAAAAAGCTTTTGGAGATTGAAGGGCTTAAAATATATGGTACTTCCCAAAACAAAACATCTGTGATCTCATTTAATCTTGAAAACATTCACCCCTATGATGTAGGAACCATCGTAGATAAACTAGGAATAGCCGTACGTACTGGTCATCACTGTGCACAACCAATCATGGATTTCTATAAAATTCCTGGTACTGTGAGAGCCTCATTTTCATTTTACAATACCAAGGAAGAAATCGATGCGCTGGTTGAAGCAGTTAAAAGGGCCAAAATGATGCTGTCCTAAATAGATAAGGAGCTTTTTGCTCCCTCATTTTGTTTGATTTCACCATAAAAATCACTAAATTACAGTATACAATGAATTCGTGTTAACGATTTGTTAATCAGATTGTTAAATATTGTTTTGTTTCCGTTAAATGCAAAACAAAGCCTTCTTTTTTTCGTTTACATCCTATAATACTCTTAAAAATGAAAAAGTTCGCAATTCCAGGCATCATCCTCTCATTGTTTTTACTCTTAGGCTGTCCTAGCAAGAAAACCACTACTACGGCTAACGAACCAGAATGTATGGATGCTGAAACTGCCAAAACATTATATAAATCAACAAATAGTGGTTCCAACAAAAGGTGCGCTACAATGGAGGTTTTAGAAAAACACATAGTCAAAAGCCCAAATCTAAAATCTAGAATGGAGGCTATAGAAAATCAATGTAAATCCTTTATCGAACTTAGAAAAAGTGGAAAAATAGCCGATATGGATACTCTCAATATACCTACAGTCGTACATGTGATTTATAGCAAAGACGAAGAAAATATTTGTAAACAACAAATTATCTCTCAGATCAATGTTTTAAACCAAGATTTCACCAAGACCAATACAGATATCAACCAAATTCCTGAAGAATTTTCTGAATTTTCTGCTAATATTGGAATTCGTTTTAAATTAGATACCATTATAAGAGTTTCTTCTACAAGAGCAGAATGGGGAACCAACGATCAAATGAAATTTTCATCAAGCGGAGGTTCTGATGTAGTTGATTCTTCAAAGAATTTAAACATTTGGGTGTGTAACGTTGGTGGTGGTATTCTAGGGTATGCTCAATTTCCTGGGGATGATCCCGCGACTGATGGTATTGTAATTTCTCCTCAGTTTTTTGGTACCATGGGGTCTGTTACTGCTCCTTTTGATAAAGGAAGAACGACAACTCACGAAGTAGGCCACTGGCTTAACTTACGTCATATTTGGGGTGATGGCAATTGCTTACAGGATGATTTTGTAGACGACACCCCTGTATCCGACGGGCCTAATTTTGGTTGCCCTACCTATCCCACACTACGTTGTAATACCAATGATATGACTATGAACTATATGGACTATAGTGATGACGCATGCATGCATATGTTTACTATTGGTCAAAAAGATAGAATGCAAGCAGTATTTGCTCCTGAAGGGCCTAGACAAAGTTTTGTGAAACCCTTGGTGCAGTAACTGTTTTAAAATAGTATTTTTAGAAAAGTAACATTCACATATGCATAAGTTTGGTTTAATATTGAGTTTGGTTTTCTTGTTTTCTTCATGCCAGGAAACGAAAAAAATCTATATCGCTAGTCATTTGACTGATTGTGAAGGAGTAGCACCTCAAAAATGTATGCTAATCAAAAGCAGACCTTCAGAAGACTGGACCTATTTTTATGATACTATTGAAGGTTTCAATTATGAAGAAGGCTACTCTTATGAGCTTGAAGTTGCCGTGACTCGAATAGAAAATCCACCTGCAGATGGTTCTTCGCTACAATACTCATTGCTTAAAATTCTTTCTAAACAAAAAGATCAAACAGTTGGTCAAAATATGACCCATTCAACACCTATTCAGCAACAAGAAGTATCAGATATAGTCTATGAAGCTAGTACCCGAGGTTCTTTTTTTCAAGTCAAAATCAACAAAGACCTTATTCAAAAAACTAAGGACCGAAGTTTGCAAAAAATAAATTCTAAAACGTGTAGCAAACAAGACTGGACCACTCTTCTTTCTCTTCTTGAGACCATACCGCTTGAAGAAATTAATACCCTTACACCTCCAACCGATAAAAGAGCTACCGATGCGGCACTTCATGCTAAACTAAAGATCATTACCAAAACCAATACCTATACTTCTATTGGATTTGATCATGGCAATCCTCCCGAAAAAATAAAACAATTAGTTAATACTATGCTATCATTGGTAGAAAGTATTGAATAGCAACTATTCTTGTTGTACTTTTGTTGAAAATTTGTAGACAATGACAATACAAGAAATTCAGGCAGAAATTGTTGACGAGTTTAGCATGTTTGATGATTGGATGCAACGCTATGAGTATATGATCGAATTAGGGAAGTCTCTTCCGTTAATTAATGAAAAATACAAAACAGACGATAATATCATAAAAGGGTGTCAAAGCAAAGTATGGGTGCATGCCGAAATGAAAGATGATAAAATCGAATTTACTGCAGATAGTGATGCCATTATTACCAAAGGTATTATTGCCATTCTTATTCGTGCTTTTTCTGGGCAACACCCAAAAGATATTATTGATGCCGGTACTGGGTTTATTGATGAAATTGGTCTGAAAGAACATCTCTCGCCAACACGAGCAAATGGTTTGGTAAGCATGATCAAACAATTAAAAATGTACGCAATCGCTTATCAAACACAATTAAACTAATCCTTTTTGTTGGGCAATACCCACAAGGACCGACTAAAAATAAAAAATAATGAGTGAAACAGTTATAGACACCAACGAGTTAGGGGAAAAGATTGTAAGAGTACTTAAAACGATTTATGATCCCGAAATTCCTGTAGATATTTACGAGCTTGGACTTATTTATGATGTATTTGTAAATGAGGATTATGACGTAAAAATCTTAATGACGCTTACTTCTCCAAACTGTCCGGTAGCAGAATCATTGCCCGAAGAGATCCGCGAAAAAGTAAAATCATTAAACGCAGTAAATGATGTAGAAATGGAGCTTACTTTTGATCCGCCATGGTCACAAGATTTAATGAGTGAAGAAGCAAAACTAGAATTAGGAATGTTATAATCCTTTTATAAGACAAATACACGTTCTTACATGAATCAAGTACATTACAACAAATTAGAAAGAATGTATTTGCAGGCAAATATCAATACCAAAATTTTTGACACTACAACCGTCAAAATTTCGGAAGAGATGGCGCAAATCGAACTTGAAATATCAGATAAGTATTTTCATGCTTTGGAAGCTATTCATGGTTCGGTATATTTTAAATTGCTTGATGATGCCGCTTTTTTTGCAGTAAATTCGATAGTTGAAGATGTTTCTGTGCTTACAACTTCATTTACTATTAATTTGATACGACCCGTAAATAAAGGAATGATAACAGCTATTGGTAAAGTGAAATTTAAATCCCGGAATCTATTTGTTGCAGAATCAAGCTTATACAATGAAAATGGTAAAGAAATAGCTTTTGGGACTGGAAATTTTTCAAAAAGTAAAGTTGAATTGTCAGAAAAAATAGGATATTTATAATGGCTGAAGAAATCGTAAATAGAGTTGCTAATAATCAAAACCTTGTTACTATTGACCTGGAAGATTATTATCCTGAAGGAAACCGTGTACCTTTTGATATCAAAGACTGGCTTTTTGAAGGACTAATTTTACGTGAAAAAGACTTCAGACAGAAAGTCAAAGATCATGATTGGAGCCAATATCAAGACCAATTTGTGGCATTAACATGTTCTACCGATGCCATTATACCAGGATGGGCTTATCTTTTATTAACAAGCTCATTGTTTCCTTATACAAAAAAGGTAGCTGTAGGCACTTTAGAAACACTAGAAACTATTCTGTATACCGAGATTATAAATAATCTTAATGTTTCAGAATATCAAGACAAACTACTTATCATAAAAGGTTGTGCCAATAAACCCGTTCCCGAAGGGGCCTATATTTCATTAATTCAAAAATTACAACCTGTTGCCAAAAGCATCATGTATGGAGAGGCTTGTTCTTCGGTTCCTCTTTTTAAACGCAAATAATTCAGTTTATCGTTTAATCTTGTTTTTTATCGAAAAAACACCCTTAGATATCTTCTATCTAAAACAAAAAACGTTACTTAAAATATATTTGCCAACATAAATTTTGTACAGATTATTTATTTTGGTTAAGTATATCAAATAAGTATACAATGGGACAATTCATTTCTTTGAATTGGCTTGTTTGATATATACCCCTCTTGACTGGAGTAATCGTCTGATCAACTCTAAAACTATCTTATCACATGAAAAAAACACTGTTAACATTAGTGCTACTTATTAGTTCTGCTATTGTATTTGCCCAAGATGAAGCAAAGGACGAAGCTCCAAAAGACGGATGGACCCGAGCAGGAAATATCAGTTTCCTGTTCAATCAATCAGCTTTTAATGCCGAGTGGCTTGGAGGAGGAACCTCAAACATTGCCGGAAATCTGTCTGTGTCCTATGATTTTAATTATCGAAAAGGAAGTCTAACCTGGGACAATAAAATTCTTGCAGATTATGGTTTAACCAAAATTAAAGACCAAGAATTTACTCGTAAAACCAACGACCGTTTCGAGTTTAACTCTTTGCTGGGTAAACAAATTAAAGAAACAAATTGGTATTACTCTTTTCAGTTAAATTTCAGAACGCAATTTGCTCCTGGTTATTCGTTTGGAACCGATACTGATGGAAGCGAAACACGTACCGAAATCACTGATCTTTTTTCTCCCGCTTACCTACAACTAGGACCAGGTATGCTTTGGAAGAAAAATGACAATCTTAAAGTAAATATATCTCCCGCCACGGCAAGATTCATCTTTGTTGATGGAGACTTTACAGATGTAGGAGATGATCAAGCAGCTATCGATGCTTTTAATGATGCTGGTGGCTATTTTGGTGTAGAAGCCAATGATTCCTTCCGTTTTGAATTTGGTGCAGCTGTTAATGCCTATGCTAAGTTTGAGATCATGAAAAATATATCAATGGAAAACATCTTGAATTTATACTCAAATTACCTTGAAGATGCTCAAAATGTGGATATCGATTATACTGCAAATGTGGTAATGACAATCAATAAATACCTATCTACTAACTTAACCTTTCAGGCAATTTATGATGACAATGCCATTCAGGCAGTTCAGGTGCGACAGGTATTTGGATTAGGTGTAAATTATGGATTTTAAATAAACTGAAAGAGGTCTAAAAAATTCATTATTGGGAGAGTAGCGAAAGAATCAGCAAAATTTATCTTTCGTAACAACATCTTTTTTGGACCTCTTTTACTTTTTTGATGACATCTCCATATAAAACTCATAGTCATCTTCATCTACAATCTTAAAACCAATTCGCTCATAAAGGTATTTTGCCGGGTTTTCCTTTAGAACTTTTAAAAACAATATTTTATTTACCGACTTAGCCTTCAAAATCATCATGTGTAACACCTGTTTTCCTATTCCTTTGCCTTGAAATTTTGGTGCTATTTGTAATTGTAGTATTTCTATCCTATTATGATCTGCTACATATTTAAGCAAACCTACTTTATCTCTGGATGTCGAAATAAGATAGGAACCCTCAAAGCTTTTCTGTATCCTAGCTATATGTTCTTGGTTAGATAAATAGATTCCAGCCTTTTCTAGATGCCCGACCATGGTTTGTTTTCTTAGATCGAGCAAAAAATCTTTGTCTGCCTCTTTTGCTTTAATAAGCGAGATTCCTAGTTTTTTCAAAGTAATTGATATCTGATATCTACGAATATAATGCTATTCATTATGATACCCTTGTTAAACCCGGTTTATGCATAGAAAATCTATTTCATGTTGAAACTACTTCAAATACAGTCGCTTCACTTAGTTTTTTAATGTAATCATAGCGATGCTATGCCAAAATCAAGAAAACTACTGTATGTATTGTAAGCGATGCTATGCCAAAATCAAGAAAACTACTGTATGTATTGTATTTGCAACCCTCATTACGAAGTTCTAATGTAAAACGGGTTACATTCAATAGCTTCATTTACTTTTTGATTTGAAAAAGCTGACTGCATCTTGTATATTTGTTGCTTATCCCTGCAACAAAAGATTACATGAAAAGGGTTTTTTTAACTAGTTTTCTTCTTTTTTATATAATGCATGCCTTCTGTCAGGAAGAGAAAAAGGTGAAGCAGCTAGATTCTATTCAGTCTAATCTAAAACGGTCACTTGATAGCCTTTTAAAGGGAACCCCAAATGATCTAAACATTATCGTATTGAAGGGAATCTTAAAAGAAATCACACCCAAAAAACCGAAAGAAGAGCATATCGGTTGGAAAGCCAAAGGAAAATTCTCACTACTCTTTAACCAATCGGCCTTTAATTTTGACTGGCAAGGCGGGGGTACGTCAAACATTGCCGGAAACGCAGTAGTTAATTATGAATTCAACTATAAAAAGAAAAGTCTTACATGGTACAATAAGATTTTGGCAGACTATGGGCTTTCATTTTTAAAAGATGAAGATTTTGCACGCAAAACCAATGATAGGATCGAAATAAACTCTCGTCTGGGAAAACGTATTGGAAATGGTAACTGGAACTATTCTTTTTTTACTAATTTCTTATCACAATTTGACAAAGGATTTAGATTTGAAACTGATCCTGATACCGATGAAACAATTCGTGTTGAAGAAACTCATTTTTTCTCTCCCGCATTTATACAGGCCGGACCCGGTGTGCTTTGGAAAAAAAGCGATGACCTTAATATCAACCTAGCTCCTGTTACCTCACGTATGATTTTTGTGGATAAAGAATTCACCAATGTTGAAGGTTATGAAGATGGTGATTATTTTGGTGTGGATGCTGGAGAGAGTACAAGATTTGAGTTTGGAGGGTCTCTTGCTGCTAACTTAAAATTTTCAATATCTGAAAATTTCACTATAGAGAATGTCCTTAATCTATATTCAAACTATATTGAGGACCCTGCAAATGTCGATATCGATTATACCTTTAACCTCAACGTAAAGATTAATAAATATATCTCATTTAGTTTCGTGTTCCAGAGTATTTATGATGATAATGCTACTGGTGCTTTCCAGATAAGACAAGTTACAGGTATCGGGCTCGATTATAAATTCTAGAAGCTTATTCTTCTACAATCTCGGGATATAAGAAATTATTATAAGGGAAACGAGTTACATGAATATCCCTAATTTCTTTATACACTCGTTTTCTAAACTCGTCCATATTTTCTTTATTGATTGCCGAAATAAACAAGGCATTATCTCCTATTTTACTCATCCAAGTCTGCTTCCATTCGTCTAGTGTATAATGAGCCTTGGTTCTTTCTGTTGTTAAATCATCGTTATCGATTACGGCATGTTTATAAGCGTCAATCTTATTAAAAACCATGATCGTTGCCTTATCTGTACAATCAATCTCTCCTAGAATTTTATTTACCGAATCTATATGATCTTCAAACTGGGGATGCGAAATATCTACAACATGTAGCAACAAATCTGCTTCTCGAACCTCATCAAGAGTACTTTTGAAGCTTTCTATCAACTGTGTAGGCAACTTTCTAATAAACCCAACAGTATCGCTTAATAAAAAAGGAAGATTGCCAATAACCACCTTTCTTACTGTGGTATCCAGTGTTGCAAAAAGCTTATTTTCAGCAAATACTTCACTTTTGGCAATCACATTCATAAGGGTAGATTTACCCACATTGGTGTATCCTACCAGGGCAACACGAACTAATTTACCACGGTTACCTCTTTGGGTAGCCATTTGCTTATCGATGGTTTGTAATTTCTTTTTTAATAAAGAAATTCGATCTCGCACGATACGGCGGTCAGTCTCAATCTCTGTTTCACCAGGACCACGCATTCCTATACCCCCTCTTTGTCTTTCGAGGTGAGTCCATAATCCGGTAAGTCTTGGCAATAAATATTGATATTGTGCCAGCTCTACTTGTGTACGTGCATAACTGGTTTGTGCACGCTGAGCAAAAATATCAAGTATTAGATTGGTTCTGTCTATGATTTTTGCTTTAAGAATGCGCTCGATATTGCGCAATTGTCCTGGAGATAATTCATCATCAAAAACTACGGTTCCGATCTCATGCTCTTCTACATATGCCTGCACCTGTTCCATTTTACCGGTACCGATAAAGGTTTTAGAATTGGGCATATCCATTTTTTGCGTAAACCGTTTTACCACTTCACCACCCGCGGTATAGGTTAGAAACTCTAATTCGTCTAGAAATTCTTCAAGCTTTTCTTCGTCTTGATTTTTGGTTATTATTCCTATTAAAACCGTTTTTTCGTATGCAATTTCCTTCCTCTCTAACATGCACTATGTTTATCTTCTATTTCTTAATTTACTATCTTGTACTATAATCCTAGTTTACAAAAATACGACAATTATACACTTGAAAGTCTACGATAGACAGGGATTATTAAAAAAATACGCACAATGGCCAATAAATTTTATTTCAGTAAAAAAAATACAAATCACTATACCGTAGCATTTTATAATCTGGAAAACCTTTTTGATACCAAAGACGACCCTCGAATACTAGATGAAGATTTTTTACCCGATTCTGAAAAACGATGGACTCATAAACGATATGAGAAAAAGGTATCAAAGCTTGGTACTGTGATTTCTAATATTGGTTTTTCAAAAACAAGAAAAGCTCCCATCTTGGTTGGTGTAGCAGAGGTAGAAAACAAAAAGGTGCTCGAAGATCTCGTTACTACCAAACATCTAAAAAACAAAGATTATGGTATTGTGCATTATGATTCTCCTGATGAGCGCGGTATTGATGTGGGTTTGTTGTATCAAAAACAGCATTTTGAAGTCATTGCTTCTGAAAACATTCCTGTTTTGATAGATAGCCAGAAAGGAGAAAGAGATTATACACGTGATATTTTATGGGTAAAAGGGGTTTTAAATACCGAAGAAGTGAATATCTTGATTAACCATTGGCCTTCTAGACGAGATGGCGCCGAACTTACCTCATATAAACGCGTTGCAGCAGCAGAAAAAAACCGGGAAGTAATCCAGCAAATTACTTCAGAAAATACTGAAGCCAAAATCATTATTATGGGTGATTTTAATGACGACCCTACTAGTGAAAGTATTAAAAACCTGGTAAGAGAGGATCTTTTTAACCCAATGGAAAAATTATTAACCCGATACAGTGGTAGCTTGAACTACAGAAGTCAATGGAATCTGTTTGATCAAATCATTTTTAGTCATAATTTTCATAAATATGAAAAAGGGAAGCATAGTTTTTCTGATGCCTCTATTTTTGACAAACAGTTTTTAAAAATCTATAAAGGGAGGTACAAAGGAAATCCTTTTAGAACATTCGTTGGAAGAAAATATATCGGGGGATATAGTGATCATTTTCCTGTTTATATAAGACTGAAGCACAATGAATAATCTATTCATTGGCAAGACATATTTATAGGGGTTTTAACTCGGTAAAAACAGGCGAAGAACCCTAAAAAAGTCCGGATAGTTTGAAATTCAAACTATCCGGACTTTTTTGATGTAACCTCACAATATATTCGTTTCATAAACCATAAAACATTAAATATGAAAACACAAAATTTAAAAAAACTGGCTCTTTTATGTGTAGGATTACTGATTGTGTCCTGCAGCAAAAACGATCTTTCTGAAGTTGATGAAAATGAAGCATTAGTTCAAGAAAAAAACGAAGTCGAACTTGTAGAAACACCAGATGACAAAAACTTTATTGTTATTGGCCTAGCACCAGGTATTTATGGTAATTCCAATGTAGACGCCTGGGATAGCGAAACCTACAGCTATATCTTAACTCAAGCAGAACTTAATGCAGTTCCTAGCCATTTAAGGAAGTTTAGGGTAAAATTTGACAAGTGGGTCGGAGGCTGGGCAAACCAAGCAACCTACAACAACCAACCTAGTACAGTAACCGCAAAATTTCCTTCTGGCAATGGAAGTATATCCTTATACAGGATCGGCTTTCAGATGTATAACAGCAGTACAGGACAAAATTATGAACAAGTCTGGAAAACGGTTCAGGTGAATAATTAGTTTGTTTTAAATCAATTTGTAATTACCAAAAAAGGCCAAGGCTGAGATTCAGCCTTGGCCTTTTAACACTACTATAACTAACTAAAATTAAAATTCTAATTTTCCATATCCTCCTCGCCGCACATACGAATCCCAGCAATTAGCACAATGGTTATCGAGCCAAACATTAGGAAATGTATAACTATTGGTAGCTCCTGAAGCGGGTACAGTTTGATCCGAGACCACCATATAGGTATGAAATTGTTTCACAAACCAGCCATCGGTACCCTGTAATTGAATTTTTGAAGAGATAATCCTCACCCAACTTACTGCTTGACCTGGTATAGATGCCTTAAAAAGATAATAATCCCATTTTCCTGGTTCATGATCATCACCAGGATTATTTAAAACAATATTCTGAAGATTATACACTCCTTTATCGGTTTTAAAATAAACGCCAGCCTTTACATTACCATCGGTACCATTGTCTGTTTGGGTTCCCGTATATGTTGCTATTCTATAATACCATTCTGTGCTTACCGCTTTGTTAGACACATTACTTTTTGCCATATATTCTGCAACGGCTTCACTAAACTTCGAATTCGCTTCTTCTTCACTTAAATCCCCATTTAGGCGTTTGTGTAACAATGGTATTTCTGGTTCTGATTTATCTTCTATAATTTCATCACTATTTCCCGTTGTACTCAGAAAACCTGCTCGCTCATTAGTGTTTATAAAATCAGTTTCTCCGTCTGGTTGTTCACAAGAAGCGATACAAAATACAAATAACGCTACCCCTAAAACTCCCATGAAATTTCCCCCTTTCTTCATTTTGATTTGTTTATTTGATTACTATTCCTTTTGACACGATCTGCAATCCAAATCTGTTATCAAATTCCTCATGATCAAATATAAATCATTGATATTCAATATAAAAGAGTTCAAAATCCCGTTTGCTTAGGGTTATTTTACCCTCTTCTGGCTTAATCACTATTAAGAACGATATATATTTATATAATAGCCTAATTATCAAATTATTGATTAATAAAGGCTTGTCAATAAAATTGTTAATTTGTTGATATTTTTTTAACGTAACTTGGGTGATCGAATGGGTATAATGCCATACCTTGTGCTACGCAAAAAATCACACAAACAAACTAATTGTCATGAAATTAAAATTACTTTTAATTCCATTCATTACTTTATGCCTTATAGGGAAGCAGAATGGGATTGCACAGTCTGTATTTATCAATGAAATACATTATGATAATGTAAGTACCGACGTAGATGAAGCTATCGAAATTGCCGGCCCTGCCGGAACAGATCTTACAGGGTGGACCATTATTTTATACAATGGAGCTGGTGGGGCACAATATGGTAGCACTATAAAACTCTCAGGCACCATCCCCGATCAACAAAATGGTTTTGGTACCATCATTTTATTTCCTTCTGGAAGTATCCAAAACGGAGCACCCGATGGGATCGCGTTGGTTGATAACAACAATACCGTTCTCCAGTTTTTAAGTTATGAAGGTGCTTTTACTGCCACAGATGGCCCTGCTTCAGGATTAACCAGTACAGATATTGGGGTGTCTGAATCTAGCAGTACTTCTGCCGGAGCTTCTTTGCAATTATCAGGTGCCGGAACCATGGCTGCTGATTTTGTTTGGGAAGTCACAACAGCAAATACATACGAGGCGGTAAATACTAATCAAGTATTCGGAACACCAATAATTTTACCTGTGATCAACGAATTTGTGTTTAACCACACTGGATCTGATACTGATGAGTTTGTAGAAATACTAGCCGGTCCAGAAGCTGATCTAAGCGAATATTGGTTGCTAGAAATAGATGGTGACAGTAACTCGGCCGGTACAATAGACGAAGTAATCCAACTAGGCACTACCGATGTGAATGGGTATTTTACCACTGCTTTTGGTAGCAATACTTATGAAAACGGAACTGTAGCCTTATTATTAGTGAAAAATTTCACCGGAAGCCTAAACCAGGACCTTGATACAAATGATGATGGGGTTTTCGATAGTACTCCTTGGGAAGAAGTTCTAGATGATATAGGGGTAAATGATGGTGACGCTACAGATTTTAATTATGCTGCTGTTACTTTATTACAATCCTTTGATGGGATTTCATTCACTGTTGGTGGAGCGTCAAGATTTCCCAACGGAGAAGACACTGATACAAATACCGACTGGACTAGAAATGATTTTGATGGAAGTGGATTACCAAGCTTTCCAACAGTATCGGCAGAACCAGGAGAAGCTGTTAACACGCCTAATCGTGAAAATGTAGTAATCGAAGACGGTGGTGGCGAAGAGGCAGTTATTGTTATTAATGAAATAGATGCCGATACTGAAGGTTCTGATGTTCTGGAGTTTGTTGAACTATATGATGGAGGAGTTGGAAATACAACTCTAGACGGGTATATTTTGGTATTCTATAATGGATCAAACGACCAGAGTTACGCAACCTATGATCTAGCTAATCAGACAACAAATGCAAGTGGCTACTTTGTAATAGGAAATACTGATGTTCCTAATGTGTCATTAACATTTCCCGGTAATGGATTACAGAATGGTCAAGATGCTGTAGCTCTTTACAAAACCGATGCGGCAAGTTTCCCCAACGGAAGCACTGTTACTACGGATAATCTTATCGATGCTATTGTTTATGATACAAACGATAGCGATGATGCAGAATTATTAGTGCTTTTAAACGCCGGAGAGCCACAAATAAATGAAGATGAAAAAGGAGATAAGGATTTCCATTCACTGCAACGTTTCCCAAACGGATCTGGTGGTTTAAGAAATACAAATACTTATACACAAGCAATCCCTACTCCAGGATCTGCAAATACTAGCGCTACTGAAGTAGTGAATCTAATCATTAATGAGTTTGATGCAGATACGCAAGGGTCAGACGCCTTAGAATTTGTTGAATTATATGACGGTGGAACCGGAAATACATCCTTAGATGGCTTCGTATTAGTAAACTACAACGGAAACAATAACACAAGCTATAATGCAATCGATTTGGATGGTTTCTCCACCGATGCTGAAGGATATTTTGTAATTGGTAATGCAGATGTAACCAATGTAGATCTTGTAGTGCCTGGAAACACCTTCCAAAATGGAGCTGATGCGGTAGTACTTTATTCTGGAGATGCAACAAGTTTCACTAACGGAACAGCTGTAACTACAGATAATATCATTGATGCTATCGTATATGATACTGATGATAGCGACGATGCAGAATTATTAGTGTTATTAAATATCGATCAGCCACAGGTAAATGAAAATGCCAACGGAAGTAAAGATTTCGAATCTCTTCAGAGGGTTCCGAATGGAGAAGGTGGCGCTCGTAATACTATAACTTATGTTGCTAAGGCTCCTACACCAGGTGCTAGTAACGATGGTATCATCGTAGTTCCAGGGGATCCAATAACCATTGCTGAAGCCAGAGCTGCAGCCGAAGGAACACCTGTTACCATTTCAGGGGTACTTACCGTAACTGATAGCTTTAATGGTCCTGCATTCGTTCAGGATTCAACTGGTGGTATTGCTGTTTTTGACGACTTAGTGCAAGCCGATGCCGCACTGAAGGTTGGAGATTCTATAACACTTACAGGAGTAAGAGCTGCTTTCAACGATCAAGTTCAGATTGGATCTGTAGTAGAAGTAATAAATAACGGACTTCCAAACAACCCAATAGTTCCACTAGAAATTACACTTGCAGAACTGGCTAATCATCCTGGCGAATTGGTTAGCGTGCTTAATACAACCTTCCCTAATCCCGGTGATCTTTTATTTGGCAACAGTAATTTTACACTTACCGATACAAGTGGAACAGGAGAATTACGTGTAGATAATGATGTGGCATCTATTGTTGGTAAAGTTCAACCCGTTACTTGTCCAGAAATCACGGGTGTGGTAGGGCGTTTTATGGAGCTTTTCCAACTATTACCAAGAGAATTTGCAGATATTCCTTGCGCAGTAGAGTTTGTCCCTCCTGGTGATACCATTGGTTTTCCTAAAGAAGATACTTTTGACGTAGTAGCCTGGAATATTGAGTGGTTTGGAGACGAAAACAACTCTCCTGTGGGTCAAAATCCAATGTCTGATGCCATCCAAAGAGATAGTACTGCTACGGTACTTAAAAGGTTAAATGCTGATGTATATGCTGTTGAAGAAATTGCCGATGATGCTTTGTTTGCCGAATTGGTAGCTCAGTTACCTGGATATGACTATATCTTGTCTGATGCAGTCTCAAATCCTGGTGGCACTCCACCGTTTCAAAAAGTAGGATTCATTTATAATACTGAAACCGTTTCTGTGGTCAATACCCGAGCAATGCTTACTTCTATACATCCACTCTATAATGGTGGTGATGATGCTGCTTTGGTAGACTACCCAAGTGAGACTTCGCGTTTCTTCGCAAGTGGTAGGTTGCCTTTCTTAATGACAGCCGATGTAACTATCAACGGAGTAACAGAGCGAATCGATCTTATTGCATTACACGCAAGAGCCAACAGGGGTACAGATGCGCAAAACCGTTATGATATGCGTAAATATGACGTTGAAGTGTTAAAAGATTCACTTGACGCTAATTTTGGCAACAACAAATTAATTTTATTAGGAGATTATAATGATGATGTAGACGAAACCGTGGCCGATATTCCTTCTACTATTTCTAGTTTCCAGGAATATGTAGATGATACGGCTAATTATACCATTGTTTCTTCTGCATTAAGTGAAGCTGGCTTACGTTCTTTTGTGTTTAGAGAAAATATGATTGATCACATCGCCATCACTAACGAACTTGATGAAGCCTATATCGAAAACTCTGTTACGGTTCATTATGAGGTGTATGATGCAGATTATACGTTTACGACTTCTGATCACTTCCCGGTTTCGGCAAGATTTTTACTAGAACAACCTTTTCTAGATAATGAATGTGCAGCAACATCGGTGGTGTCTTTTGAACAGGGAAAAAGAAAAGATGGTGGAAGAATATCAATGCTAAGAAGTTTTCCAGAACGTGCTCTTGGGACTCCTAACGAGATAAAATACTTTGATTTTGTAAGCTTAGGATTTGGTGGGTCCATCACTATTGAGCTGAATAATGAGATTTTTGACAATAAAGATACTAACGAATTTGCTGTGTTTGAATCTACCGGATTCTTTGGTAATATACCTTGTAACTATTTCCCGGAAACTGCTGAAGTATTTGCATCGCAAGATGGTGTAGAGTTTGTTTCTTTAGGAACTACGTGCCAGGACGGAGAATTTGACCTTGCAACGGGTAATTTATCTTCTGCAAAATACATTAAGGTTGTAGATACCAGTGATAGAAATATTTTCCCTTGGTTTGCAGACGGTTTTGATCTGGATGCTATTATGTGTTTAGAAAACGGAGAAAATGTTCTTGCAAAACAAAATGTGGTATTAGCAGAAAACCCAACCGCTTTTGAAAGCGAACTAATGGAAGAAGGCTTTGGTTTAGAAGAAGTAAAAGTTTCTGTATCCCCTAATCCGGTTCGTAGTAATTTATTTGTTGATTTTAATGTGCTGTCAAAAAGTGAAATCGATGTTTTGATCACAGATGTTACTGGCAAAACGGTATACAAGCAAACGGTTCGATTAACTATTGGACAATCTAAATTATCTGTTGACATGAGTCGTTTTCCTAATGGATTTTATGTGGTTCGAGTTTCTGATACAAAAGGAAGTTTTAGAATTACCGAAAAGGTTATTAAAAATTAAAGGAGGCAGAGCATCGAGGAGTTCTATAGATTAAATTATAAATAATATTTTGAATATTGACATAAAAATAGTATATTTACTATGTATTAATAGTAAATGTACTTTATATGAGAAATAAAACTATTTCTTCCGCAGACAAGAGAAAGGCAGATGTTATAAAAAACATAGTAACCAGTGCTTCCAGAAAAGCAGAAATTTCTATTCCAAGCACCCGAAAGCATAAGTTAACTATTAATGAAAAGAATTATGTGTGGTCAACAAATAGGGAAAAAATAGGAGTAATAAGAAAAGGTTTGCCATATGCTGCTATTGAGCACATAAGTAAAAGAACCAATATTCCTGTTAAGCATTATTTAGAATCACTAGAAATTGTTCAAACCACCTATAATAAGAAGAAAAAAAGTAATGCTGGTTTAAGTAAACAGGACAGTGAATTTATTGTTGAATTAATAGAATTATATGAATTTGGATTAAATGTTTTTAATAATGAAGAGGAAAAGTTTCAGCGTTGGTTACGAAAGCGGAATATTTCATTAGGTAATTCAAAACCCGAAAGTTTATTTGATAGTTTGGCAGGAATAAATGAAGTAAAAAAAGCGCTTAACAGGTTGGAGTACGGAAACATGGCATAATGAGAGTATTTAGAATAGAACGTGAAAAATACTTAGTTTCTACACTAGAAGGCATAGGCGCAGCAAAAACTGAGGGTTATCGTTGGAATAGTTTAAATACATACTTGGTTTATACTGCTTCAACTAGAGCCTTAGCAACCTTAGAAGTTTCTGTACATTTAGATTTAAGTGAAGACTTACCTCTGGATAGATATTACGTAGAAATAGATATCCCTGATGATATGGAAATTTTAGAAATTGAAATTGAAGATTTACCAAAAGGATGGGATAATAAACCTCCAATTTTACAGACACAATATATAGGGGATGAATTTGTTAAGTCTGATGAAGCAGCTATATTAAGAATACCTAGCTGTATTGTTCCTCCTGAATATAATTATTTGATAAATCCAAAACATAAGGATGCATCAAAAATAAAAGTGATCTCAACAAAGGAAATGAAATTTGATAATAGAAACAAAGTCTAAACAGAAAAAAGCCGGCCGAATTATCAAATTCAGCCGGCTTTATAATTACTTCTTTTTATTCTCTAATTCGCGTTTTTTTCTTTTCGCTTCACGCTCTCGTTGTCTTTGTTGTCTTTTTAATTTTCTAAGTTCTTTTTTAGATAGTTTTTTGGTTGCTACCTTTTTTTGAGTCTTTTTTACAGTGGTTGCCGTTGCTTTTTCTGCAACTTCTTGTTGTTTTTCTTCTTTTTTCTTGTCACCACACGCAATTACTGTTATTACAAACAGTGTTACTACGAACCACTTTTTTAAAGTTTTCATGATACAACATTTATTTAGTTTGTACAGTGTATAAAACGTAATAACTAATAAATTGTTTTATAGTTGACCTAAAGATAGTATTTATGGGGCACAAGGAGTGACAGCTAAATTTTGAGTTCAAATAACAGTATTAGAATATAGCAACACAAATTTTATCAACCTCTCTTAAAAAAGAATTTACTCGATAATCGAGATTTAAATGCTCCGAGGCTTGCCTCGAAATCAAAAATCAGTTTCTTACAAATGCCTCGTGGGCTTCCCCCGGTTCTTTACTCCAATATCTTATCGTACTGGCTTTTATTGTTGAGTATTTCTTTGCTTTTAGCTACTTCTGGATTGTGTTTTACATAATAGGTATACAAACCTTCTCTATAAAAATAGCGTTTAATAATTTCATCGGTAAGTAGTGCAACAATTTCTTTTTTATAGGTGTCCAACGCTTTTTCTTTAGATAATTTTATCGAAGCAATCAGCGCATCATAACTAGCCGCAATATCACTGTCTAGTTTTTCTCTTTTTGCCGTAAGAAGCGCTTTACTGAACGAATTTTCTGTGGCCGTTTCAAAATTAAAATCACTTTGTTTTACAAACTGTTTAAAATCCTCATAATCATTATCGGTAAACTTGAAGTCCCCAGAGTTTTCTAGCTGGTGGGTGTAATAATATTTGGTTGCGTAACCAAAAATGGCATCCGATTTTAACAATGCGGTTGTGATATCACTATATTTTGAGGTTTCCAGTTGGATATCGGGTTGTATCCCTCCACCATCATATACGGTTCTTCCTTTTTTTGTTTTAAAAGCTTTAAAATCTTTTTCGTCAATACGAACTGCATTATTGTTGTTATCGCGGTTCCAATAATCCAAGGCCTGTATGCATCGGCCACTTGGTGTGTAGTACCTAGAGATTGTAATTTTTAATTGTGTCCCGTAGGTAAGTTTTTTAGGTCGTTGCACCAAACCTTTACCAAAACTTCTGGCTCCTATGACCACTCCTCTATCCAGATCCTGGATACCACCCGCTACAATTTCGCTAGCCGAGGCACTTCTCCCATTTACCAAAACTACCAAAGGTATTTGTATATCTATAGGGGCTTTTTTTGTAAAGTACTCTTTATTGTATTTTTTCACCACAGATTTTGTAGTAGTAATCAATTCTCCTTTTGGAACAAATATGTTTGTAACATTTATTGCTTCGCTTAATAACCCTCCTGGATTTCCTCGTAGGTCCAAAATAATTTTATCGGCTCCTTTTGCTTTTAGATCTTTAAGCGCATCTATGGTCTCGCTAGAAGCTTTGTTGTTAAATTTTGATAAAACAATATATCCTGTATTATCATCCAGTAGCGTATAAAAAGGAACGGCGTCTACCTCTATTTCTTCTCGGGTAAGCACTGTGGTTTTAGTTTCTCCTTGTCTTTTGTAGGTTATATCTACTTTGGTTCCGCTGGCTCCTTTCAATAATTCTCCTGCGTCTTCTTTAAAATCGGCTACTGTGATATCTCCTATCTGAATAATCTCATCGCCTGCTTTAAGACCGGCTTTATCTGCCGGATAATTTTTATAGGGCTCTATAATGATGATTTTATCTTTTATCGTTTTTACAGAAGCCCCAATGCCCGTATATTCTCCTGCATTTCTAATTTTTGAAGCTTCTACATCCTGCTCATTCCAATACTTTGTATAAGGATCCAAATCATCAAGCATCGCTTTGATGGCAGTATCCATAAGCTCGGCGGGATTGGTTTCATCAACATAATTCATGTTCAACTCCTTGAACATGGTTGTGAAAATCTCAATTTGCTTTGCAATCTCAAAAAAGTCTGATTTAAAACTTACCGTCGTAAAAAAGATGGTAATGGCCAGTATTGGAAAGATTATTTTCTTTTTCATTGGTGTATTTTTTATATAATTGCTACTGCAAAAAGGGTTGTAAATTATTTTGTTTCTATCTCTTTTTCAACAAATTTTTGTAATATTCCTTTTACTTTTGGTTCTATAAACTGATATTCGGGCATTTCATTTCCTGAATATAAAAACATAAAAGCGAATTGATGAGTAGTCTTGGGTACAAGATACTTATTTTTTCGATAACTTTCACGCAATAAACGCTTTATACGATTACGATCCACAGCAGTTTTAAAATGTCGTTTACTTACCGATACTGCAGTTTTAATACTCACATCGTCATCAAAAACAGCTTCTCTGTACACTAAGCGTATCGGGTGTTTAACAATAGTTTTCCCTTCAGAAAAAAGTAGCTCTATCTCTTTTTTACTCTTTAGTCTTTCTTTCGTATTAAAGGTTGCCTTCATGGGGCAATAAATGTAGTGATAAGATTTGTATTAGGGTTATAAAAGACAATGACCGGCTTGACCCTTTTAATTAGGGTAATTATTATTACTAGGATTTACATCAGCCATAGTACCCATAATATCAATAGCAATGGCTTTTATCTCTGAGATCGGTTTAGGGATCTCTACAACATAAGTAGGATTGGTCCAGGGCCAATCTACCAACAGAGTTCTGTTTATAGAAGGAATCGGATTTTCCTTTTCTCCTCGCATCATTCTCAATGGAGCATAGAATGACTCCACTGTTCCGTCTTTATATTCGACATATAGGTCTATTGGCATTGGCATTAACCCTATGCGCTCCAGGGTGACTTTGGTTGTGTTCTTATTTTCTTCAACTTCTTTAATACCATAATCAATCCAATTAGTGGTTTGTGTCCAATCGGTTAAATACCAATCTAGTTGTATCCCCGATACCTTTTCTGCTACTCTCTTAAAGTCATTGGGAGTTGGATGCTTAAATTTCCAGGTATCATAATATCTTCGTATTGTTTTTGCAAGGTTATCCTCTCCGATAATATACCCCAACTGAGACAGAAAAACCGCACCTTTGGAATAGGCAGAATTTCCGTAGGCAAAATTATGCGCATATCGATCGGCATGCGTTGTTTGAGGCTGTTCTACCCCCGAAATTGCTAGCTGAAAATAATCGATATACATTTTTTTCAAAGAGTTGGGGTTGTTTTGTTTCATTACTTCATTCATCGCCAATGTTGAAATGTAACTTGTAAATCCTTCATCCATCCACGAATGTTTTGCCTCATTGGTAGCCAAAATATGTTGAAACCAGGCGTGCGCCATCTCATGAGCTGTTACACCTACCAAACTTCCAAAACTTCGCTCTCCCGTAATCAATGTACACATTGCATATTCCATACCACCGTCTCCTCCTTGAAGAATAGAATATTGGTCGTATGGGTATTTTCCGATCTTTTCACTAAAATATTGCATTAATTCTACTGTTTTTGGCTGTAGATCTTTCCATTTATCGATAATCTCTTCGTTATTCTTGTACAAGAAATGAAGCGTAGGTCCACCGGGCACTTTTGCTATATCATGAAGATATTCTGGATCTGCAGTCCAAGCAAAATCATGAACTTTTGGTGCCTTAAAATGCCATGCCAGCTTTTTGGTTTTGTGTTTTACTTTGACTCCTGTTGTTTCGTAACCATGTCCAATTTTATTAGGGTTCTGTAAATAACCTGTGCCTCCAACAACATAATTTTTATCAATATGTATAGTTACATCAAAATTACCCCAAACTCCATGAAACTCTCGGGCAATATATGGGTCTGCATGCCAACCCTCAAAATCATATTCTGCCATTTTTGGATACCATTGTGTCATCGACAGCGCAACCCCTTCTTTGTTGTTGCGACCAGAGCGGCGTATTTGTTTAGGTACCTGACCTTGGAATTGCATTGAAAACGACGCTTTTTTTCCTGGTAAAATAGGTTTGTTTAAGGTAACTTCCAATACGGTACCTGCTACTTTATAGTTTAATTGGCTTCCATTCTGAGATAAAGAAGAAACTTTTAAATATCCTGATTCTTGTGGAGTCAACTTGCTTATTTTGTCCAAAATCTTTGGGCTGGGATCCGGAAGGTTTATCGAGCGAATATCCATTTCGCTGCCAGGCTGAAAAGCATTAAAATACAGATGATAAAAAACCTGATTCAAGGTGTCTGGAGAATTGTTCGTATAACTTAATTCCTGCGTCCCTGTGTATTGAAAATTTTCAACGTTCATGTCAATATTCATGGTATAATCAACATGTTGTTGCCAATACGATGTGTTATTTTGCGCAGTAACGCAAAGTACTACAAGGGAAAAAACGAGTGTGATTTTTTTGAACATCATTGAAAAAATTATTTAGACATTTTATCGGCCATGATAAGTGCATTATAGAGATTCACCATCTTACCAGATTTTGATAATTCGGAAAAACTTTTAATGTTTGTGGGGTCTCCGCCAATCATAACATCTGCTTTGGTGCTTAATCCGCTATCCATCAATATTTTCTTTACTTCGAAGGCCTTTAACTTGGGGTAATACGACCGTATTAAAGCAGCAACACCTGCTACTGCCGGAGCTGCCATCGAGGTTCCGTCTAGAAACTCATACGAATTATTAGGCGTCGTAGACCAAATCTCAACTCCTGGAGCAAATGCATCTACATTATTTTTACCATAATTAGAAAAATTGGCTGTTAGATTTGATCCGTATTCATAATTTAGAGCACCAATGGTAATAAAGTTGTTTGAAATTTCAGAAGCATTATCGATTTGATCATTGGGATACACTGCTTTTTGATCCAGATCTTCGGTTTCATTTCCTGCTGCATTTACAATAAGTACGTCTTTTGCTGCAGCATACTTTATTGCTTCTTGTACCCATTCTGGATGCGTACTAAAATATTTACCAAAACTGGTGTTGATTACCTTGGCGCCATTGTCTACTGCATAGCGTATAGCAAGTGAAATATCTTTATCATATTCGTCTCCGTTTGGAACCGCTCTTATCGCCATTATTTTCACATTTTGAGCCACTCCGTTTATTCCAATACTATTATTTCTTTCTGCAGCAATTATTCCAGCAACGTGCGTACCATGTTTGATCCCTTCTTTCTTTGGATCAGGGTCCATTACATTATTATTTCCGTAGTTAGTATCCGTAATATCATCTACATTATCACCAACTTCTTTTCTGCCATCAAGCTCTAAATTTAAATTATAGTTTAATCGTTCTGTAAAATGCTCGATACCTTCTTCTAGGTTTTTGATAAATTCTGGAACAGTATCTCCTGGGTCCAAAAACTCATACATTTGCGAAAGAAAAGCCATATGATATTCTACTTCTTTTGTCTCTGGGTCGAGTTGCATTAGCTCTTCTTTTGAATAATCCTCTTTGCCCAAAGCCTTTGCAATCGCATCATGAGACACTCTTGATTGTTCTATTATCTGTTCATACTGCAACTTATTTGAAGAAGCTTCCTGATATTCCTTTTCAAATTCGGCTTTGGCTTCAATATATTCCTGATATTCATCACGATCTTTTTCTTCTATCGAAGCTAAAAATTTACCGTCATATTTTGGTTTAAGTTTTTTTATTATTCTAACAAATTCCAGGTTTTCGTTATACGAGTCTCCCAGAAAATTCCATCCATGAATATCATCTACATACCCATTGTTGTCATCATCCTTACCATTTCCTTTGATTTCTTTGGTGTTGGTCCAAATTACATCATCAAGATCTTCATGTTCGATATCTACACCGCTATCAATAACCCCTACAATGATTGTTTGACCTTTTCTGTTTTTAATAATCTCATTGTATGCTTTGTTCACACTCATTCCAGGAATTGTATCGGTTACCAGGTCATAAAAGCTCCAATTTTTTAGTTGGGTCTCGGTTAACTCACCATTCTTTAACGGAACAGTATCTATATTCTCGATTGGAGTTGAAATTATTACAGGCGCTCCGCAACTCATGAAAATTAATGATGCTGCGATAGTGATAATAATTCTATTTGATAGGGCCATTTTATCTGTTTTTAATTAAATATTTCGTTGCAAGTGAAAACCTCTTTAAGGCGCACTCCTTTTTCTGTATGTTTTACTGTTATTATTTCGTTATGGGCATCATGCTCTAAAAACAAATACCACCCATTATTGGCTGCATTTTCCAGAAATAATTTTTTTTCATCCAACGTTAACAATGGTCTTGTGTCATATCCCATTACATAAGGTAAGGGTATATGGCCGGCTGTAGGCAGTAAATCTGCCATAAAAACTATGGTTTTATCCTTATAATCGATATGCGGAATCATCTGTTTTTCTGTATGTCCATTAGCAAATAGTACGCCAAACCCTAGTTCTGATGTTTTTTGGAAGGTTTTATCCGTTCTGGAAATAAAATGCAATTGCCCGCTTTCTTGAATAGGCAAAATATTTTCTTTTAGAAATGAGGCTTTTTCGCGAGCATTTGGTACTACAGCCCATTGCCAATGTTCTTTGTTGCTCCATACCTTGGCGTTTTTGAATGCCAATTCATACTGGGTTTTGCTGTCGTTCCATTGTACCACCCCACCACAATGATCAAAATGCAAGTGCGTTATAAATACATCGGTAATATCATCTCTATGAAAACCAGCTTTTTGTAATGATTTGTCCAAACTATCATCCCCCCACAATGAATAGTAGCTGAAAAACTTTTCAGATTGCTTGTCACCCATCCCAGAATCAATAAGAATCAACCTGTCTCCATCTTCAATTAGCAAACATCGTGCAGCAATATCAATGAGGTTATTTTGATCAGACGGGTTTGTTTTTTGCCATAATGTTTTGGGCACTACACCAAACATAGCGCCACCATCAAGTTTAAAATTTCCAGCTTTTATCGGGTATAAATTCATTTGTTAAGCTTATTTCCTTATTCATCACAAAAAGCAATCCCTTATAATCTCTAGAGTCTTTTTTAATTATTTGATGAAAATTTTTGCAAATTAGAAAAAAAGGTAGGGATCAAGATTTAATTTTTGGACTTTTTAACACTATTTCATCAGGTTTTGTGCTAGACATTATATTTTCCAAGCGTGTTCCATGATCTAGTAGTGCTTTAATCTTATTTTCTTTCTTATTGGTTTTCTCTCCAACAGGCACCATAATTAGCCTGCAATCAAAGAAATCTACCATGCGCAAAGCTTCAAAGATGTTGTTTTTCAGATTTGTAGAAAAAGCAACGCCAATAAGAATTGTATTAAATTTGTGCTGTAATAATTCGCTCAAGACATAGATTTTCTTAGACTTTTGAGGGGTAGAATATAAACTTAATTTTTCAAACTATGAAATTGTCTTTATTTCTGTTATGTTTAAAAAAATCCCGATCTTTCTTGTTTATAACTAGATCAACCAAAAAATATGATAGAACTAGCAGGAATTGTTATACTAGGAATATTAGCGCAATGGGTAGCGTGGAAATTTAAAATCCCTGCAATTTTACCACTTATTTTAATAGGGCTTTTGGTGGGTCCAATAGCCACTTTGTATACCGTTGATGGTACCAAACTGATACAGCCTATCTGGAATGGTCAAGAAGGATTGTTCCCAGGAGAAAGCTTATTCTATTTTGTGTCTTTGGCTATTGGTATTATCCTTTTTGAAGGTGGTCTTACGTTAAGACGCAGTGAAATTCTAAATGTAGGACCCGTAATCATAAAACTAATTACAGTTGGGGTAGTTGTTACCTTTTTTGGAGCAGGTTTTGCTGCACATTTTATATTTGACTTAAGCTGGCGCATTTCTTTTCTGTTTTCATCATTGATTATAGTCACAGGACCTACAGTTATAACACCTATTTTACGTAATATCCCGTTAAAAAAGGATGTTTCGGCCGTGCTAAAATGGGAAGGGATCTTAATTGATCCTATTGGAGCCCTAGTAGCCGTTTTGGTGTTCGAATTTATTAGAGTTGGTGGTGGCGAAGAGTTCACCTTTACGGCTTTAATCGAATTTGGCAAAATAGTCTTGATTGGTCTCACTTATGGTTTTACTTTTGCTCATGGCCTGGCCTTTTCGCTAAGAAAAAAGATCGTTCCCCATTATTTGTTGAATGTTGTCACCCTGGCTGCAGTGCTTGGTGTTTTTGTATTATCTGAAGTTTTTGCACACGAATCTGGATTGCTTTCTGTAGTGGTGATGGGAATGGTTCTTGGAAATTTAAACCTTTCTGATCTTAATGAAATATTATATTTCAAAGAATCCCTGAGTGTACTTTTGATTTCGATCCTGTTTATTCTGCTTTCGGCAAACATTAATGTCGAAGACTTAAAGCTCGTCTTTAACTTGAAAGCCGTCTTGCTTTTTGCTGTAGTTGTTTTTATTGTAAGGCCATTGGGCGTATTTCTAAGTGCTTCAAAATCCGGGCTCAAAACCAACGAAAAATTATTTATAAGTTGGGTTGGACCTCGTGGTATAGTAGCCGCAGGGATTGCTTCGTTATTTGGTTTAAAACTTTATAAAGAAGGGGTTCCCGGAGCAGAATATATCACTCCACTAGTATTTATGATTGTGCTAGGTACGGTATTACTAAATGCCACTACGGCCCGTCTTTTTGCCAAAGTGGTTGGCATTTTTCTCAAAAAATCTGAAGGAATTTTAATCATCGGAGCCTCAAAAGTCTCACGACTTATCGCTATATATATCAAAAACAATAATCGCCATGTAGTGTTGGTAGATAGCAACAGAGATCATATCAACAAGGCCAAAGATTTGGGCCTAGAAGCAATCGAAGGAAATATTTATGGGGATCAGCTTAAAGATAATATCGAACTAAACGATGTAGGATATCTGATGGCACTAACCGGAAATAGTGATATTAATAAATATGCTATTAATAAGTTTAAAGAGCAGTTTGGAGAGCATGGATCCTTTAGGCTTATTACTCCCGAAGAGATGAAGGATCCAAAAAACAATCCGCAAGAAGGGTTGTTTTCTCATACAGACGACTATTATAAGCTCATTGCTCTAGCCGAAAAGTATCCTGGTATACAAGAAATAAAAATACAAGACCAAAAACACTACAAAACACTGATCGATCTTACCAAGGAAGACAATGAAATTATACCGCTGTTTTTAAAAGACGCCGATAAAAATATACGTATTATATCATCCTATAGCAAAGAGATAGAACAAGTACAAGAAGACAGTTTTCTTGCATACATAGGCAAGCCAATAGACATTGAAGCGGTAAAATAACATCGTTAAAAAGCAGGATTAAACGATGAAATTTATTTTTTTAACAAAAATTTTTGTTAATAAAGAATATTCCTATATATTTGGGGCTGTTAAAATTTAAACTTAAACCCCCAGATTATGAAAAAACTTATGTATGTGGCAGTAGTTGCCTTAGCTCTTGGATTTACCTCTTGTGGAAGTGATGATGATGGTGGTTGTCCATCATGTGATAACGGCCCTGTTAGTATATCCGTTTGTGACAATGGAGACGGTACTTACAGTATTGAAGGTGGTACTCCAATAGAAATTCCGGAAGGTCAAACTTTTGATGACGTATTCGCACAAGCTTGTTCGTTTATTAGTGCTAACTAAAATTTTTCATTTTAGAAAAACAAGAAAAGTGACCTATTTGGTCACTTTTCTTGTTTTTTAAAAGATACATCACGATTTATATAAGTAACAATTCGTAAGGATTAGATATTGTTTTATGTCCAAATCGCTTTAATAGCTCAAACTCATTCGTTTTATCTATATTTTCGAGAGCTAGTTTATCTCTTATAGCTGGTTGTTTTAATCCAGGGATTCGAATTTTAAAAAAAGGCCACAAAGTTGTACTGGTATATTCACTGTCTAAATCTGGAAATCCAATTATGGGGTTATATTCCGTAGATTTTTTAAACTCTTCTGAGTATTCAAAGTTCCACAATCCCTTATTACAACGTAAGTAACCTACATCAATATCATCTACTTTTAATAAAAAAGTGGCCACAGCGTTTTTTGGAAGACTAACATCAGAATCTTCTTCGCTTTTGCTCAGCCATTTTTTAATAAGATCTTTCATCATCATCAAGATTATAGTTTTCTAATAAGCTCAAATCGTTTTTTTATAATATACAAAATTAATTCATTTCTCTCTATAATAAAGAATCTTTTAAATTCTTTAACGTATAAATCAATAACTTTATTTTCGTTTTCAATAGATACTAACTCATCTATTAATGCCTTATAGATAGCATTGCTTTTTAATGATTTAATCAGCTCAAAGTGGTTGGCATTTTTATTCTTCTCAATACTTATTCGAGGTTTAGCATTATTAATATATTTATCAACCTTCATCCCGCCGTTCTTCTTCGCCTCAAAATATTTTTTAATAGTTTCATCACTAAAATTCCATAAAAGACCCCTTGCAGAATCATAAATTGGCGAAAACCTTGAAGAACCAGGAGATTTTTTCACCTTGCTAATTACACCCCAATTATAAAAGTGCCTATCATTATTGCCAACTATTGCATCAAAAGCAATCATTTTGATTAAATCAAAAATTATTTCTTCATGAACCTTAGGAAAAATTACCCTAATGGCATCTTCTATAAATTCGAAACTAAATAGGTCTCTAGCAGTATCTACATTTTCAGCTATTTCTTTAGCCATTTCACTGTCATCCAAATACTGTCCGCATATTTCTGCTCCATGTATAAGTTGTTCATTAGATTTAAGAAAGTATTTACTCAAAAACCGAATTTGTTTATTAATACAATAAAGCTTTGTTTCATTCATTTCTAAACCTATAGTCTCACCTATTTTGTTTATTACATACTCAATAACTGATTCATGAGGATACCATTTTTCTGCAGATTTAGCAATATACGGAGTCCATGTTTTCAGATAGTTCTTTCTTATCCCACTATTTTTTTTATACTCATAAACACGTATAAACTCTTTTGGGGCATCACCGTCCAAATCATAATTTTTTACATAATAATGAGACTCCTTTAACAGAGGAATTTTATTTGAATCCTTTAGTTTGCCTGAATTATTAAGAGACTGTACTTTACTTAATTTTTTATCTAATATGCTCAACTTTTTTAACCTTTGTTTTTAAAATATAACTCTTTATTAATATAGAATTAATTCCTTGTTCCAGATCACCTTTTAACTTAAAAGTATACAAAGTTTACTAATCCGATATTGTTATACATAGATAATAAATGACTGCAGCATCTCACTTTTTCTGTTTTATAACATAAATGTACACCGGATAATGATCACTATATCCATCTGTAAAAGACCCATTACTAAAGCTTCTAAAAGGATATCCCTTATACTTACCCTTTTGGGTGGTTAGAAAGTCTTTATTAAAAATTCCTGCTTTATAATATCTATAGGATGTATAATCTTTGGTTAAAAACTCATTAGAAATAATAATTTGATCAAAAATCCCCCAGCTATCACGCCAGGCATGCGTACCAATGCCTTTTTTTGTCATCTTCAACATGGGGTTATACAACCCTTTTAAAGCTATGTTTTCTTTGTCTGATTTTGCGTCCAGAATCTTTTTTATACTCCGATCATTGGGATTGTCATTAAAATCTCCCATAGTGATAACTTTTGAATACGGATCAATGGCAAAAAGAGAGTCCATGATTTTTTTGTTCAACTCGGCTGCTTTTTTTCTTTTGTATGTACTGCGCTCCTCTCCGCCTCGTCTGGATGGCCAGTGATTTACAATAATATGGATCAAATCTCCATCCAGATATCCACTTGTTACCAGTTGGTCTCTTGTATATATTCTTTTATTACTGTTGTTATCATAAAGCACCAATTCATAGTTTTGTATATTTTTTGGTTTGAATATTGATTTTTGATATAACAACGCCACATCGATCCCTCTTCTGTCGGGAGAATCAAAATGTGCTATACCATAATTCTTTGTTGAAAGTGATGGTTGATTCACAAGATCTTCCAATACCTTTCTGTTCTCAATCTCCGAAACTCCTATAACTACAGGTGAATTTTTAGCAACATCTGCGCCAATTTTTGAAATCGCGAGCGCCATATTTTCAAGTTTTTGCAAGTATACTTCCTCTGTCCTGACGTCATCAAATGTTATGGGGTCATTTTCTGCGTCAAAAAGATTTTCAAGATTATAAAACGCTATTGTTTGAATGTTATAGGTTTTCCTTCCCTGCGAAAAAAGATTAATAGAACATAGTACTGTAATAAAAAGTAACGCTCTCGAATTCATTATCTGGTCTTTAAAAATGAGTTTGTTTTCTGTTTCCTTTCTCTAGAAGTTGTCTAAATCCTGACAACCTCTGTTTAAAATATTTAAATCAAATGCAAAGATTAATTTTTTCAGTTTCAAAAAATGAAACTCATACCCTTTATTATTGCACTTTATTGAATTGAACTTGTCTAGGCAAGTTCTAATGTTAATCATCTAAAATTCAAAAACATGTTTCGAATACCCGCCGGTTCAAAATACCTGCTTTTCTTTTTTCTGTTTTTCATTTCAATTATAAATGGGCAGCAAACCGGACTAAAAGGAAGAATTATTGATGCTGCCACAGCAGATAATATTGTGGGAGCCAAGATTTTTTTTAAAGAAACAACCGTCTTTGTAATTACTAATGATTTTGGGGTTTTTGATTTTAAGAATACTATACTTCCGCTTGGCGAGCAAATTCTAATGATTTCGGCAAAAGGATACAATACAAAACGTTTTCCTGTAGTAATCAATGAGGGTAAGGTGTTAGATCTTAAAAAAATAGAACTTCAATATGATTTCAATAACGAAAAAAACCAAATAGGAACCATTACGCTTTCTGACACCGAGCTTGACGATGAGAACGATATTGCTTTCAATATGTCTGCATTACTGCAAGCAAATCGCGATGTTTTTTTGAATGCTGCTGCTTTTGATTTTAGCGCAACATTCTTTCGCCCACGAGGTCTTAAAAACGAAAATGGAAAAGTATTGATCAATGGAGTAGCAATGAACAAGATGCTGGATGGAAGACCACAATGGAGCAATTGGGGAGGATTAAATGATGTGCAGCGCAACCAGGAGTTTTCCTTCGGAATCTCACAAAACGACTATGCTTTTGGTGACTTGTTGGGCACTTCGAATATCATCATGAGGGCATCAAAATACAGAAAAGGAGGTAGAATTTCTTATGCTTCATCCAATCGCAGCTATCAAGGTAGGGTTATGGGAACTTATAATTCGGGAAGCACATCAAAAGGATGGGCTTTTTCGGTTTCTTTATCGCGTAGGTTTGGACAAGAAGGGTATATTGATGGCACGGGTTATGATTCAAATTCGTTCTTCGCCTCTGTCGAAAAGAAAATAAACAATAACCACAGTATTAATCTCACCGGCTTTTATACACCCAACCGAAGCGGAAGATCTACTGCCATTACCGAAGAAGTTTTTAATATAAAAGGAGCTACCTATAATCCCAATTGGGGTTACCAGAACGGGAACATCAGAAATTCACGAGAGCGCATTGTAGAAGAACCTGTACTTATGCTTAATCATTACTGGGATATTAACAAGAATACCGTGCTAAACACTAATATCGCCTTTCAAACCGGAAAAATTGCGAATTCGCGAATCGATACTGGTGGTAGCGATTTAATTTCTACTCCTGCCGGAAATGTATATATAGGTGGCGGCCGCGGTGCTAACACCAACCCTGTGCATCCAGATAACTTACCAAGTTCTTTTCTAAAAGATAGTAACCCAACGGCTGTAGCTTACCAAAATGCGTTTTTAGCACAACAAAACCTTGTTAATAACGGCCAACTAGATTGGGGTCGTTTGATACAAGCCAACCAAAAAAATGCATTACAAGGAAACAATGCAACCTATATTTTGTACGAAGATCGAACCGATGACACCCAGCTTAGCAGTAATATAGTTTTAAGCAGCCAGATAAATAACCACCTTACATTAAATGCGGCAATACACTATAGAAACTTAAAAAGTGAGAACTTTGCAGAGGTTAAAGACCTGCTAGGGGGGTCTGGTTTTCTGGATGTTGACTTGTTTGCATTATCGGCTTCTGGTTTGTCTGCTTCAGAATTAGCAAACAGAACTCAGAGTGATCTGCAAAACCCTAATCGTATTGTGAGTGTAGGAGATCGTTATGACTACAATTACGAGATGTACGCTTCAACCATTAATGGGTATGCGCAAACTCAATTTAAGTATGATAAATTCGATTTTTTCCTGGCGGGTGATATTACACAAACCTCATATCAACGCAATGGCCTTTTTGAGAATGGCTATTTTCCCGGTGCTCAATCTTTTGGAAAAAGCCCTAAAGTAGATTTCAAAAACTATGGTGTTAAAGGAGGAGCAACATTGAGAGTTCACGGTCACCATTCTCTTAACCTAAATGCTGCATATTTTACCAAAGCGCCTTCAATTAGAAATGCTTTTGTAAATGCGCGGCAAAGCAACGCTTCCGTGTCTCAGCTAATAGGTAAAAATCAGGAAAATGAAAAAATCCAATCTATTGATGCCAGTTATATTTTTCGTTCTTCAAAGATTAAGGCAAAAATAACTGGCTATTATACCCAAATTCAGGATGCTTCAAATATTTCATTCTTTTTTACCCAGGCAATCTCGGGATCGGGGGCCGGTTTTGTTCAGGAAATTCTTACTGATATAGATAAGCTACATATTGGTGGAGAACTTGGCATAGCATATCAAATCACTCCAACTATAAAGCTAAAAGGGGTAGCGGCTATCGGTCAATTTAAGTACAATAGCGACCCCGATCTGGCACTGGCAAGCACCAGTGATATTTTTACCGATTTTCAAGGAATTCGTCCTTTCGGGAAATCAGCTTTAAAAGGTTATTACCTATCTGGTGGACCTCAACAGGCTGCTCAATTGGGGTTTGAATATCGCGATCCAGATTTTTGGTGGTTTGGTGCCACAACCAACTACTTTTCTAATGCTTTTATAAGTGTTAGCCCTTTTGCTAGAACATCCAATTTTAACCAAGATGTGGATGGGCTTCCTTTTAATGATTATAACGCAGAAATTGCCAGATCCCTACTACAACAAGAACGTTTTGATGATTACTTCTTGGTGAATGCCATTGGTGGTAAATCCTGGAGAATAAAAAAGTATTATGTCGGCTTTTTTGCCTCTGTAAACAACATCCTTAATCAAACATATAAAACGGGAGGTTTTGAGCAAACAAGAAACGCAAATTATAGACGTGCCCTAGAAGAATCTCAACGCGAAACACCTGTGTTTGGACCTAAATATTTCTATGGATATGGCACATCCTATTATATTAATTTTTACATCCGATTTTAATTATCAACATTATGAAAACATCTATTAACAACTTAAAAACATTGGCTTTTGTACTTGTAATAGTACTTATTAAAACAAGCTGTACACCTGAAGAAAATTTTGCAACACCCCCCTTGCTTATAGAAGAGCCGTCAATCAACGGAACAATAGTCGATATCGAAGCTGTTTTGGGTATCATGAACCAAGAAATAGAAAAAGAAGGAGAAAATGCTAAAGTCGTTTTTGACAACACCAACAACTTTATGGTTGGTTATGTGGTTTCAAGCGATAAAGGAGGCAATTTTTTTAAAGAGCTTATTCTTCAAAACAAGAACATAGGTCCAACTGCGGGAATAAGATTGTTAATAGACAATTCTCCATTGTACACCTCATACGAATTTGGTCGCAAAGTGTTTGTGAAACTTGATGGATTGTCTGCAGGGATAGAAAATGGTGTTCCGACCTTGGGTCTTTTAGACGGAAATACTATAGCATCGGTTCCTTCATTTTCAGTAAATGAAATCATTACTAGGTCCACAGAAGTATTTGCAATCACTCCGTTAGAAATTACTATGGAAGACTTTGTAGATCGGTTTTTAAACCTCTACATTAAAATCAATGACATGCAATTCAATAAAAACATGGTTTTAGATAACAATGCTTTTACGTTTGCCGCCGAATCAAATGACGAGTTTGATGGTGAACGAATTGTTGAAAGCTGTAAAACAGGAAGAACCACCATAATGAGTACCAGTACTTTTTCGGATTTTAAAGGGCTTACTTTACCTAGTAATCAAGGAAGTTTTACAGGGATTTTGACTAAGAATTTTTTAGGAGACACTTTTAATTTAGTGCTCAATGATCCGGAAGGTCTTATTTTTGATATCGAAACCCGTTGTGATCCCGAGGTATTACAATGCTCTTCTATCGAGGTAGGAAATAACATTCTTTTTGAAGAAGACTTTGCAGGATTAAAAATAAAAGATCTGGAAGAAAAAGGATGGATCAATAGCAACACCACGGGCGGCATGTTAGATTTTGAAATTGGTGATTTTGCAGAAAATCAATATGCTCAAATCACAGGTTTTAGATCAAAAGAGCCCATATATGAAGTCTGGCTCATCTCCCCAGAAATTGATATTGCCAATTCGGCCAATGAAGTCTTAAATTTTGATATACAAACCGGGTACGATAATGGCAATATTCTGGAAGTTTTTGTAACCACCGATTTTACAGGCGACATTCAAACCGCTTCATGGAAAAAATTGGATGCAAATCTGCCTCGAGGCCCATTAAATGCCTTTGGAGATACTGTTCCTGCTGGGCCGATTTCTTTATCATGTCTTAATGGTTCTGTAAGAATAGGTTTTCGATATATCGGCGGCGATCCAAGAGCTACAACGCGTTATCATATTGATAATGTTGAAATAAAAGGGGAATAACTATTAAAAAATAGTGTAACTAATTTTTAGTTACACTTATATTTGCTATGTCAAGAATAGAGAAATTAATCTAAAAGTTTTTATCTGTTCCAAAAAAACCTAACCTGGGAAGAGCTTGTTAAAATTCTTAATTACAAAGGGTATTTCGAAAAATATAGCAAAGGAAAAAAGGGTGGATCTAGACGAAAGTTTATTAACAAAGAAAAAGATATTATTAGCTTACACAAGCCTCATCCAGGTAATATTGTAAAACAATACATTATAAAGCAAATAATTGAAAAATTAGAGTTTTAAAACTTAAATATCATGAAAAACTTTATGGAATATAAAGGTTACTTGAGCAGCATTACTTTTAGTAATGAGGACATGATTTTTTTTGGGAGATTGGAAGGAATTAATGATCTGGTGCTTTTTGAAGGCGATTCTGTTTCAGAGCTTCAAAATGCTTTTCAAAGTGCTGTAGAAGATTATTTGGAGACATGTAAAGAAAAAGGCAAACAACCCGAAAAAATATATAAAGGAGTTTTTAATGTAAGGGTACAAAAAAGTATTCACAGAAAACTTTCGCGAATAGCGATAAAAAATGGAGTAAAACTTAATGATTTAGTGAATAAGTCACTGCTATTTTTGATAGACCATGAAGATCAGGTTCTTCATAAAAAAGATGTTTAACTACCTCACCATCCCAATATGTGGGATCCCATCCTCGAGATACTCCTCTCCCACTTGTTCAAATCCATGGGCTTTATAAAACTTTTTTAAATAGGTTTGGGCAGATATTTTGATGTCTTTGGTCTCAAAATACTTTTCTATAGCATCAATACTTTCTTTGATAAGGTCATGGCCATAACCATACTTTCTTTCTTTTTCTGCAACCACTACACGCCCGATACTGGCTTTTTTAAAATAATTTCCCGCTTCAAAAATTCGAGTATATGCTACTACTTCATTGTTTTTATAGCCAATTACGTGAAGTGCTTTTTGATCTTTGTTATCGATATCTTGATAAACACAATCTTGTTCTACCACAAAAACTTGGGCACGTAAGCGCAAAATTTTATATAATTCTGGCGTTGATAACTCATCAAAACGTTTAACCTTAAATGTAAGATCCATAGTTAATCCTGTACAATTATATCTTTATTATCCTTTTTACCAAACTCTGGTTGAAGCGTTACATGATTGATCTTAAACTCGTCTCGCAAAATATGTTCTATCTCATGAAGAATCTCTCCAAATTCTGATACGTGTATATCATCATCAAAATCAATATGAGCTTCGAGATGTGTTTCTTCTTCATTAAGTTGCCAGACATGAACATGGTGTATGCTTTTTACCTTTTGTAATGAATTAATTGTTTTTACAATTTCTTTTACCTCAATAGTATCCGGTGTATATAGCATCAACACTTTAAAAGACCTTTTAAGCAGATCATATCCAACTACAATAAGATAAATGGCAATAGCAAAGGTAAGCACACTGTCTATCCAAAAAATCTTGTAAAACCGCATCAACAAACCGCCTATTAATACCGCTACTGATGCCATCAGGTCTGTAATAAGATGCAAATAGGCCGACCGCATATTCATGTTTACTTTACTGTCTTTTCTTAAAAGCAGCACACTTAACCCATTTCCTAAAATTGCTATGGCAGAAAGTATAATCACAATCTGTGCGCTTATCTCTTGTGGATTTTGCAACCGCTCAATGGCTTCAAAAATTAAAATAATAGCAATAACCATTAAGGAAGCAGCATTTATAAATGCTGCCATAATTTCGGCTCTTTTAAATCCAAAAGTTCTCTTGATAGAAGCCTCTTTTTTAGCTAGTCTGTTTGCAAAATAACTTACAATCAACGAAAGTACATCACTAAAATTATGAAGTGCATCAGATAACAGCGATAGACTACCAGATATTAGCCCTCCTATTACTTGAGCCACTGTAATGCCAATATTTAAAAGAATAGAAAATAGTAGATTACGCCCAATAAGCTTTTGATGTGAGTGTGAATCATTATGAGCGTGATGATGTGCCATATATTAATTACACATAGGTATTTTGTTTACTCTATTTAGGTGTCTGCCTCCTTCAAATGCTGTAGACAAAAATGTTTTTACCATATCCAATGCTTGATGTTGCGACGTAAACCTGGCAGGGATACATATAATATTAGCATTATTGTGCTGCCTTGTTAATACGGTAATCTCTTTTGTCCAACAAAGCCCAGCTCGCACATTTTTATACTTGTTAGCAGTCATACAAACCCCATTACCGCTTCCACAAATTAAAATACCAAAATCCACTGTGTTGCCATCAACATCCTTTGCTACTGGATGTACAAAATCTGGGTAATCTACACTACTCTCTTCATTTGTACCATAGTTAGTAACCTCAATTCCTTGTGATTTTAAATGTGCTACAACTGCAAATTTGTATGCTGTTCCTGCGTGATCATTTCCGATAGCTATTTTCATTTTATACCTTTTTTGTTCTCTTCACAAAGATAATTCAATCCAAAAAAAGTAATCTCCAAAAAATCAATTATTTAAGCCAATGTTACGGTAATGTTAATAAGTCTATCCCTTCTGTTAACATAAGATGTGAATAAACAGTTCCTAAAATTCTGAAAGTTTTTTTGGTTGTTTTCCTTTTTATTAGAATACAAGTATCTTTTAAACATATCAAAATATTAAACCATCTTTTTTTAGGTAAGTTCTTAAGTAGTAAACGAATCTTATAAACTACGGTTTTACCGTAAAATTATTAAAAATTGTAGGTGTTTATATTCTATTAACAAGTGTTAATTAAATTTTATTTTCAGAACGTTTTCAGTGTTTTAACATACTAATATCCTGTTTATATGTTTTTGAAAATTTCATCTAACTAAAAAAACAAATAAAACCTTATAAAGTTATACCGCTATCCACACTACATCATCATCATCATTTTTAATTTTTAATTTCAAAAAAGAAAAGATAAATATATTAAATATGTTGAAAACTCATTTTTTGTTGCATATTTTAAAATAGTAATTTTATACTATTCTTAAGTATGGATTCTTGTTTAAATTATCGATAATCTTAAGTACTCTGATTTTGTCTTTTTGATGTACCTTTAGATTGATTCCTCCTAGTGCATTGGAGTAAAATGGAAAAACGCCTATCATCGTTTCGTTTTCAAAAAAATAAGAAATTCCCTCTTGGTCAAGAAGAAGTTTTAAAACAGCATATTCGTGTGGATAGGTGTATGTTTTTACAATAACAAAATCTTTCATTAAATAAAGCGCAGCTATAGTTTATTTAAATATACAAAATATTGAAATAAGCTAGTTCATTTGTATTGCTTTACGATCAGGTTTACCAGAACCAATTGTTTGAGACTCTTGAACTGTTTCCTTTTTCTGATCAATTGTATTGTTTATGTAAATGGTAAAAGAATACACCCCAAAAAGGAAAATTAAAACAAAGAATAGTATGATTTTGTGTATTTTCTTGATTTTTAACATAGCTGGTTAATATACTAAACGTACAAATATAAATACTAGTGTATTAAAATTAAGTAAATTTTAAGAAAAAAAGTCAAATTTGTTGAGAATTTTTAAATGTAAATAGCTGATTTACAGATAATGTATTTTTAAATAATTAAACAGTTATACTATTTGAGGATTAATAAAAGTTTAAACTTAAAATTACAGATGTTAAAAGATAAGCTGTACTTTTATAACATAGTTATATAATTGATATTAATGAAAAGAAAGAGTAGTAGAAGAAAAAAGTCTCCCAAAATAGAGAATATCACTCAAGGAATATTAAAAATATTAAAATCCGACCCTGATAAAACATTTAATTATAAGCAAATTGCTACAAAGTTTGGAGTAAATGATGCGAGCAGTAGAAATCAAATCATTAAAAAATTAGCCCAATTAGCTGCTAAGAAACAAATTGAAGAGGTAGATAGAGGGAAATTTAAAATAGTACCAAATATAAATACGTATACCGGGATTTTAGATATTACATCAAAAGGCAGTGGATATGTACTTGTTGAAGATCTTGAAAATGATATTTTTATTCCTAATAATAATTTGAATAAAGCATTGCATGGTGATGAAGTAGAAGTGTATATATATCGCAGAAAACGAAGGGGAAAAAGTGAAGGTGAAATTTCTAGGGTCATAACGCGTAAGAAGAATGAATTTGTGGGTGTAATAGAGATTCAGAAGAACTATGCATTTGTAAATATACAGGATCCTAAAATGTATACCGATGTCTTTATTCCTAAAAACAAAATTGGAAAAGCCGAGGATGGTGATAAAGTATTAGTCAGACTCGAAGATTGGCCAGATAAAGCTGATTCTCCATTTGGTAAGGTTATCAAAGTGCTTGGTAAGCCAGGAGAACACAATACCGAGATACATGCTATTTTAGCTCAGTATGGTCTCCCCTATGAGTTTCCCGAAGAAGTTGAAGAATACGCCAATAAACTAGATACAAGCATACAAGAAGCTGAGATTAAAAACCGCAGGGATATGAGAAATATCCTGACCTTTACTATTGATCCAAAAGATGCCAAGGATTTTGATGATGCCTTATCATTTCAGGTTTTAGAAAATGGTAATTTTGAGATTGGGATTCACATCGCAGATGTATCCCATTATGTAATTCCGGGAACGATATTGGATGATCAGGCTTACGAAAGGGCAACATCGGTATATCTGGTAGATCGGGTGGTGCCTATGTTACCAGAAGTGTTATCAAATAATGCATGTTCGCTGCGACCGCATGAAGAAAAATATACCTTCTCTGCAGTTTTTGAATTAAATGATAAAGCCGAAATCAAAAACCAATGGTTTGGTAGAACAGCTACCTACTCTGATGCACGTTTTGCATACGAAGAGGCACAGCAAATTATCGAAACAAAAGAGAATACTATTCCTGCAGAGATTTCTCTTACCGGAAAAACATATCAGGCTGATCAAAAAATTGCTGATGCTGTATTGAAATTAGATGAACTGGCCAAGATCATGCGCACCAAGCGTATGAGACAAGGAGCTATTTCTTTTGATAAGGTTGAAGTAAAATTTAGCTTAAACGAAAGTAACGAACCTGTAGGCGTGTTTTTTAAGACATCTAAAGATGCTAATAAACTTATTGAAGAGTTTATGCTGCTTGCTAATAAAAAGGTAGCAGAATTCATAGGAAAACAAAATCCAAAGAAAACATTTGTTTACCGAGTACACGACGAACCAAATGATGAGAAATTAGCGGCATTGCAAAACATTATTGGTCGATTTGGATATAAATTAGATCTTAGAGATCGCAAAACAACCACCAAATCATTGAATGGTCTATTAAAAGATGTTCAAGGTAAAAAGGAACAAAATCTGGTGGATACACTTGCTATACGAAGTATGAGCAAGGCAGAATACACAACCCATAATATCGGCCATTATGGATTAGCTTTTGATTATTATTCTCATTTTACATCACCAATAAGAAGATATCCCGATGTTATGGCACACCGTTTGTTGCAACATTACTTAGATAATGGAAAATCTGCTGCAGAAGAAGAATTTGAAGAAAAATGTAATCATAGCAGCAGTATGGAAAATCTTGCAGCTAGTGCAGAGCGGGATTCGATTAAGTTTATGCAAATAAAATTTATGAAGGATCATGAAGATGAGCAATTTTTGGGTGTAATTTCTGGAGTGACCGAATGGGGAATTTATGTAGAGATTATAAACAACAAATGCGAAGGTATGGTTCGTCTAAAAGATATAAACGATGACCATTATATTTTCGATCAAGAGGAATATGCAGTTATAGGTCAAGCCTCCAAAAAGATATATCAGCTAGGAGACGAAGTATATGTAAAAGTGAAAAATGCAGATTTAATCAAAAGACATTTGGATTTTACACTTTTAGGAAGTAGAAATGAGATAGAATAATGCTAACCTTTCAATATAAAAACACATAAATCTTAATCTAATTTTAAAATTTAGGACGATGCAAAAATTAATGTTTATTTTGATTTTTGTAGTGACAACTGCACAAGCACAGGATATCATTACAAAAGAAGTAAGAGATTTTAATGAATTAAAGGTATTTGACAAAATTCAGGTTACTTTGGTTCAGGGCGAAGAAAATAAGGTTGAAGTCACTGGTATTAAAAGAAGAGAAGTTGATGTTGTACAAAACGGAAGTCTTCTTAAAATAAGAATGTCACTTGATAATTTATGGGATAACAATAATACCAAAGTAGTGGTATATTATACCCAGATTAATAAGATCGATGTCAACGAAGGGGCAAGAGTTAAGGCTAAAGGTATTATTAGTGCTGAAACTTTGGATCTACGAGCACAAGAAGGAGCTAGTATAAGAGCAGAAATAGATGCTGGGTTCGTTTTTGTTAAGGCAATTACCGGAGGAGAAATTGAAGTAAAAGGAGAAGCAAAAGAGCAGGAGGTAACCATTACTTCTGGTGGTCAGTATTATGCGAGCAGTCTTAGAACCAAAGATACCCAGGTAAAAGTTAGCGCAGGAGGTACTGCCGAGGTGAATGCCAAAAATTATATGAAAGCCAATACAAATGCGGGCGGAACAATAAGAATTTTTGGCAATCCAAGAGAAATGGATACTCAAAAACTTTTAGGCGGAAAAATTATCGAAGTTAACTAAGTAGTTTTTAACTTTGTAAGAAACACGTATACACCCAATGCTTCAAGATGCCCAAGCTGCTATACCATTAGGATTCTTATTAGCTTTTCTAATCGGACCTGTTTTTTTTGTACTGCTAGAAACCGCAGCTATAAAAGGGTTTAGAGCAGCTTTAGCAGTAGATCTTGGTGTTATTTTGGCCGATATAGCTTTTATTTTTATTGCGTATTTCTCTACCAATCAGATTTTAGAGAAGATAAAAGATGACCCCGCACTGTTTATTTTTGGGGGAGTTTTATTGGCTACTTACGGAGTGATTTCTTTTATTCAGGAACGAAAAAATTATAACCGACTTCGGGATACTTCAGTAGAAATTATTAATAAGCACAATTATTTAATGCTTTTTGTAAAAGGATTTTTACTGAATTTTATAAATATCGGAGTACTAGGTTTTTGGTTAAGTATAATTATTGTTATTGGACCCCAATTAGATATGGACACCAATAGAATGCTTTATTTTTTTAGTGTTGTTTTGGGTACGTATCTCTTCATTGACGTTTTTAAAATGCTCTTAGCTAAACGATTAAAAAGGAAACTAACACCAAAAAGAACCTATATTATCAAAAGAGTCATAAGTATTATGCTGGTGGTATTTGGGGTATTTTTGATATTAAAAGGTGTTGTTCCGGATGAAGTGGAACAAAAAATTCAGGATAGAATCGAAAAAATAAGACCAGAATCAAAATTTGAATAAAAAAATCCTGTAAAAATTTTACAGGATTTTTTTGAGGTGTCGAGCGGATTCGAACCGCTGTAGATGGTGTTGCAGACCACTGCCTAGCCACTCGGCCACGACACCCAATTTTTTGATTGGTTGGCAAATGTAAAAAAATTTATGAATACTTCTTAATTGATTTTACATTAAAACGCAAAGTTAACGATTTTTACTTCTTGTGATCGTTACCATTTCAACATTTCCACCTATAGGTGGATTAATTTTAGAAACATCAATTGTTGCTTTCTCCACCAAAGGAATTTCTTTCAATATACGAACTAAAATACGGTCTGCCGCATGTTCTAACAATTTAGAACGAATCGCCATTTCTTCCTTTACAATATGATTAAGATGTACATAGTCTACTGTATCTCCCAAACGGTCGGTAGCCGCAGACTCTGATAGATCGGCTTTTATTTTTAAATCTACTCTATAATCAGAACCAATTTTTTTTTCTTCAACAAGGCATCCGTGATAGGCATAAATCTTAATATTTTTCAGCTTAATTAATCCCACAGAATTTTTTAACAAAGGTAAAAGTTTCTTTTTATCTATCTACCGGAAAACAACCCTTTTTTTGTTGCTTTACAAGATGAGATTTTTAGTAGTTTTGTAGCTCATTTTATACATAATGACAGAAGACAAAAAATCGCTCAATTTTATAGAGCACATTATAGAAGAAGATTTAGAAAACGGAATGGATCGTAAAAATCTACGGTTTCGGTTTCCGCCAGAGCCTAATGGATATTTGCATATTGGTCATACCAAAGCTATTGGTATAAGTTTTGGATTGGGACTTAAGTATAATGCACCTGTAAACTTACGTTTTGATGATACCAATCCCGCAAAAGAAGAACAGGAATACGTAGATGCTATCAAAGAAGATATTGCATGGTTAGGATATCAATGGGATCAGGAGTGTTATTCTTCAGATTATTTTCAACAATTATATGATTGGACGGTTCAATTAATAAAGGAAGGAAAAGCGTATGTAGATTCACAATCGGCAGAGGCTATTGCCGAACAAAAAGGCACCACAACAGAACCAGGAACCAACAGTCCGTATAGAGATCGTTCTGTAGAAGAAAATTTGGATCTTTTTCTACGAATGAAAGACGGTGAGTTTAATGAAGGAGAACATGTAGTTAGGGCCAAAATAGATATGGCAGATCCAAATATGTTAATGCGGGACCCATTGATGTACAGAATACTTAAAAAATCACATCACCGCACAGGGGATACCTGGTGTATTTATCCTATGTATGACTGGACCCATGGCGAAAGTGATTATATTGAAAACATCTCACATTCATTGTGTTCTTTAGAGTTTAAACCACATAGAAAGTTATATGATTGGTTTTTAGATCAGGTATATAGTACAGAGATAAGACCAAAACAACGAGAATTTGCAAGACTTAATTTAAGCTATACGATCATGAGTAAACGTAAATTACTCAAGCTAGTTGAAGAAGGTCATGTATCGAGTTGGGATGATCCTAGAATGCCTACTATTTCGGGATTGAGAAGGCGAGGATATACACCAGCATCAATACGTAAATTTGTTGAAACTGTAGGAGTGGCAAAACGTGAAAATGTAATCGACGTATCGCTTCTGGAGTTTTGTGTGCGCGAAGATCTTAATAAAATTGCACCACGGGTTATGGCTGTTTTAGATCCAGTAAAACTGGTTATTACCAATTATCCAAAAGGAGAAGAAGAGTGGTTGGATGCCGAAAATAATCCGGAGGATGAAACTGCAGGATCTAGAAAAGTACCTTTTTCGGGAGAATTATATATCGAAAGAGAAGATTTTAAAGAAGAAGCAGGGCGAAAGTTCTTCAGACTTACCCTAGGAAAAGAAGTACGTCTTAAAAACGCATATATCATCAAAGGAGAAAGTGTAGTAAGGGATACCAATGGAAATATTACTGAAGTTCATTGTACCTATGATCCCAAAAGTAAGTCCGGTAGCGGCACCGAGGAATCAAAACGTAACGTAAAAGGCACATTACATTGGGTTTCTGTAGTTCACGCTGTCCCTTCAGAAGTGAGAATATACGATCGATTGTTTAACGATGAAGCTCCAGATGGTTATAAAGACAAAGATTTCATGGAATTTTTGAATCCAGATTCTTTAAAAGTAATTACGGGGTATTTAGAACCAAGTCTAAAAGAAGTTAAAGCTTTGGATCAGTTTCAGTTTCAGAGACTAGGATATTTTAATGTTGATTTGGATAGCAAACCAGAATCATTGGTGTTTAATAAAACAGTTGGTTTACGGGATACTTGGGCTAAAGTTAAACCTACTTCTGCACCGCAAAACACATCCAAACCACAGCAAAGTAGGCAAGTAGAGGTGTCTGCAATCGAAGAGATTAAAAGAGCAGGGAAGAAGTATACCAATGTACCCGATCAGAAGAGAGAAGCGCTTAAAATCAAAATAAAGGAAGCTGCCAAAAATATTACGGTTGAAGAACTAGAACCTCTTTATAATACTGCAGTAAAAAAGGCAGGTACTCGAATTGCCACAATGATTTCTCTAGGCGTATTTCTTGAGAATCAGGGATTGGAACCAAATCAATTGGCTAAAGAATTTATTGTAAAAGCATTAGATGACAAGAATGAATTACTGAAGAAGGAAGCTTCGGTTTTAACCAATAAATATAAAATATAAGCATAAGAAAGACCCCTTAGATTCTTACAACTAAGGGGTCTTTCGTATATAAATTTTTGTTTTAATAAGGTGTTTCCTAGTTATCTGCAATATGTTCGTCAACAGGGATTTCTATGTCTGTCCTAAACCTTGGAAACAACTTTTTTGTTTCAGGATCATCTAGTAATTTATTTGATTCTACAAAGTACCATTGATCTTTTTTGTCATTGTAAAAACCGAATAACGAACTTTTTAGGGTGATTGATCTTCCATTAAAGTCCATCTCGGTAGTGGTCCTAACCAAACAACGATATTCTTTATTTTCTTTTCTAACATCGGTTACTTCATCAACCTTAGAACTAACGATCTTTATTTTTTGAGCATCCATCGTCCTAAAAATCTCATCCATGGTTTCCATAAGCTGTTTTTCTCCGTATGCTTTATAGACTTTTGGATGTGTATGTTTTAAGATGGTGCTTAAATTTCTATCAATTGATGCTTGAGAAGTTGCTTTAGCATCCCTTGTTGCCTGTTTTTTTAACGTCTTGATATTTTGGGAAAAAACACTTCCCGAAATAAACAATAAAATAATTAAGTAATTTTTCATGGGGATAATTTTGTATAAATATACGAAATTTTTAAACTATAATATATTTTTATAATTTTTATAAAAATAATTGTTTTTTCTTATTAAAAATAACTTTGTATAATGCGTTTTTAAGCTATTAAATAATGAAGCATTATGATTATATTATAAAGGGATTAAAATCTCTTTAAAAAGCTCGTTATTCGGTTTTGATAAAAAATAACCCAGTTACAAATTGTAACTGGGTTATTTTTTAAATACACGCTATTTTTATTGATCAGCACCCGGTTTTTTTCGACCGAGATTTTTTTTAGCATTCTGTTTTTTCATTTCTTCTCCAATTTGGTTTGAAGCAGTAAATGATGCAATCATATTATTTAACATATCACTTCCTGCCTGAGGAGAATTTGGTAGCAATATCAAATTACTGTTTGTTTCTTCTCCTATAGATTGTAATGTATCATAATGTTGGGTTACAACAATCAGGGCTGATGCTTCTTGAGAATTTATTCCTACATTATTTAGCACATCAACACTTTCTTCTAATCCACGGGCTATTTCTCTACGCTGGTCTGCTATACCCTGCCCCTGTAATCGTTTACTTTCTGCTTCTGCACGTGCTTTGGCAACAATCTTAATACGCTCAGCTTCAGCTTCATATTCTGCTGCAACCTTTTCACGCTCTGCCGCATTAATTCGGTTCATAGCTTCTTTAACCTGCATATCGGGATCTATATCGGTAACCAATGTTTTAATGATATCGTATCCATAGTTTACCATAGCCTCATTAAGCTCTTGTTTTACAGCGATAGCTATATCGTCTTTTCTTTCAAAAACATCATCTAGTTTCATTTTCGGTACTTCGGCACGTACCACATCAAATACATAAGAGGTAATTTGATCATGAGGATTTTCTAATTTATAAAATGCATCATATACTTTTTCTTTGATCACCTGAAATTGAACAGATATTTTGAGACGCACAAAAACATCATCTTTTGTTTTGGTTTCTACTAAAACATCTAATTGCTGAATTTTAAGGTTAATTCGTCCTGCAATACGGTCAAATACAGGAATTTTAAAATGCAAGCCCGAACTTCTTGTGCTTAAAAATTTACCAAAACGTTCTACGATTGCGGCCGTTTGTTGTTTTACGGTAAATATTCCGGATATCAGAATGATAAATCCGAAAATGATTAGTGGAATTAAATATAGACCCATTATTTTTTTGTTTAAAGTTAGTATTTATTAAAAAATGAATTTACTGATAAATTGTTAAAGATTTGGCTTATTTACAAATTGTTATCATTGCGGTCGATATACCAGAACCACCAGATAATCCAAAGGCAACAGAAACAACTTCCCAACCATCTTTTGATACATTGTTAAGGGTATCTTCAACCTCTTTTCTTAATTTTTCTGTAGACCACACATTAGATTTTTTTAAAACTTTATATTGTTTTCCCATAGTCAAAATGTTTATAGCGTTGTATAGTATCTGTATATCGTAGCACAAAATTGTTACAGTTTCAAGAAAACAGAAGAGGTCTGAATAAGTATATTATTTACGGTCCTGTCACATTAGCGGAGTCGAAATGTATTGAAACCCAAAGGTTATTTTTTCTCGACTCCGACCGAAATGACAGAGAAAGTTACTTTTCAGACCTTTAGATATAGATAATTTTCTTTAATAATTTATAGCTTTTCAATAGCGCTTTCTATCCTTTTAATAGTTTCTTTTTTACCAATCATAGACGCTATAAAAAATACATCTGGCCCTTGCAAAGAACCAACCAAGGCAGTTCGTAAAGGCATCATTATTTTGCCAAACCCAATTTCTTTGCCGGTGATCCAACCCTTTACAATACTTGAAACGTTGTCTTCAGAAAAATCAATAATGTCGTCGAGTATTCTTTCGAGTTCGTGCATTAAAGTTGGGGTGTCCTCTTTCCAGGCTTTTTTTGTTGCTTTTTGATCGTATGTATTGGGAGCGATAAAAAAGAAGTTGGTTAGACCCCAAAGGTCTTCAATAAAAACAGCTCGTTCTTTAACGGTATCAATAATATGAGATACATCAAGTGTTGTTGATATGTTCTTTTCTGCAAGGATGCTTAAAAATTCTTTAGACAAAAAAGAAGTATCGGTACGTTGCAAATGTTGTTGCTGAAACCATTTGGTCTTTTCGGGGTCAAACTTAGCACCTGCTTTATTGACTCTTTTAAGGTCAAATTCTTGTATAAGTTCGTGAAGAGAGAACAACTCTTGCTCTGTTCCTGGGTTCCAACCTAAAAAGGCAAGCATGTTAATCACTGCCCGAGGTAGATAACCGTCTTCTCGATAACCAGATGAAATTTCGTTTGTTTTAGGATCATTCCATTGTAGCGGAAAAACAGGGAACCCCATTTTATCTCCATCGCGTTTGCTTAGTTTTCCCTTTCCTATTGGTTTTAATATTAAAGGTAAATGGGCAAATATTGGAGCTTCCCAACCTAAAGAACGATATAGCAAAACATGTAAAGCTAAAGAAGGTAACCATTCTTCACCGCGAATTACATGCGTGATTTCCATTAAATGATCATCAACAATATTGGCAAGATGGTAGGTGGGCATACCATCACTTTTGAACAATATCTTATCGTCAAGAACGTTGGTGTCGATTTTTATATCTCCGCGTATCACATCAGATAAATGTAAGGTTTCGTTCTGTGGAGATTTAAACCTAATTACATATGGATCACCAGATGCAATTTTTTCTTGCACATCTTTTGGGGACAATGACAAGGAGTTGGTTAATTTTTCTCTGTTGTGCCAATTATAAATAAATGTTTTTCCGTTGGCCTCATGATCTTTTCTGTGTCCATCAAGATCCTCTTCGGTATCAAAAGCATAATAAGCAAAACCATTATGTATCAATTGATCCGCGTATTGTTTGTACAAATGTTTACGTTCACTTTGGCGATAGGGTCCGAAACCACCATCTTTACCAGGTCCTTCGTCAAAGGGAATGGTACACCAATCCAGAGCTTCTTTTATATACTCTTCTGCACCCGCAACATATCTGTTTTGATCGGTATCTTCGATCCGAAGCACAAAGGTGCCTTTGTGTTTTTTAGCAAAAAGATAATTGAATAAAGCTGTTCTTACTCCTCCTATATGCAAGGGTCCGGTTGGACTGGGAGCAAAACGTACCCTAATGTTCTTTGTCATGATTGTGTTTTTACGAACTAAAAAATTTTCAAAATAGAATGACAAAGATACAATCTTAAAATGCGCTATAGAAATGATTTTGTAGGTGAAGTTAAAAAGAAAATTTTCTAAGATTTTTATTTTCACGTGAAACATTTGAAGTTGTAACTGGTACTATTTATTGTCGTTTGAAAGATTGTTTTAATGAATTTAAGAAGAGCAGGATTACTAAAAATTAGTTGTAATGGAGCAAAATCAATTTCATAATGTGTTAAAATGTAATACGTTGAATTATCATAACTATAACAATGCTATTCGAAATAAAATCGTAGTTTTAAAGGTTAATGAAAAAGGTACGTAATTGCATGGATAGTTTTGAGCATATAAAAAGGAAGCTTGAGAAGTTTATTAGAAAGTATTATGTTAACGAATTGATAAAGGGTGTCATTTTGTTTTTCTCTATCGGTTTGCTTTATTTTTTAACTACATTATTAGTTGAAAACTTTTTGTGGTTTGGCCAACTTGGAAGAACTATATTGTTTTGGTTGTTTGTGTTCGTAGAAGTGAGTTTGTTTATAAAGTTTATTATATTCCCGATTACAAAATTATTTCGATTAACCCGTGGGATAGACCACAAAGAAGCATCTGGAATTATTGGCAATCATTTTCCGGAGGTAAATGATAGGCTACTTAACTTACTACAGCTTAGTGAAAATGATTCTTCATCATCTTTATTGTTGGCGGGCATAGAGCAGAAGTCAACGCAATTGAGCCCTGTACCTTTTAAATTGGCTATAAATCTCAAGAAAAATATTACATACCTTAAATATGCTGCAATACCGGTTGGTTTATATCTTGTTTTAATAATTTTCAATAAAACTAATTGGATTTCAGATAGTTATGAGCGAGTGGTTAATTATAAGGTGGCTTATGAGCCGCCTGCACCTTTTCATTTCTTTTTGGTTAACGATAAGCTTCATGCATTTGAAAACAAGGATTATCTTTTGAAAGTTAGAGTGTCTGGAGATGTCATACCAGAGAGCGTTACAATTTCTTATAATAATGAGATGTACTTTTTAAAGAGTACAGGAATTGGAGCGTTTGAATATACCTTTATTCAACCCAAAGAATCACTGGAGTTTGTTTTGAACGCTAATGGAATCAATTCCATTCCTTATGAATTGAGTGTAGTTCCGGTACCTGCGTTATTAGATTTTGAGATGAAACTGGACTATCCGGGATATACGAAGAAAAGAGATGAAATAGTAAAGAGTTCCGGCAATGCTACAATACCAGAGGGAACTCATGTAACCTGGACCATTTATACTAGAAATACGGATAAAGTAGAAATTAAAACCAAGGATTCAGTATTACCATTAACCAAGAATGAATCAATCTTTCTTAAGAAAAAAAGATTATATAATAATTTGGATTATGAGATCACTACTTCAAATAGTAATGTAAATAATTATGACAACCTTTCATTTAATATTAATGTTGTAAAGGATCAATATCCCGAATTGAATCTTAGTTCAGAAAAAGATACTGTAGACAATCAAACTATGTATTTTTATGGTAGGGTAAGTGATGATTATGGTCTTAGTAGACTTAGATTGGTCTATTACGATAGCGACCGTTCTTCTGAAAAGAATTATAAGAATTTACCAATAAGTACCTCTAATTTTGACGAGTTTATTTATGCATTTCCTTCAGATTTGAACCTGGATTCTGGGAGAACATATGATTTTTATTTTGAGGTTTTTGATAATGATGCAATACACAGCTATAAGAGCACCAAGAGCCAGGTGTTTAATTTTAGAAAACTTACAGAGGACGAACTCGAGAAAAAGTTGTTAGAAAAACAAAGTCAGGCAATTTCTGGACTTGACAAATCCCTGGATAAATTCAAAAAGCAAGAAGAAGAGCTTAAAGACCTAAGTAGGCTTCAAAAAGAAAGGAAAGCGTTGGATTTTAATGATAAGAAAAAGCTTGCGGATTATTTGAAAAGGCAAAAGCAACAGGAAAAAATGATACAGGATTTCTCCAAGAAATTAAAAGATAATCTTGATCAGCTTAATAAAAAGGATAAGGAAGAACCTTTTAAGGACGCGCTTAAAGAACGGTTAGAAAGAAATGAAGAGCGACTTAAAAAGAATGAAAAGCTATTGGAGGAAATAGAACGATTATCGGATAAAATTCAAAAAGAAGAACTTACAGAAAAGCTAGAAGAATTAGGAAAAGAAAATAAAAACCTTAAGAAAAATTTAGAGCAGTTATTAGAGCTTACAAAAAGGTATTATGTTATAGAAAAACATGAAAAGTTAGGAAAGGCTTTAGAGGATATGTCGAAAAAGCAAGAAGAGTTATCAGAAAAAAACGAAGAAGAAAATACAAAGAAAAAGCAAGATGAATTGAATAAAGAATTTGAAAATTTCCAAAAGGAGATGGAAGAATTACGAAAAGAAAATGAGGATTTAAAGAAACCAATGAGCTTGGATCAAGATAAGAGTGATGAAAAAGAGATCAAGGAGCAACAACAAGAGGCAAGCAAAAACTTAGAGAACCAAAAGAAATCCGAAGCGAAAAAGAATCAAAAAAGTGCTGCGCAAAAAATGAAACAAATGAGCAATAATATGCGTATGCAAATGCAAATGGCTGGCAGCGAACAGCAGATGGAGGACATGGAGATGTTAAGACAGGTTTTGGATAATTTGGTTGATTTTTCTTTTGAACAAGAAAATTTAATGAGCGGTTTTAAAAAAATTAACAAAGATAACCCGTCATATTCAGATAAACTGAAGAGGCAAAGTGTTCTTCGAGAAAACTTTATTCATATTGATGACAGTTTATATGCGTTGGCCATGAGAACCCCTCAAATCACAGATGAGGTAACAAAAAAGCTTACCGATATAGAGTTTAATATAGACAAGTCATTAGAGCGGTTGGCAGAGAACCAAATTGTTCAGGGATCCGCAAATCAGCAATATACAGTTACGGGAGCAAATGATCTAGCTTATTTGTTAAGCAGAACGTTAGATCAAATGCAAAATAGTATGTCTGCTGCAGGTAAAGGTAAAAGTGGTTCTAGCCAAAACGAATTTCAATTGCCAGATATTATTAAAAAGCAAGAAGAGCTTAACCAACAAATGAAAGAGGGAGCAGAAAAAGGCAAAAAACCAGGAAAGAAAGAGGGAGAAGAAAATGGAGGCAAAGAAGGTAAAGGTGGTAAAGAGGGAGAGAATGGAGAGCAAAAGAATGGGAACGAAAATGGATCGAATGGTGACAAAAAGAATGGAAAAAACGGAGATAAAAAAGGGAGTGGCTCTAGTGGAAAGAATGGAGAAGAAGAATCTCAAGAACAATTTAATGAAGATTTGAATGGAGAGTTGTATAATATTTATAAGCAGCAACAACAGCTTAGAAACGCATTAGAAGATAGGATAAAACAAGAAGGGATTGGAGATAGAAACGGCAGTGATTTATTAAATAAAATGGAGCAGGTAGAGCAAGAGTTGTTAGAAAAAGGTTTTGATAACAATACCCTATCAAAAATGATTGACCTTAAACACGAGTTATTAAAACTTGAAGATGCTACTCTAGAGCAAGGCAAGGAAGAACAAAGAGAAAGTAAAACCAATCAAGGGCAGTTTAAAAACACTAGTCAGGAACAATTGGATAAGGCAAAACAATATTTCAATACAACAGAGATATTAAATAGACAAGTATTACCTTTGCGGCAAAATTATAAACAAAAAGTACAGGAGTATTTCAAGAAGGACAATGATTAATTTTTTTTATGAAACCGACATTAAGCCGTTAAACGAAACAGATTTATCTTCGTGGATAAGAAATGTTATTTTGTCTGAGGAAAAGTCTGAAGGAGAAATCAATTTCATATTATGCAATGATGAGTATCTTTTAAAAATCAATCAAGATTTTTTGGACCATAACACGTATACAGACATCATAAGTTTTGATAATACGTTAGGTAATGAATTGCATGGAGATATTTTTATTTCTCACGAAAGGGTAGTTGAGAATTCAGAAAAATATCGAGTTACGGTTGATGAAGAATTAAGAAGAGTGCTAGTACATGGGGTGTTGCATTTCTGTGGATATAAAGACAAGAGCACAGAAGAAAAAGAGATGATGACACGTAAAGAGAATGAAAAACTATCAATGTTCCACGTGGAACATTGATAGTTTGTTTTTAATTTTGTTCCACGTGGAACAAAATTTTTGTTGTAAATAGTTTAATGTTCCACGTGGAACAATGGAGTAGAAATTATGTTTAATAAGGAATATGATGTGATAGTGGTGGGTGCTGGCCATGCAGGAAGTGAAGCCGCTGCTGCTGCCGCGAATTTAGGATGCAGCACGCTACTAATAACAATGAATCTTCAAAATATTGCCCAAATGAGTTGCAACCCTGCAATGGGTGGAATTGCAAAAGGACAAATAGTGAGAGAAATTGATGCGCTAGGTGGTTATAGTGGTATTGTTAGTGATCGCAGTGCAATACAATTTAAGATGCTCAATAAGTCAAAGGGTCCTGCAATGTGGAGCCCAAGAGTGCAAAGTGATCGAATGCGTTTTGCAGAAGAGTGGAGACTGCTTTTAGAACAAACACCCAATGTAGATTTTTATCAGGAAATGGTAAGCGGACTTTTGGTGGAGAACGGGAAAATAAAAGGAGTAAAAACTTCACTCGGAATTGAAGTGAAAGCAAAGTCTGTTGTACTTACGAATGGAACATTTTTGAATGGACTAATCCATATAGGAGAGAAACAATTTGGCGGAGGTAGAGCCGGAGAAAAAGCCGCAACCGGAATTACAGAACAGCTTGTTGATTTGGGTTTTGATTCAGGAAGAATGAAAACAGGAACACCACCAAGAGTAGATGGAAGATCCCTGGATTATTCAAAAATGACAGAACAACCTGGCGATGAAAATCCAGAGAAGTTTAGCTATACAGGTTTAACGAAGCCTCTTAAAGAACAAAGATCATGTTACATGACATATACTTCTCTAGAGGTTCATGATTTGTTACGCGAAGGCTTTGATCGTTCCCCGATGTTTAACGGAAGAATAAAAAGTATAGGCCCAAGATATTGTCCTTCAATAGAAGATAAGATCAATAGGTTTGCAGACAAGGATAGACATCAGCTTTTTGTGGAACCAGAAGGTTGGAACACCGTCGAGGTGTATGTAAATGGATTCTCGACTTCGTTACCAGAAGATGTTCAATTTAAAGCATTAAAATCTGTTGCTGGTTTTGAAAGTGTAAAATTCTTTAGACCAGGTTATGCGATCGAATATGATTATTTTCCACCAACACAATTAACACATACCTTGGAGACAAAATTGGTTTCAGGATTGTTTTTTGCCGGACAAATAAATGGAACGACTGGATACGAAGAAGCAGCCTCTCAAGGATTAATTGCAGGTGTTAATGCAGCATTAAAAATTAAGGAAGAAGAACCATTGATTCTTAAAAGAAGTGAAGCATATATCGGAGTATTGATTGATGATTTGATCACCAAAGGGACAGAAGAGCCATATCGCATGTTTACATCTCGTGCAGAATATCGAACCTTATTAAGACAAGATAATGCAGATTTTAGATTGACGCCTATGTCACATAAAATTGGTTTGGCTTCAGAAGAACGAATGAGAAGAATGGAAGAAAAAGAAACAAAGGCACTCGCCTTTGTTCAGTTTTTTAAAGAGACAAGTGTATTGCCAGAAGAAGCAAATCCGGTTTTGGAAGCAAAAAATTCTTCACCAGTAAAGCAAAGTGGCAAAATGTTTAAGTTATTTGCTCGGCCACAAATTACATTAGAGGACGTTAAGCAGTTTCATAAAGTAAAAGAGTATATCAAAGAACACGATCTTGATAAAGAGGTTTTGGAACAAACAGAGATCCAGGTAAAATATTCTGGATATATAGAGAAAGAAAAGAACAACGCCGACAAACTTAATCGATTGGAGGATATAAAAATTCCAGAAAATTTTGATTATACAAAACTAAAATCATTGTCTTTTGAAGCTTGTGAGAAAATGTCAAAAATTAGACCCGCAACAATTTCACAGGCATCAAGAATTAGTGGAGTATCACCTAGCGATATTTCTGTGCTTTTAGTTTATATGGGAAGATAATGGATAGTGTAATTTGTAAACAGGAAAGAGCCCTAAAAGGGAGAATTCTAACCACAATTATTTTGGCTGTCGCAGTTTTGTATTTGTTTCAAACATCAGAACCAATTTTAGCAAGATTAATTTTCTTAACGATCACTTTGTTGATTTTTGGCTTTTCAGTTTCTTATAAAATCAATAATGATTTTAATAATCAAAAATTATTTTCGGTGTTTGGTGCTGTTTTGTTTAAGACAAAATTAGAGTTAGACTTTCCTGATTATATTTCTGTCTTTTCGGCCTCCCTTAAGTTGGATAATGAATGGGGAGCTGTTAGTGCAATCGGAACCAAAGAAAGACACGACAAACTTGTTGTTCGTTTTTTTAATGGAAACAAAAACTTTACGCTATATAAAACAGAGAATTATCAAAAAGCATTAGACAAAGCAAACGCATTAAGCACTTTACTTAATATAGAGGTGTATGATGCAACCAAAGAATAGTTCCACGTGGAACAATTGAGATAATTGATAAATTGCATTTTGTATTTCACCCTTCGAGCAACCTAAGGGTTCAAAAGATGATTTTTCAATTTTAGAATAAAAGACATAACAAAAGGTGAGCTCTCGAACCTTGAGCGAAGTCGAAATGTAATAGTAAAATTAGTTCAAAACATTTTTGCAGAGAATACGTTTTGAAAAACAAAACAGAAAGCCTTCATCAAATAGAATGAACAAAAAAAGAGATTTAGAAGTTTTTATGGTTTGCAAAGACCAAAGTGTATCAGGAGAAGAATTTCAACTGCTTCATGATGTAAAAAACGATATGTTAATCACATCTCCAAAACCAAGTGATCAAGATTTGGGCAAATATTATGAAAGTGAAGATTACATTTCGCATACTGATGCAAAACGTTCTGTTTTTGAAAAACTTTATCATCTAGTAAAAGTATATTCTTTAAATAAAAAAGTAAGACTGATTTCTAAACTAAATAAGGGTCAAGGAATGCTTTTGGATATTGGTGCGGGTACTGGAGATTTTTTGGTGGTTGCAAAAAAGAAAGGATGGAACGTTTCGGGAACAGAACCAAACCATCAAGCAAAAGAGTTGGCAAAACAAAAAGAAATTATTCTAGAACCTGCAACCAAAAATTTTGAAGACAGTACTTTTGATATAATTACGATGTGGCATGTTTTGGAACATGTTTCTGATTTAGAAAATCAAATCAAAGAACTAAGACGACTTTTAAAACCAGATGGGCATTTAATTATTGCAGTGCCAAATTATAAATCGTATGATGCACACTATTATAAATCTTTTTGGGCAGCCTATGATGTGCCAAGACATCTTTGGCACTTTTCAAAAAAATCAATCCAAGAACTTTTTGGAGAGGAAGACTTAGAGTTAAAGAAAACCTTACCCATGAAGTTTGATTCATTTTATGTTGCACTTTTATCAGAAAAGTATAAGAATGGAAAAATGAATTTTTTTAAGGCTTTTTGGATTGGCTTTCGATCTAACATAAAAGGAAATCGATCTAAAGAGTTTTCATCTCATATTTATGTGCTTAGAAAACGGTAATTCTAATTTTTAGCGATTTTTAATGCCGGTTTAACCTCTATTAGTTAACATATATTGATTTTTCTTTTAGAGCTCTCAAATCGCCTTATTTTTAATCAGTTTTAATAGTTTACAATGATGAGTTTTATAAAAATCATTGTTTTTTATTATAGTTGTGTTTTTTAAAGCATAATAATGAATATCATCAACCGAACTTTGATATTTTTGCGCAGAACTAAATTTTTGAAAAATGAAAAAACTTTTATGGATTGCAAGTGCAGTACTAATACTTACTTCTTGTAATCAACAAACGGAAAAAACTGGTTTTGTAAATAATACCAAAGTTGTTTCTGATTATACAGAAATGAAAGAGGCTCAGGAAAAATGGACAAAACGAAATAATGAGGTAAGAGCAGAGCTTGAGGAAAAAGCGAAACAATTCCAGATTGAGGTGCAAGGGTATCAGAACATCATGAAATCTATGTCTAAGACGAACAGGGAGAAGAAAGAGCAAGAATTAATGGGAAAACAACAATTGTTGCAAAGAGATCAACAGACGAGAATGCAAGAAATCCAGCAAGGTAGTCAGAAAGAAATTGACTCAATTATTGGTAAAGTAAAAGATTTTATCAAAGAATATGGTAAGAAAAACGGGTATACATACATCTACGGAGAGACCGAGGTAAGTAACATTCTGTATGGTAAAGAAGAGTTGGATTTAACCGACAAAATTATCCTAGAATTAAACGGTGGAAAAGAGGCCGTTTCTGAAGAAAAAGAATAAGGTTTTTCCAGAAAATTTTTAGAGACCCCATTAGCTTTTTTAATGGGGTTTTTTCTTGACAAAGAATTGTTAAAATTAAGGTCAAAATTTTAACTTTTATGGCATACATATTTCTCTTTTTTTTAAAAAAATATGATGTCGGTTTTACACTTCATCGAAAAAAATAGGCCTTTTCAAGGTGTTTTTGTCCATTGAAATACGCAGAAATTATAGGTATTTTTATCTTTTTCCTTTCAATTTTAGTCTTTTTAAACAAAGATTATGGGGAGATTTTGGTCTTTTCTAATTGATCAACAGGCTTTTTCGGGTAAGCGCAAAACGTTGATTAACAATTTTTTATGTATATTAAGACGTTTTTAAGAACTGATAAAATGTCAACAAAAACGGGGCAACAAACTCAAGGTCAGAAAATTATTACAAAAAAATAGCAAATTTTAGTTTGATATAAACATTTAATTTATAATTTTATGTCTTGGTAAAAAATATATTAACAATATTATTAACAAGCGCCCCAAATCGCTAAGTTAATATTAGCATATCGACCCATTAATTTAAGTGCGATATCATGAGAAAAAAACTTAACCTAATATTGATCGTCATCGTGTTGTTGTTATCTACAACTAATATGATTTCACAAGATATTTCCAGGCCTCTTTTTGCTATAGGAAATGCTACTACTGATCAAATATGTGTTACTCCTGCATCTCCAAATCGGGAAGCATTAGCTGTTGCTAATAGAAACTTTTTGGCCAATACAGAATTCATTCTTGAATTATCAGATGAAGAAGGGGTTTTTCCAATCGACAATATCAGAGTGCTAACTAGATTTGTATCTCCCCTGGAGCTTGCCCCTACAGAACAAATTGTTTTTCCTTCTTTTCCAATACCTACAGACCTAAGAAGTGATGATTATAGAATTCGAGTACGATATATCGAACCAAATGCGAACACGAATATTGGCGCGGCAAGGGTTGTAGCAATTCACTTTTTTGATAATACCGAGCGGGTAACTTTAATTGGCCCGAACCCAAATACTAATGTTGTAGCGTTATGCTCGGGAGAGTCTACAACTCTTAACGTTATTCCGGAAAATTTGGGAGAATATCAATGGTTTTTTAATGGAAACCCAATAGCGGAAGCCACAGGTACTTCGCTTGAGAATGTTTTTCAACCAGGAACCTACACCGTGTTGTCTGATTTTGGATCTTGTAATGATCGATTTATTGATAACGAATCTACGGTTACGGTGGTTAATTTTAATAAGACAACAGTAACCATTAATGGACCAACTATACAAGAATACTGCCCTAATGATATAAAGGTATTAACGTGCAGTATAGCAGCCAATGGGTTGATTTATGAATGGTTTAAAGACGACGAGTTGATAGAAGGAGAAACAGACTCATCCATTATCTTACCAGAAAGTAATTTTTCGGGGTTTTATACTGTTAGAGTAACAGGTACTAATACCTGTTTCGAAATAACAAACCCTGTAGAAGTAATTAATTTAGGGTCTGATATCCTTACCAGGCCTCCTCCTGAAATCATCCTTTTGCCTTCGCAAGGTTTTATAGTGTTAGACATCACTACAAATGCACCGCTAACCAGTACTATAGAATGGTTTAGAAATGATGTTTCACAGGATCCCCCTGCACCGATAAGTGATGCCGGGGCATTATCTTTTACTGTTACCAACCCTGCAGAGTATAGAGCAGAGTTCATAACAACAGATGTGTGTAATGAAACGATACAGATTATTACGAATGTCTTTTCGGCAAATAGCATCAATGCCGAAATCGCAAGCATAATTAATTGTGACGATAACGCGTCATCTACCATAGCTCTTGAAAATTTATTTGGTGTAATTGACAATGGTGCTCAAGTACCGTTAACTCCCGATCAGTACGCCTTTTTCAATTTTGAATGGTTCAGAAATGGCACAGCTACAGGGATTACTGAAACTTTTGTAGATGTAAGTGATAGTGATGTAGGCCAAACGTATGTACTACAAGCTTCAATACAAGACGTAACTTTTCCAACGACTTCTTCAAACGAATTAGTAGTAGAATTTTTAGACGATATCGTACAAATAGAAGTTGATCCTGCAGTTTTACCAGAAGGGGGAACGGTTACCTTAACGGCCGCCCCGTTGAGTACCAATTATAGTTATGAATGGTTCCTCAATAACGAAATAATACCCGGGGAACTGGGAAACACTATTGAAGTAGATACCGAGGGACAATATTTTGTAAGAATATCATTGTCAGATTGTTTTATAGATTCAGAAACTGTTTCAGTATCTTCAATTGCACCACCGGGAGAAACTGAAATTATTCCGAATGTCGTTACTCCAAATAACGATGGGATCAATGACAATTGGCTGCTTCCGGAATCACTTTTTAATCAGCAAGATGTAGAAGTAACAATATATGACACTAGTGGTAGAGTAGATTTTATGGGCGCGAGTTATCAAAATAACTGGCCGTTGCAGAACTCAAAATCCTTAGGTCAGAATCCGATATACTATTATATAATAACAAAAAATAATTCCGTAGTCAGAAAAGGTTCGATAACGGTAATGAGATAGTTTTATGGTCAGAAAATTACTATTATTAATATTATGTTTATCGCTTAGTCAGGTCAAGGGACAAGACGAGAGCGTCTCTACTTATGGTGTTCTTCCAACGGATATTCCTACTCATAATTTAGTAAAATACAATCGCTTTTATTTTAACCCAACTTTTTCTTTGGTTCGGGAAAACAAAAAGTCAATTAATGTTTACAATAAAACGCAATGGGCAGGATTTAATGACAACCCACAAACATACTTGATTAACTATACCGCTAATTTTGATGAAAAAACAGGTGTTGCTATTGGTTTGCACCAGCAAAATGAAGGTATATACAGATATTTCGGAGGAATAGCCAACTTTGCCTATAACCTGGAACTGAATGACGATATGAATTTTACTTTTGGATTAAACTTAGGTTTTTCTCAAAGTGGAATAAAATCTAATATAGATGCTGCCACAAGTATCGTGCTAAACAATGGCGTAGAAGTAAGTGACCCCGTGATACTTAATTATGAAAATAGTTCTGTCTTTCAATTGACTCCGGGTATTAACTTTAATTATGCAGAATTTGATGTTGGAGTTTCTGTAGTAAATCTTGCCGCATATAACCTCAGTGCAAGTGAACTGTTAACCGATAATATGGCTTTTACAGGTCATTTGATGTATACCACAAGTCTGGAAAGAAGATCAGACAAAACAATTCGAGGTATGGTATATGCCAACATGTTGCCAGAATCTGATTCTGAAACGCAGTTGGAGTCAAATTCAAACCTTAGATATGGCGGTAATGTTATTGTAGAATTGCCCGAATTGGGATGGGCACAAGCCGGATATAATAGTTTTTATGGAGCGTCGCTGGGTATAGGCGGAAACGTTACATCAAATGTCTCTATTGGATATACTTATGAAATGGGGCTTGGCGATACTAGTGATTTCGGCTCTACTCATGAGGTAGGATTAGCATATAATTTTGCCACCGAAAAACCACGAAGAAAAGGTGGCTCAAAAACCAGTACAGAAAAAGCTTATGAGGCCAGAGATTCTGAAATTAGAAGGCTGAAAAGAGAAATATTAGAACAGAACAAGATCATAAGAGAGCTTCAAGAAAACGGAGAAGTTCCTAGCCAGGAACAAAGAGCAATGAGTGAGCTCGAAAAATCTATTGCCGAGGCTAAAGCCAAAGAAGCCAGAGCAGCAAGTGAATTGGAATTACAGCGTGAAGAAGAAGTAAAACTACTCAATAAAGAGGCCGAAGAACTGGCCGCTCAAAAAGACCTCGAACGTCAGGTAGCAGAGCAAAAAGCTGAAGAAGAACGACTAGCCGCTCAAAAAAATATTGAACGTGAGGTAGCAGAACAGAAAGCCGAAGAAGAGCGTTTAGCTGCTCAAAAGAATATTGAACGTGAAGTAACCGAACAGGAAACCGAAGAAACAAGGATTGCGGCCGAAGAAGCAGCAAGGGAGGCTGAAGCTGCAAAACAGCAGGAGGAAGAAGAACGATTAGCCGCTCAAAAAGATCTTGAGCGCCAAGTGGCAGAGCAAAAAGCCGAAGAAGAACGAATAGCCGCAGAAGCTGAAGGCGCACGTTTAGCTGAAGAGCAAAGATTGGCAGCAGAGACCTCACGTTTAGCCGAAGAGCAACGTAAGGTTCAAGAATTAATAACAACGACAAGAGAGGTAATTGCTACAGGTGATTTGGCAGCACTTAGAAGTCAGTTAGAGCTTGTACAAACAAGTACTATTCTTCCGCAGGCCGATCAGCAAAGCTTACTGTCAGAGCTCAATGCAGCAATTCAGGCAAAAGAAGCTGCAGCCACAAGATTGGCCGAGGAGCAACGCTTGGCTGCCGAGGCAGAAGCCGCGCGTTTAGCCGAAGAGCAACGTAAGGTTCAAGAATTAGTAACAACGACAAGAGAGGTAATTGCTACAGGTGATTTGGCGGCACTTAGAAGTCAGTTAGAGCTTGTACAAACAAGTACTATTCTTCCGCAGGCCGATCAGCAAAGCTTACTGTCAGAGCTCAATGCAGCAATTCAGGCAAAAGAAGCTGCAGCCACAAGATTGGCCGAGGAGCAACGCTTGGCTGCCGAGGCAGAAGCCGCGCGTTTAGCCGAAGAGCAACGTAAGGTTCAAGAATTAATAACAACGACAAGAGAGGTTATTGCTACAGGCGATTTGGCGGCACTTAGAAGTCAGTTAGAGCTTGTACAAACAAGTACTATTCTTCCGCAGGCAGATCAGCAAAGCTTACTGTCAGAGCTCAATGCAGCAATTCAGGCAAAAGAAGCTGCAGCCACAAGATTGGCCGAGGAGCAACGCTTGGCTGCCGAGGCAGAAGCCTCACGTTTGGCCGAAGAGCAACGTAAGGTTCAAGAATTAATAACAACGACAAGAGAGGTGATTGCTACAGGCGATTTGGCCGCACTTAGAAATCAGTTAGAGCTTGTACAAACAAGTACTATTCTTCCGCAGGCAGATCAACAAAGCTTACTGTCAGAGCTCAATGCAGCAATTCAGGCAAAAGAAGCTGCAGCCGCGCAATTGGCCGAGGAGCAACGCTTGGCTGCCGAGGCAGAAGCCGCACGTTTGGCCGAAGAAGAAAGAAAACGCCAGGAAACTGCAGCAGCAGCGGCAAGTCAAAAAGAAGAAGGACTTGATGAAATTAAGAAAGAATTAGATGATAATTCTCGAGTATCAAGTAAGATATTTGCCCGAAGAGACTCTTTGTTAACAACAAGTCTTAATGTTGATAAGAGAGGGTTTAACAAGCTATTAGAGTCTCTGGTCAATATGAATGATGATGCTACCGAAGCTAAAAGCTCTGATCCGGCAAGTTCTAAACGACTTACAGCAAATAATAGATTTGTGAAATTTGCTGATGCTACAAGACCAGAAGCACAGTTTGCTACTAAGTTTATCCCAGGATATCCAGAAGGATATTATCTTATAGGTAATGTATTTACCGGAGGGGCGTATGCTGAAAAATTTACAAGTACACTTAAAGATCTTGGCTTTAATGATTCACAGATTATTATAAATCCAGAAAATCAGTTCCAGTATGTGGCTATAGAAAGTTATACAGATAAAGATGAAGCTGCACGAAAATACTTAAGTAATATCGATAATAGATATTACGGCGATATGTGGATACTGCATATTGCAAAAAGTAGAGTAGCATCGTTTAAGCGTTTATTACAAGAAACCAAGTTAATTACAGATACGGTAAAAGACGATACCGTATTAACCGAAAGCTTATCGTATATCGGAGGTCACAATATTGAAAATGGATATTACTTGATAACGAATATTTTCAAGAGAGAAAATTATTTTGAAAGAGGAATGGAACGATTAAGAAACCAAGGATTAGAACCTCAATATTTCAGAAACCCGAAAGATAATTATATATACGTTTACCTAAAAAGATTTTCAAGTCTTGATGAAGCGAAGCAGAGTTTATTCTCGAACGTAAACAATTCATATAGTGGTGATTTATATATATTGAAAATACAGTAATGCAGCCCTAACGAATAACTATAATGACCCAAAATAAAACACTAAATACTCAGCTTATGAAAAGGATATTTCAATGCAGTAAGCAAGTGCTCATACTTATACTATTGTTGATAGGATGTTTTACTACATCTTATGGTCAAATTTCAAGACCTTCTAGGGTGCCTTTCGAGGTAGTGCCCAATAGTACTTTTAATAACTTTAGGGGTGAGCTTAAGATGATCGGAAACACTTCAATTGCTCCGACCATAAGGCGTAATGGTGCATCATTTGATCCCGATAACGCTTATAACTTTAGAGGTGTAGAAAACGGATCCCATCGAGCCTTTGGGTATATTGATATTGATACAGATGACGATACCGAAAGCTCTAGTAGTGCTTATTTTGAAAGATTTTCTACCTGTGGACGAATTGTATATGCCGGTTTGTATTGGAGTGCTACGTATTATGATGTGAATCAGACCACAAGACAAAGTAATGGGGATCTTCGTCCAAACTATAACAGTGCAATTCAACCAGATCCCAGACCTGATTATAGGATGATTAAGTTTAAACCACCAAACACACCAACAGGGCAGTATGTAGATATTGTTGCAGATAGGGTACTATACGATGGTTATCCAGGTTCCCCATTCAATCCAAATAATGGACCAAATGATACCCGACCTGGTATTACTCCTGATCCTGCGTGGCCCAATATTAATAATAATGCGGTGGTAGATATGCCGTATCACTGTTATGCAGAGGTAACCGATATTGTGCTTACCTCAACAAATCCTGATGGTGATTATTTTGTGGCCGATCAAAAAGCAACAGTGGGGCCAATAGTGGATCTTAGTTCAGGTCGCAGTAGTTCAAGTAATGACCTTGCCGCAGGATGGACCTTGGTAATTATTTATGAAGACAATGATTTACCAGCAAAATTTATTAGTACAAATTATGGATTAGCCGCCATAGAGGGAGGTAGTACATCGAATCCTGCGATTCCTGTTGATTTTTCCTATTCTGGGTTTAGGGCAGTAGATGATGTTCCTTTTAGTGCTCGATATGGTATTGGGACGTATGAAGGAGATCAAAATTTTGAAAGGGATCAATTACAAATTGAATCTCCTTTAGGAAGTGGTAACTATCCCCCCTTGTTCACTAGTCCTGAAAATACAATAAATAATTTTTTTGACAGTACAATTACTGTAGATGGTGCAAATTATCTGCAAAGAAACCCAGCTTCAGAAAACTGTTTGGGCTTTGATACCGATATCTTTTTTATTCAAGAAAGGGATAGATCCCCAATTGCAAATGGTCAGACATCGGTAAACTTTAGATTGGTTACTGGTTCGGATAAATATCAGGTATTTGTAAATACCTTCGAGGTCGAGGTAATCGCACCCAAAGTGGTGATGACCAAAAGAGTTCTTAGCGCCGATCCTTCTGCTCCTCCAACACCTGGTGTTCCCAATGGTTTTGTAGATATTACCGATGATAATGTTAATTTTAATGAAGAAGTGTTTTACAACCTTGAGATTCAGAATGTAGGTAATGAGGATGTCACCGAAGTTCGAATCGAAGATATAATACCAGCGAATGTAGATTTTGAGGATTTTGATTTTGAAAGTGATGGTATTACACCAACATATACACCGCCCACATTTAACCCAGATGGGTCTATTAATACAGCAGGTGTAATTAACCTTGAAATAGACGATAATGTTATTAGAGAAGGAGATCCACCATTGACTTTTCGTTTTAGAGTACGTGTAGTTGCTGATTGTGCGTCTTTACGAGATGCCTGTTCTGATATTATTGCAAATATAGCACGCTCGTCCTATACAGGTGTAATTTCGGGAGTAGAAGAAGGAGATGAAAGTGTAGTAGAACGTGACGATTGTAGTTTTAATGTAGTGGGTGCGTCATCAGTTTTGGTAAATGATGATATATGTTTCAATCGAGCAGAAACTGCAAGAATTTGTCGAGATCAAGTAACATTATCTGGCGGTAACGATTTTACTTCATATCGATGGGAATACGTGGATGATCCTTCTGCAAATCCTTTACCTGGTTCTGATCAACAAGATCTTTTGGTAACCAATGCGGGAACTACTGATGCCAGTGGAGCATTAATAGGTACCCAAACGGGCACAGGTGAGTATATTTTAACAACAACCTCTACCGATTGTAGAGGTATACGAAGAAGATTTCAGGTATTACCAGAAACAACGCCTGTTAACCCTATAGTTAATATTATTGCAGGGCTCGGTACAAATCCTAATGCTAATGGAACAACTGAAGATTGTTCTATTACCGGTAATCCTTTTCCAGAGATCTTTTTATGCGGAAGAAGCGCTTCTGTAAATCTTCCTTCTGGATTTGGTGCTACTACGGTTTGGCAACGGCTGGCTCCAGGAGCCTGCCCAACAGTTTCCAGAACTGATAATTGCCCTACGGTAGATCCTGACTGTGATTCAGAATGGACTACATTTTTTAGGGGTGGCACATTAATTCTAGGGGGTGATCCTGATGTAGATGTAAGTGGTGAATATAGAATTTTGACTACAGTAGATGATGATTGCCCTACCGAAGTATATTTTAATGTTTTTCAAAGTAATTTTGATCCTAGAATTAGAAAGGTAAGAGATCGATTATGCGATGCTTCTGGAGCTTTACTTGTAACTAGTACTTTTGCTAATGTACAATATCAATTGGTAAGAATTGATCCAACAGATCCAACAGGAAATGGAGATGTAGCTGTTGGAGGCTTCCAAGACGAACCGTTATTTAATAATATAACTTCTCCGGGATTATACAGAGTAGATTTAAGAGAGATTGGATCACCAGCAGAGGCATGTACTTTTCCTTCAAACAGGATTACTATAAATGATGTTAGTCCTACATTCGAATTCAATATTTTAAGCCAGCCTAGTTGTGCTACTGGAGATGTAAATACCACAGGTTCTATAGAAGTGATAATTTCTAATGGTGAGCCTACTTATAGTTATGAAATCACTGGTCCTGTTGGATATACTCCACCACCACCGGCTACAACGTCAGGATTAACCACACCAAGACTGGTCTTCGATGATCTTATTCCTGGAGATTATACTATTACAGCTTATGCAGATGATGATAATGATAGCACCAATTGTGTTGAGGTAGATATGCCTAGCATAAGTCGTGGAAATGATTTTACGATTACGGTAACGACAACAGCAACCTTACGTTGTAATCCAGATTTTAACCCTACACCAGACCCAGCGCCATCGGATGTTACTGGCTTTGATGATGACGAGTACATCGCTATAGTCGAAGTTACAATTACTTCGACTCCATTTTCTGCAAATTATAGATTTAGTACGAATCCAGATTTCGCTCAAACTGCAGATTACTTAACGCCTTTTGAAGAAGATGGAAATGTATATCGATTTAGGTTTACAGAAACAAACCTGCCGGTGTCATTAGGTACTCCCTTTACTATATATGTTAGGGACCGGGCAACTGGCGCAGGTTGTGTAGCCCAAGGGGGCACTACCGTTAACGAAAAAGTTGAAATCGAAGCTGCCGTTACTGCAACAGACCCTCCATGTTTTAATGAAAATGGTACCATAAATGTTGATGTCACCGCGGGTGAATCTCCCTTTACCTTCTTGATAGATGGTACTGCTGCTATTCCTACTACAACGCCAGGAACAGGAGATGGTCTTGGTAGGTATACCTTTGCTGTTGATCCGGTTACGAATCCTAATCCTGCAGTAACCATACAAAATGGAGGTATTTCTTGTGATGAAGTAAAAGACCCTCTTACTTTTAATGTACCTAGAGAAATCATATTGACTTTAGGAGATATTACACAACTAGAATGTACGACAACACCACCATCTGGTGCCATAGAGATAAGAGATATAACAGGAGGCTCAGGAACGTATGAATATAGTATAGATGATAATAGTGCAACAGCAACGTTTATTCCTGCACCGGCAACACCATTTACGATTCCAAATATAGAAGGAGAAGGAGCACATGTAATATATGTAAGAAATGTTGTAGCTACTACGCTACCCGCCACACCAAATTGCCAAGTGAGTGAAGACTTTAGTTTCGATCCTTTACGTAGTGTCGAATCGGTAACTGCTACACCTACTGGTTCTGATTGTGCCGCGCAAACCACTAATGTAACGCTCTCGGCAGAACCAGCATTACCATCAGGTGTTTCATATACATTTACCGTAACTCCGGCAGCACCGGTTACAGCGGGTGTTTATACATTAAATAACGAAACCCCGTATACGATTGTTGCAACAAGACCAGATAGCAATTGTACCGCACAGACCGTATTCACCCCACCAAATATTGATATAGCAACCATTACAGATCGACGACAAACGAGTGCAGTATCTTGTAATGGAGGCAATGATGGTGTATTTCAATTTACGGTAGGTAATGGTAGTACTACCAATCCGGTAACTACATTCGATTATACAATCACAAGACCAGCATCAGGTACTGTACCTGCATTAAATATTACTGTGCCTAACAATACAACGAACCCCGTAACCATAACTGGGTCTGCTACCACACCAATTATAGCAGGTACATATACCATTACCATCACCGATAGAAGTTTAGGTGCTGGTTCTACAGGATGTACCGATACCAAAACCGTTGTAATTACCGAGCCAGATCCTATAACGTTTACACCTAATGTTGATCAAAGGACGTGTACCAATAATGTAGTTTCTGTTGTTGATGTAGAAGGAGGCAATGGCCCGATTTACAATTATACCTTATTCGACAACGGAGGTACTGCTGTTGGTCCAACAAGACCAAGCACCGAAGTATACGAGAATGTACCAAATGATAATGGATATACTATTACCGTAACCGATACAGATGGTTGTCCTCAAACTTCAGCTCCTTTTGATATCATTCAGTTAACCTCCCCTGTTATCGCAGAAGGAACAGGAACGCCCACAGATTATTGTTTAAGTGGAGATGGAGAGGTAAGTTTTACTGTAGATGTAACCACTCTGGGTACGGGAGCACATAGCTATACCTTAACAAGAGATGGAGCGTTATTCATAGGTTCGACTAACATTAATTTAACACCCCCTGTTTCATTTACAACAACGCCACCCCCTGCATTAACACAAGCGGGAACCTATCAGTTTACTGTTACAGATGAAAAAGGTTGTTTCGATACCATAGATTTTATAATTAATGAGCCTATCGAATTATCGGCTCCATTAGTCGATAATATTAGATGTAATACATCTGGCGACCCTACAGATCCCTATCAAAACGGAGAAATATCTTTTAGTTTTGTTAACGGTTATGTACCCACTCCTCCGGCTATTTATACCATTGAAGGTTTCAGAGATGGAATATCGATTGGAACAGTAGCCTCTGGAGCAGGACCTACATTCCCCAATTTCCAGACGATACAACCCGGAATATATACGTTCAGAATCACAGATGGTAGAGGTTGTGAATCGGTCTTGACAGATCCTGTTCAGCTTTCTATACCTGTTGACCCAACTTATGATGATGCTCCTGCTTTGGCTTTAAATTGTTTTGGAGACACAGGAACGGTAGAAATTAATTTTGATGCTCCTAATTTGGGTGATTTCGAATTTGCTTATCCAGGTTTAACAACCACTACTGTAGGAAGTACATTACTACAAATTCCTAACCAAGGGGCAGGTACGTATAATTATACTTTTACTAATACAGTAACAGGTTGTGTATATCCGGGAACTGCTACGGTTACGACTCCTGATGAATTAGTAAACACCAATCCGTCACCTGTTACAGATATTACATGTAGCGGTGATCCGGCTATTGGTAATATTTTAGGTAGAATTTCGCTGACGTTTGACGGAGGTACCCCTTCGGCAAATGCTTCATCCTATACTTACTCTGTGACAAGAGATGGAGTTGCCTTTGGTATTACGCCTACATTTTTTCCTGCTCCTGACGAAGATAGAGTAGATTTTGAAAATCTGGATTTTGGATTTTATATAATTACAGTTACAGATGGAAACATGTGTGAATATACATTTGGTCCTTTCGAAGTTAGAGATGCGGTAGATGAACTTAATTTTGAAGAGAGAACAGTTGTCGCTAGTTGTGCTGCTGGTCCTACATTAGATATCTACGTTACTGATGGGTCTGGAGTTAATCCAAACACAGGCACCTTGGATGGTTTTGCATACCAAATAGTAGGTAGTGGAAACCCACCTGCTCCTTTGGATGACTCTGCACCTGATGAACCAATTTTATATCCAACACCAACACCAGGTATTGTCAATGATCAAAGAATTACTGCACCTGATATTGAGTTTGGTAATATATATATTATAAGAATTATTGACCTAGGTACTAATTGTACGTACGAGAGAGAAGTGAAAGTTGTTTCACCTGCCGCACCAAGTATAACTTTGGTCACTATTACTCCAGAGCAATGTGAAAACGCTGACGATGGTTCCATAATTTTTGAAGTGAATAATTATTCACCAGATCCTGTAGATATTACGTGGGAAATATTTAGAAGGGGATCAACACCTTTTGATCCGCCGGTACGTAGCGATACTCAAACGTTAAACGGAGGAGCTGTTGATATCGACAGTAGTAGTCCTACAGAAGGTCTTGAGCCTGGACAATATTTTATTAGAGTAGAAGAAGTGACAGGGCTAAGACTATGTGCAGCAGTTTCTGGATTTTTTACCATAGATCCAGCAACACCAAAACGTATGGAGGCAGGAACACCATCTACAGCTAATTGTAATGATCCTAATTCTAGGGTAATTATGACTACTAACGGAGGTAATCCGTTTACCGCGGGTACAACAGATGGATATAGATATTTAAGAGTTGATGATGACCCAGGAAGCCCTGGTAATCCGGATCCAGCGGGAGTTCCTTCAGATCCTACTATTATTGGTGAATTTGTGTTTACCGACAATACAATAGATCTTGGAACAGTGGATAATATAACATACCACATATATTCTGTAGATGCTAATGGATGTGTTAGTGGACCAATAGCTGTAGTTGCTGATGTGGCTCCAGCACCAGGAGTTTCCTTACCACCTTTTGTAGATGATGCGTGTACATACGATAACAACTATACCTTTGATGCAACGGCGTCTGCTCAAACAGTACTTGTGCAACCATCAGGAACCTTAACTTTTGCGATTGATGATGCTAATGATCCAGCCGATACACCTAGAGTATTTACAAGTAATCCGGCAACTCCAAGAACAATAGAGCTTACGGTAACATCTGGTGGAAGATATAGAGTAGTAGTTACCGATGGTAATGGATGTACCGAAGAAGCTTTTATAGATGTTTTTGATCCATTAGAGTTTTCAGCAAGTTTCACTACGCCACCAATTTGTGCTGCAGCTGATGGTACTATAGAAACGACACTAGATTCTGGTACTCCAGAAGGTACTTTATCTTACGAATTATTAGATAATACAGGTACAGCTACTGGAAACGTTACAGGAGCCAGTACAGGAACTTTTACAGGTGTTGCTCCAGGAAGTTACATTGTAGAGATTACAGATCCTGATCGAGGGCCAGGTGCAGGATGTTCTTTTAGAGCTCCGGTAAGCATCGAGGCTCCTATACAGCCCGATATCGATACTACAACAGGAGTAACAAACGCAAGTTGTAATAGTGCAACACCAACTTCTGGCACTCCGCCCGATGACGGAACACAAAATGGTCGTATTGAAGTAAGTTTGGTAGGAGGTTTGGATCCTACGGCTACTTATCAATATGCTATAGTATCGTCAACCCCGCCAGGAATTACAAGACCATTACAAAGCAGTAATATCTTTAACAACTTGCCGGCAAGAGATTACTTAGTACGTGTAGAAGCTGTAGAACCTAATGGACCAGGAACCACAGATGATGTGCTATGTTTTATTGAAGAAACATATACGGTTGGTGAAGCACCGGCTATTGTACTTGGAACTCCAGCGGTCACATCATTTAGCTGTAATACAACAGATAATAGTGAACAGTTCCCTACAATCACGATACAAGTTTCTGGAGGAACGCTTACGGCAGGGGGTAGTTATCGAGTGTCGTATACACGACCAGCACCGCTAACACCAATTGTTGATGAGGTTGTTGTTGATGCAGATGCTGCAGCAGGGATACAGTTTCGAACAAGTGCCACTGTAGAAGGTATTTATAATTTTACCTTTAAGGATAGCAATAATTGCGAACAAAGCACTTCGGCGACAGTACTACCATTTAATAGGTTGACTAATGAATCTGTTGAGGTTACTGCACCTGGGATTACTTGTTCGGCTTCAGAAGAAGTTACGGTTTCTGTTGAGGGAGGAACAACCGGAGATACCTTTACGTTTGCAGAAATTACAGGAACAGGACTATCTCAAACAGGTATTACGTTCGATAATGACGCATCTTCACCTGAGTTAGAAACTGAGGTTGTATTTACATTACCCAATCCTGCAGATGAAACGCGCACCTATCGATTCAGAATTACAAATGACAATACAGGTTGTTATGTAGAGATTGGTCATATTGTAGAGCAGGTTGATTTCTTAGAAGTGGTAGCAGAACAATTATCACCAGAGACGTGTTTTGACGATGCAGACGGAGTGATACGTATTACGGTTTCAGGGTATAGATTTGTTGACACTGCAGGAACAACTATCCTTGGAGGAGATATTACCTATACGATCATCGATCCCGCTACCGGTCTAGAAGTGGTTGATGGTTTAGGAGGCCCAATCGCAGGATCGAGTGGTACGTTACCTATGTCAGGTGTAGAAACACAAACTTTTGATCTACCATTTGGAGCTGCACAGGGTAGTTATATTGTGCAAATAGCACAAGTAGGTAATCCTTTATGTAGCGAAGAAGATCCTGTAATTATACAAGGACCAAACGAACTAGAATTGATCCTACCACCATTTATTGTAACAACATGTGCACTTGATGATGGAGCATTTACGGCATCAACAAATGGAGCGCAAGGTACCGTAGACTATAGAATTGTAGAAACAGGAGCGACTTCAACAAACGGAACATTTACAGGATTGGCACCTATAAATCCCACAACTCCTGCTATTTATACGGTTATTGCCAGAGATACGTTTATAGATGGAACTGGAGCGACTGCTTTTTGCGAAGACTCTGAAACCATAGAGGTGCGCCCACCGGTAGACGATCTTAATATAGATAATATTGCTCCTGTTGGGGTGACTTGTAACGGAAGTACCGATGGTAGTATTAGCGTAACAGTTTCTGGTACGAACAGACCATTTAGATACACCATTACGCCTGTTGTCTCTTTAACACCGTTGGTATTAGGTACAGAGACCGATAGACAAGACAGTAGTGTCTTCAATTTATTATCTCCCGGCGATTATATTATAAATGTTTATGATAGTGCAGGATGTTCTAGAGCAACATCACCACCAGTTAATATTTCAGAGCCAGATCCTATTACTGCGATGATAGATAATATAACACCTACCGATTGTAGAACTTCCTCATCAGATGTAAGAGTTGTTGTTACTGCACCTAGCTTTACTGCACCTTTTATCGTAGAAGCAAGAGACGTAACACTTAGAGATGGGGTCTCAACACCTAGCAACCCTATACTTCCAGCAGATAGAGATCGTCTAGTAGCCTCGTTGGCTACCGATGCATCTGGAGTAGTAACTTTTCCTGGATTGCCAGAAGGTATTTATGAGTTTTTTGCCATAAGTGGAACATGTAACTCAGACAGAACACCGGCCATAATAATCGATGCTCCCGATCAGGTTGAAGCGGAACTAAATCTTGATAACATTGTTATTGTATGTTTTGGAGAAGCTACAGGGTCTGTAGATTTAAACTCGATAATGGGTGGTTTAGGAAGTTATGTGTACAACCTTGATGTTACACCTATTGATGGTTCTGCACCGTTTACGCTAGGACCACAAGGAGATCCATTCTTTAATAATCTTGCTGCTGGTGATTATGTATATCGCATCGAAAGTGTGCCTGGCTCTGGGTGTGAGTTATCACTCCCATTTCAAATCACGCAACCCGATACCCCTTTTGAAGCAGAAGCAGTTCCCACTAATATTACCTGTAATGGAGAGAATGATGGTTCCATAACAGTAACTGCTTCAGGAGGCTATACAACCAACCCTTATAGGTACTCCTTATTTAATAGTGCCGGAGAAAGAGTTTTTGAATTTGTATCTGACGAGGCTGATAATGTGATTGGTAGTCATGTATTCGAAGACTTAGCACAAGATCTTACGGGTTATACCGTGATAGCCGAAGACGGTGAAGGTTGTACGGTTACAATTAATCCAGTGATTATTGTAGAGCCAGCTCCAATATTAATTGATATTGTAGCAACCACAGCCGAAGTTTGTGCTGGAGATTCTGATGGAACAGCAACCTTCTCAATAACAGGAGGTACAGCGAACCCTGACCCTACTCAACCAACGTATACATGGAGTATTAATGGAATTGATTTTATGCCGGTAACTGATCCTACAAATCTATTTGTTGAAGATCTTCCTGCAGGCACAAATACACTTTATATTAGAGATTTTAATGGTGTAGCCTGTGAGACTCCAAGAGAGTTTATAATCGACCCAGGAGTAGAGCTAGAGGCAGCATTAGAAGAACGATTAATTTGCCCTGTTTGGAGTGATCCTTTAGCAGATCAGGTTCCGACAATCATTACGCCTCAGATATATGAAGTAGAGTTCAATGTTTCACCAGAGACAGAATCATTAGGTGTTATCTATAGATTAGTAAGAACCGATGGTTCTACCGGACCCGCAGAGTATTCTGGGTTCCAGCGTGTTTTTGAAGTTACTCCTGGTATGTACGATGCCATTATGTTATTTGAAATGTGTGAAAGAACAGTAGGAACCATAGAAGTTCCAGTATACATACCATTAGATGTACCTGTAGTGCAAATGACGGGTAATCCCCAGGATCCTAATGAGTATGAGATCCTAGCTACAGGCGGAAATAGACTGGAAAGCGATCCGTTCTATACGTTCTTTGTGGCATTGTTAGAAGATGGAGGTACGGTAAATGATATTCAGTATCCTTTAGAAGTTGAAGATAACAGATTTGCTATTCGAGAGACCGGAGATTATTTGATACGAGTAATTGATGCAAGCGGTTGTGAGGTATCTGTGATTTTGAACCTTACGTATATTAATATTCGTATTCCAAATTACTTTACACCAGATGACCCTAATGGGACTCCTGAAGAGAGATTCTGGTATCCAAGACAGATTACACCAAATATTGATGATCCTTTCTTCTTTGAAAACATGGACGTAAAGGTTTTTGATAGATACGGTAGAATGTTAGCAGAGTTTAAAGGAGATCAGCAAGGATGGGATGGATTATACCAAGGAAAACAGCTTCCATCTGGAGATTATTGGTTTACTATTATTCTGAATGATGTTGATAGTAGAGAGTTTACCGGCCACTTTACTTTATATAGATAATATATAGAGTATAAGAGAGTTATAAAACAATATGGACAAAGCCAAATGACAGAGAAAGAAAAAAAGTCAATGGTCTGTAATTTTAAATGTTAGATGAAGAAATATATTGTAATATTCAGTCTGTTTGCAAGTTATTGCACTTTTGCACAGGAGTTTTTTGCTCCTGTACAAAACCAATATATCGCAGATAACCCATATTTAATATCCTCTGCATATGCAGGTATTGGAGATTGTTGGCAGATCAGGGCTTCGGGCTTTGAGCAGTGGGTAAGTATTGAAGATTCACCAGGCACCCAGTCCTTGTCTATCGATGGTAGGATTTCTGATCGATCTGGTGTAGGAGCCATCTTGTTTAATGATCAAAATGGTTTTACAACCCAAAAGGGTATTCAGATGTCTTTTGCGCACCACCTAACGCTAAGTGAGTATAGTAATCAATACCTCTCTTTTGGTATCAGCTATAAGTTTACACAGTTCGGGATTGACACTTCAGAATTTAATAATGGAGATCCAAATTCACCTGTTAACCCTGGATTGGCAGATATTACTGTAAATGATTCGAACTTTGATATTGCAATGCTATATCGATTAGGAAGGTTCTTTTTAAGTGCCAATGCAGTAAACTTGTTACAAAAAGAGATCGATGATTTTAATCCAACCGAACCCTCATCGATACAGAACTATTATATTTATACCGGATATACGTTTTATCACAGATTTAGTGATTTAGAAATAGAACCGTCTATTTTGTATCAAAATTTTGCAGCAGATGGACGGTCTACTACGGATATTAATCTTAAAGTCCGCAAGATGTATCGCCAGGATTATCTATGGGCCGGAATTAGTTTAAGATCATTAGTTGATCAAGATTTTAAGCCACTTTCTATATCACCAATGGTCGGAATCAAAAAATCGAACTTCTATGTGGCGTACGGATATCAGGTTAATGTAAATGAAGTACTTCAACCTACTACATCTGCAGGATCTCATATGATAACCCTTGGACTTGACTTTGGATGTAGACAAAGTAAGTGTGGATGTACTTACTAAATCGATAACCTCGAAGCAAGCTCACGAGGGATGCTTCTGAAACATTTTTTTGTTACCGGAGGCAACCCCCGGGGGAATTAAACTTTCTATGAGGGATTAAATTAACTATTCTTGTTGATTAGGATTGATATTTCTTTTGAGAAACTATTGTAGTAAGAATTCATTTTGAACTTTTTTCACTTCCAGACAAAAAGTGTAAATAACTTTAGTCCCCAAAACAGTTAAGACCATATACTTTAGCGAACATCACTTTCGGGTACTGAAGCTGCAAACCACTTCCATAGTACCAATTCAGGTTAAAAAATTACCAGGCTTTTTTTATGCGTTTTAAAAGCAGATTTTTTGTCCTGTCCAAGTATTTGTATAAGGTTGGAAACACGTCATAAACCACAAACCTAAATTGTGTATTGTTCATTATAAACTTCCTTTTTGCAAGAAAGAAAAAGTCTTTTTTAATTGTTTTTACAAAACCTTTTAGACTGAGATAAGATTCATATTTAGGTACGGGTTTAGAAAATTTGTATCCTAAAGTTTGTAGGATTAGTAAATGCGGAAAATTAACTCCCATTAAACAAGAGGCATCTATCGAACTCCAGAATCTTGGATTTAGTTCTATGATCTTATACGTATTATCCTCTTCGTCATAGCGAAGATCCAGATGCGCTACTCCGTTCCACTTTAATGAGCCCACTAGTTTCTCTACAACCTCAAGCAATTTGGGATTATCCATGAACTCTAACCCAACTTGAGGAGCATAAGGGCTATCGCCTTGCAAATATCCTTTTTGAATAGTGTGCGCAATAATTTTCCCATCTTCTGCCAAAATACTACAGTCGATATCGTATCCTTTTATAAAATTTTGTATTATTGTTGGTCTATTAGCGCTTTCATCTAGATATTTGGCAAGCTCGGGTTTGGTATCAAAGACTGCGATACCCATTCCTCCACCAAAACCTTCTAGTGGTTTTACTATTACAGGAAATTTCATTGGTACAAAGAAGGTATTGGGTAATTCCTTTCCGGGAACATAAAGAAAGCTTTCCGGAACAAAAATATTATTTTCTTTACAATAGGTTGCAAGTTCCCACTTATTAATAACCGTTGCAAATGCCTCTAGATCTGGTAAAGTAATTAGGCGATCGCACCCATGCAGCAACTTTTTATTCCTTATAATTCTGTGTATGCCTATCTCAAAAATGGGCATTATAATATCAATGTTGTGTTTTTGAACTTCAGCATTAATATTTTGTATCCATTTTTGATCATCTTTTGTGCTTGGATAATAAATAAATTTTGAGATATGTCTTGAAAACCTAACCGCATTATAATTAGAATTCGACATAACAAATAAAGAAATACCCGGTATTTGGCTAAGACAATTAACCACATAAATCAAAAGAACACTTTCTCCATCCGGGATTAATACGGAAATGCTCATTGGGTCAGAAATAGAATTTTTTCTGTGCATATAATTTATAAAATCTTAAAACCCTCTTCTTTAGCCTCTATCCCTTTATAAAGTAATCACATACAAACCAAATATAGCCACGATAAAGTAACAAGTGATCGTTAATGCTCCTTGATAATCTTTTGCTACTCTTTGTCCAAAAAGAAGCATTAAAAGCGTTAAACAAGCTAAAAACATGGCAAGTATGGCATAAAAAGTATGATTATCTACAACCAGGTGATAGATACCCATAACACAACATATAGCGGTGATCATTTCAATCACCAGAATAGTTGCCAAAAGTAAAGGAACCATTTTACCCATAAAGGTTTCGGCAAAATGCCCTTTTAGCCAACCCAAATTTCCTTTCCAGTCAATTAATTTATCGATACCTGATTGAAAAAATGTAATCAAAAGAAATAATAAAATAGTAATCGAGACAATATGAGTTATAAAGTTATCCATGGGTAATGCGTTTAGGGCATCAAATATAGGATAAGATTTGCAAATTCAAATCACAAATCACATTAGATGGTTTATAGTACATACTGAAAGAATCTTAGAAAAGATTTAGTGTTTCACCTCAAACCTTATTGTAGAGCTGCGTTCATTTGGCAAATGGATACAGAAAAGGTTCCGTTAAGATGATTGTTATTATCCTTGATGGTCGATAGCTTTCCATGAATACGTTGATTTTTTTCATCAATTTCTACAGATAAACTTCCTTCAGAAAAAAAAGGTATTCCTGTTGTGCTTAATGCTCCATCACTATGCACATCTGCCAATGCTACAGGTGCTTTGGCGTAGGCTAGGTTATACGTGCCCGAAGTGTCGACTAGTATTTGAAAAATCCTACCATCTGCCGATGGCCAGCATGTTCTGGTTGTAGTCAATACCTCATCAGACAAGTATATCAGATACTTATATCGGTCCCCCAAATAATTATCCTGATAGGCCATACCATCCCGAATTTTCCACTTTTTCCCTTTCAGCGCTCCAGCAAGTGGTTGTTTTTTATACTCAAATCGAGATTGGGGCACAATGTTTTTCATTAAATCATCGAGTGCTTTTTTACGATTGTCGATATTAGCAATGGCACTAATGTTTGGTAGTTCTTCGATAACTCTTTGTAAATTGAGCAGTTGCGTATTAGGAGTAATGCTTTTTGGCCAAAATTTCCATCCACGAAATGTTTTTTTGAATACAATTTCAAAATCGCCCTCGATAGCCACCCCGTTTTCTTGTTTGGGATATGAAAAGCTAAAGGTGTTGTTTTGATCGTTAAATTTTCCGTATTTCAAGAATTCAGAAATTGCAGGAAGGCCAAAAACAATGTCGTATCGAACATCATTAATTTTTACAGGATATCTGAAATCTATTTCTTGTAGCCTAGTGTCGTATTTATTACCAAACATCATATACTCATCTGTTTTGTAAAAAACTAGTAAGCGGGCTAATGCTTCAGCCATTTTGGAACTGCTTCGGCTATCCTGGATAAGTAATTCTTTTAATGCGCCTGGATTTTTGGCATCGATAGCTTTTTGTGCTTTTTGCAAAACCATTGTGGGTGAATCATGATTTGTACTACAACTACAAACCGCAAGGATTAAGAACAATAACCCAAAACATATTATTTTTGAAATCCTAGTTATTTTTGTAAAATACATTATTGATGCTCTATTTCTCTTTCAAACAAAACGGGTTCAATGTATGAAATGTTTGTTTTATACATTTTTGGGACCATATTTGATGTTAATATTACAAAATAAATTGCCAGGTTATGTTATGATAGCATCATGATTTATAAAGGAGTGCGTTCAATTCATTTTTTTATGAAGCAACCGGGTAAGTTTTATAGAAAGGTCGGTAAGAATAATTTTTGCATTTCCGTTACGCTCGATATGATAAGCTGCATCCTGTAGTTCGTTACAGATATCCATTATGTTGGCTCCGTGAACAAAAGGAGCAAAATTTTCGAGCTTAAAACCATTGGTATTAGGCTCAAGAAACACCAAATCTTTGGCCCCATAGTTCAATAGCATAGCTTGCCTAAAAAAATCAAGACAATATGTAAGGAATCTTTTTTGCGTTTCTCTACCTGTACTTGCTATAGACTCGCTCCAGGTAATTAAATCATTAACAGCCGATTTATTCCCTTTGGCTCTAAAGGCGGTTCGTACCCATTGGATAAACCAGTCTTCAAACTGGTCGTCACCACCATCATGGTGCAACAAATGCAACGCCTTGCTATAATCTCCATCTGCCTGATGGGCAATTTTTTGAGCTTCGGCATCTCCTATGTCCTCATTTTTTTGCAGCGCTTCTTTGATTACTTGTTCTCCTAGCGGAGGAAAGTGTACTACCTGGCATCGAGATCGTATAGTTTGAATAAGCTGTTCTTCATCTTCAGTAATAAGAAGAAATACGGTTTTTTCTGGTGGTTCTTCAATTAATTTCAGGAGTTTGTTGGATGCGACAATGTTCATTTTATTTGCCATCCAGATCAGCATCACTTTATACCCACCTTCATAACTTTTCAGTGAAAGCTTTTTTACAATTTCCAGGGCTTCATCTACCCCAATCTGTCCCTGCTTTTTTTCAATTCCCAAAGAAAGATACCAGTCAAAAATACTTCCGTAGGGGTTTTCTTTTACAAAAGCTCTCCATTCTTCGGCAAATTGGTCAGAGGTGGGATGCTTTTTTACTTTATCGTTTACGGCCACCGGATATACAAAATGAAGATCAGGATGAGCCAAATGATCAAATTTTATGTTACATGCCTGGATTCCTTCGGTATTTTCTCCGTTTTGATTCTGACATAAAATATATTGAGCATAGGCAATGGCCATGGGCAGCGTTCCACTGCCATTAGGACCCACAAAAAGTTGGGCATGCGGGATCCTTTTTCGATCTGCACTAGAGGTCAAATAACTCTTGATATGTTTTAGCCCTAAAATTTCTGAAAAAAGCATAGGCAAATATAAAAAGAAGTGTGAGCTAGAAATGAAGAAATGAAGATTATCTTAATGCAGTGATTAAATTAAAAAATGATCAGTTCTAAATAAAACAAGTAATACAACTATTATACGTCGAATATGTTAAAGATCAACAAATGTTAATTAAAACTTAAAAATTTAACAAAAAAGTACGAATTTAAAAATCGATGAAATACACAACTCTTAGATCACAATTGCTCTTAGAAATGCTAAAAAGTTACTGATTACCCAAGGGTTTGATCACAAATCAAAATCAAAATCAATCAAATTACTAAGTATTAAAGAATGGTTAAAAAGATGCTTTTAACATATAGGGATTCGATAACTCTTTAATTTTGAATAAACAATGTCTACCCCTCCAAATATTTCAATGTAATATAATTTTGGTATATAAAATAACCAAGCAATAATTAATACTTATTGATTTTATATGCTGAAGTAGTACTAACAACTCTTAAAACCTTTTAGGCATGAAAAAAATGATCCTTCTGGGGGTATGGTTCTTAGGTAATTTTTGGATATGGGCACAGTCTACAAGCCTTCACTATTCACAAACTGTTGTACCTAAACAAGCATTAACCATTGCTGAAACAAATGCCTATCTCGATAGTATACCAGATGTACGCAACGCAAATTTGCATAGTACTATAACCTATTTTGATGGTCTGGGTAGAACAAAACAAACGGTTCAGGTTGGAGCTACGCCCCAAGGCAAAGATTTGGTACAACATTATGAATATGATCAATTTGGGCGGGCAGAAAAATCATATCTACCCTTCCCCAATGCATATAGTTCTACAGGCCTATATCGTGGCGGTGCTGGTCGGGCCACCGAAGATTATTATAAAGATGTAGGACTGTCCCCAAGAAGATTTCCTTATTCTAAAAACAGATACGAACGCTCCCCTTTACACCGGATCTTAGAAACATCACCACCGGGAGATGCTTGGTATATGAACTCTAGAGAAGACTACAGGAGGGATCGTACTCATGAATATTTCTATGACACTAACAAAGCAAACACCGTTAGAAAATATGAGCTTACTGCTACCGATAGTATACTAATATCGTATTATGAACCAGGCACGCTTAGAAAGCAAACCATACAAAATGAAAATTGGTTGCAATACGTTAATGCCGAGGATCAAAAAGCAAATACCGTCGATACTTATACAGATCATTCTGGACGTAATATTAGTACCGTTACCTACGATTTACATACACGTATTACAACCTTTGTTACCGGTTATGTATATGATGATTATGGTAACTTAAGGGTCGTTATCCCCAATGAAGCTTCAAAAGCACATACCCTAACCCAAGGGATACTTGATCAATCATGTTATCAATATAAATATGATGATTATAATAGGCAAATTGCCCAAAAATCTCCAGAACGGGATTGGGAATATATTGTTTACGATAATCTGGATCAACCCATTTTGATACAAGATGGTAATTTGCGAGTCAATAACCAGTGGCTTTTTTCAAAATTTGATGCACAGGGGCGTGTGGTGTATACTGGTATCTATACGAGTGCTAAAAGTAGACAAATGATGCAAGAAGAAGTTGATGATTTTTATACAGCAGCAGAAGGTATCGCTATTTATGAAACGTACTCATCAATACCAACTACTATTGGCGAGGTAACCATAAGTTATACTAATCATGCTTTTCCTACTACCAATATCCTAGAAACCTTATCGGTAAATTATTATGACGATTACGATTTTACAGATCCAGACAAGCCCGGCATACCTATAACTGTAGTAGGGGATACAATTACTACGCGCACCAAAGGACTACCAACCGCCGGTTGGACAAAAACCCTGGGAGCCGATACCTGGACCAAAATATATACTTTTTATGACGAGAAAGGTCGAGCAATACGCACTCACGAGACCAATCATTTGGGCGGTATTACATACGTAGACACCAAACTTGATTTTATCGGAAAGGTATTGTATACAGAAACACACCATCAACGTGCAGCCAGTGATTTGATGGTATCGATTGTAGACCGTTTTGAATACGATGACAACGATAACATGAAAGCACAGTATCAACAAACAGGTAATCATCCAGAAGAGCGCCTGGTGGCATGGGAGTACAACGAACTTGGTCAGTTGGTAAAAAAGCATGTAGGAGGCACCGCTTCTCGATTAGGAGCATTAGAGGCTACTGCGCTGCAAACCCTGGATTTTGAATACAACATTCGTGGCTGGCCAACAAAAGTGAATGCTACAGAAGCGCTGGGTGCTAAAGACCTTATGGCGTATTCACTGTATTACTATACTTACGAGGGAAGCCGTCCTTATAGTTCTGATAAAAAATACGACGGTTCGATCAATCAGATGGTGTGGAAAACTCAGCTTGACACCACAAAAAGAGCGTATAATTTTCGCTATGATGACCGCAACCAAATGACTGAAGCCTATTTTCATGACTTGGTGAGCCGGACAGATCTAGCGCCTTATAAACTAAATCTCTCGTTCTCGTCTACAGGCAATATAACAAATCTAAAGCGCAATGATCGTCAAGGCATAACTATCGATAATTTGAATTTAAACGTTAAAGGGATACAATTAAATAATCCGTATGCAATTGTTGCAGGGAATCAGGTATCTCAAATCAATGACAATGCAGATAAGGAGAAGGGTTTCATAGACGGAAACCTCACTTTTACAGATTATGAATACGACCAAAATGGGAATATGGTTATCGACCATAATAAAGGAATGACGTTTAGTTACAATCACGTGGACCTGATCGATCAGGTGACTTTTGGGGATGGTACTAGTCTAAAATATACCTACAATGCAAGCGGTCAAAAGCTTTCTAAAACTTATATACAAAATGGAAACAGCACAACCACAGATTATCTGGGTGGTTTTCAGTACAGAAATGGGCAACTGCAATTTTTTCATACCCCAGAAGGATATTTTGAAGTAAATGAGGATCCTGCAGGTTTACTAGCTTCATCTTCGTTGGTCACAGGTGGTACAACTGCTGCAAGTAGTGCCCTAACCGGCACTTATGTCTACCAATTTAAAGACCATTTAGGGAACATACGACTCTCCTACTCAGATCGTGATGGCGATGGTGTAGTCGATATTACCCGGGATGGTATGGATATCGATGGGGATGGGGATTATCACAACGAGATTTTGCAGGCGCAAGATTATGATGCCTTAGGGTATGAGCTGGAGTATGAGCCAGACCACCCCAACTCATTAATTAATGGTATAGCCGAGCACCAGTATAAGTTACAAGGCAAAGAGTACCAACCAGAAGGAGACCTTGCTTTATATGATTTTGGATCCCGTATGTATGATCCAACCATTGGCCGTTGGTGGTCTACCGATCCGCAAAATCAATTTGCCAGCCCTTACCTTGCGATGGGCAATAATTGGCCCAATGCGGTAGATCCGGATGGGGAGTTGGCTTTTGGGTTAATCGCTATTATTGCTGCAACTACTATTGGTGGTGGCGTGAGCGCTGTACAGACCGCGGCAAATGGAGGCAGTTTTTTAGAAGCTAGTGGGGCATTTATAAAAGGAGCGACCATGAGTGGGTTTGCTGCCACAGTAGGAGCCGCAACAGGTGCGGGTGTAGCTAGTGGTTTTACAACCGGAGGTTTTTTTGGGGGATTTATATCTGGTGCTGCTGGGGGTGGCGCAGCAGGTTTTACGAGTGGAGCGACCAATGCCTGGGCAAATGGAGCAAATTTTGGAGATGGATATGTATCCGGTTTAAAGGTAGGAGGAATAGGTGCTGTTACTGGGGGAGTGTTAGGAGGTACTTTTGGAGGTATAAACGCTGTAAGTAATAATCGGGAGTTTTGGACTGGTAAGCAATGGGAAGAGATCACTACAGGATTTGGAATAAGTAATGGCACGTTTACTGATAATACTGAAGGAATTCTACAAGAATGGGATGTTGAAAGAAGTATGGATTTGCCAAGTACTACCCAGAACTTTGAATACGATTGTGGAATTGCCTGTAAAAGATCGTTGGATGAATATTATGGAAAGATAAATCAAAAAGCAATCAATACTAAATATTTAGGTATAGCTAAGCAATATAGTGGATTGTCTGATCGGCATATGTTACAAATGTATAGGGAAGGAGGATATAGTGGAAATGCTTTTAGTGGAAACTTCAATAAACAAGCAACGTTAAAATGGATGGTAGGAGAAATGAAATTGAATCACGCAGTTCAATTAAGCACAAAAGTAACGAATATAGGGGTTCGAGATGGCTATCATGCTACATTAGTCAAAAGAGTAAGATATTTATCAGACTTTTCTAAATTTAGAATCTCAGTTATGAATCCAAGTTCAGGAACGACTATTAACGTAAAAAATTTTAAAACCTATCATTCAATGTTTAGCATATGGAAATAAATCGTACTCATAAAAAACTCTTGTTAACAGTTATATTTGTATTTATTGTTGGATATAATTGGTCACAATCGAAAAAAGATACAACAGACATAATAACTTCTGTTTTAATTGGCTTATTGAGTGACGAGGGAGGTAGAAACGATATTCCTACTCATCCAAGGTTGAAATATAGAATTACATATTTTTATTTTGGAGAGCAAAATGCTTTAGAAAGCTTTAAAAAGTATATAAAAGAATCATCAATATTTAAATTGGAAGAATTTAAATTCCAGAAAAGCGAACATGAAAACCCGGTAACGGCGGTATTTTCAAAAGAGCACTTTCTTTTGTTTAATAATTATTATAAATATAAAAAGGCTAATTTTTTATTTACTGATGCAGATGACGAGAACTATGTTTTTTATTGGGGGCGATTAAAAAAATCTAAATTTAAATCTAAAAATCAAAAACTAATGTTTTTAAAAGGAGCTTTTATAAGAAATGGAAGTATTAGCAATAAAGGTAAATATAGATATGGCTTTTCCAATTCTGCATCTAAGTATAAGCTAGTATACCGTTTTTTAAAACAAACCGGCTCAAAAATACTCTCCTGTAGGTCTAGTAAAAAGACAACGCCAGGCTCTGTGGTTATTCTATTTGAGCCAAGTGAAGAGTTGAAAAAGGTAATCGATAAATAACCGCTCCGCAAAGTCTCCTGACTTTGCGGAACAAAATAACGAATAACGAAATAATTATTCAAAAATATGAAAGAAGAGTATAGTACACAAAATTAAATTAAATAACACACTTCATTACAGCTACCATAGTTATTGTTTTGAAACCATTATCGAGGGTAGTAAAGTACATAAAAAGAATGATAAAACAGTATTGCCAATATAAATGAACTTCGCCTGCAAAGTCAGGAGACTTTGCGGAGCAGGTTTTATTATTAATTCAAACTTAATTAGAAGTCCATATGTTCTACCGTTCAATTTCAGATAAAACGTTTTTTCAGAAAGCAGTATTAATATTACTAATTCTTTATGCAAGCAAAGTAAGTGCGCAAGACTCGTTATCTATAACAGCGACTACCAAGAGCATTCGCAATAAAGAGCTTCCTATCAAATCGATAGAAGGAAGAACCGGACCAACTATTATAGACAAGAATCCCTCGCCCATTTTTATAGTAAACAACGTGGTCATTAATGACACGATTAAAATTGATAAATTCAGAAAAAAGTATATAGGTGCTATTCTGAAAAGCAAATATTTGGATAGTAATACGTTGAAGCATAAATATAATATTATACATCCGGATGGAGCGTTGCTGATCAAAACGAAAAAGAAGTATATAATTTATTTAGAATAAAACTATGTAATGACTATAGATTTAGGAAACAGAATAAAGCATTACACTAAGATAAAAGTAGTATTGTCGTATGCCGTTATGATTATCAGTAGTTCAGGGATTTCCCAAATCAATCCAGAAGTAGATACACTAGAGGTTTGGACCTATGGATTAGGAAATTTTATCAATGAAAACGCACATATAATTACCTCCAAAAAATGGCCGTTTGAAGCAATATCAAAGGCGGGGTGTGTTATGATAGAGGACGAGATAAACGAGATCGAAAATCATAATCAGGCAGTTTGGCATTATCTTGATACCAACGGTTTTGAGAATTCAGAAAAACAATACCATTCAGAATTCAAATCAGAATATGAACGCATAAAAGAAGCGGTTGATTTGTTAAATCAACACTCAAAAATCATCCAATTACATAAAAGACTAAGAAGAAAAAGATATACAAACTATACGAATTTAAATAAAACCGGAGCTTACAATTACGAGTTTGAAATATATAGTTTTGACCCGTATGATATAGTAAAACCCGAAAAATTTGAAATTAGCCTAACAGTTGATATTGAACATAAGTGCGTAAAAATTATAAAATAAAACCTAAACCAATGTACAATAACACCATGAATTAAATAATAATATGAAACAAACAATTAAAATAGTATTTTTTCTAGTAATAATAGGAAGTACAAGCTGTAGTCCAAAAATTACCTCAAATTTTATCAATCCTCAACCAAAATTATCAATTGACCAAAAAGTAGCGCTTTTGGATGTTGATCATGAATTACCAGAAAACATTGATAAAATTGGTGATTTAAGATTTCAGGACTCTGGATTTTCGACAGACTGTAGTTTTAACAGTTTAATGAATCAGGCAAGAATACAAGCAAGAAAAAATGGAGCAAACATTGTTAAGGTAGTTGACAAAAAGAAACCCGATCTATGGAGCACATGCTACCGTCTTAAAATCGAACTTTATACATATGATGGCGATGTTACATCATTACCACAACAATATCAATTACAAATAGATTAAACCCCTAAAAAATAAACGAATGAAACGTATTTGTATAAGTAAAATCATACTTGTGTGCAGCATAGCAATACTATTTTCAAACTGCGCAACTATTATCTCGGGTTCTAGACAATTCGTAGATATCGCTTCAGAACCAACTGCAGCAAAAGTGTATATCAATGAAATTGAAATCGGAAACACTCCAGTTCAGCAAAATCTGAAAAGAAACCAGGAATACCAGTTAGTCATAAAGCTCAATGGTTATGAAACTTACGAGATGAAGTTGGAAAGAAAGTTCAATGCCTGGTATATCGGTAATGTTCTTTTTGGTGGCATCATAGGATTGATAGTCGATCCTGCAACCGGGGCTATGCATCGCTTAAGACCTCAAGATCTCGAAACACACCGAGCGCAAGGGACTATTTTTAAAAATAAATCAGAAAATATCTTTATCAAAGTACAAATGCAAAACGATACTAATTCAGAAAAAATAGGCCAAATGCAAAGAATATCAACAAAAAAATAGCTAAATAATAACTCTCTCAAAACCTAAACCCATGTATACAAAACAAATCTTCGCGGTAATCATCATCTTTTCCATTTTTGCTTACAGTCAAGATGATGGTGCCGATGTGATTGCACCACAGCAAGCTTCGTTTTCTACAGGTCAAAATCTAGAAGGCTGGGTAAAAAGCTCTATAAACGAACCTACAGGTAAAGTAGCGTTTTCACAACCTATTACATCGATTTCAGCTAGAGGAGTAGCCTACAGTCTTGCACTAACCTACAATGGGGATGCCGCTTTCAAGACTGCGCAATATACCAATAGATACGCTCCGGCTGGCACTGTAGGAGTAGGATTCAGTTTACAGGCGCCCAAAATTGTTGTAGATAATAAAAATACTGCCACAAAAGAGGATGACACCTTTTATCTGCTGGATGGTGCATCTAACAGCAAACTAAAATGTATTGGTAAGCAAGAACCAGGGCAATTTCAGGAAGGTGATATAATTTGGTCCTTTGTTGCAGAAAAATATGTGCCCTGGAAAATAGAATACTACAAAAGTAATGTCGATTTGCATATAGGAGGACCATTGGGAGATGGGTATCATGAGACGCCATTAGATTACTGGATCGTTACCGATGACAAAGGGGTAAAATATTATTATGGGCAAACACAAAATAGTCGAGAAAATGTAGTGGCTTGGGGAAATTGGATCGGTAATTCCAACAAACCCGGCGGACAAAGAGAAACGATTACCTGGAATCTGTCTACTATAAAAGATCAATTCAACAATAATTTGAAATTTGAATATCTTTTGCAGGAGTCCAGTGTTGGTGGCGTGCCACAAACAGAGGCATCTTATTTACAAAAAGTAACGTCATCTACAGGAGAACGAGTAGAACTAAATTATGAAACCAAAGGACCTTTTGAATTCTTTCAATATGAAGCCAATAGAGAACAGGTGGAGCCAGATGCTTATCAAGAGCGGTATGAAGCCAAGTATCTAAGCAATGTCATGACCTATAACAGTGCAGATCAAAATGTATTTACCTATGACCTCTCTTATGATATCGCTAACCAGGGGGATAACAACCAGAAACGATATCTAACCGCGATCACTCAGAAAGACGAAATAGGTGCTGTACTGCCCAGCCAAAAATTTGAATATTATACAAGTGGGGATTTTCTTGGGGGACTTAGAAAAGTAATTCAACCCACAGGAGGGTTTGTACAATATAATTATCAAAAAAAATCGTTGTTTACCAATACGCCTAATCTATTTGTAGGCGCAGAACCCAACTTTGATGGATATGAGTACCATTCTATGGTGGTTAGGAATAAGTATAGTTTATTTTTAGCAAAAGAAACTGCAACACAACCTGACGGTCATAATCGTTTTAAAATCGTACGCAATACCTGGAATGGTAAGGGATGGGTGCGCAATTCATTTTTGCTACCATACACCATTTATGATAATGCTCCCGGTGCTCCGAGATTGGAAAATTTTTATACTACGTTTGGAGACGATTTTTATGCGTTTTTGTATCATAAAGGTGTTACCGCTACTGTACATTTGTTTCATCTTAATAAGGATGGGCATACATGGAGCGTAAGGGTTTTTACGACCAATATTGGGTCTGGTTACCCCAAGTTTATGTCTGGAGAAAAATTTGTAGCCGTAGGTTCAGAAAGAGGAAAACTTGATACCTATACATGGGATGATACTACCTGGATCGCACGTAGCAAACAATTTAATGATGGCCTTTCCTATTATTATGCTGCTACTAATAATTTTATACTGGTTCTAGACGAGCCCGGGGGTCCAGATGATATTACAGGAACTATTCATTGGGATAATTATTATATACATTACCTAGACATAGAAGGCAACTGGAAAACCAAATCATGGTCTGCACGTATGGAACAATATTTACAGGGAATATCACATGCCAGTTATTTTTATCCCAACAACGCTATGACAGGTTTCGTAGCCGAAAATAATCCAGAGTATTTTCTACGCTGGGACAAAAATTATAATGTAATAGCTGCCGATAATGTTCTGGGAGCCTATAACGACCGTAACCCTATAACCCCTACTTATAGTGGAATGTTCGTTCTACAAAATGGTTCTGCGTCTACCAGGAGACCTTATAAATTAGCAAGGTTCAATGGTGTCGATTGGGACATCAATGACTTCGCTACTTTAGGAGATTTTAGAGCCATGCCTTCATTTGCAGAAGATGCGATTGTTTTTCAAAACTACAGTAATACCTATAATTTTGGCATAATGCGGTACAGTGCCAATACCAATAACTGGCATTTAAACACGAATCTTGGCAGTGGGAGCTCTGTTGATAGGGAAACCGGAACCGCTAGAGATTTTTTTGTCGCAGGCACCAAAATCTTTAATTTCTCAAGAAATATCAACTCGGTGTTTTTTGAAAGAGATCTTACTACAATAAACAATCATAAAAATAAATTTAGCTATAGTGATGGTTTTGAAAACGTATTTACTGAGATAGCAGACGTAACAGATTTTGGTGGCGGGTCTAGTAGTAATTTTTTATATAGTTTATTAATCAATATAGACAAAAAAACAAACGAAGTAAGACAGCAATCGCTAGGGGCTCAATATCACCCGCCTTCGATGCCAAAATTTGCAGGATATACTCCTTTCTTAAGTAATAATTCGCTTTGGACTAAAGATGATTCGGAACCCGGTAAATTTACTTCGTATTTATACCGCATTATAGATGGGGAAATAAATGAGGTCGTATTCGATAACGTAGTAGGCAGTATCATCATAAACAATAACGAAGGTTACTATAGTTTGACATCCTACCTTTTTGAGGAACCAAACCCTACCACAGACGATTCTTCAATCTTTTATGGTAAAGTGATTATTGCTGAAAAAGGAAGGGGCACTTTAAACAATGGTGAAATAGTTAAGAAATATGATACAGGATCTCAAGATATTCGAAGGGCAGGACTTTTGCTTGAAGAAGAAATAAAAAATGCATCTGGCATTACACTTGTTAAAAGTACAAACAAATGGTTAAAATATGCTTCGTCATCCTTAAATAGTGAAGTTTTTAGACTCTTAGAACAAACCAACACACAATATTATGATGGAGAAGAACATGTAACATCTACAGTAAATACTTACGATACTTCAAATTTTTATCGTCTTTCTTCTAGCACTACTACAGATAGTAAAGGTAAAGTAAACACAAGAGCGATTACCTATGCAAGTGAGATCTATCCATTTATGAAATCTGCCAATTTTGTAAGCCAACCCTATGAAATTATCAACCAAATTAATTATACAAAAGAGGTCTCAGTAAGTCGTAATCTATGGGAACAACGTAATGGCGACATTGTTCCGGCTTCTTCTTGGGTAGGAATTTCTAAAGATAAGTTAAGAAAAGTTTCAGAAAACACTAGGGTCAATACTAATGGATTGATAGAAGAGACAAGTAATGGTAAAGGCCAGTATGATACAGTACTATATGCCTATGGCTATAAATATCCCGTAGCAACAATTTCTGATACTCAATATAATGATGTAATTACTAACTTGGATGTGTCTGTTGCAGAACTGCAAAATCTGAACAACCAAAACTTAAAGACAGAACTAACAAAACTATATGAACGATTGCCTAAAACTTTTATAGAAATTAACCTATATGATACCCAGGGTAAAGTCATAGAATCTATAGATCAAAGACAACAATCAATGCTATATACATACGATACTTTTAATCGTCTTACAGAAACACTAGACAATGACAATAAAGTATTGGAAAAAAACAGATACAACTACAAGCAGGTGTCCAATTAATAGATTTTTGAATTAACTATCACTATGCAAAATCGATAAAAGTGAAAATTTACTATCGTTTTCGTAGATTTTTTTTGTGAGATCCCGGTGTTTTTAACGAAATAGAATTATTTTCGTGTGCTCAATAGCAAGACAGTAAAATGAAGACAATCAACGATTTTAATTTTGAAAACAAGAAGGCATTAATTCGAGTAGATTTTAACGTGCCCCTAAACGAAAATTTTGAAGTAACCGACGACACACGTATCCAGGCTGCAAAACCAACTATAATTAAGGTTTTGGAAGATGGTGGCAGTGCAGTGTTGATGTCTCATTTAGGGAGACCAAAAGGCGTTCAGGATCAATTTTCTTTAAAACATATCGTTGATAAAGTATCCGAGGTTTTGGGTGTGCAAGTGAAGTTTGTAAACAATTGTGTTGGGCAAGAGACACAAGATGCAGTTGCAGCTCTTAATCCAGGTGAAGTTGTATTGCTAGAGAATTTAAGATTTCACCCAGAGGAAACCTCAGGAAATACTGACTTTGCCAAACAGCTATCCAAACTGGGAGATGTGTATGTAAATGATGCTTTTGGTACTGCACACAGAGCACATGCTTCAACTACGATTGTAGCACAGTTTTTTCCAGAAAACAAATGTTTTGGGAGTTTACTGGCAAAAGAAATCGAAAGCATTGACAAAGTATTACGAAGTGGTGAAAAACCAGTTACCGCAGTTTTAGGAGGGTCAAAAGTATCTTCAAAGATCACCATTATTGAGAATATCCTCGATAAAATAGATCATTTGATTGTTGGTGGAGGGATGACCTATACCTTTATAAAAGCGCAAGGAGGAAAGATAGGAGATTCGATCTGCGAAGACGATAAGCAGGAGTTGGCATTAGAAATCCTTAAAAAGGCATTAGAAAAAGGAGTTGAGGTACATTTGCCGGTTGATGTGATCGGTGCTGATGCTTTTGATAATAATGCAAATACACAAGTGGTTGCCGTAAATGCAATCCCAGACGGATGGCAAGGATTGGATGCAGGACCAGAAACAATCAAGAATTTTCACGAAGTCATATTAAAATCAAAAACAATTCTTTGGAACGGACCTCTGGGAGTTTTTGAAATGGAAAATTTTGCCAAAGGAACCATTGCACTCGGACATTCTATTGCCGAGGCAACAGAAAACGGAGCATTTTCTCTTGTAGGTGGTGGCGACTCTGTAGCTGCTGTAAAACAATTTGGTTTTGGAGACAAAGTAAGCTACGTGTCTACCGGAGGAGGAGCCATGCTCGAGAGTCTTGAGGGTAAAACACTACCTGGTATTGCAGCAATAGGAAACTAATTGTGTTAAGTTGCCGGGACGTTCAAATAGGTTATTAAAGTCCCATCTCCCTGGACGACATTGTGATACCAATGAACGAGATGAAGCGATGCAATCGAAATGAGGGGATTTTCATATCAAAAACCCTAACCTTAATCCTACCAGAAGGAGAGGAAACTATTATTTCGATAGTAAACATTATCACTAACTTAAGGCTATCATAGTGTTAATAATCTGTAAGAAAAATGATTTTTATGTAAGAATATTGGAAAAATCGGTCATTTTAGCCGATTTTTCCGCATTTTTAACGCTCTGATCTTTTGCGTTTTAGAAAAAAAAGGCGATTTTCGCTATTGTATTGTTGATAACATGTTGAAAACAATGCTTTTTTACCCCAAAATTCCCTAACGGTTAATAGTACAAGTAAACGGTTTTAAAATGAAAAACAGATCTTCGTTCATCTCTTCTTTTTTATTGTTTTCGGCTTCATTAATAGCTCAAGAAACTACAATTTCGACAACCTCAGAAGAGAATACTTCAAAAGAAATCTTACTCAAAGAAAACCTCGATCTAAAACAAGATACGGTTCAGGTAGTAGACACAACCAAAGTGATCAGAACTACAGGTGCAGAATTGCAAACCACTACTATAGTTGCTACCAGTGTAAAAGATAGTTTGGTTTATATTGCTCAGGACCACCCAAAGATGTCTCGATTAGATTCTCTTTGGAAACAAGAACTCTACAATTCGAGTCTATTTGATACTATCTACAAATCGGTTACCGAGCTAGAATACCAACCTGTAGAATATGTTGATCTTCCAACAGATACGCTCAAGGCAAGATTAAAAGAACTTAATGCTCGTACTCCTTTTAACGTGGAGTATAATCAATCCTTAGAAAGTGTAATCAAAAACTATTTAAAAAATCGTCATGAGCACCTGGAGCGATTAATGGCGCTGAGCGAATTTTATTTTCCGCTTTTTGAACAAGAATTAGACAATCAAAATATTCCATTAGAGATAAAGTACCTGGCCATTGTAGAGTCTGCTCTTAAACCAAGAGCAAAATCCAGAGTAGGTGCAACCGGATTATGGCAATTTATGTTTGGTACCGGTAAAATGTATGGGCTAGAGGTAAGCTCTTATGTAGATGAACGTATGGATCCTATTATGGCTACAAAAGCGGCGTGTAAATATTTGGCAAAGCTCTACCAAATTTTTGGTGATTGGGATTTGGCACTGGCATCCTATAATTCTGGACCAGGAAATGTGACCAAAGCGATTAGACGCAGTGGTGGTTATACGAATTATTGGAACATAAGACACAACCTGCCCAGAGAAACAGCAGGATATTTGCCGGCCTTTTTGGCAACCATGTATATTTTTGAATATGCAGACAAGCATGATTTTAAACCTAGAAAACCAGAGTTTGCTTATTTTGAAACCGATACCATTAGCGTAAAGCAAATGATTACATTGGATCAGGTTTCAGAATATGTAAATATCGATATAGAAGAGTTACAGTTTTTAAATCCATCCTATAAGCTCGACATTATTCCATTTATCAAAGATGAAGACTATGTATTACGATTACCGTTAGACAAAATAGGACCCTTTGTGGCCAATGAAGATAAGCTCTATGCACTAGCACAAGCAGAGTTTGATAAACGTGAGAAACCGCTTCCAAAATACTTTGAAGCCAATGATAGAATTCGATATAGAGTGCGTAGCGGAGACTTTCTTGGAAAAATCGCTAGAAGATATGGTGTAAGAGTAAGCAGTATTAAAAAATGGAACGGTTTGCGAACCAATAATTTAAGAGTTGGTCAACGCCTCACCATATATCCAAGAAGACCCGTTGTAAACCAACCACAAAAGAGTAGTTCGGTGTCAAAACCCTCAAAACCTGCAGTAGTAACAAACACTTCAGAGATGTATACCGTGAAGTCGGGAGATACGTTATGGAGCATTTCACAAAAATTTAAAGGCATTTCTGTCGAAAATCTTAAAAATTGGAACGATATTAGTGGTAGCGGTATAAAGCCAGGTATGAAACTAAGGCTTTCAAAATCATAACCGCAAATAGTATCTTATGAAAAAATTATCTCTTGCAATCATCTGCTTGCTTTGCATCGCAAGCTGTTCAGAAACCAAAAAAGATAAAAACAAAAAACCACAAGGTGCCATGGCGCATTCTGTGGGTAAAATAAATGAACTTTCTGTAGTGGTTGATAATGACCTATGGAAAAGTAACGTAGGTGATACCATTCGAAAATATTTTGGTGCCGAAGTACCAGGGCTACCACAAGAAGAACCGCTATTTTCTATGCGACAAATGCCTGTGGGAGCATTTTCTGGTCTGGCAAGAAAAAACCGAACATTCCTTTGGATAAAAAAAGGAGGCGAAAGCGGATTTACCACTTTAGAAAATAAATATGCAACTCCGCAAGTAGGTGCAGTAATTTCTGGAACAGAAAATGAGATTATTGATCTGATTCAGAAAAACCATGAAACAATCGTTTCAAATTATAAACTTGTCGAAACCAAAGAGAAACAAAAAAGAATATTAAAATCTCTTGAAAAAATACCTCAATTACCCGAAAAATTAGGGATTACTTTAAAAATCCCTACAGCTTATCGTATCGCAATCGAAGAAGATAAATTCTTTTGGATGCGAAAAGATATTCCGCAAGGAAGTATGAATCTTATGATATACGAACTTCCATTGGGAACGGTTACCAGAGATTCTAATATAGTTTCTAGCATTATTAAAATGAGAGATTCTATCGGCGCCAAAAAAATCCCAACCGAGGTAGGTAACTTTGTAACCGAAGAAGCCTATGCTCCGTACTTTTATGAAACTACACTTGATGGCCGTTTTACTTTTGAAACCAAAGGTACCTGGGAGATCAAAGACAGATTTATGGCAGGTCCGTTTGTAAATTATGTAATCAAAGATGTTCCTAACAATAGATTAATGGTATTAGAAGGTTTTGTTTTTGCTCCTTCGGTAAGCAAAAGAGACAATATGTTTGAGCTAGAAGCTATTATGAAGACGATTAGGTTTGAATAAAATTATATAAAATTGTAGAAAACTTTCTGTTTGATATAAAATAATCCTTCGTTTTTGGCATTATATTTAGCGATTCTAAAAACTAGTGTATGAATATCGTTTCTTATATCGCCAAACACATTCCTGTTTCAGAAAAACAGATCACAAAAACCGTTTCACTTCTTGAAGAAGGCGCAACAATCCCTTTTATTTCGCGCTATCGTAAAGAAATGACAGGTGATCTTGATGAGGTAGCCATTGGCGAAATTGTAAAATATAAAGCTGCTTTTGAAGCACTCGAAAAACGAAAGGAAAGTGTACTTACAACCATAAAAGAGCAAGAAGCCCTAACTCCAGAACTTGAAAAGAAAATTAGACAGGCCGAAACGCTTACGCTAGTCGAAGACTTGTATTTACCCTACAAAAAGAAAAGAAAAACCAAAGCAACAGTTGCCAAGGAACAAGGATTAGAACCATTGGCAAAAATTATTATGCAGCAAAAGGAAGAGGAAATTCTTTTTGTGGCTTCTCAATACCTTAACGATACAGTAGAAAATGAAGAGCAGGCCTTGCAAGGTGCCAGAGATATCATTGCAGAATGGATCAACGAAGACGAAAAGGTGAGAAACAGATTGCGAAGATTGTACCAACGAAAAGCAAGCATCGCTTCAACAGTAATTAAAACCAAAAAAGACGAAGAAGAGGCTCAGAAATATCAACAATATTTTGATTGGGACGAACCGCTACACAAATGTCCGTCACATAGATTGTTAGCAATTCTAAGAGCCGAAAATGAGAAGATCGTTCGAGTAAAAATTTCAGTTCCAGATGGTGATGCATTGGATATCATTGATGATGTAATGATCAAATCCAATGTTGAGGCATGTACCGATCATATGTTTTTGGCGATTTCTGATGCATACAAGCGCTTATTGGCACCGGCAATTTCGACCGAAGTGCTAAATCAGGCCAAAGAAAAAGCAGACGACAATGCGATCAAAGTTTTTGCTCAGAATTTGAAACAGCTGTTGTTGGCTTCTCCCTTGGGACAAAAGAGAATATTGGCACTGGATCCAGGATTTAAATCGGGTTGTAAAGTAGTTTGTATTGACAAGCATGGCGATTTGCTTCATAACGAAAATATTTATCCGCATCCGCCACAACGTGAAACGACCAATGCGATCAAAAAAATACGTTCCCTGGTCAATGCTTACAAAATTGAAGCGATAGGAATTGGAAATGGTACTGCCGCCAGAGAAACTGAGGCGTTTATCAAAAAAATACCGTTTGATAATGCTATCCAGGTTTTTATGGTAAACGAAAGTGGCGCTTCGGTATATTCGGCGTCTAAAATAGCAAGGGCAGAATTTCCCAACTATGATGTTACAGTTCGAGGAGCCGTTTCTATTGGAAGACGATTGGCCGATCCCCTGGCAGAACTGGTTAAAATAGACCCAAAAGCTATTGGAGTAGGGCAATACCAACATGATGTGGACCAAACCAAACTCAAAAACGAACTCGATACTGTGGTAATGAGTTGTGTAAATAGTGTAGGGATCAATGTAAATACTGCTAGCGTACCTTTGCTGAGTTATGTATCGGGTATCGGAGAAAAACTAGCAGAGAATATTGTAGCCTATCGATCCGAAAACGGAGCACTACAATCTCGCGATGAACTTAAAAAAGTGCCAAGGTTAGGAGGGAAAGCTTTTGAACAAGCCGCAGCGTTTCTTAGAATCACTAGTCCAAAAAACCCACTTGATAATTCGGCTGTGCATCCAGAACGATATCAATTGGTTTCTAAAATGGCAAAAGATGCCGGTGTACCATTAACCGATCTGATCGGAAATGCAACAGCGATAAAAAAGATCAAATTACAAAACTATATTACTGAAGAAGTGGGTTTACCAACGCTTACAGATATCGTAAAGGAATTAGAAAAACCGGGAGTGGACCCCAGAAAAAAAGTAACTGTTTTTGAATTTGATCCCAATGTAAAAACAATTCAGGATGTAAAAACCGGAATGAAACTGCCAGGAATCGTAAATAACATTACCAATTTTGGTTGTTTTGTGGATATCGGGATCAAAGAAAGCGGGCTAATTCATATATCAAAACTAGCCAACGAATATATAAGTGATGTAAATGCCGTGGTGCAATTGCACCAGCATCTTATGGTTACGGTTATAGATGTGGATTTACCCAGAAAGAGAATTCAATTGTCTCTTGTTGATTAAACACTTCTTGTCATCCCAGTCTTAGGATCTAGAGATTTTTTAATCCCTCATAGAGGGTTTACTCTAAATAATTCTCCGATGGCCCTGCCAAGAATAGTCGGTTTCAAGAAATTTTTTAATTTCCCGGGGAGTTGCCCCTATAAAAAAATGTTTCGGAAACATGCCTCGTGAGCTTGCTCCAAGGTTATTGATTTAAATGGATTCCGGCCTACGCCAGAATGACAATCAAACAATAGTAGTGACATCACAAAAAAGACTCCTCTCCCTATTTTAGGGGCAGGTGCCGAAGGCGGAGGGGGTCAAACAAAAACCCCATCTGCTATGGTAGATGGGGTTACCTTATTACATTTGACTTCAGAAATTATTTTTTCTCATCAATTTTATTAGGATCTTCATCTTCTTTTGAAGCATCCTTAAATTCTTTAATACCGCTACCAAGACCTCTCATTAGCTCAGGGATTTTCTTTCCTCCAAATAAAAGTAATACAATGATTACAATTAAAGCAATTTGCCAAGGGCCTATCATTCCTAAAAATATACTTGATGCTATCATGATCTAAGATTATTAAGCTACAAAGTTAACAAGAAATGACAAAACCGACGTAATTTATGCAATCTTTAACTAGATAAAAAGAATATATCGTTATTAAATAAGGATTTTGCAGGGAATTATGAAAACCCAAGGTGACTTCAGAACAACATATACGCTTGAATCGATTTTCAAAGAAATTCTTCAAATTATGTAGACGAATTAAACCTCAAAAAACGTTGTGTTTAAATATTGGCAGATTACGTATATTTGTGTCTTAGATTTATGGCAAAAAAGAACAAAGAACCGAAGAAAATTACCAAAAAGCTACTTAATAAGTATCGCTTGGTAATTCTTAATGAAGACACTTTTGAAGAACGTATATCGTTTAAACTCAATAGGCTTAATGTATTTGTAATGGTTACTATTACAGGGATCGTTTTGGTAGCAGGAACGACTTTTCTAATTGCCTTTACACCCCTTAGAGAGTATATCCCGGGATATTCTTCTACGTCACTTAATCTAAAAGCAACGCAACTTGCCTCGACCACAGACTCATTAGAATCTGTAATTAATATAAATAGAGAGTATTATAAATCGATTCGAAAAGTATTAACGGGTGATGTAAAGACCGTAGAATTTGATATGGATTCTGCAATACAATCTCAAAAACTAAACCCTGAAGAAGTAGATCTTGCTCCATCACCACAAGACATCCAGCTTCGAGAAGAAGTTTCTAAAGAGGACAAGTATAGCTTATTTGAAAGTGAAAAATCAAGTACAGATTTCACACTGTTTCCACCAGTAAAAGGAAATATAACCTCGGGGTATAATGTAAATGAAAAACACTACGGTATTGATGTAGCGGTTCCTAAAGACACACCGGTAAAAGCAGCATCTTCGGGGACTGTAATTTTTTCTGAATGGACTGCAGAAACGGGCCACGTGATTATTTTAAAACATAACAATAATCTTCTAACGGTTTACAAACACAATGCCTCTCTTACAAAGCAACAAGGAGAACAGGTAAAATCAGGAGAAGTAATTGCCACAGCAGGTTCTACAGGTGAATTGTCTACAGGGCCTCATTTGCATTTTGAATTATGGAGAGATGGATTTCCTACAGATCCGTCCAATTTTATTGATTTTGAACAATAAATAATATACATGTCTTTAAAAGCACTAGGAGCTAAGATCTTTGCCAGTCGCATTCGAAAAAAAATAAATAAGTGGGCTTCAAACCCTATAAAAACTCAGGAAAAAGTCTTTAAAAGTTTACTAGAAACTGCCAAAAACACTCAATTTGGTAAAGACCATGATTTTCAGAACATAAAAACGTATTCAGATTTTGCAGATCATGTACCGATACGTGATTACGAACAATTAAAACCCTATGTAAATCGAGTTGTAGAAGGAGAGAAAGACATTCTTTGGCCGGGAAAGCCGCTGTACTTTGCAAAAACTTCGGGAACTACCAGTGGAGCAAAATATATTCCGCTTACTGCGGCATCTATGCCTACACATATCAATGCTGCTCGTAATGCGATTTTATGCTATATAGAAGAAACCGGAAGCACCGCTTTTGTAAATGGTAAAATGATATTCCTGCAAGGAAGCCCAGAGATGGACGAAAAGAATGGTATCATGCTCGGCAGGCTATCGGGTATTGTGGCGCATTATGTACCAAAATACCTCCAAAGAAATCGAATGCCAAGTTGGGAAACTAATTGTATTGAGGATTGGGAAGAAAAAGTGAATGCTATTGTAGAAGAAACCATAGATCAAGACATGACGATCATAGGTGGGATTCCGCCATGGGTGCAGATGTATTTTGAACGACTTCAACAAAAAACAAATAAGAAAATAGGAGCGCTTTTTCAAAACTTCGAATTATTCATTTATGGAGGCGTAAATTTTGAACCTTATAAAAGTACATTCGAAAAACTTATAGGAAGAAAAGTAGCTGGGATCGAATTATATCCTGCATCCGAAGGTTTTTTTGCTTTTCAGGACAGTCAAAAAGAAAAAGGAATGCTATTGCAACTGGACTCGGGAATGTTCTACGAGTTTGTAAAAGCCGATGAGTTTTTTGAAGAAAACCCTAAACGACTCACTATTGCAGAGGTTGAGGTTGGGGTTAACTATGTAATGTTGATTTCTACCAATGCAGGATTATGGGCTTATAATATTGGGGATACGGTACAATTTACAAGCACTTCACCCTATAGGCTAGTGGTTTCTGGTAGAATAAAACACTTCATTTCGGCTTTTGGTGAGCACGTAATTGGCAAAGAAGTAGATCAGGCGCTTAAAGAAGGTGCAGATGCTGTTGGTGCTATGGTCAATGATTTTACTGTGGCTCCGCAGGTAAATGCTGCAGAAGGTGAATTGCCTTATCATGAGTGGTTTATAGAGTTTCAAGAATCGCCAAATGACTTAAATGCATTGGCATTGGCAATAGATGATGCTTTGCGAAAACAGAATTCTTATTATAATGATCTTATAGAAGGAAAAATCTTAAGACGGTTGCAGATAACCGTTGTTCCCAAAAATGGATTTAATGATTATATGAAATCCATTGGTAAATTGGGAGGGCAAAATAAACTTCCCAGACTATCTAATGACAGAAAAATTGCGGATGTCCTCACGGTAATGAGCAATAAATGATATCCTCTATTTTAATGTTCAGATAGTATACCCTATATTTGCTCCGAAAAATTTATGGCAAATCTAATTTTACAGGGAAGAACAAGAGCTCAAGAAAGTTCGAGCGCGATAGAACGCATGTATATTACTATGCGTCACTTATTTAATCGTGGTTTTTATAAACCAATGGGAGTTTCTGGTGAAACCCTAAGGGAAGCACTACTAACCCTACGTCCAGAAATTTACGGTTCTGTCGCAGAAGAAAAGGTAGAGCTTAATGGATTACTTTATGTAATTGATCGTTTGCCTTATGGTATCGAAGAGTGCCGGTATATAAACCTAACCAGCGAGGAGGGATATAAAAACTCTCATTTTAAGGCTATTGTTCCGCCAAAACGTCGCAGAAACTGCTACCGGATCGATGAAGAGCAGATGAATATCGAGATTACTCGTGGCCGATCAGAGATTTATGATATTCTTACACATCTAACGTTTCTTTTTATAGAATCCCACAAGATCATGAATAGAGTAGTGATTAATGAAGAAGGTAACGTAACCAGGGATTGGGATAAGTTAGAAAAAGCCATTCAAACAAAAAAGGAGCTTACCAAAGCCGAAAGAGAAGTAGCACTAACGCATACTGCAAATATTTTGGGTAGAACTTTTGAAGAAGTATCTACGATCTACAAAGATTTTTCTTGTCCCGAGAATAAAGAACGGTTTTTGCACATCATCTACTGGTTAGGAAAATTGGCGATAGAAGAATCAATTGAAGATAAAAAGCGAATTGTAACCTTTAGTCCGGTATTAAGAGAAAGATTAGGACATCATATACATGGTGAGATCTGGGCAAATGCGATCAAGAAAAAATTAGAAGAACTTGATTTGTTAGAACGCCCAATACATATCATAAGTGCCAATATGCATAGCGTGATGAATACACTCTACGCGCCTATTGCTTTAAAAATAGAACTAAAAAACAAAACCACCTTTGATATTTATGAGTCGTTAAGCGACAATAAAAATGATAAACTAAGGGCAAGAGTACAAAAATTGGCCGCTCAACATGGAATGACGTATATCGAAGATCAGAGTGGAGCCAATATTAATGTTCAGTTGTTTGATACAGCAAAATATAATGGAGGAGAATATTCTACCTTAATTTCAGATCTGGAAGAAAAAGATAAACCTGTTATTGTGGTCATGGATTATGCCTTTGGCGAACAGGCTTATGAAACTATGGATGAGCTTTTAAAACCGTATGCTTCGATTTCGGGAATTAAAAAACATATAAACGTGAAATCCGTTTCGATCATGGGTAAAGCAGGGATTCTTGAAGGAGGAAAAGGAGATATCATGATTCCAACTGCTCATGTTTTTGAAGGGACAGCAGATAACTATCCGTTTAAAAATCAACTAAAAAATAAAGATTTAGAAGGTAATGGGATTGATGTTTATGATGGAGCAATGATTACTGTATTAGGAACTTCACTACAGAATAGAGATATCTTGAGGTTTTTTCATGATTCTACCTGGAACGTGATAGGACTAGAAATGGAAGGAGCGCATTATCAAAAAGCTATCCAGTCGGCATCAAGACTAAGAGGTAGTATTAGTCCAAAAGTGAAGGTAAGATATGCCTACTATGCATCAGATAATCCACTAGAGACAGGAAGTACATTGGCATCAGGGGGGTTAGGAACCACTGGTGTAAAACCAACATATTTAATTACAGAAAAAATAATAGAACAAATTTTTAAAGAAAGGTAGGATATTTCTGGCCAAAGCACGTATTTATTTCAGATTTAGTTACATAATAGTGTAAAAGAAATTAACTTTGCCGAATTAATTTAGGAATACTATCTTCAAACGATATAAAATGTATGAGTAACAAAGAAAATACATCCGAAGAAATAGATTTGGGTCAGTTATTTACACTGATTGGGAATGCTTTTAATAGATTTTTCCGATTTATAGGAAATATTTTCAAAGGCCTGTTTCATTATATAATTTTGTTTTTACAATTTATCCAACAACATTTTTGGAAATTTGCTATAGCTGGAGTTATTGGTATTATAGGCGGCGGTTATTGGGATTATGTTTCTGAACCTGTTTATAAATCTAGTATGGTTGTAGAGCCTAACTTTAATAGTGTTCAGCAATTATACAATAATATCGAGTTTTACAACGAACTTGCAGAAGAAGAAGAATTTCAATCATTAGCTGAAGCGTTAAAGGTTTCTGTCGAAGAGGCAGCTAGTATGAAAAAATTTGAAATAGAATCGTTTTCAGATCAAACACAAAAAATCAAACAGTTTAGTGAATTTATTAAGGAATTAGATACAATTTCTCAAAAGAAAGTAGACTTTGATGATTACTTAAAAAACTTTAACAACATTAATGCGAAGTTTCACAAGGTAACTATTGAAGCTAAAGATGCGAAGGTTGCCAAAAAATGCCAATGGGCTATTGTAAGTTCTATTGAAAACAATCAGTATTTCAAGCTTCAAAAGCAAATTAATGAAATAAATCTAGCGCTTCAGGACTCAATTGTAGAGAAACAACTCTTAGAGATTGATTCCCTACAGAAGTTTTATAGAAAAATCAAAACCCTCGAGGCAAGTAAACCAGAAGGGTCTACCAGTATTAATCTTGCTGATAGTGAGTCTGATAAATCTCCGGAAATAGAACTATTAAGCCAAATTAAATTATTAAAAAATGAAATGGTAGTGCTTAATGACAAAAAAGCAAATACGACTAACACGATCAATATCATTTCGGCTTTTCCTAATAAAGGAGTGTTGATCAATGATGTTTTAAAAAGAAAGATAGTGCTACTTCCTTTAGTTTTAATAGGGGCTGTATTTTTGTTTTTATGGGTACTTTCTTTAAATACTTTCTTAAAGAATTATAAAAAAGAACAGATTCAATAAAATCTTTTTTTGAAAATAAAAGGAATACCACTTCTATTTTATAAATAAACCGTAAGGTTTTTAAAGAGTTAATGAATTTATAGATGTATGCTATATCCATTAAAATTTCATCCAATTTTAAAAGAAAAACTTTGGGGAGGAAATAAATTAAAAACAATCCTCAATAAACCCACAGCAAATAAGAATATTGGTGAGAGCTGGGAGATTTCTACCGTAAATAATGAAATTTCTAGTGTTGCTAATGGTGAGTTTACAGGGAAATCTTTGACCGAGCTTATTCGGCAATTTAAAGGAGAGCTTCTTGGAGAAAAAGTATATCAGGAATTTGGAAACCAGTTTCCTTTATTAATAAAGTTTATTGATGCCAAAGAAGACCTATCTGTACAATTACACCCTAATGATGCGTTGGCAAAAAAACGACACGATTCCTTTGGGAAAACTGAAATGTGGTATGTGGCGCAAGCAGATAAGAATGCTAAACTAATCATAGGTTTTAATAAAGATACCAGTAAAGAAGAATATGAAGATTTTTTAACCAAAGGGAAAATAACTGAATTGCTTAATTTCGAAGATATTTCAAAAGGAGACAGTTATTTTATTAATGCCGGTAGAATACATGCCATAGGAGGAGGAGCTCTAATTGCCGAAATTCAGCAGACTTCAGATATAACGTATCGGGTGTACGATTGGGATCGCAAAGACGAAGATGGGAATTCAAGAGAACTGCACACAGACCTGGCAATCGATGCTCTTGATTTTAAAGGAGATAAAGATTTTAAGTTACCCTATGACAAAAAACCAAATCAAGTAAACGAAATTATTTCTATTCCGTATTTTACTACTAACTTTATAGAGGTAAATAATGCTTGTGAAAGGAATTATAACACTATAGACTCATTTAAAGTGATTATGTGTGTTGAAGGCAAGGGAACAATTAGTGTTGAGGACAATTCATTACATATTTCTTTGGGTGAAACAATATTGATTCCTGCAAAAATTAACAGTATATCAATAAAAAATAACACCAAAGCATTAAAATTGTTAGAAGTTTATATCTAATACATTATTTAGGTAATCTTTTGATATACAGATCAAAAAGCATTAAAGTTTCTTAATACAAACTTGAAGCCATAAAACTTGAAAAAACAGATAATTAGCCTATTTTTGCAAAAAAATTAGCATTGTGTATTTTCTGATGATTAGTACATTATTGATTATTAATTTTTAAAAAGTTCATTTCGAAGATGATGAAAAATATATTAGTTACAGGAGGTGCTGGTTTTATTGGCTCCAACTTTATCCCTTATTTTTTAAAAAATAACCTAGATTTTAGTGTTATAAATTTAGACTTGTTGACTTATGCAGGAGATTTAAAAAACTTGGAGGAAATAGAGAATCATAATAGATATACTTTTATCAAAGGAGATATTTGTGATAGAAAGCTAATAGAAGAGCTTTTTAAAAAGTATGACCTTTATGGAGTCATACATTTTGCAGCAGAATCCCATGTAGATAATTCGATATCAAATCCAGACGAGTTTATACAAACAAACGTTTTTGGAACCTTTACTTTGATTGATGTTGCGAGAAATTATTGGATGGAATCACCTCACAACTATAAAGAAAAATATAAAGATTGTCGTTTTCATCATGTTTCTACTGATGAGGTTTATGGAACACTAGGTGAAACAGGATTGTTCGAAGAAACAACACCATATGCACCAAATAGTCCTTATAGTGCTTCAAAAGCTTCTTCGGATTTTATCGTTAGAAGTTATTTTCATACCTACGGGATGAATGTGGTAACGACCAATTGTTCTAATAACTATGGTCCAAAACAACATGATGAGAAACTTATTCCAACCATAATTAGGAAAGCATTAGCTGAAGAAAATATCCCTATCTATGGGGATGGAAAAAATATCAGAGATTGGTTATATGTGTTAGACCACTGTAAAGGAGTAGAGTTAGTTTATAAAAATGGAATTTTTGGAGAGACATATAATATTGGCGGAAGAAATGAGCGCAACAATAATTATATCGCTTCAAAAATTTGTGAATTATTAGATTCAAGTTCTCCTCGTGAAAATGGAAAATCATATAAAGAACTTATAACCTATGTTAAAGATCGACCAGGACACGATATGCGTTATGCCATTGATGCTACAAAAATAGAAGAACAATTAGGTTGGCAGGCAGATGAAAATTTTGAAACCGGGATTGAAAAAACTGTGGCTTGGTACTTAAAGAAATATCACATCTTATCATGAAAGGAATAATTTTAGCAGGAGGTTCTGGAACAAGGTTGCATCCATTAACACTTGCAGTTAGTAAACAGCTCATGCCGGTGTATGATAAGCCTATGATTTATTACCCTCTATCTAGTCTTATGTGGGCTGGGATAAGAGAAATTCTTATTATTTCTACACCTCATGACTTGCCCTTGTTTGAAAAGCTATTAGGTGATGGAGCTAAATTTGGCTGCCGTTTCGAATACGCTGTGCAAGAAAACCCAAATGGTTTGGCGGAAGCATTTGTAATAGGTGCAAATTTTATTGGTAAGGATAAAGTAGCCCTAATTTTAGGAGATAATATTTTTTATGGTACTGGTTTAGCAAAACTCTTACAAGCCAATAATGACCCAGAGGGAGGTATCATATACGCATACCATGTGCATGACCCTGAAAGATATGGAGTCGTTGAATTTGATGACAAAGGAAAAGCAATATCAATTGAAGAAAAACCACAACAGCCTAAGTCAAACTATGCCGTACCAGGAATTTATTTTTATGACAATGAGGTAGTAAATATCGCAAAAAACATAGAACCAAGCCCAAGAGGTGAGTTAGAAATTACTGATGTAAACAAAGTGTATTTAGAAAAAAAGAAACTAAATGTTAGTATTCTCGATAGGGGTACAGCTTGGTTGGATACAGGGACATTTAATTCTTTAATGCAGGCATCACAATTTGTACAAGTTATAGAAGAACGTCAAGGCCTAAAGATTGGAGCAATTGAAGAAGTAGCGTATAGGATGGGTAATATTACCAAGAACGAATTAAAAGAATTAGCTGAGCCATTGATCAAAAGTGGATATGGTAAACATTTAATGAGCATTTTAGAAGACTAAATATGACAGCAAAAGAAACTAAGCTTAAAGGGTGCTTCATACTAGAACCTACAGTCTTTGAAGATGAAAGAGGTTATTTTTTTGAAAGCTACAACCAAAATAAATTTAACGAACTTGTTGGACAAGAGGTTAATTTTGTTCAGGACAATCAATCGTTTTCGACTAAAGGAGTAATCAGGGCACTGCACTACCAGCTTGGAGAATATGCTCAAGCCAAATTAGTAAGAGTGCTGCAGGGTAAAGTTTTGGACATTGCAGTTGACTTACGCAAAAACTCTCCTACCTTTAAAGAATATGTTGCAGTAGAATTATCTGAAGATAATAAAAAACAACTCTTTATACCAAGAGGTTTTGCGCATGGTTTTGTGGTGTTAAGTGATACTGCGAGTTTTTTCTATAAATGTGATAATTTTTATAATAAAGCAGCAGAAGGTGGAATTATTTATAATGATCAAGAACTCAATATTGATTGGAAGTTGTCAAGTTATAAACTTATAGTGTCTGATAAAGATAAAGTCTTGCCATCTTTTGAAAATGCCGAGATATGAAGAGTGTATTAGTAACCGGCGGAAATGGTCAATTGGCCTCATGTATTAAAGATATTGAAGAAAGCTTGGTCGATTTTAATTTTATCTATGTAGATTATGATGAACTTGATATCACAAAAGAAGAAGAAGTACAAATGTTTTTTGAGAATCAAAAAATAGAGTATTGTATTAATTGTGGAGCCTATACTGCTGTCGATAAGGCAGAATCAGAGTTAGAGCTAGCAAAAAATGTTAATGAAATAGGAGTAAAATATTTGGCAGAAAGTTGTGAAAAACACAACACTGTTTTAATTCAGATATCTACAGATTTTGTTTTTGACGGAAAACAATCAACGCTTTATAGAGAAAGCGACACCACTAATCCACTTGGTGTTTATGGGCTTACAAAACTTAACGGAGAGCGAGTATCATCATCGATAAAACGACATTTTATAATCAGAACGTCATGGTTATATTCTGAACATGGTAATAATTTTCTTAAAACCATGCTTAGGTTGGGGAAAGAAAGAGATGAACTTAGTGTTGTTTGTGATCAAATAGGAACCCCTACATATGCTGGGGACCTAGCAGAAATCCTATTAAAAATAATGGGAGATAATAATGATGCTTATGGAATTTATCATTATAGTAATGAGGGTGTAGCAAGTTGGTATGATTTCGCAAAAGCAGTTTTTGAAGAAAGCAACACAAAAGTTAAGCTTTTACCTATAAAATCTGAAGCGTATCCCACCCCAGCAAAACGACCAAGTTATAGTGTAATGGATAAATCAAAAATAAAAAAGGTATTTAATATCGAGATTCCCTACTGGAGAGACAGTATTAAGAAATGTTTAAAAATAATTGATGAGCAATGAGAGTGATAATATTTTTTGCAGCAATACTGTTGATTATGAGCTGTAAAAATCAAGGTTTAAAAAACCAAGAAGATGTAAATATCTCTAAAATCAATGATTTCTTGACGATAGAAATTAAAGCTAGGGTATTAGAAGATGATATCTTTGAAATTTATTATGCTGAAAACTTAGAGAACACATATATGCCTGAAGAAAGAGTTCAAGCTAATGTAAGGGGAAGCAATGAATTCCAAGAAATCATATTTAGATTTCCAGATAGAGTTTATCCAATGAAGCTAAGAATTGATTTAGGGTTAAATAAAAACGAAACAGATATTGAGATTGAAGAAATAAGACTCTCCACAGGCGATAAAAATGTCAAATTATCTACTGAAGAAATAGTTCAAAGATTTAGACTTAATAAGTATATTTCTTATAGCCAAGAAACAAATAGCTTTAGGCGTAAAACTATTAATGGCATATATGATCCTATAATGTTAAGTGGTAGTTTAGCCAAAGAAGTAACGGATATATTTAGCGAGTAATTAATAGCTTATAAGATTAAAGAAAGCTTTAATAAAAATAATCAACAAAAAGAAAATTATAGAAAACTTACTATGAATTAGATGACAAATAATACTTTTAAGAAAGGAAAAGTTTTCAATGCTTTATGGGCAATTATTTCTAAATTTCTATCCGGTATAAAACTGGTTATTGTTGGGGTTATAGTTGCGAGATATTTGGGCCCCGATGAGTTTGGAGCCTATAGTTATACTATTAGTTTTGTTATGTTATTTGCAGTCCTTGCAGAATTCAGGCTTCACAATATTTTGATAAGAGAAATTTCCAAAAATGAGATTAATACCGAATCTATTTTAGGATCAGCATTTCTTACATGCCTCTTTTTTTCGATACTTGGTTATCTAGCATTGTTTCTTTTAGTAAGAATTATAGAGGATAATACCGAACTACGGTCTCTTATTTTAATTTATGGCCTCACATATTTTTTCCAGACCCTTAGGTTTTTAAGGGCTTTTTTTATTGCAAAATTCAAAAATTTAATTATTTTTAAAATTGAAATAACTGTAGGTCTACTTGTTCTTATATCAGCAGTTCTAATAAGTATTTTTAAAATTTCTGTTTTATCTTTTATACTGTTGAGAATCTTTGACGTAGTGCTTGCTTCGATATTATTATTAGGGTTCTATCAAATAAGATATAAAAAAGTAAAAGAATGGAAATTTAATCGCAACATAAGCAGACAAGTTATTATTAGTTCTTCCCCTTTAGTGATTTCAAGTTTTGCTTTGGTTATTTTTCAGCAATTTGATCAAATCATGATCAAGCATATATTAGATGAATATTCTGTAGGTCAATATAGTGCTTCAGTTTCAATCATAAGTTTAATTGTTTTTATACCTGTGGTGTTGACAGAGGTCATCACCCCTTCTTTGGTAAAACTTAAGATAAATGAAGATATAAGGAATTACCATAAACGCCTTCAATTATTTTCAGATTATATTATTTGGAGTAGTATTTTTTTATGTGTATTAGTTACATTACTTTCGCCAATAATTGTGAATTTAATTTACGGTAAAGAATTTGTTGAGTCAATTTCAATTTTAAAAATTTTCACCTGGCAAAGTGTTTTTATAGCTATGGGCTCTGTTGCGGCACAAATAATGATTATTGATGACAAACATCAGATAGCTTATATCAAAAGTGTTTTAGGCGGATTTTTGAATATTTTTCTAAATTTTATATGGATACCAAAATATGGAATAATGGGTGCTGTTTGGGCATCTCTTATTGCCTATGCAACATCATCATATATAGCTCATTTTTTTATAAAAAGGTACAAATATATTTTTGCTATTCAAACGAAAAGTCTAGTATATGGATTGGGGAATATTTATAAGGATTTAAAAACTATTAATAAAAAGGAATGATGATTGAGAGAAACTTTTCATTAAGAGCATCAAATACATTTGGTTTAGATGTTCGAGCAGATAGATTTTTTTCTTTTACAAATGTTGAAGGATTGAGATTATTTATGCAAGAATTTGATGGAGATTATAACGACATCTTAATTCTTGGCGGCGGCAGTAACATGTTATTTTCTAAAGATTATGAAGGTATTATAATACATCCAAATATTGAATTCATTACGAAAATTAAAGAAACGAAGAATGATATTTATTTTGAAGTAGGTTCTGGAGTAAATTGGGATGATTTTGTAAAGTTCTGTGTTAAGAACAAACATTATGGTGCTGAAAACATGTCGCTTATTCCTGGTAATGTTGGCGCTACTGCAGTTCAAAATGCTGGAGCATATGGAACAGAAGCAAAAGATCTAATTGTAACAGTAAATACTTTTGATTTATACAAGAGAGAAGAAATCGTTCTTACAAATGAGGAATGCCTTTTTGAGTATCGCAATTCGATCTTTAAAACCGACGAATATAAAAATAGAATTATAATTACTTCAATCGTTTATAAACTATCTAAGGTTTCGAAGTATAGATCTAAAATAAACTCATTTAAAGGGAATTATTTTACAAAACGATACAGGTATTGGAAAGAATTTTTTGGTCATTTAAGAAGGAGTGTGAATATGAAGGCTATATGGGAAAGGAAGTTACTCGATTACAGATTTCTTAAAAACCTTTTAGAAGATTCCGGTCTTTTGCCTTTATCTGTAAAGAGAAAGATCGTTATAAGGACTAGAACATCAAAATTACCAGATATCAATAAACTTGGGAATGTAGGTAGTTTTTTTAAGAACCCAATTATTTCTATTGAAAAAGCTGATCAGTTGAAAAAAGACTATCCTGATGTGGTTTTATTCCCATATTTAGAAGATAAAATGAAAGTTTCAGCAGGCTGGCTTATTGACAAATGTGGTTGGAGTGGAAAACGAGTTGGTGATGCAGGAACATTAAAACACCTACCTCTTACTATAGTTAATTACGGAAGTGCAACTAGTGAAGACATTATCACCTTAGCGGTCAAAATTGAAGATGCAGTCTTGTCAACTTTTGGTGTGGTAATAGAAAAAGAGGTTGTTGTAGTTTAAATTAAATTTACTAATAAGCAGGACAAGTATAGCTTTAGAGGTTATTCATGTTTTAAGAAAGTCTTTGAAAAAAAATATTAACAGATGAAAAAAGTATACATTATAAATTTTCACCATGTTCTTAATTATGGTGCCGTCATTCAGGGGTATGCCTTGTGTAAATTTTTAGTAAAAAACGGATATGATGCTAAAATCATAGATTACAGACCCTTTTATTTCCTATCTCAAACTTATAGACCTGCAAAAGGCATTATGAAGACTATAAAGAAAATCATAATGAATTTGAATTTCTATAAGTTTAGAAAAAATCACATTAAGCTTTCCGAAAAAGTTTTGTATACGGAAAAGGACTTAATAAAATATTTCAAGGATTCTGAAGATGCATTTATCTGTGGTAGTGATCAAGTCTGGAATGCTAAGCTGACAAATGGAAAAATGGATCCAGGATATTTTCTTGATTTTGTACCAAAGACAGCAAAGAAAATATCTTATGCCGCTAGTATAGGTCATGCAAGATTCGATAGACAGAATCAAGAAGTGATTTTAGAAAAACTAAAGTCTTACAGTTCAATTTCTGTTCGTGAAGATTTTGCTAAAGAAGAAATTCAAGAGATTTCAGACCATAAACTGACTCCAAAAGTGGTACTGGACCCAACATTAATATTGGATGATTATTCAGAAATTTTAGACTTTTCTCTTGTTCCAGACGAAGATTATATAGTAATTTATACTACAGAAGACAGTGATGCTTTCAGAAAATATATACAGTTAGTTAAAGATGTCTTGAAGATGAAAGTGATTAATCTAGGACATTATAAAGCAGGAAAAGATACTGTTGATTATGTTAATATCCACCCATCTAAATGGTTAGGGTTATTTTCAAAGGCTACATATGTATGCACTAACTCATTTCATGGAACGGCATTTTCTATTGTTTTTAAAAGAAACTTTTCAGTTTTGGGAAGAGAGACTAAAAAAGATTTAAATACAAGACAGCTTACTCTATTATCAAATTTAGGAATTGAAGATAGGTTTATTCATGAGTTAAATGATTTTGATCATACATATCATCTAGAGGAAATAAATTATAGTAATATAGAAGATAGGTTCAATGAATTAATTAGCGACTCAAGAAATTTTTTACTCGATGCTTTAAAATAATTCTGTGATATATGAAGGTTGAATCTGAAAACTTAATAAATTGTTATGAATTTATTCAATACTAAAGCAGATATTAGATTTATTTCTCTTGCGTTAGCTATATGTTTTCCAATACTGAAATTCAGTATTGCTTCCATGTCTATTATTATTTTTGCAGCAATTAGCACGATTACTTTTTTTTATTCCAAAGAACAGTTTTCCAAGAAAAACATAATTTATTTTTTTGTAGGGTCATCATATTTGGTAATACTATTGTTTACTTTGGCTTACTCTTCTAATATCAAGGACGGATGGAGATTAATGCAGCACGGTTTGAGTATTATTATTTTTCCAGCTACTATCTTTTTTTTCAACAAAGATTTCTCTTCTAAAAGATTGAGAGAATATCTTTTTATATTCTGTATAGCCTGTTTTATTTGCACCCTATATATCTACATTGAGTTGATTTATCAGGGCGTTTTTAGTAAAATATTCACAAGCGAAGTGGAGTTTTGGAATCATCCGTATAGAGAGATATTGCTAAATTTAAAGTATTTAGATTTACACCCGTCTTATTATTCGACCTGGATATTGTTTTCTGCAATTTTTTTGATTGATAATATATTTAATGAGAAAAGAAGACATATGCATCTTTTCTCTATTGGCTTGATTATTTTTTTTGTGTTTACAGCAATCTTGTTTTCTGCAAGAGCACCATTATTAGGTTTTGCATTAGCAGCATTTTTTTTATTAATTTTCAAAATAAAGTCTCATATAATTAAAATTATAACCGCCACAATTTTTCTTATAGTAGTTATAGTATCGATCACTCAAATATCTTTTTTAAAATCTAGATTTATAGATGAGTTAAACGCACAAGAGTATAGGCCGCCGGTTGGATTTGCTAGCTCCTCGACCAATATTAGAGTAGGAATATACAAATGCAGTTGGGAAATCTTTAATGATCATAAATGGATTGGAGTAGGAGTAGGAGATGTAATGGATCAATTAAATTCGTGTTACAAACAGTTTCATACTAGACTTTACGAGGAAAAGGACTATAATACACATAATACCTATATGCACGTATTACTTTCTGGAGGAATATTTGCGTTAGGTTTATTTTTGGCGACCTTATTTTATCAAATAAGATTAGCATTACTATCTAAGAATTATCTTTATCTTTCTTTCCTTATTTTGGTAATGACTTGTTTATTATTTGAGAATATGCTTTCTAGAATGCATGGGGCATTATTTTATAGTTTATTCAATGCAATTTTTATAAAGTATTTCTTTTCGGAAAAGAAAGAATAATATAGCTTAAACAAAAACACACTTCTCGACAATACTTAATTATCTATTTTTGTAAGAGTTATTATTAATCTGGACACCTAATATAGATAAGGAACTAAAAGCAACTATTATGAAAATATCTATTTTTTACATTGTATTATTAGGATTCTTCTTTTTTACGTCTTGTGATTCTTCAGATGAGAATACTACCGGCGATAAACCTGAGATAGAAGAGTCATTAAAATTAGAAAACTTAGAAGATGCCAAAAAAGTTGTAGCGTCTTTTGAAAGAGTAAAAAAGGAGTTTTTAAAAAGGTCAAGAAGGAGTAGATATATGGGATGTGATGTTGGATGTGAGTCAATAATTGACCTTAGTGTTAATGGAATCTTTTCTGGTGGAGCTGATATTTTTGGGGATTATCTGGGCATCCAACATGGAGCACCTTCATACAGAAGAACCACTAGAAGGGGTAAGTTTAATTCTAGTCTGAATAATTTTTCTGATTTAGAGAGTATAGTAATTAATAGTGATGTGGTTTTTAAGTATGATCTAGATGATTTTACGGATAAGTATGCAAGTTGCCCTGGTATGATAGCTGTTTGTGATAATACCATATTTAAGGATAGTCTCAATATATCTGGGAAGAATGTCATAGTCCATTTGAAAGATACTAATAGGGTAATTATTGATACTTTAGAAATTGATTTTACTGATGTTTATACTAAAGAAACATTAGGAGAAAGGTTAATTGATTCTATTCATGAAAATAAGTATTTCATTAAAAATTCCAAGAAGCAAACTTTTGTATGGGGTGATAATGAATGGTTGGTTGACGTCGTTAGGGATACAATACTTGGAAACGTAATAGTTAATGGTAGTTTTGAAGAGGGATATAGGGGTTGGGAATCATATCCAGAGTATGACAGAACTAAGCTTGAAATAATTGAAAATTCTACTGCCCCAGCAGCAGGTTTCAATAGTTTAAAAATTAAAATTAACCCAAGTGTTCATGAGTTTGATCTTTCAACGGATATTTATCAAATGATTGATCCGTTTTCTTTTATTCCGGGATGTATATATATATTATCTTTTTGGGCTAAAGTGGAAGAGATGGGTGATAGTTCTAATTTATATGTTAGAATTAGAGAAACAGAAAGTCCATACAGAAATATATCGGGAGATATTCAAGTTAAAAATAACCTTTTGAATGAATGGAAACAATATGAAAGAGAATTTACTGCTGTAAATCGAAATGTTCCATTTAGATTAGCAATCGACGCAGAAGTAGGCCTTCCATATAATCCAGAAAATAAATATACTGTTTTTATTGATGGAGTAAGTGTTAAAAAGAAATGAGAAATAAAGTTTAAGTTTTAATGAATTACTCACTACGTATAATCTCTTTGTTAGTTTTATTTATTTCTTCATATCATGGGGTGTCACAATCCAGCGCAAAAGTAGAAATATGTGATGGGGTACCCTCACTAATAATTAACGGAGAAAAATACCCACCATATGCATACATGTCATATTTGGGAGAAAAACAATATTATAAGGAAATTGCAGCAAGTGACATCCATTTGTATAACATTCCCACCTACCTTGGAGAAAGAGGTATAAATTCAACTTCAGGGATTGGTCCTTTTAGACCCCCACTATGGATTGGAGAAAATGAATTCAATTTTTCAAGTTTAGTCAAAGACTTTCAGGATATAATAGAATCCGATCCTAAAGCCAAAGTGATTATCCGATTTTATTTGGACCCTCCTTTATGGTGGGAGAAATTAAATCCAGATGCTTCAAGTCAATTACCTGATGGTTCTACGTATCGTCAGTGTTTTGCTTCCAATAAATGGAGAGAAGAAACAGGTAAAGTTTTTCGACATTGTTTAAAGTGGTTACTTAAATCGCAATATTCTGACCATATCATAGGAATCCATGTTGCTAGGGGTTTTACAGAAGAATGGTTTTACCATCCTAAACAATATCTTGATGTAAACCCTGTTCGAACTTTAGCTTTTCGTGAATGGTTAAAAAATAAATATCAAAATGAACAAGAACTAAAATCTTCTTGGAAGGACCCAAATGTGGAATTCAACAACGCGAAAATCGCAAATATAAATGAAACCAAGAAACGAGTAGAATGGAGAGATCCAGATAAAGAACAAAACTACATAGACTCTTATCGTTTCAATACCGAAATTATGGTTGATAATATTGCATATTTTTGCAGAATAGTTAAAGAGGTTAGCCATAGAAATTGGTTAGCAGGAGCTTTCTACGGTTATCATTATAATGTTACGGATCCCAGGAGAGGACATGGTGCATTAGCTAAATTGTTAGATTGTACCGATCTTGATTATCTTTCAAGCCCTAATGTTTATAGACGTGTTATGGGTGAAGATTGGCCTCCAATGGTTTCGGTTCAATCTGTACAACTACACGGGAAATTATGGTTGACAGAAAATGATACGCGAACATCGATTACCACATTATTAAAGGATAGGTCAAACGGAATTGCACCACCCGGCAAATATGGAAGTGGAGCTTGGGTTGGACCCAAGGATATGGAAACCTCTGTATCCTTGTTATGGAAAAATAGTGGACGAATGCTTGCTTACGGTTATGGAGGTTGGTGGTTCGATATGTGGGGAGGATGGTTTAGCGATCCTAAATTACTTAATGTATTGGAAAAAACTCAAGAGCTTCACTTAAAATTTCCTACAAAAGATAAAGATAAGATGAGACCTGAAGTATGTGTAATTGTTGATGAAGAACTTTCTTTTTGGGATGCTAGTTATGGAAAGCTTACTAATGCTGTTTTGTCTAATCGCTATCCTTTAGCAAAAACGGGAACATCACATGATCTTTTTCTCCGTACAGATGTAGATGTGCTTTCTATGAAACAATATAAAGTTATATGGCTAATGGGGTTACTGGAATTGGAAGATAAGGAAAGAATTAAGTTAAAAAAATGGAGAGAGGAAGGTATTACTGTTTTATGGACCAGTGCAAAAGGAACAAAAATTTATTACAGTAACGGACAAGAGCCTTTCATGCCTGAAAAAATAAAGTGGTCTGATAAAGAATTAAGAAGCTTATGGAAAGAAACAGGAGTTCACCTTTATATTGATGACAAAGATGTTTTTTATATAGACCATAATTGGATGTGTATACATACAATTGATGGAGGAGAAAAAGAAATAAGATTTCCTTTTTGTGCCCAAGTTTTAGATCCTTTGAAAAGTAAAATTTTAGCAGATTCAACAAAAGTTATAAAATTGAATTTAGAACCTAGATCCACAACCTTATTAAGGGTAAACCCTAATTAAAGGAAGTTTTAAAGAGAATTTGCCGATAAATTACAAAGTGTTTTTGGATAATAAATTTTGTTTTAATGAAGAGTTTAATCAGTAAATTATTCCTTTTATTTGTTTTATTTGATAATTTACAGTTACCCTTAGACGTAGGTTTTGATTTTAGAGTAACCTATATTTTTTATGCATTATATATAATTTACTACATAGTTTTTTATAGAAGGATTAAAGTAAATTTGGTAAAAATAGTGCTCATTTTTGGTTTGCTGTTATTGTTTTTTATTGTTGTCCTAATAAACAAGGAAGCTTCGCTAATACTTTATATAAGACAAGTAATATACTTTTCTGTTTCCTTTTTAGCGTGCTATTTATTCGTAAGCTCTTATAAGTTTAATGTAATCAGAATTTTTAAGGACTATATAGATGTCATTTACTTTTCTGCTATAATAGGCTTAATACAATTTTTGTCTTTTAAGATAGGGTTTAGATATGGCGCTGATTATTCATATTTAGGATTCGATATGGGTTATCTGTATGCAAACCCAGAAAAATTTAGAGTGCAATCCTGGTTTTCAGAACCTTCTTTTTTGGTCTATGCATATATACCTGTGGTTTTTGTAGCGATAGGTAGGTTCTTTAAATTGACTCATGTGATTTCAATTAAAAAATCTATTATAATATTATTAGTTCTTTTTTTATCAAAATCTTCTATAGGATATCTTGCATTAATAATCAGTATACTTATTATTGGAATGTCAATTTTTGATTTCGCCAAAAAACCAATATTTCTAATTCCAGTAATAATATTTACTTCGATAATTTCTGTTTTAATTTATCAAATGCCGATGGTTAAGTTTAGAGTTGATGATACGGTCTCCCTTTTTTTTAATAGTAATGCAGGCGAAAAAGATATTAACAAAACTAATTTAAGTACATATGCATTATACTCAAATTATAAAATTACTTTGGCCGTAGTAAAAGATAATCCAGTTTTTGGTTTTGGATGGGGTAATTACGAAAAGGTTTATGATAAATACCTCCCTCAAGAACTTCCTTTTAGTAAATTCTATAAAACTGAAATGAATAGAAAAGATGCGAGTGGTTTAATTTTAAGAATATCAGCAGAATTAGGAATTTTATCTTTGGCTTTATTTCTTCTTTTTTTATTAAGGTATAGAATAAAAATAAAGGAGATTGATACAAAAAATACACTACAAATAAATTATTGGTTAATAAACAATGGTATATTTGTACTAATTTTTTTAAGATGTATAAGACAAGGGAATTATTTTATGTTAGGTTTCACCTTGTTTTTAATAATTTATTTTTTCAGTAAGAAGCAGGTTTTAATAAACAATTAGTAATATGAGAGATTTTTTAAGTGAAAAATACAAAGATTTAAATGAGGTTTCGGAAAAATTTAATGAAGATTATGTTGGGGCAAATCCATATCCGAATATTTCATTTGAGGATTTTTTCAAGGAGAATGTTTTAAATGGAGTTTTAAAAGAATTTCCAGATTTATCGAAGAAAAGTTCTGTTAAATTTGATAATCCAAATGAAAAAAAATTGGCAACAAAGGGAGAAAATCTTTTTGGTCAAAACACTAAAGATTTACTTCATTATTTAAACTCTCAGCCATTTCTGGATTTTTTAGGTGATCTAACAGGTATCGAAAATTTAATTCCTGATCCATACTTCGTAGGAGGTGGCTATCATGAAATAAAAAAAGGAGGGTTTTTAAAAATACATGCAGATTTTAATAAACATTATAATAACAATTTAGATAGGAGATTAAATCTTTTGATTTATTTAAATAAAGATTGGGAGGAGGAATATGGAGGTCACTTTGAATTATGGGACACAGAAATGAAAGGATGTGTTAAGAAAATAAGACCTGACTTTAATAAAATAGCTATTTTTTCAACGACATCTGATTCTTACCATGGTCACCCAGATACACTTAACTGTCCTGAGAACAGAAGTAGAAAGTCTATCGCCTTGTATTACTATACAAATGGAAGACCTGAAGAAGAAATTAAACAAGATCAAGATACTCACGGTACAATTTTTATGTCAAGAAAACAGGATCAAAAAATGAAAAGATTTAATCTTCTTAAAAAAGTCTTGATTGATATAACGCCACCAGTTTTATTTAAGGTTGCAAAAAAGATCTTTTTAAGAAATAAGATATAATAATCCTTGAAAAAAATAATAATCGTATCTGCTGTTAATGTGACTGAAGCTGGACCGCTTTCAATCTTGAAAGACTGTTTGGGAGTTTTGGATAAAGACTTTTCGCAATTTTATGACATAGTAGCTCTTGTTTATTCTGAAAGTTTATTTAATATTGAAAATGTAACTTTTATTGAATTTCCAAACACTAAAAAATCTTACTTTCGAAAATTTTACTACGAATATTTATATTTCAAAAAGATATCTAAAAAGATGAATCCATTTCTTTGGATATCTCTTAGCGATATAACACCAAACGTCCAAAGTAAAAAAAGAGTAGTTTATTGTCATAATGCAGCTATTTTTTTTAAATGGAATTTTAAAGATTTGTTTTATACCACGCCAACTGTGATTCAGTCATTTGCATATAGACTGTTCTATCGGATTAATATTAAAAAGAATAATTATGTAATTGTACAACAGGATTGGTTAAGAAGTGCCTTTGTGGAGAAATGGAGGTTAAAAAATGTAATTGTTTGTTATCCGACAATTGATAATAAATATTTAAATAGTATACCCAAAACAAATAACCCAAAGAATAGTCAAAAGAAAAAATTCTTTTTTCCGAGTTTCCCTAGAGGTTTTAAAAATTTTGAGCTAGTATGCGATGCTTACAAGCTTTTGAATAATAACCTTAAATCAAAAGCAGAAATTATTTTAACTGTTGATGAAAATATATCTAGCTCATATGCAAAATACTTAATAAATAAGTATAATGGTATTGAAGGAATAAGGTTTATAGGTCTTATTACCAGAGAAGAGGTGTTTGAGTATTATAATGAGGTGGATTGTTTAGTTTTTCCATCAAAGTTGGAGTCTTGGGGTTTGCCTATTACAGAGTTTAAACATTTTAATAAACCAATTTTCTTGGCTGATTTACCTTATGCATACGAAACCTTAGGTGAATATAGAAAAGCTCATTTTTTTAACCCTTATAGCCCAAAAGAACTATCTTTATTGATGGAAAAATTAATAGAAGAAAAACTTGAAGAAAATTATCATGAAAAGGTTGAAGTGGATGAGCCTTTTTGTATTGGATGGAATACACTTTTAAATAAGATAATTAATGAGTGAGAAGTTTATAATTATCTTTTGTCAAGGATAATAAATATAATCGATTAAATGTTAGATATTACAGCAACCATAGTGCTTTATAAAAACAATCTCGAAATCTTGAAAGGTGCGATTGATAGTTTTTTAGGCACCGATTTGAAAAAGAAATTGTTTTTAGTTGACAACTCTCCTACAGACGATTTAAGAGTTTATTTTGAAGATAATCCACATATAGAATACATTTATAATAATGATAATCTTGGTTTTGGGAAAGGGCATAATAAAGTTATTGATCTTATCCACAATAAATCAAAATATCATTTAGTCTTAAATCCTGATGTTAGGTTTTCTGCTAATATATTAACTGAATTGATAGAGTATTTTAGAGCTAAAGATCAAGTGGGAGTAATATCACCTCAAATAATATTTGAAAATGGTGATATCCAGTCTTCATCTATAAGAAGATCACCTTCATTTTTTGATCTTTTTGTAAGAAGATCACTTTTAAATAAAATATTTAAAAATAGAATTGATTACACAGAATATGCAGATAAAGATAAATCAAAAGTTTTATCTGTTGATTTTATTTCTGGATGTTTTCAACTTTTTGACACAAAGGTTTTTACTAAAATAGGAGGGTTTGATCCACGATATTTTATGTATATGGAGGATTTTGATATATGTAGGAAAGTAAAAAATAATAATCATACTGTTATTTATTATCCTCTTGTTAAAGCAATTCATGATTACGAAAGAGGTTCTACGAAAAGTTTTAGATTGTTTTTATATCTTTTGGTATCAGGATTTAAGTATGCAAGAAAATGGAACAGTTTTATTTAAAAAATTGAGATGAAAGAAAAATTAATATTACTTGGACTTAACGAATTAAATTTTGACTATATCAAGTATTATAGTGAAAAAGGATTGTTACCAAATTTCAAGTATTTATTTAATGAATTTGGATATTCTGCAACAACATCAGAAAAAGAATATCAACTTTTAGAACCTTGGATACAATGGGTTACGGTTCATACGGGAAAAGATTATGATGAACATCAGGTTTTTAGATTAGGAGATATAGTCGAAAGAAAAGATCTAAAACAAATTTTTGAAATTGCTGAAGAAAAAGGTTTAACCGTTGGTGCTGTTAGTCCGTTTAATGCCGACAATAGATTAAAAGAACCTAAGTTTTTTGTTCCTGACCCTTGGACCCAAACAAAAGCTTCGGGAGAAAAGTTTATACAAGATGTTTCAAAAGCAGTATCTCAAGCAGTAAATGATAATGCAAAAGAAAGCGTTTCTAAAAAATCAATCCTTGCTATTATAAAAACGTTGCTTAAAGTAGTAAAACCTTCATCATACCCTCAGTATTTTAAATTATTACTTTCTATAAAATCTAAAGTAGGTATAAAGGCGGTTGTTTTGGATAAGTTATTAGGAGATACTTTTATTCATCAATGGAAAAAACATCAACCAGATTTTTCGAACCTGTTTCTGAATACGGGAGCACATTTTCAACATCATTATATGTTTAATTCTGCGGCTTATGACGGAGACCTTAAGAATCCTGAATGGTACTGCCCAGAAAAACAAGATCCTTTACTAGGGATTTTAATAGAGTACGATAAAATCATTGGCAAATTATTAAAACTCAAAACAAGATTAATTGTTTGTACTGGTTTACATCAAAAACCTCATAAACACAATACTTTTTATTGGAGACTTAATGATCATGATAATTTTTTGGCTGAATTAGAAATTAAAGGAATTAAGACTGTAACCCCTAGAATGTCAAGAGATTTTTTGATAGAGTTTCATTCAAAAAAAGATGCTTCTTTGGCTCAGGAAACACTTGAGAAATATGAGTCGGTAAAAGATAAAACTAAAATTTTTACTGTAGATAATAGAGAAGATAGCCTTTTTGTTGAGCTTACTTATCCAAATGACATAGATGAGGATTTCAAGATTCAGGGAGATAAAACGGTTTCAAATTTTAAAGATAAAATTGCATTTGTTGCAATTAAAAATGGAGAGCACGATCCGATTGGATATTTTATTGATACAAATAATGTTGTTAATAATTTAGAAGAAACTGTAGAATTAAAAGAAGTATTCAATACTATTGTAGAATCTTTCTAGTGTATTAATGATTAAAAATTAAAATCTTTGCAACTATATTTTCCCATATTATTCTTTTTAGGAGCTTATGTCCTTACTTATTTCACAATACCAAAAATTATTGGTTTAGTTGAACATAAGAAACTTATGGATCAACCCAACAAAAGGAGTTCACATGTTAAAATCACACCAACATTAGGGGGAATTGCTTTTTTCTACACACTAGTTTTTGCACTGTTTTTTTTAAAAGGATGGGGTAATCATGATGAAGCAATCTATTTTATTCCTGGACTAACTATTCTTTTTATTATAGGGCTAAAGGATGACTTACTAGTACTTTCTCCATATACCAAGCTTGCAGCACAATTAGTTTCGATACTTTTTATTTTGAGCAACGAGAGTTTTATGATTCATTCTTTAAATGGATTTTTGGGTATACATGAAGTACCAGTTTATTTATATTATGGCGTTGCAGGGTTTGTAATGTTAACTATTATTAACGCGTACAATCTGATTGATGGCATAGATGGTCTGGCAGCTATTGTAGGTGTTGTTATTTTGATTATTTATACGACTATTTTTTACATAACAGGAGAATATTTCTTTGTATTACTCTGTCTAACATTGAATGGAGCTTTAATTGCGTTTCTAAGCTTTAATTTATCTTCTAATAAGAAGATTTTTATGGGCGATACAGGATCTCTTATTGTTGGTTTTATTATAAGTACATTAACACTAAAATTCTTAGCGTTATCACCTGAATCTTATAATAGTCTTCCTTTTTTACTAGAAAACGTACCTTTAATTGCGATAAGCATTCTAATAGTTCCACTATTTGATACCGCTAGAGTATTTACTATTAGATTAGCAAATAAAAAAAGTCCTTTCTCTCCAGACAGAAATCATACGCATCATATATTAATTGATTATTTCAAAATTTCTCACCAACAAGCCAGTTTTATAATAGGTGGATTTAATTTAATTTTTGTTATTTTCTTTATAATTCTAGGAAGCTCCTCTTACAACCTTTATTTAGTTATTGCACTTATCGCTACCGTTCTATTTCTAGGATATTTTTTCTATCGATTTGACTATAGTTTTGCAAATATCAAGAGAAAAATTCTTTTTAGAAGAAAAGTTGATAATTTGAAAAATGAAGTTAAAAAAGGGGGAGAAAAATTCATTCATAAAAAGAAGCGTACTATTAAATGAAAATATCAGTAATAGGCACGGGGTATGTAGGTTTAGTAACAGGAACCTGTCTAGCAGAAACAGGTAACGAGGTGATTTGTGTTGATATCGATGAACAAAAAGTTCAGAAAATGAGAGATGGCGAAGTCCCAATTTATGAACCTCATTTAGATGTACTCTTTGAAAGAAATATAAAAGCAAAGCGGCTAACGTTTACCACATCATTGAAAGAAGGTCTGGATCATGGAGAAATTATCTTTTTGGCATTACCTACACCTGAGGACGGAAATGGATCTGCAGATTTAAAATACGTTCTGGGCGTATCCGAAGAGATAGGAAAACTGATTACGCAATATAGAGTAATAGTTGATAAAAGTACAGTTCCTGTAGGAACAGCTGATAAGGTAAAAGAGATTATTAGTAAAAATGCAAAAAGTGATTTTGATGTAGTTTCTAATCCAGAATTTTTGAGAGAAGGATTTGCAGTAGATGATTTCCTTAAACCAGAAAGAATAGTGATTGGCTCAAGCTCAGAACGAGCTATCGACTTGATGAAAAAACTCTATAAACCATTTGTGAGATCAGGTAACCCTATCTTGGTTATGGATGAGAAATCTGCAGAGCTCACCAAATATGCGGCAAACTCTTTTTTGGCGGCAAAGATTACCTTCATGAATGAAATTGCCAATTACTGTGAAAAAGTGGGTGCCGATGTAGACAAGGTTCGAATAGGAATAGGAACCGATTCAAGAATAGGTAAGCGATTTTTATTCCCAGGGATAGGATATGGAGGATCTTGTTTTCCTAAGGATGTAAAGGCTTTACATAATTCGGGAAAAGAAGCCTCTTATGACTTTCAAATGCTAGATGCCGTTATTAGAGTGAATAAAGCACAAAAACTCGCTTTATTACCAAAAATTAAAGAGTATTTTGATAATAATCTGGAAGGAAAAACTTTTGCTATTTGGGGTCTCGCCTTTAAACCGGAAACTGACGATATTAGAGAAGCACCATCATTAGCAATTATAGATAAACTATTAAGTAAAGGAGCAAAAGTGAAGGCGTATGATCCTGAAGCTATAGAAAATGTAAAAGCTAAACTAGATAACAAAATTACTTACGCTAACTCTATGTACGATGTCTTAAAAGGTGCCAACGCATTAATAATTTGTACGGAGTGGAGCATTTTTAGAACACCAGATTTTGATATAATAAAGGAATATCTAATCAATAACGTTATCTTTGACGGCAGAAATTTATACGACATTCAAGATATTGAAAAAGAGGAGATTTCCTATTTTTCAATAGGTAGAAAAGATATACAATTATAAAATGCAAAAAGTTCTAATTACAGGAGCGGCTGGTTTTCTAGGATCTCATCTTTGTGATCGATTTATCAACGAAGGGTTTCATGTAATCGGAATGGATAATTTAATTACTGGAGATCTTAAAAATATTGAGCATTTATTTAAACTTGAACATTTTGAGTTTTATCATCACGATGTTACAAAATTTGTTCATGTTCCAGGTAAGTTAGACTATATTCTTCATTTTGCCTCTCCTGCAAGTCCAATCGATTATCTAAAAATTCCTATTCAAACGTTAAAGGTAGGTTCTTTGGGAACACATAATCTTTTAGGTCTGGCGAAAGAAAAAAAGGCACGAATACTTATTGCATCTACTAGTGAAGTTTATGGGGATCCATTGGTTCACCCTCAAAACGAGGATTATTTTGGGAATGTAAACACCATTGGTCCTAGAGGAGTTTATGATGAAGCAAAACGTTTTCAAGAGTCGATCACTATGGCGTATCATACATATCATGGCTTAGAAACCAGAATAGTTCGAATTTTTAATACATACGGCCCAAGAATGAGATTAAACGATGGTAGAGTAGTTCCTGCCTTTATAGGCCAGGCTTTACGAGGTGAAGATCTTACCGTTTTTGGAGATGGTCTACAAACGCGTTCTTTTTGTTATGTTGATGATTTAATAGAGGGTATTTATAGATTACTTTTTAGTGAATATGTATATCCAGTAAATATTGGTAATCCCAGTGAAATTACAATAGCAGATTTTGCTGAAGAAATTATTAAACTTACAGCAACAGATCAAAAGGTGATTTATAAACCTTTACCTGTTAATGACCCTCTTCAAAGACAACCCGATATTACCAAAGCAAAAGAGATTTTAGACTGGGAGCCAAAAATAGATAGAGCAGAAGGGATGAGAAATACACTGGAGTATTTTAAAGGCCTTTCAAAAGAAGAGCTCCATAAAAGTGAACACAGAGATTTTTCATGATAAAATCTCTTTTGTGTTTAGTCAATTTATAATTAATTCATTTTTTGGTAGTTTAGTATAAATAAAAATCAGAATTAACACAACTAAACCTGTGAACTTAACCAAAATAATATCCAGATGTACTACAATGTTTTACAGAGATGAAAACAATCTGGTACTCACCATATTTTGGAATAGTCTATATACTGCTTTCTTCCTTTTACCGCTTGGGATTAATCTTCCCACACCCTTTTTTATTGTTTCAATTGTTCTGGGACTTATTAATATTTTTAGATCCAGGAAGAAGTTATTTTCTGATGATAAAGCATTGCTACTTTTTCCACTGTATTTTATTATAATGGCATTTAGCTTGCTATATTCGGATAATATTTCGGCAGGGCTAGAATTACTTCAACGATCACTATCATTATTGTTTTTTCCGATTATCTTTCTTTTTGTAAAAGAAGATGCTTCCACGGTAAAAAAATTATTCGAATTTTTGCTTTATGGCTTAATAGTTTCTTTTTTTATTAACCTTTCGGTTGCTTGCTATAATGTACTATTGATTGTAAAAGGAAATATCACCTCTTTTGAAACTTCTTTAGAAGGAATCTCCTTGCTTTTGGAGTCTTTAAATCAAGGATGGAACTATTTTATGGGAGCAGAATTTTCGGGTTTGGTGAATCCTAGTTATGTTTCCTTATATATATTGCTGGTATTGAGTTATTATCTTAAGAACAAACTTCAATCCAGGACACAATTATGTATTACAATCATCCTATTTGTATATCTCTTTCTGTTAGCCTCGATTGCTGCCTATCTGATTTTAGCAATGATGAGTCTATTGTTAATTTTCAATATTTCAGACAAAAATCAAAAATATACTATGATCATCGTATTTATGTTGGGGCTTATTGTGTTTTTACAAAACCCAAGAGTCTTTGATTTTTATACCAATGTAACCGATACAAATCATACCCTTGAAATTGATAATACTACTGTAGAAAAATCAAGACTACTAACCTGGGATGCCAGCATGAAATTAATAAAAGAAGCTCCGATTTTTGGTTATGGAATAGGAGATACCAATGATGTTTTGACAGAAAAATACAAAGAATTAAATTATATCTCTAACTATCAAAACAAATACAATGCGCACAATCAATTTCTTCAAACATTTCTTCAAACCGGAATCACTGGGTTTGCAGTATTGGCGAATATTTTTATGTTGTTAGCAATACGAATGAATAGAAGTAGAAACGAAGTTGCTGTTTTCGTAATTCTTTTTATTTCACTGTTTTTTGAATCTATGTTGGTACGCTTTAATGGTATTGTATTTTTCTCGATCATCATACCCTTACTACTCAAAAAACGAAGCATTTTAAGTAGTAGGATTATTCGTAATGAGTAATCCGAAGATATATTCTTTTTAGTCGATTATCCAATCTCAAATTTTTTTGAAAAAATTTTCATGAGTTTTAAAAAATGAAACTGGGTTTTTCTATACTTGCAAATAAAACCAAATCAAAAAACCTATTATACTGATAATCAGTTATTAGGAATTTTATGCTTTTGCATTTCATTAATAAATTATTAACAAGTACCAGTTTCGTTTATAGTATGACTATAATATATCTATATTTGCCGCGCTTTTTACTACCCCAGAATAGAAAGCCAAAAATTATTTTTTTAATCATCAACCAATTATGAAAACAAGCATTTTAACATGCATGGCTATGCTGCTATGCAGAATTACCAATGGTCACGAATTCAGGCTTTAGAAGAATAACAGGAGCTGTTAACCACGAATAATAATAGCATAATGAAAAATATATTAATCATCTTTTTATCAGCATTCAGTCTTTCATTTTCTTACGGTCAAGATCTTATATCTGGTGGGAGCAATAGTTGGAGGTTTCATACTCCTGATGATGGAAGAACCACTTTGTATATAGCTCCTTTGATTAATGGAAGTTGGGCTTGGGCAAATCAAACTGCCTTTCTCAATGGCGGAGATGTTTTATTTAATGGAAACCTAGGTTTAGGAACAAGTACTTTATCAGATAGGTTGAATATATCAGGAAACATAAAATTTTCCTCAGAATATAACCAAATTTTATGGCCTGTAAATAGCACTCATCCATACGGAGGAGGAATAACGGCTGATGATGGAAACTTCAAAAGATTAACACTATTTCACGGGCATAGCATTGATTTGCAAACTGGCAGCAATACATATAACAAAGATAATTCACGTTTATACATTGACGCTGCAGGAAATATTGGAATAGGTACAAGGACCCCGGATAGAAATTTGGACGTAGTTGGAGGAGATTTTTGGCAACTGAAATTATCAAATTCTGCCGAAGACAAAAAAATGTTTATAGGTTGGTACAAATCTAGAAACGCTATGGAAATAAGTATGTGGGGAGATGGGGTATTCGAAAGTGTACCACTAAGATTTCTTCCCAAGATAGCAACATTTAATGGTAGTGTAGGCATTGGGACGACTAATCCAGACGCCAAACTCACTGTAAAAGGAAAAATACACACCCAAGAAGTCAAAGTAGATCTGGCGGGTTCTATAGCCCCAGATTATGTGTTTTTAGAAGATTATAATCTAAAAACCTTAGAAGAAGTATCTAAACACATTTCAGAAAAAGGGCATTTACCAAACATTCCATCGGCTAAAGAGATGGAAAAAGAAGGAATCAATCTTAAAGAAATGAATCTAAAACTTCTTGAAAAGATTGAAGAGTTGACACTTTATACCATTGCTCAAGAGAAAGAATTAAAGATACAGAAAGAAGAAATTGAAGATCTAAAAAAGTTGAATAAAGATTTTCATGCCCTTCAATTAAGATTAGAAAAGCTTGAGTCTAAAAAATAAAAATAAATGAAAAAGTCAATTGCATTAATTGTATTAATCGGAATAAATCAAATTATAAATGGACAACACAATTACGATAGTCAAAATACAATTTATTCTAAAGAAAGTAATGTTGGGATAGGGATAAATAATCCTTCGGCAAAATTGCAAGTCAACGGAGACATTTCTTCTATTAATAAGATAGGATTTTATACCCATGATGCTTTTAGTGTATCTAGTAATTCTGTTGCACATTACGGATTATCAAAAATAAGCGGTACAGGGTATCATCATGTGGGTTTATCGGGTTATTTCGGGTTAAATTTTTATACACAAGGAAAGGAGAGAATCAAAGTAAACCTGGATGGTAATGTAGGCATAGGAACTACAAATCCAACGTATAGGCTAGAAGTGCATGGTGTTTTAGCCATAAAGAATGGTAATACCGACCTATTACTTTATAGAGATAATGATGTTGGTGATTGGTCGCTATTAAGAACTAATACGGGTAATGGTCTGGCTTTAATAGGCCGACCTGATGATGTTGCACTATCTGTTTCAAGAACAACAAGTAATGTTGGGATAGGCACAATAACTCCAGACGAAAAACTTCACGTTAATGGAACTGCAACAATTACAGCAAATATTGGAAATGTAACAGGACCGCATTGGCAAACGGGAAAACATACGCTGGAATTACAAAATAGTGATGCTGGGGATGTGGTTTTATCTTTTCATAGAGCTGGATACACAAGTGCAGCGATCAAACACCCTTCTTTTGGTGGATTAGCATTTTCAGCAACTGGAGGTTATAACCAGACACATATGTATTTAAAAGCCAATGGATATGTAGGCATCGGCACCACCACCCCCGACGCCAAACTCACCGTAAAAGGAAAAATTCATGCCGAAGAAGTAAAGATTGATCTAAGCGTACCAGCTCCCGATTATGTTTTCAAAAAAGAGTATGATTTGTTGACCATTGAAGAGGTACAACAACACATCCAGGAAAAAGGGCACTTGCCTAATATTCCATCGGCCAAGGTTATGGAAACTGAAGGTGTGGATTTGGGAGTGATGAATATGAAATTACTTGAGAAAATTGAAGAGCTGACTTTATATACAATTCAACAACAAAAACAAATAAATAATCAACAAGAAATAAATAAAGCACTCGAGAATCGATTAAAAAAGCTTGAAAAATTAGTAATAAAAGAATAAGTGAAAAAGACAGAGGACAGAGGTAATGAAACTCCTGACTTCCGACCTCGGGCTACCGACTTCGGACACCGAACAAAAATTAAAACAAATGAATAAGTCAGAAGTATGAAGACAGAGGACAGAGGTAATGAAACTCCTGACTTCCGACCTCGGGCTACCGACTTCGGACACCGAACAAAAATTAAAACAAATGAAAAAGTTAGAAGT